>NZ_LLXM01000008.1:0-66677 GCF_001447135.1 Marinobacter sp. P4B1
TGAGGTGGACCCCATCAGTTGGACAGCCTGAAGGTGCAGTTAAGCTCTGATCCGGCTGTATTCCCGGCTCAAGCTGCCAGGGTCATGGGTTGTTGGTAGTACACCTCATCCGGTGTTTGGTAATCAAGGGTTTGGTGGTACCGGGTCTGATTGTAATGCCGGAAGTACCGGTGGAGCGCCTGCTTCAAGTGTCGGCCATCCTCGAAGGCAGTGAGGT
Organism: Marinobacter sp. P4B1; assembly: GCF_001447135.1. Taxonomy (NCBI): domain Bacteria; kingdom Pseudomonadati; phylum Pseudomonadota; class Gammaproteobacteria; order Pseudomonadales; family Marinobacteraceae; genus Marinobacter; species Marinobacter sp. P4B1. The sequence goes on from NZ_LLXM01000008.1 coordinate 218, forward strand.
AGACGCACTCGTGTTTGACGCTGCGCCAGAGCCGTTCCACAAAGATGTTGTCATGGTAGCAGCCTTTGCCGTCCATGCTGATCCGGATGCCATGCTCTTTGAGAACGCTTGTGAAGGCCTCGCTGGTGAACTGGACGCCCTGATCGGTGTTGAAGACCTCCGGTGTTCCGTGGCGCTGTAGAGCCTCCTCCAGTGCATCGACGCAGAAGTCTGTGTCCATGGTGTTGGAGACTCGCCAGGACAACACCTTGCGGCTGTACCAGTCGATGATGGCAACCAGATACATGAAGCCCCGGGCCAGCGGGATATATGAAATATCTGTTGCCCACACCTGGTTGGGGCGGTCGATTTTCAGCCCTGTGAGCAGATACGGGTACACCTTGTGCCCATCGCCCGGAATGCTGGTTCTGGGGCGCGGATACACCGCCTGAATGCCCATGGTGCGCATCAGCCGCTGCACCCGCTTCCGGTTGACCCGATAGCCCTGGTGCTGCAAGTGGACCCGCATCTTGCGAGAGCCATAGTACGGCGTTTCCAGGTGCTGTTGATCAATCAGGTACATCAGATCCAGATCCTCCTGACACTGCTCACGAGGGACGTAGTACACCGATGAGCGGCTCAGCTTGAGCAGCTCACACTGGCGCGAAAGACTGACTTGGGGATGACCACGCTCGATCATCGCCAACCGCTGTTGACGGCTTACTGATCGAGCTTGCGCGACAAAAAATCGCGTTCCACCGTCAGTCGGCCAATCTCTCGGTAAAGTTCGTCTGTGCTGGGCTCATCGGATTGCTTGCCGGCTTTCTTCTTGCCTTCGAAGAGGCCCGGGGCATTCTCCAGCAGTTCGCGCTTCCAGGTGCTGACCATGGTGGGGTGGATCTGGAAACGGGCAGCAATTTCGGATGTGGTCTGGTCGCCCTTGAGGGCAGCCAGGGCGACTTTGGACTTGAATGATGCGCTGTATTGCTTGCGTTTCTTGCTCATGATTCTCCTCCTTATGGAGATGATGAATCAGAGCTTAGGCACCTGTCCAAAATTTGGGGTCCACTTCAAAGCTCGACTGCGCGGACTTTTATAGTGCTACAAAAACAAAAGAGGAATCGAGCGAATATGCAAAAAATAGTTATCATTGGCGCTGGAATAGCCAGCCTGACCGCCGCAGAGGCTCTCCGCCAGAATGGATTCGACGGAACGATTACCATTTTGGGCGAGGAAAACACGCTGCCTTACCAGCGTCCCCCGTTGTCCAAAGCCTATTTGACCTCAGATGAGTTGCCCTCGCCAACTCCGATCCGTTCTCCTAATTTCTTTCGGGACAACAAAGTTGAATTTGAACAAGGCGGTAAAGTAATAGCGCTTGAACGATCGGCAAAGCAAGTAGTGATTCAAGGCGGCAGGAAAATTAAATACGACACGCTGATTTTGGCAACAGGAGCGAGGCCACGTCCTATTGATTTACCTGGTGAGAGCGCAAAAAATGTTTTCTATCTCAGGAATCTTGACCACTCCGCCGCATTACGTAATGCCCTGTTAGCCCCGGAATGCGAGAAGGTGGCCATTCTCGGCGCGGGTGTTATCGGGCTTGAAGTCGCCTCCGCTGCCAATCTACAGGGAAAACAAGTCTCTGTGTTTGAGGCCAACAGCCGAGCGATGTGTCGAGTAGCGTCACCATTAACAAGTAATTTTGTCAGAAACCGCATGGCCTCCGCCGGCGTAATGTTCTACTTCAATGCTAGCGTCAACCAGATTCTCACTGAGGGAGACCGAGTTTCCGGTATCCGTTTGTCCGACGGCACTACGAAACCCGCAGACGTCGTTGTTATCGGTATAGGAGCCATCCCCAATGCTGAACTTGCGCAAGACGCAAACCTGGATTGCGACGGTGGTATTATAGTAGACAGCGGCATGCGTAGCTCTGACCCTGACATATTTGCGATCGGAGATTGCGCTAAAGCCGTCAACGTTTCCACCAATACACCCATCCGAATAGAAACTATTCACAATGCCATGCTTCAAGCACAAATTGCGGCGGCTCATATTTGTGGTAAACCGTCTCCGCCTGCCTCTCCTCCTCGTTTTTGGTCAGATCTCAACGGCATGAAAGTCCAGTGTATTGGAATCGCCACTGGATACGACCGAATTCAGCGGCGTCCCACAGAGAGTGACAATGCCTGTGAATTCTGGCTCTTTTCCGGAGACCGGATGATCGCAGCTGAAACGGTCAATCTTCCCACCCGGCAAGCCAAGCTATCTAAAGCTCTCTCCGGGTAAGTGTAAGCGAGATGGGATGCAACTCATTCTCATCTCTGAGATTTCTATGTGTCGAGCCTCGTGACTGAGCATATCCAGCTGCAGGGGGATTCTGGCCCTCCCACAAGCTCTGCTGTAGAGCAGGAGATACAGAATCGCCCAGCCCAGCTGTGATGGCCACAGTGACCAGTCATTCACCCGGGGCTTACCTAACGACCAGGAAAGTGGAGCAATTGCCAAAGCGATTATTCAGATGGGACATAGCCTAGGACTCGATGTACTGGCCGAGGGAATTGAGACCAAAGAGCAAGAAAACCATCTCCGAATCCTTGGCTGTGATGCGGGACAAGGCTATCTATATGCTAAGCCGCTCTCAGTCAAAAGGTGCGAGGAGTACCTACAAGTTACTGACTGGGTTTAATTGGCCCGATGGTGGTCATCGAATCAATTTGGGATCACCGAACGCTTAGTGTGCGCCGGCGTTATCGCACCATCTGAACGTTCGCTTTGCGACCTCAGCTTGCTCTTTTAGCCGAGTAGCCCGTCCGGTAGACCGTTGTTGAAGAGGAGCCTTTCGCCACAGCTCGGTCCTCGTTTTGGTTAGTCAGCTCTGGGTGACACAGAATTATCGTTGGCTTTTGTGCGAACAGTCGGCTTCAAGACACAACGGGATCTACGTCTTTATCCGTTTCATGATTCCATCAAATTTGAAACCTATATCACCTCTGTGAACCAGGGCACTGACAGTGCCTTCCCTCCCATTTCACAGAGGTAATTCCCAATGTCTGAACAATGTCCCAACTGTCTGTCGCGACGGATTGGCAAGAACAATTATGGCAAGAAGGCCGCTGGTGTGGTTGGTGCGTCTGCCGGGACCTACGGCGGCTATGCGGCTGCCACGGCCGGTGCCCAAGCGGGTGCTGCCCTGGGAATCGTTGCCGGTCCCGTAGGTGCAACCGTCGGTGGTATCGGCGGTGCCGTCATTGGTGCGCTGCTGGGTGGTGCCACTGGCGCTTCCGCTGGTGTGATTCTGGGCGATGTCCTGGATGACCGTGTGCTGGATAACCTTCGCTGCCTTGATTGTGGCTATTCCTTCAGTACCGATCCCGACGCCCGCGACGATATCCGCTGATTCCCCTCGCAAATTCCAAGGAGAACAACCATGGCTCATCTCATAGAGCAAATGGCCTACGTTGGCCAAACCCCCTGGCATGGCTTGGGGAACGAACTGACTTCCAATCAACCCCTGGAGGTCTGGGCAAAACAAGCTGGCCTGGACTGGCAGATTCAGGAAAGCCCTGTCCGCTATGTCACCAATTCCAGTGGCAGCCTGGGTGAAATCCTGTCCTACCCGGACTCCAAAGTGCTTTACCGTTCGGATACCAAGGCGCCGCTGTCAGTCGTCGGTAATCGCTTCAAGGTGGTTCAGCCCGAGGAAATCCTTGAGTTCTATCGGGATCTGACTGAGGTTTCCGGTTTTGAGCTGGAAACAGCGGGTGTCCTGAAAGGTGGCCGAAAGATGTGGGCTCTGGCTCGCACCGGCCAATCGGGCATGCTCAAGGGCAACGATCAAACCAATGCCTACGTGCTGCTGGCCACCGCCTGTGACGGCACCATGGCCACGACAGCTCAGTTCACGAGTATTCGTGTTGTATGTAACAACACTCTGGCCGTCGCTCTGAAGGGCTCCACCGCCACCGCCGTCAAGGTGAAGCACAACACGGCCTTTGATGCGGATCTGGTGAAGAAGCAGCTTGGTATTTCGGTGAGTGCGTGGGATGACTTCATGTACCGTCTGAAGACTCTGAGCGAACGGAAGGTGAAGACCACAGAGGCCAGGAACTACTTCCTCAAGGTGTTCACTGACGATTCCGGTGCTGGCGTCGGCAAAACCAACGAGCGCTCCATGGCGAAGGCTCTGAGTTTGTATGAAGGCGAGGGCATGGGTGCCAACCTGGCATCTTCAGAAGGCACGGCCTACGGACTGCTGAATGCGATAACGGAATTCATCGATCACCAGCGTCGGGCCAAAACCGTCGACCACCGGCTTGATTCCGCCTGGTTCGGAACCGGTGCCGCCGTCAAGAACCGTGCATTGGAGCAGGCCATGTCACTTGTGGCATGAGCCAATCCTACAAATCGCAAAACCGCCATAAAGCCCATCGGAGCCTGATGCTCCGGTGGGCTTTTTTATGTCTGGAGGAAAACACCATGGGCATGAGTGCAAACACGATTCAAAAACAGCGACCAGCATTGCGCCTGGTCTCCACCAAGGGCCTCAGCAGGGATGAATGGCTGAGGGTGCGTAAGCAGGGCATTGGCAGTAGCGATGCCGCAGCCGCTGTCGGCATGAACCCTTATCAGTCCCAACTGGAACTCTGGATGGTCAAAACCGGCAGGGATGCTGGCCTACCAAAACCGGACTCTGACGACCCCACCTCACCGGTCTACTGGGGCCATATTTTGGAGCCGATTGTGGCTGAGCAGTACAGCCGGCAAACGGGCCGGAAGGTACGTCGGGTGAATGCGGTACTGCAGCACCCTGATCCAGAAAAGCACTGGATGTTGGCCAACCTGGATTACTCCGTGGTGGCCGATGACGATGTCCAGATCCTCGAGTGCAAAACAGCCGGGGAATTCGGGTCACGACTCTGGAAAGAGGGCGTGCCGGACTACATTCAGTGCCAGGTGCAGCACCAGTTGGCTGTCACCGGCAAACAGGCGGCGGACGTGTGCGTTCTTCTGTGTGGCCAAGAGTTGAAGATCTACCGCGTTGAACGGAACGAAGAACTCATCGAGGCACTGTACGTGCTGGAACGCCAATTCTGGGATCTCGTGGAAACAGACACTCCGCCACCGGTCGATGGAACTGACTCTGCAGAACGTGCCCTCCGCCATCTGTACCCAGTAGACAGAGGCGAGACCCTGGACTTCAGCCAAAGCAAGGATCTGTCGGATGCGTTCGACGAGCTGCTGGCCATCCGTTCGGAAATGGAAAGCCTCAAATCCACTGAATCCCACCTGAGACAGCGCATCGAGAGCCAGATGGGCGAAGCCTCAAAGGCAACCTTCCCAAGCGGCAGCGTCAGCTGGAAGAGGAGCAAGGATTCCGTTGGGCTTAACGTGAAACAGCTGTTGAAGGATCAGCCAGAACTGCTGGAGCAATACCCACTGACGAAGCCAGGAAGCCGTCGATTCCTCATCCAAGCATAAACCCCCTTTGGCCACGCGGGCGTGACGAGTGCCCCGTGGTCCTTTTTCAGGAGAGTCATCATGATTAAAGGTTTAGCCATCACGCCTCCCGTGTTGGGGCGTATCAGCATTGGTCGGGTCGCTGAAAAGAACGGTATCCGGCTCCCGCAGAAAGATGATCAATTCACCATCACCTCTCAGATCCAGGAAAAGGACGGTTGGGTGCTTCACCCGATGGATCAGAAGCTGAGAAAGGAGGCCTCAAACGGGAAGCTGCGAACCATCCCGGTGCGCATGCTTTTCAACGACGCGGATCTTAATCTAAGGGCTGAGTACACCATGTTCGACCGCAAGAGCGGGCGACCCATGTGCGTTGGTAATGGCGACACCTGTAAGCGCCTGACGCAATCAGGAGTGCAGTCTTTGCCATGCCCTGGACCAACGTTGTGCGAGTTCGGTAAAGGAGGCTTGTGCAAGCCGTATGGCCGCCTGAACGTGAAGGTCGGTGACGACGATGATCTTGGCACTTTCATCTTCCGCACGACTGGCTATAACAGCATCCGGACACTTGCAGCCAGGCTGAGCTACTACCAGGCAGTCTCTGGTGGTCTGTTGGCGTACATGCCGTTGGAATTGAAGCTGAGAGGAAAAAGCACGATGCAGAGTCATCGGACGCCGATCTACTATGTGGATCTGGTAGTCAAGGAGGGTTTGTCACTGCAGGAGGCGGTGGTTGAAGCAAGGGAGAAGGACAAACAGGTCAGGGATGAAGGCGTTGATCAGGCTGCATTGGATGCGGCGGCTGCGAAGGGATTCAGTAATGCACTATTTGAGTATGACGAAGATGAAATGGAGCAAGTAGTGGAGGAGTTTTTTCCGGCGACCAATCCGGAACCCAGTCAACTGCGCTCTTCCTCTGTCTCGAAATTAAGAGAGAATTTGGATTCAGCCAGCCAGGCTTCAATTTGAACGTAGGGCGGGTGACCATCGCTTGGTTGCTCGCCCACGGTTCAATCGCCACTCCTAAATTTTTTTGCATTGGTAGAAAAAGTCCCGCTAGGCTAGCCTTTTGATGACGTTTTGTCTGCTCTCAACGAGACGAGGTATGAGATGAGAACTTGTATGATTCAGGGGGATATGACCTCAGATAAATCTAGCGAGGCGTATCCAGTAGAAACCTTTTGTGACGACTGTTACGAAGCAATGGCTCCCGGAACAGAAGATTCGCCAGTGGTTCAAGATCAAGGTTATGACCCATCGTGGGGCCAGGTTTGTGCCGATTGCGGAAAAACCGAAGAAGAGGAGCTAGAAGAGCAGAACCTTTAGTAGGCTGCTTCGCAAAGTGAATGCATCTAGCTGATTGGTGCGGGCTTCTAGAAACTAGAAGCCCGTCATATGTCACTTGCCTTTTGGAGAATCGAACTGCTGGTAGTAGTTACTTCCCCGAGATCTTAATAGTAAATGTCATTTAACCGCCGATAACCGAGTAAGCTCATCGTTGATAAGGCGTCATCCATAAAATCGCGTTGACTGTCGATTTCCAAAAAATGCAGACATTTGGAGATTATCTGCCCCCAATACCTCGAGTCGGGCGCCTTTGCCCCGTCGGCCTCAGTTATTTCCTTAGCTCGGCGATGAAGCTGGCCCACACCTACTTTGCCCTCAATCAGATAGGTGAAGATAACTCGAAACCTGATTTCCAGGTCCTCGGAGCCTCTGAACAGTGTTTTCCGATCGTTTTCGATATGTTTCCAGAGAGCCTCGCTATTCAGTCTCTTCGAGGTGGCTTCATCAAACAGGCTGGGGTTCTCATATCTTTGCACAAGCAACCAGAGAATAGGGGCGGCCAGGATTGGCGGGAACTTAGGATTGGCGGCATGTATGGCTCCAGCCTCGAGCATTAACCGTTCAATGTCTCGAAGTGAGAGCCGGTAGGTTCGGGCAAGATTGACAATGAAGTCATTAGGGAAGCTGCTTTCGCTTCTGGACGAGCGGCCCAGTCCGTCGAAGCCCTCTTTGATGCCTAGTTTGTTGAGAAGGTTTGCGCAGAAACTTTCTAAATCTGGTTCAGGAAGGCGCAGTTGAAGATGGAAGAACTTTCGAAGGTATCGATGCCCGTCGTAGCCCTGACCATAATGTCCTTTGATCGCTTCGCCGAGTTGCTCTCCATCGATGCCAATCACAAAAACGACACCAGGAACATTAAAGAAATGCTTGATTGATTCCAAAAGTTCAACGGCGTAGCTGGGTCGGCATCGGTCCAGTTCGTCCACGATAATAACCAACGGGAATTCGTTGCCAACCTCTTGAAGGTCTTCCGCGTATTTTTGAAGGCAGTCTCGAAAACCTTCTGCAGACTTTTTGGCGCTCTCGTGGGCCTGTAGTTTCTTCTCGACCAGCTCCTTCGACAGCTCGCCGACACCTTCTAGATCAATCAGACCGCTAGTAGCTATTTTCACTGCGAAGGGAGTGACAGTTCGCACGAGCTCCAAACCTTTATTTCGCACTTTATCGAAGCTGGGGCTTTTTGCTTGGTGAGCTTGTAACTGGCTGCCCAGTTCCTGAATCAGCGCGACTAACGCATCGTGGGTGTAGTCCACCTCCCAGGCACTGAATTTGACTACTTTCGCCTTATCTTTCTTCAGAGACGCTGCCCACATGTCGAGGAACGTTGTTTTCCCGGTCCCCCACGGCGAGGTCAATGAAATGACCGCCGGGCCCTCCACCCCTTTAACGAGATGGGTCAATTTCTGCCCTGTATCGCTGAGGGGAAAAGCACTGGCAGACCAAGGAGATTCCTGATCAATTTTTAGTTCCGGTGGTTCAAATCTCATGAGGTGGGCTGGGTCCAAGTTGAGGGATGAGCTTTAGGCTAGATGGTGCCCTTAAGTGGGTTATCGTTCAATAAGGCTACTGGCAGGATCTCTGGCTCCCTCGGTAGATGAGATAAACACCTGATGTTTATATCCCTTTCTGCTACTTTTACCAGCTGACAACACCAGAGAGCGTGGTCGAAGCCTGAGCCCATCAGCTCGGCCACTTGCCAGCCCTGTCGCAACGACGGGGAGGACGGAACCAAGTATTCGCAGCGAGTATTCCATGAGCACCAATATCGAGCAGATCAAATCCCTGTTGCTTTCCTTGTTACCCAAGGATGGCTCAACCGTCGGCAACATGAGCCTCAAAGACCAGATTCGCGACGACCATCAACTCGCCATCAGCGACGAGGATTTTGACGCGGCTCGAAACCAGCTCCTCGATGAGGGGGCTATTGGGAAAGGGCGTGGACGCGGTGGTGCAACCTTCCTAAACCAGCCTGTCGCAGGCGAGCAGGCGATACCTGATGGTTTTGAGTTGCAAGCTCAGCAAGCGCCTTCACAGGAAGATCTCGTCTATTCCAGTCAGAAGCCAGCCTCTCCGAAATCGCCTCGCCAGCCGGCAAAGAAAAAGGGAGAGCACAGTCAGGTTTTGTCGTACCGATATGACGAGAAGCGGAAGAACAACCCGCATGTGGGCATGGTGGATACCCATTCTGACGGTGAGGAGCAAAAAGCGACCTGGCAGTATGACCCGCACCTCTCTCCGGAGCTGCAATTCGATTCAAGCAGGTCGCAAGTCGAAGATCTGATTGAAGACGCGCTACACGCCCGAGAGGTCGAAGCAAAACAGGCGAAAGATGATCTGTTGACGTGGCTGGACCATGCGCTGGCGGCTGATAACGAAGCTGCTATTCGTGAGGTAGTAGCGAATCTTCGCAAAAGGGTGGCTGATAAGGAATTCCTGGAACGGGAGCGAGAGGATCTTTCTGAGCTTAAGCGTATGCAGGCTCCCTATCTGAATTGGACTGGTAAAGCGGAGCGCACCAGTTTCGAAGTGGATACCGTCTCGCTTCATGTTCATGAGCGAATTGATCCGGCCACAATTTTGGCCGCAGTTCAGAAGCGAATTAAAGATGCAAAGGGAAAGTCTTCTCCCGCTTTGCAGCCTGACCTGTTTCATGCACCGTTTGAGAACCTGCCGCTCCGGGATGCCATCGACTTCTATAAGCATGAGTAACCGCATGATTGCTGGGGATTCGTTGTTGGTCATGAACTCTCTGCTGCAAAAGGAAGGTATGGCGGGGCAGGTTCAAATGGTTTACGTCGATCCTCCATATGGGATCAAATACGGCTCAAATTTTCAGCCATTTGTTCATAAAAAAGATGTAAAAGATCGTAAGGACGAAGATCTTACTCAAGAGCCAGAAATGATTAAGGCCTTCAGAGATACTTGGGAGTTGGGGGTTCATTCTTATCTCAACTATCTTCGCGACAGGCTATTACCGGCTAGAGATCTTCTGGCAGAGTCGGGAAGCATATTTGTGCAGATATCCGATGAGAACTTACACCATGTTCGGGAGCTAATGGATGAGATTTTTGGGGAATCCAACTTTGTTGCGCAAATAGCGTACGTTACAACAAGTTCCCAAGGGAGTGGCTTGATACCAGTTGTTAACGATTATGTTGTGTGGTACGCGAAAAATATAAACCACACTAAATATCGGCCATTATACGAAGTAAAAGAGTTTGGTATTACGGGTAGCTCGGGTTACTCATATGTAGAACTGGATAATGGCAGAATTTCGCGAGTCGCTCAGTGCTCTGAAAGTGAGTTGAAGCAAGGAAAGGCTTTTGCGGCAAGTGATCTAACATCTTCTCATTATAGCTTATCCGAACCTATCGATTTTCAAGGAATTACTTTCTCTTCTAATGCAAGGTATTGGTCTACATCGACTTTGGGAATGTATCGACTATCTAAGGCTGGAAGAATCATAGAGTCGGGTAGCAATATAAGGTACAAACGATATTTCGATGACTTTTGTGCATTTCCTAGAACGAATGTTTGGACTGACACTGGTGTGGCTGGTTTTACTAGCTCTAGGAAAATGTATGTTGTTCAAACTAACGAAAAGGTGATCGAAAGATGCGCTTTAATGACAACAGATCCAGGAGATCTGGTGTTTGATCCTACCTGCGGGTCTGGTACTACAGCGTATGTTGCGGAAAAATTGGGAAGGCGTTGGTTAACCTGCGATACGTCGCGTGTTTCGATCACGTTGGCAAAGCAAAGGCTAATGACTTCTAGTTTCGATTATTACGAGTTGAAGTACCCGGAAGAAGGCTTACGAGGCGGCTTTATTTATAAGTCTGTCCCTAGGATCACCTTAAAGTCGATTGCGAATAATCCGGAAGTGGATGATATTTATGAAGAATATCATGCAAAGATTCTTGCTGCTTTAGATGGTCTCAACTCTAAACTTCATGATTCCGATCAAAGCCTGCCTTGGTTTGAGGTAAAAACAGGAGGAAGAAAGGGAGTAAAGCTCGATTTTTCAAAGGGTAACGGTACCCAAGATGCCCTCCCCACGGGAGAAAAAGTCGCAAATAACTGTTTGCTAGAGTGGGAGGTTCCACTTGAACTTCCGACGGAATGGATACCCGAGGAATTCCGGGAATTTGATGAGCAAAGTCAGCCTGGGCAAAGCCGCGAGCTTTCAGGGATTGAGCATTGGTTCCAAGAGTTTCATTCAACTCGTATGGCGATGAAGCGTCGTATCGATGAAAGCATTGCAAATCATGCGGGTAGAGAGCTCCTTTACGACCAACCAGAAGTTAGTCGCAACAAACTACGCATCACGGGGCCGTTCACAGTGGAAGCTGTGCCGTTTGCGACAGTCCTGGGCCTTGATGAAGCTGAGCAGCCGGCGAAAGCCGATGCGGCAGTAGCGCGCTCGGGGGCCACTTCACGGCAGTCCCAATGGCAGGAAGAGCTGTTGAAGACCGGTATCCGGGGTAAAGGTGGACAACAACTCCAATTGTTGGACTTGGAGGTGCTACCAGGTGCTCACTATATTCACGCTGTCGGCTCTCTTGCAGAAAATGGTGATCGGGTGGCAGTGAGCTTTGGACCAGAACATACCGCACTAGAGCAACGTCAAGTAGAGATCGCAATGCGTGAAGCGGGCGATCTCTTTCCTCTCCCGAAGATGCTTGTTTTTTGTGCTTTCAACTTTGATCCTGAAGCGGCCAAGGATATCGATAATATAAAAGGTATTCAGGCGCTCAAAGTGCACATGAATACAGACTTGCTTACGGAAGATCTCAAAAAAGGTCGGGCGAGTAATCAGTCCTTCTGGCTCATGGGTCAGCCAGACATTGAGGTGCATGAAGTCAAGGGCGGTAAACTGCAGGTCGAGGTTCATGGCTTCGACTATTTCGACACCAAAACCGGTGAGCTGAAATCTGGCGGCAAGAAGAATATCGCCATGTGGCAGCTTGATACGGATTACGACAACCGATCACTCTATGCCCGTCAGGTTTTCTTCCCCATGGCTGGCAAGAAGGATGGTTGGTACAAGCTCAAGAAAGATATTCGTTCCGAACTCAATGAAGAACTGTTGGACAAGTTCCACGGAACGAAATCTATACCTTTTGAACCAGGTGACAATCGCTGTATTGCCGTCAAGATTGTCGACGATCGGGGTATCGAGTCACTGAAAGTCATCAGGCTGGATTGAGGAGGGGATCATGGCAGATAAACCGAATTCCCTGGTGATCAATTCACCTTATGACAAGCCCAACCAATACTGGTCTCAGGACGATAATGGTCGGGTTGCTGGGGTAGTTGAGGGTCGCAGGCCTGCCGCCTATGAGCTTTATGACCCCCGCAACAACACCAGACGGGTAGAGGAACTGGAAACGGTCAACCGGATCCGCCAGCGAGTCGATGAGTGGCGTGATGCCGGTTGGCCTGGCGTAACTAGCGTATCCCGGGAGTTGCTCAACCACTGGTATTCCCGAGGTGAGTGGGATCCCGACTCAAAACGTTGGAATGGCGGCCCGAGACCATACCCGTTTTATTATTGTCAGCTCGAAGCGATCGAGTCCTTGATCTGGTGGTTGGAGGCTCCGGAGGAATACCGTCAAGGCATCTTCCTCCAAGGTGATGGCGGGCCGTGGGAGCGTATCTGCAACAAGATGGCCACCGGGTCTGGTAAGACTTCTTTGATGGCTCTGATCATTACCTGGCAAACCCTCAATGCCGTCACCTATCCGAAAGACAAGCGTTACTCCAAAGCCATTTTCGTAGTGGCCCCTGGTCTGACGGTCAAAAGTCGACTTCAGGTCCTTAACCCAGGCAATGAAAGCAACGTCTACGACGAGTTTGTTTTGTGCCCTAACGAAGCCATGCGCCAAAAGCTGAACCAGGTATCGTTGGTGATCGAGAACTGGCATAGCCTGATGCCCCTGAAGGAACAAACTCGTTCTGTAGTGAAAAAGGGTAAGGAAAGTGATGAAGCTTTCACCCGCCGGGTATTGGGCAAGCTGGCTTCCTTCAAAGACATTCTGGTCATCAATGATGAAGCCCATCATGCGTACCGCCAGAAAGCTGAAGTGAAGGTCAGCAAGAAAGAAGCGGAGGAAATGGGGATCGATCTGGAGGAAGCCACTCGATGGATTGAGGGGCTGGACCGTATTCATAAAACCCGCCGTATTCGTCGCTGCTTCGACGTGACGGCGACGCCGTTTTCTCCCACCGGCAAAAAGAATACTGAGAAAGGGCTCTTCGAGTGGATTATCTCGGATTTCGGGTTGAACGATGCGATTGAGGCGGGGTTGGTCAAAACGCCTCGAATCGTGGTCCGGGATGATGCATTGCCTGATGCGAAGACCTACGCCAGCAAGCTCTACCATTTGTATCGCGATGACGCTGTAAAGCAGGACCTGGCTAGGAAGGCTCAGCCGACCGATCCGCTTCCGGATCTGGTCCAGAAAGCCTATGCGATTTTGGCCTATGACTGGAGGGAGACCGCGAAGAGCTGGGAAGAAAACGGTCATACCATTCCGCCAGTGCTGCTAACGGTCTGTAACCGGACGGAAACGGCTTCTCGTATTGAGCATTTTTTTAATAGCGGTGATTGCCTGATTTCTGGCACCCAGAACCCAAAGGCCACCTTGCGTGTGGACTCAAAGGTTTTGGAAAAAGCAGAGCGTGGTGAGAGCATCACGAAGGATAAAGATTACGTTGCTCGGCTTGAGGAAATTATAGAGGCATCCGGTTTGCCCGCAGACAAGAAAGAGGCCCTGCTGGCGGAGAAACAAGAAGACCAACTTCGGGCGTTGGTCGACACCGTAGGGAAGCGTGGCAAGCCTGGCCAGAACCTTGAGAACGTGATTTCGGTGGCCATGCTGTCCGAAGGTTGGGATGCAGCCAACGTAACTCACATCATGGGCCTGCGCGCGTTTAGTAGCCAGCTTCTTTGTGAGCAGGTGATTGGACGAGGCTTGCGTCGTGTCGCTCACGACATGGACGAGAGCGGTAAGTTTATTCCGGAGTACGTAAATGTGTTCGGTGTGCCGCTTTCGATATTCCAGGAAGTCGGTGAGGGTGGCGAAACGCCTCCTCCGCCGAAACCGAGTGTGCGTGTTGAAGTGGAGCCAGGCAGAAACCACTTCGAAATACGCTGGCCCAATATTGACCGCGTTCAGACCGTTCTGAAACCTGAACTGAAGATGGATTGGAGCGAGGTGGAGCCTTTGACCCTGGATCCCGCTCAAACACCGCTCAACGCTGAGATTGCCCCTGCGTTGACTGGTATTCCAAACCTTGCGCAGGTCTCTCAGATCGACCTTGAGAAGGCTGTAGAAGACTTCCGCTTACAACACCTGATCTTCCGGGCTGCACGAAAGCTGTTCCTGAGTAGTAGCGACGGTTTTGAAGGAGACAAGCAGTATCTGGCGGTGCAGCTGATTCGAATTGTTGAGCAATTTCTGGAGTCAGACAAACTCGATATCCCGAGCCTGTGGCATCAAGACCCGGTGCGCCGCAGACTGTTGTTTGCTTTGAATATGGACAACGTGGTTACCCATGTAAACCGCTTCGTGAGCAAGCAGAACGTTGAGCGCCTGGAGGCGTTGTTCGATGAGCAACAGCCTATTGGCGCGACCTCACAAATGCGCCCGTGGCTGACTACCAAACCCTGTCGGCCGACCGAGCGTTCACAGATCAGCCATGTAGTGTATGACAGTACCTGGGAAAAACCGGTGGCAGACATCTGTGAGAAGGATGAGTCGATTCAGGCTTGGGCTAAAAATGATCATCTCGGCTTTAAAGTTCGATATCTCTGGAATGGCTCATCCCGTAACTTTGTGCCCGACTATCTGATTCGACTTAAGAACGGACAGACTCTGGTTCTTGAAGTAAAGGGCCAGGATTCAGAGCAGAACCGGGCCAAGCGTGCAGCGATGGATACATGGATCAAGGCGGTTAACGAGCAAGGTGGGTTTGGTTCCTGGTGCTTTGATACCGTGTTCGATCCTAGCCAGGTTAGGGATGTGATTGGCGCTCATTCCAAGCAGTCTACTTCTGCTTGATATTAATGGATACAAACGGATAGGTAAGGCAGTACGCATGGAATTGTTCAAGCGGGGTAAAAGACGGCTTGTTGGGCGCTACGATATACCGGAAGAGCTCTGGTGTTCAGTATCCTCAATGATTCACCTGCCTCCCATGTTGATTTCTTCATGGACAGGCCTCCTCAAGAAGCATGGACTGCTCGATAAGGCCAGACAACCTGCGCCAAAAAAGTTAATCGGTGGTTTGACTGAGAAGGAATCTAAAGATCATCTGACGTGGCGATTCACCGGTTCGTCAGCGAGGGTATCGATGCTAATGCTCGATCCAAAAGGAAAATTAGATGATATCTCTGACGCTTTTTATCAAACGTTTTCCGGTAATCGCGTTTTTATCGCTGATATTCCCGCAGGTGCAGGGGCGTCCATTCTCACAGTACTGACAACTCTCGCAGAGCTTCGCAAGCAAGAACGTATTCCGAGGAACCCTCTGACAGTGGTGATCCTTGCTGGAGAGATTTCAGAGTTCTCCAGAGGTTACGCGAACTCGATGCTGCAGAGTGTCAAAAAAGATCTGGCAGATCAGGCTATCACCATTGAGCCTCACATAGTGCCTTGGAATGCCTTGGATGCATTCTCGACGACGAACTTGGTTCGAAAAATGACCCTCCACTCTCAAAACGCAGCTGCCCGAATGGTTATTTTGGCCAATTTTTCCGGCTTTCTAAATTCGAGTAGTAATTGGAAGAAAGCCAAACCACAGTTCGAAGAGATTTTCAGGCACAGCACCGACGAAATCTTTAGTACAGCAATTTGGATCGAGCCAGGAAAAAACGATGTCACTAGTGAATCCGGCTTTTTGGGCAAAGTAACTAAGTGGTTCAAGGATAATTTCCAAGTCGTCTTCGGCAATGGCAGGAACGCGAAAGATATTGGTTTTGCTTCCTCGACGAGTCAGTTTAAGCATCCGCTGAAAGACCATGACGTTCGCTCCAATCTAACCGTTGTTCGATTCGATTTGCCGGAAGTAGGTGGTGCGGAATGAGGGCTCAGACTCTGGCACTGCGGGCTATCAACCAGTATCGACGGAGAGATACGCTAGCCTATGTTGGGCTGCGATATTTTCTAAATAACCGGTGTGCCCGCAGAGATCGGTGGGCGAATGAGATAGCGACGCATTTGGTCCGGACCCGGAGCAACGCCCCTTACTTCGGATCCCAGCATTTCAAGGAGGTGGATGATGAGGGGGAAGTTCTTCATAGACGAATAGATATACCCTCTCCCACAGAGATGTACGCCGAAGCTGCTCTGATCAATCGATGTGCTGCGGAACCTCCCTTTCAAGCCCGGTCTTGTGTGTATAGCTATCGCCTTCCTCAAAATGGCTCGGAAGACGGCATATTCGAGCCATACTTTAATGGATTTCGGGAGCGACATCGATCAATTGCAGCGGCGAGCCACGCTGATGACGTCGACTTTCTTTTGTACACAGATATCAAGAAGTTTTACCCATCAATCAAGATAGATAGGGCTCAGGAAGTATGGAAGAAACGCAGTGAGCTGGCGGGCCTTGAGCCGGGTTGGATTGAGCTAGGGGAAAGAATAATCCATGACCATGGTTTGATCTCAGAGCGTGCGGGGACGCAGGGGATTTTGACTGGGCCTGCCTTCAGCCACTTCGTCGCAAACTTGGTAATGGATGAAATCGACCAAAAGATGGAGTCAGAATTTCCGGGTCACTATTGGCGTTACGTGGATGACGTTGTAATAGCAGGTACGAAGGGCAGAACCGCGGATGGAAGGCATCGCCTCTCTGAATTGCTGGGTGAACTTGAACTCGAACTTCATACCGGGGATAAAGACTTTAGGGTTTCAGCCTCGACTTGGTTAGAAGGAGAGAATGATTTCTCAAGTTCAGATAGCGGTCTTTGGATGGAGCTCGTCTCGAATATAAAAAAGCTGCTCCTTTACAAGCCAGGACTGAAAGCTGAGCTTCATCGGGCTTTTTCAGACAATGGAATTCGCCTCCCCCTCTTGGATTACGAAAGCGCCGTTGCCGAGTCATCTTTTGTTGAACGGACATACGACTGGGCTCGTCGATATAGCTGGGCAAGAAGGCGGATTCGGGAAATCTCGGTAGCATCCCTGGTACGCCAAGCATTACTGGCACGGAGTAATTATACCGAAGCTCTCGATAGCCATTTGGAACACGTGCCCGCAAGTGGCTTTGGACGAAAACGGGCGATCCCAAAGCTTCGTTATTTTGCCGGCAGACTGATTTACCTTCTGCCGGACGACCAGCTGCTAGCAATGGCTGGAAAGCTGGACGAGCACCCAGAGTTATTTCTCATCTCTCGGGTCAGCAGAGCAATCGCCACAAGAGATGTGACCGAGGTTTTGAATCTGGGAACGAATGCCGTCAATGCAGCAGCTCAAGTACTCCGGACCGGGAGGTACCAAATAAGTTGCAATGCTGAACGATTAGGCGAGGTGCAAAGTCAAGGCGCGGCGATGCTAGTTATAAATGGACTCAGACTTGATGGGATTGATGGCCATCGGGCTCCAATCAATGATTTTGCAGAGTGGAAACCTGGCTCCGACTTAATGAGTAGTGAGGAGCCATTCGTACAGGAGCTAGCCTGTTTACACGGAGCTTATCCAGATTCACGACACACCGAAATGCTCGATACGGCATTTGATAGGGATGAACAGCTCGCCTTTGACGTCATCACACAGTTGCAGGAGTCGAGCTATTTTTGAGGTGAGTAGCCACTTTTGAAAAGCCTTGCCGCTTTGCCGACTGACACAGACGTAGCGTATTCGCTATCGCTCTGAGTCGATATTGAACCATGGCCGCCAGGTACCAATTAAAAGGTCCTCTTGGAAAAAACGTTCGGCAACAGCATTCTCTCCAAAATCAGTGCGATAAGAGAAACCCACTGACGATTCAATGATTTTTAGTGGGTGTTTCTCATCGGGAAAGATGTGCTCAATGCCCCAACGAAGCTGGCATGAGGTGGTGTTCGGGGCAACTTTTCGGTTTTCTCTCTCGGGTTTGTGTAGTTGTCCTGGGCATCCCCTTTTCAGATGAAGTGAAAATCGCCTACGAATGTTTGTGGTTTTGCCCACGTAAAGGCACGGGAACTTCAAGTATTTTGGCCACCAGTTTTCGTATCGTACCGTGACGCCTTTCCCTCCGGGACCTTTAAGAACAATAGAACGGTTAGAGTTTAAAAGCGTTTCCCTGTTACCAATCCACCAAAACGCGTAAATACCGGCGACATGTGGCAAATCGATTTTGCGTCCTGAACAAATTTTTGTAATCGATGTAATGTCGCTGAGGTCATGCATCGCTTGGTTGAACTCCGTTGAGACTGAGTCTTGGTACGCCTGCATAGGGCTGATAAAGGCACTCCCAGAAATAGTCTTTTGCTTTATTGGCCAGCTCCTCGGTAGAAGGCAGGTACCATGGAGCAGGGGTTTCAAGCCCGCCGTAGTTGATAATCGATAGCGTGTATTGGTCACAGGCGCCTGAGTTGAAACCCCGATAGAGCCCGCTTGCGAAGACTGCGAGGGCATCTCTCGCAACTTCTCCTCGCAAAGTTCCGAAGCCTTTAACACGCAGCTCATCAAGTGCCTGGTCGAATTTCGCTTTTGACTCTTTTAGGTGGTTTTTCGCTAGTTCATGTTTCGCTTCGAGCTGGCGTATGACGGGGCTAAGGTTTTTCTCTGTTGAGGTTCGCTTGATTCGGCGGAACAGAGCATCTGCAAGATCTTGAGCATCCGTGGGGCGGTTTCGTTTATCTGGATCATTTAGCAATTGTGATAACAAAGCAACGAGTCCGTAGGCGTGTTCCAGGTCGGTGCTTGCTATATCCACCATTCTCCATGCTGCGGCCCTCCGCACGGGCAATGAGATTGTGTTGGAGTTAATAACGCTGTTGAGGGCAGGCCAGTTTCGAGTGCGGTTGATACCTTGATATAAATCGCCATCTTTCGTCGCAGTATTCAACCGATGGCTTTCATCATGATCTATCTGGCATGACATCAAAAGTTCAGACTTTCGCTTGTACAGTGCAGCGAATTGCTCTTTGGAGCAGCCCATGGGTAGCTCATCCTCAACGGCATCGTCTTGACCTAACCACATTAATCTCTTGTTTAATTGATTTGCGAGAGAGTGGAGGCTGCCACTTAGCTTATTCAGCGACAGAAATGTTGTGTGAGCTTCCAGAGGATATCGTTCTTCTATCGACTTGATGAACAGCTCGTATTCGTTTCGCTCATCCTCGGATTTCCTGCAACTATCAATTGTCAGGTTGTATGCAATCTGAAAAATGGAAACTACCTGGATCGCAGGGTTGATTGAGGGGTTGGGTAGTTTCTGCGCCTCTTTTGGGACTCCGATGGCTCCTGCAAGCTTAAAATACGTGGCTTGAAATGCCCTGGCATAGAGAAGACGTTTGCGGATGGTTCGCGTGTCTGGAGTGTGATAGCGCCGGGTAAGGTGGTAGCAAAAGTACTCTTTCTCTGCGGTCCCCGGCTGTGGGTTTTCCAGGAGTTCTTTGACTGTTGCCTCAGGAATCGGGGTTTCGATACTCAACACTTTGGCTGACAGACCCTTTTGATTTACGAAAGCCTTTGCTCTGTTAAAGTTGTCGTTTAGGCTCTGGTTGTCATCCCAATCGAAAGTGCCGTTGAAGGGAAGATTCAGTCTGCTGTTAAAGAGCTCCAGGATTTTGTTGACTCCAGGGGTGCTTGTCGCGGCATGCCAGTTCCGTAGCGTTTTACGAATGGCTCTAAAGTCTGCGGCCGTATCTTTCTCTCGGCCCGTTATGGTGAGGGAGTTGGAAAGGACCTGAGCAAGCTCGTCCAGCGAACATGAGAGTGAGTCTAGAAGCCAATTCAGAACTTGGGTAACCGGCATTGTCAGTTTCACATCGCTTTCCGACATTACCGACGGAAGAAACCAAAAGCGCCCTCCAGACATTCCGGGATCAGTTTTTTGGACTGAGTCCCAGAACGCAAGGTGCCTGCCAAGGCCTGGAGCGTAGACGTGTGTCGCCATCAGCCAAATGATGTGTCTGGGTATTGAATGTGAAACCCATATGTTACGTTCGAGAAAGTTATTGACTTCGGACCAACGAAAAAAGAGCTCTCGGGCTTGTAACTGAGCAACTTCATCCAAGCCGAGAGCGGACAAAATCTCATCTACATAATCTTCTGTCGTCTTGAGCTGGATGTTGCTCTGCCTGCGAAGTTGCTCGAACTCTTTTCTTTTTTTGTCGGCTGGTCCTGCCTGGAATACGTCTCGAATGAAGGCTAGGACTGACTCTTTCGAGGGAATATTGCTCAAAACTGCTTCCATCCATGGGGCGGGAAAGCGTTTTCCACTAACCCAACCAACCTAAATTTATTGTTGGCTCTCATTTCGTTAAACCGAGGAGAGTCAACGATGCTGTACTACAGTGCTCACGATCCGAAACAGCTAGTTATCAACTGGCATCTGACCGAAGCCTGCAACTATTCGTGCCGTTATTGCTACGCGCATTGGCAGCGCGATCAAGATGTCAAAGATCTGATCCGCCAAGAATATCAGATACATCAGCTGTTGTTGGAGCTTCGGGAGTTCTTCGATCCGATCAATTCGAGGAATCCTTTGGCCTGGAAAATGGCTTGGGCCAATACGCGGTTGAATATCGCGGGAGGAGAACCTCTATTGTTTCCCTCTGTTGTCGAAGAGACCGTCAAGTTCGCGAGTAGGGTAGGGCTGAAGGCCTCCCTGATAACGAATGGGTCGCTTCTCACTGAGCGGATTGCTCGCAGGATCGGGTCGGGCTTAGAGGTCCTTGGTATCAGCATCGATTCGGGCGATGCCCTTAGTAATCAGCTCATTGGCCGCCTGAACTCAAAAGGGGATTTTCTGGATCTCAGGCAGCTGCAGAGTGCTGTCGACGCGATTAGAGAACGAAACCCTGCAATCAAGATCAAGCTCAACACCGTGGTAAATCGGGTGAACTGGGAGGATGATTTTTCGGATCTGATCAGCCTGTTGCAACCGGATAAGTGGAAGATACTCAGAGCTCTGCCGGTTACAGATCGGTCCATGACCATCAATGAGAAGAAGTTTCAGTCGTTCGTGGAGCGCCATTGGCGTTATCACCGGATTGCCGTTGTTGAGGACAATCAGGACATGGTTGAGTCCTACATCATGATCGATCCTCAGGGTCGCTTTTTCCAGAACTCGCCATGTTCAGCAGGATATAAGTACAGCCAGCCAATTCTGGAGGTTGGTGTTCAGAAAGCTTTTGAGCAGGTGAACTTTAATCCGGAGCGGTTTCTCTCTCGGTATTCGAATGAAGCCGGAGGTACCGTATGAAGTTCTCTTCGGATAAGGACATTAATCTGTATACAAAACACCTCGTTCGTGATGGCTGGATATTCAAACGGGGTCGAAAGCATGGAAAATTGTTCTCGCCGGATTCGCGGGAAATGGTGGTGATTCCATCGACTCCGAGCAAGAGAAGATCTCTTCAGGAGATGCTATCCACTGTGAGCAGAATAGAGCGCCGGCGCTAGAGGCACCTAACTGAAGTCAGTGGATTTGAGCTCTACCAGTATCTACCCCGGTCTATGGTAGATACTGGTCTGGACT
This sequence comes from Marinobacter sp. P4B1, assembly GCF_001447135.1. Classification (NCBI taxonomy): domain Bacteria; kingdom Pseudomonadati; phylum Pseudomonadota; class Gammaproteobacteria; order Pseudomonadales; family Marinobacteraceae; genus Marinobacter; species Marinobacter sp. P4B1. Next base: position 21,704 of record NZ_LLXM01000008.1, read on the forward strand.
ACTTTATCCGCGATCAGATTAAGACGGGGGAATCGGTCAAACAGAATAATAATATCCACTTCGATGGTCCCAACGGAACGTCGGTCCCTGCAACGCTTGCCGTAGGGGCGGAGAGCAATCAGCGTCGACTACGTCTTCGCTGTTGAGATGCTGCGCAATATCGCTCAATACTCCCGATGTCTGAATGAGTCGCTCCCCTTTAAGTTGCTGAGTAGTGGATATCAGCCATCTAGCGTCTGGTACTCCGGCTCGTGCTTTCGTTGAATAGCCAGAAACTGCAACGACTTGGGAGCGGATTTGGTCTGGAGTGCCCTGTAAACGCTTTACCTCTAGTCTTGGTAGATAGCCCTCCTGCAGTGCCTGGCCCCACGCATCGCGCCACCGCTCTTCTGACAAGTAGTTTTTGCCCTCAAACATAGAGGGCCTAACTAGCAATAAGCAATGAAAATGCGGGTGCGCTGTATCGGGCTCTTCCTGCCCGACATCAACCTCGGTATAGCGAATTGCACCCAGTACGTTTTCTCGCCAGAACTTCCTTCTCGTCAAGCGCTTGAAGGCTTTCGCCCTTCTTTTCAGCGTTTCTCGGAGATTCCACGTCTGACAATTTCTCGCTGTAAGTGTGAGGAAAAGCCACTTTCCGTCGGCAAGTCCGGGATTCACGTCAAAGAGCCCGTGCATTTTGGCTCGAGCCCTATCTGATCGTCGCCATTGGCAAATGGGGCATTGTCTATGTTGGCAGTAGAACGTTATCGGCTTAGTTTTAAATTGATCGCGGGGAGTGATGAGTACTTGTTCAGCGCATTCCAAGATTCGTTTACCCGCGCTTTCAGTTAGAGGGTTGCTGAGTAAGATTCGACCAACCTGCTCTGCTTGGCGTTTGAGAGTGGTGAGGTGTTCAAGAAGCGCGTCGTTATTGTTAAGAAAGGTCATTGGTTAGGCTCTCATGCGGTGATACGGATTTATCTGACTGAAATGGTGAAATAGGGCTTCATCATGCTTTTTTTGCGACGAAACCCTTCGGATTATTGGTGTTAGGTATTGATATGTAATGTTTTTCGGATGTTCAGTAGTTGCCTAATAATAGATATTTAGATGGAAGACTTGGTGGGTTGTGTACGCTTTCCTGGTTCAGGCGTTATCTCGCCTTCGGATGGCGTGCTTGATCCATGTCTGAACCTCGGATTCAACCCAACCGACAGAACGGCCTCCGAGAGGCACCGGTTTTGGGAAAGAGCCCTCATCGACATATTTGTAAATTGTCGAACGGGCGAGACCGGTATAGCTGATGACATCTTGCAGTCTGAGGATTCGCATGTGGATTCTCCGAAACAGTTGCGTTCAGAGTATTGCCAAACCCTGTAAGAAATGATTGGACGCCGATGTCGTTCTATGGATGGTGGTCTGTCGGGGTCGGTAGGTCTCGCTCTAGCTGTGTAATGTTCTCAGAGGACCGGAGTGGATGAATGATCATGCTGGGGTTGCTCTTACCCGAGACCAAAACGACGCAAAATGGCGCTTTCAAGCGAATGGTGGCTAAACTCTGTACGGGTCGATAGGTGAGGTTGGTCCGGATTGATAGCAATATCAACGATGCTCGACTTTTCAGTGGCATCGCAAATGGACTCTACTGCGAAGTATTTGCTGCCCGGAAGTTGTGTCATTGGGTTCAGCTTGCCGGGAGGGTGATGTAGTAAATAACTCGTTCCTCGGCTATTGAGGCTAGCTATGAGGTCCCGCCTTTCCTTTGCCATCTGCCAGGCGAGCTGATAAAGAACATTCAGCAGTGATGTGCGAGCTTCATCCTCGCCCTCAAATAACTTTTTTGGTGCAACAGAGGCGCCAAAATATTGCTCCTGGATTTGTTCGTCCACAGTAAGGGTGGCTGAAGAAAGCGTCTCACCCAACTCTGATAAAATCTTCGATGCCGTCATTTCCAGCTCGAACTGAAGTCTTGGGGCAAGACGATAAGGATCGGCCTCAATTAGTCGCGACGCGAATGAGTGAAATTTCTTAGGATCGTAATCGATCCTAAGATCTTCGAGGCCTCTCTGAGTTTGGCAGAGTGATTGGAGAGAATTCCCACCAGATGTCCTGGCAAGTTTTACCAGCCTGTGAGCCTCGAATGGTAGTTGGCGATAATCTTCAGCACTGAGTGTTATGAGCCATAAGGTCCCAGAGTATGCAGACTCTCTGTAGCTGTCATGCTTCAGATTCAGAATGTATGCGCTTCCCACTGTTCCAAACAACCTGCTGCTGGACACTCCTGGAACGACTCGGCGAATGTATCCAAGCTCGCGAAGTTTGGAAATATGGTTCCGAATTCGGTCTGGTCCCATTCCTGTGTGAACAACTAGGGTAGATATGCCTGCATCTCTGACGACTCCCTTTTCGTCCGAAAGCGCAAGAAGCGTTGCAAGCAGTAGTCGGGATGGAATTTTGAGTTGATGTCTCCGGTCTGTAGCGCTTGAACCTTTATCTGGGGCGATCAAGCTCTCAATGAGCCGGTGATGGGGCAATGGGATAGTGCTCGAAGCATCTAGCGCTGCCTTCAACTTAGTCGTCACGTCGTATCGACTCTTTGGCCGGCCCTTCCCGGGCTGAGCCACAGGCGTTACTGACAGATATCTTGCTTCGGTCAGCTCCTTTAGCGCCTTTCCCGTTTGGCTGCGACCCATCACCAATTTTTTGGCAACGTCCTCAACCCTGAGTACTCCTGGCAGGCCTAAGGCATCTGTCATAAAAAATCTTAAAAGGAAAAAACGTGTTTCCGGTCCTATACTGTCCGAGATTTGAGTGATGCAAAGCCGCACGTTATACAATCCTTTTGCCGAATAAGCGTCTTAAAAAATACCTATAGGTAAAACCTCGTAATTTATACTTAGTGTAGCACTTGTTAGAGACTAAGTAGTTAGACTTAATGTAATGCTTAATTTAATGTGTTTGTTCCACGTCTTAGCATTCCTGTTTAAATTGCAGCGAGTATGTGTGGGCGGAGAGTTAACCATCGAGGTTCATTGAGAAGCTATGAAGAATTGGCTGAAACAGTATTTTGGTTGGTTGAATCTGAAAGATGAGAAGGAGGTTGAGTGGGGGATCAATTATTTGACGGAGCGAGGCGTTTATCCTTCATCTTGGGTGAATGATCGTGATGCTTCGTTCTTTCGCTATTTGATTGTAGACATTGCCGCTGACGAGAAGGGATATGCCCCCATTTTGGAGAAGATGAAGAGGGCGCACTCTTCTCGAGATCGGAGAAAAGACCCGAAGAAGAAGCCTGTTCAGTTTCACTTGTCTAAGACCGCCAATTCAGCGCTCGCCAAATTGGCGAAAGACGAGGATATGACCAAAGTTGCGATGCTCGAGTCGTTGATCCTGAAAATGGACGAGCTGAAGCGTAAATGTGCAGAGGAACTTCGAGATGACAAAGAGGAGTTGGCGAGACGGTTTTCTAAGAAGGTTACGGCTGTTGAGAGGAGGACTGAAGAATCTTATCTAGGGCGAAAAAACGAGGAGCTCAAAGTGGAGCTGGCTACCTGGCGGGCGAAGGCTTTGCGATCAGAAAATGAGATGAAAGCGGCGCTTCAGAGGTTGTGCGAGCTTGAAGTAAGTGCAGGTATTTCCGCCCATGACCGAGTATCCCTTACCTACGAGCAAGAGGACGAAGTGAGGAAAAGATACCTCACTAGGCTCAAGCCGGGGTTGGGAATAGGTCAAGCTTGATTGAGTAGCTTGTCCAGGTAGTCAGCCCATGCTTGCATCATCATAGTCCGGTCCTTTAAACGAGCGGATCGATTGTATGCGGCAGCCACCTGATCTCTCTGTTTGTGTGCGAGTTGGAGCTCAATAACCTGATGGTCCCAGCCATGCTCGTGAAGTAACGTGGACGCGGTAGCACGAAAGCCGTGACCAACCATTGTGTTTCCATCAAACCCCATCGATCTCAATGCGACATTGATAGTGTTTTCAGAGAGGGGGCGGCCGACGCGGGTGGATTCGAATACCAGATTTTTACCGCCTGTAATTGTGTGGAGCTCTTTCAGTACTGACACAGCCTGCCTCGGTAGAGGAACAATGTGATCCGGTACTTGACCGGCTCGTTTTGCTTTGAGCGTGCCTTTCATCCGTTTTCCCGGGATAACCCAGGTGGCGGATTCGAGATCTATCTCCGTCCACTCAGCATTGCGGAGTTCGCCAGGGCGCAAGAAGAGCATAGGGGCTAGCTTCAGTGCTGCTCTGGTGGAGGCGTGGCCACCGTAGGCCTCAATGGCCTTTAACAGAGAACCGAGTTCGGCCTGTGTTGTAATTGCCGCTCTATTTCGTGTGGGAACTGTCTTGAGTAGACCCTGTAGAGCTGACGTGGGATCTGTTTCTGCTCGGCCTTCGGCGATGGCGTACCGGTAGATCTCACCAATGCGCTGACGGATGCGGTGCGCGGTCTCGTGTTTACCCTGGTTCTCGATTTCGCGAAGTGTTTCCAGAACTTTGGCAGGCTTGATGTCTGCGACGGGCAAGTGGCCGAGTTTCGGGTAGGCCCAGGTTTCCAGCCTTCTGCGTGCCACTCTCAAGGTGCCTTCGGAGAGCTCTCCTTTTTTCAGCTTCAGCCATTCTTCCGCAACAACCTTAAAGGTGTCGCTTTTCTCCTGCTCGGCGGCTTTTTCCTGCTTTTTGATCTCATTGGGGTCTATGCCGTCAGCGATTAATGCTCTTGCGTCAGAGCGCCTCTGCCGGGCAAGCTTCAGTGGAACGTCTGGGTATACCCCCAGCGCCAACGTTTTTTCTTTGCCGCCGAATCGGTATTTCATGCGCCAATACTTGCCCGACGGCTGGATATACAGGTACATGCCTGCACCATCTGAGAGCTTTGTGCGTTTGCCGTACTTTTCGAAGCTGGCAGATTTGATCTGTCTGTCGGTCAGCTTGTCCGTCGCCATTGGGGGTATCCTGCAGCGGTTGGGGGTATAAAACTTACTATAACGGGGTGTATTTCAGTTTGCACCCCCAAATGTACCCCCAAAGGTTGTGGCTGAGCATGGATTTCAATGGATGTTTATGGACTAGGGGTGAGGTAAAAAATGTTTAAAAACGGTAGGTTGTGGAGGTTGGTGGATCTTGATGGAAGGGTAGTTGGTACCCCCGGCAGGACTCGAACCTGCTACCTATCCCTTAGGAGGGGATCGCTCTATCCAGATGAGCTACGGGGGCATTTCAGAAGAGGCGGTATGATAGCGGGCAAGGGCTTGTGGCTCAAGGGGCCACAGGCCCCCGCTTGCGCAGTTGTTCCAGGATCTGCTTCTGGTTCTCGCCGTCTTTGCTGGTAACGACCATCAGCGCGCGCTCCCGATCAAGCAGGGTCTTGCGGTAGGTTTTCTGCAGGTCTTCGAGTGATACCTTCCTAATGGCGTCTGCCAGTTGCTCCCGGCTGTCGAAGTCTTCGTTATTACGGTCGATTTCGCGCCAGTAGCGGCCAGAGACTTCACCCAGCTGGCGATCCTGCTGCAGCAACTGGCTGATTACCGCCTGCTTTTCCCGGTTCAGGCGGTTGTCGTCCAGTTCAGCCAGTCGGTCTTCAAAGTCTGCTGAAAACGCCTGTACCGCCTGGTCAATGGCTTGTGCATCCGCTCCCGGTGATTGCACCACCAGGCCAAGGGCCGGTGTTTCCAGCATCTCAAAGGCGGTGGCGTACACGATGTAGCCGAGCTGGCGGGTGGTGCGGATCTCTTCATAGAAGGGGCTGCTGACAATCTGTGCCAGCAGGCGGAAGCGGGCCCGCTCTTCATAAGAGGTATCGTTGCCCTGCAGGTACAGGGTATAGCCGGTGTCCTGGTGGGCAACATCCAGCACAGCCCGGGTCTGGCCTTCCGGTAGCTGGCGGATGTTGGAGCGCTCCACCGTTGTGCGTTCCCGGCCGTCCAGTACCATGGCTTTTACCTGCCGTGCCAGGTTCAGGGCCGAGGCTTCGGTCAGATTGCCGTGGGCCAGCATAACCGGGTCCGTCTGGCGCACCAGTTCCCGGCCGAAGGCTTTGAGTTCATCCAGCGTGACTTCCCTGGCAGCCGCCAGTTTGTCTGCCACCGGATAGGTGCCATCAATCAGTGCGGTCTGGATGAATTCAGAGGTTTGCTGCACAGGGCGGTCCTTGGCCTTGTTTTCCAGGCCATCCATCAGCCGCTGGCGAGCGATGTTGAATCGCTGGGTGGTGAACTGCGGGTCGGAAAACTCCAGCAGGATCCGGTTCACCAGCTTGTGCAGTTTGTCGTTATATCCGCCCACGCGGATGGTGATGCCCCGCAGGTGCGGGTACACGCTGTAATCCAGCCCCGCCAGGCTGGCGGAGTAGGCCCAGGCGTTGAGGTTGGTGTTGATGGCATCCACCAGAAGCTGGCTTAGCACCTCACTGCGGGCGGAGGCCCGGGCAGCGGGTGTGCGCAGGCTGATAAATACGTTGGCTTTCGGAGTATTGAACCGGGTGTCCCGGGCGTACCAGATATCCAGCCCGTCCAGCTCGCCCAGTTTTACCGGATGTTCCATGGTGTTGCCGGCTACCAGGTCGAGGTTCTCCGGTACAAAGGGATTGGCGGCGGGCAAGGCCAGCTGTGCAGCCAGTTGGTTATCGGTGGTTTCGGGCACGGTGAGCGGCTCGCGCTGCCACGGGGTTTCGTACCAGTTGGTGAACAGGGGCGTGCCTTCCGGCTGGGCCGGGGCAGATACCCAGACCATCAGGTTGTCCGGCGTCAGGCGATCCAGAATGGCCTGGTACTGTTCAGGGGCGTAGCGCTCCATCAGCCAGGGCGCGCTCAGAATATCCCGGGGCGGGTAATCCCGCAGCAAGCTGGACAGGCGCATGGCTTCCCTCATGGGTTCACTGCGTTCCCGGAAACGGAAGTCGATCACTGCCAGCTGTTTCATTTCATCAAAGCGGTTTTCACTGACACCCTTGTTGCGAACCTTGTCGATATAGCGAAAACTCAGGGCCAGGATGTCATCCTGCCGGGCCAGGCCTTCCCGGGTCAGAGACATGCTGAGGTCCAGGGTGGCGTGTTCGCCGGTGTCCATGCCTAATCCGGCAGACAGGCTTTCCACCAGCCCGGCTCGCTTGAGCACATCAAACAGGCTGCCGTGGCCTTCATGGCCGAGCAGGTTGGCCACGTAGGAAGCGGGCTTGGTCTGGTAGTTATCCCGTTGCGACGGAATCGGGAAAGACAGGGTCATGTTGCGGCTGTCTTTGAGGGTCTGGGCAGTGACTTTTTCCGGCAGTTGCTCCAGGTCATAAAGCGGTTCCGGGTGGGTCCTGGCTGTCAGGTTGCGATTGGCGATGGCGGAAAAACGCTCGCGAACCATGGTTTCCAGCTCGTCCAGCGGCTGGGGACCATACACCGCCAGGGTCATGATGTTGGCAGAGTAGTTTTGCTCCCAGAACTCGATCAGGTCTGGCCGCAGGGGGTTGTCGTCGGTGTTTTCCAGGGTGCTCAGGTTGCCTACGGCGAACTGGCTGAAGGCATGGTCCGGGTTGCCGGCGGCCTTGCGTACCGACAGCAGGCGCCGGCCGTCTTCTTTCAGCTTGGCGCTGTATTCGGAGTGCACCGCGTTGCGTTCCCGGTCCACCAGCTCCGCCGTAAACAGCGGGTGGGAGAACTGCTGGGCAAAGCGGTCCAGTGCCGGTTCGAGGAATTCTCCTTCCACGTCGAAGAAGTAGTTGGTGTCTGCAAAGGCGGTGAAGGCGTTGTGGCTGCCGCCGTGGCTGCGGATGAACTGCTGGTATTCGCCCGGGTCCGGATATTTTTCGGTACCCAGAAACAGCATGTGCTCCAGAAAATGGGCGAGGCCCTCACGGTCTTCCGGATCGTTGCCGCTGCCCACCGCGACATTCATGGAGGCAGCCGCTTTGTCGGCGGCCGGGTCTGAGGCCAGTACCACTCTAAGGCCGTTGTCCAGTTCCAGGTAGCGGTATTCGTTCGGATCGTTGGGGCTTTTAACGGGCGATACGCTGGCCAGCGCCAGGGGGCTGAGCAGCAGGTAACCCAGAAAAAGCAGGGCCAGGATCTGGAAACGGAACAGTCTATGGAACAGAGAACGTTCGGCAGTCATGGGGCCTCTTTACTGTGCTATGGAGGAAAGTGCAGTGGGAAATCCGGGGTCAGTGCATCTGACCGGTTTTGGTGTTCGCCGGCTGCTGGGCCAGGGTTTTCCGGGCCAGGCTGGCAGCTTTTTCAGCATCCAGGTCACCGGTGGCAATCCGTTCGAGTACGGTGGCCATAATCGCGGTGGCTTGGCGGTACTCTGCAAACTCGGCCTGGAACGCCTTGTCGATGGCCTGGTATACGGCATCGATTTTCTCTTCCCGGCTGCCACTGTTGGCGGCGGTATCGTTGATGGCCTTGAGGCAGGCACGGGCAATGGCGATGTAGCGTTCGGTGTTGGGGCTGTCGTTCTGCATGCTGTTTGGCTAAACCTTGGTAGATTGATGTGATTGGATGCGCCGATGCGCTGGAAGTTCCTGATTATCGCATTGCTGCCGGCCGCTTGCATTGCCCGTTGGTAACCCGGCTGTTGCGACGCCGTTGACCGAATCCTGTGCTAGTCTGAAAAGCTGGTGTGTCGGTATTCCGGACATTCCCTGAGTGGGATTTATCCGGTTTTTAGAGTAATAGCTCTATTAAAAACAAAGGGTTACAGAGTAAAAGCTCTAAAAAAGTTCGATACATGAAGGTTGCAAATAAGTAGAATGCCCGCGAATGGAACAAGGCTAAGACTTTAGTCTTATGGTTCGTTGGTGAACAGACAATAACAGAGCAACAGGCAGGATGGAGTATTTATGAATTATTTCCTGACAGGCGGCACCGGTTTTATCGGTCGTTTTCTGGTAGAAAAACTGCTGGCCCGGGGCGGTACCGTACACGTTCTGGTGCGCGAGCAGTCGCAGGACAAGCTGGCAGAGCTGCGCGAGCGCTGGGGTGTGGATGACAGCCGGGTAAAGGCGGTTATCGGCGACCTCACCAGCAAGAATCTCGGCATTGATGCCAAGGCCATGAAAGCCCTGAAGGGGAATGTTGATCACTTCTTCCACCTGGCCGCTGTGTACGACATGAGCGCCGATGAAGAGGCCCAGGCAGCAACCAATATTGAAGGCACCCGGGCTGCTGTCCAGGCCGCCGAAGCCATGGGCGCAAAGCATTTCCACCACGTTTCGTCGATTGCCGCTGCCGGCCTGTTCAAGGGTATTTTCCGCGAAGATATGTTTGAAGAAGCGGAAAAGCTGGATCATCCGTACCTGCGCACCAAGCACGAATCCGAGAAAGTGGTGCGTGAAGAGTGCAAGGTGCCGTTCCGTATCTACCGCCCTGGCATGGTGGTCGGCCATTCCAAAACCGGCGAAATGGACAAGATCGACGGGCCATACTACTTCTTCAAAATGATTCAGAAGATCCGCCACGCGCTGCCGCAATGGGTGCCGACGGTCGGCATCGAGGGCGGCCGCCTGAATATTGTTCCGGTGGACTTTGTGGCGAATGCCCTAGATCACATTGCCCACCTGGACGGTGAAGACGGCAACTGTTTCCACCTGGTGGATTCTGACCCGTACAAAGTGGGCGAGATTCTCAATATCTTCTGCGAAGCCGGCCATGCTCCGCGTATGGGCATGCGCATCGACTCCCGGATGTTCGGCTTTATTCCGCCGTTTATCCGCCAGAGCATCAAGAACCTGCCTCCGGTGAAGCGTATTACCGGTGCGGTGCTGGAGGATCTGGGCATTCCGGCTTCGGTGATGTCGTTCATCAACTACCCGACCCGTTTTGATACCCGGGAACTGGAGCGCGTGCTGAAGGGCTCCGGTATTGAAGTGCCGCGCCTGCCGGACTACGCCCCGGTTATCTGGGACTACTGGGAACGCCACCTGGACCCGGACCTGTTCAAGGATCGCACCCTGAAAGGTACGGTGGAAGGCAAGGTGTGTGTGGTGACAGGCGCAACCTCCGGTATTGGCCTGGCGACCGCAGAGAAGCTGGCCGAGGCCGGCGCTATTCTGGTGATTGGTGCCCGCACCAAGGAAACCCTGGATGAAGTGGCCGGCCAGCTGGAGGCCAAGGGCGGAAACGTGCACGCCTACCAGTGCGACTTCTCCGACATGGAAGACTGCGACCGCTTTGTGAAAACCGTGCTGGATAACCACGGCCAGGTGGACGTGCTGGTGAACAACGCCGGTCGTTCTATCCGTCGCTCACTGGCGTTGTCGTTTGACCGCTTCCACGATTTCGAGCGTACCATGCAGCTGAACTATTTCGGATCTGTGCGCCTGATCATGGGCTTTGCGCCGGGCATGCTGGAGCGCCGTCGCGGGCACGTGGTGAATATCTCTTCTATCGGTGTGCTGACCAACGCGCCCCGCTTCTCCGCCTACGTGGCGTCGAAGTCTGCGCTGGATGCCTTCAGTCGCTGTGCCGCGGCCGAGTGGTCAGATCGTAACGTTACGTTCACCACCATTAATATGCCGCTGGTGAAAACGCCGATGATTGCGCCGACCAAGATCTACGATTCGGTCCCCACGCTGACGCCGGACGAAGCCGCGCAGATGGTGGCAGATGCCATCGTTTACCGGCCCAAGCGCATTGCTACTCGCCTGGGTGTGTTTGCTTCGGTGCTGCATTCCCTGACGCCGAAAATGGGCGAGATCATCATGAACACCGGTTACCGGATGTTCCCGGATTCGCCCGCCGCAGCAGGCAGCAATTCCGGAGAGAAGCCGAAGGTGTCCACCGAGCAGGTGGCCTTTGCCGCCATCATGCGGGGCGTGCACTGGTAACAGTACGCCAGCCATGAAAAAACCCGCCTCGGCGGGTTTTTTCGTTTTGGCTGATCAGCTGGCCGGGGTTTCTTCCGGTTCGATCAGCGGAGGCGGAAAGCCGCCCAGCTCTTTCCAGCGATTGACGATGCCGCAGAACAGGTCTGCGGTTTTTTCGGCATCGTAGGCCGCAGAGTGGGCTTCCTTGTTGCTGAACGGAATTCCCGCCAGCTTGCAGGCCTGGGCTAGCACGGTGTGGCCATAGGCCAGGCCTGCCAGTGTGGCGGTATCGAAGGTGGAGAACGGGTGGAACGGGTTGCGCTTGATATCCGCCCGCAGCGCTGCGGCAAAGACAAAGTTGTGATCGAAGGTGGCGTTGTGGCCCACCAGCACGGCGCGCTTGCAGTCGAAGGCTTTTACCGCCTTGCGGATAGGCGAGAAAATCTCGCTCAGGCCTTCGCGCTCCGGCACCGCTTCCCGCTCCGGGTTCCACGGATCAATGCCGGTGAAATCCAGGGCAGACTGTTCCAGGTTGGCGCCTTCGAACGGATCGATTTGCTGCACGTGGGTTTCGCCCCGGCGCAGCCAACCGTCTTCGTCCATGGTCAGCAGTACGGCGGCAATTTCCAGCAGGGCATCCCGCTCGGGATTGAAGCCTGCGGTTTCAACATCCACAACCACCGGCAGAAAGCCGCGAAAGCGTTGGGACAAAGGGTGTGGCTGTTTGTTTTCTTCTGACACGCGAACTCCGGTGTTCGTGTAATGAATGGAAAAGGTTTTACGCCAGGCGCCAGTTTACGGTTTCACCGGCTTTCAGGGGCACGATGGTGCCATCGGCCAGGGGCAGTTGCTCCGGCATGGTCCAGGGTTCCCGCACCAGGGTGATGGTGTCGGTGTTTCTGGGCAGGCCGTAGAAATCGGGGCCGTTAAAGCTGGCAAAGGCTTCGAACTTGTCCAGAATGCCCAGCTCTTCGAATACGTCTGCATACAGGCCGATGGCACCATAGGCCGAATAACAGCCGGCACAGCCGCAGGCGGCTTCTTTCTTGTCTCTGGCATGGGGTGCGGAATCGGTGCCCAGGAAGAAGCGCGGGTCGCCACTGGCAACCGCTTCACGCAGCGCCAGCTGGTGCTTGTTGCGCTTCAGAATGGGCAGGCAGTACAGGTGTGGCCGAACGCCGCCCACCAGCATGTGGTTGCGGTTGTACATCAGGTGCTGTGGCGTCAGGGTGGCGGCCAGGTTGCCACCGGTGTGGCTGCGCACAAACTCGGCGGAATCTGCCGTGGTGATGTGTTCCAGTACCACTTTCAGCTGGGGGAATGCCTGCAGGGTAGGGGCCAGCACTCGCTCCAGGAAGACTTTTTCACGGTCAAAGATATCGATGTCGGCATCGGTTACTTCCCCGTGTACCAGCAGCAACATGCCGCAATCGGCCATGGCTTCCAGTACCGGGTAGATGTTGCGGATATCGGTGACACCGGAGGCAGAATTGGTGGTGGCGCCCGCTGGATAGAGCTTGGCAGCGATAACCCCGGCGGCCTTGGCTTCGCGGATGGTTTCCGGGGTGGTGCTTTCGGTCAGGTACAGGGTCATCAGCGGCTCGAAGCCGGTATCAGCAGCTGCCGCCAGGATGCGTTCACGGTAGGCCATGGCCATGGAAGCATCGGTTACCGGAGGCACCAGGTTGGGCATGATGATGGCGCGGCCGAAACAGGCTGCGGTGGCAGGCACCACGCTGTTCAGTACAGCACCGTCCCGGACATGCAGGTGCCAGTCGTCCGGGCGGGTGATGGTCAGTTCTCTGGTCATGGAAGTATCCGCAAGGCAGCCAAAAATTTTGCGGATTATACCAGAAGGTGCCGGCTATTGATCAGCCTGTTCCACGCGGAAGTCAGTAAACCGCGTTCAGCACGTCCAGGTGGGCGGCTACGCTTTCAGCCAGGGCTTTGAGGTGATACCCGCCTTCCAGGGTGGAGATGATCCGGTCGTTGGCATGGTCGTGGGCAACGCTGACCAGCATTTCGGTCAGCCATCGGTAGTCTTCGGTTTCCAGGTTCAGCTCGCCCATGGGGTCTTTCTTGTGGCCATCAAAGCCGGCAGAGATCAGCACCAGTTGGGGCCGGAAATCCTGCAGCTTCTTCAGCCAGGCGGCTTCCACGATCTTGCGGTACTCGGTGGAGCTGCAGTTGGCCTCGATGGGGGCATTAACGATGTTGTCTGCCTGCCGGTGCACATGGGAGTGCGGGTAGAACGGATGCTGGAAGCTGGAGCACATCAGAATGCGCTCGTCGCCACTGACGATATCCACCGTGCCATTGCCCTGATGCACATCGAAGTCGATGATGGCCACCCGCTCCAGGTGGTGGAAGGTGAGGGCGCGCATGGCCGCCAGTGCGATGTTGTTGTAGAAGCAGAACCCCATGGACTTGGTGCGCTCGGCGTGGTGTCCGGGCGGGCGGGCACAAACGAAGGCGTTGGTTACCTGGCTGCTCATCACCATGTCTACCGCTTGTACGTTGCCACCTGCGGCCAGGCGCGCCGCGTGCAAGGTATCTGGCATCATGGCGGTGTCCGGATCTGTAAAAACGCGGCCACGGGTGGGCTGCATCAGGTCCAGTTGCTGCAGATAGGTTTCGGGATGCACGGTCAGAAGCTGGTCGCGGGTGATTTCTTCTGGTCTTACCCAGTCGAGATCCTCCTGCAGATGGGTGTCTGCAAGGTAGGCCAGGATGCTTGATATGCGCTCAGGGCTTTCCGGGTGTTCCGGGCCCATGTTGTGCTTCATGCAGTCATCGTGGGAAAAGAATGCCGTGGTCATACGTGTAGTCTGTGCCTGAATCTGCTTCTTATTAAAACCATGTTATCAGGGATACCCGAAGTATGTCGTATTTCTTTGGTCTAATGGGCGTGATACGGATTTACATCAGGAAATCCCCATCTAAGATAAGGTATACATTGATAAGCATCCTGTATTACTGGGATTTTTAACCTGAAGCCCGTTGTATCACTCTGGGAGAGTCGCGTTGAGTACCCGCTATCTGGAAAGCCTGTTTAACCCCGAGTCTATCGTCGTGATCGGTGCATCCGAACGGGCAGATAACCTGGGTGGTATGGTTCTGCGTAACCTTCTGGGTGGCGGTTTTCCCGGTCGGCTGGTGGTGGTCAACCAGAGTGAATACGAGAACGTGCACGGGGTGCCTTGTGTCGAGAAGGTATCGAAGCTGGACTTTACGCCGGATCTCGCCATTATCTGTACGCCGCCCAACACCGTGCCTAAAATGGTACGCAAGCTGGGCGAGCGGGGCGTTCGAACGGCTATTGTGATGACCGGCGGTATGTCCCGTACCCACAGTAAGACGGGGCAGCCGCTGATGTACTCGGTGCGGGATGCCGCCCGTGAAACCGGTATCCGGGTACTCGGCCCCAACACCATCGGGCTGATGGTGCCGGCCCGGCACCTGAATGCCACCTACGCCCACATGGGTGCGATTCCCGGCCGGGTGGCCTTTGTGGGGCAATCCGGCACCATTGCAAGCTCGGTACTGGACTGGGCGTTTGCCCGGGGTGTGGGGTTTTCCTACTTCCTGACCCTCGGCGACGGCATGGACATCGACCATGACGACCTGATCGATTACCTGGCCCAGGATACCCAGACCCGCGCCATCCTGCTGCACATTGAAAGCATTCCAAACCCCAGCCGTTTCATGTCGGCGGTACGGGTAGCCTCCCGAACCAAGCCGGTAATTGCGGTTAAATCCGGCCGGGTGCCGGAATCCGAGTGGTTCTCCCACCAACTGCCGGCGGGGATTCGCCGGACAGACCCGATCTACGATGCCATGCTGCAGCGGGCCGGTGTGCTGCGGGTGGACGGACTGGGCCAGATGTTCGACGCCCTGGAAACCCTGACCCGCATGCGCCCCCTGCGCCGCGAATCCCTGGCGATTATGGGGAACGGGGTAGGGCCGGGTGTGCTGGCGGTAGACCGGCTGGCGGACCTGGGTGGAGAGCTGGCGGAACTGTCTCCGGGCAGTATTGATGCCCTGGCGGAATTATTGCCGCCGTACTGGACGCGCAAGAATCCCATCGACCTGAACTACGATGCCTCGCCGGAGCTGTATGCCCAGGCTATCAAGATCCTGGCGAAGGACCCGAATGTCGCCAACGTGCTGGTGATGTACGCGCCAACCCTGGTGCAGGACAGCCTGCAGATTGCCGATGCCGTGGTGCAGGCCTCCAAGGGCACGCGCCTGAACATTTTCACCTGTTGGCTGGGCCAGAGCACGGTGATGGATTCCCGGGAGGAGTTCTACCGGGCCGGTATCCCTTCGTTCTTCAACCCGGAAAAGGCCGTGATGGCGTTCATGCAGCACGTGCGTCACCAGCGGGTACAGCGGCTGCTGACAGAAACGCCGGAATCTTTCACCGATCACTTTGCTGACCGGGCCAATACCCGCGGCCTGGTTGCCAAGGCCCTGCGTGACGGCCGCAAGCATCTATCAAGCCGGGAAGCCCGGCGGGTTATCCGTGATTACGGCGTGCACACCATCGACACCATGTACTGTGACGATATGGAAGAAGTGCTGGAGATGTTCTCCATCGAGCGCCGCCCGATCGACGTAACCGTGATCCACGAGCAGGTGTGTCATCCGTTCCTGGATCTCAGCCCCACCCAGCGCCGCTACAAGGGCACCGTAAAGAAGCTCAACAGCGAGCAGGCCATCATTGATGCCTGTCGTTTCCTGGAAGAGGAATACCAGGAGCATTTCCCGGACAGCGGCTTCCTGGGCTTTGCCGTTCAGCACTCCTACCAGCACGTGGGCGGAATTGAATTCAGCGTGGGCATTACCCGGGATGATGTGTTCGGGCCATTGGTGGTGTGTGGCGCCGCCGGTGCCCAGGTAAACATCATGACCGACCGGCAGATTGCCTTGCCGCCCCTGAACATGGTGCTGGCCCGTGAGCTGCTGCGCCGTACTTACATGTACAAGTTGCTGAAGGAACACAGCCTGAAGCCGGAAGAGGATATCCGGGCGGTGTCCGAGACGTTGGTGAAACTGTCCCAGATCGTGATCGACATTCCCGAGATCCGTGGTTTGGAAATTTCTCCGCTGCTGTTCAACGAGCAGGGTGCGGTGGCGGTTAACATTGCCATCAACCTGGACAGCAAGCCGGGTAAGCCGGTAATCCAGCCCTATCCGAAGGAGCTGGAAGAGTGGATTGTGCTGCCGAAATCCGGCCGTCGGGTGGTTATCCGGCCGGTACTGGCCGAAGACGAGCCGGCGCACCGCCAGTTCCACGAACACCAGTCACCGGAGTCCATCCGCTACCGTTTCTTCCAGTACCGCAAGAACTTCTCCCGGGAAGACGTGGCCCAGATGGTGCAGATCGACTACGACCGGGAAATGGTCTTTATCGCCAACGCCCCGAAGCAGGATGGTGAGGGTGAGGAAACCCTGGGCACCGTGCGTACCTGGACAGACGCCGACAACCTGCGCTGCGAGTTTGCCGTGATGGTAGACGATCGCATGAAAGGCGAGGGCTTGGGCGTGGCGCTGATGCAGAAAATGATTGAATACTGCCGGGCCCGGGGCACCATGGAAATGATTGGTAACGTATTGCCGGACAACCGCCCGATGCTGCAGCTGGCGGAGCATCTGGGTTTCGAGATCAAGTTCAATCCGGAAGAGGAAGTGATGGATCTCCGGCTGGTACTGAACGAGCCGGAGAAGGACTGGCAGAAGGAACGGTTGAAGAAGGGGGGGCACCTGTAGCCCCCCCTGTCTGATTATTCTTCGACGATGGCGGAGCGGTCTTCTCCGCCCAGTGCTTCCAGCAGTCCCGGAATCAGCCGGGACAGTTCCAGCGTCATGATGGTGAAGGCGGCATCGAACTTGGCCAGGGCGTCGTCTGCATCCACGCCGTCCAGCTGGTCTTGCAGGGTTTCGCCGAATTTCAGCCGGCGGATGCCCAGTTCTTCATCCAGCACGAACGATACGTTGTCGTCCCAGGTCAGGGCCAGCTTGGTTACCTGCATGCCTGTTTCCAGGTGGTTGCGGATTTCATCGGCTTTCAGGTCCAGGCCCTTGCAGCGCACCACGCCGCCATCTTCTGACGGGTCTTTCAGCTCGCACTCGCTGCCCAGCACAATGGTAGCCGGGTGGTCGATGCTTTCATTCAGCCAGCCGGTGAAGGTAAAGGCCGGGGCCTGTTCCACCGCCGGCGGGCGAACCGGCAGGGAACCCAGGCTTTTGCGCAGGGTAGACGCCAGGTCTTCCGCTTGCTTGGCCGAGCCGGCATCCACCACCAGCACACCGTCCTGGGGTGCCAGGTAGGCAAAGCAGCGGCGGTTGCGGGAAAAGGCCTGGGGCAGCATTTCCAGCATGACCTGTTCTTTGATCTCTTCTTTCTCTTTCTTGCGAACTTTGCGGCCCTGTTCCACTTCAATGGCTTCGGCCCGCTCTTCCACGGCTTCCTTGACCACCGGGCCCGGCAGAATCTTTTCTTCCTTGCGCAGGGCAATCAGGTGATAGCCGTTGGCGCTGTGTACCAGTTGATCGCCGTGCTTGCCCAGCGGTGGAACCCAGCCCTGACGGGTGGTTTCCTGTGGGCCGCACGGTTTGAAAGCATCGGCCTGAAGCTTCTCTTCCAGTGCTTCGGCGGAGATATCAAAAGGCTTGGTAAAACGGAAAATCCGGGCGTTGCGGAACCACATGGGGCTAAATCCTTGCTAGAGGCTGTTGGTACAAAAAGGAGGGGGATGATACGGCTACCGCCGGTAGCCGTAAAGTGACGGCCGAGTGGTCAGATGTGCATGATCTCGACCAGTACGGTCTTCACAAGAAAGCCTACAACGCCTGCGCCCAGCACGGTAAACAGGGCGATGGTGCCAAACTTGCCGGCCTGGGATTTCTTGGCCAGGTCCCAAACGATAAAACCCATCCAGACAATCAGGCCGGTCAGAAACACCAGCATGGCGATCTGGGAAAATACTGCTTCGTTCATGGTTACTCCGATATCAACTGAAACTGATCTTTGCAGGTTGGAACACGCCGGTTACTGCTCGTCTCTCAGGAACACCCAGTTGTTGTTATCGGACTGCTCTTCACTGAAGTAGTAGCCTTCCAGGTTGAATCCTTTCAGGTCATCGGCCTGGGTAATCCGGTTCTGGATGGCGTAGCGGCACATCAGCCCGCGGGCTTTCTTGGCGTAGAAGCTGATCATCTTGTACTGGCCGTTCTTCCAGTCTTTGAACTGGGGGGTCACCAGGCGGCCGTCGATGTCTTTCTTCTGAACGCTCTTGAAGTATTCGTTGGAGGCCAGGTTAACCAGCACCTTGTCGTCTGCTGCGAGCAGCTCGTTCAGGGCCTTGGTGAGTTTGCTTCCCCAGAAGGCGTAGAGGTCTTTGCCACGCTTGTTCTCGAACTTCGTGCCCATTTCCAGCCGGTAGGGCTGCATCAGGTCCAGCGGCTTGAGCAGGCCATACAGGCCGGACAGCATACGCAGGTGCTGCTGGGCAAAGGCGAAGTCGTCTTCGCTGAAGCTTTCAGCGTCCAGCCCGGTGTACACATCGCCTTTGAAGGCCAGGATGGCCTGGCGGGCGTTGTCCGGAGTGAACGGTGTGTGCCAGGTACGGAAGCGCTCGGCGTTGAGCTGGCCGAGCTTGTCGCTGATGCTCATCAGGTTGCTCACCTGATGGGGTTCCAGTTCCTTGAGCTGGTCGATCAGCTCGCAGGCATCATCCAGGTAGTCCGGTTGGGTATAGGTTTCCGTCACCAGCGGGCTCTCGTAATCCAGAGTCTTGGCGGGGGAAATAATCATCAGCATGTCAGCAGATCCTCATTGCAGAAACGTGAGTAACTGGTCCCTGGTAAACGGCCAGCCAAGTTCCGCACCGGTATCGTTACGGCGCAGCACCGGGATGCGGGTGCCGTAACGCTCAACCAGCTCTTCCGACTGGGCAATATCCACCACATCCACCGGGATGGGCTCCGGCATGGGCGTGTTTACCAGCAGGGCTTCTGCCAGTTCGCACAGGTGGCAATTGGAGGTGGTGTAAAACAACAGTTCCATTACTTTTTCGGCTGTGCGTCGATTTGCTGGCCGTTTACACCCCGGCTGTCTTTACCCATCAGGTACAGGTACACCGGCATCAGCGCTTCGGGCTCCGGGTTTTTCTTCGGATCTTCCGCCGGGTAGGCCAGCAGGCGCATGCCGGTGCGGGTCGCACCCGGGTTCAGGCTGTTCACCCGAATGTTATTGCGTTCGTCGTCCAGCTCGTCGGCCAGCAACTGGGCCAGTCCTTCCACGGCGAACTTGGATACCGCATAGGCACCCCAGTAGGCGCGTGCCTGGCGGCCGACACCGGAGGAGGTGAAGATCATCGACGCATCATCGGATTTGCGCAGCAGCGGAATCATCGCCCGGCTGAGCAGGAACGGGGCGGTGGCGTTTACATGCATCACCTTGTTCCAGGTTTCCGGGTCGTACAGTTCTACCGGGCTGCGGGAGCCCAGAATACCGGCGTTATGCAGCAGGCCATCCAGCCGACCGAAGTTTTCCTCGATGGTCATGGCCAGTTCTTCGTAGTCCTTGACCGCCGCGCCTTCGAAGTTCATCGGCACAATGGCCGGTTGCGGATGGCCGGCGGCTTCGATTTCGTCGTAGACCTCTTCCAGCCGGCCTACGGTGCGGCCCACCAGAATCACGGTGGCGCCGTGGGCGGCGTAGGCTTTGGCGGCGGCGCGGCCAATGCCGCTACCGGCTCCGGTTACCATGACAATGCGGTCTTTCAGAAGATCGGCGGGTGCCTGGTAATCTTGCATAACCTGTCTCCGTGTTCAGGCGTTTTCCGGCCCGAATAGTGCCGGGGTTGAACGAAAAAGGGGGCTTATTGTAACAGCTTTGCCAGGTCGCTGACGGTGTCGGCAATGATGTCGGCTTGCCACAGATCAACCGTGTGGGGTTGCTCGATGTAACCGTAGCGCACAGCGATGGTGCGCATGCCGGCGTTACGGCCGGCTTCGATATCCCTTTCGTGGTCGCCAACATACACGGCCTGTTCCGGCGCAGCACCAATTCTCTGGCAGGCCAGGAACAGCGGCTCCGGGTGTGGCTTGCGTTCGCTGACGTGGTCCGGGCAGATCAGGGTGGCGCAACGTTGGGCCAGCCCCAGTGCCTGTACCAGCGGCTCAGCAAAGCGCACCGGCTTGTTGGTGACAATGCCCCAGGGAATGCCCCGGGCTTCCAGGTTTGCCAGCAGTGAGTCCATGCCCTCGAACAGGGTGGTTTCTACCGCTACGCCCGCCTCGTATAGGTCCAGGAAAGCCGTGTGCTTTTCCACGTAGCCGTCATGCTCTGGCTCCAGCCCGAAACCGACCCGGATCATGGCCCTTGCGCCATTGGACACCGAAGGGCGGATTTGCTCGGCCGCCAGCGGTTCAAGGTTATGGAGCTGGCGCAGCTGGTTCAGGCAGCGGATGAAATCCGGTGCGGTGTCGATCAGGGTGCCGTCCAGGTCAAACAGTACCGCAGAGGGTTTTTGGTCAGTCTTCACGAATATCCCGCGCGTGCATCAGGTAGTTGACGTCGACATCACGGCCCAGCTTGTAGCTTTTGGTGATGGGGTTGTAGGTCATACCGGTAAGCTCGCGCACGTCCAGCCCGGCGTGGCGCAGGTAGTCGGACATTTCCGAGGGCCGGATGAACTTCTTCCACTCGTGGGTGCCCTTGGGCAGCATGTTCAGCACGTATTCCGCGCCCACAATGGCAAACAGGAAGGACTTCGGGTTGCGGTTGATGGTCGACACAAACAGGTGGCCGCCCGGGCGCAACATGGCCGCGCAAGACTTGATGACCGAGCCCGGGTCCGGAACGTGCTCCAGCATTTCCAGGCAGGTGACGGCGTCGTACTGGCCGGCATGTTCCGGGTCCCGGGCCAGCTCTTCGATGGTGGTCTGGCGGTAGTCCACCTTCACACCGGATTCCATGCCGTGCAGCCGAGCTACGTTCAGCGGGGCTTCGCCCATGTCGATGCCGGTAACGTGGGCACCACGCAGGGCCATGCCTTCAGACAGCAGACCTCCACCACAGCCAACATCCAGTACTTTCTTGCCTGCCAGCGATACCCGCTCGTCGATGTAGTTCAGGCGCAGGGGATTGATGTCGTGAAGCGGCTTGAACTCGCTGCTGGGGTCCCACCAGCGGCCGGCCAGTGCTTCAAACTTGGCAATCTCGTTCTGGTCTACGTTCTGGTTGCTCATGGAGTGCACCTGGTTGAGATAATTAACTGAGAATCTTGTTGCGCCAGTCGCTGACACGCAGCATCAGGTCTGGCACATCGATACGGGTCAAACGGCCGTCCTGTACCTGAGGTACGCCGTGAATCCAGCTGTGGCTTACTGCCCGGCCATGGTTGCTGTACACCAGGTGAGAGGCCGGGTCGTACACGGGCTGCAGGAACGGGTCGCTGAGATCAACGGCAATCAGGTCGGCCAGTTTGCCGGGCACCAGCGAGCCCAGTTCGTGGTCGCGGCCCAGGGCCCGGGCACCGTTAATGGTCGCCATCCTGAGTGCGCTGTGTGCCGACACGGCGGCAGCATCCCCGGCCACCACCTTGGCCACCATGGCCGCGGTTTTCAGTTCGCCGAACAGGTCGAGGTCGTTGTTGCTGGCGGCGCCGTCGGTACCGATAGTGATATTGATGTTGCTGTCGATCAGCTTCTGGACCGGGCAAAAGCCACTGGCGAGCTTCAGGTTCGATTCCGGGCAGTGGACGATGTGTCCTCCGGCCCGGGCCAGATGCTCCAGGTCGGAATCGTCAATCTGGGTCATGTGCACATACTGGCTGTTCGGGCCGAGTACGCCCAGTTCTGCCATCCGGGATACCGGGCGTTTGCCGGTGGCTTTGACGGCTTCGTCCACTTCGAAGGCGGTTTCGTGCAGGTGTATTTGCAGGGGCGCACCGGTTTCCTCTGCCAGCTTAACGGCTGCCGTCAGCGGTTGGTCAGACACGGTATAGGGTGCATGGGGGCCGATGGCGGGCATGATGTATTCGTCGTGCTGCCACTGGGCAATCAGGTCAGCACCTTTGCGCAGGTAATCCTCCGGGCCGGAGCCCCACACCGTCGGGTTGTCCAGCAGGGGGAAGCAGATCTGTGCGCGCATGCCAACGTCGTGGGCCATCTGGGCAGTCACTTCGGGGAAGAAATACATATCCGAGAAGGTGGTGGTGCCGGTGCGCAGCATTTCGGCCATGGCCAGGCGGGTGCCGTCCAGAACAAAGGGTTCGCTGACAAAACGGCCTTCGGCCGGCCAGATGTGGTCGTTCAGCCAGGTCATCAGTGGCAGGTCGTCGGCCATGCCTCGGAACAGGGACATCGCGGTGTGGCCGTGCAGGTTGATCAGCCCCGGCAGGACCACGTGCTGGTCCAGGTTGATGGTTTCCCGGGTGCGGAACTTCTGGTCTGCTTCGCTCTGGGGCAGGATATCGGCAATACGGCTGCCCTGAAGGATAACGGCCTGGTGTTCCAGAACCACGCCAAAGGGTTCCATGGGTATCAGCCAGCGCGCGTTGATCCGGGTGTCGGCCGCAGTAATGGTGTCTGCCGTCATTAACCTGCCTTGTCAGCTATTGGCACGGTTGATCGTGCCGGAAAATTCAACTCGGAAGTATAACCAGCCCGCTGCAACAGAACTACCCCGGCCACCGGGCCAATGGAGGTATAAACGAGGTAGGAAAAAGCTATACTGCGTTTTTTTCACCCTCTGCGGAGCTGTTTATGGCCAATTCCCCTTCCTCCCGTTCCATGGGCACTGTAGCCATGCGCTGGCATGGCGACCGGCTTGAGCTGCTGGACCAGCGATTGCTGCCTGGGGAGGAGCACTGGATTACCTCGGAGGGCGCTTCCGGCGTGGCTCAGTGTATTACCGATATGGTGGTTCGGGGGGCGCCCGCTATTGGTATCAGTGCCGCCTACGGAGTTGCCCTGGCGGCACGCCATGCCGGTACTGACGATTGGCAGGGCGAGATTGAGCGGGCGATGGATGAACTGGCCCGTTCCCGCCCGACCGCGGTAAACCTGTTCTGGGCCCTGGAGCGCATGGGCAGGGTCTTCCGGGCGTGCCAGTCCTTGCCCGAAGCAGCGGAGCAACTGGCTGCCGAAGCGGTACGTATTCACGAGGAAGACCTGGCAGCCAACCTTGCCATGGCGGACCATGCGCTGGAGGTCATGGACTTACAGGCACCCATATCCGTGCTGACACACTGCAATACCGGAGCCCTGGCCACTGGTGGTTATGGCACGGCACTGGGAGTAATCCGTCGCTTGCATGAGAAGCAGTTGCTGGAACGGGTGTACGCGGATGAAACCCGCCCCTGGCTGCAAGGCAGTCGTCTGACGGCCTGGGAACTGACCCGTGATGAAATCCCCGTCACCCTGAATGCCGATGGTGCAGCGGCCGCCATCCTGGCCAGCGGTAAGGTGAAGTGGATTGTGGTGGGGGCAGACCGTATTACGGCCAATGGTGATGTGGCCAACAAGATCGGTACCTACAACCTGGCGGTGCTGGCACGTTATCACAATGTGGGCTTTATGGTGGTGGCGCCGTCCAGCACCGTGGATATGGCCCTGGCGTCTGGCGCGCAGATTCCCATTGAAGAGCGGGAAGGTACGGAAGTCCGGGAGATTCGGGGCATTGCGCTGGCGCCGGCGGGCGTGGAGGTGTTCAACCCGGTGTTCGATGTTACCCCGGCCAGCCTGATTGATGCGATCGTAACCGAGAAGGGCGCTGTCCGGCATCCGGACCTGGCGGCCATGCAGGCGCTATTTGCCTGATTCTTTGCCGGCCCCGGACTTTCCTGCGGTGGCCTGGCCGGCCTGGAGGTTTGCTTTCAGGTCGGCCACCTGCTTTTCCTGCTCTTCCACGAAGTGCATGGACATCTCAAAGCTGTGGCGGGTGAATTCCAGAACCTTGCGGAAGCCTTCATCCGACAGGGTGCGGGCATCGTCATGGCGCCGGAAAATATTGATAAATTCCCGCTCCCGCTCGAACTGCAGCGGTATGCGCCCGATGCCCCAGTCGTTCAGCAGTTGCCACACCTCCGGGTTGTAGTTGCGGGTGGTGCGCATGATGAAGGGGATCGGATCGTTGCGGGCAATCAGTGCCGCAAGGCGCAGAATCAGCTCGAAGGACAGGGTAGACGTACCGTTCTCGATGGCTTCCAGCAGGGACTTGTCTTTCAGGTTGAGGGCTTCGCTCATTTCCGAAAGCGTAAGCCCGGCCACTTCGCGGATGTCTTTCATGGACTGGCCGGCGGTGAGCATGGCCCGCAGCTGATCCTGGGAGTTAATCAGCGCGCGGCCCACCCGCAGGGAGGTATCGGTTGCCTTGGCACCCAGGCGAAGGGCAGAACCGGTAAATCCCGCTATCCGCTCCAGTATGCCTTCCGGGCTCCTGGCCTTGTTATCGCGGCCTGCCAGGCTTTCCACTTCTTCCATGGAGCGCATGGCGTGCAGGGCATCCAGCAGCATGTCCCGGAACAGGGCGGCGCGCTGCTGGCTATCCTGGTTGGCTGGCTCCCGGTCGGTGTCTGCCATGCGGTTACCGGGTTTCGGCTTTGGCCGCGAACTGTGTGGGCGACAGGATAGAGGCGGTGCGCTGGTCCAGTTCCAGCAGGTCAGCCATGATGTGGCCGCCTTCACGGATCACGAAGTCCAGTTCGTCATCGGTGGTGTCCAGGTCTGCGGCCTGCTCGTCCTGCCATTGCTCGAGGTCTTCCAGGGTGTCGAACGGCTCTTCACCGCGCAATTCCCTGCGGGCGTTGGCAATGGTCAGCCGGGTATTTTCAATCTGGCTGTGCTGGTCCTTCCGCTCGGCGTGGTTCAGGCTTACGTAGTCCATCTGCCGCTGCTGGGTAAGGAATTCGATTTCTTTCTGCAGCAGGCTGAATTCCGGGTTGGTCGCAAACCGGTCTTCATGGCGCTCCCGCAGTTCATCGATAATGCCGCTGAAGTCGAAGTAACGGTTATGGGGCACCGCTTCAATCTGGTCCCAGGGCAGGGCGTGGTCCAGGGCATCTTCGCCGATGCGGGTTTTGTCGATGCGTGACGGAATCTCGATGTCCGGAATCACCCCTTTATGCTGGGTAGAACCGCCGGATACCCGGTAAAACTTGGACTGGGTAATCTTCAGCTGGCCGTGGTTCAGGGGCCGAACCGCCTGTACCGTACCCTTGCCGAAGGTTTGGGAGCCTACAACCAGGCCGCGACCGTAATCCTGGATGGCGCCGGCAAAGATTTCCGAAGCCGAGGCACTCATGCGGTTAACCAGCACCACCAGCGGGCCGTCGTAAACCACGGTGGGGTCTTCGTCGTTCAGCACCTGAACATCGTTGTTGGCGTTACGGATCTGCACTGTCGGGCCTTTGTCGATAAACAGGCCTACCAGGTCGTTGGCTTCGTGCAGGGCGCCGCCACCGTTGTTGCGCAGGTCCATCACCACGCCATCGACACCGTCTTCTTTCAGTTCGCTGATCAGCCTGCGAACGTCCCGGGTGGTGCTTTTATAATTGGGATCACCTGCCTGCATGGCCTGGAAATCGGCATAGAAGGTGGGAATGGTGATCACGCCAATGCGATAGTCCTGGCCCTTACGTTCCAGTTCGATCACTTCCTTGCTGGCGCTCTGTTCTTCCAGCTTGACCTCGTCCCGGCTGATATCGATCGAGCGGGTAACGCTTTCGTCCGAAGCGTTGGCCGGAATCACTTCCAGGGTGACGGTTGAGTTGCGGGGGCCGCGAATCAGGTCCACCACTTCATCCAGGCGCCAGCCGATCACGTTGACCGGTTTTTCGCCCTCCTGTGCAACTGACACAATGCGGTCTGCCGGTTGCAGCTGGCCTTGTTTGGAGGCCGGGCCGCCGGGAACCAGGCGCACCACCTTGGTGTATCCGTTGTCGGACTGCAGCACCGCGCCAATGCCCTCGAGGGACAGGCTCATGTTGATGTTGAAGTTCTCCGAGGTGCGCGGAGAGAAGTAGGAGGTGTGCGGGTCCCACATGCCGGTGAAGGCGTTCATGTAGGCCTGGAAGGCATCTTCGCTGCGAGCCTGGTAAGCGCGCTTCAGCTGGCCTTCGTAGCGGCGGCGCAGGTTGTCTTCGATGACGTCGTCTTCAGTACCGTTCAGGCGCTGGGCCAGCACCGCGTTCTTGATGCGTTTGATCCAGAGCTGGTCCAGTGCCGCGCTGTCGGCTTCCCAGGGTGCTTCGGACCGGTCAACGCGGATTTGATCGTTGCCTTCGAAGTCCAGGTTATCAATGCCCTCGTCGATCAGCGACAGGGCGAACTGCAGGCGCTCGATAACCCGCTGCTGCACCAGGTTGTAGATATCAAAGCCCGGTTGCAGCTGGCCGGTTTTCAGGGCCGAGCCCAGGCGGTTACGGACGCTGGAGAGTGCGTCGATGTCCTGCTGGGTCAGGTAAACGCGCTGGTTGTCCAGGTAGTCCAGGTAGGCATCAAACACATCGCCAGAGAGTTCGTCACTGATACCCAGGTTGCGGAAATGGGTGAACTGAAGCTGGCGGGCAATCAGGATGTTGGCCCGGGCCTGGTCAATGGTGGGCGCGACCGGCTCGTAGATAGCCGAGTCATCCAGCTTTGCCTGCAAACCGGACAGTCCCGGCACCAGCAGGGCAAGGCCCAGTGCTGTACAAAGCCCCGCTTTTTTCAGGGTGGCCGGCCGGGGGCTGTGTTGTCTGATTCTTTCCGCAATGCTCATAAATGCATACCTGGCGATACTGGGTGTCTGGTAACGCGTAAGCCGCTGTTCTACCCGTGACTGATAAATTTATTGTAGGCAACCGCTACACCTGTTGCCATAGGCCTTGGGTATAGCTTCGTGACAATATGTCCATATACGTTGCGCCCCGGGGTAATAGATTGGGGCAGGTTGCGGGAAGTAAAGTGGCCGGAGGGAGGTCCCCTCCGGCCGGCAGGGTCAGGCGAAGGTTTCGTTGTTCTCTGCTTTGCTCATCAGCAGCGCAGGCGGTGCGAAGCGCTCGCCGTACTGGTCCGCCAGTTGCTGGGCCCGTTCGGCAAAGGCGCGAACGCCGTAATGATTGACGAACTGGATGGCGCCGCCGGTCCAGGGCGCGTAGCCAATGCCGAAGATGCTGCCGATGTTGGCATCTTCCACGGTTCTCAACACGCCTTCTTCCAGGCAGCGGATGGTCTCGATGGCCTGGATGAACAGGATGCGGTCTTTCAGGTCCTGAAGCTGCACGCTGCGGGCCTTGGCCTGGTCTACGAACAAGTTCTCCAGCTCCGGCCACAGGTATTTTTTGCCCTTCTCCGGGTACTCGTAGAAACCGGCGCCGGCGGCTTTGCCTTTGCGGTTGTGGGTATCCACCATCGCATCGATGACGGCTTCGGCCGGATGTGGCTGCCAGGTGCCGCCGGCGGCTTCGGTGTCTTTCCGGCTCTGGGCGCGGATGTGCTGCATCAGGGTCATGCTGACTTCGTCAGAAATCGCCAGTGGACCCACCGGCATGCCGGCCAGCAAACCTGCGTTCTCGATGCTGGAAGGGTGAATGCCCTCGGCCAGCATACTGATGCCTTCGTTCACGAAGGTGCCGAACACCCGGGAGGTGAAGAAGCCGCGGCTGTCGTTCACCACAATGGGGATTTTGCCGATCTGCTGCACGTAGTCGAATGCGCGGGCCAGGGTGTCATCGGAGGTTTTCTCGCCCACGATGATTTCCACCAACTGCATCTTGTCCACCGGGGAGAAGAAGTGCAGGCCGATGAAGTTGTCCGGCTTGGCGGAGGCCTTGGCCAGCTGGGTAATGGGGATGGTGGAGGTGTTGGAGGCAAAGATGCCGTTGGTCACCATTTTCGGCTCGGATTCCTGGGTAACCTTTGCCTTCAAATCGCTGTCTTCGAACACGGCTTCGATGATCAGGTCGCAACCTTCCAGATCGTCGGCGGAAGCCGTGGCTTTAATTCGGGCCAGCACCTCGTCTTTCTGGGCTTCGGTCATGCGGCCGCGGCTGACTTTCTTGGCCAGCAGGTTCTCGGAGTAGCTTTTGCCCTTCTCCGCGTTTTCCACGGAAACATCCTTCAGCACCACCTCAATGCCGCGGCTGGCAGTGGAGTAGGCAATGCCGGCACCCATCATGCCTGCACCCAGTACGCCCACTTTCTTGAAGGTTTCTTTTTCCACACCATCCGGGCGACTGCCGCCGGCCTTGATGGCGTTGAGTTGGAACCAGAAGGTGCCGGTCATGTTCTTGGCAACCTGGCCAGTGGCCAGCTCGGCAAAGTATCGGGTTTCAATCAGGCTGCCGTTGTCGAAGTCCACCTGAGCGCCTTCCACGGCTGCTGCCAGAATCCGCTCAGGGGCAGGGTAACAGCCCTTGGTTTTTTGCCGCAGCATGGCCGGTGCGATGGCCAGTTTCTGTGCCATGGCTGGATGATGTGGGGCGCCGCCGGGGAATTTGAAGCCTTTCTGGTCCCAGGGTTGCTGGCACTTGGGGTTGGCTTCGATAAAGGCCCGGGCCTTGGCGATCATGTCTTCCGGTGAACTGGCCAATTCATTCATGATGCCGGCTTTCAGGGCCGCTTTCGGATTCACCTTTTTGCCTTCCATCAGGAACGGGAAAGCCGCTTCCAGGCCAATCATCCGGGGCAGGCGCTGGGTGCCGCCACCGCCGGGCAGCAGGCCCAGGGTCACTTCCGGCAGGCCCAGCTGGGTGCGGTCGTCATCAATGGCAACGCGGTAATGACACGCCAGCGCCAGTTCCAGTCCGCCGCCGAGGGCGGTGCCGTTAATGGCGGCCACCACGGGTTTGCCACAGGTTTCCAGCGCCCGCATATCGGCTTTCAGACAGTTGATCATGGCCTCGAAGTCTTTGGCCTGCTCGCGGGTGACTTCGTACAGTTCGTTCAGGTCGCCGCCGGCGAAGAAGGTTTTCTTGGCTGAGGCGATAATGATGCCTTTGATGTTGTCCAGGTCACCTTTGACCTTGTTGACGGTGTCGGTCAGGGCGGTGCGAAACTCGCCGTTCATGGTGTTAGCGGACTGGCCCGGCATGTCGATGGTCAGGGTCAGAATCTGGTCTGAACCCAGGTCGTATTGGATGGCACTCATGGTCGGTTCCTTTTATTTGAAAGTGGCGTTCAGACGCGCTCGATGATGGTGGCAATGCCCATGCCGCCGCCCACACACAGGGTGGCCAGGCCGTAGCGCAGTTCACGGCGTTCCAGTTCATCCAGCAGGGTGCCGAGGATGATGGCACCGGTAGCACCCAGCGGGTGACCCATGGCGATGGCGCCGCCGTTTACATTCACTTTCTCGTCCGGAACGGACAGTTCTTTCTGGAAGCGCATCACCACTGAGGCAAAGGCTTCGTTCACTTCAAACAGGTCGATCTGGTCCACGGTCATGCCGGCTTTCTCCAGCGCCTTGCGGGCGGCGGGGGCAGGGCCGGTGAGCATGATGGTGGGGTCTGTGCTGGTGACCGCGGTGGCGACAATGCGGGCACGGGGCTTCAGGCCCAGTTCCTTGCCCTTGGCTTCGCTGCCAATCAGCACGGCGGTGGCACCGTCGACAATGCCGGAGGAGTTGCCGGCGTGGTGCACGTGGTTGATCTTTTCCACGTAGTGATATTTTTCACGAGCCACGCCATCGAAGCCCATCTCACCCATCATCTGGAACGAGGGCTTGAGGCCGGCCAGGGATTCTACGGTGGTGTTACCGCGCACATGCTCGTCCCGGTCCAGAATCACCACGCCATTCTGGTCGGTGACCGGGACAATGGATTTGGCGAAGTAGCCCTTGCCCCAGGCGTTGGCGGCTTTTTGCTGGGATTTCACCGCAAAGCCGTCGACATCTTCACGGCTGAAGCCTTCCAGAGTGGCGATCAGGTCTGCACCGATGCCCTGGGGCATAAAGCCGGTGTGCAGGTTGGTTTCCGGGTCGGTGGCCCAGGCGCCGCCATCGGAGCCCATGGGTACGCGGGACATGGCTTCAACGCCGCCCGCGACCACCATGTCTTCCCAACCGGAGCGTACTTTCATGGCGGCCAGGTTGACGGCTTCCAGGCCGGAGGCGCAGAAACGGTTCAGGGTGACGCCGGCCACTTTCTCGTCCCAGTCGGCGGCGAGTGCGGCGGTTTTGGCAATGTCTGCGCCCTGGTCGCCTACGGCGGTGACGCAGCCCATGACAATGTCGTCCACCTGGGCGGTATCCAGCTGGTTACGTTCCTGCAGGGCTTTGAGTACCGTGGTGAGCAGGCTGATGGGTTTTACGCTGTGCAGTGAACCGTCTTTCTTGCCGCGGCCGCGGGGAGTGCGAACGGCATCGAATATGTACGCCTCGGTGGTCATATCTGTTCCTCTGATTGTTATCCGGGCTTGTTGTCAAAGAGTGATAACCATAGCGGTTCAGTGTAGTACCCGGTAATGACAGCCGCTGCCAATCCCATTGGCGAAATTGCTCAGCCCGGAAACAAAAAATCCCTGCCGGAGCAGGGATTTTGGATCAGAGGAGCGGGGCGACTGTTTAATCGCTGCCGAGCATAACCTCCAGTGCGCGATTCAGGCGGTCGGCGTTGCTGGCGGATACGTCCTCTACCTCCGGGTGCAGGCACCACAGGGCAATCAGTTTTTCCAGCTCCTGTGCCGGCGCTTCTGTTTCTGTGTTGCCCATACCTTCGGTCAGGCGCTGCACCTGGATTTCCATCCTGCGAGGCTGGTCCTGTTCCGGGGTATCGGCGCCGGCGAGGATCTCCGCACGAATGGCCAGGTCCCGGCCTGACACTGCTGGCTGGTTCTGTGCCAGGCGGGCCCAGCTGTCAGGCGCGGTTTGCGGATCCAGGGAGTTGTTTACCCGGCCCGCCACCAGGCTTTGCCAGTCGTCGATTTTCTGTTTCAACTTACGGGTGCGGGCGGTCTGGGCCAGGCGCTTTTTCAGCTCCTGAACCTGTTCCCGAACCGGCTTGGACAACGGATTACCGGCCAGGCCGTTCAATTGTTCGATGGCGCCGGCGATGGACTGGTCATCGGAGTCAGTGCCAAGTTCCCGCAGCTGGGCAACGGTTTCGAGTGCCGCCTGGTCTGCCTGTTCGGTTGCCTCCTGCTGTGCGGAGCGCTGGGCATCGCGGCGGGCAAAGATCTGGTCACAGGCTGTGCGGAACGCCTGCCAGAGTTTGCGGTCTTCCCGGTGCCGGGTGATGCCGACGGCTTTCCAGTCGTTTTGCAGGGCCTTGGCTTGCTCCATGGCTTCCTGCAGGGGCTCGTGGCTGATCAGCGCCCCGGCTTTTTCGACGATGCCTTGTTTGAGGGTTTCGTTCTTTTTGCGCTCTTCGTCCAGCGGGCGCTCAAGCTGCTTCAGCAAGTCGTCAAAACGCTTCTGGATTTGCCGGTTGTCGCGGAAGTCCACGGGCCAGGCCGATTTCCACTCCTGCCGGGCAGTCTGGTGAATGCGCTCGGCGCCTTTCCAGTCGATGGCGGTCCAGTCTGCGTTGTCCAGGAAACTAGCCAGCTGGTC
This sequence comes from Marinobacter sp. P4B1, assembly GCF_001447135.1. Classification (NCBI taxonomy): domain Bacteria; kingdom Pseudomonadati; phylum Pseudomonadota; class Gammaproteobacteria; order Pseudomonadales; family Marinobacteraceae; genus Marinobacter; species Marinobacter sp. P4B1. The sequence goes on from NZ_LLXM01000008.1 coordinate 53,026, forward strand.
GCAGATGGCCTGGCGCTTCTGCAGGTTGGCCTGTTTAAGGTCCGATTTTGCCTCGAAGTAGGCTTTGCAGGGTTCGTAGGCCTTGTCAGACGCGGCCTTGAACCGGCTCCACAGGGCCCTGTCAGACGAACCGCCCAGGTCACGCCATTCACTCTGCAGCTCCTTGATGCGCTCCGCCTTGGCTTCCGGCTCGATGGGTTGTTCTGCCAGGTATTCCATTTGCTCGCACAGGGATACCTGCTTGGGTTCGGTAGCAAAGCCCTGCCAGTCGCTGAGCTCCCGGAACTGGCCGGCAAGCAGTTGCATGCGGGCCTGGAAGCCACGACGGTTTCGGCCATCCAGTTGCTGGAACTGGTTCTGGGCGGTTTTCAGAAGTTGCTTTGATTCCTTGAACTGCCTGGCTTCCAGGGCAGCTTCCAGGTCCGGAAGGGTGGCCTTCAGAGCTGACATAACCGCGCTTTGCTGTTCCTGGTTGGCATCTGCCGGTTTCGCGGCTCTGGGTTTGCCGGCCAGCTTGCGTACAGGTTCCAGCCTGGCGGGCTGGGGGAATTCTGCCGGCCACTCCAGTTCCTTGAGCAGTTGCCTTGCAGCATCACGTTGCTCGTCGGTTGCCTCGTCTGATCCGGCCGCTTCACCCAGGCTGGCAATGCTGTCTTTCATGGTTTCCAGGCGGCGCACGGCACTCAGGTAGTTGCGCAAGCCCAGCATCTGCTGCTCGTATTCTTTCTGCTCCTGCTTGCTTACCTGGGTGTCACGGGTGGCCTCCAGCCAGCGGTTTTCCTGGGTTTTCTGCAGGGCGTCCAGGGCCGAGGCCGAAGGCAGGTCTTCTGCGGAGGCAGTTTGCAGGTCTGTCAGGGTCTGCTGGAGCAGTTCCAGGGTCTCGGTTCTCTGGCGGGCCTGCTCCTGGTGGCGCTTTTCGTCTTCCTGTACCTGTTTAAACTGTTTCAGCCGCTCCCGGCAGTCGTGCACGGCAGCCAGGAATTGCCCGGCCTGTTCGGCACTGGCGCTGGCTTCAACGCTGCGCCAGCTTTCCTGTGCTGCGTCGAGCCGGGCTTCGTAAAGCTTGGTGTCTTCACTGCGGGCCTGGTCCTGTACCTGGGTGATCAGGGCTTCGATACGCTGTTGTACGGCGGTTTCGGCGGCCTGCTGGTCTTTCACGGTTTGCAGGCTTTGCTTGATTGCCTGGTAGACACCCTTGTCCCGGCCCTTGGCCTGCTTGAGCACCTGCTGCAGGAGCTCTTCCTGCTGAAGGCCGTTGGCGGCTTCCAGGCGAATGGCAGCGGTTACGCCGTCAATGGCAAGCTGGGCGAGTTCGGGCTGTGGCGGATTGTTTCTGAGCTGGTTTTCCTGGGATTCCCGCAGAAGCTGTCGTTCGTTTTGGGCTTCCTGCTGGCTGGCCTCGGCCGCTTTTGGCGTGCTGTTTTTCGGAGCGCTTGCCGGGGTTGCCTTGCGGGATTTGAACAGTCTCTGAATGAATGCAGCCATATAAAGGTATCCTTCGGGATTGAAACCAGTCTGCGGTGGCGGCAAAGTGTGCTGCCACCGGCCACAAGCACGGTCGGGTGTGCCGGGCGGTGTGTGAAATCGGCCGGTAGTCTAGCGTTTTGCAAGCCATCGCGGAAAGGGGCTGTATGGCAAAAAGAGATGAAAATCCCGAAGACCAGGATTACAAGGCCCGCTCGGTGGCGCTGCGCCTGCTGGCTCGGCGTGAACACAGTCGCCAGGAGCTGGCGCTGAAACTTCGCCAACGGAAGATTGAGCCGGCACTGATCAACACTGTCCTCGATGAATACGAGGATGAAGGATGGCTGGATGATCACCGCTTTGCCGATGTGTTTGCCCGGCAACGGATGGATGCGGGCTACGGGCCCCTGAGAATCCTGGCGGACTTGCAGCAGCGTGGGGTGAACTTCAGCCCCGGGTGCCTCAGTGAAACCACCGAAGAGCAATGGCTGGCATCGGCCGTGCGCCTGAGGGAGAGGCGGTTCGGGCTGGCAAGGCTGGATGATGACCTGAAAGAAAAGTTGCGACAGGCACGGTTTCTGGCCGGGAGAGGCTTTTCCCGTTCACAGGTTGAGCGGGCACTGGAAGCGCGGGCTCCCGAAGACGAGTAACCCGGTTGGCCGGATTACAGTGTGGGCGGGATCAGCCCCAGCTCAGGCGGCAGTGCGGCTCGCAGGCTGGGTGAGCCCGATTCTGGATTGTCCGCGTTGTCGGAACCGTTGGTTCCGTCTTCGGCGCTTTCATCTCTGGCATTGAGGGCGGCCAGGTCTACATCGGTTTCAGACGGTTCTGGCAGCTCCGGTTCCGTGACCCTTACCAGCACATCATAGTAGCGACGGATGTTCTGCACGTAGGCCACCGGCTCGTGCCCACGGGCATAGCCAAAGCGGGTTTTGGTGTACCACTCCTTCTGGGCCAGCAACGGCAGGAATTCCTTCACATCCATCCAGCGATCCGGGTTTTTACCTGCCGATTCCGTTAACCGTCGGGCATCTTCAAGGTGGCCATAGCCCACGTTATAGGAGGCGAGGGCAAACCAGGTGCGGTCCGGTTCCGGAATCCGGTCGGGGATTTTCTCGAGCACCCGGAGGAAATACAGGGCACCACCCTTAATACTTTGCTCCGGGTCCAGGCGGTTACTCACGCCGATATAGTTGGCGGTGGTGCGGGTGAGCATCATCAGCCCGCGCACGCCGGTGGGGGATACCGCATTGGCGCGCCAGTGGGATTCCTGGTAGCCGATCGCTGCAAGCAGGCGCCAGTCCAGGCCGGTTTCACGGGCGTAGCTTTCGAAGGTGGTCTGGTAGGTGGGCAGCCGGTTGTCCACGTGGGTCATGAAGGTTTGGGCACCCACAAAATTGAGCCGGTCCAGGTGGCCATAAAAACGCTCTGCCAGCTGCTCCATCTGGCCGCTATCACGCTGGGCTTCCATGAATCTGGAAGCGGCATTGGCCAGCGAATCATCTTGCTCCGCCGGGAACAGCCAAACCAGCTCTTCCGGTTCGTTCAGGGCGAAGCCTTCGAAGACATCGGGGAAGAAGACGTGGTTCAGGTCGAGCTCGTTCGATGAAACCACCGCGTAGGCGAATTCCCCGGTTTCCACCCGGGCCAGAAGGCCGGCTGCATCGATTTCAGAGTGAACGGCAATAACCGGCGCTGACTCGCCTTCCTGTGCTTCAAGCAGGTGTTCGTGGTTGCTGTCAGCCAGCATGTGGACAGTATCGCCCTGCAGGTCGTCGAGGGTTTCTGGCCTGTCTGCATCCCGGTGGTAGACCACTACGGACTGAACACTGATGCCGGTGGGCACGGTGTGGAACTTGCCTTCGAACTCCGGCAGCCTGGCGAGCCCGGCCATGCCGATGTGGGCGTAGTTTCGGGACAGCACCGAGAGGATTTCGGAGTTGTCTTCAGCAATACGGACTCGCAGCTCTACGCCCAGTTCCCGGGCAAAGTCACTGGCCAGTTCGTAGTCGTACCCGGTTGTGGTTTCCCGTTCCTGGTAATAAATAGAAGGAGCTATGCGGGTAATAACGTGCAGGACACCTTCGTTGCGAACTTCCTGAAGGGCAGTCGGCCGGGAGCAGCCGCTGACCGCCAGTGCAGCCAGCAGAATCAGGGCCACAGGCCTGTGGCTGGTTTTAAAGGTGCTGATCAATCGTGACAAATCCCTGCGCTCCGCATCAGTCGACGTTCCATGCAGTCAGGTGAATGATCCCTCCTTGCCGGAAGGTGGTCAATTGATCTGTTCAATCCATGTGCAAAACAATGTCAATTGTACGCTTTTCCGGCCGGCTACCTGATGCTGTATCCCGCCGCCCGTTTCGAGTATCATGGCCGCCTTTCAGACGTCTCCCGATTTCGCGCGATACAGGTTGATATCATGCTTGAACTTCGCGGCGCTCCCGCGCTCTCGCCTTTCCGTTTCCGCAAGCTGCACTCCAGGATCCAGGATATTGTTCCGGATGTAGCCCATGTGTATGCCGAGTTCATGCACTTTGTGGATCTCGATGATGACCTCTCCGACGCGGAACACGCGATTCTGGACAGGCTGCTGACATACGGCCCCAGTGTACAGGTTGAAGAACCTGAAGGGGTTCTGTTCCTTGTGGTGCCCCGGCCGGGCACGCTGTCGCCCTGGTCCAGCAAGGCCACGGACATTGCCCGCAACTGCGGCTTGCGCCAGATTCGCCGGATCGAGCGTGGTATTGCCTATTATGTGCAGTCCAGCCGTAAGCTGGGACTGGAGCAGCGGGAAAAAATTGCCGCCCTGCTGCACGACCGCATGACCCAGACCGTCTTCCACGAAACCGGCGGTGCCGTGCTGCTGTTCAGCCACGATGAACCCCGCCCGCTGGGCCGTGTACCGGTGTTGTCCGGCGGCCGTGATGCCCTGGTTGAAGCCAACGCCCGGCTGGGCCTGGCGCTGGCGGAAGACGAGATTGACTACCTGGTGAAGTCGTTCACCGGCCTTGAGCGTGATCCGACCGACGTGGAACTGATGATGTTCGCGCAGGCCAACTCGGAGCACTGCCGCCACAAGATTTTCAATGCGTCCTGGGATATCGACGGGCAAGGTCAGGAGAAATCCCTGTTTGCTATGATCCGCAACACCTTCGAGATGAACAGCGAAGGCGTGTTGTCGGCCTATAAAGATAACGCGTCGGTTATCGAAGGCAGTGTGGCCGGGCGCTTCTTCCCGGATCCGGAAACCGGTGTGTACGGCTACAACAAGGAGCCGGTACATATTCTGATGAAGGTGGAAACCCACAACCATCCCACCGCTATCTCGCCGTTTGCCGGTGCCGCTACCGGCTCCGGTGGTGAAATCCGCGATGAGGGCGCGACCGGTCGGGGTTCCAAGCCCAAAGCCGGCCTGTCAGGCTTCACGGTTTCCAACCTGAATATTCCCGGCGATGAGCAGCCCTGGGAGATCGGCTACGGTAAGCCCGATCGCATTGCCTCACCGCTGGATATCATGATTGAAGGCCCGATTGGCGGCGCTGCGTTCAACAACGAATTCGGCCGCCCGAACCTGGCCGGCTACTTCCGTACCTTCGAGGAGAAGGTGCCCGGCGCAGCCGGTGAGGAAGTGCGCGGTTACCACAAGCCCATCATGATTGCCGGTGGTCTGGGTAACATCCGCGAAGATCATGTGGAGAAGGGTAATATCCCGGTTGGCGCCAAGCTGATTGTACTGGGTGGCCCCTCTATGCTGATCGGCCTGGGTGGTGGCGCGGCGTCTTCCATGGACTCTGGCTCCAGTAACGAAAACCTGGACTTTGCCTCGGTTCAGCGGGACAACCCGGAAATGGAACGCCGCTGCCAGGAAGTGATCGACCGCTGCTGGCAAATGGGCGATGACAACCCGATCTGCTTTATTCACGACGTGGGTGCGGGTGGTTTGTCCAACGCCATGCCGGAACTGGTGAAAGACGGCGGCCGTGGCGGCAAGTTCGAATTGCGGGATATCCCGAGCGACGAGCCCGGAATGTCGCCGCTGGAAATCTGGTGTAACGAATCCCAGGAACGCTACGTAATGGCCGTGGCACCGGAGAATCTCGACCTGTTCGATTCCCTGTGCCGTCGCGAGCGTTGCCCCTATGCGGTGATCGGTGAAGCCACCGAAGCGCACCACCTGGAACTGGGCGATTCGTACTTTAACGACAAGCCGGTGGACCTGCCGATGGAAGTGCTGTTCGGCAAGCCGCCGAGAATGCACCGCAGCATCACCCGCTCTTCGTTTACCAAGCCGGTGTTCGATTCCACCAAGATCGATATCCATGATGCCATTCGCCGTATTCTGCGTTTGCCGTCTGTGGGTTCCAAGAGTTTCCTGATCACCATTGGTGACCGCACAATTACCGGCCTTGTGGCCCGTGACCAGATGGTTGGCCCCTGGCAGGTGCCGGTGAGTGATGTGGCGGTTACCGCTGCCTCCTTTGATGTGCGTGCCGGCGAAGCCATGGCTATGGGCGAACGCACACCGGTTGCCGTCATTGATGCGCCGGCTTCTGGCCGTATGGCGGTGGGCGAGGTAATTACCAACCTGGCCGCCGCGCCGATCGAAAAGCTTTCGAATATTCGCCTGTCTGCGAACTGGATGGCCGCAGCCGGTCACCCGGGTGAAGACGAGAATCTCTACGAGACCGTGCGCGCAGTCGGTATGGAGCTGTGCCCGGAGCTGGGTATTACGATCCCGGTGGGCAAGGACTCCATGTCTATGAAAACCACCTGGGAAGAGGACAACGGTGAGCAGAAGAGCGTGACTGCGCCGCTGTCTCTGATTGTCAGCGGCTTCGCGCCGGTTACCGATGTAGCCCGCACACTGACGCCCCAGCTGAGAACAGATGCCGGTGAAACCGACCTGATCCTGGTTGACCTGGCTGCCGGCCAGAACCGCCTGGGTGGCTCTGCACTGGCGCAGGTTTATCGCCAGGTAGGTGCCGTAGCGCCAGACCTGGACGACCCGGAAGACATCAAGGCCTTCTTTGCGGTGATCCAGGGCCTTAACGGCGACGGCAAGTTGCTTGCGTACCACGATCGTTCTGACGGCGGTTTGTTTGTCACTCTGGCAGAAATGGCGTTTGCCGGCCGCACCGGTGTGGATATCAAGCTGGACGGCCTGGCGGAAGACAGCTCGCAATTTGCCCGCGAGCTGTTTAACGAAGAACTGGGGGCAGTCATCCAGGTGCGTCGTGACGACACCGAGTTTGTCCTGCAGCAGTTCTCCTCGGCTGGTCTGGGCGACCACACCAGTGTGGTGGGTACCCTGAACGATAAAGACCGCGTGCGCCTGACCTTTGCCGGCGACAGCGTGGTGGATGAGTCTCGTACAGAGCTTCAGCGCCTGTGGGCGGAAACCAGCTATCGCATTCAGTCGCTGCGCGATAATGCGGACTGTGCCCAGGATGAGTTTGATAACCTGCTGGACGCTGGAGACCCCGGCCTGAACGCCGAGCTGACCTTCGACATTAACGAAGATGTTGCTGCACCGTTCATCAACACCGGCGCCCGGCCGAAAGTGGCTGTCCTGCGTGAGCAGGGCGTAAATGGCCAGGTTGAAATGGCAGCAGCCTTCGACCGTGCCGGTTTTGAATCAACAGACGTGCACATGAGCGACCTGCTCTCTGGCCGCATCACCCTGGATGATTTCCAGAGTCTGGTGGCGTGTGGCGGGTTCTCCTACGGTGACGTTCTGGGTGCCGGTGAAGGTTGGGCGAAGTCCATCCTGTTCAATGACCGCGTTCGGGATCAGTTTGCCGCGTTCTTCAATCGCCAGGACACACTGGCATTGGGAGTGTGCAACGGTTGCCAGATGCTGTCGAACCTGCACGAGCTGATTCCGGGTAGCGAAGGCTGGCCGCGCTTTGTCCGTAACCAGTCTGAGCAGTTTGAAGCTCGCCTGGTGATGGTGGAAGTAGCGCAGTCTCCGTCTGCATTCCTGGACGGCATGGCCGGTTCCCGGATGCCGATCGCTGTGGCCCACGGTGAAGGTCGGATTGAATTTGCCGCAGCTAATAACGCCCAGGCGCTCATCGAAAATGAGCTGGTAGCCATGCGTTACGTGGACAACCGGGGCGAGGCGACGACTCGTTACCCCTACAACCCGAACGGTTCCGAGGCGGGCATTACCGGTGTTACCACCCGTGATGGCCGGGTGACCATCATGATGCCGCATCCCGAGCGGGTATTCCGTGCGGTTCAGCACTCCTGGCGCCCGGATGGCTGGCAGGAAGACGGCCCCTGGATGCGTATGTTCAGAAATGCGAGACGCTGGTTGGCTTGATCAACCCCTGAGTCCGTCTTGACAAAGCCGGCCTGAAGAGCTTCTGTTGGAAGCACCCTTCAGGCCGGTTTTTTGTGTAAAAAAGTCCGAAAACTTGTCAGTCAAGGTCTTGACTCGCGAACTTTATGCACATTTTTGCGGGTGCGTTGTGTGATCTGTGAACAGAGTCAGAGATTTACGCCTGATTTTTGTTCGACAAATGTAAGTTATTGAAAGATAAAGATTAAATTAAATGGGCGATTTTGTCGCCAGTTTAAGGAAAGGTCAGTAACAATGGGGCTCAGGGACGGATTCCCAGAAACTATCCCCAGAGTTATCCACAGAAACTGTGGGTAAGTTTGGAAACCCTAATGCTGAGCGAAGCTTGATCAATCTGGAGCGGGCTATGTACAAGTTGTGTTACTTCGTGCCGGAAAGTCATCTGGGGCCAACCAAGGAGGCCCTGTTCGATGCCGGTGCGGGGAAGATCGGTGATTACGATCAGTGTGCCTGGCAATGCAAAGGGCAGGGCCAGTTTCGTCCGTTGGCAGGAAGTGATCCTTTTTTGGGGCGTCAGGGCGAGCTCGAGACCGTATCGGAGTACAAGGTCGAGCTGGTTTGCGATGATGCGGTGATCGGCAAGGCGGTTGCGGCGCTGAAGCAGGCTCACCCCTATGAGGAGCCTGCGTACGAGGTTTTCCGGCTGGAAAACTTCTGATCAGCCCTTCTTCGCCATCGGGTGGCGAATGTCTTTAATGTGCACGCCATAGCTTTCGCTTTTCATATCCTTGAGGAACAGCTCGAGGGTTTTTCGTACGGTAGGAAAGGAAATTTCGTCCCAGGGGATATCGTCGGGGGTGAACAGCTTTGATTCCAGGGACTCTTGCCCGGCGCCGAATTGCCCGTCTGTAAGGGTGGCGCGATAAAACATGTGCACCTGGTTGATGTGGGGAACATCAATAATCGAGTACAGGCCATGGATGGTAACTTCCGCCAGGGCTTCTTCCCGGGTTTCCCGGGCGGCTGCTTCCATGGTGGTCTCCGCGTTTTCCATAAACCCTGCAGGCAGGGTCCAGTAGCCATAGCGGGGTTCGATCGCGCGCTTGCATAACAGAATCTGGCCTTCCCACACCGGAACCGTGCCGGCAACAATGCGCGGGTTCTGGTAATGTATGGTCTCGCAGCTGACGCAAACATAGCGATGCCGGTTATCTCCCTCTGGAATACGTTGTTCAACCGGCTGGCCGCATGTGCTGCAATACTTCATTGTTTTCCCCGTATACTGAGTGTCCGTTGGTAGTCAGTTTAACGATCCGGACTGCCTGTGTCTCACTCAATATTGGCAAGTAACCGGAGTAAAGAGTGGAAGACCTGCTAACCGAACGGTTGTCCAAATACGCCCCCAGGCAACTGGCCCTGGATTACCCCGAAGCCGGCGTGCTCGTTCCGGTCACCGATAATCACCGCAACCCCGAGATCATTTTCACGCTCCGGTCCGAGCATATGAAAACCCACCGCGGGCAGGTTGCTTTCCCGGGGGGCAAGCGGGATCCCGAAGATGCTTCCCTGGCGGAAACCGCGTTGAGGGAGACCCATGAAGAGATCGGCCTGCCGCCGGACCAAGTTCGGCTCATTGCGCCGCTCAGTCAGGTGATGTCTTTGCACCGGATTGTCGTAACTCCATACGTAGGCCTGGTGCCGGTTGATCACCCGTTACAGGCAAATCCGGCGGAAATTGAAAGTATCTTCCGTGTTCCGGTTTCTTTTTTCCTCGAGGACAAGCGGGAACGAACGGATACCCTGAGCTTCCAGCACAATACCCTTTACGTGCCATGCTATCGCTGGGAGCGTTATCAGATATGGGGTTTGTCGGCCGTGGTTCTGGTCGATTTCCTGAATGCTGTGTACGATGCCGGCATCGATATTCTTGAGCCGCCCCGGTAGGGCGACGGAGGAGTTCTATGTTTTATAGCCTGGGTCAGCGAAAGCCCGAAAAAGACGGCGATGGCCAGTTTGTCGCCCACAACGCCACCGTGATTGGCAGCGTCAAGCTGATGGAGAAATCCAGTATCTGGTTCAATGTGGTGATTCGTGGCGACAACGAGTTGATCACCATAGGCCCGGAATCAAACATCCAGGACGGTTCGGTTCTGCATACCGATCCGGGTATTCCGCTTACTATTGGGCGTGGTGTGACCGTCGGGCACAAAGCGATGCTGCATGGCTGTCAGATCGGAGATTATTCACTGATTGGCATTAATGCGGTGGTGCTCAATGGCGCAAAGATCGGCAAGCATTGCCTGATTGGTGCGAATACCTTGATCCCGGAAGGAATGGAAATTCCGGACGGCTCCATGGTGATCGGTTCCCCGGGCAAGGTTCGTCGTGAGCTGAATGAAAGCCAGAAGAAAATGCTGGAGTTCGGTACGGCTCACTACGTGAAGAATGCCGAGCGTTACCTGGCTGATCTGCAGCAAGTCGAGATTTAACCATGAAAACTGCCGATAAAGTGCGCTCCCCTTGTGTCAGCATTTGTGCGCTGGACCAGAATGACACCTGCATAGGCTGTCAGCGAACCGGGGATGAAATACTGCGCTGGACCATGATGACAGACGAGGAGCGCCGGGAGGTTCTTCGAAAGGTGGCTGAGCGTGAAAAGAAAGTTGCTATCTAATCTATATACAGGAAGACAGATTCAATGACTGGTTCAGAGCAGACTGTCCGGATTGGTACACCGCTGAAGCCTGGTGCAACACGCGTGCTTTTTTGCGGCTCAGGCGAGCTTGGTAAAGAAGTGGTAATCGAGCTGCAGCGCTACGGCGTGGAAGTGATTGCCGTGGATCGCTACGAAAATGCACCGGCCATGCAGGTCGCCCACCGCAGCTATGTGGTTGATATGCTCGATGGCGCGGCACTGAGGGCTGTCATTGAAAAAGAGCGCCCGCACCTGATTGTTCCTGAAATCGAGGCCATCGCAACGGCTGAGCTGGTGCGGCTTGAAGAAGAAGGGTACAGGGTTGTTCCGACCGCGCGTGCCGTCAATCTGACGATGAACCGCGAAGGTATCCGCCGCCTGGCTGCGGAAGAGTTGGAGTTGCCCACTTCAGCCTACCGGTTTGCCGGCAGTCGCGAGGAGTACCTGGCTGCCGTCGAAGAAATCGGGCTGCCACTGGTGGTCAAGCCGGTAATGAGTTCGTCGGGTAAGGGGCAGAGCCTGGTAAGAGACAACGCGGAGATAGAAGCGGCCTGGGAGTATGCCCAAACCGGTGGTCGGGCAGGGAAGGGGCGCGTCATCATCGAAGGCTTTGTGGACTTTGATTATGAGATCACCCTGCTGACGGTTCGCCACCGTGATGGCGTTTCGTTCTGCGATCCCATCGGGCACCGCCAGGAAGATGGCGATTACCGGGAATCCTGGCAGCCGCACCCTATGGCTCCCAAAGCCCTTGAGCGCTCCATGGAAATTGCCCGGGCAGTTGCTGACAACCTGGGTGGTTACGGTGTCTATGGTGTGGAGCTGTTTGTAAAGGGCGATCAGGTCTGGTTCTCGGAAGTATCCCCGAGGCCACACGATACTGGCCTGGTTACCCTGATGTCCCAGGACCTGTCCGAGTTTGCCCTGCATGCCCGGGCCATTCTTGGTTTGCCTGTTCCGGTAATTCGCCAGCAAGGACCAACGGCGTCGGCGGTCATTCTTCCTGAAGGTGAGTCAGTTGATGTCTCATACAGTGGAGTAGAGCTGGCACTTGCTGAGCCGGACACCCAGTTACGGTTGTTTGGCAAGCCGGAGTTGAAGGGGCGTCGTCGCATGGGGGTGGCGCTGGCAAAGGGGAACTCTATAGAGGAGGCCCGGCAGTGTGCTTTGGCTGTTGCGGATGCCGTTAAAGTAGAGCTTTAATGGTGCGCGTGTAGCCGGAGCGTTGGCGGCGAAAAGGACTTTTCAAAAAAGTTTAAGGCAACCGTTGACACCTGTGCTGAGGTCTGTAGAATGCGCATCTCGCTTGAGGGGCAACGCCGGAAACGGGGCAAAACCTCAGCGATAACCGATTGAAAGTATTCGAAAAATTGCTTCAAAAATTATTCGAAATCAACGGTTGACAAGGCGGCGGAACGATGTAGAATACGCGGCCTTGATTGAGCAACAGCTCAAGCGCTCTTTAACAAGTTAACCAAGTAATTCGTGTGGGCGCTGGCCGAGGTATTTCGGATACGAAATATCAGGACAGTGACTCGTCGAAAATTGAGTTTTGTCTTGAGCAAGAATTAAGAACTTTCGGGTTCTTGTATGATTTAAACTGAAGAGTTTGATCATGGCTCAGATTGAACGCTGGCGGCAGGCTTAACACATGCAAGTCGAGCGGTAACAGGGGGTGCTTGCACCCCGCTGACGAGCGGCGGACGGGTGAGTAATGCTTAGGAATCTGCCCAGTAGTGGGGGACAACAGTCGGAAACGGCTGCTAATACCGCATACGCCCTACGGGGGAAAGCAGGGGATCTTCGGACCTTGCGCTATTGGATGAGCCTAAGTCGGATTAGCTAGTTGGTGGGGTAAAGGCCTACCAAGGCGACGATCCGTAGCTGGTCTGAGAGGATGATCAGCCACATCGGGACTGAGACACGGCCCGAACTCCTACGGGAGGCAGCAGTGGGGAATATTGGACAATGGGGGCAACCCTGATCCAGCCATGCCGCGTGTGTGAAGAAGGCTTTCGGGTTGTAAAGCACTTTCAGCGAGGAGGAAGGCCTTAAAGTTAATACCTTTAAGGATTGACGTTACTCGCAGAAGAAGCACCGGCTAACTCCGTGCCAGCAGCCGCGGTAATACGGAGGGTGCAAGCGTTAATCGGAATTACTGGGCGTAAAGCGCGCGTAGGTGGTTTGGTAAGCGAGATGTGAAAGCCCCGGGCTTAACCTGGGAACGGCATTTCGAACTGTCAGACTAGAGTGTGGTAGAGGGTAGTGGAATTTCCTGTGTAGCGGTGAAATGCGTAGATATAGGAAGGAACACCAGTGGCGAAGGCGGCTACCTGGACCAACACTGACACTGAGGTGCGAAAGCGTGGGGAGCAAACAGGATTAGATACCCTGGTAGTCCACGCCGTAAACGATGTCAACTAGCCGTTGGGACTCTTGAAGTCTTAGTGGCGCAGCTAACGCACTAAGTTGACCGCCTGGGGAGTACGGCCGCAAGGTTAAAACTCAAATGAATTGACGGGGGCCCGCACAAGCGGTGGAGCATGTGGTTTAATTCGACGCAACGCGAAGAACCTTACCTGGCCTTGACATCCAGAGAACTTTCCAGAGATGGATTGGTGCCTTCGGGAACTCTGAGACAGGTGCTGCATGGCCGTCGTCAGCTCGTGTCGTGAGATGTTGGGTTAAGTCCCGTAACGAGCGCAACCCCTATCCTTGGTTGCTAGCAGGTAAAGCTGAGAACTCCAGGGAGACTGCCGGTGACAAACCGGAGGAAGGTGGGGATGACGTCAGGTCATCATGGCCCTTACGGCCAGGGCTACACACGTGCTACAATGGCGCGTACAGAGGGCTGCCAACTCGCGAGAGTGAGCCAATCCCTTAAAACGCGTCGTAGTCCGGATCGGAGTCTGCAACTCGACTCCGTGAAGTCGGAATCGCTAGTAATCGCGAATCAGAATGTCGCGGTGAATACGTTCCCGGGCCTTGTACACACCGCCCGTCACACCATGGGAGTGGATTGCACCAGAAGTAGTTAGTCTAACCTTCGGGAGGACGATTACCACGGTGTGGTTCATGACTGGGGTGAAGTCGTAACAAGGTAGCCGTAGGGGAACCTGCGGCTGGATCACCTCCTTAAACGAAGCCGAATGCTTCGGTCAGAGTCCACACGAATTACTTGGTTGGCTA
>NZ_LLXM01000009.1:0-4105 GCF_001447135.1 Marinobacter sp. P4B1
TGAGGTGGACCCCATCAGTTGGACAGCCTGAAGGTGCAGTTAAGCTCTGATCCGGCTGTATTCCCGGCTCAAGCTGCCAGGGTCATGGGTTGTTGGTAGTACACCTCATCCGGTGTTTGGTAATCAAGGGTTTGGTGGTACCGGGTCTGATTGTAATGCCGGAAGTACCGGTGGAGCGCCTGCTTCAAGTGTCGGCCATCCTCGAAGGCAGTGAGGTAGACGCACTCGTGTTTGACGCTGCGCCAGAGCCGTTCCACAAAGATGTTGTCATGGTAGCAGCCTTTGCCGTCCATGCTGATCCGGATGCCATGCTCTTTGAGAACGCTTGTGAAGGCCTCGCTGGTGAACTGGACGCCCTGATCGGTGTTGAAGACCTCCGGTGTTCCGTGGCGCTGTAGAGCCTCCTCCAGTGCATCGACGCAGAAGTCTGTGTCCATGGTGTTGGAGACTCGCCAGGACAACACCTTGCGGCTGTACCAGTCGATGATGGCAACCAGATACATGAAGCCCCGGGCCAGCGGGATATATGAAATATCTGTTGCCCACACCTGGTTGGGGCGGTCGATTTTCAGCCCTGTGAGCAGATACGGGTACACCTTGTGCCCATCGCCCGGAATGCTGGTTCTGGGGCGCGGATACACCGCCTGAATGCCCATGGTGCGCATCAGCCGCTGCACCCGCTTCCGGTTGACCCGATAGCCCTGGTGCTGCAAGTGGACCCGCATCTTGCGAGAGCCATAGTACGGCGTTTCCAGGTGCTGTTGATCAATCAGGTACATCAGATCCAGATCCTCCTGACACTGCTCACGAGGGACGTAGTACACCGATGAGCGGCTCAGCTTGAGCAGCTCACACTGGCGCGAAAGACTGACTTGGGGATGACCACGCTCGATCATCGCCAACCGCTGTTGACGGCTTACTGATCGAGCTTGCGCGACAAAAAATCGCGTTCCACCGTCAGTCGGCCAATCTCTCGGTAAAGTTCGTCTGTGCTGGGCTCATCGGATTGCTTGCCGGCTTTCTTCTTGCCTTCGAAGAGGCCCGGGGCATTCTCCAGCAGTTCGCGCTTCCAGGTGCTGACCATGGTGGGGTGGATCTGGAAACGGGCAGCAATTTCGGATGTGGTCTGGTCGCCCTTGAGGGCAGCCAGGGCGACTTTGGACTTGAATGATGCGCTGTATTGCTTGCGTTTCTTGCTCATGATTCTCCTCCTTATGGAGATGATGAATCAGAGCTTAGGCACCTGTCCAAAATTTGGGGTCCACTTCATACCTCCATTCAATCAATGCAGCTCTGGAAGCCAGTGACCATCGTTGGGCTCGCGTCGTAAGTGACAGCATTATTCTGGACGTGGCTCTGAGGCAGGGTGAAATCGAAGTACTTCGCACCTGGTTTGGAAAAGTACCGGCTCGTACGATAAAAAAAATCGCTGCCTTGAGCATAGGTTACGCGTGGATTTTGTATTTCAGCCAACAAGCTCGTCAAGCAGAGGAAATACTGGTTAGTTCGCTTCATCCGAGCTCCAGGGGGGTGGGCAATCTTGATGAGGAAGGATGGCGGGAATTGGTTAATGCGATAGGCAAAGCTACACAGGATGAATTACTGGAGAGTCAGGTTCTCTGTCAAAAATGGATAGACTCCTTTGGCGACCGTAACATGGTTGGCAAAGGCGCAGCACTTACTTGCCAGGCATTCATTGCCTCCAGTGGACGCCATTTTGAAGAGTTGGAGCGATTGTCCCATCGAGCGGCTGTGGCCATCCAGTCATCCAATCAACATTACGCTTTTATCTGGCTTAAAACTGCAGAAATTCAGGCTGAACTGTTCAAGGGTGACATCGCCCGAGCAATGAGTGTGTTGATCCAGGCGAATAAAACAGCAGAAAAGATTCAGGTGCCAAAAACTTTTTTAAATAAAATGTTTGGCACCCTTGAGTTACAAATCCTGCACGAACAGAACCATCACCTGGTTACCCAGGAATCTGCACAGGCTTCGTTCGATTTCGCTTTGAACTATGGCGTTACAGATATTCTGTGGGGGTGTACACAGGCCTACAGCCGTTTTCTGTACCACCAAGGGTTCCGAGATAGAGCCATGGCCTTGTTGGAACAATCCCGCTTAGCCTCCTGCGAGCGAGAGCTCTCTCGTCTAAATATCCTGACTAAAGTTCAGTTAGCTGAGTTTACTCTCCTGAACAACGAGGAATTGGGTCCACCCATACTCCCCGATGAATGTGAGCTGACGTTCCTGCCAAATCAAAACCAGGCCATTCAAGCACGTATGGCCCTGGTAACCTCAATGTATAGACTACGGCTTGGGAAACAGTTTGGTGTCGCCGAAAAATATGCCAAACAAGCACTACAAAGCGCCAGCGCAATTTCAGACGCTAGAACCAGGATCGCCGCCCACTATTGTCAGGCCCTGGCAGCGTTTGCCCTCGGCTCATCAAAATCGGCGAAGCGCATGATTCTTGATGCAAACCTACTTTCGGAACATTTGAACTGTCACTTCACACGGCTCTGGATCAAAGAAGCGCTACTTTCTCTTAGCCCCCTTGCTCAGGATCTTTTTAACGATCTGCCAGACGACTCTGAAGCTAAAGCTACGAAGGATCCCGATGTCAGAATAGAAGACTCCAGCGTGCCACCTGTGCCCGGCAATGCCCACTCAACTATCACGATAAAGCAGATTTCTCTGTTGAAATGCGTAAGCAACGGAATGACCAACAGAGAGATCGCTGAACGGCTTCTCGTGACGGAGGATACCGTCAAATGGCATATGAAGAAGATTTTCAGCGAACTTAAAGTAACCAACCGGGTTCAGGCAGTCACTGAAGTGAGGTGGACCCCATCAGTTGGACAGCCTGAAGGTGCAGTTAAGCTCTGATCCGGCTGTATTCCCGGCTCAAGCTGCCAGGGTCATGGGTTGTTGGTAGTACACCTCATCCGGTGTTTGGTAATCAAGGGTTTGGTGGTACCGGGTCTGATTGTAATGCCGGAAGTACCGGTGGAGCGCCTGCTTCAAGTGTCGGCCATCCTCGAAGGCAGTGAGGTAGACGCACTCGTGTTTGACGCTGCGCCAGAGCCGTTCCACAAAGATGTTGTCATGGTAGCAGCCTTTGCCGTCCATGCTGATCCGGATGCCATGCTCTTTGAGAACGCTTGTGAAGGCCTCGCTGGTGAACTGGACGCCCTGATCGGTGTTGAAGACCTCCGGTGTTCCGTGGCGCTGTAGAGCCTCCTCCAGTGCATCGACGCAGAAGTCTGTGTCCATGGTGTTGGAGACTCGCCAGGACAACACCTTGCGGCTGTACCAGTCGATGATGGCAACCAGATACATGAAGCCCCGGGCCAGCGGGATATATGAAATATCTGTTGCCCACACCTGGTTGGGGCGGTCGATTTTCAGCCCTGTGAGCAGATACGGGTACACCTTGTGCCCATCGCCCGGAATGCTGGTTCTGGGGCGCGGATACACCGCCTGAATGCCCATGGTGCGCATCAGCCGCTGCACCCGCTTCCGGTTGACCCGATAGCCCTGGTGCTGCAAGTGGACCCGCATCTTGCGAGAGCCATAGTACGGCGTTTCCAGGTGCTGTTGATCAATCAGGTACATCAGATCCAGATCCTCCTGACACTGCTCACGAGGGACGTAGTACACCGATGAGCGGCTCAGCTTGAGCAGCTCACACTGGCGCGAAAGACTGACTTGGGGATGACCACGCTCGATCATCGCCAACCGCTGTTGACGGCTTACTGATCGAGCTTGCGCGACAAAAAATCGCGTTCCACCGTCAGTCGGCCAATCTCTCGGTAAAGTTCGTCTGTGCTGGGCTCATCGGATTGCTTGCCGGCTTTCTTCTTGCCTTCGAAGAGGCCCGGGGCATTCTCCAGCAGTTCGCGCTTCCAGGTGCTGACCATGGTGGGGTGGATCTGGAAACGGGCAGCAATTTCGGATGTGGTCTGGTCGCCCTTGAGGGCAGCCAGGGCGACTTTGGACTTGAATGATGCGCTGTATTGCTTGCGTTTCTTGCTCATGATTCTCCTCCTTATGGAGATGATGAATCAGAGCTTAGGCACCTGTCCAAAATTTGGGGTCCACTTCA
>NZ_LLXM01000010.1:0-378721 GCF_001447135.1 Marinobacter sp. P4B1
TGAGGTGGACCCCATCAGTTGGACAGCCTGAAGGTGCAGTTAAGCTCTGATCCGGCTGTATTCCCGGCTCAAGCTGCCAGGGTCATGGGTTGTTGGTAGTACACCTCATCCGGTGTTTGGTAATCAAGGGTTTGGTGGTACCGGGTCTGATTGTAATGCCGGAAGTACCGGTGGAGCGCCTGCTTCAAGTGTCGGCCATCCTCGAAGGCAGTGAGGTAGACGCACTCGTGTTTGACGCTGCGCCAGAGCCGTTCCACAAAGATGTTGTCATGGTAGCAGCCTTTGCCGTCCATGCTGATCCGGATGCCATGCTCTTTGAGAACGCTTGTGAAGGCCTCGCTGGTGAACTGGACGCCCTGATCGGTGTTGAAGACCTCCGGTGTTCCGTGGCGCTGTAGAGCCTCCTCCAGTGCATCGACGCAGAAGTCTGTGTCCATGGTGTTGGAGACTCGCCAGGACAACACCTTGCGGCTGTACCAGTCGATGATGGCAACCAGATACATGAAGCCCCGGGCCAGCGGGATATATGAAATATCTGTTGCCCACACCTGGTTGGGGCGGTCGATTTTCAGCCCTGTGAGCAGATACGGGTACACCTTGTGCCCATCGCCCGGAATGCTGGTTCTGGGGCGCGGATACACCGCCTGAATGCCCATGGTGCGCATCAGCCGCTGCACCCGCTTCCGGTTGACCCGATAGCCCTGGTGCTGCAAGTGGACCCGCATCTTGCGAGAGCCATAGTACGGCGTTTCCAGGTGCTGTTGATCAATCAGGTACATCAGATCCAGATCCTCCTGACACTGCTCACGAGGGACGTAGTACACCGATGAGCGGCTCAGCTTGAGCAGCTCACACTGGCGCGAAAGACTGACTTGGGGATGACCACGCTCGATCATCGCCAACCGCTGTTGACGGCTTACTGATCGAGCTTGCGCGACAAAAAATCGCGTTCCACCGTCAGTCGGCCAATCTCTCGGTAAAGTTCGTCTGTGCTGGGCTCATCGGATTGCTTGCCGGCTTTCTTCTTGCCTTCGAAGAGGCCCGGGGCATTCTCCAGCAGTTCGCGCTTCCAGGTGCTGACCATGGTGGGGTGGATCTGGAAACGGGCAGCAATTTCGGATGTGGTCTGGTCGCCCTTGAGGGCAGCCAGGGCGACTTTGGACTTGAATGATGCGCTGTATTGCTTGCGTTTCTTGCTCATGATTCTCCTCCTTATGGAGATGATGAATCAGAGCTTAGGCACCTGTCCAAAATTTGGGGTCCACTTCAGACATTCCGGGTGTGGCCTGCACCGGCAGCTATGCTAAAGTAGCGCGGCTTGTAATTAATCAGGGAGATCAAGCGTGTTCGAGCTTTTGAAAGCCGGTGGCATCCTGATGGTGCCTATTGTTGCCTGTTCCATTCTGGCCCTTGCCATCGTTCTGGAGCGATTCTGGTCTTTGCGTGCTTCCCGCGTAGCGCCGCCGCAGTCGATCAATGAGCTCTGGCGCTGGATCAAGAAAAAAGAGCTTAACGGTCGCAAGCTCAAAGCCCTGCAGGGCTCCTCTCCGCTGGGCCGGGTTCTGGCCGGTGGTCTGATCAATGCCAAGCATGGCCGTGAGGTCATGAAAGAAAGCATCGAACACGAAGCCAGCCAGGTTATCCACGAGCTGGAACGGTTCCTGAACCCGCTGGGAACCATTGCTACCATTACCCCGCTGCTGGGCCTGTTGGGGACGGTTATCGGCATGATCAAAGTGTTCGCCGAGATCCAGCTGGCCGGTGTCGGTAACGCAGGCAACCTCGCAGGCGGTATTTCCGAAGCCCTGATCACCACGGCTGCAGGCCTGAGCGTTGCCATTCCGGCACTGATCTGCCATCGCTATTTTATCCGCCGCGTTGACGAGCTGGTGGTTAACATGGAACAGGAAGCCATAAAGCTGGTGGAAGTGGTTCATGGTGACCGTGAAATCGACGTGGAAGGAGCCTGAACACAGTGAAGTTCAAGCGCCAACGAAGCCAGGAAGTCGGGGTAGACCTGACGCCACTGATCGACGTGGTGTTCCTGCTGCTGATTTTCTTTATGGTATCCACCACATTCACCCGGGAAAGCCACCTGGAAGTGGAATTGCCGCAAGCCAGTGGTGATCCGGCAACGCCGTCTGAAGTGCACCAGATTGACGTGGTGATCAATGCCGAAGGCCAGTACATCCTGAATGACAGGACACTGGTGAACAACCGGCGCGAGACCCTGGAGCGGGGTGTCAGGGAACTGGCTGAGGGAGATAGCAACCTGCCGTTTATCATCACGGCAGATGCCCGTACTCCCCACGAATTTGTTGTGCGCGCCATGGATGTGGCCGGTCGCCTGGGGTTTGCGAAACTGAGCATAACCACAGAGCGGGAGGCTGACAGCCAGTGATCGATGTAAGGCCGGAACCGCTCAAAGCTCCGCCGGTTGGAAGCTGGACAACCTACAAGCGCCTGCTCACCTACGTAAAACCTTTCTGGCTGGCGTTTTCGCTGGCCGTGCTGGGCAACATTATCTACGCGGCGGCGTCTACCGGTATGGCGGCAGCCATGGAGTATGTGATCACCGCCATTGAAAACCCCACCGACCAGAACCGGATGCTCCTGACCGGCCTGATCGTTGGTGTGTTTGCCCTGCGCGGCCTGGGTACCTTCTTCAGTCAGTATTTCATCAGCTATGTGGGCCGTAATGTCATCAACGCCCTGCGTAACGATGTCTTTGACCGGCTGATGACCCTGCCATCCCGTTACTTCGACGACAACGCCGCCGGCCGGCTGGTGTCCAAGCTGACGTTCAACGTGGAGCAGGTGGCGGAAGCGGCTACCAATGCCATCACCATTACCCTGCGCGAAGGCCTGACCATTGTCGGCTTGCTGGGCTTCATGCTGTATACCAACTGGAAACTGACCCTGGTGTTCCTCACCGTGGGGCCGGTGATCGGATTCGTGGTCAGCTATGCCAGTAAACGCTTCCGCCGGATCAGCAAGCGCATTCAGGGCTCCATGGGTGATATTACCCACGTGGCCTCGGAGTCCATCACCGGTTACCGGGTGGTGCGTACCTTCGGTGGCGAAGACTACGAGCGGGAGCGTTTCCGCGATGTCAGCGAGCGCAACCTGAAGCAGAGCCTGAAAATGGCTTCCACCCAGGCCATCAGTGTGCCGGTGATCCAGGTGCTGGTGGCGATTGCCATTGCGGCCCTGGTCTGGACCATGCTGGCCCCGGAAATTCGTGGTGAAATGACCACCGGACAACTGGTTGCCTTTATTACCGCGGCAACCACCATGGCCAAGCCGATCCGCCAGGTAACTTCGGTGCACGCCAAGATCCAGAAAGGTGTGGCCGCCGCCTACGACGTGTTCGAAACCATGGACGAACAGCCGGAAGAAGACCGTGGCGGGTTCGCGCCGGAGCGGGTGGAAGGCCGTATCGAGTTTGACCAGGTATCTTTCCGCTACCGCGACCAGCTGGATAACGTACTGGAAGGCATTTCCCTGAGCATTCCGGCCGGCCAGAGCGTTGCCCTGGTCGGGCGCTCGGGCAGTGGCAAGTCCACGCTGGTGAGTTTGTTGCCCCGGTTCTACGAGTATACTGGCGGTGATATCCGCATCGACGACCATTCCCTGAAAGAATTCTCCCTGCAGGCGCTGCGTTCGCAGATTGCCCTGGTTAACCAGAACGTGGTGCTGTTCAACGACACCATTGCCGCCAACATTGCCTATGGCGCGTTGCGGGATTGCAGCCGTGAGGAGATTCGGGAAGCAGCGGCCAAGGCCCATGCCCTGGAGTTTATCGACCGCATGCCGGAAGGGCTGGATACCATGATCGGCGATAACGGTGTGATGTTGTCGGGTGGTCAGCGACAGCGGCTGGCCATTGCCCGGGCGCTGCTGAAGAACGCGCCGATCCTGATTCTGGATGAGGCCACTTCGGCGCTGGATACAGAGTCTGAGCGGCATATCCAGGAAGCGCTGGAAACGGTCATGGAAGGGCGGACAACGCTGGTGATTGCGCACCGTCTTTCCACTATCGAGAAAGCCGACCGGATCCTGGTGATGGACAAGGGCCACATTGTTGAATCCGGTAACCACGATGAACTGCTGGCGGCCGATGGCGCCTATGCCCAGCTGCACCAGATTCAGTTCAGCGAGCAGGCATGAGTACCAGCCTGGTCGATCGGCTTTGGTACGGGCGGGGCAGGCCACTGGCCCTGCTGACGCCACTGGCCTGGCTGTATCGGGCGGTGTCGGAATCCCGGCGCCGGAAGGCCTGGCAGGCCCGTAACGAATCCCTCCCGGTACCCGTGGTGGTGGTGGGTAACATCACCGCCGGCGGTACCGGCAAGTCGCCCCTGACCGCCCGGCTGGTGCAGCGCATGAAGCAGGAAGGCTGGAAACCGGTCATTCTGAGCCGGGGCTACGGCGGCAAAAGCAATCACTACCCCCTGTTAGTCAGTGAAGGCACTTCGCCGGGTGTGAGCGGTGATGAGCCCCTGATGCTGGCCCAGGCAACCGGTTGCCCGGTGGTGGTGGACCCGGAACGGTGCCGGGGCGCTGCCTGGGCACTGGAGAACGGCCTGGGTGACGTGCTGATCTGCGATGACGGACTGCAGCACTACCGGCTGCCCAGAGATATCGAGCTGGCGGTGTTCGACGCCCGGCGGGGCATCGGCAATGGTGCGATTATCCCGGTAGGCCCGTTGCGGGAGCCGGTCGAGCGCCTGGGCAGTGTCGATTTTGTCATCCTTAACGGCGCCGGATTCCCTGAAGCAGGAGAGACCCTGGACAGCTTTGCCGGCGTTGACCATCCGGATATCCATGCCATGGAGCTGGTGCCCTCCGCCCTGGTGAACCTGAATTCCGGTGAGACCGTGCCCCCGGAAAAGCTGAAAGGCAAACCGGTACGGGCGGTAGCAGGTATCGGCAACCCCGGGCGATTCTTCGACACGCTTCGTGGCCTGGGTGCCCACGTTAATGAAGTGCCATTTCCTGACCATCACCATTTCCGCCCGGAAGACCTGGCCTCCGGTGCCCTTGAGTGGCTGGTGATGACCGCCAAGGATGCGGTGAAATGCCGTGGCTTTGCGCCAGACAACGCCTGGGTGTTGACGGTAGAGGCCCGGGTATCGGAACCTTTTGAACAACGTTTTATCGAGCGGCTCAGGGAGTGTTCCGGGCAGCTGAAACCACATGATACCGAGAGATCTGACCATGGATAAAAAACTGCTGGGCCTGCTGGCCTGCCCGGTTTGCAAGGGTGAACTCAAGCTTAACGAAGCCCGCACCGAACTGATCTGTTATCAGGATGCCATGGCATTCCCGATCCGTGAGGGTATTCCGGTTATGCTGGCGGTTGAAGCACGGACCCTGAGCACCGACGAACGTCTCGACAAGCACTGATCTGCACGGGGTAGTCCATGTCTTTCACCGTTGTTATCCCGGCCCGTTACGCTTCCAGTCGACTGCCCGGCAAGCCCCTGGCGATGATAGCTGGCAAGCCGATGATCCAGCATGTGTGCGAACGCGCGGCAGAAAGCCGTGCCAGCCGCGTGGTGGTTGCCACCGATGATGCCCGCATTGAAGAAGCCTGCAGGGGGTTCGGAGCCGAGGTGGTGATGACCTCACCGAACCACGCCAGTGGCACCGATCGGCTGGAAGAAGTGGCTCGCAAACTGGGGCTCGATGCCGACCACCGGGTGGTGAATGTGCAGGGCGACGAGCCGCTGATTCCACCGGCCCTGATCAACCAGGTGGCCGAGAACCTGGAGCTGTACCCGGAAGCCGAGATCGCTACGCTGTGCGAGCGGCTTCACGATGCCCGCCAGGTGTTTAACCCGAATGTGGTGAAAGTGGTGTTCGACGCCCGAGGTATGGCCCACTATTTCAGCCGTGCCCCGATTCCCTGGGCCCGGGATTTCTGGCCGGCCAATGCCCCGGCAGTAGATGTAGACCTGCCCGACGGAGTGGGTTATTTCCGCCATATCGGCATCTATGGTTACCGCGCCAGCGTGTTGCGGCAGTTCGTCACCTGGCCGCCTGCGCCTACCGAGCAGGTTGAAGCGCTGGAACAACTGAGGGCGCTGTACAACGGTGCCCGTATCCATGTGGACATTGCCGAGCGGCCACCGGCGGCTGGCGTGGACACCGAAGAAGACCTGGCCCGGGTTCGGGCATTGCTTGAAGCGGGAGGGCGCTATGTCTGATGCAGCATCCGAAAAAGTCAGCGTTCTGTTTGTCTGCCTGGGGAACATCTGCCGCTCGCCGAGCGCAGAGGGCGTGTTCCGGCAGCTGGCCGCAGAGCAGGGCTTGCTCGAAAGCCTGCATATTGATTCCTGCGGCACCGGTAACTGGCACATCGGCAAGGCCCCGGATGCCCGCGCCACCGCCGCAGCGGAGCGTCGCGGCGTCGATATTGCGGAGCTTCGGGCGCGGCAGATCCAGGCCGAAGATCTTGACCGGTTTGACTATGTGCTGGTGATGGACCGTTCCAACCTGGCCGATGTACGGGATATCTGGAACCAGAACGGTGGCACAGAGCCCCGGCTGTTCCTGGAGTTCGGTCGATCCGGCCATGCCGAGGTGCCAGACCCCTACTACGGCGGTGAGGACGGCTTCGAGCAGGTGCTGGACCTGATCCACGAGGCCAGCGAAGGCCTGCTGGAATCCATCCGGGAGCGGCTGGCTTGAGCCGACTGCCCGAGATCCGTGAGCAGGTCAGCCTGCAAGGCCTGAACACCCTGGCAGTGCCGGCTAAGGCCCGTTATTTTGCGGACATTACCACCGCCGACGAGCTTGAAGCGGCCCTTGGCTGGGCCCGGAAAAATGGCCAGCAAACGCTGGTACTCGGTGGTGGCAGTAACCTGGTCTTCGCCGGTGACTTCGACGGTCTGGTGCTGCACATGGCGCTCCGGGGGCGTACCTGGGAGCAGGTGCGGGAAGATGACGCGGTACTGGTGCTGGCGGCCGGGGAAAACTGGCACGATGCGGTGCTGTATGCGGCCCGCTCCGGTTACCGGGGTATCGAAAACCTGGCACTGATTCCGGGAACCGCCGGGGCCGCGCCTGTCCAGAACATTGGCGCCTACGGTGTGGAGCTGTGCGACACCCTGAAAACGGTCACGGCCCTGGATCGCACGACCATGGAAGTGGTCGAGTTACCGGCAGCCGACTGCGAGTTCGCCTACCGGGATAGCCTGTTCAAGCATCAGCCCGGTCGTTACATCATTCTTGAAATCCGCCTGGCCCTGTCCCGAACCGAGCCGATGAAGCTCGGTTACCGTGACTTGCAGGAGTACCTGGGAAGCGAGGACACCGATCAACTGACGCCCCTGGCTGTGGCAGAAGCGGTGATGGCAGTTCGCCGCCGAAAACTGCCGGACCCGGCTGTGCTGCCCAATGCCGGAAGCTTCTTCAAGAATCCGGTGGTCAGCCAGGCGCAATTTGAAGACATTGTTAGCCGTTTTCCGGACGTGGTGTCCTACCCGGTTGCTGAAGGCGTCAAACTGGCGGCAGCCTGGCTGATCGACCAGGCCGGCTGGAAGGGTTACCGGAACGCAACGGTCGGCGTGCATAACCGCCAGGCCCTGGTATTGATCAATCATTCCGGGGGCAGCGGGCAGGACATCCTGGCACTGGCGCAGGAGCTGCGGGAATCGGTGCGGAACAAGTTCGGGGTGGGGCTGGAGCAGGAACCGGGTATCGTCGGTAACTGAGACTTTGTTGCAGTGTTACCTGCCTTCAGCGAGCGGCCAAGCCGGCCACCCGCCAAAGACCAGACGGGCGGGTTAGAGCCCGCCTTTGGGTGAGGCCTTCACCAGGAAGGGCAGGGCTTCTTCCAGGGCAATATCCTGTTTATCTTCATCGCGACGGCCCTTGTATTCCAGGGTACCGGCCGCCAGGCCCCGCTCGGAAACCACAAACCGGTGCGGAATGCCCATCAGTTCCATGTCCGCAAACTTCACGCCCGGGCGCTCGTTCCGGTCATCCAGCAACACATCGTAGCCAGCCTGGCGCAGTTGTTCGTAAAGCTTGTCACCGGCTTCGGCCACTACGGTGTTCTTGTGGGCGTTCAGGGTAACGATAGCCACTTCGAACGGAGCAATGGCGTCGGGCCAGATGATGCCCTTGTCATCGTGGTTCTGCTCAATGGACGCCGCTACGATGCGGGACACACCAATGCCGTAGCAGCCCATTTCCATGATCACCGCCTTGCCGTTCTCGTCCAGCACAGTTGCGTTCATAGCCTGGCTGTATTTGTTGCCCAGCTTGAAAATGTGGCCCACTTCGATACCGCGGCGGATCTCCAGGGTACCCTTGCCGTCCGGGCTCTGGTCACCTTCCACCACGTTGCGCAGGTCTTCCACCCGACCCAGGGCTACATCACGCTCCCAGTTCACGCCGGTCAGGTGATAGTCATCCTTGTTGGCACCACATACGAAGTCAGCCAGGTGGGCAGCACTGCGGTCGACGATCACCGGCACCGGCAGGTTAACCGGGCCGATGGAGCCGGGGTTGCAGCCAATGGCTTTCACGATTTCTTCATCGGTGGCCATGGTCAGCGGCTCGGCAATGCCGGCCAGGTTTTCGGCCTTGATCTCGTTCAGGGTGTGGTCGCCGCGCAGGATCAGCGCTACCAGGCCGGATTCGCCGTTCTCGTCGGCTTCGCCTTTTACCAGCAGGGTTTTCACGCTGCGCTCTGCCGGCAGGCCCAGGAACATAGACACCGCTTCAATGGTTTTCTGGCCCGGGGTGTGTACTTCCTGCATGGCTTCGCCCGGTGCCGGGCGTTCGCCCGCCGGAGCCACGGCCTCGGCTTTCTCGATGTTCGCGGCGTAGTCGCTTTCGGTGCTGAACACGATGGCATCTTCACCGGAGGAGGCCAGCACGTGGAACTCGTGGGAAGCGCTGCCGCCAATAGAACCGGAATCCGCCTGCACCGGGCGATAATCCAGGCCCAGCCGATCAAAGATGTTGCAGTAGGTCTGGTGCATCAGCTGATAGGTATCATCCAGGGACGCCGCGTTCACGTGGAACGAGTAGGCGTCTTTCATGATGAATTCCCGGGCGCGCATCACACCGAAACGCGGGCGGCGCTCGTCGCGGAACTTGGTCTGGATCTGGTAGAAGTTGGCCGGCAGTTCCTTGTAGCTCTTGAGCTCGTTACGGATCAGGTCGGTGATGACTTCTTCATGGGTCGGGCCGAAGCAGAAATCCCGGCCATGGCGGTCGTTCATGCGCAGCAGCTCGCCGCCGTACTGTTCCCAGCGGCCGGATTCCTGCCACAGTTCCGCGGGCTGAACGGCGGGCATCAGCACTTCCTGGGCGCCGCTCTTGTCCATTTCTTCACGAACAATCCGCTCTACCTTGCGCAGGGTACGCAGCCCCATGGGCAGCCAGGTGTAAAGGCCGGCGGCCAGTTTGCGGATCATGCCGGCGCGCAGCATCAGCTGGTGGCTGATGATCTCGGCATCGGCGGGGGTCTCTTTCTGGGTGGCAATCAGGTAGCGGCTTGCTCGCATGGTGTCTTCCGTTTTTTGAAATCCGGGGTTAAGACTAATTGGCAGGTCTGTTGGCCTGACTCTGCCTTTCTTTGTCGTAAAGTGGGCGTTATTGTACGGAGCCTGCTGCACAAGGTACAGATAATGACTGACGAATCTATCGACGTAACACCACGCCGAAAGCCTGTACAGGCCCGGAGCAGGGAGCGTGTAGACGCCATCTTGCGGCATGCCGCTGCGATCTTTCACGAGAACGGGGTAGACGGCACCAGCATGTCGGCCATTGCCCGGCAGTCGGACATGTCGCTCGCTTCCCTTTACCGGTATTTCCCGAACAAGGCGGCCATCGTCCACGCCATTGCCGAAGGCCATGTGGAGAAAATGGAACGTGCACTCCGGGAGAAGCTGCCGCAACTTGGCCTGGATGAGGCCATCGAAGTGCTGATCGAGCAGTTCTACACCTTTTACCGCACCGAGCCTGCCTATTCGGCCATCTGGAGTGGCGTTGAAGCCATGCCCGAGTTGCGGGACCTGGACCTGCGCGAGCTTTACAACAACGCCAGTGACCTGGATGCACGCCTGCAACAGGAATACCCCGACCTGCCGGATGACCGCCGCTGGAATGCCAGCCTGTTACTGCCGCGGGCGGCCGGGTCCATTCTGCGCCTGGCAGCGACACTGCCGGACCAGCAGGGCCGGCAACTGGTCGGTGAACTGAAAGTGATGACCCAGGCCTATGTGGCTGAGCTGACCCATCAGGAAAGGTAGCCCAGTGGCAGGGCTGTGCTGTCGATTACCCGCCGCAGAACAAAGCTGGAATGTACGCCACTGACCCCCGGGATACGGGTAATCCGGTTCAGCAGGAACTGGTGATAGTGGTCCATGTCCGGCACCACAATCTTCAGCATGTAATCGGCGCTCTGGCCGGTAATCAGGTAGCACTCCTGAACTTCCGGGTAGTCGGCAACCTGTTCCTCGAAGGCGGCAAACCGCTCCGGTGTGTGCCGGTCCATGCCGATCAGGATAATCGCCGTCAACGCCAGCCCCAGTTTTTTGTGATTCAGGATGGTTACGGTGCGAATGATGATGCCCGCTTCCTCCAGGGCCCTGACCCGGCGTAGGCAGGGCGACGGCGATAACCCCACCTTTTCGGCCAGCTGC
Source organism: Marinobacter sp. P4B1 (assembly GCF_001447135.1). Lineage (NCBI taxonomy): Bacteria > Pseudomonadati > Pseudomonadota > Gammaproteobacteria > Pseudomonadales > Marinobacteraceae > Marinobacter > Marinobacter sp. P4B1. The sequence continues at coordinate 10,668 of NZ_LLXM01000010.1, forward strand.
TGGTTGGTCAGCGAACCGTCTTTCTGCAAGTGTTCGAGGATTTTCCTGTCTGTTTTGTCGATTTGTATCAGGGTCTTTTCTTTTGTGGGCATTTTATTCTTTATAACCTTTAAAGATGGCAATTATATGTCGTAAAGTTAGTGAAAGCGCCACGAAATAGCAACCAAATAGCGCCGCAGCGGCGTTAGAATGATGTCATTACACAGACCCGTGAAAGGAATTGTCAGATATGGCCTTTGATCATCGTAAATACGTTGCCTTCAAGCCGGTTGCCAAGAAAGACCGCCGCTGGCCCGACCAGGTTATCGAAAAAGCCCCCACCTGGTGTGCCGTAGACCTGCGGGATGGTAACCAGTCCCTGATCAAGCCCATGTCCGTTGCCCAGAAGCAGCGTTTGTTCGATTTGCTGGTCAAGCTTGGCTTCAAGGAAATCGAAATCGGTTTCCCGGCGGCCAGCCAGCCGGACTTCGATTTCTGCCGCAAGCTGATCGAGGAAAACCGCATTCCTGAGGATGTAAAAATCCAGGTGCTGACCCAGGCCCGCCCGGAACTGATCGAGCGCACCTATGAAGCGCTGGCAGGTGCGAAGCAGGCGATTGTGCACGTGTACAACTCCACATCTACGGTGCAGCGGGAGCAGGTGTTCGGCCTGGATCGTGACGGTATCCGCGAGATTGCCGTAAATGGCGCCACCCTGGTGAAAGAAATCGCGGCTCGCCACCCGGATACCGACTGGACCTTCCAGTATTCGCCCGAGAGCTTTACCGGCACCGAGCTGGACTTTGCTGCGGAAGTGATTAATGCCGTCACCGACGTCTGGCGTCCGGACCAGGGCCAGCCGGTCATTATCAACCTGCCGGCCACGGTGGAGATGTCCACGCCCAACGTGTTTGCCGACCAGGTAGAGTGGATTTGCGAGAACATTCGCTACCGCGAGCACATCAGCATCAGCCTGCACACCCACAACGACCGGGGTTGCGCGGTTGCAGCCGCGGAGCTGGGTGTCATGGCCGGCGCTGACCGGGTGGAAGGTACCCTGATGGGCAATGGTGAGCGCACCGGTAACATGGACCTGGTGACCATGGCCATGAACCTGTACTCCCAGGGCATCGACCCGACCCTGGATTTGTCCGGCATGGCGGAAATCACCGAGGTGGTGGAAGCCTGCACCGAGATTTCCACTCATCCGCGCCATCCGTATGCAGGTGAGCTGGTATTTACCGCCTTCTCCGGCAGTCACCAGGATGCGATTCGCAAGTGCCTGGCAAAGCGCAAGGAAGGCGACGTCTGGAACGTGGCCTACCTGCCGATCGACCCGTTCGACGTGGGCCGCCGGTACGAAGAAGTGGTGCGTATCAACAGCCAGTCCGGTAAAGGTGGCGTTGCCTATGTGCTGGAGCGGGACTATGACATTACCCTGCCGCGCTGGTTGCAGATCGAGTTCAGCAAGGTGGTGCAGCGTGAGGCCGAAACCAATGGTGGCGAGATCGATTCCCACACCATTCACCGGTTGTTCGAAGATCGCTATCTGAAGGTGTACGGTGACTGGTCATTGCGTTCGTATGACCTGCACCGGGACGAAGATGGCGTGCGCGCAGAAGTGGTTGTAGGTGGCGAGAAGGCACCGGTTACCCTGGAAGGACGCGGTCTGGGTGCGGTAGAAGCGGTATCGGACGGCCTGGCCAAGCGCTTTGGTGTAACCGTCGCCGTAGAGGCCTATGACGAGTTTGCGCTGGGTGAGGGCACCAACGCCAACGCACTGGCGTGTATTCGCCTGACGGCCAATGGCCAGCACTGCAGCGCTGCTGCCCTGGCGGAAGACACCACCTCGGCGACCCTGCAGGCCCTGTTCTCTGCTGTGGCCCAGGCCGTAGGTACGGAAATGCCGGCAGCCAAGGCGCCGGAACCGACTGAAACCGCCTGACTCAGTTGGTGATGAGCTAACCAGAACGCAAGAAGGCCGGCAAATTTGCCGGCCTTCTTGTTTTTCCGTCTGCCCGTGAGGGGCATCCGGCGGGTAACGCGCGCCCTTACAGAGGGGTTACGTTTTCCGCCTGCGGGCCTTTCGGGCCCTGGGTAACGGTAAACTGTACCTGCTGGCCTTCAGCCAGGGTACGGAAACCGTTTGAGTTGATTGCACTGTAGTGAACGAAAACGTCACTGCCGCCTTCCTGGGCGATGAAGCCAAAGCCCTTGGATTCGTTGAACCACTTCACGTGGCCGGTTTTGGTATCGGACATCGATCTTTCCTGTCTTACTGAAATTTGCCCTCACGGGACCTTCATTTTTGCACTTAGGCAGTTATGAGCTGAAACATCCGGAGCGTACTGAGGAAGGGGCAACGAAAAGCCGGGGCAGGACGTTGGAACGCATTCGCCAAATACCGCTGCAGAGGTTCACAGCAATTTTCAGTATAGACCGAGTTTGTGGGGCGTCAATTATTTTCTGAAGATTGATTTTCTTGTTTTTGGTTATAAAAAACAATGAGTTGTAATTAAAATGACATCAAGGCCTGTTCCGTCGGGAGCAGGCCTTGATGGGTTTTCTTACGGTAGGGTCCGGGGCGGATCAGCGTCCGAATTTCTCGCTGATTTCTTCCAGGATTGCCGGGTCGTCGATGGTGCTGGGTACGTTGTACTGTTCACCGTCGGCGATCTGCCGGATCACCCGCCGCAGGATTTTGCCTGACCGGGTTTTCGGTAGCCTTTCCACCACAATGGCGCGGCGGAAGCAGGCGATAGCGCCGATCTTCTCCCGCACCATTTCCACCAGTTCCTCTTCGAGCTCGTCCTGGTCGATGGTGGCGCCGTCCTTGATCAGTACCAGGCCGACCGGGATCTGGCCTTTCATATCGTCGTGGGCACCTACCACGCAGCATTCGGCGATGGCCGGGTGAGAGGCAACCACTTCTTCCATTTCGCCGGTGGACAGGCGGTGGCCCGCCACGTTGATCACGTCGTCGGTACGGCCCATCACGAACACGTAGCCGTCATCGTCAATAAAACCGCCATCGCCGGAGCTGTAGAAGCCTTCGATGGGCCGCAGGTAGCTGTTCAGGAAGCGCTCGTCGTCGCCCCATACGGTCATCAGGCAGCCCGGTGGCAGCGGTAATTTAACGGCAATCTGGCCTTGCTCGCCGGCGGGTACCGGGCGGCCTCCCATATCCACCACCTGAACGTTGAAGCCGGGGGAGGGTACCGTGGCGGAGCCGGGTTTGGTGGCCATCATTTCAATGCCCACCGGGTTGCAGCAAATGGCCCAGCCGGTTTCGGTCTGCCACCAGTGGTCCAGCACCGGCAGGCCGGTGTGTTCTTTCAGCCACTCGTAGGTGGGCGGGTCCAGTCGCTCACCGGCCAGGAAGATACGCTTGAGGGAAGACACATCGTACTTGGCCAGCTGGTCCGCTTCCGGGTCTTCCTTGCGCACGGCGCGGAAGGCAGTCGGGGCGGTGAACAGCATGTTCACCTTGTGTTCTTCAACCACGCGCCAGAAAGCGCCGGCATCCGGGGTGCGTACCGGCTTGCCCTCATAGAGGATGGTGGTACAGCCGGTGAACAGCGGCGCGTAGATAATATAGCTGTGGCCAACCACCCAACCGACGTCCGAGGCGGCCCAGAACACATCTCCGGGCTTGGCGTCGTAGACCAGTTCCATACTGTATTTCAGGGCGACGGCGTGGCCGCCGTTATCCCTTACCACGCCCTTGGGCTTGCCGGTGGTGCCGGAGGTGTATAGCACGTACAGCGGATCATTGGCTTTAACCGGTACCGGGTCTGCGGGGCTGGCTGCGGCAGAAATGGTGTTCCAGTCAAAGTCCCGGCCGTCCTGCATGTCTGCCTTTGCCTGCGGGCGTTGGTAGACCACGCAGAATTCCGGCTTGTGGCTGGATTGCTCGATGGCTTTATCCACCAGCGGCTTGTATTCGATCACCTTGGTGATTTCGATGCCGCAGGAGGCCGTCAGCAAGGCCTTGGGCTTGGCGTCTTCAATCCGTACTGCCAGTTCGTGGGCGGCAAAACCGCCGAACACCACAGAGTGGATGGCACCAAGGCGGGCGCAGGCCAGCATGGCAATGGCAGCCTGGGGGATCATCGGCATGTAGATGATTACCCGGTCGCCTTTTTCGATACCGCGATCACGCAGTGCGCCGGCAAAGCTGGCCACTTCGTCACGCAGTTCGTTGTAGGTGAATGTCTGGCGGGTATCGGTAACGGGGGAATCGTAAATCAGGGCGGTCTGGTCGCCGCGGCCGGCGCGGATGTTGGCGTCCAGCGCTACGTCACTGGTATTGAGTACACCATCGGGAAACCATTCGCCGTGGCCGTTATCCTTGGCCTGCCAGATGGTCCTGGGTGGCTCGATCCAGTCGATGTTTTGCGCCTGGTCGCGCCAGAAGTCGTCCCGCTGATCAATCGACCGACGGAATTCGGCGTTGTAGCTCATGTGCTCCACCTCAGTTGTATCGTTTTTTGTTTTAGGGTTGATGGCTACAACTGTAGGGGCTTTGAAAAAGGGGGCTACTAGACCATAGGCGTAGTTTTGATCGGTTCCGGGCCTATTCTGTGACGGAATTGACTTTCGTCACCTCTGCCGACACGTTGCCCTGTCCAAACCGGGCGGTGATGGCCTGGCCGGCTGACAGCTGATCGGCACTCCGTACGATGCGATTCTGGTCATCCCGCACGATGGCGTAGCCGCGGCCAAGGGTGGCCAGCGGGCTGACCACGTTCAGGGTCTGGGCGCTCAACTGGAGCTTTTCCTGCTGCTGCCGCAGGTTCTGGCGAATGGCTTTGTTCAGCCGTTCATTCAGTCGCTGCACCTGCTCCCCGGCATTCTGCAGGGTTTTTGCTGGCGACTGGGTGCCCAGCCGCTGGGCCAGGTGTCCGGTTTTAAGCTGCTGTTGCTGCAGCTTCAGGTTCATGGCCTTGTTCAGGCGCATGTCCAGCTCGTCCATGCGCTGGGCTTTGTCCTGGAGTTCCCGGCGCGGGTCCCGAAGCCTTGCGGCCAGGTGGCCGAGTTGCTGGTCCAGCCGGAGCAGCAAGCGGCGGGCGGATTGCCCCAGCCGGAGTTGCTGTTCAGCCAGGCGGCGCAGCCACTGGCTTTGATCCGGCGAGATTTTTTCCGCTGCGGCAGAGGGGGTGGGTGCCCGAAGGTCTGCCACGAAATCGGCGATGGTAACGTCCACTTCGTGGCCCACTGCACTGACGGTGGGAATAGAGCATCCGGCAATCGCCCGGGCGACGGCTTCTTCGTTAAAGCACCAGAGGTCCTCCAGCGAGCCGCCGCCCCGGCCAATGATCAGCACATCCGCCACGCCGTGGCGCTGGGCGCGATCGATGGCGTTTACAATGTCGGCCGTCGCAGCCTGCCCCTGAACGGCAGTGGGGTAGAGCGTGACCGGAATGGCCGGGCAACGCCGTGCCAGCACGGTGAGAATGTCGTGAATGGCTGCGCCGGTGGGTGAAGTGACCACGCCGATGTGGCGCGGGGTAACGGGCAGGGGCTTTTTGCGAGCCGGGTCGAACAGGCCCTCGGCCTGCAGTTTCATTTTCAGGGCTTCAAATGCCTGCTGCAGCGGCCCCAGGCCGGCAGGTTCCAGGTGTTCTACGATGATCTGGAAGTCACCCCTGTTCTCGTAGAGGGTCACCTTGCCGCGAATGCGGATCTGGTCGCCTTCTTTCGGCAGGGTGCGAATACGCTGGTTCGCCCCGCGAAACATGGCGCAGCGTATCTGGCATTTCTGGTCTTTCAGCGAAAAGTACCAGTGGCCGGACGATGGCCGGGAAAAGCTGGACAATTCGCCTTCCACCCACACCTGCATGAAGCTGGATTCGAGCAGGTGCCTGGCCTGATGATTGAGTTCGGAAACGCTCAGTGCTCTTGGGCGGGTGTCCGGATAGGGGGGTATCAAAGGGCGGGCTCCCGGTTTTTTCATACGCAATAGCCGAAGGTGACAGGCAAAAATAACGTAAATTCAGAAAGATGCAACCAAACCGCAAAAACCCTGCGGTTTACTGTGTTCTGTCACCACTTTATAATAGATCGATTAAGGATTTTGCTTTGTTGCACCGCCGCGGGTGCAGCTGGGAAATCCCAAACTTAGCATGTTCAAAAGGCGGACCCAAATGCTGCGTATTGCCGAAGAAGCCCTCACGTTTGATGATGTTCTCCTGGTTCCCGGATTCTCGGAAGTTCTACCTCACCAGGTTGAGCTGAAAACCCAGTTGACCAAAGGTATCACCCTGAACATTCCGCTGGTATCAGCGGCCATGGACACGGTAACCGAAGCTGAGCTGGCGATCGCCATGGCGCAGGAAGGCGGCATTGGCATCATGCACAAGAACATGACGGTTGAACAGCAAGCTGCTGCGGTACGCAAGGTCAAGAAATACGAAAGCGGTGTGGTGAAAGACCCGATTACCGTTAACCCGGACACCACCGTGCGGGAACTGGTTGATATCACCATGGCCAACAGCATCTCTGGCCTGCCGGTGGTGGATGGCAACGACCTGGTAGGTATCGTTACCGGCCGTGATATCCGCTTTGAAAGCCGCATGGATACCCCGGTGCGGGATATCATGACGCCGAAAGACAAGCTGGTTACCGTTAAAGAAGGCGCCAGCCTTGAGGATGTGAAAGAGCTGCTGCACCGCCATCGCATCGAGAAAGTGCTGGTGGTTAACGACGACTTCCAGCTGCGCGGCCTGATTACTGTTAAAGATATCCAGAAGGCCAAGGATTACCCGCTGGCCTGTAAAGACGAACAAGGCCGTCTGCGTGTTGGCGCTGCGGTGGGTACCGGTGGCGATACCGAAGCCCGTATTGCCGCACTGGCTGAGGCCGGTGTAGACGTGATCGTGGTAGACACGGCCCACGGCCACTCCAAGGGTGTGATTGACCGGGTTCGCTGGGTCAAGCAGAACTACCCGGATGTGCAGGTGATTGGTGGCAATATCGCGACTTCCGACGCAGCCATCGCCCTGGCCGACGCAGGCGCAGATGCTGTGAAGGTTGGTATCGGCCCCGGCTCCATCTGCACCACCCGTATTGTGGCAGGTATTGGCGTACCTCAGATTTCTGCGGTTTCCAATGTAGCCGCTGCCCTGAAAGAGCGCGGTGTGCCGTTGATTGCCGACGGTGGCATCCGGTTCTCCGGTGATATCGCCAAGGCCATTGCCGCTGGCGCCCACGCGGTGATGGTTGGCAGCCTGCTGGCCGGTACTGACGAAGCCCCGGGTGAAGTCGAACTGTTCCAGGGTCGTAGCTATAAGGCCTACCGTGGTATGGGTTCCCTGGGTGCCATGGGGCAGGGCTCCAGCGACCGTTACTTCCAGGACGCCAGCAAAGGTATTGAAAAGCTGGTTCCGGAAGGTATCGAAGGTCGTGTTGCCTGCAAGGGCCCGATGCGTAACATCGTGCACCAGCTGGTTGGCGGTCTGCGCGCCTCCATGGGTTACACTGGCAGCGCCACCATGGACGAAATGCGCACCAAGCCTGAATTTGTGCGGATTACCAATGCCGGTATGCGTGAGAGCCACGTTCACGACGTGACCATCACCAAGGAAGCGCCGAACTACCGCATCGGTTGATTCAGCCTGATCTGATGCGGCCCGGTTTCCGGGCCGCGTTGTTTTTTTAAAGCCCGAGGACTCCATGGCTCAGAACATTCACGACCACCGTATCCTGATTCTTGATTTCGGTTCCCAGTACACCCAGCTGATTGCCCGTCGCGTTCGGGAAATCGGGGTTTACTGCGAGATCAAGGCCTTTGATATCACAGACGAAGAACTCGCCGAGTTCAATCCCAAAGGCATCATTCTGGCCGGTGGTCCGGAGTCGGTAACCCAGCTGGGTGGTCCCCGTGCTCCGGAAGGCCTGTTCGACAAGGGCATCCCGGTTCTGGGTATTTGCTATGGCATGCAGACCATGGCCGAGCAGCTCGGCGGCCGAGTGGCCAGCTCCGAGAAGCGCGAGTTCGGTTATGCCCAGGTTAAGGTTCGTGCCAAGGGCCCGCTACTGGCAGATATTACCGACCACCTGACGCCGGCTGGCGATTCCCTGCTGGACGTCTGGATGAGCCACGGCGACAAAGTAGTTGCCATGCCGGAAGGCTTCGAGCTGCTGGCGTCTACCGAAAGCGCGCCGGTTGCCGCCATGCAGGACCTGAGCCGCAACCTGTACGGCGTTCAGTTCCATCCGGAAGTCACTCACACCCTGCAGGGTAAGCGCATCCTCGAGCACTTTGTCCTGACCATCTCCGGTTGTGAGGCTCTGTGGACCCCGGCCAAGATCGTTGACGATGCCGTTCGCCAGATTCGCGAGCAGGTGGGTTCCGACAAGGTGCTGCTGGGCTTGTCCGGCGGTGTTGATTCCTCGGTTACCGCCGCGCTTCTGCACAAGGCCATTGGTGACCAGCTGACCTGCGTGTTCGTGGATAATGGCCTGCTGCGCCTGCACGAAGGCGACCAGGTGATGGACATGTTCGCCAGCAACATGGGCGTGAAGGTTATCCGTGCCGATGCCGAAGACCTGTTCCTGTCCAAGCTCAAGGGCGAGAACGATCCGGAGCAGAAGCGCAAGATCATCGGTAACACCTTTATTGATGTGTTCGATGCTGAAGCCGCGAAGATCAAGGATGTGAACTGGCTGGCCCAGGGCACCATCTATCCGGACGTGATTGAATCCGCTGCGTCCAAAACCGGTAAAGCCCATGTCATCAAGTCCCACCATAATGTGGGTGGCTTGCCGGAAACCATGAAGATGAAACTGGTGGAGCCGCTGCGCGAGCTGTTCAAGGACGAAGTCCGCAAGATCGGCCTCGAACTTGGCCTGCCGTACGACATGGTCTACCGCCACCCGTTCCCGGGGCCGGGTCTGGGCGTTCGTATCCTTGGCGAAGTAAAGAAAGAGTACGCCGAGATCCTGCGCCGCGCCGATGCCATCTTCCTGGAAGAGCTGCACCGCGCGGACCTGTACCACAAAACCAGCCAGGCTTTTGCCGTGTTCCTGCCGGTGAAATCCGTGGGTGTAGTGGGTGATGCCCGCCGCTACGAATACGTGATCGCGATCCGTGCCGTGGAAACCGTGGACTTTATGACAGCACGCTGGGCGCGGCTCCCGTACGAACTGCTGGAAACCGTATCCAACCGGATCATCAACGAAATCTCCGGCGTCTCGCGGGTTACCTACGATATCTCTTCCAAGCCGCCTGCGACCATTGAGTGGGAGTAGGGGGCAGGGCTGACTAGCATCAGAAGGCGGCAAGCAGAAATGCTTGCCGCCTTTTTTCGTTTTCAGGTCATCATTCGGCGGTCAGCAACATCTTGACCGCTTTCTCCTTCGCCGCCTGGCTGAAGATGTCGTAGGCTTTTTCGATGTCATTGAGTTTGAGGCGGTGAGTGACCAGGTCAGCAGGCTTCACATCGCCACTCTCGACCACCTTCATCAATACCGGAATGGTGTTAGTGCTTACCAGGCCCGTGCGCACCGTGATGTTTTTGATCCATAGGTCCTGCAGCCGGAACTCCACGCTCTTGCCGTGTACACCGATGTTCGCGATGTTGCCGCCGGCGCGAATAATGCTCTGGCAGATATCGAAGGTCTCGGGTATACCGACCGCCTCCATGGCGACGTCTACACCCTCACCGTTGGTCAGTTCTTTGATGGTTTCGATCGGATTTCTGGCGATGGTGTCTGTGGCCCCCAGCATCTTGGCCATCGCCAGGCGGTTCTCGTCCGGATCAATCATGATGATGCGCGAAGGTGAGTAGAAGCGGGAGGTCATTACGGCGGCCAGTCCGATGGGGCCGGCGCCGATGATGGCGACTGTGTCCCCCAGTTTGACTTCGCCGTTGAGAGCGCCAATCTCGTGTCCTGTGGGCAGGATGTCGCTGAGCATCACCGCAGCAGCCGGGTCCATGCCTGCAGGCAGGGGATACAGGCTGTTGTCGGCATGGGGGATGCGTACATACTCGGCCTGGGTGCCATCGATCAAATGCCCCAGAATCCAGCCGCCGTCCCGGCAATGGGCATAGATGCCGCGCTTGCAGTAGTCGCAACGGCCGCAGGAGGTGACGCAGGAAATCAACACCTTATCGCCAACTTTGATGTTGGTTACACCGTCACCAACTTCTTCAACCACTCCCACGCCTTCGTGGCCGAGAGTACGGCCTTTCGTGACCGCTGGCACATCGCCTTTCAGAATGTGGAGGTCGGTGCCGCAAATGGTGGTATGGGTGATGCGCACCACGGCATCTGTGGGTTTCTCGATTGCAGGCTGTGGCTTGTCTTCCCAGCTGCGCTTTCCTGGTCCGTGAAATACCAGTGCTTTCATAACGTTCTCTCCTTGAAGGGTGCAAGGCTGCCACTGCCAGCCTGGGCAACGATAGCCTTGCATAGACTGCGCTGATTGAAACTGACTCATGTCATTATAGGCAGTGAGTGGGGAAAATGTATGGCAGTTTAAAGACTGAAGATCCTTCTTCTGGTGAGGGCGTGCCCGGCGCCGTCGCTTGGTTAAGAAGGCGAATAATGGTATTTTCGTGGCGCTTTCGGGGTTGGCCACTATCGTAGTTGTATAAGGCGCTATCAGCAGAGCCGCGTTTATGTCGGAATTACCAAAGAATGACGAATACTGGATGGCTCGTGCACTGGTGCTGGCGGAACGGGCGGCCTCGATAGGCGAAGTGCCCGTTGGTGCGATTGTTGTCCGTCATGGCCAGGAGCTGGGCGTGGGTTACAATGCACCCATTACCGGTTGTGACCCCACGGCCCATGCGGAGATTCGGGCCTTGCGCGACGCCTCCGCCAGGGCAGGAAATTACCGGCTGACCGGGGCAACCTTATACGTCACGCTTGAGCCTTGCACCATGTGCGTGGGAGCCATTGTGCACAGCCGCATCAGTCGTCTTGTGTATGGTGCACGCGAGCCCAAAGCGGGCGCGGTTGAATCTGCCCGGTGCACGCTGGACGAAGCCCACCTTAACTGGCAAGTGGATGCAGAAGGCGGGGTTCTGGAAGGCGAGTGCGGCCAGATTATCAGCGATTTTTTCAGCCGGCGGCGGGCCGAGATTCGACGGCGGCGTAAACAGAATTCAGGGAAGGAGTAATTCTACGTGAAAGTACTTGTCACCGGCGGTGCCGGTTATATCGGCAGCCATGTGGTCCGGCAGCTGGCCGCAGCAGGCCACGACATTGTGGTATTTGATAACCTGTCCACCGGCTATCGCTGGGCGGTCACTGCCGGCGAGCTGGTGGTGGGCGACCTGGCGGACGAGCAGGCGATTGAGGCGGTTTTCGCCCGGCATAAGTTTGAGGCGGTCCTGCACTTTGCCGCCAACATTGTGGTGCCGGAGTCGGTCAGCAATCCCCTCAAGTATTACAGCAACAACACCCGCAACACCCTGAACCTGCTCAAAGCGGTGGAAAGCCACCAGGTGCCCTACATGGTGTTTTCCTCCACGGCTGCTGTGTATGGCATGCCGGAAGAAACGGTACTGACCGAAGATCTCCCGCTGGCGCCCATCAATCCCTACGGTGCTTCGAAGATGATGAGCGAGCGCATGATGATGGACCTGGCCGCGGCCAGCAGCCTGAACTATGTGATTCTGCGCTACTTCAACGTGGCCGGCGCTAACCCCGAAGGACTTCTGGGCCAGGCAACGCCGGAAGCGACTCACCTGATCAAGGTGGCCAGCGAGTGCGTGACCGGGCAGCGCGAGGGCATGAGCGTCTTCGGCACGGATTACGAAACCCGCGATGGCACCTGCATCCGCGATTACATCCACGTGGAGGACCTGGCCAAGGCCCATGTGATGGCGCTGGATTATATGGCCGGAGGCGGGGAATCGCAGGTGCTGAACTGTGGCTACGGCCGCGGCTTTACCGTGCGGGAAGTGATTGATGTGGTAAAGCAGGAATCCGGTGTGGATTTCCCGGTCACCGAAACCGGCCGCCGCGCCGGAGACCCGGCTGCCTTGATGGCCGACAACACGCGAATCAAGAAAGTTCTGGGCTGGCAGCCGGATTACGATGACCTCAATACCATCGTGCGCACCGCGCTGGCCTGGGAAAAGATCTGGCTGCAGAAAAAAGCCGCTGATTGACGCACTTTTCAACGAAATTCAGGAACAGTTACATGAAAATCACGATTTTCGGAACCGGTTATGTTGGCTTGGTGACGGGTGCCTGCCTGGCGGACGTGGGGCACCACGTGCTGTGCATGGATGTCGACCAGGGCAAGATCGAAAAGCTGAAGAACGGCCAGATCCCCATCTATGAGCCGGGCCTGGATAACATCGTCAAGCACACGGTCGAAGCGGGCCGCCTTTCCTTTACCACCGATACCGAAGAAGCCGTCAAGCACGGCACCTTGCAGTTCATCGCCGTGGGCACGCCGCCGGATGAAGACGGCTCTGCCGACCTGCAATATGTGCTGGCCGTGGCCAAGTCCATCGGCCAGTACATGGATGATTACAAGGTGGTGGTGGACAAATCCACCGTACCGGTTGGCACCGGCGACAAGGTGAAAGCGGCGGTTCGTGCGCAGCTGGATCATCGCAGCCTGGAGCTGGATTTCGATGTGGTCTCCAACCCGGAGTTCCTGAAAGAAGGGGCGGCCATCAACGACTTCATGAAGCCGGACCGGATTGTGGTGGGCACCGATAGCGAACAAGCCGCGGACCTGCTGCGCGAAGTTTACTACCCGTTCAACCGCAGCCACGACCGGATGATCTTCATGGACATCCGTTCCGCCGAGCTGACCAAGTACGCCGCCAACGCCATGCTGGCCACCAAGATCAGCTTCATGAACGAAGTGGCCAACCTGGCCGAGCGCCTGGGCGCGGATATCGAGGAAGTGCGTCGCGGTATCGGTTCCGACCCCCGTATCGGTTACCACTTTATCTATCCCGGCTGCGGCTACGGCGGCTCCTGCTTCCCGAAAGACGTCCAGGCCCTGGCCCGCACCGCCCGCGATTGTGATTACGAATCCAAGCTGCTGAATGCCGTAGAAGCGGTGAACTACGCACAGAAGCACGTGCTGTTCGACAAGATCAGCCATTACTTCCAGAGCGACCTGAAGGGCAAGGTCATCGCCGTGTGGGGACTGGCGTTCAAGCCGAATACCGACGACATGCGTGAAGCCTCGGCTCGCACCCTGATGGAAGACCTCTGGAAAGCCGGGGCCACCGTGCAGGCCTTCGATCCGGAAGCCATGGAAGAAACCCAGCGCATCTACGGTGACCAGGATGGCCTGACCCTGTGCGGTACCAAGGAGCAGGCCCTGAAAGGCGCCGATGCCCTGGCCATCTGCACTGAGTGGAAAGAATTCCGCTCCCCGGATTTCGACGTGGTGTCCAACACCCTCAAGCATCCGGTGGTCTTTGATGGTCGTAACCTGTACGAGCCGGAAATGCTCGAGCGCTATGGTTTGATCTACTACGCCATCGGCCGCGGCCGTAACCAGTTCCATTCGGCGCTCTGAGCCGGGGAGGGCAGGTGATGTTCCAGTTACATGAACGCCTGGCGGCAGACACCCATAACCTTGGGCGCAGCCAACTGTGCGAAATCCTGCTGATGAACGACCGCACCTGGCCCTGGATTATCCTGGTGCCGGCGGTGCCGGATATTCGGGAGATCTACCAGCTCGACAAAGAGCAACAGGAACGGTTGCTGGAAGAATCGTCGACCCTGAGCCAGGGCATGATGGAGATCTTCGGTGGCGACAAGATGAACGTGGCGGCGCTGGGCAACATGGTGCCGCAGCTTCACCTGCACCACATCGTACGCTTTGAAGGCGACCCGGCCTGGCCGGGCCCGGTATGGGGCAAACAGCCGCCGGTTCCCTATGAGGACGGCGAACTGGAACAGATCAAGGCAAAACTCAAGCCGCTGCTTCAGCAACTGGCCTGAGTACTCTTTGGTATTACTCCCGGCCCTGCTGCCACTGCGCCAGGGTCTGGGAACCTACCAGAATCATCCGAAGCTCCGTCTTCAGCTTGGCTTTCAGCTCCTCCCGCTCCTTCGGCGTGGCATCCAGCGCTTCCGCGCCCTGATTGAACACCAGGGTAACCATGGACTCGGCCACCAGGCGGGCATCCGCCAGCGGCTTGTTCTGCTCCTCGGCAAACCGGCGCAAATCATCGGCCAGCTCCGTCACGAAGTGATCAATCTCCGCCTTCACCGCCGTCCGGAACGGCTTCGACACCCCGGTACGCTCCCGCAGCATCAGACGGAACAGATTGGCATTATTGCCCAGATACTCCATAAACGTATCCACCGACGTAGAAATAGCACTGCCGTCGCGCACAATCCGCTTGCGGGCCTGCCGCATCAGCTGCCGCAGCGCCACACCGCCTTCGTCCACCAATGCCAGCCCCAGCTCATCCAGCTCGGCAAAGTGCCGGTAAAACGACGTCGGCGCAATCCCGGCCTCCCGGGCAACCTCCCGCAAACTGAGACTGCCAAAGCCCCGATCCGCGCTCAGCTGTGCCAGGGCCGCATCCATCAGCGCCCGCCGGGTTTTCTGTTTCTGTTCCGCTCTGGTGGCCAACTTACAACTCCATCCGCCGGTCAAACCATGCATTCTAGCCCCCGGTTTTTTGATAGTCACCTTTACGCCCGATTTGCGGTGCCTGACGCCTGATTTTCAATCCCAATATGTTTATAATGAGCGGCTTTCATTTGTGCCGGCCCAACATCTTTGAGGTCGGGAACACAATAGCGTCAGGTGGGGGAAAGGCCTTCCGAAAATTTGCGGAGCCATGGATGGCGGAGCAGAAGCGCACAGGGATGTCTCGAGCGTTTTTCGGAAGGCCTTTCCCCCACCTGATGCGGGCGCCGATCGCCCAGAATTCAAAGTCAAACGTACACATTAAACGTAACGGGAACCGATATGCGCAGTCATTATTGCGGTGGGATCAACGAATCTCACATTGATCAGGAAGTTACACTCTGCGGATGGGTACACCGCCGCCGTGACCACGGTGGGGTAATTTTCCTGGATCTGCGGGATCGGGATGGCATGTCCCAGGTGGTTGTCGACCCGGACACCCCGGAAAGCTTTGCCCTGGCAGAGAAAGTTCGCAGCGAATTTGTTGTCAAAGTAACCGGCCGCGTGCGTCGTCGCCCGGCAGGTACCGAAAACAACAACATGCCCACCGGCCAGGTGGAGCTGCTGGGCAAGGAAGTCACCATCCTGAACGCCGCCGCCACGCCTCCGTTCCCGCTGGATGAGCATGTAGACGTTGGTGAAGACGTTCGCCTGCGCTACCGCTTTATCGACCTGCGCCGTCCTGAAATGATCAACCGCCTGCGTTTCCGTTCGCGGGTCACCAGCTACATCCGTAACTTCCTGGACAGCCGCGGCTTCATGGATGTGGAAACCCCCATCCTGACCCGCGCCACACCGGAAGGTGCCCGCGACTACCTGGTGCCGAGCCGTACCCACGAAGGTTCTTTCTTCGCGCTGCCCCAGTCTCCGCAGCTGTTCAAGCAGATGCTGATGGTGTCCGGCGTTGATCGTTACTACCAGATTGCCAAGTGCTTCCGTGACGAGGACCTGCGGGCCGATCGTCAGCCGGAATTCACCCAGGTAGACATCGAGGCCTCTTTCATTGATGAAGAGACCCTGATGAAGCTGAACGAAGACATGATCCGTGCACTGTTCAAAGACGTGCTGGATGTCGACCTGCCGGAATTCCCGCGCATGCCGTATTCCGAGGCCATGCAGCGCTACGGCAGCGACAAGCCGGACCTGCGTATCCCGCTGGAACTGCAAGACGTGGGCGACCTGGTTGAAAGTGTCGACTTCAAGGTATTTGCCGGCCCCGCCAAGGATCCGAAAGGCCGTGTTGCCGCCCTGCGTGTGCCCAAAGGTGCCGAGCTGACCCGTAAGCAGATTGACGACTACACCAAGTTTGTCGGTATCTATGGCGCGAAAGGCCTGGCCTACATCAAGGTCAACGAGCTGGCCAAGGGCGCCGAAGGCCTGCAATCTCCGATCGTGAAGTTCCTGGGTGATGACGTTGCCCTGGCGATCATGGAGCGCGTGGGCGCAGAAGACGGCGACATCGTGTTCTTCGGTGCCGACAAGGCTACCGTGGTGAACGAAGCCCTGGGTGCCCTGCGCATAAAGGTTGGCCACGACCTGAACATGCTCACCTGCGAGTGGGCGCCGATGTGGGTTGTGGACTTCCCGATGTTTGAAGAACTGCCGGATGGCGGCCTGACGGCTATCCACCATCCGTTCACCGCACCGTCCTGCAGCCCGGAAGACCTGGCCGCAGACCCGGCGAACGCCTTGTCCCGTGCCTATGACATGGTTCTGAACGGTACCGAGCTGGGTGGTGGTTCCATCCGTATCCACGACGAGAAAATGCAGGAAGCCGTATTCCGCATCCTCGGCATTGGTGAGGAAGAAGCCCGCGCCAAGTTCGGCTTCCTGCTGGATGCCCTGAAGTTCGGTTGCCCGCCGCACGGTGGCCTGGCCTTTGGCCTGGATCGCCTGGTGATGCTGATGACCGGTTCTTCGTCTATCCGCGATGTCATCGCCTTCCCGAAAACCCAGAGCGCCACCTGTCTGATGACCCAGGCGCCGGGCGAGGTTGATGAAAAGCAGCTGAAAGAACTGCACATTCGCCTGCGCCGCTCTGCCAAGGCCGTTGAAGGCAACAAGGCAGAAGACAAAGAGTAAGGGCACAATGCCGGAGGTGGTGCGCCACCTCCGGCCTGGCCACACTCTCCCACTTCCGAGGGCAGACGGATGGCAATCATCCTGGGGGTAGACCCCGGTTCCCGAATTACCGGTTACGGCATCATCCGCGTTGAAGGTCGCACCATCGAGTACATCGACAGCGGCTGCATCCGGGTGGGGGAAAAGCCCATGGCCGAGCGTCTGCAAACCATCTTCCAAAGCCTTGCGCTTCTCATCGGCGAGTATCGCCCTGAAGAATTTGCCATCGAGCAGGTGTTCATGGCCCGCAACCCGGATTCCGCCCTGAAACTGGGGCAGGCCAGGGGAGCGGCCATTGTCAGCGCTGCCAACAGCGGCCTGGCGGTACACGAGTACTCGGCCCGGCAGGTCAAGCAGGCGGTGGTGGGTACCGGTGGTGCGGACAAGTCCCAGGTGCAGCATATGGTACAGGCGCTGCTGGGGTTGTCCCGCAAGCCTCAGGCCGATGCTGCCGATGCCCTGGCCATTGCCCTTTGCCATGCCCATATGAATCAGAGTGTCATGAAGCTGGCACGGTCTGGTGGCAAGGTGCGTAGCGGGCGTGTGCGACAACAATAACCGGCTGGCAACAGCTACAGGAGTCCTGCTTTGATTGGTCGTATTCGAGGAATATTGCTGGAGAAGGCGCCGGGGCACGTTCTGGTGGAATGCTCCGGCCTGGGTTACGAAATCGACATTCCCTACACCACCTTTTTTCATCTTCCGGATGCAGGCCAGGAAGTCACCCTGCACACCCATTTTGCGGTGCGGGAAGATGCCCAGAGCCTGTTCGGCTTTGCCTCACGGCTCGACCGTGATTTGTTCCGCCTGCTGATCAAGGTCAACGGTGTAGGCCCCAAGCTGGCGGTAGGCATACTCTCCGGCCTGGATGCGCAGCAGTTTATCCGCTGCGTGGAAGTGAAAGACGTCAACGCCCTGGTGAAACTGCCCGGCGTCGGCAAAAAGACGGCAGAGCGACTGCTGATCGAGATGGCGGACCGTATCGGACAGCTGGAAGGGCAGTTTGTGCCGGCGATGCCGGACACCCCGGCTGCATCCGGGGGCCCTGGTAATCAACCGCCAACAGGCCCGGACCCGCGGGACGAGGCGGAAGCGGCCCTGATTGCCCTGGGCTACAAACCCCAGGAAGCGGCAAAGGCCATCAGCAAGGTGGCCGAGCCGGAGATGACCAGCGAAATGCTGATACGGCTTGCCCTGAAGAACATGATACCGGCCGGGTGATGTCCCGGCTTTTTTGTGTCGCTCCATGACACTATTGTGTAGAGAGCGTAACGTGACTCGAACCAAGCCCTTTGTACAATTGGTGCAACCTGGAATTCAGGGGCAACCAATGGGCACGTTGTTTATTCCCAGCAAGCGGATAATGCCATGATTGAATCGGACCGACTGATATCGGCGACAGCCGGAGACTACGAGGAAGTACAGGACCGGGCCATCCGGCCTACGCTGCTATCCGAGTATGTTGGCCAGCCCAGTGTCCGTGAACAGATGGAGATCTTCATTTCTGCCGCCCGTGCCCGGCAGGAAGCCCTGGACCACGTGTTGATCTTCGGCCCGCCGGGGCTGGGTAAAACCACGCTGGCCAACATCATTGCCAACGAGATGGGGGTGTCCATCAAGACCACCTCCGGACCGGTGCTGGAGAAAGCCGGCGACCTGGCCGCCATGCTCACCAATCTGGAAGAAGGCGATGTCCTGTTTATCGACGAGATTCATCGCCTGAGCGCTGCGGTTGAAGAAGTGCTGTATCCGGCCATGGAAGACTACCAGCTGGATATCATGATCGGAGAAGGGCCGGCCGCCCGCTCCATCAAGCTGGACTTGCCACCGTTCACGCTGGTGGGTGCCACCACCCGTGCCGGCCTGCTGACTTCGCCGTTGCGGGATCGCTTTGGCATTGTGCAGCGGCTTGAGTTCTATAACACCCAGGACCTTACCCACATCATCATCCGTTCGGCCCGCCTGTCGTCAGTGAAAATTGATGAGTCCGGTGCCTTCGAGATTGCCCGCCGCTCCCGGGGCACACCACGGATTGCCAACCGGCTGCTGCGCCGGGTGCGGGACTTCGCGGAAGTTCGGTCAGACGGCCATATCACCGCCGATATCGCCGACCAGGCCCTGAATATGCTGAAAGTAGACAGCCAGGGCTTTGATCACATGGACCGCCGCCTGTTACTGGCGATGATCGAAAAGTTTGATGGTGGCCCGGTGGGCGTAGAGAGCCTGGCGGCAGCAATCAGCGAGGAGCGGGGCACCATCGAGGATGTGCTGGAACCGTTCCTGATCCAGCAAGGCTACATGGTGCGCACCCCCCGGGGGCGTATGGTGACCTCCAACGCCTACCAGCATTTCGGTGTGGTGCCGCCGAAATCCGGTAGGGAGGAAGATCGTTTTGACTGAGAACAGCCCGAATATCTTCGAACTACCCATCAGGGTGTATATAGAAGATACGGATGCCGGTGGTATTGTTTTCCACGCCAAGTACCTGCACTACATGGAGCGGGCACGAACCGAATGGGTTCGCAGCCGGGGTGTGGGCCTTCGGGCTGGCCTTGAGGACAACATCAGCTACGTGGTGCAGCGCATGAACATCCATTACCGGACGCCGGCAAAGCTGGATGATCAGTTGCTGGTTACAGCCGAGCCGGTGGCATCGTCCCGGGTATGGATGAGCTTTCGCCAGCAGGTACTTAAGGCGGAGAGCCGGGAGTTATTGTGTGAGGCAGAAGTGCGGGTGGCGTGCATTGCACTGGATACCGGCAAGCCCCGCCGCTTGCCGGAAAACATGTTGGAGATTCTTAAGAGCTCCGCGTAACGAATTGAAAAATATAAACATGGTCGGGAGTAGATAGTGGAAGCGGAACTTTCAGTCTGGCATCTGATTGCGAACGCCGGGGTACTGGTGCAACTGGTTATGTTGCTGCTGGTGGCAGCCTCGGTTATGTCCTGGGCTTTGATCTTTCAGCGCCTGCAGGTGTTTCGCAAGGCCAAGCGTGCGCAGTTGGCCTTTGAAGAAAGGTTCTGGTCTGGCATGGACCTGGGCCAGCTGTACAAGGAAGTAAGCTCAGACCCCACGCCGTACTCCGGCATGGAGGCGGTGTTCCGGTCCGGTTTCAAGGAATTCTCCCGCCTGCGCCAGCAAAGCCGGGACGCCGATGCGGTCATGGAGGGTGCCCAGCGCGCTATGCGGGTGGCTTTCTCCCGGGAGCAGGAGCGGCTCGAAACCCATTTGCCGTTCCTGGCCACGGTGGGTTCCACCAGTCCCTACGTGGGCCTGTTCGGTACCGTTTGGGGCATCATGAACTCCTTCCGGGGCCTGGCGCAGGTTCAGCAGGCAACCCTGGCTACGGTTGCGCCGGGCATTTCCGAAGCCCTGATCGCCACCGCCATGGGTCTGTTTGCCGCGATTCCGGCGGTTATTGCCTACAACCGGTTCGCCGCTATGTCTGATGCCTTGCTGAAGAACTACGAGACCTTCGCGGAGGAATTCTCCAGCATCCTGCATCGCCGGGTTCACAACAACGACCAGGCCGCAGGCTGATGGCTGACACCGGGCAAAGGGGAGAAGCGGTATGAAAGGCATGGGAATGATGCCCCAGCAGCGGCGCAGGCCGATGTCGGAAATCAACGTGGTGCCCTACATTGACGTAATGCTGGTGCTGCTGGTGATCTTTATGGTGACGGCGCCCATGCTCACCCAGGGGGTGAAGGTGGATTTGCCGGAGACCACGTCTGACCCGATCCAGCAGGACAAAGACGTGGAATCCATTACCGTGTCGGTGGATGCCAATGGCGCCTATTACCTGGAAGTGGGTGATCGTGGCGGCGATCCGATGTCGCTGGACGAAGTGACCGACCAGGTGGCGAAGATTCTTTCCCAGCGGGCCAACAGTGAAATCATGGTGCGCGGGGACGAGTTTGTGGATTACGGTGTTGTGGTGCGCCTGATGGCGGCACTGCAGGCGGCCGGCGCCAGTGGCGTTGGACTTATCACAGACATGCCCGACACTAACCCGTAACAAGGTGGCGAACGAGTTGTGACAGGTCACGAACGGGAAACGATCAGTACCGATACGCCACCGTGGAAGTCGCCGGTTGTGTTATCGGTGGCGCTGCATGTGTTGCTTCTGGTGATTGCCCTGGCAGGCTGGTCGTGGACCAATCCTGTACAGGAACCGGAGCCCCGCAGTATCTCGGCAAGGCTGGTAAGCCCCGAGCCCAAGCCCAGCCCGGTGGTCGACGAGCAGGATCAGCGCGACAAGGAAGAAGAGCGTCGCTTGCAGGAAGAGAAAGAGCGGCAGCAAGCGGAAGCCGAGCGCAAGCGGCAACAGGAAGAAGCCAGGCGCAAAGAGGCCGAAGAGCAGGCTCGCAAGCGAGAGCAGGAGCGCAAGCAGCAGGAGGCGAAAGCCCGGGAGTTGGCCGAGCAACAGGCTCGCGAGAAAGAAGCCGCCCGCCAGAAAGCGGAAGCCGAGGCAAAGGAGCGTGCTCGCCAGAAAGCCGAGCAGGAGCAGCGTGCCCGCGAAGAGGCTAAGCGTAAGGCGGAAGAAGAGCAGCGCCGCCGTGAGGAGGCCGAACGCCAGCGCCAGGAACAGCAAGCCCGGGAAGAGGCAGAGCGCAAACGCAAAGAAGCCGAGCGCCGCCTGAAAGAACAGCAGCTGGAAGCACTGGCTGAGCAGGCGCGGCAGGAACGTGAGGCAGAAGCACGGCGCCAGCAGGAGGCGGCAGCGGCACGAGCCCGGGAAGCCCGGATGCTCAGTGACAGCGAAAAATACCAGGCCCTGATTCGGGATCGTCTGACTCAGGTTTGGTATCCGCCGTCTTCCGCCACAGGGAACATGGTGGCCAGGCTACAGATCACCCTGTTGCCGACCGGGGAACTCGCCAATGTGCGGCTGGTCAGCAGTAGTGGTAATACAGCATTCGATAACTCGGCGCTGGGTGCGGCCCGCTCGCTTAACCGCTACCCGGTACCGGACGACAGGGATACTTTCGAGCGGTACTTCCGCCAGTTTACGATTGAATTCAATCCGCAACGCCTGCGGTGAGGCCAGGGACTGATATGACACAAAAAACGAGTTGCCATAAAACAACCGTGAAAATGCTCCTGACCGGCTGGCTGGCAGCGATGATGCTGTCGGCAGGTAACGCCAGCGCCGAGCTGCTGATCCGGATAACCGAAGGGGCGAACTCGGCCATTCCGGTGTCGGTTGTGCCGTTTGCCGAAAGCGGCGCCATGCCGCCGGGCGACAAGGTGAGCAGTATCGTACAAGGCGACCTCACCATGAGCGGTGAGTTCCGCACGCTTGAACCCTCGAAAATGCTGAGCCTGCCATCGAAGGGTTCAGATGTGTACTTCCGGGACTGGCGCATGCTCGGCCAGCGCTATGTGCTGGTAGGCGAACTGACCCGCAGTGGCGACAGGGTTCAGGCCCGCTATGAACTGTTTGATGTAAACCAGGAGAAGCGGATTCTGGGTGAGACCGCAGCTGCCGGTGTTGGCAGCGTCCGCACCCTGGCGCACCACATCAGCGACCGCATTTACGAAGCCATTACCGGAGAGCCGGGCGTGTTCTCCACCAAGCTCGCCTATGTGACCGTGAGCGGTGAGGGCGACCAGATGCGTTACCGGCTCCAGGTCAGTGACGTGGACGGCAAGCGGGCAAAAATCCGGCTGGAAAGCCGTGAGCCGATTCTGTCTCCGGCCTGGTCGCCGGACGGCAAGAAACTGGCCTATGTGTCGTTCGAAACCGGCAAGCCCGCCATCTATGTGCACGAGCTGTCTTCCGGGCAGCGGGACAAGGTAGCGGATTTCTCCGGCCTGAACTCGGCCCCGGCCTGGTCGGAAGACGGCAAGTCCCTGTTGATGACTCTGTCCCGTGACGGCAATGCGGAAATCTACCAGATGGACCTGGCCAGCCGGAAAACCACCAAGCTGACCAACCACTGGGCCATCGACACCGAGCCGGCCTGGGACTATGCCAACAAGGGCATTTACTTTACCTCGGACCGTTCCGGTGGCCCGCAGATCTACTTCATGGAGCGCCCGGGTGCCGAGCCGCGCCGGATCACCTTCGGCAGTCGCTACAACGCGCGGCCGCGGCCGGATAACAAGGGTGAGTACGTGTATTACGTGCACCAGCGGGACCGGGCATTCCACATCGCCCGCACCAACCTGAAAACCGGTGACGAAAGCATTATCACCCGCACCGAATCGGATGAATCACCCAGTGTGTCGCCCAACGGCCGACTGCTGATCTATGCCACCGGCCAGAACGGAGCCAGCGTGTTGACCGTTGTTTCTGCCGACGGCGGTGCGGCCTACAGCCTGCCTGCGGCCGATGGCGATGTAAGAGAACCGGCCTGGGGGCCGATCACCCGCTGATGCTGTTAGCGCGGGCAGAAAAACTGGTTTAAGCAAACTCAAAAAGAGGGAAAGGAAGTATGAAACTGTCATTCTCAACAAAAGTGTTCGCTATGGTGCTTTCTGCCGGACTGGTAGCAGGCTGTAGCTCCACCGGCGAAAACATGGAAGACGAAGCCTACGGTTCTGACGTCCAGGCTATCGGCGGTGATGACGGCTCCACGGTGTATGGTGGCGACGATGGCGATGGCGTTTCCTCCGGTGTTCTGAGCGACGAAGAGCGCCAGGCTGCCCGTGAGCAGGCCGAGCAGCAGGCCCTGCGTGATATCACGACCTTCTACTTCGATTTCGATACTTCCGAAATCAAGCAGGAAGCCCGTGACGTGCTGGTTGCCCACGCCCGCTACCTGGCCGACAACCCGCGCCAGCAGGTTCGCCTGGAAGGCCACGCCGATGACCGCGGTACCAAGGAGTACAACCTGGCCCTTGGTGAGCGCCGTGCCAATGCTATCCAGCGTTTCCTGATTGTGAACGGGGCTTCCCGTGGCCAGATGGAAACCGTAAGCTACGGAGAAGAGAAGCCGGCTGTACGTGGCACTTCCGACAGCGCCCGGGCGCAGAACCGTCGCGTAGAGTTGATTTTCCAGTAAACCTTCTGATTAACCGGACGGGCCCATGAGAAAACAGCTCATGGCGACCGTGCTGATCCCGCTGGGCCTTGGCCTGGCGGGAGTCGTTCAGGCACAGTCGTCGAATGTCTCCTCCCAGAGCAGTGCCGAACTGTTCTATATGATCCAGCAGTTGCAGGGCGATGTTCGCCGCCTGCAGGGCCGGGTTGAAGAGCAGCAGCATGAAATTAACCGGTTGCAACAGCAGGGCCGGGATCGGTACGTCGACCTGGATCAGCGTATCCTGGATCTCTCCAAGGCGATCGAGGCGCGCCCTGAGCCTGCTGCCGCAAGTTCAGGCGGGGCCGCGAACGCTTCAGGGGGCAGTGGCTCGCAGCCGGTACAGCCGGTGAAGGTTTACCGGTCTCCGGAAGCGGACGAGAAACAGGCGTATGACGAGATCATCAGCCTGATCCGTAACGACAAAGACTACGACACCGCCATTTCACGGCTGTATGACTTTGTCGACAAGTATCCCGAAGGCGACCTTACCGTGAATGCCTATTACTGGCTCGGTGAGGTTTATCTGGCAAAGCCGCAGCCCGAGCAGGCCAAGCAGGCGTTCACGCTTGTGGCAACCCGCTACAGTGATCACCGCAAAGCGCCAGATGCGGTCTACAAGCTGGGCGTCGCGCTGGATCGGCTGGGTGAGAAAGACGAAGCCGTGCGCCGGATGCAGAGCGTGATCGATCGTTATCCGCAGTCGTCTGCCGCAGGCCTGGCTAAAAAATACCTGGACAGTGCAGGAAGTTGATCGCACATTGAACGATCTGGTTGTCCGGTGATCAGTCAGGAAAAAAATATAAAGATTCCCGAAAAAAGGGGTTGATCACCAAAAAAAATTCAGTAATATGTGCGCCTCGTTTGGGTCGTTAGCTCAGTTGGTAGAGCAGTTGGCTTTTAACCAATTGGTCGAAGGTTCGAATCCTTCACGACCCACCAAACACAGAATGCCCGAAACCAGCGCGGGTGTTCGCCGGATGAAAAGCCGGCAAAACCGTTACGGGTCGTTAGCTCAGTTGGTAGAGCAGTTGGCTTTTAACCAATTGGTCGAAGGTTCGAATCCTTCACGACCCACCAACAAACCGGATTGCCTCAGGGCGATTTGGTTGAAAAAAAGAGCCTTAGGGCTCTTTTTTTTTGCCTGTCGGGCCACCATCTTTTAATCAGCCCCGGCTGCCACTCAGGGCTTTATCACGGGTATATTGCAGGCCGATGAAATGCGGTGGGGAAGTGATATACTCTGGCTGTAAACGTATTTCAGAGATCCAGCGATGACACGAGCGCAAGACCGTATCCTTGTTCAGGAACACCTGGCCCACCAGGCCGAGCCCAAGCCTTTGAGCGACAGTGAAAAGGCCGACCTCGAGGCGCGCATCAAAGATGCCCTCAAGGCGAAGGATGCCGTGCTGGTTGCGCATTACTACACAGACCCGGACATCCAGCGACTGGCTGAGGAAACCGGTGGCTGTGTGGCAGACTCGCTGGAAATGGCCCGCTTTGGCAACCAGCATCCCGCGTCTACGGTTGTGGTGGCAGGCGTCCGCTTCATGGGCGAGACCGCCAAGATCCTTAACCCGGAAAAGCGTGTGCTTATGCCCACCCTGGAAGCGACCTGCTCGCTGGATGTGGGCTGCCCGGCGGACGAGTTCTCCGAGTTCTGCGACCAGCATCCGGACCGGACCGTGGTGGTCTACGCCAATACTTCGGCGGCCGTGAAGGCGAGGGCAGACTGGGTGGTTACCTCCAGCTGTGCCCAGGCAATTGTTGAGCACCTGGATGCCCGGGGCGAGAAAATCCTGTGGGCGCCAGATAAACACCTTGGCCACTACGTGCAGAAAACCACGGGCGCCGATGTGCTGCTGTGGGACGGCTCCTGCATTGTGCACGAGGAATTCAAGTTCCGTGGCCTGGAAGATCTCAAGGCCCTGTATCCGGATGCCGCCGTGCTGGTGCACCCGGAATCACCGGATGCCGTGGTGCAGATGGCGGATGTGGTGGGTTCAACGTCCCAGCTGATTAACGCGGTGCAGACCCTGCCGAATGAAGAGTTCATTGTCGCCACCGACAACGGTATCTTCTATAAGATGCAGCAGCTGGCGCCGAACAAGACTTTGATTGAAGCTCCGACTGCCGGAAACGGTGCTACCTGCCGCAGCTGTGCCCATTGCCCCTGGATGGCCATGAACGGGCTCGAGAACCTGCTGCATGTCCTGGAAACCGGTGACCAGGAAGTGCTGGTAGACGATGCATTGCGTGAGGATGCCTTGCGCCCCCTGCGCCGTATGCTGGACTTTACTGCCAATATGAACCTGAAGGCCGCAGGCAACGCCTGATTTCAGCCTTGCCCGTTCTTACTGGCGGGCCTCCTGAAGGCGGCTGGCAATTTCGCCCAGGCGCTGATTGATCACCTGCCGTTCGGTAGACCCGGCCGGCAGCAGTTCCTGGGCCTGGCGCAACTGGCGCTGGGCCGCACGCCAGTCTCCCATCAGTACCTCATACTCTGCCCGTGCCCGATGCACGCCCACAATATTGCGGGCCATACCTTCTGCTTCTGCCAGTCGCAGCCAGACCTGTTCCTGGTGCGGATATTGTCGGCTCATATCCCTGAGTACAGACGCTGCTGCAGAGCCGTTACCGTCACCGATTTCGGCGCTGGCCAGCATCATGCTGATCGGGTAGTTGCCCGGATTGCGTGACAGCGCACCCTGCAACAGGTTCCTGGCCTCGGCAAAGCGCTGCTGGCTGATTTGTGTTTCGGCCAGGGAGACCTGAAACGTGATGCGCCCCGGATTGTCTTCCAGCAGTTCCCTCAGGATGTTTTCTGCCTTCTGGTACTGCCTGGCTTCGTGATAGGCCACGGCCAGGCCATAGCGGATGGCATCGTTGCGCTGGGCGTCGTTCCGGTTCAGGTAGGCCTCGAAGGTTTCGATCGCAATCTCCGGGGATTGGGCGTAGTGCACCTGCAGGCGGCTGCGGACAAGGTGGTATTCCTGGCCATCCCGCACCCGGTCGTCGGGGTATTGTTCGGCCCGGTTGCGGGTGTCGGCTACCCGGCTCTGGGTGAGGGGGTGCGTGGAAAGGTATTCCGGCAGCCGGTTACCTTGCAGGCGGTTCTGGCGCATCATGATCTCGAACATTTCCGGCATGCCCCGCGGATCCATGCCGGCGCTGGCCAGGATGTCCAGGCCCACACGGTCAGCTTCCTGTTCGTGGGATCGGCTGTAGGCCAGCATGTTCTGCATGGAGATAGCCTGGGTGCCGGCAATGGCGGCAATGCCGATGTCTGACTGGGTAACGGCCGATAACACAATGCCGGCAATCATGCCGGCGAGGGTCAGCGGTGCGCTGGTTTCCTGCTGTTGCATGCGCCGGGCAAAGTGACGCTGGCTCAGGTGCGCCAGTTCGTGGGCCAGTACCGAAGCAAACTGCTGCTCGGTGGCGGCGTTCAAAAACAGCCCGCCATTCACGCCAACGATACCGCCGGGCACGGCAAAGGCGTTCAGGGCAGGGCTGTCGATCAGTGCCAGGCTGAGATTGCGATCATCCAGCGGAGCCGAGGGCACCAGCCGGTAAATCATTGAACTGAGATAGTCGTAAACCAGCGGATCCTGGATCTGCGGGGCCGAGCGCCGGATGGAGGTCATCACCTGCTGGCCGATGTCGGCCTCCTGCTGGCCGGAAATCAGGCCACCGCTGCCGCCAATGCTGGGCAGTGTGGAGTTATTGGCGGTCAGCGCAGCCGGTGTGGTCAGCAGGCTGGCGGCCAGGGTCAGGGCCAGGCTTAAACGCGATCTGCTTCGGCGATTTTTGGAGTGCGTCATGGATTCCGATACTGCCCCGGTTTCAGATGGCCGTTAGACCAGTGGTGCCCTTCGAAGTTCTGGTTTGGATTACCAACTCTTGAGGTGCAATAGGGTAACACCACCGGCATAATGCGTGCCTGAATACTGACTGAATGTTAATGGTAACTTTTTCTTATGGCTGACCGAAGTCTGGACGCAAGCGGCCTGCGCTGCCCGATGCCGTTACTGAAGACCAAGCTTGAGCTCAACGGCATGTCGCCGGGTGAGCAGCTGGAAGTGCTGGCTACCGATGCCGGCTCTAACCGGGACATTCCCGCCTATGTTGCCATGTCGCCCCACCGGCTTGTCAGCCAATCGGAGAGTAATGGCGTCTATCGTTTCATGATAGAGTGCGGCGGTTAATTTCCGGAGATTTTCATGGTCAGAATTTTACGGGGCCTGGCCCACAAGTATTTCTCGGACGAAGAAGCGGTCATCCTGTTTTTGCTGCTGGTGACCGGAACAATTTTCGTCATCTGGTTCGGTGCCATGCTGGCGCCGGCCATTGCATCACTGATTGTCGCTTTTATCCTGCAAGGGCTGGTGTCCAAGCTGAATCGCATGGGGGTTCCCCAGACGGTTGCGGTTATTTCGGTGTTCCTGGTGTTTATGGGTGTGCTGATCGGGTTTATCTTCGGCCTGCTGCCGCTTATCTGGACGCAGGTGAGCACCCTGGCCGGCGAAGCGCCCCGGATTATCCGCGAGCTGCAGTCGTATCTTTCACTGTTGCCGCAGGAATATCCCCATCTGGTCTCCGAAGAGGCGGTGAACCTGATCTACGCGGAAATCTCTGCGGAAGTAGGGCACGCAACCCAGTGGCTGGTGTCTTTCTCGCTTTCCAGTATTCCGGACCTGGTGGCCCTGCTGATTTATATGGTGCTGGTGCCGATCCTGGTGTTTTTCTTCCTGAAAGACCGGGAGCTCATCGTCAATTCCATTGGCCGCCTGCTGCCGCCGCAACGCCCGATGATGGTTCGTATCTGGCACGAAGTTAACCTGCAATGTGCCAACTATGTGCGCGGTAAAGCCGTGGAAATCCTGATCGTTGGCGGGACCACCTACGTGGCGTTCAAGTTGCTGGGCATGCCCTATGCTGCGCTGCTCTCTTTGCTGGTGGGGCTGAGCGTGGTGATTCCCTATATCGGTGCCGCCGTGGTGACCGTGCCGGTCGCCGTGATCGGCTTGTTCGCCTTTGGCTGGAGCAGCCAGTTTATCTGGATCATGGTGGTTTACGGCATTATCCAGGCGTTGGATGGCAACGTGCTTGTTCCGGTACTGTTTTCAGAGGTTAACAACCTGCACCCGGTGGCCATTATCGTGGCGGTACTGTTCTTCGGAGGTATCTGGGGCTTGTGGGGTGTGTTCTTTGCGATTCCGCTGGCAACCATGCTGAAAGCCGTGTTTGCCGCGTGGCCGGTGCAGGAAGACATACCCGCACCGGCACAGGAAACCTGATTCAGAGCGCCTTGACGGCCTCGAGCACTTCGTCAACGTGGCCGGGTACTTTTACGCCCCGCCACTCCTGGCGCAGCACACCTTTCTTGTCGAACAGGAAGGTGCTGCGTTCGATGCCAAGATGCTCCTTGCCATAGAGCTTTTTCAGTTTGATGACGTCAAACAGCTTGCACAGGGTTTCATCTTTGTCTGAGATCAGGTGAAAGGGGAAATCGTATTTCGCCCGAAAGTTCTCGTGAGCCTTCAGGCCATCCCGGGAAACACCAAAGATTTCGGTGTCCAGCTCCGCGAACTGTGACATGCGATCGCGGAAGTCCTGGCCCTCGGTGGTGCAGCCGGGTGTATTGTCTTTCGGGTAGAAATAGATAACGATGTTTTTGCCCCTGAGGTCGGCCGGCCGGATGACCTGTTCACCGGTGGCCTCGGCTTCAAAATCAGGGATGGGTTGGTTCAATGCTACAGATGACATGAGTTCTCCTTGAATTCCCTTGTGTCGTTACGAGCCCAACATTACCATATCGGTTTTATTCGGACGGAGCTTTTATGATTACGGGTAGCCTTGTCGCACTGGTCACGCCCATGCATCCAGACGGTGAGATTCACTGGGAGGATCTGGACAAACTGGTCGACTTTCATATCGAAAACGGCACTCACGGCATTGTGGCTGTCGGCACCACCGGCGAATCCGCAACCCTGGACCCGAAAGAGCATTGTCGGGTTATCGGGCATATCATAAAACGGGTGGCCGGCCGGATTCCTGTGATTGCCGGTACCGGTGGTAATAGTACGCGCGAAGCGATCGAACTGACCACTGAAGCCCATAAACTGGGTGCCGATGCCTGTCTGCTTGTGGTGCCTTACTACAACAAGCCGACCCAAGAAGGCCTGTACCAGCACTTCAAGACCATCGCCGAAGCTGTACCGGGCATGAACCAGATTCTGTACAACGTGCCGGGGCGTACCGCCTGTGACATGTTGAACGAGACCGTTGAGCGCCTGGCTGATATTCCCAATATTGTCGGTATTAAAGACGCCACCGGTAACATTCCCCGCGGCAGCGAACTGATCGAGGCCGTTAAAGGCCGCCTGGCGGTTTACTCCGGTGACGACGCCACAGCCGCAGACCTGATGCTGGCCGGCGCCAAGGGTAACGTTTCGGTAACCGCGAACGTGGCTCCGAAAGCCATGTCCCAGCTGTGTGAAGCGGCGGTTGCCGGTGATCAGGGCGAAACCGCTCGCCTTAACGAGCTGCTGATGCCGCTGAACCGCAAGCTGTTCCTGGAAGCCAATCCGATTCCGGTGAAATGGGCCTTGCAGCGCATGGGCATGATTGGTGAAGGCATCCGATTGCCGCTGACACCGCTCAGCGAGAAGTTCCACGGCGAGGTGGAAGACGCCCTCAGAGCCGCTGGTGTTCTCTGAAGCCGTAAGAACCACCCGCTAACCGGAGTTGCCGATGCAGTTTCTTGCACGAGCCCGCAGTAAAACCCCGCAGATGTCCCGGCCAGTGGCCGGGATTCTGCTTGTAACCAGCCTGGCTGGTTGCAGCTTGCTGGAAGACCGTTCCCAGCGCTACGTGGATGCGCCCGAAGGGCAGCCCATTGAAATCCCGGAGAGCGCAGACCAGTCCCGTTTTTCTGAAATCATGCCGGTACGGAGCATCAATACCGATGATTCCCGCCGGATGTATCCGTCGTCGATTCCCAAACCCCCGGACATGACCTCCGAGATTCTCGATCAGAACTATGTGATCGAAGAGCTGGATGGTCGGGCCTGGCTGCTGGTGAACGAAGTGCCGGGCCGGCTGTGGCCGGTGGTCAGCGCCTGGATGAACCAGTCAGGCCTGGGCATGGCCCACGACAGCCCCCAGCTGGGCGTTATGCAGAGTGAGCTGGCCAACTTCAGCAAGCGCAGCCGTGAGCTTCTCGGCCTGGATAACACCCCGGCCGCCGACGAGCCGCGGGTGCTGGTACAGACCCGCCTGGCTCCGGGTATCCGCCGCAAGACCACCGAGATTCGTGTCCGCACGGTTGAACTGGCAGAGAACCCTGAGGGCCTGGTCAGCTGGGATGACGGTGCTGCCGGTTCTGAATCGGCCCTGGAGCGCCAGAAAGCCCTGCTGGGTGAACTGGGCGAGTTCCTGAAAGCCCGTGAAGACAACAAGTCCTTCTCCCGGGCAGCGTCTGGCATGGTAGCCGAGCCTTTGGTGCGACTGTTGTCGGAAGGCGACGTTGCCACTGCGGTGAGGGTAGAGCTGGATTACGGCCGGACCTGGGCTGAGGTAAACCGTTCCCTGACCGAGATCGACGCTGAGGTAATGGATCTT
Organism: Marinobacter sp. P4B1; assembly: GCF_001447135.1. Lineage (NCBI taxonomy): Bacteria > Pseudomonadati > Pseudomonadota > Gammaproteobacteria > Pseudomonadales > Marinobacteraceae > Marinobacter > Marinobacter sp. P4B1. The sequence goes on from NZ_LLXM01000010.1 coordinate 42,055, forward strand.
AACCGCAGTGCCGGTTGGTTCCAGGTGGATTTCCGCACCGAAGACGAGCGCTCGCCCGGCTGGTTCTCCTGGTTCAGCAGTAAAGACGAACCCACTCACACCCATACTGTGCGGGTTGAGCAGCAAGACGACGCCGTGTTTGTAACGGCCGAGCAGCAGGACAACTACACGGGTGAGTACAGCGCATCTGACTTGCTCACCCGTTTGTTTGAACAACTGTATTGATCAACGGGGCGGCTGACAGGTCGCCCGCGTTTGGAGACCCCAATGGAAAAGCGTGAAGAACTCTACGCCGGCAAGGCAAAATCCGTATATCGCACTGACGACCCCGAGCGTTTTGTTCTGGTATTCCGGGATGACACCTCGGCCTTTGACGGCGAGAAGAAAGAACAGCTGAACCGCAAAGGCATGGTGAACAACAAGTTCAACGCCTTCATCATGGAGAAGCTGGAAGCAGCCGGTGTACCGACTCACTTCGAGGGCCTGCTGTCGGACACCGAATCGCTGGTCAAGAAGCTGGACATGATTCCGGTGGAGTGTGTGGTTCGCAATATTTCCGCCGGCAGCCTGTGCCGTCGCCTGGGTGTAGAAGAAGGCCAGGAGCTGAATCCGCCTACGTTCGAACTGTTCCTGAAGAACGATGCCCTGCACGATCCGATGGTAAACGAATCCCTGGCGGTCAGCTTCGGCTGGGCCGGCGAGCAGGAACTGGCCAGGATGAAAGAGCTCACCTACAAGGTGAACGACGTACTGAAGGCCCTGTTTGATGACGCCGGCATGCTGCTGGTGGACTACAAGCTGGAATTCGGCCGCAGCGGTGGCGAGATTGTACTGGGTGACGAGTTCAGCCCCGACGGCTGCCGTATCTGGGACAAGGAAACCCGCAAGAAGATGGACAAGGACCGTTTCCGTCAAGGGCTTGGTGATGTCATCGAAACCTATGAGGAAGTTGGTCGCCGTCTTGGCATCAACTTTGACTGAATAAAGCACAACAAGCAGAAAGGTGATGTATGCGTAAGTTGATGATTGCTGTAGGTGGTTCGCTGGTACTGGCGGCCCCGTTGGCCAATGCCGACATTCTGGGCGTGGGCGCAAACGTAAGCTACTGGGATTCCGATTTCTCCGGTGAGGTGGTGAACAAAGGCTCTGCCGTTGATATCGAGAATGATCTCAATATGGACAGCGACAGCAACGCCAACTTCACGGCTTACTTCGAGCATCCGGTGCCGCTGCTGCCGAACGTGCGGGTGAACTACACCAGCATTTCCGAGAGTGGGAGCGGTAAGATTGGTCCCGAAGGCTTTGATGACATCATCAACGCCGACGTTAACTCCGATCTGGATCTCGACCAACTGGACGCCACCTTCTACTACGAAGTGCTGGATAACTGGGTAAACCTGGATCTCGGCCTGACCGCTCGCAAGTTTGATGGTGAGCTGATCGTTCGGGACCAGACCAATACCGCCAACGTCAGTAAAACCACCGTCGATGCCGTGGTACCCATGGGCTACCTGGCCGCCCGCTTCGACCTGCCGTTCACCGGTGTATCTGTGGGCGCTGACGGTAACTTTGTAAGCTACAGCGGCGACTCCCTGCACGATGTGAACGTGTACGGCCAGTTCGAGATTGCCATGCTGCAGCTGCGTGCAGGCTACCGCGAAATGGCGATTGATTACGAAGATGACGACGACAAGCTGGACGTGGAGCTCTCCGGCCCCTTCGCCAGCGTCGGCTTCACCTTCTGAGCGAGCATTAAAAGGCGCCTCCGGGCGCCATTTTTCATGGAGAACAGATCTTGAAAATCCTCGTTACGGGAACCGCCGGTTTTATCGGCTCACACCTGGCCCATCGACTGCTGGATCGCGGTGATGAAGTCATCGGCGTGGACAACGTAAACGACTATTACGATGTGAACCTGAAAGAGGCTCGCCTGGCCCGGCTAACCGGCAAGGTGGGGTTCACCGAAGTGCGCCAGGACGTAGCAGACCGGGCCGCTATGGAAGCCCTGTTCCGGGAACACAAGCCCGAGCGGGTGGTGCACCTGGCCGCCCAGGCCGGCGTACGCTATTCCCTGGAGAACCCCCACGCCTACGTAGAGGCCAACCTGGTTGGCTTTATGAACATCCTGGAAGGCTGCCGCCATAACGACGTGAAGCACCTGGTGTACGCCTCCAGCAGTTCGGTATACGGCGCTAACGAGACCATGCCGTTCTCCGTGCATGACAACGTAGACCACCCCCTGAGCCTGTACGCGGCCTCCAAGAAGGCCAATGAGCTGATGGCTCACACCTACAGCCACCTGTACAACCTGCCCACCACCGGCCTGCGGTTCTTTACCGTATACGGTCCCTGGGGCCGGCCGGATATGGCGCTGTTTATCTTCACCAAGAAGATCCTGGCGGGCGAGCCGATTGATGTGTTCAACCACGGCCATCACAAGCGGGATTTCACCTACATCGACGATATCGTAGAGGGTGTCATCCGTACGCTGGACAACGTCGCCCAGCCCAACGAAGACTGGAGCGGTGCCCAGCCGGACCCGGGTACCAGCAAGGCGCCGTACCGCATCTACAACATCGGCAGCAATAACCCGGTGGAGCTGTCCCGGTTTATCGAGATCATCGAAGAGCGGGTCGGCAAAAAGGCCGAGAAGAACCTGTTGCCCATGCAGCCCGGTGACGTGCCGGCGACCTACGCCAATGTGGATGACCTGATCAATGATGTGGACTACAAGCCGTCTACCACCGTGGAAGAGGGCATAGCCAACTTCGTGGACTGGTACCGGGATTTCTACAAGGTCTGATCGCCACTGCACAGAAAGAAGGCCAGCATCGTTGCTGGCCTTCTTTGTTTATGAGACCTGGTTGGTTAGCGCAAAAGATACCGGTCTGCCGGTGACCGGGCAGTGGAAGGCCAGTTCAACTGCGGTCAGTTGCAGCCCGGCAGAATCTGCTGTTCCGTAAAGCCTGTCTCCGACAATCGGGTGATCAATACCGGACAGGTGTCGCCGTATCTGGTGTTTCCGGCCAGTTTCGATGCGGACTTCCAACTCGGTGGTATCGGAATCTGCATCATAGCTGAGGGTAGTCACGCGACTGACCGAGGCTTTGCCGTCCAGGGGCGTGTCGATCCGCAGGTCGTCTGCAACCAGGTTGCCGGTTACCCGGGCCCGGTAGATCTTGGTCATGGTTCGTCCGGAGAAAAGTTGGGACAGCGCTGCCGCGGCTTTACCATCGTGGGCGATCAACATGATGCCCGCGGCATCCCCGTCCAGCCGGTGCACCAGAAAACAGGGTTTGTTCAGTTCGGTTTCAGCCAGACGCAGCAGGCTGCAGTGGTCGCCCCACTGCGAACCCTGGGACAGCAACCCGTGCGGTTTGAACCAGACAGTGTAACGACCTTTGTTCTCCAGCAATTCGGGTTCTTCCGGTTGGCGCGCCAGAACCTGGTCATCATAGAACAACTGGATGCGAGTGCCCGGCTTCAGCTCCCGCTTGGCCTTCCGCAACCGCACCTGCTTGCCTTTCTGGGTCCACCAGCAGGCGCCCTTGGCCATGGCATCCTTGATGCGCTGCTTGGGCAGGCCGGATGCTTCCGCCAGCGCATCTACCGCAAGCAGGGAGCTTTCAACAGTCAGGTCGATGGTCTGGCGCATGGTGGCTGGAGTACTCCGGTTTCAGGTAAGCAGGCCGGGCATTATAGCGGAAACGGCTACGGGAGCGCGCCTTTACCGGCTGTGCTACTGTTCGTAAAGGCCGATATTCAAGGAGACCGTATTATGCCGCTCATTGGCTGGCTATTTCTTTTCGCTGCATTCGCATTGGTTGTCGGCAGCCTGCTGTCTTTGCGTGATAGCGCCAATATGAAGATTCCCAAGGAAAAGCTGGAGAAGATTCGGGAGCGTAAGGCGGAGCAGGAGAAGAAGGATGAGGAGTGGTAATGTAAATGCTCGCTATGGCAAGGCGCCTGCACTACTCAGAAATGATTCGGTCCCGACCCTTCTGCTTTGCCAGGTAGAGCGGAAGGGTCGGCTTGTTTCATGGCCTCTGCCGGGCTCACGTTTCCGGCAAGTGTGCAAAGGCCTGCGCTGAAGGTAATGGCGCCTGGCTCCGAGGTTTATGATCGAGAACGCACATTTCCTAGTCCGACGAACCTGCGGCCGGCGCGGTGATCGTTTTCTCTGGCATAGAAAGGTCTGTTTTGACCGTTGCTCCAGGGTTGTGGGGGCGGCTGGTTGCCGCTGTCTGGTCTTAAACAAAAGCGAACATTCGAGTTTATCTTAATAATTCGATAGAAACGCGTAAACCGCTACAGGACTTAGTCGAAAAGCTGATTTTACCTTCATAGCGAGTCACTATATCTCGAACGATAGCAAGGCCGAGACCGTGCCCAGGTGTTTGCTCATCTAGCCGCAGACCCCTTTGGCCCAAACTGGCTAAATCCTTGTGATTAACCCCTGGGCCATCATCAGCAACAACTATTCGCTTGAAGCCGCTGCCTTGTTCCACAGAGAGCTCTACGCATCTCGAAGACCATTTGCCAGCATTGTCGAGTAAGTTGCCCAATACTTCATTTAGATCATGTTCTTCTATCGGCCATCGGCTGTCTTCAGGCAGAGAACTCGATAGTTCAAACGACTTTTCCGGATATAAACGACCGAGCATCCACAAAAGATCCCGTGCCTGTTTTATGGGGTAGGCGCTTTTTCCAATCTGGGGCCCTGCAAAACGGCTTCGACGCATTTCAGCTTCTAATTGCCTGTCGATATCGCTTAGTCGCTCCACCATCTGGCGCCTTAGATTGGTGTCGAGAGGACGTGTGTCGTCTTCCAGTATCTGCCGGACGGCTGCGATGGGGGTTTTGACGCTATGAGACAGGTTTGCGAGAGCGTCCCTGGAGCGCTCCAGTCGCTGATCTAAGGAGTCCAGCAACTGATTTAGTTGAAGAACCAGCGGGTGGAACTCCTCTGGCGACTGAACGTTGATTCGGGAGATCTCTCCGTCCTGGAGTCTTTTTAATGCGGCTTTGAGTGTGACAACCGGTCGCATGGACACCGTGATTCCGAACCAGAGCACGGCGACCAAGAGCATAATCAACAGAACTGATACTACGGCGGTCCAGGCATGAAGTGCAGCTTGGCTGCGTTTCAGCGCACCCAGATCTTCAGAAACGATTACGACGATGGGTGTTTCACCGACCTGAAAAGACTTTCGGTAGGCGAGGATGTCTAAGGGAGTATCAGTGGTTTCGGCATCTTCTACGCGAACGGTTCCGTCTTCTTCGTTTTCAATCAGAGGCGTTAACAAGGGCTCCCAAGTATCGGGTGAAATGATGGTCTGTTCGGGTGTATGTATGGCAAAGGCATGATGAAAAACATCCTGGAAATAATCGCCCGTCTGGAGAGTGTCAACTTCACCATTCGCGTCGCGAATCTGGTGCTCAAGGAAAACGACTTCATCTTTCAGTCGGCTTTCAACGAATTCCCGAGACATTCGGTCGAGCAGCAAGCCATGGACCAACCACGCCACCCCCATTAGACCAATTCCGGCGGGCAGTAACAGCGCAAGCAAGGTTCCTTTTACGGACGCAGGCTTTTTAAGGAATCGCATTAAAAATGTACCCCTGGCCGCGTCGTGTTGAGATGGTTTCGCTGCCCACTAGCTTCCTTAACCTCCGAATATACGCCTCAATGACGTTTTCGCTCGGGCTATCATTCAAGTTGTAAAGCTGTTCCATTAGTTGTTCTTTGGAAAAGACGTGGCCAGGGCGGCTCATCAAACAACGTAGCAGCCGGAATTCGGTGCCGGTAAGTGTATGTTCCACGCCGTCGTCCATCTTGAGACTCTGGCGGTTTTCGTCCAGTTCAAAGCGGCCGGCTTTAACCTGAGCATGGACCCTTCCTTCACTTCGACGCACGAGTGCGTTGAGGCGTGCGATTAGCTCTTCTGTCTGAAAAGGTTTTGCCAGGTAATCGTCTGCCCCGGCTTTTAAGCCGTTAACCTTATCCTGCCAATCGCCTCTCGCGGTCAGAATCAAGACCGGACAGCTGACGTGATTCGTTCGCCACTTTCTCAATACGTCCAGCCCGTTGCCATCAGGTAGACCCAGGTCCAGAACAACAGCACGGTAATCCTCTTGCTCACCCAGAACGACGGCTTCTCGGGCACTGGGAGTTGTATCAACGCTGAAACCTGCTTTTCCCAACTGCCTGACCAGACCCTCAGCAAGCAAGCGGTCATCTTCGACGAGCAGTAAACGCATGAGTTTTTCCTTCTATGTATGGTCCGCGGTCGAAAGTGTGACTGATTAACCTGAATTCAGCCTGAACGGAAAATAGTTCGAGTTTTTCAGAAAGAATTCAGGTTAGTGAGAGAAGGTAACAACCGATTCTGAACATTGCTCAAGATTGGGGCTCAATCCTGCAGTGTTTTTCGAGCAATATTTTACAGAGGATAAAAAGATGAATGCATCAAAACTATTCGTAGCGGGTATGGCGCTTTCAATGTCGGCAACAGCGTTTGCGGCTGGCGCCCATGATGGTGGCCACGGGCACGGCGCTACAAGCGGTGAACCTGGCAAAGCGTCGGAGGCCAGCCGAACCGTAACTGTCGAGATGTACGACAACTACTACGAACCCGAAGAAATCAGTGTAAAGCCGGGTGAAACCGTTCGCTTCGTGGTGGAGAACAAGGGAAACCTCGTCCATGAGTTCAATGTTGGCACTCCCGACATGCACGAAGCTCATCAAGAGGAAATGATGATGATGGTTGAGCATGGCGTCATCCAGGGCGGCAAGCTGAACCACGACATGATGAATATGGATATGGGGAATGGCCATTCCATGAAGCATGACGACCCGAACAGCGTGTTGCTGGAACCGGGCCAAAGTAAAGAAGTGGTATGGAAGTTCTCTGATAAAGGCAATATCGAATTTGCCTGCAACGTGCCGGGCCACTATCAGGCCGGGATGTACGGTGAGGTCAATTTCGAGTAACTCGCTTAACTGAGGTCCGCGAGCGCGGGGCTGAGACACGTTTCTCGGCCCGGCTTCAATGACGTGTAGTTCGGAGCAACACAGATGAAACCACGCTTTTTGACAGGGCTTTTGAGCCTGCTGATGCCAGCCATGGTTCTGGCCGGCGAATACGACCTTACGGTCGACCGGGTAAAAATTGATACCGGCGATTTCGTGAAGGAAGGCATTGGATACAACGGGAAATCCCCCGGGCCAGTGATGCGCTTCAAGGAAGGCGAAAACGTCAAGATCAACGTGACCAACAACCTGGATGAGATGACGTCCATTCACTGGCATGGTTTGATCCTTCCTTTTGATCAGGACGGCGTGCCCGGAATCAGCTTCCCAGGTATCAAACCGGGTGAAACCTTCACCTACGAATTCCCAATCCAACAGGCGGGCACCTACTGGTTCCACAGCCATTCAGGCTTCCAGGAGCCAGATGGCGCTTATGGTTCTATTGTTATTGAGCCTGAAGGTCGTGAGCCGTTTCGCTACGATCGGGAATACGTGGTGCAGCTCACCGACAAACACCCCCATTCCGGTGACCGCATCATGCGCAACCTGAAAATGATGCCGGATTACTACAACCGCGAGCAGCAAACCGTTGGCGAGTTTTTCTCGGACGTTTCAAAAAATGGTCTGATGAACACCGTCAGTGACCGTATGGCCTGGGGTGGTATGCGGATGATGAAGGCGGACGTTGAGGACTTGCAGGGCTTTACGGGCCTGATCAACGGCAAAGGGCCGGACCAAAACTGGACGGGACTCTTTGAACCAGGCGAGCGCATTCGGTTGCGTTTTATCAATTCCTCGGCCATGACCTACTTCGACATCCGGATTCCAGGTCTGGACATGACTGTTGTGCAGGCTGATGGCAACAACGTTCAGCCGGTTAGTGTGGATGAATTCCGGATTGGTGTGGCGGAAACCTACGATGTGATCGTTCGCCCGAGAGACAAGCAGGCCTACACCATTTTTGCTGAATCCATGGGGCGGTCCGGCTATGCCAGGGCAACGTTGGCCCCCGAAGAAGGTATGGAAGCGGCTGTTCCGCAACTGCGTGATCCGGCGCGCCTGACTATGGCAGACATGAGCGGTATGCCCGGCATGGACCATGGCAACATGGCCGGTATGGATCATGGCGACATGGATATGAATAGCTCAGAAGGGATGTCCGGAATGGATCATTCCAACATGGAAGGCATGGATCATGGTTCCATGGCGATGGGAAAAGGCGGCCAAAGCGACCCCTTTTACGCCAAGGGAAGTGGCCTTGTACCCACGGCAGCCAATGGCGGCAAGTTCCTGTCCTATGCTGACCTGAAGGCCCAAGATCCACTGTATGAAGACCGCGAACCGACCCGGGAAATTGAGCTTCGTTTGACCGGCAATATGGAGCGTTATACCTGGAGCATTAATGGCGTCAAGTACGAAGACGCAGACCCAATTCGTCTCAAATACGGTGAGCGAGTTCGCTTCAAATTCGTGAACGAGACCATGATGACTCACCCTATGCACCTGCACGGTATGTGGTCCATTCTCGATGTTGGTGCAGACCAATGGAACCCGATCAAGCACACGGTCAGTGTGCAGCCAGGCACCACGGTTTACATGGAAACCGAGGTCGACGAGCCCGGTCAGTGGGCGTTCCACTGTCACCTGTCCTATCACGCGGCCGCTGGTATGTTCCGCAAGGTCATTGTTGAAGGTGGGCCAGAGTCGACGCAGGCCAAAACAGACGTGATTGCCAAAGATGGAGGTGAGGTATGAGCTGTATTCGATCAATTGTCGCAGTCAGCTTCCTTGCCTCTATTGGTGTCTCAACGGCGGTGACAGCTCAGGAAATGATCTCCGACACGACCGCTCGAAAACAGCCGCTCACAACCTGGGGCGTTCAATTCGAGGAATTTGAGTACCGCTACAGCGACGATGACGAGGAGCTGGGCGTCTGGAATGCGGATGCCTTCTATGGCACCGACGACTTTAAAGTCCGGCTGCTCACAACCGGGGAGTACGAGATAGAGGAGCAGGCCTACGAAACGCTGGAAAACCAGCTGGTCGGCCAGATCCCTATCTCCAAGTTCTTCGACGCCAAAGCGGGCGTGCGTTTCGATACGCCCGAGGGGCCGGACCGTACGTATGCGGTTCTCGGTGTGGCCGGGCTGGCGCCCCAATGGTTTGAGATCGATGCAAATCTGTATGTCAGCAAGGATGGCGATACGTCAGCTGAACTGGACGCTGAGTACGAATTGCTGTTCACCAACTACTGGATTCTGGCGGCAACGCTGGATGCCTCAGTAGCGTTCAGTGAGGATGAAGAGATCGGCGTCGGCAAGGGATTGGTTTCCACCGAAACCGGCCTCCGGCTCAGCTACGACCTGATCGACCGTGCGTTCTCACCCTACGTGGGTGTGGTGCACGAGCGTAAGTATGGCGATAGCGCCGACCTGGCCGAGGCGGACGGCGGTGGCACAGAAGACTGGTTTGCCGTGATCGGCGCTCGAATCGCATTCTGATGCTGATAGGCCATGGGGAAACCCACGGCCCTTTTTCGTCTATGATTTGATGTAACTCAAATCCACCGAAAGTCTGTGTCCATTTTCAGTCGCAGTTCAGGTTGAAGTGTTTTGATACAGGGAGAAGTCATCAGGAAGAGAGGTGTCACCCCATGACCAAAGCACACAAAGCAACCAACCAGGAGCAGTTTTTGTTGCGCCGAAAAATGACCGTCGAGGGGCTTGGAGAGGATCAGTGGGAGGGGCTCATCCACGATCTGAATCACCACCCATGCGTTGATTTCGCCGAGCGTAAGCCAAATGGCACATTGCAGGTGACGTACGATGGAACCCACTGGTCCGTCGATGAATTACTGGAACTGATCAAGGCTTACGGTGGCCGATTGAAAACCGGATGGTGGACCCGGCGCAAACTGGCCTGGTACCGGTTTACCGACGACAACGTCCGGGCAAATGCCAAGCATGAGCCGTTCTGCTGTTCCAAGATTCCACCCATGAAAAAATAAGAGGAGATTGAATGAGCAGGGAGGAAGATCGAAGCACTCGCTACCAGGAAGGTAGTCTCACTCTGCCAGGGACGGTGATGCTGGGTACCGGCGTCATGATTGGCGCCGGTATTTTTGCTCTGACCGGGCAGATGGCGCAGATGACCGGCGTTCTTTTCCCGCTGGCCTTTCTCGCGGCGGCCTTGATTGTTGGCTTCAGCGCGTATTCCTATATCAAGATTTCCAACGCCTACCCGTCGGCCGGGGGCATTGGCATGTACTTGCATAAAGCCTACGGAAACCGGCTGCCAACGGCTTTCAACGCCCTGTTGATGTATTTTTCCATGGTCATCGCTCAGAGCTTCCTGGCCCGGACCTTTGGCTCTTACACCATGCAACTTTTCGGCGGGGATGACAGTGGCCGCATGGTGCCCATTCTCGGCGTGGCGCTCATTCTTGCGGCCTTTCTGATCAACCTGCTGGGCAATCGGATGATTCAAGGGGTGGCTTCCTTTATCGGGATCCTGAAAATCGGCGGCATACTGATTTTCGGTCTGGTCGGGGTCTGGATTGCCGACTCAATCTCGGTTGATTTTTCGGAGCCCGGTGAAGCCGGAACGCTGGGCAACTTCTTGGGCGCGACCGCGTTGGGCATTCTTGCGTTCAAAGGCTTTACGACCATCACCAACAGTGGTTCGGAAGTCATCGACCCGAAGCGAAACGTTGGGCGCGCCATCGTGATTTCCATTGCCGCCTGTGTGGTGATCTACACGCTGGTGGGATTTGCGGTCGCCAGCAATCTATCTCTGGCTGAAATTATCGAAACGCAGGATTACTCTCTCGCCGCTGCTGCACGCCCCGCTCTCGGCGAATACGGCGTCTGGTTTACTGTTGCGATTGCCATGATGGCCACGGCGGGAGGAATTCTGGCCAGTGTATTTGCTGTGTCCCGCATGTTGGCCATGCTGACGGAGATGAAACTGGTTCCTCATCGGCATTTCGGGATGCCCGGCAGCATTCAGAAGCACACACTGGTGTATACCGTTGTCCTGGGTCTGATTCTGACCGCCTTCTTTGACCTGTCACGCATTGCTGCGTTGGGTATCGTGTTTTATCTGATTATGGACATTGCCATTCACTGGGGTGTGCTCCGTTATCTACGCAAAGACATTAAGGCCAACACCTGGGTGCCAGCAACAGCCATCTTGTTGGATCTTTTGGCGCTGGGCGGCTTCGTCTGGGTAAAGCTTAATACGGACCCGTTCGTCATCAGCGTGGCAGTCGTGACCATGATCGTGATTGCAGTATCCGAGCAGATTTTCCTTAAAAGATCACCGGAATCGGCGCAAGCGAAACAGGAAGAGAGTCATGCGCATCATCATTAATCTGAATCAGGAAGAGAGGCTATTGCCATGATGGGAGATAACATGTTCGGGAACACCATGTGGGCAGGCCACTGGCTGTGGATGCTGGTGATTGCCATTGTGGTCGTCATTCCGGCCTGGCGTATTTGCCAGCGCACGGGGTATCCGGGGTGGATGGGTGTACTGATACTGATCCCTATCGTCAATCTGGTTCTGCTGTATTTCATTGCATTTGCAGACTGGCCCGCCGATAAAACAGGAGATCAGAATGGCTGAGCACCATCACGCCCATGACCACGATCACCACGCCGATAAAGAACCTGGCGGGCACACCGCCAAGGATCCGGTTTGCGGCATGGCAGTCGATCCGCATACCGCGGAACACCGCAGCCAGCATGGCGGTAAAACCTGGTACTTCTGCTCGTCGCGTTGCCAGTCCAAATTCGACGAGGACCCTGAGCAGTACCTCGATTGGGAAAAGAAACAGCAAGAGCCGGTAGCGCCGGGCACTATGTATACCTGTCCCATGCACCCCGAGATTCGGCAGCAAGGGCCAGGGGACTGCCCAATCTGCGGCATGGCCCTGGAGCCCGAGCAGGTAAGCCTGGACGACGGGCCTTCGGAAGAACTCAAAGACATGACCCGCCGATTCTGGATCGGCCTGGTGCTGGCCCTGCCTGTACTGGTGCTGGAGATGGGTGGGCACCTCACCGGACTCGATCACATTATAGCCCCGCAGATGTCCAACTGGATTCAACTGGTGCTGGCAACGCCTGTGGTGCTCTGGTGCGGTTGGCCCTTCTTCGTCCGGGGTTGGAAATCCGTGGTTAGTCGTAACTTGAACATGTTTACGCTCATTGCCATTGGTACCGGCGTCGCGCTGATCTACAGCCTGGTTGCGACCCTGGCGCCGCAGATCTTCCCAGGCGCCTTCCGGCAGGAAGACGGGTCGGTCGCCGTCTACTTCGAGGCGGCTGCTGTCATCGTGGTGCTGGTGCTGCTGGGGCAGGTGCTGGAATTGCGCGCCAGAGAGAAAACCTCTGGTGCCATCAAGGCCCTGCTGGATCTGGCACCGGCGACGGCCAGAAAACTGGACGACGATGGCAGCGAATCCGATGTGTCGCTTGATCAGGTCAAGGTGGGCGACCGCCTGCGGGTGCGCCCCGGTGACAAGGTGCCGCTGGACGGCGAGGTGCTTGAAGGCAGCTCCAACGTGGATGAGTCCATGGTGACCGGCGAGCCCCTGGCGGTCAGCAAGAAATCCGGCGACCAGGTGATCGGCGGCAGCATAAACCAGCAGGGCAGCTTCATCATGCGGGCCGACAAAGTTGGCCGCGATACCATGCTGTCCCAGATTGTCCAGATGGTGGCCAGCGCCCAGCGTAGCCGCGCACCGATCCAGGGGCTGGCTGACAAGGTAGCAGGCTGGTTTGTGCCGGCAGTTATTGTGATTGCTATTGTCGCCTTTATTGCTTGGTCCTTCTTTGGACCCGCACCGCCTATGGCGTTCGGGCTGATTGCAGCGGTCAGTGTTCTGATCATTGCCTGCCCTTGCGCACTTGGCTTGGCGACGCCCATGTCCATCATGGTGGGTGTCGGACGCGGTGCTCAAAGTGGCGTTCTGATTCGCGATGCGGAAGCCTTGGAGCGTATGGAGAAGGTGGACACCGTGGTGGTGGATAAAACCGGCACGCTGACAGAGGGCAAGCCGCAAGTCACCCGGCTTGTCGCGGCCAACGGGTTCGATGACAGTAGTCTCATGCGTTATGCAGGCGGCCTGGAGAAAGGCAGTGAGCACCCACTGGCTCACGCCATACTCGATAAAGCCAAGGGCATGGACCTGAAGCTTCCGGATGCGGAAGACTTTGACTCTCCGAATGGTAAAGGGGTTACCGGTCGAATAGACGGCAAGCGGGTGCTACTTGGTAACCGCCTTCTCATGGAGTCGGAAAATGTCGACACCACGCGATTTGACGGCGACGCCGACCAGCTCCGAAAAGATGGTGCTACCGTGATTTTTGCTGCTGTCGACGGAAACGTCGCAGGGTTGCTGGCGATTGCCGATCCGGTCAAGGAAACCACCGAAGCCGCTATTTCCGCGCTGCAAAAAGACGGCATCCGGGTGGTCATGCTGACCGGCGATAACCGCACTTCAGCTGAAGCAGTTGCCCGAAAACTGCATATCGACGAAGTGGAAGCGGAAGTCCTGCCGGAAGATAAGGGCAAGATCGTCCAGCGCCTGAAAGACGAAGGCCGTGTTGTCGTGATGGCGGGTGACGGCGTAAACGATGCGCCTGCACTGGCAACGGCGGATGTCGGTGTGGCCATGGGCACCGGGACCGATGTCGCCATCGAAAGCGCCGGCATTACGCTGCTGCGCGGCGACCTGATGGGCATTGTCGAGGCGCGCCGTTTGTCTCTGGCGACCATGCGCAATATCCGTCAGAACCTGTTTTTCGCCTTCGTTTACAACTCCGCCGGTGTTCCGATAGCGGCAGGGGTTTTGTACCCGTTTTTCGGGATACTGCTGTCGCCCATTTTTGCAGCGGCCGCCATGTCGCTGTCCTCGGTCAGCGTGATTGTGAATGCGCTGCGTTTGAGGGTGGTGAAACTCGGGTCAAAGCAATGAACTTCTGAATCATTGGAGGTAGCTATGTCATACACGATCGATCGAGTTATCAAAGATGTCGATTTCGAGGACGTGGACAGAAGAGCGCGTCAGGCCCTCACTGATCACGGGTTCGGTGTGCTGACAGAAATTGATGTCAAAGCCACCATGAAGAAAAAGCTGGACAAGGATATGTTGGCCTATCGGATTCTCGGGGCCTGCAATCCTGGCATGGCCTGGGAAGCCATCGGTGTGGAGCCTCGCGTGGGTGCCATGCTGCCTTGCAACGTTATTCTTCGTGAGGTTTCGGAGGGCATTGAGGTAAGTGCAGAGGATCCATTGGCTTCCATGAGCGCCATCGATAATGACGAGCTCAAGCAGGTTGCCGGGAAGGTCAGGGATATGCTCTCTGAGGTTGTGGAATCGATCTGAAGCCGGTAGAGGCGGCGATTTGCTGCAGTGCCTGCGGTTTGCAATGGATTAGCGAATTAGCCAGGCGAGCGCATAGCCCAACTGAACACTGGAAATGCAAATAGGACTCCTCATTTGACGACGGGATACCTATTTGATGTCAGTCATATTATGGAGAAGAAAAAAGGAAAAAAGGAAAAAAGATATGGATATAAAGACTTTTGGACAACTGATCGACTGGACGCGCGATCTGCACTCACATCTGGCGAGCTGTCTGTCCCATTGCGCAACAAAGCACGAGGAAGAACGGGCCCGTGCGCTTTTGGATTATCTGGCAGCTCATGAATCGGAAATAGAGCGGATCGTGAACGAGTTTGAGCACCAATGGGATAAGAAGGCACTGGAAACTCGGGTGTACGACTACCTGTCCCATAATCCGATCAAAACTCATCGAACCTGCGACGAGCCTTACGCGAAGCTTGATTTTGATGGTATCTGCCGGGAAGTGTTCGACTTTCATGATCAGATTATTGATCTCTACAAAACGCTGATTGGAAAAGCCGAAATTCCAGAAGCAAAAGAGCTGTTCGAATCTCTTTTGGCGATGGAGGAAAATGAGTCGATGAGACTGGCTCGTCAGGTTGGCCGAATGCAGGATCTATGAGATCCGAGCACTTTTGCTGACGGCTTAATCCCTTTGAATGTTTCCAATTGAGGCTCACCTTCACACCTCAAAGACGGGCGCAAAGCCACCTCCCGGCGTTCGAAAGTTGGTGGCCTGGCCCTGGTACACACGGGCAGCGGCAAGCAGATGTTGCCCGGCATAGGTGTACAAACGGATATCGACCTTTCTGGTGGTGACCGTGCCATCCACTCTCAGGGTGCGTTCTCCGGCGGGAACGAAGTTCTGCGCGATGTAATCACCCTTCAGGATCTCTTCGAAAACGCGGCGGGTTAGTTTTTCGCCCCGATAGACGCCCTTGCTGCCATGGCCCGCTACCGGTTTGAAAAACAGTTTACGCCGGTTGCTCCACAACTCCGCCTCATCACTTGCTGAAACCAGCCGGGTCTTCGGTACAGCTCTATCCAGAAATCCTGCCTCGGTTTCACTCAGGCCCCAGTCGCGCAGGGTTTGGGCATCAGATAGCAGGATCAGGTTCCGTTTGTCGGCCATCAGCGCATGGGCGCGTGGATTGGGCGTGACGACCGCCGCGCCGTCGAGGTAGGCAGGCACAGGGGTAATTCCTCTTGCACAATGGGTTTTCTTGCCACCGATAACGGGCCTGATTGTCAAATGGATGTTTCTTGGGTGGTTGACTCTGAGAGCCAAATGAAGAGGCATCGTGGAAGTGAAGTATATTACTTTCTGTATTTTCAATATTTAATAAATAGTCGACTGTCGTTCTAAGAGACAGTCGACTACTGGTTATTCTCTAACACGCTGGATTTATTTAAGTATGATTGTGGTGTGTGTTTCTGACTGATATTTTTTGCTGCTTATTGACATTGGACCCGTTCATTGATTTTTGAGATTGCATTTCTTTCATGCAGGTCATCATTCTGGTTTTTGCGTCGGCTGTTTTGTTCGGGTAAGTGCGCGCTTCATTAATTCGATCGGCCAATCCTGAATTGGCAGTGGCCATTGTAGAAAATAAAGTGGCAGCTGCGGCAGCGATAATGATTTTTTTCATGATGCTCTCCTTAATTACCTTAAACCGTTCAAGAAATTCAGTTCAGTTTCAGTTATCTGTGATTTACTTGAGCGTGATCAGGACGTCGACTGCTCGAAGCCCGAGCCAGCCGACGCTTGCGTCTCCACGAGTTGACTTTGCCGCAGGAATTACCCTGCGGTATTTTTTTGCCTTTGTTTCAGAGCGTTGTGATAAGCCCGGCCTTCTTCCGTCATCATTTGCACGCGAGCCTCAAAGCCCCCTTCGGACATCGCATTACGTGTCATGTCTCTGTGCAAGCGCTGCATCTCTTCATTCTTAAGTATTTCTTCAATGGATGATTTGTCCATCATTTGGCTGTGCATGGCCCTCATGTCCTTATTGTCTGACATGTTGCCGGCGAGTACGGACGTTGAAACAGTAACTGCTGCTGCAAATATAAGTAAACTTTTCATTCTTACACCTCCTAGTTGGTTGGTGATTTAATTAAAGCATCGGTTTCTGAATTGATCCTGAAAGAAATAAGAAAATTTAAAATAAAGTAATTTTTTTCAGGAATAACAGTATCTTGATATAAATCAAATTGTGCATTTTCATTCTGCAATTCAGTTTGGTTTCAGATAAGCGCTATAAGATTGCGAGTCAGAAACATTTCAATGGAGATATAACGTTGTCCATTCTTCCTCACCTTATAAAGCCGGCCTTTCTCGGTGCTCTGGTTTTGACCAGTTTGCCCGCTTGGACGGCAACCAGACTTGAGTTAACCGGCGCGATTGATGCGGCCATCGAGAACGATCCGTGGCTGCGTCAGAGTGTGCAGATGCAAGATGCTCTGTTGGAAGAAGCTGTTGCCGATGGGGCACTCCCGGACCCCCGGATGACGCTTGGTGCCGCGAACTTGCCCACGGATACTTTCGATACCGGACAGGAGGCAATGACTCAGGCCACCATTGGATTTACCCAGCGAATTCCGCGAGGTGATAGCCGTCAGCTGGCCAGTGAAAAAAAGCAGGAAATGGCAGGCGTTCAGCCTTTTCGGCGCGAGAACCGCCGGGTGCAGGTCATGGAATCGGTAGCGCATCTCTGGCTTGAGGTCTGGCGAACCCAGCAAAGCATCGAACTGATTGAAGATAATCGTGCTCTGTTTCAGCAGTTAGAGGATGTCGCCGAGGCCGGGTATACCTCAGCAAGCATAGGTTCCAGGCAGCAGGATGTAATCCGTGCCTCGCTGGAACTGACGCGACTTGAGGACCGGCTGACGGTGCTGCATTTGCAACAGGCATCGAACCGCGAGGCGCTGGCAGAGTGGATAGGCCCGGACCAAGCCAAGCTGGCTGTCAGTAAAAATGTACCCAACGAGTTGCTGAGAGTGTTTCCTCTAGGCTGGGCTGAAACATCCGCAGACGCACTGATCCGTCATCCGTCAATCCGCGCGACTGATCAGTTGATTGATGCCCAGAGTGTTGACGTTGACCTGGCTCGCCAGGCCTACAAGCCGGAATGGTCAGTATCTGCACAATATGGATACAGGGAGCGGGCACCAAACGGTCAGGACAGGGCCGACCTGTTCTCTGTAGGCATTGGCTTTGATCTCCCGATCTTTACAGGCAACCGGCAGGATCGAAAACTGAATGCATCAGTGGCGCGACTGGAGGCGGCAAAAACAGAACGTATTTTGCAGATCCGGGGACTTCAGGCCAAAGCCCGTGCGGCCGTGGCCCGGATCGAACGACTGGATGACCGCATAGAGCTCTATGAACAGACCCTGCTGCCGCAAATGGAGGCGCAGGCAAGCGCAGCATTGACTGCTTACAACAACGATGACGGCGACTTCGCCGAAGCGGTA
This sequence comes from Marinobacter sp. P4B1, assembly GCF_001447135.1. Lineage (NCBI taxonomy): Bacteria > Pseudomonadati > Pseudomonadota > Gammaproteobacteria > Pseudomonadales > Marinobacteraceae > Marinobacter > Marinobacter sp. P4B1. Next base: position 59,973 of record NZ_LLXM01000010.1, read on the forward strand.
CGAGCGCGAATTGCAGAGCTTAATACCCAGGTTGAATTGATACAGATGATGGCCGAGCGGGCCAAGAATCTGGCGAGTTTCCGTTATCTGACGTCCGACACTTCCGACATACCTTCCTTTTCACTGAATCGTTACCAGGACTGACCATCATGGCTAATTTTGCTCGCCCTTTGGGCTTTGTATTGCTCGGCGGCCTCGCCGGTGCAGGGGCCACGTACTGGCTTGACACTGACGCGACTTCGACGCCTGCAGCTGAAATGGCCGCTTCTGGCCCAAAGGAGCCGCTGTATTGGGTAGCCCCGATGGACCCCAATTTCAAAAGTGACAAACCCGGAAAATCCCCGATGGGGATGGATCTGATCCCGGTATACGAGGAGGGTGGGTCAGCTGAGGATCCAGCCGGCACGGTCCGAATTTCACCAACGGTCGTCAACAACCTTGGGGTTCGAACGGAGCCGGTGATTCAGGGGCGCCTGCCTAACAACATTACTACCGTAGGCTACGTGCAGTACAACGAAGACGAGATGGCCCACGTGCACCCTCGTGTTGAAGGCTGGATCGAAGCGCTTTATGTCAAAGCCGAGGGCGAGCCTGTTGAGCAAGGCAAGCCTTTGTACACGCTGTACTCGCCCACCCTTGTGAATGCGCAGGAAGAACTGCTTCTCGCGATGAACCGTGGCAATCAGAGACTGGTTGATGCTGCTACCGAGCGATTGTTGGCGCTGAACGTACCGGCTAGTCTGATCAGCCAACTGCGCCAGAAGCGCGAAGTCCAGAGAACCATGACGGTTTACGCTCCGGGTTCCGGGGTGATCGAGAATCTGAATGTTCGTGAGGGTATGTTCATCAAGCCCGGAAACCGGGTTCTATCGATTGCCGCGCTGGATGAGGTCTGGGTGATCGGCGAAGTGTTTGAAAGCCAGCTTTCCGCCGTAGAGGCTGGTAACCGGGTGCAGATGACGCTGGATTACATGCCCGGTCGCGAGTGGCGCGGAAACGTGGATTACGTCTACCCCGAAGTGAACCCGAAAACCCGGACGGCGCAAGTGCGGATGCGCTTTGATAACGATGATGGTGTCCTGATGCCAGGCATGTTCGCTCGCCTGGATGTTCAGGGCGAACGGGGACAGCGGCAGTTTCTGGTGCCACGGGAGTCGGTCATCCGCACCGGACAGAGCGACCGACTGGTTCTGGCGATGGAAGAGGGCGCCTTCAAGTCGGTTAACGTGACCGTTGGGCGCGTCGGCGACAAGTATGCGGAAATACTCAATGGCCTCTCGCCAGGCGACACGGTGGTCACATCCGCCCAGTTCCTGATCGATTCGGAATCCAGCAAAACCTCGGACTTCCAACGGATGTCATCGCCTCAGGATATGGATGAGCAGGGGATGGATCATGAAGGGATGGATCACAGCACCATGAGCCATGGCGGGGGCGAGTCATGATTGCCGCTATTATTCACTGGTCTATTCGTAACCGCTTCCTGGTGTTGCTGGCGACGTTGCTTATCACAGGGCTCGGCCTTTATTCGCTGAAACAAACGCCGGTGGATGCTCTGCCGGATCTGTCCGATGTGCAGGTCATTATCAAAACCAGTTTCCCGGGCCAGGCGCCGCAGGTGGTGGAAGACCAAGTCACCTACCCGATGACGACAGCCATGCTCTCGGTACCGGGCGCGAAAACGGTCAGGGGATACTCGTTCTTCGGTGACTCCTATGTTTACGTGATCTTCGATGAAGACACCGACATGTACTGGGCCCGCTCCCGGGTACTGGAATACCTGTCCCAGGTTGCGCCCAGCCTTCCAGACTCTGCAAGGCCTCAGCTCGGGCCAGACGCTACCGGAGTTGGCTGGGTTTACCTGTATGCGCTGGTAGACCGCACTGGGAACCAGGACCTAAGCCAGTTGCGCAGCCTGCAGGACTGGTTCCTGAAGTACGAACTGCAAACGGTGCCGGGTGTCTCTGAGGTGGCTGCGCTAGGCGGTATGGTGAAGCAGTACCAGGTCAAGGTCAGCCCGGAAAAACTCAGGGCGCTGGGAATTCCTCTGGCTCACATCCAGAACGCCATTAAGAGAGGCAACCAGGAAGTGGGCGCCTCCGTCATCGAGATGGCCGAGGCGGAATACATGGTGCGCACGTCTGGCTATATAAAGTCCCGTGAGGATCTTCTGTCGATTCCATTAGGACTCGATGACAACGGTACCCCCATATTGCTGAAAGATGTGGCCACCGCTGAAGTTGGCCCGCAGATGCGGCGTGGGGTTGCCGAACTGAATGGGGAAGGTGAAACCGTCGGCGGTGTTGTGGTGATGCGCTTTGGTGAGAACGCTCAGGCAACCATTAATGGCGTGAAGGCGAAACTGGAAGACCTGAAATCCAGTTTGCCTGAAGGCGTCGAGGTGGTGACGGTTTACGATCGCTCTGGTCTGATTGAGCGGGCGGTCAATAATCTCGGCTTCAAGCTGCTTGAAGAGTTTCTGGTGGTGGGCCTGGTGTGCATCGTCTTCCTGTTCCACGTGCGCTCGTCGCTGGTGGCGATTCTTAGCCTTCCCGTGGGTATTCTGGCGGCCTTTATCGTCATGCACTGGCAAGGCATCAATGCCAACATCATGTCACTCGGGGGGATTGCCATCGCTATCGGCGCCATGATTGATGGTGCTATTGTAATGATCGAGAACATGCACAAACACATGGAGCGAACCCCGTTAACGTCTGAGAACCGATGGGAAGTCGTTGCACGGTCAGCCTCTGAGGTCGGGCCCGCGCTGTTTTTCTCGCTCCTGATCATTACCGTCAGTTTTGTGCCGGTGTTTGCCCTGGAGGCGCAGGAAGGGCGGATGTTTTCTCCCCTGGCGTTCACCAAAACCTACGCCATGGCGGCGAGTGCGGCCCTGGCGGTGACGCTGGTGCCGGTGCTGATGGGCTATTTCATTCGCGGCAAGGTGCTGCCGGAGCACAAGAACCCCGTGAACCGCCTGCTGGTTGGCGTTTATATGCCGGTGCTGAAGCTGGTGTTACGCTTCCCGAAAACGACGGTTATTGTTGCGTTGCTGGCATTGGCTGTGGGCCTTTGGCCAGCCACCAAAATCGGCAGTGAATTCATCCCGCCACTGGATGAAGGCGACCTGATGTACATGCCCACCACCTACCCGGGCATCTCCATTGGTAAGGCTCGGGAACTGTTGCAGCAAACGGACAAGCTGATTGCCACCGTACCCGAAGTCGAAACCGTGTTCGGCAAAGTGGGGCGGGCGGATACCGCTACCGATCCGGCTCCATTGACGATGATCGAGACCTTCATCCAGCTCAAGCCGAGGGATCAATGGCGGGAAGGCATGACCACCGAAAAGCTGAAGCAGGAGCTCAATACTCTGATTCGGTTCCCGGGGGTAACCAATGCCTGGGTTATGCCGATCATCACGCGCATCGATATGCTGGCAACGGGTATTAAAACGCCGGTGGGCATCAAGATTGCCGGTCCGGACCTTACCGTCATCCAGAACATCGGTAAACGCCTTGAGGAAGTCATGGTCGACATCCCCGGTACAGCCTCCGTTTACTCTGAGCGAGTCGCTGGGGGCCGCTACATCAAGGTGGATATTGATCGTGAGCGTGCCGCTCGTTATGGGCTGAATATCGCTGATGTTCAGCAGGTAGTGGCCTCCGCTATTGGTGGAATCAACGTTTCCAGAACCATCGAGGGACTTGAGCGGTATCCCATTAATCTTCGTTATCCGGAAGACTACCGGGATTCGCCCGAGAAGCTGGAGCAACTGCCCATCGTGACCGCATCCGGCCAGCGCATTGCCCTGGCAGATGTGGCGGAGATCGGCGTGGAGGATGGCCCGCCGGCCATTAAGAGTGAGAATGCCCGCCTGAACGGCTGGACCTTTGTGGATATTGAGGGTGTCGACGTAGGCACCTATGTTGAACAGGCCATGGTTACCGTGAGTGAAGAGCTGGATCTACCTCCCGGTTATTCAATCAACTGGTCTGGGCAGTATGAGTACATGCTCCGTGCGAAGGAAAAACTGACCTATGTGGTGCCGTTAACGCTGGCCATCATCGTCATCCTGCTGTTTCTTAACTTCCGCCGTTTTGCCGAAGTGGGGATTATTATGGGCACGCTACCGTTTGCGATGATCGGTGCTATCTGGCTGATGTATCTGCTTGGTTATAATTTTTCGGTAGCCGTCGGTGTCGGTTTCATTGCGCTGGCCGGCGTTGCGGTAGAGATTGGGGTGATCATGCTGGTGTATTTGAATCAGGCTTATAACGCAATGCTGGAAACGTGTGATGACAAAGGGCTGACGCCAAGGCGAGAAACCCTCCGCCATGCCGTACTACACGGTGCCGGTATGCGGGTTCGGCCAATCATGATGACGGCGGCCGCCATTATCGGGGGGCTTGTGCCCATTATGATTGGCACCGGTACAGGGTCGGAGGTGATGGGCCGGATTGCGGCACCTATGGTGGGCGGTATGATTTCCGCTGTCATTCTGGCGCTGCTGGTGATTCCTGTGCTCTTTTATCTCTGGAAACAGCGAACTCTTGGTGAGTAACGCCGATAGCAAGGTGCCAAGATTCGGCCTGGCACCTTGCTATCACGTCTTTACCGGTTATCACGATCATTCGCAGAGTGCCTACCCGTCTACTGCGCATATTCCAAAATCTATTTGCCTGAACGTTCGCTTTGCGACCAACGGTCGCATTTCAGTCCAACTCTCGTTTAGGTCTTAAGCTAAATATATTAAATGAATTGCTGCTGACTAACGGAGAGGGCGAACAAAGAGCGTGTGGAGGCTTCGTCCTAGAGCGCCTTGAGTATCAAAAACTGAGGTGGTGACTGCGCCGACCCCTCCGGAATCGATTTGTGTCCGAGCATCCATCCCGACCCAAGGACCTTCAGGGAGTCGGTGCATATTCAGAGTGAGATCGACAGGCACGAAGCTCCAGCTGTTGATATCCAGTTCGGCGCTGATACCGTTGGCCGAGTCCAGCATCAATAGCAGCGCATCGAGGCTATGCGGGGTTGCATCTTTAACCAAGGGGATTCTTGGGCGGGCCCACACCGTGGCCGGCCCTTGCCTAGAAAAGCAGCCTTCGGTGAAGCGCCACTCAATAGCTTGGGCGTAGGGAAAGGGCCCCATGCCGCTGAAGTAGCGCTGGGGTTGCTCCTCTGGTAGATCGGGGGGAGTGAAGGGATCTGGCACTGGTTCTAGACAATTGGCTTGACGCTCAAGCAGCCATGCATGGGCCAAAAGGACAGTTCGATCATTACACCTCATTTCAGCCTGAAGAAGTTCAATTCGCTTGCCAGGCCGTAGGGTCCTGACGGTAATTTCGCAGGGTTCGACAGGAATAGGCCCTAGAATCTCAGCCGTTATTCGGGCTATCTCTAACTCGGGCGGTGCAGGATAGGAACGAAGAGCACGGGAGATCAGGGCGATGGGAGGGCCGCCGTGCTGGGTGAGTGATGACCATGGGCCGATTGTTGCCTCGGTGGGCAGGAAGCGCCCCTCATCTTGCTGATGATAGAAGGCGTCTGGTAGTGAGAAAGGGCTCATGGTTGCTCCTTCAGTGTTTTTATTTGCTGAGCTATTGAATTATTTCGTCAGTTTTTAAAAAAAACTATCCCCATTTCAAGTATGCATCGTTATAGGCAATATCGCCTGCCACATACAGCAGCAACAACGCCATACTCAAATTCAGGAAACGAAAATAGTGTGGCTGACTAATCCTTTTTCCCAGACGTGCACCGATCAGCAGGTATGCGCTTGGCGCACCGAACGCTAGAATCGATAACAGTAATGACCAGATCAAAATCGAGCTGCCAGCGATCTCCGCCGCTGGGAACTGCACGGTCACGATAGGCAAAATAGCAATGTAGGACTTAGGGTTGAGCAATTGCATAACTAGCCCGGTTCTGAAACTCAAATTGCTAGCTGGGGCTTTTGACTGTTCTGTGGAGTTCTCTAAAGAGGGGTTGATGCTGGCTTGAGCGATCGTGTACGCCAAGTAGGCAATATAGAGACTGCCGGCACAGCTGATAAATAGTTGGTAGTTTGGGTTCACCAACCAAGATCCGGTATATCCGAAGACAAGGAATAGCAGCAGCATGGCGAACCCAACACCCATACTGAAGCGTAAGGTAGGACCGACCTGAGAATTGAGACCGGCATTCAGGCTTAAAAGATTTGACGGGCCGGGTGTGTACATAATGCCAAACGCGTACGCTAGCATTTCAATCATAGTGAATACCCTGGAATTAGAAAAAGAAATTGGGGATTAACGACGTTGCCCAATCGTTGCTGTTTTAGTAACGAGGTTTAGATCAACCGCTGAGAAAGTGTTGCTGATATTCTCTTGGCGTGGTGCCGTAGATCGGTTTGAACCGGCGGTTAAAGTGACTGAGGTCGCTGAATCCGTAGTTAAATACAACGTCATCAAGCGAGACGCCTGACTCCAGATCTTCACGAGCACGGTTGATTCGGCAATTGAGAACATATTGGTGTGGCGTCATGCCAAATTGCTGCCGGAACATGCGCAGGAAATGGTATTTTGAGAGGCTTGCGTGTTGGCTTATTTCATCCAGAGATAAATCTGTCTGGATATTCGCATGGATAAAATCTCGGGCTCGAAGCAGCAGGCTGTCGGTCTTTCGGCCGCTGTTATCGAGGGCGAGGCTTTCATGACGCTCCGCGACACGTGCTGCCAACTGATAAAGCTCGCACTCTTGCTGAAGCTCACTTTCGGCGTGAGTTTCAATCAACAAGGCAATATTGAGAATATGCTGACGTAACAACGGATCATCCAACAGGGTATCCTTGATTCGGAAATCACTGCTTTGCTTTACACCTGCACTGCGAAGCATTGGTTCCAACTGGTCAGGATGTATATAGAGCATGCGGTACAGCAGTGCATCATCCACACCTGAATGACCATCATGTACCTCACCTGGGTTGAAGATGATGATATTTCCTGGGTAGCTGCGATGAAACGAACCACTGGCAAAGAAATCCTGACGGCCAGCCAGTGTTACGCCAAACGAATACTCCTCATGAGCATGTTTCCCATAAGAAAAGTCCCTCATCTCGGCTTGCAATGCAGTTACCTGATCAAGGTGTTGGCTTTTAGCATATTGGAATAGATTGTCTTGCTTCATAACAACTCACCGTTCTACGCATCAGGAAGCGTCTACAGGTTACGATGTAGTATAGGGCTGAGCACAGATGCATTTCTTGGACAAAATTGCGCATTGGACTGAATAACTGTATTGGGTAGCGGCTGGATCGGGTTCAACCCCGTTACTGCGGACATTCCTAAAAAAGCTGTGGACTTACCCCCACCGAGCGTGAAACCGCTATGCCCCAAACGGAGGACTGTGAAAAGTCTTTGATCGCCCGTTCTGAACGTTCGCTTTGCGACCATACCGGCCACTCCGGTGTCTCAAGTTTCGCCCAAGTTGTGGCGACATGACGAATCGATGTTGAAGCTCGGTCGGGGCTGGTGCGCAGGAAACGGCGTATTTCTAGTTCGTCGTTGATAATCAGAATACAGGGCTTTTCCCAGTTATGATCCTGTGCGGGTGTGTGTAAGCTATTCCTACAGCGATGACAACCCCCGGGGCTCTCGGCTTCAGAGTATCCATAACATGGAGATCATTGAAGTCGGATATGCCTTCGCCGCTCTGAGAGGGGAACTGCTGGATGCCTGCTCGTTTATGGTGTGTCTTTGTGTGGGAGATCATGCGGAGAAACAAAAAAAGCCAGTTCTCACGATCGCCGTAAGCAACTGACTTTCTTGGCAAGATTGGTAGGACCACGCGGATTCGAACCGCGGACCTCTACCATGTCAAGGTAGCGCTCTAACCAACTGAGCTATGGTCCTGTCTCGCAACGGAGACGAAATATACGGATTTCGCGGGGGTTGGTCAACCTCTTTGAGGCTGATTTTTGGCTTTCAGCAGGCCTTTAATAGCGCGGCTCAGGGCACCCCAGCGGTTCACCAGCAGTGCTGCGAAGATCAGGCCGCAACCGGCCATTTGCAGGGCGGTCATGCTTTCGCCAAACCAGGCGGTGGCGAACAGTGCTACCCACACCGGTTCCAGTACCAGTATCACCACTCCGTGGCTGTGTATCGAAAGGCTCTGGGCATAGGTTTGCAGCAGAAAGCGCCCCGCAGTGGCGACGACTGCGCTGGCCAGTACCCATACATAAAGCATGGGGGGCGGGTTGGTCAGGGTGGGTGCCCAGGGCTCACTGATGGCGGATTCAGCCAGGGTAACCAATCCCACGGTCAGCAACGCCATGGCCGTTAGCGGTAATGCCGGTACCTTTTGTTTCTGGATGGTTTCGCCGCGCTTGTTGACCACGGTGCGCTGGTTGGCGGCCCGGGTATTCAGGGTGAAATACAGCGCGAAGATGAACGCTGCGGCCACGAAATAGAGTTGCCCGGGGTCTGGCCGGAAGCCGTTTTCCAGAGAAAGCAATGCCAGGCCGGAGACGGCGATGGGGATGGCCAGCCAGGTGCTGATGGGTTGTGGTTCGCCGAATACCAGTCGCGCCAGTACCGGCACAATCACCACACCCAGGCTGGTCAGAAAGGCACCTTCGCCCATGCTCTCGGCGTGGAACAGGCCCATAATCCAGCAAGTCATCGCGATGCCGAACACGGCGCCCACGCCAACGGCGCGGCCAAGCTGGTCTGCACTCAGGCGCAGGAGTGACGGCAGGGCGATCAGGGCCAGCACACTGCCTGCGATCAGAAACCGGGCTGCCATGAACATTAACGGTGGCATCATCAGCACCGCTTCTTTGGAGAACATCCAGCCGAATGCTGCGAACAGGGTAACGACAACAAGCAGCAGATCGGATTTGTGGGCGTCAGACATGATCGAACCAGGCCAGCTGTATGGGAAAGGTTGATCAATCTATCGTTAGGGTACTAAAAAATAAAGCAGCGAAAACCGAGGGGTAGCGGCTCGTCCTTGAGCCATCAGTGCAGTCCGTTAGTTGTTCAGCGTGGTGTAAAGCAGGTTGGACATGCTGGTCTGGTCGGAACCGGGAACTTCTACATACTGGTCACCGGAGCCCCAGAGCTGCCACCAGGCGCGTTTGTTGTAAGTGCGGCTGGCGAAGTCTACCTGCAGGCCATTGAGCACCGTGTTGTTAACCACCGGAACGGCCATGTTACCCGTTTGGTTGGTGATTACGTCTCCGTGGTTGGCGCCTTCACTCATCAGCACCGGGTAGTGGTTGTAATACAGCCCCGATGGGCCGTTCTGGCTCGAAACCTTGCCGGCCATGCTCAGGTTGCCGGAACAGGAGTCTATGCCGTTGGCACTGGTGGCGCCACAGGCCGAGTGGGTAGGCACCACGCCGTCGTCTGTGCCTTCAATGTACGGCTTGGTGATACCGCCATAGGAGGAACCACCACCCACAAACCGCAGGCGCGGAATGGAGTTCGGGTTAACGGCCAGGTTGCGGGCAGTGTTGGTTTGCAGGTCGTTTACCACGCCCAGGTTTCCGGGTTCCGGATCGATGCCTGTAAAGGCTTTCACGGCCTGCTTCACCGGCCAGTTATACCAGCTGTCGTTGTAGGCCACGCTCACGGCAAGGTCTGCCAGTTCGGTGCCACCGCCAGCGCCGGCCAGGTCAAGCACGGCCAGTATTTTCAGGGGCTGAAGGCCGTCGGCCTGTAACCAGCGGGACTGGTTTTCCAGCAGGTGTCGGGTAACCAGGTCACCGGTTGAGTGGGTCACCATGATGCAGTAATTGTTGCACAGGCCTTGTTGGCTGATTTGCCGAACCTGCTGGTAGGCCGTCTGGGCAATCTGTCCTTCTACCCGGGCATTGCTGGGCCAGTCGATGCGGGCCTCAGACCGGTTCAGCCAGTAATCCCGCCAGTTATCGGCACCGGCTTGCTGCACATCGCTGAAGCTGGCAGGCGGGTTGGACAGGTCATCCATCATGAACCCGTGCACCAGAATCACGTTATGGCCCGCCAGTTGTGCCTGCGCGGCTCCTGCGAACAGGGTGCCGGCGAGGGCGACTGCGAGGGTGTGTTTTGAAGGTTTCAGGCTTCGTTCTTTTATTGTCATTATCAGCTCCGTTTTTCGAAGTTATTGTTGTACATCAGAACTTGTCCGCCAGTTGCTGAAGCAGCTGGGCACGTTGCTCTGATTCAGGATTCACCGCCGGCTCGTCACGGAGTTTTTCAAGGTCCGGGGGTGAAAATTCGTAGCCCTCATCGGGGCCATAGGCATAGTGGGTCGGGTCGCCGGGCCGGGCGGGCAGCTGGCGTATCTGCAGGTTGCGCAGTTGCAGGCTGCCCTGAAGGTCTTTGCCCGCCAGTACGCTGCCATGAGCCCGCAATTCGATAGTGCCCGATCCGCTGCTCAGTGCGGTCTCCTGCTGTAGCTGAGCCAGGGGGGTATTGCCGCTGTAAAGTTGGGCAGACAGCGAATAGTGGCCGCTGTTTTTGGGGTCGAACTTCACGGGGATAATCAGGTCATTTCCAGTGACATAAGGGCTGTCGAGCCCCTCGAAGTTGCCAAGGTCCGGCTCGATGTTGAGGGTGGAAACATGGCGCACGGCAGAGCCGTCTACCCGGGCTTCCACGATCAGTCGGTATTCGCCCGGGTCGTGATCAGAGCTCACCGTGCCTTCGTAATAGCCGGGCTCTACTGATTCCAGTACGGCCGAATCTTCCCTGTCCCTGTCTGGCATGCTTTCCAGCGTTGCGCTCATGGTGTCGCCGAAAACCTGCCGGCCGGTAAGGGAGGCAGCCACCAGTATGGGGTCGCCTCGGGTAAAGCGGAATTTATCCAGGGTAACGACAAACTCTCCGTCGCCCTCCAGCGGCAAGACCACGGGATGGTAGCGGTTACCCTGGTAGGCCTCGGCCTGCGCGGGAGTAAGGGGAATCGAGTATTCCGGGTAACGGATTGTCTGGCGGTAGTCGTCTGCTACGCTGGCAAGCATGAAGCCCAGCGCGTTGTCTGAAGGTGGCTCTGGTTGCTGCTGGTTCGGTTGGCTGGCTGCCACCGGATCAGCCTGGCGGTGGACAGGGGAGGGTTCTCCGGCCAGTTTTGTGGTGTGGCCAGAAAACCTGCCCGTGTTGTCTGTTGCAAGCAGCCAGCTGGTTGCGGCCACCCCGGAAATCACCGCAACCGTGACAAGCAATGCCTTGTTTGGCATATCAGATCCTGTTCTTGTTGTTGGTCTGGTTAACTTTTAACCATAGGATCGGATTGTTCGAAACGGCAAAAAATTAGCTCAGAACTGCGGCGATTTACGCTTATTTTGCGATCTTGTTCGCAAAATAATCAAAACCAGCCGCTGTCTTTGATGGCTTCAAAACCGAACCGCAGGGTTACTTCATCACCCACCATGCCGTTGTCGACACCGTAGGTCATACCCCAGTCGCTGCGCTTGATGACGGTTTCTGCGCTGATGCCCAGCGTGTACTCCTCATGGCCGAAGGGGTACTCCGCCGCTTTGTTCAGGGTAACGTCCACGTCCACGGGGCGGGTCTGGCCCAGGAGGGTCAGATCGCCGGTTACGGTGCCGGTGTCGTCTCCGGTTTTTTCAAAGCCGGTGACCACAAAGGTGATGTCGGGATGAGCTCTGGCGTTCAGGAAGTCCTTGTTACGCACGTGGTCATCACGTTTTTCGTGGTTGGTGAACACGCTGGCAGCTTTGAACATCAGTTTGCCTGAGCTGAGCTCTCCGGTTTCCTCGTCGTATTCAAACTCTCCTTCAACGTCCCGGAACATGCCCATAACCGGGGCATAGCCCACGTGCATGATTTCGAAACTCATGGAGAAATGCTCTTCATCCACCACAAATTTAGCGGGCTCCGCTTGCAGGGCCAGCGGCAGGAGCAGAAGGGCAGAGGCGGTGATTGCTTTAAGGTTTGGCAGAGTCATGATTGTGTCTCCGTTGATAGAGCCAGCGCACGTCCACAAAAAACGACCAGGCAAGCAGTACAAGCGCAAGCCCGAGGGTGAGGCTGGCAAAAACCGGTGGAATGATGGGAATAACGGCGACCATCAGGGTAACCACCTGCCAGACACAAACCGTTTTGCGGCGAAAACTGTCTGGCAGGTTGGCGTTGAGCCAGCCAAAGCCAAGGCTGGCGGCAATAAAGGCGTAACGCATGAGGCCGAGGGCCAACACCCAGGTGCCGGCCTTATCAAGCGCCAGTACGGCAAGGCAAAGCCCAAGGATGAACAGCGCGTCGAGTTCCATATCAAAACGGGCGCCGAATTCGCTGTGGCTGCCGGTGGCGCGGGCGACCTTGCCATCCACGCCATCAAGAATCAGCGCCCCCAGGCTGAGCAGTGCGAAGGTCCACAACGCCGGCGCCGCCTGCCCGCCGAGATAGGGCGCCCAGGCGATCAGTACCAGTACAATAACTGAGCGGGCGAGGGTAGCCCGGTTGGCCCAGCCAAAAGGCTTTCGCCCCGGCCAGTAACGAAGGATCAGTGCGCCCTGGACTGCATAGAGCACCGCACTGAGCGCAAGAAAGCCGGCGGGCAGGCTGATTGCCAGTTGCAGGGTTAACGCCAACACAAAAAGCGTGAAGCCCCCAGCAACGAGGTCTCTCGCTGTGGTAGATGTGGGCGTGGTTGTGGTGCTGATGGAATCCATACGCCGTTGCGTCCGTATAGCCTGTAAGTGGCGTGAGCAAGGCCCCGTTTTCTAACTATAGTTTGGGGATGTTGTTTTTGCGTACGCAGCCAACCAGAAAATGGACTCTCCATGCAATTAAATAAGAACGAAGCCTTCTGGATAACCGGGTTTCAGTCATCCGAACTTCGGCCGGCCCCGGAGCCGGAACGGTCTCAGACAGGAACCAGGCGGGTAGTGGTCCAGGCCCTTTATTCGGCGATCAGCCGGGGGACTGAATCTCTGGTGTACAACCAGCGGGTGCCGGTTACCGAGCATCAGCGTATGCGGGCGCCGTTTCAGGAGGGTGGTTTCCCCGGGCCGGTTAAGTATGGCTACGCCAGTGTTGGCGAGGTGCTTGATGGGCCAGCCGACTTGCAAGGCCAACCGGTGTTCTGCCTTTACCCGCACCAGCGGCGTTACTCCGTGCCGGCCGAGGCCGTTATTCCGGTGCCTGCCGCAGTGCCGCCGGCCAGGGCGATACTGGCTGCCAATATGGAAACAGCAGTCAACGGTGTCTGGGATGCCCAGCCGGCGGTCGGGGATCGCGTTGCGGTGGTTGGCCTGGGTGTGGTTGGGCTACTGGCGGCATGGCTGGTTAGCCGGATTCCCGGTGTGGAACTGCTGGCCATCGACCCGAACGGGCAACGGCAGGCAGTGGCCGAACGGCTGGGCTTTGCTTTCTCCACTGAACCGGATTTTGCCGATTGTGACCTTGTGATTCACGCGTCCGGCCAACCTGCGGGGTTGGCGACGGCATTGGCCCTGGCGGGGGCAGAAGCACGGGTAATTGAACTCAGCTGGTATGGAGACCAGCCCGTTCAGGTACCCTTGGGGCAGGCCTTCCATCCCGGGCGCCTGACGCTGAAATCCAGCCAGGTTGGCCAGCTGCCCGTGGAACGGCGCCCGCGCTGGGATCATCGCAGGCGGCTGGCGCTGGCCCTGCAGTTGTTGGCTGCCCCGGAGCTGGATGTTCTGATCAGCGGTGAGTCGCGTTTTGAAGTACTTCCACAGGTAGCGGCCGACATACTCAGGCCCGGTGCTGATGCACTTTGCCATCGTATTGTTTACTAAAAGGAAAATCCGATGTTCAGTTTGACCGTTCGCGATCACATGATGATCGCCCATAGCTTTAACGGAGATATTTTCGGCCCGGCCCAGGGGCTGCACGGTGCCACTTATGTGGTGGATGTTACCTTTGAACGCCATGTGCTCGACAGCAATGACCTGATTGTCGACATCGGCCAGGCTTCAGAACTGCTCAAAGAAGTGCTTTCTGAATTTAACATGAAGAATCTCGACGACTTGCCCGAACTTGCCGGGCGCAACACCACCACCGAGTTCATGGCCAAGGTGGTGTTGGATCGCATGGCCGCAGCCATCCATGCCGGCCGGTTGGGCGAAGACGGTAAGGGTGTGGTCAGCCTGAAAGTAACCCTGAGCGAATCCCATATTGCCTGGGCCAGCTACCATGCCGGTATCTGAACTCTGGTTTGTGGTGCCCGGAGACCCTCAACAGAACACCGGGGGCTACCGGTATGTACGCAAACTTGCTGAGGCCCTGGCAGACACAGGGTTGAAGGTTCACCTTGATGGGCTGGAGGGCGAGTTCCCCCGGCCGGATGGCACAGCCATCAATGCCATGGACCGCTATTTGAAAGTGTTGCCAGAGGGCGCATCCGTTGTTCTGGACGGCTTGGCGATGGGTGGAATGCCCGAGGTGCTGGAGCGCCATCGAAAGCGGTTAAATCTGATGGCGCTGGTGCACCACCCACTGGCGGACGAAACCGGTTTGTCAGCTGCTGAACAAGCCTGGCTGAAAGATGCCGAAACCCGGGCTCTCGCCTGTGTTTGCAAGGTGTTCACCACCAGCTATTACACGGCTGGCAGGCTGGCTCATTATGGGGTGCCAGCGGCCTCGGTGACTGCGGCTTTGCCGGCCGTTGATGACGAATTCTTTGCCCTGTCGACGGCTTCGGCGCCAACCCGAAATCCATCAGATCCTGTGCGGATTCTTTGTGTGGGGCATTTGTCCCGGCGCAAGGCCCAGGATCAGCTGGTGCAGGCGCTGGCGTGTGTGGCAACGGCTCCCTGGCAATGCACCCTGCTTGGCAGCGATCAGAGAGACTCGACTTACTCGGCGGAGGTAAAGGCGCAGATACGTGAATCGGGGCTGGCCGGCTGTATTCGACTGACCGGTGAGGTTTCAGAAACCGGGTTGTGGAATGCCTATCAGCAGGCTGACCTGTTTGTACTGCCCTCGGTGTATGAAGGTTACGGCATGGTGGTGGATGAGGCCCTGGCCTGCGGCCTGCCGCTACTCAGCTCTGATGGCGGCGCACTGAGGGAAACCGGTGCCCGATCGGGCGTGCAGTTGTATCCGGCAGGTGACGTAGGTGCACTTGGGCAGGCTCTGTCGAGGTTGCTTGAGAACCCCGACGAACTGGCGCGCCTGAGGGCAGGCGCCCGCGAAAGCCGGGCAAGGATACGGCGCTGGCGAGACACTGCACGGGATTTCGTTGCAGGCCTTGATGGTGCAGAAACGGCAAACCCGGCGCGCTTTGATGATCACTGGCTCAGGGCCAGGGAGCCGGCGGATCACCGGGCAAGAAACCCGAAACTCACAGACCAGCTGGCGGCGTGGCTACGGGTTCGTCAGCATCGTTACCAGCGTACCCGAGGCACCGTCAGGCCCCTGCACCTTGTCGATATTGGTACTGGCAGGGGGTCGAACCCTGTGTACCTGGCTCCCCGACTACCCGGACCGCAGCACTGGACACTGATTGAGCCTGACGGCAGCCTGGCGGGCACCGCTGCGGAGCGGGTTCAGGGTGCAGGCGTGCCGGTCAGCCTGAGCGCAGCAAGCCTGTCTGCAAACAACATGCAGGATGCGCTGCCGCCAGATGCAGACCTGGTCTGTGCTTCGGCATTGATTGACCTGGTCAGTGACGAATGGTTGCAGGCTTTGGTACGTGCCGTGGTTGCCCGCAATGCGGCTGTTCATGTTGTGCTCAGCTACAGTGGGCGCTTTGAGCTTTCACCTGAACACCCGTCAGACGACAGGCTCCGGGCGCTGGTCAACCAGCATCAACATGGCGAGAAGGGCAACGGTGCCGCACTGGGGCCAGATGCCACCCGCCGGCTGCGGGCCTTGCTGGTGGCCACTGGCTACCAGGTGTCTGTAGCGCCCAGCCCCTGGCAGCTGGATTCGGGCGAGCAGGAGCTGGCGCTTTTGTTAATGACGGGCTGGGCCCGGGCAGCGAGCGAACAACAGCCTTCGGCAGGGGCAGAAATCAATCGCTGGCTCCATGCCCGAAAACAGCAACTCGCTGCCGGCGAGCTGCGAATTTCCGTTCAACACGAGGACTTGCTGGCATGGCCACCCGCCTGATCCTTCGATGGCTGGTTACGGTGGCCTTACTCGGGCTGGTGTTGTCGCTATTGGATACCGGGGCGTTGCGAGCGTCCCTGGCCAGACTTTCTGTGCCCTTCATTGCCCTGATGCTGGGGGTATCGGTGGTACAGGTGGCGCTGTCGGCCTGGCGCTGGTGGTTCACCGCCCGCCGGCTCAGGGTTTCCCTGAAGTATCCGGTGGCAATGCGTGAGTACTATCTCGCCGGCTTCCTGAACCAGGTTTTGCCGGGCGGCGTGATGGGGGATGTGAACCGTGCCTGGCGGCATGCCCGGGCCCCGGTGGGTGAGCCGCTATCTGGCAACCCCACCAGGGCTATTATCCATGCTGTGATGCTCGAGCGCTTGTCTGGCCAGTTGGTGCTGTTGCCGGTGGCAGTGCTGGCGACGACGGCGTTGTGGCTAGGTGGCCGGTTTGAACTTCAGGCTGCTTACGCTGGAACGTCACTTAGCGCTGGGGCCGGCATGGTGGCTCTGGTGCTGGCTGGTGTGGGTGCTTCCCTGATGTTTCGCCGGAAAAATGGAAGCAGGCTAGGGAGTTATTTGCGAAACCTGGGTGCAGATCTCCGGAAGGCTTTTTATGGCTGGCGCAATGCCTGCTTGCAGTGCCTGACCTCCCTGCTGGTGCTGGGTACTTACCTGGCGGTCTTCCTGCTTCTGGCGGCGGATATGGATGTCTTGGGGCAGGGCGTGTCACCCTGGATGCTGGCCGGGCTCTGTGTGTTGCTTTTGCTGGCGATGGCGGTGCCTGTCACCATTTCCGGTTGGGGCGTTCGCGAGGGCGCCGCCGCTTTGCTCTGGCCGCTGGCCGGCCTGCCTGCGGAGCAGGGTGTGGCCCTGAGTGTGGGTTATGGTGCTATGGTGTTTCTGGCCAGCCTGCCCGGGGCCCTGGTGCTGGTTTCCGGGCGTTGATCAGCTGCGGTCCGGGTAGAAAGACAAGTCAAACAACATATCGCTCCCCAGGTTTACCAGCTGAGCTTCCGGTCGCAGGGCCTCATCAAGCTGGTCAATCTCTGGCA
Organism: Marinobacter sp. P4B1; assembly: GCF_001447135.1. Taxonomy (NCBI): domain Bacteria; kingdom Pseudomonadati; phylum Pseudomonadota; class Gammaproteobacteria; order Pseudomonadales; family Marinobacteraceae; genus Marinobacter; species Marinobacter sp. P4B1. Next base: position 77,079 of record NZ_LLXM01000010.1, read on the forward strand.
GGGAAAAGGCCGGGCGGCCACTGCCGATAATCATCGGCGCCACCATCACATGCAACCGGTCCAGCAGGCCGGCCCGCAGAAACGACGACACGGTCACGCCGCCGCCTTCGATAAAAATCTTGCGCAAGCCAAAGTCCTGTAACACCCGGAGAATATGTTTGGGGTCGACCGGTTGCGTGTCGCTGCTGCTGCCCAGGCAGGGCACCCGGGTGACGGCACCGGGCTCTATGCGCTGCTGGCCCGGCTGATAGTGCCCGGCAACCAGGTGCAGAGTAGGGGCCGCTTTGTCGGTAAACAGGTGATGGCTTGCCGGTACCCGTTCGTGGCGGTCGATCACCACCCGTACCGGGTTCCGGCCGGGTGCGCGGCGAACGGTCAGCCGGGGGTTGTCTGTGCTGGCAGTACCTGCGCCCACTACAACCGCGTCACAGAGGGCACGGATCCGGTGCAGGTGGGTAATGCCGTCGTCGCCATTGATAAACCGGGAACAGCCGGTCACGGTGGCGATGCGGCCATCCAGGCTCTGGCCTAACTGGCCAATCACCCGGATGCTGCTGGCGTCTTCCAGCGGCCGGCACAGGGGCATGAATAAGGAAAACAGACTGTGCACCTGTTCGCTGGCGGGTTGTACCAGCTCCCAGCTTTTGCCGTTGATTTTCAGGGCGGGTTGATCAGAGCCCGGCGCCGGCAAGGTGATGTTGCTGCGGTTGGCGGCGTCGAGTATCAGCTGCCATGCGATGTCGGTGTCCAGTGCGTTCCTGACCATGGGCTACCTGCGTGTATGTTTGTTGTGATTTCAGTATAGGAACATTGTGTACAAAGCTGTAGGTACGCTACATTTTCAAATTGATTCACTTTTTCTCAAATTTTCAGGGGCATTGAGACATGCGCTACCTGCAATCGTTCAACAGGCGCCTGCGGCATGTAAGGGAGCAGGGGCAGCTGTCTTTGGCCGATATTGCTGAAATCTGCGGTGTAGACGAGGCGCGGGTGCGCAGCTGGGAGGCGGAAGATGCCCGCCAGCGGGGCTTTCCCGGGGTTACCGAATTGCTGGATCTGTGTCTCAGGACCGAGACGCCCCTTGAACAGCTGCTCGATATGGAAGAGGCCGGAGACAGTGACCAGCTGGAGCTGCCAGGCCTGGCCTTCAGTAACAGTGATGATCTTTCGGTAGCGCTGCAGGAGCTGGAGCAGGAAATCAGCCGGGTTCAGCTGACAGACGGCGAGGCGGAACTGCTGCGCCGGTTCCGCAAGACAACAGACGATAACCGGCGCATGGTTCTGCAGTTGCTGGGGCGCTAGGCGCCCCGGATTCCGCTTTTAGTTCTCTTTCTTGTAGATGTTCTCGTAAACGTAGTTGGTGGCCTCTACAAAGCCATCAATGCTGCCGCAGTCAAAACGCTGGCCCTTGAACTGGTACGCCAGCACACAGCCATTCTTCGCCTGCTCCAGCAGGGCATCGGTAATCTGGACTTCGCCGTTCTTGCCTGGAGGCGTGCGCTCCAGGATGTCGAAAATGTCCGGAGTCAGGATGTAACGGCCAATGATCGCCAGGTTGCTGGGCGCATCTTCCGGGGCCGGCTTTTCCACCATGTCGGTGATGCGGTACAGGCCGTCTTTCATGGACTCACCGGCAATCACGCCGTATTTGTGGGTTTCGTCCTGCGGCACTTCTTCGATCGCCACGATGGAGCAGCGGAACTGGTTATACAGTTTCACCATCTGGGTCAGCACGCCCTCGCCGTCTTCCGGGCCCACGCAAAAGTCATCCGCGAGCACCACGGCAAACGGGTTGTCGCCCACCAGGTTGCGGCCGGTGAGGATGGCGTGGCCCAACCCCTTCATCTCGTTCTGGCGGGTGAAGGCAAAGGTGTTGTTGTCGATCAGGTCCCGGATCGAGGTGAGCAGGCCTTCTTTGCCGGAGCCGGCAATCTGGTGCTCCAGCTCGTAGCTGATATCGAAATGGTCTTCGATCGCACGCTTGCCCCGGCCGGTTACAAATCCGAATTCGTGGATTCCGGCATCAGCCGCTTCTTCTACCCCGTACTGCACCAGCGGTTTGTTAACAACCGGCAGGATTTCCTTGGGCATGGCCTTGGTGGCCGGAAGAAAGCGGGTGCCGTAGCCGGCAACGGGGAACAGGCACTTCCTGATCATGTGGGCGTCCTTAGTATTGATCCGGTGATACACAGAAAATGATTCACAAGTCCGAGAGTTTACCGGACTTGTCGGGCAAGGGGGAGGGCGCGTGGGTGTTCCGGTAGCCCTGTGTAATAAAGGTCGCAGTCATTGTTAGCAAATAGTCTAACCAGAAAATCAGTATTGTTGACAATCCGGGGTTTGATGCGTAAATTCCAGAACAATTCAACAGATATTGTTAACAAACCTATGAGCCAGCCTGCGATTCAATCGTTAACCCGCGCCGATGAGGCTTTTGATTGTCTGCAAACTGCTATTGTTACCGGAGACCTTGCGCCCGGTGAGAAGATCGGTGAGGTAGAGCTGTGCTCCCGCTTTAACCTGACCCGGGGCCCGCTGCGTGAAGCACTGGGCCGGCTGGAGTCTCGCGGCCTGCTGGTTCGCCGGCCCCATGCCGGGGTTAAGGTGGTGTCTGTCAGCGCTGATGAGCTGATTGAACTCTACCGGATTCGCGAAGTGATGGAAGGGCTGGCGGCGCGCCAGGCTGCCGAGCGGATGACCGATGAGGAAATCCGTGACTTGAAAGCGACCCTGGACAGTCATGAAAAGATGATAGAAGAAGCTCAGGGGCAAGCTTATTACCAGGCTGAAGGTGACTACGATTTCCACCACCGGATTGCCACCGGCAGTCGCAATACAAAGCTGGCCCAGATGCTGCTGGGCGACCTTTATTACATGGTGCGCATGTACCGTTACCGGTTAAGCACCTCCGCCGGGCGCCCGCACATGGCGCTGGGTGAACACCGCCGTATCGTCGAAGCCATTGCCCAGCGTGATGGAGAACTCGCCGAATTCCTGATGAAAAGACACATCAACGCCGCCCGCAAGAATATTGAGAAAAAGATTCAAGAAGGCGTTCTAACTATCTGAAAAAAGAGGTAAATGACATGGCTAACAAACTCTCCCCTGGTGCCCGTTTCCGCAAGGCCCTGAAAGAAAACCAGCCGCTGCAAATTGTTGGTACTATCAATGCCTACGCCGCCATGATGGCAGAGCGGGTAGGTCACCAGGCCATTTACCTTTCCGGTGGTGGTGTGGCTAACGCCTCCTATGGTCTGCCTGACCTGGGCATGACCACCATGAACGATGTGGTGGAAGATGTGCGCCGCATTACGGCCGCCACAGACGTACCGCTGCTGGTGGATATCGACACCGGTTGGGGCGGAGCCTTCAACATCGGCCGTACTATCCGTGAAATGGAACGCGCCGGTGCTGCTGCGGTTCATATCGAAGACCAGGTTGCCCAGAAACGCTGTGGTCACCGCCCGAACAAGGAAATCGTTTCCAAAGAGGAAATGGTTGACCGCATCAAGGCTGCTGCCGATGCCCGGGAAGACAAAGACTTCTTCATCATGGCCCGTACCGATGCCTTCCAGAAAGAAGGTCTGGAAGCTGCTATCGACCGCGCCAAGGCCTGCATTGAAGCCGGTGCAGACGGTATCTTCGCCGAAGCAGTGCACGAGCTGAGCGACTACAAAGCGTTCGCCGAAGCCATCGATGCGCCGATCCTGGCTAACATCACCGAATTCGGTGCCACGCCGCTGTACAACAAGTCTGAACTGGCCGAAGCCGGCGCCGCCATGGTGCTGTACCCGCTGAGCGCCTTCCGCGCCATGAACAAGGCCGCGCTGACGGTGTACCAGAACATCCTCGAGAAGGGCGATCAGAAAGACGTGGTAGACCTGATGCAGACCCGTATGGAGCTGTACGATTTCCTGAACTACCACGATTTCGAGCAGAAGCTGGACCAGCTGTTTGCCCAGAAGAAAGACTGAGTGAACTGAAAAGGTTGGAGTTAGGGGGTCTGACCCCCTTCGGGGTCAGACCCCTGTCGAACTCGGGGTCAGACCTCCTGCCGAACTCCTGACATCGCTTGATTTAATTAAAACGAACAAAACAGAAACTACGGGAGACCAACATGGCTGAAGCAAAGAAACTAGGTGGAGCAGGCCTGCGCGGCCAGGTAGCTGGCGAAACTGCCCTGTGTACCGTTGGCAAAACCGGTACCGGCCTGACCTACCGCGGCTATGACATCACCGACCTGGCTGACAACGCCCAGTTCGAAGAAGTGGCCTACCTGCTGCTGCGTGGCAAGCTGCCGAACCAGGCCGAGCTGGATGCCTACAAGGCCAAGCTCAAAAGCCTGCGCACCCTGCCGGATGCCCTGAAACTGGTGCTGGAGCAGATCCCCAAAGACGCCCACCCGATGGACGTCATGCGAACCGGTTGCTCCATGCTGGGTAACCTGGAAACCGAGCAGGACTTCAGCGAGCAGGACGACAAGATCGACCGTATGCTGGCGGTGTTCCCGGCCATCATCACCTACTGGTACCGCTTCGCCCACGAAGGCGTGCGTATCGACACCGCCAACACCGAAAGTGATTCCATCGGCGGCGTGTTCCTGGAGTTGCTGCACGGCAAGAAGCCGAGCGAGCTGCACGAGCAGGTGATGAACGTTTCCCTGATTCTGTACGCCGAGCACGAATTCAACGCGTCTACCTTCACCGCGCGCGTATGTGCCTCCACGCTGTCTGACATCCACAGCTGCGTAACCGGCGCCATCGGTTCCCTGCGTGGCCCGCTGCACGGCGGTGCTAACGAAGCGGCCATGGAGCTGATCCAGAAGTTCCAGACTCCGGAAGAAGCCGAAGCCGGCCTGATGGGTATGCTAGAGCGCAAAGAGAAAATCATGGGCTTCGGGCACGCTATCTACAGCGAATCCGACCCGCGCAACGCCATTATCAAGAAGTGGTCCGAGAAGCTGGCCAAGGAAGTGGGCGACACCGTGCTGTACCCGGTATCTGTTCGCTGCGAAGAAGTTATGTGGCGCGAGAAGAAGCTGTTCTGTAACGCCGACTTCTTCCACGCATCTGCCTATCACTTCATGGGCATCCCGACCGAGCTGTTCACCCCGATCTTCGTAATGTCCCGGGTTTCCGGCTGGACTGCCCACGTAAAAGAGCAACGCGCCAACAACCGCATCATCCGCCCGAGTGCCGAATACACTGGCCCTGAGCACCAGGATTGGTTGCCGATTGGTGAGCGTTCTTAAGAGGTTTTAAACCATGAATACCGAATTCAGAAAAGCCCTTCCAGGCACTGACCTGGAATACTACGACACCCGCCAGGCGATAGAGGCCATTCAGCCGGGCTCCTACGCCAAGCTGCCGTACACCTCCAAGATCCTGGCCGAGCAGCTGGTGCGTCGTTGTGACAAGGAATCCCTGACCGATTCCCTGAAGCAGCTGATCGAGCGCCGCCGTGACCTGGACTTTCCCTGGTACCCGGCCCGTGTGGTGTGCCACGACATCCTGGGCCAGACTGCCCTGGTAGACCTGGCCGGCCTGCGTGATGCCATCGCGGAGAAGGGCGGTGATCCTTCTAAAGTTAACCCGGTGGTGCCCACCCAGCTGATCGTGGATCACTCCCTGGCGGTGGAAGCACCGGGCTTTGATCCGGACGCGTTCGAAAAGAACCGTGCCATCGAAGACCGCCGCAACGAAGACCGTTTCCACTTTATCAACTGGACCCGCACCGCGTTCCGTAACGTGGATGTGATTCCGGCCGGTAACGGCATCATGCACCAGATCAACCTGGAGAAAATGTCTCCGGTGATCCAGAACCGCCCGGACGAAGACGGCCATCCGATCGCCTTCCCGGACACCTGCGTAGGTACCGACAGCCACACCCCGCACATTGATGCCCTGGGTGTTATTGCTGTGGGCGTGGGTGGCCTGGAAGCAGAAACCGTTATGCTGGGCCAGCCTTCCATGATGCGCCTTCCGGATATCGTGGGTGTGAAGCTGACTGGCAAGCGCCAGCCGGGCATCACTGCCACCGATATCGTCCTGGCCATTACCGAGTTCCTGCGTAAGGAACGCGTTGTTGGTGCTTACCTGGAATTCTTCGGCGAAGGCGCTTCCAGCCTGACTATCGGCGACCGTGCCACCATTTCCAACATGACTCCGGAATACGGTGCCACCGCCGCGATGTTCTACATCGACGAGCAGACCATTGACTACCTGAAGCTGACCGGCCGTGAGCCCGAGCAGGTAGACCTGGTTGAGAAGTACGCTAAAGAAACCGGCCTGTGGGCGACTGAAATGACCGAAGCCCAGTACGAGCGTGTGCTGGAGTTTGATCTTTCAACCGTTGTGCGTAACGTGGCTGGCCCGTCTAACCCGCACCGCCGTGTGGCCACTTCCGACCTGCACGACCGCGGCATTGCCGTGAACCTGGACAAGGCCCTGGAAGAAGAGAAGAAGGGCCTGATGCCCGATGGCGCGGTGATCATCGCTGCGATCACTTCCTGCACCAACACCTCCAACCCCCGCAACGTGGTGGCTGCCGGCCTGCTGGCCAAGAAAGCCAACGAGCTGGGGCTGGTGCGCAAGCCCTGGGTGAAATCTTCCTTCGCACCGGGCTCCAAGGTTGCCCGCCTGTACCTGGAAGAAGCCGGCCTGCTGCCGGAAATGGAAAAACTGGGCTTCGGTATCGTGGCCTACGCCTGCACCACCTGTAACGGTATGTCTGGTGCGCTGGACCCGAAAATCCAAAAAGAAATCATCGACCGCGACCTGTACTCCACTGCGGTGTTGTCTGGTAACCGCAACTTCGACGGCCGGATTCACCCCTACGCCAAGCAGGCGTTCCTGGCGTCTCCGCCACTGGTTGTGGCCTACGCCATCGCCGGTACTGTGCGTTTCGATATCGAACAGGACGCCCTGGGCTACGACAAGGACGGCAAGCCGGTCACCCTGAAAGACCTGTGGCCGTCTGATGAAGAAATCGACCGCATTGTTGGCGAATTCGTTAAGCCGGAGCAGTTCAAGCAGGTGTACATCCCGATGTTCAACCTGGATGAAGCCGAGCAGGCTAAGAGCCCGCTGTACGAGTGGCGCCCTCAGTCCACCTACATTCGCCGCCCGCCGTACTGGGAAGGCACCATGGCGGCTGAGCGCCAGCTCAAGGGCATGCGCCCGCTGGCGATCCTGCCGGATAACATCACCACTGACCACCTGTCACCGTCCAACGCCATCATGATGGACTCCGCCGCCGGTGAATACCTGCACAAGATGGGCCTGCCGGAGGAAGACTTTAACTCCTACGCCACCCACCGTGGTGATCACCTGACCGCCCAGCGTGCCACCCTGGCCAACCCGAAACTGTTCAACGAAATGGTTCGGGACGAAAACGGCGAAGTGGTGCAGGGCTCCCTGGCCCGTGTTGAGCCGGAAGGCAAGACCATGCGCATGTGGGAAGCCATTGAAACCTACATGGAGCGCAAGCAGCCGCTGATCATCATCGCCGGCGCCGACTATGGTCAGGGTTCTTCCCGTGACTGGGCCGCCAAGGGTGTTGCCCTGGCGGGTGTGGAAGCCATCGTTGCTGAAGGCTTCGAGCGCATTCACCGTACCAACCTGATCGGCATGGGTGTAATGCCCCTGCAGTTCGAGGAAGGCACCACACGCCAGACCCTGCAGCTGGACGGCACGGAAACCTACGACGTAGAAGGTGCCGCAGCCCCGGGTGCGAAGCTGGAACTGGTCATCCACCGCAAGACCGGTGAAGAAGACCGGGTACCGGTAATCTGCCGACTGGATACCGCGGAAGAAGTCACCGTGTACTCCGCAGGCGGCGTACTGCAGCGCTTCGCCCAGAACTTCCTGGCCTCCGAAGGCGCGGCTTAAAGACCTGATTGGCCACGGAATCCACGGAAGGACACGGAAAAAAGAAGAATGATTTGCCACGAAATCCACTAAAGAACACGAACAAAGATGACTGACTGAAAAATTAAAATTTCTTTCTCTTTAATTTCGTGTTCTTTAGTGGGTTTCGTGGCAAAAAAATCTTTACGTCTTTTATTTTTCCGTGTTTTTCCGTGGATTCCGTGGCCAAAAAGTCTTTTTCTACAAGAGGCGATACCATGAGTTTTCCTCCACAGATCAAGGTTCCAGCCACCTACATGCGTGGCGGTACCAGTAAAGGCGCGTTTTTCCGCCTGCAAGACCTGCCGGAAGCCTGCCAGGTGCCCGGCGAGGCCCGCGACAAGCTGCTGCTTCGGGTGATCGGCAGTCCCGATCCCTACGAAAAGCAGATCGACGGCCTGGGTAACGCCACCTCCAGTACCAGCAAAACGGTGATTCTGGCCGCGCCGACGCAGCCGGACCACGATGTGGACTACCTGTTCGGCCAGGTGGCGATCGACAAGCCGTTTTTGGACTGGAGTGGTAACTGCGGCAATCTCACTGCTGCTGTTGGCGCCTTCGCCATTAACAGCGGATTTGTTGCCAAAGAGCGGATTCCTGAAAACGGTATCTGCACGGTGCGCATCTGGCAGGCCAACATCAAGAAAACCATCGTGGCCCATGTGCCCATCACCAACGGTGAAGTGCAGGAGACCGGTGATTTCGAACTGGATGGCGTAACCTTCCCGGCTGCGGAAGTGAAGATCGAATTCATGGATCCGGCCGATGGTGAGGGTTCCATGTTCCCCACCGGCAACCTGGTGGATGACCTGGACGTGCCGGGTATCGGAACCCTGAAAGCGACCATGATCAACGCCGGAATACCGACCATCTTCCTGAATGCGGAAGACATCGGTTATAAAGGCACGGAGCTGCAGAACGACATCAACAGCGACCCGAAAGCGCTGGCCATGTTCGAGACCATCCGTGCCCACGGCGCAGTGAAAATGGGCCTGATCAAGGATGTTGCCGAGGCGGCTAACCGTCAACACACGCCGAAGGTGGCGTTTGTGGCCAGGCCGGCGGATTATGTGTCTTCCAGCGGCAAGCAGATCAATGCGGCGGATATCGACGTGCTGGTTCGCGCCTTGTCTATGGGCAAGCTTCACCACGCCATGATGGGTACCGCAGCCGTCGCTATCGCAACGGCTTCCGCGATTCCCGGAACACTGGTGAACCTGGCCGCCGGCGGCGGTGACCGTACCGAAGTGACGTTCGGCCACCCGTCCGGAACTCTGGGCGTGGGTGCTGAAGCGAAAGAAGTGAACGGCGAATGGACTGCCACCAAGGCCATCATGAGCCGCAGTGCGCGGGTTATCATGGAAGGTTGGGTGAGGGTGCCCGGCGATACCTTCTGAGCAACGCAGTACCGCCCCGGAGCCCCGGGGCGGTACTGGATTTGCCTACACAGAACGTGTCAGGCGGCCTGGCGGAATTTCCTTCTCAGGCCGAGGCCCGCGAGGCCCAGACCCAGCAAAGCCAGAGTGCCGGGTTCCGGGACGTCCGCAACGTCGGAGGTGAACACGCCCCTGAGGGTTGCCACGTTGGTTGCGTCTTCCACGGTCCAGAAGTCATCGGCCAATTCGCCACTGTAGAAGAAGCCAAGAATGTCGATGTAGTAATCGACCCCTCCGATCGAAATGCTGTCGGAGGCTCCCACATTCAGGCTAAAGGTGACCTGGTCTGCGCAGCCGTTTGAGTTTACTCCCGAACCCTGACCCCCGCCGTCAGCACAAGGGTTCGCCGCGTTGGGTGTTTCATTGTGCAGAAAATCGAAGTACGAGGTTATCGAATACTGGGTGCTGTCTATCTCCAGGTCCGTCACAACCTCAAGTGTTGCTGAAAGCAGCGATGCGGAATTTGCAGAAATCGGGTTGTTGAAATGGGTAAACGTACCCAGGTCAAAAGCCACCTCCTCAGCAATGCCCAAGACAGGGGGAGGGGTGACAGAGTCAAAGCGATAACCGCTCGGACCACTAGAACCTGACCCCCAACGAATTTCTTCGCCCGATCCAACGATATTAATAGGAGGTGACCCTGGGTTGGTTGCTGTCCAGGTGCCGACCACGTTGTTGATGTCAATCGTAGCTGCTGATGCGGCCCCTGTTGTTAATGCTGCGGCAGCCATGCCTGCCATTAAAATTTTCCTGTTCATAATGTTCCCTCACTGGCAAAAGCCTTGTTTCTACTCCTTGGTCCACGAATAACTGGACGCCCACACATCACCAGCACTGCCCGTACCAAGGGGGAACTTTCCGAATTTAATCAGGCTCCTGAGGCAGCGATAGCCTCGCATTCCCGCGAATACTGCTTGTAAGTTGTAAAGAAAGCGGACAGTTGCGGCCGGGACTGGCAAGCGAGCGCCTCAGGGGGGGCTATTTCTTTCGGATCAGGCTGGTCAGGTTGTCCAGGGATTTTTTGAAGCTGTCGTCTGTGTGCCCGTCAGGGAATAACCTGGTCAATTGGGCCTCGATTTTTTCCAGCGCACTGGCGATGCGGTCCAGGCTACGCTCAGAGTTTGATGGTGCAGCCTCAGGGCCGGTGGTCGAAGGTGGCGGGGTGGGGTAGGCGGGGGTTGTTTGTGGACGGTACCCGGAGCGGGGCTTCTTGCGCACCGGCTCTTCGCCCAGTATCTCGGTACGAATAGAGTTCAGGTCGTGCGGGTCAATAAACGGTCGGTCTTCGGAGTAGGCGCACATCAGCATGCCGTCGCACAGTTTATTGATCAGCCTGGGAATGCCGCCGCTGATTTTGTGAATCTCCCGCACCGTTTCTTCATCGAACAGTTTGTTGCCACCATGGCCGGAAACCAGTAGCCGGTAATCAATATACTCGGCGGTTTCTGCCGGAGTGAGGCCCTCGAGGTGGAAAAACAGTTTTACCCGCTGGGCCAATTGAGGAATCGATGTTATGGCCTGTCTCAGTTCCGGCTGGCCGAGCAGGATGACCCGCATGGATGGCCCGCCCATACTCTCCATGCCGGTGAGCATGCGGATATCTTCCAGGTTTTCACGGGTCAGGTTCTGGGCTTCATCGATGGTCAGCACCACCGGGGTGCCTTCCCGCGCCATGCTCTCCAGATACTCGGTAATCTGGAACAGCATGGCCACCTTGGTGTCGTCTTTCACTTCCAGCCCGGCCTTGCGCAGGATCAGGGCAAACAGGTCCCGGGATTCCAGGTTGGTGTAGGAGATGTTCAGCAGCTTGAGGTTGCCTTCCAGGTTGCGGATGGTTTTCTTCAGCAGAGTGGTCTTGCCCGAACCAATCTCGCCACTGATCACCACAAAACCTTCCGAACTCCAGATAGCAGAAGACATGTACACATAGGCCCGCGAATGCTGCTGGCTCATATAGATGAAGTCGTCTTCCGGGGTGATGCGGAAGGGGTGTCGATGTAGTCCGAAGAAGTCCAGGTACATAGTCAATTCCTGTGGAATACTCAGGCTATGCCGAGAATCTGCCGGGTGCTGAGGGTTTGCCGCTCCGGGCTGTAGGCGCGGAAGCTCTCGCTGACGGTGCTGAAGCGGAAATCCTGCAGCAGTTGCTCCAGCCGCTGCTCGCACTTGTCCAGATTGGTGTAGTGGCGGAACCGGGAGAACCAGCTGGCGTTATTAAACCTGGGTTGCTCCGGGTCGACCTCCCAGGGGTGGAGATAGAACATCTGGGGGCGATGGCCGTTGCCGGAGGCGTTGTTGAACAGATAGCGGAACAGCGGGTATGGGAACTGGCGGAAATAGCCGCCACCCGCTGCCGGAACCGGTAAGCCGAGTACCCGAGCTGTGGTTAGAGGAAATTCCTGTAACAAGGCCCCGTTATCCGTACGGATGGTGTAAGGCGCCCGGGGTGAGCCGGGGATACCGTAGTTGTCATGCCTGACCGGAAAGATGCTGGAGTCCCAGCGAAAACCGCATTCAGCAAGGATGTCGAGGGCCCACAGCGAATCCTTGGTGATGGAATAGCTGGCGGCCCGGTAGCCGTGCACCGCTTTGCCGGTAAGGTCTTCAAGAAGGGCTTTGGAACGCCGGGTTTCCTGCCGGAAGGTTTCCGGAGATTGCCGGTAAATCAGCTGGTGACTATAGCCGTGGGAGGCAATCTCATGGCCTGCGCGATCAATCTCCCGAACCAGTTCCGGGTAGTGTTCCGCTACCCAGCCCAGCACAAAGAAGGTTGCCTTGACCTGGTGCCGTTCGAACAGATCAAGAAGCTTGCGGGTGTTCTGTTCCACACGGGAAGGCAAGGTTGGCCACTGTTCCGGTTTTATTACACCGGATAGCGCTGCGACGTGGAAATAATCTTCCACATCTATGCTCATGGCGTGTAGCGGCTGGTCAGACGGCATCCGGTCTGGCATAGGAGTTCCTTCCCTGTATGACTTGCACCGATTTTCACCTACAGCTGGCTTGAAAACAATCAATCCCTGATAAATATTAAAGACAAAAGTTAAAATAATGTAAAAATATGTTACAAAAAGATACAATCGGCTTGAGCTTGGCAGGAGCCAGGCGCACAATGAAAAATGTACAAAAAGGGAACAGTTTCGCGGTGGCGATGCTGTAAACAGGTTGCGTTGTCGTTGGCAGTTTCCGGCAGCCGACAAGGAAGTTTAACGTGTCCTATATACGTTTCCGAAAACATTACCTCCACATACCGTACCTGGTATTGGCGGTGCTTGAATTTGCAGTTTTGCTGGGCATATTCGTGGTGCTGGCGGTAGCCTACCCGTTCGCGGGTGGCCAGGCTGTGCCTGAGGATGTGTACTCGTCAGTGCTGTTTGCCGGCATTCTGAGCCTGGGCACCCTGGCCATGGGTGGCTACACCGGTATTGTCCAGGAAACCGTCGCCCAGCTGTATTTCCGCACCCTCGTTGCCTACTGCTTCCTTGGCGGCATCGGCCTGATGCTTGTCTATGCCTTCCTTCCGGACCTCGACCCGGGCAGCACCAATCTGTTCTGGGCCATCCTCTTGTGTTCCTTTGCCGTGATCATGCTTCGCCGCAGCTTCTCGGCGCTGGTGGATTCTGAAAAGCTCGTGCGCCGTGTTGTTATCTTTGGTTCCGGAGACTACGCAGCCTGGATGCTGGCGGAATACGACCGCAACATGCGGGCGCTGGGCGTTCGTATCCTTGGGTGCGTCTCGGATTCCGCCTCTCCCGTGGTTTCGGCTGACCGCTTGATTACCGCGCCCGCAGATATCTACCAATACTGCCGGCAAAACCGTATCTCGGAAATTGTCGTGCTTCAGCAAGAGCGTCGGAAAGCTGAAGGCGGCTGGTTACCGGTTCCGGAGCTGATGGAATGCAAATTGCGGGGTATTGCGGTCACCAACGGGATCGATTTTTACGAGCGGGAGCTGAAAAAGGTCAAGCTGGACCTGGTGCACCCGTCCTGGATTGTTTTCTCCGAGGGTTTTCAGGCGTCACGGCGCCAGCAATGGACCAAGCGGATTGTGGATCTCACCCTTGGATTATTCCTGCTGATTATCACCCTGCCGTTCATGGTATTTACCGCCATCGCGATCCTGCTGGAAACCGGTCGCCCCATTATCTACAGCCAGACCCGGGTCGGCCTGCTGGGCCGGGAGTTCCGCATTTTCAAGTTCCGCAGTATGCGCCAGGACGCCGAAAAAGATGGTAAGGCCCAGTGGGCTTCCGCCAACGACAGCCGGGTTACCCGGGTTGGCGCATTCATCCGCAACACCCGGCTTGATGAACTGCCACAGATTTACAACGTGATTCGCGGCGATATGAGCATTGTCGGCCCGCGGCCCGAGCGCCCCGAGTTTGTCTCGGAGTTGCGGGAAAAGATCCCGTATTACGACACCCGTCACTATGTTCGGCCTGGCCTGATGGGGTGGGCTCAACTTAAATATCCTTATGGGGCCTCGGTAGAGGATGCCAGGGGGAAGCTGGAATACGACCTGTATTACTCGAAAAACCGCAGCCTGCTGATGGATTTCCTGATTATGATCCAGACGGCAGAAGTAGTACTGCTTGGAAAAGGTGTGCGCTGACACAGCCGCAATAAAAAAAGGAACGGGAGGTTCTACATGAATGCCTTGGTTGTAATCAGAAACGGAGTGCTGGCCCTGTTTGCGGTGATGCTGGCCGCCTGCTCGGCTTTGCCACCCTCGGAAACCATGCCACCAGCTTCGGAGGTGGAGCCGGAAGCATACGAAATCGGCGTTGGCGATACCGTAACCGTGCATGTGTGGCGTAACCCTGAGCTCGGGCAGTCCATTACGGTGCGCCCCGATGGCTATATCTCGTTGCCTCTCATGGGAGACGTAAAGGCCGAGGGCAAGCGGCCGGAAGAGCTGGCCTCAGAAATTACCCTGGGCCTGGCAGACTACATCCGTACACCGGAAGTGACCGTGATGGTGACCAATCCGGTGAGCAAGGAATTCCGCAACCGCATTCGTATTACCGGGCAAGTGATGTCGCCCCAGTCGGTGGCGTTCCAGCCGGGCATGACCGTGCTTGACCTGGTTCTGCTGGCGGGTGGGCTGACAGACTTCGCCGCCGATGGCCGGGCAACGCTGACCCGCATGATTGACGGCCAGTACCAGAGCTACAGCCTGGACCTGGGCGCCATGCTGAAAGATGGCGATATGAGTGCCAATCACGCCCTGCAGCCAGGGGATGTGATCAGCGTTCCCAGAAAGCAGCTGTTCCGCGGTGAACTCTGATGGATCTCCAGCTCCTTCTTGATACGCTGCGTGCGGTAAAGCTGGAGCTGTACCGCAAGCGGGTTATGGCGGCGGTGATCTTTATGCTGGTGACGGCCGGCGTGTTGGCCGTGGCCTTTGTGACACCTAAAACCTATACCTCCCATGCCGTGCTCTATGCCGACCAGAGCAGCGTGCTGCAGCCGCTTTTGCGGGGCCAGGCGGAAGTATCGCAACTGGACCGTATCAACGAGGCCCGGGAGCTGATCCAGAGCCGGACTTTCCTGGAACAGGTGGCGGCAGACACCGGCCTGATCACCGGCATGGAGCCGGACCAGCAGCGCAATGCCGCGATTGCAACGTTGCGCAAGCAGGTGAATCTCAGGGTAACCAACCGGAGTTTTCTGGAGCTGACCTACAGCAGCGGGGAGCCGGACCAGTCGTTCCAGGTGCTGAGTGCAGTACTGAACCGTTTCCTTGAACGCACGGCGCGCAAGAAGCGTTCAGAAAGCCAGGGCGCGTTCGAGTTTATTGATTCACAGGTGAAGGCCTACCAGCGCCAGCTCGAAGAAGCCGAGCAGCGGCTGAAGGAGTTCCGGGTTCGTAACCAGGATGGAACCGAGGGCAATGTCACGGCTCGGATCGAGCGCCTGCGCGGTGATATCGAAACCCTGAAACTGGAGATTGAACAGACCGAATCCCAGGTGGAACTGACTCGTGCCCAGCTGGCCGAAGAGCAGCCGGTACGACGCATTACGCTCAATGCCGGTCAATCCTCAGCAGAGCGACGGCTGGCAGCGTTGCGGCAGGAGCGGGACAGCCTGTTGCTGCAATATCACGAGAAGCACCCGGATGTGGTCTCGGTCCTTGGCCAGATTGAAGACCTTCAGCGCCAGATAGCCACCCAGCCCGCCCAGGAGCGGGAAGGTGCCCTGACCGAAGTAATGGAAAACCCGGTATACGAAAGCCTGAAGTTGCAGCTGGCTGAAAGCACTACACGGCTGGCGGGGCAGAAAAACCGGCTGACATCTTTGCAGGCCCTGCTGGATGAAGCCTTCCAGCGTGGTGAAAGGGTTGCGGCGAACCAGGCCGAACTGAGTGAACTGACCCGGGATTACGACGTTACCCGGGAAGTCTATGAAGATATGTTGCAGCGCCGTGAGAAGGCAAGGTTGACCATGACCCTGGACGTACAGGGAGAGGGGGTCAGCTACAAGATCCAGGAGCCCGCATCCTATCCAGTGTCCTGGGATGGCCTGCAACTCTATCAGGTTGGGATTGCCGGGCCATTCCTGGGCAGTGCAACGGTACTTGGCTTGCTGGTGATGCTGGTGATGTTCGATCAGCGGGTACGCTCGCCCCGGACACTCCAGTTGGCGCTGCCGCCTGCGATACCGGTGCTGGCTACCATTCCACACTACAGCAGTTCATGGAAAGACCGTTTGCTTCGCAAAGATGTGATTGGTCTGCTGTTTATTCTGGGGATCTTTATGGCCGGCTACCTTGCGTTTTTGCTATTCAGTGTAATGGGCGTAACGCCGGAACAGCTGGTGCGTAAAGTCAGCGAGCTGCTTGGCAGTGGGGGCGCTTGATGGACGACAACAAACTCTACAAAGCGCTGTTGAAAAGCCAGGAAGAGCGGCGCCAGCACAAGGCTCAACCCGGGGAGGCCCGTTCCGAAGAGCAATTCCGGAAGGAGAGGCCGTTTGCCGGTACCCAGCGCCGGATTCCGGACCTGGGCCCCATTGTTACCGACGCAGCAGACCACCGCCCAACGGTTTACGACCCTGCCTTGTCGCTGGGGATGATTGCCAATCCCAAACCCTGGACCCAGCAGCAGCTCCGGGAAAAGAAAATCATCTATCCGGGTATGCCCGACAAGCGGGTGATGGATGCTTACCGGGAGCTGCGTATCCAGCTCAGAAACCGGGCTGGCGACAAGGGCTTTACTGTGATGTACAGCAGCCTTGGCAATGATTCCGGCTCGGTGCTGACCGCCTACAACCTGGCGGCAGCGTTTGCCATGGACGCCCACACCTCGGCTCTTTTGGTGGACTGCGATCCTCACGACAATGCGCTGCCGGCATTGGTCTCATCAAAAATGGGCAGTGGTGTGACGGATTATGTCGCGGATGCAAAGGTGGATATCAAGTCCATTCTGTACCCCAGCGGTGTAGACCGCTTAACCGTAGTACCGGCCGGTACCCGGGTGTCCCATGCAGTGGAGCTGTTCGCAGCGGCGCGTATGCGTGACCTGATGCAAGAGCTCAAGCACCGTTACCCGGACCGCTGCATTATCCTTAACACGCCGCCTATCCGGCGCAGTACCGAGGCCCGCATTCTGGAGCGGTTTGCCGACCAGATCGTGTTTGGCGTGCCTTTTGGCGATGTGACAGCAGAAACAGCGGCGGAATGCGTGGATGCGGTTGATCCGCAGAAATTCGCCGGTCTGGTTTTCCAGGAGTGAAGCCATGAAGCTCAGGGAAGAAAGGTTCAGATGGTTAGTTGCCCCGCTGTCATGCGCAGCGGTGGTTCTAAGTGCCCCGGTGGTGGCCCAGTCATTGTCGGACACGATAGAGAGTGTGTCCGGTTCGGCCTCGGCCTTTGGCGAAGCCGTGCATACCCGAATGGATACCGCCGATGGCCGACGCAACAACACCAAGCCCGGGGCAGGTGTGTCCGGCCAGGTGGGGGGCGCTCTCAGAAGTGGCGCCAATCATTTATCGTTGAATTACGGTGGCAGCCTGTCTACCAGCAGAGATCTGCCGTCCGGAGACCAGACCGATTCCAGCTCGGTAAACGGTGCGGCCCGCTACGACTACGCAACGACTGCGAACCCCCTGGATTTCAATCTTGGCCACAGCATCCAGTCTGTTCGTAACAACACCGGTTTCCTGCTGAACGCCGGCGACTACGATACCCGGAATACCCTGACCGGCGGGGCCGGGCTTACTTTCCAGCCCGGCGAAGTGTCTTCCCTGAGGCTGGCTGGCCAAGCGGGTAAAAGCTACGGCAGTGGCGACCTCAATGATTCCGAGTCCCAGACGGTCAGCGCCGATTTCTCGCGCCGGTTGACCGAGCGATCTACGGCGGGCCTGAGTGCCCGTCGTAGTTGGGCTGATGATGCGGGTGTTGATACCACCATCGACAACGCAGAGCTGAATTACAGCCTGTACCTTGAGAACGGTTTTTTCAGCATCGGCGCGGGTAAGAGCTGGTCTGAAGCCGACTACCCGGGGCAGTCTACCCAGGAAAGTGACGCCATGACTGGTTTCCTGACCCGAACCTGGGCAGGCCCGGAATCCAGCACCTCTGTGGAGTACAACCGGCGGTTATCAGACAGTACAACGGATCTGTCCTTGAACCTTCCGCCTCAGTTTGCCTTTCTGCCGGACACCATAGAGCTCCGGGAACTGGTGGTGAGTGATGCGGTTTTGGTTTCCCATAACACCAGCAAGCTGTGTGATGTGTGCAGCTTGGGGGCCACCGCCCAGGTCGAGCAGCTGGAATCCGAGCTTTCGGGCGCAACCACCTACAACTACGGCGCGGCCCTGAATCTGGGCGTGGATATTACAAACCTGCACCAGCTGACGGCCTCCTACAGCTGGCAGGCGGATTCCGGAATTGAAACCGGGCGTATTGACGAGCAGAGGCATCAGTTGATTCTTGGCGTTAGCCGCCGGCTGGCGGAAGACGTGCGCATGGGGTTGCAGCTGAGGCAAAGCTGGGTCCGGCGCAAAGCGGAAAATGCTGACCAGGAACAGTATGCCGTCCGACTGTTTATCGCCAAAGATTTCAGCCTGACGTCAACACGTTGAACCACCACGGACAGAAGGGAATCATGTTCGACAACAAACGCTACATCGAACTTGCAAAGGAAACGCCGCCGCAATTGCTGGTGGTGATCGATACCGAGGAAGAGTTCGACTGGAAGGCCGAGCCGGATGCATTCGAAGACCGGGTCACTGCCATGGACTGTATCGACCGGGTGCAGGATATTTTCAACGACTACGGCATTCAGCCCTGCTACGTGATCGATTATCCCATCGCCGCCAAAGTTCAGGGTTACCGGAAACTGCGGGACTATGCGGAGCAGGGCCTTTGTGAGATTGGCGCCCATCTGCACCCCTGGGTGAACCCGCCCCAGACAGAGGAACTTACGCGGCCGAATACCTACCCGGGTAACCTGCCGGAACCCCTGGAACGGGAAAAGCTGACGGTTCTGAAGGAAACCATTCGCCAGAACCTGGGCGTAGCGCCCGTAGCCTACAAGGCGGGGCGATACGGTTTCGGCCCCAACACCGGGCAGATTCTTCGGGATCTGGGATTCAGTATCGATCTTTCCGTATGCCCGCCGCTGGATTCCCGCGCAGATGGCGGCCCGGACTATCGCCGCTTCGATGCGCGGCCGTTCTGGTTCGGGCCGGCAGGACAACCGCTGCTGGAAATTCCCTGTACCGGTGGGTTTATCGGCTGGGCCAGACCCGCCGCCGTGCCGCTGTATGAGCTGGCAACCCGAATGATCCGCTTCAAGGCGCCGGGCATTCTTTCCCGGGCCGGTGCGGTCGACCGCCTGATGCTGTCACCTGAAGGCTTTACGCCGGATGAACACGTGAAACTGACCAAAGCCCTTTACCGCCAAGGGGTGCGAACCTTCACCTGGAGTTTTCACAGCCCGAGTGTGGTGCCCGGCAACACCACCTACGTTCAGGATGAACCGCAGCTGGAGCAGTTCCTGGCGAGCTTCCGGCAGTATTTCGATTTTTTCTTTAATGATCTGGGCGGTAAGGCGACCACGCCAACTCGTCTGCGTACCCTTATGGAGAGCATGGTATGAAAGTTCTCGGGATTTCCCCCCTGGACAAGGATTCAACCGTTGCCATTGTTGAAGATGGTGAAATTCTGTTCGCCGCAGGGGAAGAACGTTTTTCCCGCACCAAGCAGCAGGACGGCTTTCCCCAGCTGGCGCTGGAGGCGGCACTGGATTACACCGGCCTGCAAATGCAGGATTTTGACCTGGTGTGCTATCCATTTCTCACCTGGGAAAACGAACAGAAGCTCTTCCACAAGAACCTGGAAGACGAGAAAACCTTTATCAAAGGCTTTCAGCCCGCGGACCTGAGCAGGCAGGTAAAGGAAGCGCTGGAGAAGGTGCCGGATCGCAATCAGCCCATTCATGGCCTGGAACATCCCAATGCCATCATGGAAAAGAGCTTTTTACACAGCTCGTTTTACAGCATGGCGGGGGCCCAGAAACTGGCTTCCAACAACGCCGCGTTCAAGGCATCGCGCCAGTGGGGTGAGGCTGCAACCGAGAGCTTCAAACGCTGGGAGCAGGATCTTAATAATGGACTGGCCGAAAATGGCTGGATCAAACCAGTCAAGCGCATGGATCACCATCTTTCCCATGCCGCCAACAGTTTTCTGTGCAGCGGGTTTGACCGTGCCCTGTGTGTGACCCTGGATGGCTATGGCTCAGGATTGGCCGGTTCCGTCAGCGAGGCCAGTAATGGCAAGATAAAACGCCTCCATGGCCTGCCGTTTCCGAATTCCCTCGGTACACTTTACGAGCATGTCACCTCAAGCCTCGGCTACAAGCCCAGCCGCCATGAAGGCAAAATCGTAGGTCTGGCGTCATACGGTGATCCATCCATTCTGGGGGACATCCTTCTGGGCCGGATTGAGCAAGCGCCCGGGGATTTTCGCATCTACGAAGCCAATAACGTGTATTTCTCCCGTTACCTGGCGAGCCGGTTCCCGAAGATCGACGTGGCGGCGGCCTATCAGTATGTGCTGGAGCAAGTGGCCTGCAACTACGTTCGCCACTGGGTTCAGAAAACCGGTATCGACACGTTGGTGTTGTCCGGTGGTGTGACTGCCAACGTGAAGCTGAACCAGCGGTTGTTTGAGATTGAAGGGGTCAATCACATCTTCGTGTACCCGAATATGGGTGATGGCGGCTGCGGCACCGGTGCTGCGCTTTATCACAGCTGGCCAGGCGGTATTAAGCCGTCAATTTCCAGCGCCTATTTTGGCCCGGACTTCCCGGAGGCGCAGCTTGAAAAGGCATTGCAGGCCGAGGGCCTGAGTTTCTCCCGGCCAGAACACCTGGCGGCAGAAGTGGCTGCGCTGATCCACAGCGGACAGGTGGTCGCCCGCTTTGATGGCCGCATGGAATATGGCCCGAGGGCGCTGGGCAATCGCTCCATCATGTATCACGCCCGGGAGCCGGAAGTGAACCAGTGGCTGAACAAACGCCTGGGCCGCACCGAGTTTATGCCCTTTGCGCCGGTGACCTTGTACGAGGCCAGGGAGCGCTGTTATCACAACATCAAAGGTGCAGAACACGCGGCTGAATTCATGACCATCACCTTCGACTGCACCGAGTTTATGCGGGAAAACTGTCCGGCAGCAGTGCATGTAGACGGCACGGCCAGGCCGCAACTGATCCGTCGTGAGGTTAACCCGGGTTACTACGACATCCTGAAAGAGTACGAGAAGCTAAGTGGCATTCCGAGCCTGATTAATACCAGCTTTAACATGCACGAAGAGCCGATTGTCAGTAGCCCGGAAGATGCCGTCAGGGCCTTCTTGCAGGGGGCGCTGGATTATCTGGTGATGGGGCCGTACCTGGTGAAACATCCGAGCCCGAAGCACTGAACGCGCCATGGAGCAGGATGCGTTGTATGAACTCTGAACGGTTGCAGGTTGTTCGCTACCCGGTTGCTGACCTTGAGCGGCTGGAAGCGCTTTGGCGCGACCTGGAAGGCCGGGCTTCGCCAACCGTGTTTTTGTCCTGGCAATGGCTGGGGCATTGGCTGGCGGTTTATGAACCTCAGGCGCAGGTTCTCGAAGTAACCCAAGGCGATCGGGTAGTGGGCCTTGGCATTGTGGTGCAGACGGAAGAGCGGCGCCATGGTGTGCTCCGTTCCAACTGCCTGCGACTGCACCAGACCGGGCACCGGCAACAAGACCAGATCTGGATTGAGTATAACGGGTTCCTTGCAGAGCAGGGCATGGAAGCGTCAGTTGCAGCCGCGTGCCTGAAACACCTCTGTAACGATATGACCCAGTGGGATGAATTCATTGTAGGCGCTATAGATGCCGAAGAGGCCCGCCACTACGCCGAGCTTACCGGCCTCTTCGCCCATCTGCGATGGGAAGCCCCCTGTTACGGGGTAGACCTGGATGCCTTGCGCCGCAGCGGTCAGCATTACCGGGACACCCTGACGCGAAACACTCGTTACCAGATCAATCGATCTCACCGGCTTTATGAAGCGTGGGGCGCTGTGGAGCTGGTGCGGCCCGATTCCGCCGAAGAAGCAGTGGCTATCTTTGACAGCATCGGGCCGTTACACCTGAATCGTTGGGGTGCAGGCCCGGACCAGAGCGGCTACGCCAACCCGGATTTTGTACGTTTCCACCGCAGCCTGATTCAGGACCAATGGGCCAGCGGCGGGGTAGACCTGGTTTCGGTTAAGGCCGGAGACGACATGATCGCCTCCTTCTACAACCTGCTCTACGACCAGAAGGTGTATTTCTATCTGGGCGGCATGAAGACCGAGCCCGACAACCGCTACAAGCCCGGTTTGTTGGGCCACAGCCTGTGCATTGAAGACTACCGCCACCACGGATTCCATTATTACGACTTTATGGGAGGCGACGAGCGCTATAAAACCCAGTTGGGATCGCTTCATAAGCAGCTGGTGCAGGTGTCGCTGCAGCGGGACCGCTTCAAGCTGAAGCTGGAAGACGTGATGCGCAAAGCCCGTAACCGGCTCCTTCCCGAGGCCGGAGGGAGGCTGAAATGACGGTGATGGCCATGGCTGATGTCACCGGGCATAAACAGACGCTACCCGCTGATGTGAAAGTGGAGCGTTGCGTGGATGTGGACCGAAGCGCCTACCAGAATTTTGTGGCTTCCCATCCACACGCGACGGCTTATCACAATATTGCCTGGCTGGACGCGGTGGAGCAGGCATACGGCCACCCATGCTGGGTAGTCACCGCATGGCGCGGGCACCGTCTGGTTGCGGTACTACCGGTTTGCCAGTTGCGCCGCATTGGCGGTGGCTCCCTGGTGTCTTTGCCGTTCTGTGATCTGGCGGGCCCCCTGTATGAGACCGTGGAAGGCGAACCGGCCCTGAAAACCGGCGTTCGAACCCTGCTCTCCGAGTTGGGTGCAAGCACCCTGGAAGTGCGGCGCAGAGGGCCGGCACTCTGCGAACAGGATATCGCCGAGCTGGAACAGCGGAAAAGCAACCGCAAAGTCAGCATGGTCGCTTCTTTACCGGAGTCTTCCGAACGGCTGTTCGCCAGCTATAAACCCAAACTGCGCAGCCAGATTCGCAAAGCGGAAAAAAATGGCCTGACGGCCGAAGTGGTAACCGGTGCCTCCGGAATCGACGCCTTCTACCCGGTGTTCGCCGCCAACATGCGGCGCCTTGGCTCTCCGGTTCACGGCAGGGAGTGGTTTGATGCCCTGAAAACTTCCTACGACGACCGCCTGCTGGTGGGCATTGTTCGTCTTGAAAATGAGGTAGTGGGTGCCGGCATCGTGCTGGTGCAGGGCAAGACAGCCTGTATCCCCTGGGCTTCCACCCTAGCGGAATACAATCACCTGGCGCCGAACATGCTGCTGTACTGGCAGTTACTGAGCCATGTTGCCGATTACGGATGCAGGCAATTCGATTTCGGGCGATCTTCTTTTGGCGAAGGCACCTACCGTTTCAAAAAACAGTGGGGCGCAGAGCCTGTGGCGCTGGACTGGCAACAATGGCAACCGGATGGTTCGGTGCTTCAGTCCCCGGCTACTGAACCGGGGTTGCTGGCAAAGAAACTTCGAAGCTGGATTGAAGCCTGCTGGCGGAGGCTGCCACTGCAGCTGGCCAACCGGCTGGGGCCGAAGTTAAGGAAACATATCAGCTTATGATGTCGATAGTCTTAGTGATCACGGTTGTGAGCCTGTTGGTGCCGGTCTATGTGTATGCTGGATACCCGGCCATGCTCTGGCTTTTTACCCGGGGTTACCCGGCGCGGACCCACCGGATTGGCGACATCACACCGACCGTGAGCCTGATTATATCGTGTTATAACGAAGCGCCGGTTATCCGTGCCAAGCTCGATAACGCGCTGGCACTGGATTACCCGCGCAATAAGCTGACGATTCTGGCGGTGTCTGATGGCTCTGATGACGGCACCGATGACATCGTTCGCGAGTATCAGGGGCAGGGCGTGCGGCTGATCCGCCAGGAGGGCCGGCTGGGTAAAACCATGGGCCTGAACCTGGCCATGGAAAGCGTGGACACCGACCTGGTGGTATTCAGCGACGCCAATGCCATGTACGCCGCCGATGCCATCACCAAACTGGCACGCAACTTTGCTGACCTGGACGTGGGTTACGCCGTCGGAGCGGCGCTCTACACAGACGGCGACGCAGGAGCCAGCGCCAGAAATGAGAATTTGTACTGGCGCTATGAAATGGCGATTAAGCAGATGGAGTCTCGCCTGCACTCGGTGGTCGGTGGAGATGGTGCCATCTATGCCATTCGTACCCGTCTGTGGGAGCCACTGCAGCAAAAAGATATCAACGACTTTGTGAACCCGCTGCAGATAATAGCCAAGGGTTACCGGGGCGTGTTTGATGCTGAAGCCCGGTGCTTTGAAGAGACCGCCGGTGAATTCGACAAGGAAATCGCCCGTAAAGAACGCATTGTTAACCGCAGCATTCGTGGCCTGATGCGGGTGACGTCCACCATGAATCCGTTGAGGGCAGGGGTGTTTGCCTGGGAGGTTATCTCCCACAAACTGCTGCGCTGGCTGATACCGCTGTTCTTGCTGGCCGGAACAACCGGTAGCGTACTACTGGCGCTGGTGGGTTTCCGACTCTTTCAGCTCATCACCCTGGGCGCTGCCGTACTGCTGATTCTGGCCTGTGCCGGCCACCTGAGCAAAGACAAAAACGCAATGCCGGCCTGGCTCTCCACACCCTATTACTTCGTGATGGTCAATCTCTATGCGGTCCGAGGGATTGTGAAAGCCATGCGGGGAGAAACCCAGGTTACCTGGAACAGTGCCAGGCCGGTTAACGGCCGGGAGCAGAGCTGATGTCCAAGTTTGCGCTGCTGTTTTTGTTGGTGTTCTTTGGCGGGATTGTGGCTGCGTTGATGTATAGCGGTACGGCAGCGTTTGTGTTGTATCAGCTGGTTTATTTTTTGAATCCGGATGATCGGTGGTGGTCGGCGTCGATTCCGGGCCTCAGGTACTCCTTGATTGCGGTTGTCTTGATGATTTTTGTACTGGTAACCCGCCACCGGGAGCAGGCAGCGAAAAGCCCCTGGCTGGCCCAGCCCGCTACGAAATGGATCATCCTGATTCTCGGGATGTATTACTTCATGTACCTGCACGCCATCAACCCGGTGGCCCATGACAAGTTCACCTTCGACTTCACCAAAACGGTCATCATTATTGCGGTTGCCTACAAACTCATTCACTCGGAAAGAGCACTGCACGCAGTGATGTGGGGTTACATCGCCGGAGCTACCTATCTGGGGTACCTGGCGACTGTCACTGGCCGAAACGCCGGAGACAGGGTAGAGGGCATCGGTATGGCCGATGGTACCGATGCTAATGATGCCGCTATCACCCTGGTGCCTGCAGCGGTCATCCTGATGTACCTGGCCTGGATGGGTAACTTCAAAACCCGAGTGCTGTGCGTACTTTGTGGCGGCCTGATCGCCAATGGGCTGGTTCTGATCAATAGCCGGGGGGCGTTTTTGGGGGCAGCCACGGGCGTGGGGATTTACCTGCTGTATATGCTGTTTTCCCGTTTCCAGAAAAAGGGCCAGCGGGCGATGGCAATTCTGATCGTAGTGGGTGGCCTCTCCGGCGCGCTCTATCTTACCGACGACCAGTTCTGGGGCCGCATGAATACCATGCAAGACCTCGAAGACAAATCCAGTGGCGCCGGCCGCATGGAGTTCTGGTGGGCCACTTTTACCATGATGAAAGAGCACCCGGCGGGGCTTGGCATCATGGGTTATCAGCAAATCAGCGCGGCTTACATTCCTCCGGAGGTGCGGGGAAAGGTAGAAAAGCGAGCGGTTCATTCTTCCTGGTTCCAGCTGCTGTCCGAACTCGGGTGGCCGGGCCCGATCTTGTTCTTCTTCTTGCTGATGTCGCTTTTGAAGGTAAACCGGCAAGCCAAGAAACGACTGATCAGTGAGGGGCGAACGGACGAGTATTTTCGGATTGTCGCCCTTGAGGTCGCATTGCTTTCCTACATGGTGTCTGCCTCGTTTATAGACCGTTTCCGGTCTGAAATTCTGTGGTGGATGATTCTGTTCGTAGCGGCTGCGGGCAATGTCTACTACCTGCAATTTCAGGAGCACCTGGCCCACAGAAGGCTTGGAAAGCGGCAATCACCCAACGCAACGGAAATGCCCACATGACACCGATTAACGTTTTACAGTTCATAACCCCTGCCGGCTTCTACGGTGCAGAACGCTGGGTACTGGCACTGGCCAACAACATTGATACAACTGCCGTGAACTGCGACCTGGCCGTCACCCGTGAGAGCGCAGACCAGGATCTTACAGTGGCCGAGCAGTACCCGACGAGTGAGGGACAGAAGGTTCACTACCTGGATATGAACGGCCGGTTCGATGCTAGGGTAATTAAAGAGCTATGCCGGGTGATTCGTGAAAGGAACATCCACATCATCCACACCCATGGTTATAAATCGGACATCCTCGGCCTGATTGCCGCCCGCCGCACCGGTATAAAGTGCGTGAGCACACCACACGGGTTTTCCGGGAAGGTGGGATTCAAGCTGAGTGCTTTTATAAAGGTTGGAACTTTTATGCTGCGGTATTTTGACCAGGTGGTGCCGCTTTCGGAAGAGCTGGTTCAGGATATGGCACGGTTTGGTGTGCCTGCCACCAGAACCCGTTTTATTCGCAATGGTGTTGATCTAACCGAGATTGATGCGTTCAGAGCTGGTGAGGCAGGGCGTCCGGGAGCCAATGAGTCTGCGCACCGGACCATTGGCTTTATCGGCCAGATGATTCCCCGCAAGGGAATTCCTGATCTGCTTGCGGTGTTTGATGCTCTGTACCAGACAGATAATCGCCTGCGCCTTCAGTTGCTGGGCGATGGCGCCCAAAGGGCAGAGCTGGAGGCTCAGGCCAGTAAGATGGCGAGTGAGAGCGCCGTTGAATTTCTAGGCTTTCGCAGTGATCGCCTGAACCTGCTTTCCCGTTTTGACCTTTTCGTGATGACCTCCTCCCTGGAGGGCATTCCCCGTTGCATGATGGAGGCCATGGCCATGGGAATTCCCGTGGTCGCTTACGATATTTCCGGGGTTGATCAGCTGGTTGAGCACGAACGAACCGGTTTGCTTGCTCCTCTGGGAGATCAAGCGGCACTGATTGAGTGTTGCAGCCGTGTGTTGAACGACAAGAAACTGACCGAATCCCTTACCCGGAATGCCCGTGAGATGGTTAAAGAACGTTACTCCGCCGTTCGCATGGCTCAGGAGTATGAAACTTTGTTTTCCAATCTGCTGAACGGGCCTGTCGGAGAGGCAGTATCGGTCAGGAGGGCAGGCTGAGAATGTGTGGTTTGGCCGGTTTTCTAAGAACGCCTTCTACACCCGACAGAGCTGCCCATAAAGACTGGCTTGCGCGCATGGGCGAAAGCATCAGGCACCGCGGGCCAGATGCCGGGGCTATCTGGACTGATGATGGAGTCGGGATGGTTCACCGTCGGCTCAGCATCATTGATCTGTCTGAGGCAGGAAACCAGCCTATGGTGTCTGCCTCTGGCCGGTATGTGATTGCATTTAACGGCGAGATTTACAACTTTCAGGAATTGAGGGAACACCTGTGTCGCGAAGGCCATGTTTTTCGCACAGGGACCGACACCGAAGTCTTGCTGACACTTTATGAAACTATGGGGCCGGAATGTCTGGGTCTGCTGAACGGGATGTTTGCGATCGCTGTCTGGGACAAGACTGCCAGCAGCCTGTTTCTTGCAAGGGATCGCCTGGGTAAAAAGCCGCTTTACTTCTATCACAACGGTGGCCATTTCGCCTTCGCCTCCGAGATCAAAGCCTTGTTGCCCCTGCCCTTCTTGAACACGGAACTGCGGCACGATGCGATCAAGGATTTCTTTGCCTACCAGTATGTTCCAGACCCTAAAACCATCTATCGGAATATTTATAAGCTGCCCCCGGGCCATTGGCTGGAAACCGATGGTGTAAAAGTCCAGCAGGCCCAGTACTGGGATCTGGCGTTCGATAACCCGTCATCTCGAAGCGCGGATTCGCTGGCGGAAGAACTGTATGCCTTGATTGACGATGCGGTCCGGTTGCGGATGGTCAGCGATGTTCCGCTTGGTGCATTTCTCAGTGGCGGGGTTGATTCCAGTGCGGTTGTTGGCTTGATGGCCGGGCACAGCCAAATGCCGGTGACTACGTGTTCCATCGGGTTTGACTCCAGGCACTTCGATGAGGTGGTGTGGGCGCAGAAAGTTGCGAACCAGTTTGGGACGGATCATCACGAATTTACCGTTAAGGAAAACGTTGCCGGATCACTGGGCAAAATTTCCAGATACTTTGACGAACCCTTTGCAGATCCTTCGTTTGTACCCACATATTTTGTGTCTCAACTGGCACGGCAGAAAGTGACCGTGGCTCTGGCCGGGGACGGCGGTGATGAGAATTTTGCCGGCTACAGCAAATACCGCACTGACCAGATTGAAAACCAGATTCGCAGTTTGGTGCCCGGTGGGATACGACGTTCGCTGTTTCCGTTGTTGGCAAGAATGCTCGGCCAAATGGATAACACACCGGCTAAGAAAGCGAACTCCTTGCTGGGAACCCTGGCGACAGAACCAGACCAGGCGTTCTATACCTCAAACTGCTTCTTTCGGCCGGAAATCTGGAATTCACTGGTAACGGGAGAGCTGGCCAGGGAAACCAAAGACTACGACTCCGGTGAGATAACCCGGCACCATTACCGGCAGGCTAAGGCCGACGACCACCTATCGCGAATCCTGTACACCGACATCAAAACCTACCTGCCGGGTGACATTCTGGTGAAGGTCGACCGGATGAGCATGGCAAACTCCCTGGAAACTCGGGCGCCGTTACTGGATTACCGCGTGGTCGAATTCGCAGCCAATATTCCGTCACGATTAAAACTTCATGGGAAAGACAAGAAGCACATACTGAAAAAAGCGTTCTCAGGCATGCTGCCGCAGGATGTGCTGTACAGAAAGAAAATGGGATTTTCTGTGCCCCTGGCCCAGTGGTTGCGGTACGAGCTCCGGGAAATGGCTGAATCGTTGCTTCTGGCACCGGACAGTGGTCTGTCGAACCTGTTCGATCCCGCTGGAATCCGCCGCCTGTGGGAGCTGCATCAGTCCGGTAAGAACTATGTAACCCAGGAGCTTTGGTCTTTGCTGGCTTTTGAACTCTGGTGGCAGAGTTATCAGAAAGACCAAACCGGAGGAGGGCAGGTTTGATGGACTCCCCCAAACACAACGCCCCCCAACCGAAAGTCCTCCACCTTACGTTTAACATGGGAATAGGGGGCACTGAGCAGGTTATAAGGCAACTGGTTCTGGGTAGCCGGGGGCAGGAGGTTGAACACGAAATAGTCTGTATCGATGGCCAGGTTGGCGCAATCGGGGAGCAGATGCGGGAGGACGGTATTCCCGTGCACCGGATCTCCCGCGCCCCCGGATTCGACTGGAAACTAATACGGGGCCTGCGCAACCTTATCCGGGCACAGGATGTGAGCATTGTTCATTGCCATCAATACACTCCGTTCCTTTACGGTCGGCTGGCTGCACTGGGAACCGGCGCAAAAGTGGTGTTCACGGAACACGGGCGTTTCTACCCGGATCGTTACCGGTATAAGGCCGCTCTGATCAACCCTCTTCTGGCACTTCTGACGCCGGCGATTGTGGCCATCTCCGGTGCGACCCGGGACGCCCTGGCAAAATATGAGTTCATGCCCAAAAGCAAAATCCAGGTGATATACAACGGCATTCAGCCGTTGAAGGCTAATCCTGCTCGTATTAGTGAGCTCAGAAGTGAGTTGGGGATTCCGGAAGACAGCTTTGTTTATGGGACCGTTTCCCGGCTTGACCCAGTCAAGAACCAGACAATGATGCTGCAAAGCTTCGCCCGCTGCCTGAAAGATTACCCGGAAAGCTATCTGCTTATGGTTGGCGATGGCCCGGAAAGGCAGGCACTTGAGGCTCTGGCCGCGAGTCTTGGTCTTTCAGAAAAGGTTTGCTTCACCGGCTTCATTAATGAGCCGGCCCAACACCTCGCGCTGATGGATGCATTTTTGCTGTCCTCTCACACGGAAGGCACCTCGATGACGCTTCTGGAAGCGATGAGTCTGGGGATTCCTGCTGTAGTTACAGCTGTCGGTGGCAATGTCGAGGTTGTCGAGCATGAGGTGTCCGGATTGATTACTCCGGATGCTGACACAGTAGTGTTTGCCCAAGAGATGGCAAGGCTAAAGCAGCAAACCGTCTTGAGAGAACAAATCTCCGCAGCCGCCAGGGCTCGATTTCAAAGCCAGTTTTCGGCTGAGGCTATGGTTAAGAATTACCTTCGCATTTATCACCAGCTGTTTGCCTGAAGGAAAAGATTAATGTCCAGCAGTATCCGGCGGGCCGTTCTGTACTCCTCTGTAACTCGCTACAGCATGCGTTTCATGGGCCTTTTCTCAACCATGATTATTGCCCGCTTGCTGACGCCAGAGGAAATTGGAACCTTCGCGATCGCCAGCGCTATCGTGATGGTCATGAGTGAGTTTCGTTTGCTCGGAGCAGGAGCCTATCTGGTTCGGGAGCAGGAGCTGACAGAAGAGAAAATCCGTTCAGCCACCGGGCTCACGGTACTGATTTCCTGGGGACTGGGTCTGCTGATCTGGCTGGCGGCGCCGTGGGTGGCAGGGTTCTATGAGCTGGAGCCCTTATCGATTATTTTCCGGATACTCTCGGTGAGCTTCTTTGTTGCTCCATTCATCAGCATACCAACGTCCGTGTTGATGAGGTCCTTCCGGTTTAAGGAGCTGTTTGTAGTCAAGCTCTACACCACACTGGCTAATGTGCTGATTACCATCAGCCTGATTCTGGCCGGGTTCAGCTATTACGCCCTGGCTTGGGGGTACACACTTGCTGTTTTGGTCGAACTGCTGGTTTTGATTTATTACAGGCCGGCGGGTATGCCCTGGGGGCCCTCTTTCCAGCGTGTGGGGACTATTGCCCGCTTCGGGATCTACACCTCGTTAGCGGGTTTCTTACGCAAAGGCGTGGTCACAGTCCCGGATATGATCATTGGTAAGCTGGGCACACCGCTTCAGGTCGGCCTATTCTCCCGGGGGCTCGGATTCATCGAATTTGTCTCTCAGACCCTCATCATGGGCGTAAAGCCTGTGGTGCTGCCGTATCTGTCAGACGTAAAGCGCAGCGGGGGTGATATTAATCAGGCTTATCTGCAGGCCAGCGTGATGCTTGGCGGGTTGATCTGGCCGGTTCTGGCTGTGGCAAGTGTGGTTAGCCTTCCAGCGATCTATCTCTTTTTCGGTGATCAGTGGCTTCAGGCTGCGCCTTATGCTTCGCTGATTGCCTGGTGGGCAATCTTCCGGATGGTGCATTGGTTCTCTAGTGACTTGTTGATGGCCCGGGGCTTTGAAAAGGTCATGGTGATCAAAGAGGCGGTTGTGTTCTTCGCACATTTTCTGGCGATCCTGCTTTTATCCCCGCTTGGCCTTAAGGCCGTAGCGGCGGGTTTCGCCGGAGCGGGAGCTATCGACCTTGTAGTGACCAGTTGGGTGCTTTGGCGGTATCTGGGCCTGAACCCGGCGCTTATGGTGCGGGCCTGGAGGCAGAATGCCCTCATCATGGTTTTGTGCGGGCTGGCTGCCTGGGGCTGTTATGAGGCCATGCTTGCACAAGGTTTCGGCATGGTAGCAGGTCTGTTGGTCGTTGCGAGCGTATTGCCGCCTGTCTGGCTCGGACTGATTGTTGCTTTGAAACATCCCCTGCGAGCAGAGCTGGTTCGTGTTATACGAATCTTGCACGTCTGATCAGAGTGTTATCACCAATCGGTACATGGCCTGAGTGGCAGCTTTTGAGTGTAGATACAATACTTCACGTAATGTTACGCACTGAAACCTATGGAGTCTGCTATGGCAAATGGAATGAAGCTGTCGGCCTGTCTGGCCTTTGGCCTGTTGGGAGGGTGCCAGTCCTGGTCAGTACGTGACATCGATTCACTGCCACCCACGGCCTCCCTACCGCCGACAAGCGAGCAAGGAAAGGTAGAGTTACGGTATTTTGATAACGTGACGGCTTCGTCGATAGACGAGCTTACGGCCTTGGGTCGGTTCCCTGATAACCCGGATGAGGTTTCAGAGCTGGCCCGCCTGGAAATGCTCGATAACCGTGCAGATCAGTATGGGGGATTTGTTCGTGGGTTTATTGTTCCGCCAAGTAGCGGCACTTACCGTTTCTTTATCAGTGCGGATGACGAAGCGCAGTTTGTTTTCAGTACCACCGCCAGTTCAGCAGATGCCCAGGTCGTTGCCAGCGTGCCGCGCTACAGTTCTCGCAACCAGTTCGACAAATACAGCTCCCAAGCCTCTCCGATATTCAACCTGGAAGCCGGTAAGCGTTATTACTTTGAGGTGATTCACCGTGAGGGCTATGGCGGGGACCATTTCTCGGTTGCCTGGGAGGGCCCGGGGATCACGCAATCGATAGTTGCAGGTGATTACCTGTATTCCTACGGAGAAAGCAGCGCTATCTATCCCGGCGACGAGCTATCGAAAGAGGGATTTTCGCTGGGCTATCGGGTAGGTTACTTCGATGGTGGACAGGGCTTGGCTTTCAATCCTTCCTATCCGCCACTTGATGATGATCAGGACGGCCTCTATGACAATTGGGAAGAGTTTCATGGCCTGAGCGCCTCTGATTCTGCAGACGCCACATCTGACCGGGACAATGATTTCCTGACAGCAACAGATGAGTTCCGCTTTGGTGCGAACCCTGGAAGTCCGGACACAGACGGCGATGGCATACCTGATGGTGTGGAGTTTGCCTACGGTTTGGACCCGCTTAACCCGGGAGATGCCCGCGGAGACCTGGATGGAGATGGCGTTTCCAATCTGGATGAATATAACGCTGGAACCGATTTTACCGATGCCCAAGATGTGCCTGTGAAAGAAGCGGAATTGGTTCCGGGTATGGTCGGTCAGTATTTTTCCGGACGAGACCTTGATCAGTTCTTCTTCGCTCGCCTGGATGACAAGGTTGAGTTCGACTGGGGTAGTGGGTCGCCAGGCGAGGGAATCCCTAACGATGTCTTTAGCGCTCGCTGGGTAGGTTATTTCCAGCCGCCTCATAGTGAGGGGGCGCGGAGCTATACGTTCCGGGCGCGTCGGGATGACGGCGTCAGAATCTATCTGGGTGGAGAGCGGATTATGGACCGCTGGAGTGGTGGAAGCACATCCAACTATTACACAGCCTCGAGATCCGTAGAAGCGGGAGAACCAGTACCTTTAATCATCGAATACTCAGAGAGTTATGGTGGAGCACGGATTTTCCTGGAAATTCAAGATGGCGAAACCGGCCAGCGACTTCCTGAATCATCTGTGCTGCTAACCACGGCATTAGATGCCCCTGTCTCTGAGGACTCCAGTGGGGATGGTATTCCGGATAGCTGGGCATTGAGGTTTGGTCTCAACCCGTACGAACAAAACTCAACCAAGGTGCTGAACAGCCGTAATGTGACAGTGCAGCAAGCCTACAACGAACAGCTGGATCCAAGAACACTCGAGCCAGACGACGAGTGGTCTGGTGGCACCGTGGGTAGCAGTCCTGCACCCGAGCAGCCTCCTGTCGAGCAAGCTCCTCCAACATCTACAACCACCGTTACCTTGAGCTGGACTGCGCCTGGTACACGGCTGGATGGTAGTTCGATTTCACTATCAGAGATTGATGCCTACGAAATTCTATATGGTCAATCTGAAACTGAACTTACCGAGCGAGTGGAAGTAGGGCCTGCGGAGACCGAGTACACGTTTGAGGGACTTGAAGCAGGAACCTGGTACTTTGCCGTACGGGTGAGAGACAGTGCCGGGCTTTGGAGTCCCAATTCTGAGGTGGTGAGCCGTTCAGTTGAGTAAAAGCCTCTTACTTTAAAGGAGCTCAGCTTTGGCTGAGTTCCTTTATTTTTACCGCAAGATTCGCTGCAATATCTGCAACATCAAATTCACGCCGGTTAGCATATCCGGTGAACTCTGAACCATGTTGCTGCCTGAGCTCGCGCAGCACGGAGACCACCTCGTCCGGGCGGGAGGGATCAGCACAGAGCCCGAGTTTCTTCTGCCGGACCAGCTCACTCAGAGCGCCGTTGTCCGGGGTGATGCTGATCATCGGTTTGTTCAGTGCCAGGTAGTCGTAAAGCTTTGATGGAACCTGGCTCTCTGTAAACGGTTGAATGTTAACCACCGCATCTGCGGTTGCCAGCTCCGCGAGGCACTCCTTGTAAGGCCTTGCAGGCTCGAGCTTCAATGCTCCGCTTTCAAACAGGTCTTTGTAGCGTTCCTTTATGTCGTAGGTGAGTTGCACTTCACCTATCTGAATAAAGCGGAATTGCTTTTCCTGCTGTCCCTCTTCGGTAACTTTCTGATTGAGCAGGCGGATAGCGTCAAGTAGTGGTGCTGGATCGCGCACGCCGTACAAAAAGCCGGCGTGATATAGGTCCACATACGGTCTTTCGTTATCTGGGTGAGCCGGCGAGCCCTCAAGGTTGAAATCGGACAGGTCGTACCCGTTGGGCATTACGAAGAACCGTTCCGGATTCATTTCGGGGTAACGGGCGAGGAAGGCTTTACGTAGAGGTTCGGTATTCAGAGAAACCGCTGCTGCATGCTCTACAACCTTACGTTCAAGTTTGCCGGCCCAATCATCCAGAAAGCGCCCCTTGGATTGATGGAAAGGGTTATCCATCCAGGGGTCCCGAAAGTCGACAATGAGAGGTTTGCCGGTTGCCTTGCTGATCATGTATCCGGTTATCAGGCCTGACCATGGCGAGCCGGTTGCGAAGATTACGTCAATGTTCCTGTCCCGAACCAGCTTTTTCCCGGCCCGGGCTGCGGGAAAAATCCATGGCCCGGCCTGATCAGGGAAGTAGCAGAGATCGTAGATGAAGTCTTTCAGGCGCTGAAACTGACTGCGGGTATCGGTGTCTTCGGCGGTGGCTTTGAAAACGGAGGTTTGCGTGGGCTGCGCCGAACTTTCACTATGATTGTTGGAAGCAGGCTCCCGTTGAGCCAATCCTTTAAGCGCCTGTCTCATGCCCAGAAGTTTTTTGAAGATATCCCACGGCGCCACCCTGTGTATAACCTCGCCATTTACAGGGAGGCTCAGATGGGCAAGGGCGTTGTCCTGTTCCCGTGTATCCGCCGGCCCCGTTAATACATGGCACTCCCCGTTGTGAAGGTATCGAAGAAACTTCACCGTACGCATGCTGCCCGGTACTCCGGTACTGATGGCCGGAGGAAAAAAGTAGGCAATAAAAAGCACTCGACGGCCACCGAGATCGCCGGATTGCGTCCTCGTAGGGGTTGCTGATGCCATGGGTATCTATCCTTATCCCTGAAATATCCCTTTAGCTGTGGGTGAGCCCCACAACATCGATCAGTCCGTCCAGCTCCTGTAGCAGACTGCGAACCTCCATAAACGACGCATGTTTAACTAAAGCGCAGGTAACATTCGCAGTTTGAAGAACCTGAAGCATGGTCGCATGGTGAATGTTCGGCGCCTGAAGCGAGGGCGGAAGCTCTTGAACGTTCGGTTCTACTACAAGAACCTGGCACCCTAAACGGGCAATATCCTGTGTTATTCGTAAAGCGGGGCTCTCCCGCAGATCGTCGATGTCTGGCTTAAAGGCAACACCAAGGCAGGCAACCTTGATATCACTTCGCTGGATTCCCTGTTTCCCTGCCTCGAGTTCCTTGATCGCTTGCTCCACCTTGGTGAGAACCCAGTGCGGCTTGCCGTCGTTGATTGCTCGTGCCGTGCGGATCAGCCGTGCCTGTTCAGGGGCACTGTCAACAATGAACCAGGGGTCAACGGCAATGCAGTGGCCGCCAACACCGGCACCAGGCTGGAGGATATTGACTCTGGGATGGCGGTTGGCAAGCTTGATCATTTCCCAGACGTCGATATCTAACTTGTCACAGATCACCGAAAGCTCGTTAGCAAAGGCGATGTTTACGTCCCGGAAACTGTTCTCGGTCAGCTTCGCCATCTCGGCCGTACGTGCGTTGGTGACAACGCATTGGCCTTGCACAACTTGCTTATAGAGAGTTACGGCCTCTTCAGCGCACTTTGGCGTGATGCCTCCGATAACACGATCGTTCTCCACCAGTTCCCGAATAACCTGACCGGGAAGAACCCGCTCGGGACAGTGGGCAACCCGGATATCAGAGTTCTCGCCATGGGTGTGGGGGAAGGTTAGGTCGGGGCGCTCCTGTGCCAGCCATTCGCAGACCTTTTCGGTAGTGCCAACTGGCGAAGTGGATTCGAGCACCACAAGGTTACCGGCCTCCAGAACCTTGGCCAGCGAGCGGGTGGCGCATTCGACATAGCTTAGATCGGGCACCTTTCCTTCTTTGAACGGCGTGGGGACCGCAATCAGGAAAGCATCGGCAGCAACTGGCTCGGTAGCAGCCTTCAGGTAGCCTTCAGTAACCGTCGCGCGCACCACAATGTCCAGGGAGGGTTCAACAATGTGGATCTTGCCCTGATTGATCGTATTAACCGCTTTCTCGTTAACATCTACACCGAGAACCTGCAGCCGACGAGACGCGAACACGGCCGCAGTTGGCAGGCCGACATATCCGAGCCCCATAACCACGATTCGACTCATACTCATAGCACGACTCCTTGTTGCTGAATGGCGCCGGGCAGGTTGGCAACGAAATAATCACCGAGGAAATCAACAATACGAGCACAGGCCTGACCATCGCCGTAGGGGTTGTGGGCTTTACTCATCCGCTGATAGTTCTCTGAGTCCGTTAGTAACAGGCTAACCTCCTCAACAATCCGCTCCACATCGGTACCCACCAACCGGACGGTACCGGCTGAGATCGCTTCAGGCCGTTCAGTGGTGTCCCGCATAACCAGGACCGGTTTGCCCAGAGAGGGTGCTTCTTCCTGAATTCCGCCAGAGTCCGTTAACAGTAAATAGGCGCGGTCCATCAGGTAGACGAAAGGAAGGTAGTCTTGTGGCTGAATCAGATGAATGCGCGGCCGATCGGCAAGAAGCCGAAGAACGGGCTCCTGAACCTGCGGATTCAGGTGTACGGGATAAACAATCTCGGTGTCGGGATGGGTTTCTGCGATTGATTTGAGAGCATGACAGATGCGCTCAAAACCGGAGCCAAAGCTTTCCCGGCGGTGCCCGGTGACCAGAATCAGCCGTTTGCCGGGGTCAAGAAAACTGAATTGTTCCTCGAACTCGGATCGCAGAGCAGCACTACCGTGAATTTTCTCCCGCGTAGAGAGCAGGGCATCAATTACGGTATTGCCGGTAACGTAAATGTTCGACTCCGGGATGCCTTCTCTGAGCAAGTTATCCCTGGCCGTGTTCGTGGGTGCAAAATGTAGCTGCGTAAGCGCCCCGGTGAGCTTACGGTTGCCTTCCTCCGGCCACGGGGAATAGATGTCGCCCGTCCGCAACCCCGCCTCGATATGCGCTACCGGTATCTGCTGATAATACGCTGCCAGACTCGCCGCAAAGGTTGTAGATGTATCGCCATGAACCAGTACGAGATCCGGCTTGAAGGATTGCAAAACCTCCTCAACACCGGAAAGAACTCTTCCCGTAAGCGCAGCTAGGGATTGTCCGGGTTTCATAACGTTCAGATCGAAGTCGGGCTCCAGATCAAAAAGGGCGAGTACCTGGTCCAGCATGTGGCGATGCTGTGCGGTAACGCAGACCCTGGACTCAAACCTTGAGTCTGCCTTTAGGCGTAGCGCCAGAGGTGCCATTTTAATGGCCTCCGGGCGTGTGCCGAAAACGGTGAGAACTCTCATGCCGATGGCCTTCCTTGGAGAGTTATGATTGTTGGCTTCCTGTTACAAAACGTTACCATAATCTGGCTGATAACTGTACAGGCTAGTAGCAGAAACTGTGCGGAAAAATAGATCTATCAACGGCTGTGCGGAAGTTGGAAGGTGGTGCTATGCTTGATACAAAAGTTTACATTGAGTCGGCATAAGAAGTTCTGAGCTGGCTGTAACTGATCCTAAAGGACGCTACCCATGTTCGACGTTCGCGCACATTTTGGAAAATGGATTTTGGTTGGGGCTATGGCCGCTGCGCCGGTGGGTGCCGAGGTGATCTTTGAAGAGAACTTTGATGATCAGCCGGATTGGCATGGAGCCATGTATACAACTAATACTACCCAATGGGCCGATGAAGGGGCGATTATTCCAAGAAATTGGGACGCCGTAAGGCATGACCCTGCTTGGTCACCTTCTCGGGGTTACCCCGATGGTAACGAAGCAATGGAAATTTTAGCTGCAAACTTGGAGATGGCTAGAGGAGGTGAAGGGAAGGCGCTGGTACTGAGACGCTACGGCTACACAGATACCTGGAATGGCGACGGTCAATTGGTAAAAGAACTGAACGATCTAGATGAGGTGTATGTTAGTTTTTGGATTCGCTTTCAGCCTGATTGGACCAACTCGGGATCATCTAAAATTTTTCGTATTGTATCTTCACCCGAAACAAGAAGTAGCGCCTTCTGGAGCTACGTGAATGTTGGTTTCGTTTGGAGCTATAGCCACAATAGCTTTGGGGTCAGAAATAAGCTAAGCTGGTATTCCGAACCATCAGGATGGTCCAATCCATCACTACCTTATCTGCACGCTTCTATGCAAAATAATGATATTTCGGGTAATTATACCTCTAATACTTATGATTTTAATGGAGATGGCGTTGTAGATAATGACCCGAGACTATTAGATAGGATTAGCGGCGACTCAATTCCTAATACAGCACTAAAGATAAATTCAGACTACCTTGCAAATCACGAAAATGTATTTGGTTCAGAGTGGAACAGGGTGGAATTTTATGTGAGAACCAACTCGGGGCCTGGGGTCGCGGACGGTGTATTTATGCAATGGTTGAATGGCTCTTTGATTTTAAAAAATGATAGTGTTCCTTGGACGCAGACTGGATCAGAGAAATTATATAAGTGGAACTCTGTTAAGTTTGGAGGCAATGATTACTTCGTGGATTATCCGGACGAAATGAGGGTAATAGAGTGGTATGCAATTGACGACATCGTTATAAGATCGAGTCTGCCCAGTGATAGAGTGGGTTATCTTAGCGATAAGCAACCTCCGGTCCCTCCTGGAGACGTAATTATAAATTAATATTAAATATGCAATCTTGGGTTTTGCTATTTTAAATTTATTTCTTTATTAGTTTTTTTATTGCCCATATGTGCATTTTGTATGGTAGGTTTAGTGTATTTCTTCTATTGTTCTGATTTGTGATTTTGTTTTTAATTAGCAAGATAATCTCTATATACCTCTCCATAAATATCCTTGTATTGTTAATGCCGTTATTTGACTTGATGTGGTTTATAAATTCTCGCTTTAGGTTTTGGTTTTTGGGCGTATTGTAATAATCTATTGCCGCTTTCTTTTTCTGTCCAAACAGTTTTCGAGCTATCCCTTTTCGTTCTTCAAGGTACCGCCTCGGGATCGGTCGGTTATAATTCCCTTTGATTGACCAGTTGGCCTGCTCGTGAAGGTTGGATATATTGTTTATCCTTTTGATTGAGTCACTGTATAAAAATGGAATGGCAGCGTTGATAAATCCCGCTTCAACCCTTGGCTCGCTTAATCCAAATCCTGACGTGTCGCCGCGAATTATTTCTTCGCTTAGGTATTTGGGCTGTAGGTCTTTTTCCCATACTTTATCGCCATGATAGCCAGTGAAAATCACAAATGGATGGCCGCTATTCTTAACGTCAAGGTACAGATCGAAGAAAACCGTTTCCGGGTCAGAAGGAGTGGAGGCCAAGAAAAGTAACTCCTCGTCGTTAATGTGGTCGTCAGTAAGGTGCCTTGTAGAAAGGTTGAATATTCTAGCGATAGGAGTGCCATCATCGTTAGTGTGTGATTTAAAGAATGGGCTTGGAAATATCGAGCTTGACCTTTTTCTGGTATAGCAGAATTCTAGTTCATTGGCGGGTAATAATGAAGTTACAAAGGTGGAGTCATAACCTTTTGAAATCGTAGATGCTATTTTCATGGGTTTTCTTCGATCATTGGATTTTGCATTTTCAATAAGTCTTTTGATTGTAGATTCTAGCTCTTTTATGTACGAAGAAAAGTTGTTAAAGTCCGGGTCGGATTTTCTATCTAAATATTCTAATGTCTTATTCGTTATCTTTATAGGGCTGTGTATTATCTGCTGAAGAATGTAGTTTTTTTTGCTTTTTATTGGGAATTCCTTTTTATACGTTCTTGTTCCTTTAAGTATGCTATCTTGCTCAATTCGATAATCATGATTTTCGTCTATATCCGACTCTGTTTCTCTAAGGATGTGAATTAAGCTGTTTGATAACACAATATCATTGTCTGTTGTGGCCATATAAATTCGATCGACTAGAGCTGTGGATGGGACAGCAATGATGGAGTTTTCTTTAAATATTATACCTGAGCCATAGAATGCGTTTGATTCTTCAAAGTTCTCTTCGCTGAAAGGTGCATCCCATATCCCTTCAACAATACAGTTTTTTGTTATTTCAACATGCTTTCCAATAACAGCTTCCCAGGCCAGAGAGGATTTAATGATCTTAACTATCCAAACTAGATTTCCTATTTCGTGAGATCGTCTAATGTTTTTCATCTGATGGGCCTTTTCTAGTCAGAGACTTAAATATAGCAAAGGCTCTGCCGGTAATATAAAGAACGTCAATAAGGTAAAGAGCTGGAATGTTGGTGTTTGTTAGTTTCAATTTAGCTCGTAGGATGCGTTTGACTGTTAGCGTTGCAGGGCACAGCGCTGCAATGATGATGGATGGATAAGGTTGAAATATTGTGCTTATGCAGCTAAAAATAAAGGTAGTTATGATTATGAAAACAGGATCCCTTAAATTTTTAAAGCCAAAACCTGAGTATGATTTTGCGTGCCATGCTTGTCTTTTTAAAAAAGATTTTATTGTCTTCGAGTTTCCAAGATGGGTAACGTTAAGTTGTCTGCAGATATTAACTACGATGCCATGATCTTTAGCTCTGATTGAAAGCTCTGAGTCTTCTCCAGATTCAAGAGTTTCATCGAACCCCTGAAGTTCTTGGAATAGAAGCTTGCTAACTACAATGCTGCATCCTATTAACTCCTTTGGTAGGGTGTTCCCATCTGGACCCTCTAGAAGCCAGTTGCGCTCTAACCAGTTTGCATCGACAGGAAGTAGGCAGCCACCACCAAAGATGGAAGTTTTATCTTTTTCTAATAAGTCTGAGGCCCTTGCTATCCAGTGTTCGTCGATCAAACAGTCTGCATCAATAAACGCCAGTAGTTCACCTTTTGCGATTTTTGCTCCGATGTTACGTACTGCTCCGACATTTATTTGGGGAGCGAAGATGACTTTATCTGAAAGTTTTTCTGAAATTCTTGGAGAGTTATCGGTCGACCCGTTGTCAACAACTATTACCTCAAATCTATCTCTTGGAAATTCTTGGTTCCTGACCGACTCCAGGCAACTTTTTATGTGGCGCTCTTCGTTAAAGCAGGGAATGATAATGCTGACCTTTATAGACATTCTTCATTCTCGTTCAGTAAAGAAATTACTGATCTAAATTTTCCATTTCTGTTTCTTGGTATCGAATGGGAAACATCAATGTCTATTTTCATTTTTTCGCCAACTCTAAGTTTGAAATTATTTATTATTTCTGAGCTATTCAGGCTGTCGTTTTTATTTTGTTTTACTACTATTACCTTACAGTGATCTATCGAGTCCTGAACTATTTGCGCTTCGGAAATGTTTGAAGTCCCTTTAAATATGTGATCTAGTCTTCCGATCCTCCGACCGTCTGGAGTCAAAACGTAATCATCGATCCTTCCGGTAATTGATTCAAGGTGGCTTACACTTGTTTGCATATCTCTGGT
This sequence comes from Marinobacter sp. P4B1, assembly GCF_001447135.1. Lineage (NCBI taxonomy): Bacteria > Pseudomonadati > Pseudomonadota > Gammaproteobacteria > Pseudomonadales > Marinobacteraceae > Marinobacter > Marinobacter sp. P4B1. Next base: position 118,911 of record NZ_LLXM01000010.1, read on the forward strand.
AGAAGTAGGTTTGGTTGCAATATCACCAAGGTTATATCGTAAGAGGGGCATGCAGGTATTTGTCAGGCTTGTTGCTACCACGGCTCCCGTCTTTGTTGACTCATCAGTTGGTAGGATCTCAGTAATACTAATTATTGGATTGACCTTATACAGACCGTTCAGTCCTTGGCCTGCAAATAGAACATATTCTGCCGTGCCGTAGTAATCGAAGACGGGGGCCCGAAACACTGACTCTATACGCTCTCTCTGCCACTCAAGTAGTGTTTCCGAGTTGGTGATAATGGCTTTAGGCCTGAAGTTCGGCTTACTGTTAGACTGCTGATAGTGGTTAGCTAGATCGCTGATTGCTGAGGGGTATCCAATGATCTCGAGTGGTTGGAAACGGTCCAGGTCCCGTTGGTAGTGTGGGAACGTTGTTTGATTCAGGTGATAGCTTGAGTAGAGTCGTTGGTTTTCGGCGCGGTTGAAACGGGCAAACGGTGGATTCATGTTTTCTGGGCGCTGTAACATTCGTCCTGCGAAGGTTGCGCGTCGAGCGCCGAACGGCACGCCATGGAACTCTTCGTGATCGACCAGGAGGGCCATAGCCAGTTTATAAGTACGCTCGTTCACATGTAGGGAGAGAGGCGTGCCAGTGCTTCCACTAGTGCGTTGGATTATGAAAGGGTTTTCGCGTCCTGTGCGGAACTCTCGACCGCGCTCTCTTAGGGCTTTTTTGCTCAGTACAGGGAGCTTTATTAGGTCTGTCGGGCTTGTAATATCATTTTCGTGCAGCCCGTACTCTGCAAAGAGCGATTGATAATAAGGAATGTTCTCTCTGCAATGCTTGACCATCGTGTGCAACTGTTCACTCTGATAATCGGTTTGCTTCGCTTCAGACCATTCCCTGGACTCCCTTACAAGCTCTCTTAGGTTGTGATAGATGCCTGTGTAGCGCTTTTGATAAAGTTTATAGCCCATTGCAGACACAAGCATGTTTTGGAGTCGTACTGGGGATGCAAAATAAAGTTTTTCACTGATGGCGGTCATACTTTTCTCGACCTCCATTTCGGTGAATTCAGGTATTGGAGATAGTGGTCCACCGTTTTCAGCTTGCAAATCATATCAAGGGTTGATCCCGCATCGATATGATTCTGAGGGTTATTGATCAATGCTTGGTGCATCGCCCCTTTATCCCAGATGGGGTCAATCAATGAGTCGGTGATCTCATGTAAGGTGTTTCCGCTGTACAAGTGTTCGTAGTTAAACCAGCCTAAACGCCGAGGTGTTTTGCCGACCATACTTCTTAGTTGTTCGCCAGCGATTCTTACAATTCTGGATAATTCCTGCAGAATGATCGGATGACGTGCCGGTATCAGTGTTGCTGCCATCGGGGATTTCAATAAGCTCGGGTTAGATCTTTGTAATATTTCTCTATTGGCTTTATTGTGGACCCGTTGCTCAAAGTCTAGGCTCCTCACCAAGTCAATTAGATGCTCGTCTGCAAATGGAAGGGTATAACCGACAGTAGTTGACGCTGCCTGAGGTTGCTTAAGAATATATTGTCGTGCGCGGTGCTCCATATTGAAGTCTTCGAGTGTGCGCTGCCAGCTGCCAGATTCCCGCTTTTGACCTTCAATCGACTCCAACACTCTGTCCTTTGTTTCCGTTCGGTATTCGTCTAGAACGTCCTGACCTTCAGTTGAGATAAACCAGTGAGACTTTGGTGGCTCAGCATAGTTATTCACTGCCTTGGTAATCTGATCATCAGTCACGATTGACTCGCTGACCAGCAATAAAGAGGAAAGCGCTTTTTGCAAGCGCGTTCCCCAGGCCATCAAACCATAGTGACCTCCCAGTAGCTCCCCAAGCACGCCACTCATCATCGGTGACCCTGTCCACGCTTGAATGTTTTGCGCTGCGGAAAACCAGATGGGAAAAATTCCGTAACCAAGGGACTCCAGCATCGAGTCAATAAAGCTGCTGTCGAATGAGCAGTTTTGGGTATCGATGAATAGGTGGTCTTTTCTCATAGAGCCGGACAGTGAACGTGTAAGTGTCAGCTCTCGGCTGCTTAGGTCCCCGTGAGAATAACAAGACTTGATTGCTTCAGGACTAAGCAACAGCGTCCGTGAGTCCCACCCGGCGGACATCATGAGTGTGGAGGGTTCTGTCTTGGAAAGGCGACGAGTGAGTTGCTCTTCGATTGCTATCAGAAGGTTGGTTCTTGATTCATTGCCATGACTCTCCGGGACATCCCGTTTACAGACGCTCACGGAGGATGTCCGGGCATCTACTTCCAAGATGGTATTAGGTAAAGTCTGATGAGTATCTGTATAAAACGTGCGATCAGACACCGTATAACCGGTATGGAGGTACTGCTGAACGCTACTCCAGTCCGGCTGTGAGTCTGCGGTCACAAGATTTTCAAGTCGATTAGAGATAAGGAAACTTCCTTCAATGGCTTTCCAGAAAAGAATTCCAGTTCCTAGCCTGTCGCACTGTACGAGTAGCTTATTATTCTCAGGTGAATACTCAATAAGGGTCCCGGCAGACATTGCTGTTGTTTCAAACGGAGTGGCTGTATACTCGCCAATAAACAAGGCGAACCGCTCATCTAATTCTTTGATCTGAATGAAGCGTTCACAAATCTTATTTGTCTTTAAGTTCACGCTACCGGAAAGTTGGTCCCCACCAGATCTGACGCCCACCTTTGAATTAACTTCGATTAAAAAAGAGTTGGGCATCATTGTGAGTGCACTCCCTGTACCCTATGCTTAATCACCTTGGCAGGGTTCCCAGCAAAAATGGCAGCCTGCTCATCTAATTCTCTGATGTAGACCGTTCCTGCAGCAATAATTGATCCTTTCGGAACGCTCGCCATAACCAAAGCCTGGTTGCCAAGCCAGCAGTCGCTGCCGATCGCAATTTTTTCGAATGCTCCCCGTTGTTCCTGTATTGGCTTGTCCGGATCGGAAAACTCGTGCTGTCGGCTCCCGCTTAAAACGTGAACCCCACTACCTAGCAAAGCTCTTTCGCCAATCGTGCACTTACCAATATTGCATTGAGGGCCGATGTAAACGCCTTTACGGATTGTTGTGTCCCAGTGAGAAAACACTGTCAGGAATCCCACAGAGATTTCGTCGGATGTTTCAGGGCAGGCCAGGCGATAGAATGCTGCACGCATGTAGATTCCCAGTTTGCCCGGTATCAGGCTGAGACATTGAGAGAAAGACTGAAAAGTGGCGTCTTTTCCCCCCACTGTTGCCAAAAGGCCATACAAAAGGAAAGCCGGCAGCATCAGCAGTAGGAACAGGTTCTTGGTGCCCCTTTTTAGTACGTTACGTGCGGTCATTAGCGTTCCAACCTCGCGTTGAGCCAGGCTTTTTCTTTATCTGGCCGGAAGTTCACCAGGCCTGTAAGAAGGCGTTTGCTGATCCGAGCAGAGAGTGCGGCGATGGAGAGTCTGGGGCTGTTTGCCTCGAGCTGCTCCAACAGATCTGGATTCAGGACGTTGTCCGGAAGCTTCAGACTATTGGGGTGATGCGGGCCATAGTTCTGAAGCAAGATAATCTGGATGCGGGCTAAATAGGTCTCTGTACTACTGCGAAGCGTCTTGGTGACATATTCCATCCAGTCCTGTGCTTTGGTCAAATATTGCTCTTTATGATCAGGGTCAAAGCAAGCTGCCTGATGCATCAGCATTGCTTTCCGGATGTCTTGGGCCGCCCAGGTGTGGTTAGGGAACTCTAGATGGTCGGGGCGAGTCAGGAAGGGTTCTTCGTGGCGTAGCATCCATCGGGTGTAGTGACGGAAACTTGTTAGAGCGTACTGGTAGCTGTAATCGAAGTCCCCTTCCTGCTGTTTGATAGTCAGGTACCGACTGATACTGGCCAATAAAATGAGGTATGACCAGCTGTTTTCTACGTTTAGGAGGTCGCGGGCTTCAATGTTGTCATTAGGGTGAACAGTACCTTGGATAACCTTCTCGGCCTGGGATAACCACCCTTGCTCAGGTGCGAGGGTGCTTGCGTCCAAAAGCGTTTGGATATAGTTGCCGGTTCCTCGGGTAAACAGGTAAGTGTGTGGCGATACTATCGCGCGCTGGAGTATGGCTTTGAGGCGAGGAAGGTCATACCTTTTGATTCTGATGAGTGACTCAAAAAGTGTGTTGGTGCCTTCGTGGATTTTGCTCATCCACTTGGCCAGCGCTAATACTTCCTGCCGAGATTCTTCGCAGCCAGTCAGGTAGTAGTGATAAAGAAGGCCTGTGCTGTAACAGTGTTCCTCAGCCGGCCCGCCACCAGTTTGCCCCGGCGTGGAGCTGGTGTCGTTACGCCGGCTAAAGGTGCGATGTGTCGCCGTATGGGCCGGCAGATAGTGGTCCGTATGCCAAAACAGCCCGTTGTTATACTCGGCCCGGTCTTCATTTGTATGGTAGATATCAATATCCGTTACGTGCTTTGCCAGGTCATCCATGAGTTCGAACCACCGCCGGTCTCCGGTGAGCGCGAACTGGCGGGCGAAGCCATAGATGGCATCGTACTGGTTGTTGTAGTGGGAGATCAGTGGCGCTTCGCCAGGCGGCTGGTACAGGGTTTCATGGTCCGCGAAAATGTCACCGAAGTTGCGCCAGCCGTACTCATCAATCACTTCCCGCTTCTGGAAGAAGTTGGAAGGGCCATCCAGCCCTTCCTGGATCAGGGTATCGAGCGCATCTTTGTCTGCATTGGCTTTGAACCAGAGGAATGCGTCTGTTGATTCGTAAACCTCAGGAGCCAGGCGTGGGCAGAGTGGGGCGTAAGCCCATGTCAGGTTGCTGGTATTTGCATAGGCCATCAAGTGGTGAAGAGTTTTTCGTTCGCCACCCTGGAGTTCGTAGCTTTGGTTATGTGGCCGCGTAGGGAAAAGTCCGACGATAATTTTCCCTTTTTGGTACCCAATGTTGCTGGGGAAGTTTTGCCAGAAGGTCGGCATGGCCAGCTGGAATGGCTGTCCGTCACCCGTCAGTGATAACAGCGGGTTTGCCCGATCTCCTGTGTGTTCCAGGGCGTTCTCCGAGGTCAGTCGGTATCCGCGGTACAGGGTTGTCAGGCCTCCATTTTTGTCAATGTGGTTGAGGCTATTCCAATTTTCTCCGCCAGATGACTCCTGATACAGCTCAAAATCTCGCAGCGTAAATGCCGCCTCCGGAACATTCAGGGAATCTGGCTGAATCTTCACTTCTTGTGGACAGCCGGTTTCGGTAATCAGCTCCAGACTGCCGAAATACACGGAACCCTCGTCACCAAGGTCCCATAGGCCGCCGGGGTGCCTGGCCCGCTTGGGGTTATGGATCTGCATTTCAATGTTCGCGAGTCCGGTCTGGAGATAGATGCGCAGTCGGCAACTGAAATCTGCAAGGCGTGCTTCGTCTGCTGTCATCCAGTGGCCGCTAAGCGAGGCTTCAGCATAGACGGGGTTCTGGTGCTGTATTTCCCAGTCGCCATTCGAAACCGGGTGGCACGGTAGCCCGTCTTTAGAGGTGAGCTTTGCCTCGGTTCTTATTGGTGAAGTTGCCCCGAAAAACTCCCAGGCCGGCTGGCCCTTATGAAGCAGCAAATCACCAGCCTCAGTTTCAATGGCCCATCCGCGCGGTGTCTGCGTAATGCCCGTGGCGGATGCTTCGGGTGAGGGCTGTTCGGAGACTGTGAGGGTCTCGGTCTGGTGGGGGGGCAGGCTGTAAAGAAACTCGGCAAGCACCCAGCGAACACTGCCGTCCGGCCAATGGCATAGCGATTTGAAAGCTGCAGGCACGCTGTTGCCGTTGGCATCATTCACCCGGAACGTTGTTCCTGCCGGGTGCTGGCCTTTGGCAAAAGGAATCCCTACAGAGAGCGGCTCGCTTACTCTGTGAATTCCGGATTCTTCCTTGAGGACAATATCAACCGATGTTGCCATTTCACACCTAATTCCTTTTATACAACACGCTAAAGCTCGCGCTTAATCCATCGCATTCCGGCCCTGGTTATCTGGCTCATCTCGATGTTCGAGTTCCAGGACAACAGGTCTCTCATATAGTGCTGACCTTCAAGATGCGTGAGGTAATTATAGGCCATGTTGCACTTGAAGTATGGAGTTTCCGTAGCCTGCATTGATAACCCGTAGCCATTAAGGAATACCGATGGCAAGTGGCCAAGGCGTCGCCTGCGGGTCCGGTTGGTGTCAGTAATCGCATAGAGGCTGCTATACATGCGGGTCACATCTTCATAGTTGCCAGACACCCGTGTATCACCAAAATCTACTACGTGAAGTTGGCGGTTCTGATCAATAAGAACGTTATAGACAATGAAGTCCCCGTGAACCCTGCAAACGAAAGCACCGTTTTCAGCCAGAAAGGTCCGGGTATTCAGTTTCTCCAGAACTGGTAGAAACCTTGTCTCGATTTTGTTCAGTAACCGCTCTGGCAGAAGTTTCTCCTGCCGGATGTCCCGAATCTTGCGTTCGGTTGCGTGCAAGAGCCAGGCGGCTTTCGAGTTATCTGCGTTGTGGCTGGCTGAGGTTCTGTGGTAAAGCGCCAGCCATTGTCCAAGTTCTCCGACTCTGGAAAAAATCGTCTGCGGATCATTGAGGCGATGGCCTCTCAGCCGGCCTAGCAAGTAAGTTGCATTCCAGAGCGTGTGGAACAGTTCATCGCCGTGAACGCGTTCGGTGGTGAGGGTGTTGGTGACCGCATCAAAATCTACCAGGCGTATGGGGCTTACGTTTTCTGTAGCAACACCTAATTGCATGCACCTTTGCAGCTCTCCGGCTTCGTCGGCCAGGCCCCGCTCACTGGTATGCTTGCGGTAAACCTCATTATTGATGAACCCGGTGCTTCTCGGGTTGATCTTGGCAGTGCCAGCATTACTTTGGTTCATTGCGAGCTTGCCTTGTTCTCTGGTGGTAACGGGCTCAGGCTAATGGTGTTCTGGGCTGCTCCCACGTTTTCGATAGCCCGGTTGCATTGCCTGGGCTCACACTCCGCCATGACTGAAACCAGCGCAAACCGTCTAGCTCCACTTAATGTAGCTGGAATCTGCCATAACTTCGCATCGCGGTAGCTTTGGGCTGCGTAATCCCCAACCTGATACCACTGCAAAACCGCCACCCGCTGTCTGCCACCTCGCCTCTGGTAGATTTTTAACTCGCCTTGGCTTTCCTGAAGCAGCCACTTCTCCGAATCAATGGGCGGCCTGAGGTAGGGCACCAGCTTATGATCGGTAGCGGCAGAGCGCTCACTTTGTGCCACTGATAGCCAGGCACCATCCGGCGTTGCCCATACTTTGTGGTCGAGGTTATCCGGGAGCCGCAGCTGAAGGGGCAATTCGGAGGGCTGGCCGGGACTCATAGCCGCATTCTGTGGCGCCCAGGGGCTGGTTTCGTCACCGGAGAGTTGAACCACGTTGAGGGCGATTGGCCCCGCTATCAGAGCCACTAGAACCGCGAATACACCTTTGCGTGAGAGTCGCTTGGCATCGGGTGCATTGATTTCTGTCCGGCGCTTTACCGGCGCGAAGTAGAGCGCAGGCAAAATAAAGACACCGTAGACTACCCAGCCCATCAGTTCATGGTCGGTCAGCAGTTCACTTTGCATTTCGGATTGATAGCCGATAACGACCAGAATGAAGATTCTTACCCAGTTGGCAATCAACCCGAGAATCATGGCTGTGGCCAGGAAGCACAGCCATCCACGCCAGCGGTAGTCATTGAGGATAGACATCATGGCGGCGAGCAAAATGGAAATAGCGAAGTAGCGAATGCCGGAGCAGCCATCGGCGATAACCAGGCGGCCGTAGGGCAGGGTGATGCTGTTGCCTTCAATCAATGCGGTCATCCCGAACAATCGAACCCAGTTGCTCACCACGGCGCTGGCAATGGCGACCAGGGCAGGGATGAAATCCGCCCAGATCGGCAGAGAAAGGGCGAGCAGGATAACGTAGGGAAGTAAGCGCAGCGCTCTGTGAAGACCCAGCAACGCCCAACTGGTGGCAAGCAGGCCGGCGGGCAGCATCAGATAGGTGAGGGTGTCTATTCTGACCAGCTCGAGTAATGCCCAGATTAGCGTGGTGACTAAGAGAATCAGGATGCCGATTACCTGAAACCTGGATGCTGAAGAGTCTGGCGTATTGGTCGGCAACGGAGGGTGGATCAAGAGAAGCGCTACGTAGATAACCGCGGTGGCCAATCCATGGGCCAGTACCTGCTCAAACTCCAGCCATTCTGATGCCAGCCTTATCCAGGTTGGATAGAACAAAGCTACGCTGACTGCGGTGACGATCAGGTACGGCAGGGCATAGGGCAGGTTGTCTAATGTCTTCCTTAACATCTTCTGTCCACCGGCATTGCTACAGCTTCAGAATACCGTTGTTTGTGACGACATAAAACAAATGTGCGCACAAAAAAGCCAGCCGAAGCTGGCTTTTCTGAAAGCCCAGGACGATCAGGCTTTTTGGCGACGACGGGCGGCACCAAGGCCGGCCAGTCCGAGGCCGAGCAGGGCAAGGGTGCCAGGCTCCGGTACCGGAATAGCTGACTCAATGAACACAACAAGGTCGTTGAAATCATAGTCTGAGCCTTGGCCAAGGGTATCTTCCCATGCCAGCAACCATCCACCTTGGGTCCAGGTGGTGTCACCTCCAAATCCTGGAAGGTTGATGGTGTCGCCCTGACCCTGATAGGCCACCATATGCTGCTGGTCCGTCAGTGTGCTGGTAGCGTTCAGGGAATTCTGGGAATAGATCATCTGGCCGGCTACATCGATGAAAAAGCCGAAGGTGGTGCTGCTGAATGTCACACCGGTAAAGGTGTTGAAATCTGAGTAGACATCACCGTTGGCATCCAGACCGAAGGTCTCACCGGCGCCAACACCATCTACCGAGCCATCGAAGATGGTGTAGGTCTTGGTCAGGTCGTTCGGATCGTAGATACCAAAGGTTGTGGATCCGGACAGCCCTGCGATAGAGGCGATGTACCGGGTTGGTGAGAGTCCTGAGTCGGAGTTCTTCCACAGGTCAGAGGGTGAGGCCTGGTCTGTGTTCACGTCGAGTGATGTGGTGTAACCCGGCGCGATAACATCCTCTGCAATGATCGTCTGCAGAGACCGCTCTCCGTTGGCTTCGGACACGTTTACTGGCACGGCCTGAGCGCTAAACGCCACGCCGGCCAATGCGATACTGGTAACTAGCATTTTTATATTCATGGGTCTTCTCCGGTTGTGAAGCTCTAAGTCCCTGTAGTTTGCTTTGCAACCAGGCTGTCTCTTCGGATACTGACCAGAGATCCTTGGCTTTCCGTCCCATCCTCGCGGGTGGTTTGGCCCCTGACCGGGATAAAACCCGATCTTCTCCTTGTATTAAGCGATAATCGTGCCAACCAGTTAACTGCCTGAATTTTCGTTGAATTTCTTCGGCAGCCAAGAGACGTATGTAAAAGTTTTCGACAGCACAAAAAACAGGGCCGGTGCTTATAGCGATCCGGCCCTTCTGGTTCGTGTGGCATCGACGTTTTGTCAGGATTTCTTACAAGGCTTTCCTGGCGCTTTCCAGGTGGCTGGTGATGTCTTCGTTACCCGGCGCCAGTGCCAGCGCTTTTTCCAGGGCGGTGACAGCTTGCTGGTGGTCGCCGGCCAGGTGCAGCACCCAGCCATAGGTGTCCAGCACGGCAGAGTTTTGGGGGGCCTGTTCACTGGCTCTGCGGGCGAGTTCCAGCGCCCGTTCGGTATCGTTTTCCCTCAGCAGCCAGGCCAGGTTGTTCAGGGCAGCAATGTTGTTGGGCTGCTGCTCCAGAACATAGTCATAGTGGGTGGCGGCCAGTTCGTCCTGGTTGTTGTTCATCAGCCAGTCGGCACGGGCCAGGTTGGCGGCAATACTTTGTGGTTCATGGTCCAGCCATTGGCTGGTGATTTCGCCTCGGGCTTCCGGGCCCTGGCTGGCTGCCAGGCGGAGCAGGGTGGGCAGAAGGGCGGTTTCCTTGCGTTCCTGCCATTGTTCCTTCAGGTACGTCCAGGCTGCTTCGGGTCCGTTTTGGGATTCCAGTATGGATGTCCTCGCCAGTACGGTTGCGGTAGTAACGCCGAGATTGTCTTCCACCGCCTGTAGTTCTTCCAGCGCTTGCTGATGCTTGCCCTCAGCCTGCGAAACGCCGACGGCCAGCAGGGCCAGGCCCTGGTTATCCGGTGCCAGGGCAACGGCTTCTGCCGCTTTGGCCCGGGCGGTCGGGTAGTCTTCGGCCTGAACTGCTGAGCGGGTTTCTGCAACCAGTAGCTGGCCAAGCAGGCGGTTTACGGCAATGGTCTCGGAGGTTTGCTCTTCTCCCAGCAGGGTGCGCACTTGCACCAGTTCTTCGATTGCCCGCTCGCGGTTACCGGTTCGGGCCAGGATGGCGGCCAGTGCCAGTCTGGGTTGTGCCATTTCCGGGTGCTTCTGTGCCAGCTTCTCTATTCGCGCCGTAGCGGCGTCGGTATCCCCAAGGCGGCTGTCCGCCAGGCTGGCCAGCAGCACCGCCTGGGGCATATCGCCATAGCCATTAACCAGTGAGTCCCTCAGTTCCTTAGCCTCGGTTTCTTCACCGCGGGCCAGCAACACATTCATGTAAGTGCCGGTGGTGTGCCAGTCTTCCGGCTGGGCGGCGAAAGCCATTCGCAGTTGGCCCAGTGCCTGCTCCGGCTGGTTGTTGCGCAGGTAGTGCTGGGCCAGGGCCAACCGCAAACGAGTGCGTTCGGGTTCGTTGCTGATGGCTTTGCTCAGGCTGGCCACGCCGTCACTTTCCTTGCCGGGCAGGCTCAGGGCCAGAATGCCGTGCATGGCAATGATTTCGTTGTCGTCCGGCCGGGCCTGCATGGCCCGTTCCAGAGTTTTCAGTGCTTCTTCCCGGTCGCCCTGGTCGATTTGTGCCATGGCAGCGGCGCGCAGGAAGGGGGTGGGTGTGGTTTCAGGGTCAAGGTTCTCTGTCAGCAAGCGGGCGCCTTCATCCAGCTCGCCGGTGCCGGTTTCCAGTGCCCCGAGCATCAGGGCCGCCTGCTGGTTTTCCGGGTCCAGCTTCAGCATGTCCCGGAGAATGGTTTTGGCCTGGTCGACGTTGCCTTCACGTAGCGCCGCTACCGCAGCTTCGCCTTGCTCCCGGGCACCGGAATTCTGGTTGTCGGCCAGGATTTTGTTGTAAACCTGGGCTTCGGTAATCTTGCCCTGCTCGGTCAGCACCCGGGACAGTGCCGTCAGTACTTGCCGGCGCACCGGCAGGAAAACATCAGATGTCGGCATGCTGCCTGCGGCGTCTGTCAGTGTGGCTGCGGCGTTTTCCAGGTCGTTCTCCCGGTATTGGGCCATGCCTTTCCAGTATTGCACTTCTGGCTCGGGCTGGTTCCTCGCCATCCAGTCATCGGCGCTGCGGATGGTTTGTGAGGTCTGGTTCAGGTCCATCTGGGTTTTCAGGGTGCCGGTCACTGCATCCAGATTCGACGGGTTGTTGTCCATCAGGCTGCGATACAGGGACAGCGCTTCAGCCTTGTCTCCGGACAGGCGCAGGGTTTCAGCGCGAACCAGCGACGCCCGTAATTGTTCCTGGGGGGTGGAAGCATTGTGAAGGGCCAGGGTCTCAGTGGCTGAAAGATGTTTGCCCTGGTTTACGTAGGCTTCGGCCAGTGGAATGGCCACCTGTGAGGCATGGTCTTTCAGCCAGGGTTCCAGCAGTTCGGAGGCCTGCCGGGACGCGCCTATCTGCAGATACAGTTCAGCCAGGTGGACGATGTGGCCAACGTTATCCGGCTCTGCCTGAACTGCGTTTCTTACTTCCAGCAAGGCGGACCGGTATTGGCCCTGGTCTGCGTAGGTTTCAGCCCTTGTAATATGGGACGTTGCTTCGTTGGATGTGCTCTGGTTATTGCAGCCAGTCAGAACCGGTAACGGCAGCAGCAGGGCGCCGGCAAGTAGCAGTGTTGTGAGCCGAGGTTTTGTTCGGTTATTTGTTGTTGTGTGCACGGTATCTGCTCCTTGATAACGATAGGCAAAATAGCGGGTAAATGGGTCAGGAGGCGGGCGACCCCGCCGAGGTTTCTATCCTGTATTTGTCGGTGAGGTTGTACAGGGTGGGGCGCGTGACCCCCAGTAACCGGGACGCCTGGGACATGTTGAACGAGGTGCAATGCAGGGCCTGGAGAATGGCTTGTTTCTCGGCTTGTTCCCGTACCTGCCTCAGGTTCAGCTGGTTGACCGATTCACCCTCGCCAGTGCTTAACTGCAGGTCGCCGGCGCTTACCCGTTTGCCATCGGCCATGATGATGGCGCGCTTCACCTTGTTGATCATTTCCCGCACATTGCCCGGCCAGGCATAGCTGGTGATGGCCTGCACGGCGTCTTCGGAAAAGCTCAGGTTTTGCCGGTCCAGTTGCTTGCCCAGGCTTTTCAGTAACGACTGGGCGATTACCAGGGCGTCTCCGTCCCGCTCGCGCAGGGCGGGTACATCCAGCGTTATCTCGCTGATGCGGTAATAGAGATCTTCCCGGAATTCTCCTTGAGTAATCAGTTCCTGAACGTTCCTGTGTGTGGCGCACACTACACGTACATCCACCGGGACCGGTTTTACCGAGCCTACCCGGTCAACAACGCGTTCTTGCAGGAAGCGCAATAGCTTGGCCTGCAGAGCCATGGGCATATCGCCTATTTCGTCCAGGAACAGGGTGCCGCCGTTGGCGCTTTCAATTTTTCCTTTCTTGGCCTGGGTGGCGCCGGTAAAGGAGCCTTTTTCAAAGCCGAACAGCTCGCTTTCCAGCAGGTTTTCAGGGATAGCAGCGCAATTGATGGCGGCAAAGGGCTGGTCTGTCCGGTGGCTCAGGTCATGCAGGGCCCTGGCCAGCAGTTCCTTGCCGGTACCGGTCTCGCCGGTAATCAGGGTGGTTACGTCGGTGGGGGCGACTTTCTCGATGGTTCGGCAGATCTCCATCATTTCAGGACTGGCGGCGACAATCCCTTTTATGCTGGCGCCGTTGGTCTGGCCGATGAGTTCGCGGTTTTCCTGTTCCAGCTCTGCCAGCCGGAAGGCCCGGTTAACCACAAAGGTCAGTATGTCGGCGTCCAGGGGCTTCTGGTAAAAGTCCGAGGCGCCCATGCCGATCGCCTTTACGGCGTTTTCCTTGTCTTCCCGGCCTGTCACCACAATCACCTTGGTCATCGGGGCCAGCCGGAGGATCTCTTCCAGAAGGGCAAAGCCCTCGGAAGCACCACCAGCGTCGGGCGGCAGGCCAAGGTCCAGTGTGATTACCTGCGGTTCCATGCGGCGCAGCGCAGTCAGTGCGGAATCGCGGTCAGCCGCAACCGAAACCTCGATTTGGTCACTGAAGCACCAGCGCATCTGGCTTTGCAGTCCGGGGTCGTCCTCTACTATCAGCAGTCGCTTCACAACAACAATCAATCCTTTGTTTGTCTCTTGTTACGATTCTTAACTTAATATTGACGGTTTGCAATGTTTGAATTTGTAAAAGTCTGCAAAACGTCAATTAGTTGACGCCTTGTTTGGGTGTGGGGTTCGTAGTGGCCGGCAAATACTTGGCGTTCTGCTGGGTAGAAGCCGCAACAGGCAGGCGCACAGAGAAGCAGGAGCCCACGCCCGGCTCACTGGTTACATCAATACTGCCCCCGAGTTCCCGGATGTATTCCCGGGCCTGGTAGGCGCCAATTCCCATGCCGGTCAGCCCCTTGGTGCTGGCAAAGGGTTTGAAGAGCTGGGTGCTGATAAACTCTTCGGTCATGCCACAGCCGGTGTCCTGGATAAACATCACAACGTTGCCCCTGGCAGGCTTGAGGTTGATGGTGATCTCGCCATCGGGCGGGGTGGCATCCTGCGCGTTCTGGATCAGGTGGCCCAGCACGTTGCGAAGCTGCTCCTTGTCGGCCCGAACCATGATGGGGGCCGGACTGCCCATCAGGCGGGGTGCGGGGCTGCGTCGGCTGTTGTGTTCGATTAATTCCTCAAGCAGCCCCGTCAGGTCCAGGCTGGTATCGGTGGCCTGGTCCGGAGTGGTATGTGGCTTCCGGATGTGATCTACCAGGTTCGACATTTTGCGAACCGCGTGGTCTGTGGTGGCAATCATGTCATCAATGAAGGCTGGATTGTCCCGGTGTTTCGGTGCGTTCTTCACCAGCAGGGAGAGCTGGGCGATCAGGGTTTTCAGGTCATGCACCATAAACGCGGAGGCCCTGTTTAAAGCCTCGAACTGCATAGCGCGGGACAACCGGTTCTGGGCATCAGTCTGGGCCAGCAGGTTACAGGTTTGCCGGGCCACCACTTTGATCAGGTCAAAGTTTTCCCAGTTCAGTTCCACGTGGGCATAGGGCTTGCCAACCAGGGCGATCCCGTACAGTTCGTTACCAAGGTACAGCGGTATCACCAGCCAGGCGTCCGGGGTGTTCCGGATTATGTCCGGCAGCTCCATCAGGTCATACCGGATAGGGTCTTCCTGATACTCCTGAAGGTCGATTATCCATTCCTGCTCCTGGAAAAAGCGCACCAGGTCGGAATCGTCGTCAATAACGGTGTATCGGGGAGTGGCCAGGTTGGCGCTGGCCTTCATTGCATAACCGGCTTGGTCATCTTTCAGCCAGATAGCCCCGGAGTTGCTTTCCACCAGCCCGGCTAGAATTCGAATCACCCGCTCCGGCAAGGGTGGGTCGTCACTGAGGTTGGCCAGTTCCCGGGTCATTTTCAGCCACTCTTCACGATAATCGTATTTGTAGTCGAAGAAGTTCTGGCTGATAAACACCATCAGGCGGGCGCGCACCCGGCGGGACATCAGCAGGGTGACCAGGAAAGCTATGGACACGGTAATTAACAGCACCTGCAGGGCCTCGCCCCACTGGCCCCCAAAGGCCCGCACATAGTAACCGCCGACGGCCAGCAGGAGCAGGTAGCCGGCCGCCAGAATCAGGGTGCCGGCATGGAAAACGGCGGAACGGGATAGCTGGAAGTCGACCGGTTGTTTGCGAGTGTTGATCACGTTGATGGCGAACAGGGGCATCAACGCTGCATTCACAAAGCCCCGGGCATTCCAGAATGCCTCGGATACCTTGCCGAACAGAAGGGCATCGGCGTACATGAAAAAGTCGAAAGCGAACAGGGTCGCTATGCCAATACAAAGGTATTTAAGGCTGGAGCGGCCAAAAGCGGGGGAGTTTCTCCAGATCTGTTCAACCAATGAAAGCCCGAGCAAAGACAGGGCAATTTGGCCCAGCAGCATGGTTTTGCCGTTAACGATATCAACACTGAAGACAAATTCGATGGCGCCGAGGGATATCAGGGTGACGATAAGTACGAAGGTGGCTACACCGAGCGCCTTTTTCATCTGGCCTGCCAGCCGGCCCTGCCGGAAGGCGGTTCGAAGCATGGCAAACAGCAGGAGGATCCAGGCGGTGTCGCGTAGCAGTTCCAGCAGGTAGCGGATCAGGAACCCTGGGTGGCCCCAGATATCCTGCGCCACCAGTGTGCCGGCCCAGAGGGTGGTCACGAAGGCAGCCAGAAACAGCCCGCGGTCGATATCCCGGCGCAGGTAGCGGGTGGCAACAAATACAGACAATACCGCGAATACTGCCGCGGCAGAGCCATAGCTGATCAGGCTGAAGTCCCTGAGCATCCGGTCAATCCTTGAACCGTAGTTCTGTACTTATTTTGTACAGAGTAGCCCTGTTCGCCACTCTCCGTCTATGGAATTCCGGAAAAAGGGCGCCCGTTAACCGTAAAGGTTACACCGGGCGCTTGTTGTTGCGATAGTAGCGGAAGATTTCTTTCAGGGGGCGCTTGGGCTTGAAGCCGAACTCCCTGGCAAAGGCTCGCCCGTCAATCACCACCGGGTACTTGAAGAAAGCCAGCAGGTAGTGTGGGAAGCTTTTCAGGTTCAATAGCCGGGCAATGGTTTTCGGCACAATGGGTGGCACAGACAGAATCGGAATACGCTTGCAGCCGCACATCTTCAGGGCTTGCTGGTAGGCTACCCAATCGTGGGGCGCCACGTTGAATACGCCTTTAACCGGCTTTTGCCAGGCCAGCACGATGGCATCGGCCATGTCGTCAATATGGATGAACTGCATCATCGGCGAAAAACCTGCCAGCACCGGCGCCCGTTCACTGGAGAGCAGGGCGCTCATGGTGTTGCGTACACCCGGGCCGACGATGTTGCAGGGCCGCAGAATGGTGATGTTCAGCTCCGGATACCGCCACAGGTAGATGTTGGCCAGGTTTTCCAGTTCCACGGAATCCACCAGGTCTGCGCTCAGCCCGGCACTTTTCAGGGGTGCTGCCTCGTCAATCAGCGCCGGGTTGTAGGCCATGGCGCCATACACGTGGAAGGTGGAGAGGATAATCACCCGTTTGATGCCGTATTTGTGGGAGAGGTCCAGTAGCCTCTGGGTGCCCAGTACGTTGGCGTTGTAGCGGCGCATCCGGGTCAGTTCGCTGGTCATCAGCCGGCCCAGGTGGATAACGCCGTCAAACCGGTATTGCCGGAACAGGTCCTCGAAGCCGCGTTTGTTCAGGTCGATGCAGTAGCTGGGAATGTCATCGCCCAGGTACACCTGCTGCCGGAAGTCCACCGCGACAATGTCGCAGTTATCGCGCAGGCGGTTAATGACTTGCTGGGTGAGGGCGCCGGCTGCACCGGTAACAAGGATTCTGGGCTTGCGTTGTTCAGACATCAGAACAGCCCCTCCCGCTCGCTCAGGCCTTTGTCGATCAGTTTGCGGATTTCTGTCTTGACCGCTTCAACCCGTTCGGTCACCTGTACTTCCGGAATCTCGTTGTTGTCGAAGTACATGGGGTCGCCAAAGTTCAGGCGCACTTTCACCGGGAAGATCACCGGTAGCGCCACCGGTACGTAGGGCACGCCCAGCGCCTTGGCCAGGGGTTTGATGTTGGCAATGGCCGGAATGGTTTCTTCGCAGCCGACAACACCCACCGGCACAATCGGGGTGTTGTATTTCATCGCCAGGTGCATGAATCCGTTGCCAAAGCGTTTGAGCTGGTAGCGGTCCCGGTAGAGTTTGCCGGAGCCCCGAACCCCTTCAGGAAACACGATGACGGCTTCATCGTTCTCCAGCATCTTGGCGCAGTTGATGGGGTCGCCCAGTACAGCGCCCACATCGTTGAGCAGGTTGCCCAGCCATGGGACGGTCGGGAAGAAGCGCTCGATCATGGCTCTGGGGATGCGAGGCCGGTCCGGGCGGGAAGCCAGCGCATAGCCGATCAGCAGGCCGTCCAGGGGCAGCTGGCCGGAATGGTTGGCGATCAGCAATACCGGGCCTTCCGCTGGAACCTTCTCCACGCCGGAGGCCTCTACCCGAAAGTATTTCTCGTAGATTTGCCGGGTGAGGGTGAAGCCATACTTAACGGCATCGTTGTTGAATCCCCAGGGGTCGTAGCCAAGGCTGCCGATGGGTTTACGAATTCGGTTCAACTGTTCTTCCAGCTCCGCCGGAACCAGTCGGGATTTCAGATAAGATGCCAGGCCCATGCCCGCTCCCTGTGTTGACGATTACTTCTGGCCGTCAGCCGCGACCAATTACAACGCCAAGCGTGTGGCTTTGGCCCTCATTTAATACCCGGTAGTCGGTAGCTGCATTGGCCGTTTCGACACACACCATTTTTTGCCAGCCAGTGCCAGGAAAGTCAGAAAGTCTTAAGGCTTTCTCGGGGCCGGGGTTCCACACTACCGTGGAATCACTGCCAACAGATGTCAGTTTGCGTTTTCCCGCGGGGGTGACCAGGGTCAGTGGCTCTGCCGATTCGTAGATGCGATCGGTTTCACCGTCAAAATAAACCGGGCCTTCCTGTTCAAAGTAGTCCCAGTCTTTCAGGGTATCCATATATTGGCTGTGGCCCAGCCCCAGCAGCCGGGTGCGGCTGATGTCCGAGGTTGGCAGATAGGTGTGCAGGGCCTGGCTCAGGGACAGCGGGTCTTTGGATAGATTGGTGGTGGTCAGGGCAATCTGGCAGCCGCGGACTGAAAAGCTGAAGGTGATCAGCGCGAGAGCGTGGCCATCCCATTGGTCTGCGAAGTCGTCATTAGCATTCAGGGACAGGCTGATTTCCACTTCGTGGGCACTTTCCCGGACATCTTCCAGCCGCCAGAGGGCAGTGCGGGCGAAGCCATGGGCTGAGGGGGTATGCACCCGTTTGCGGATCTCCGGCGGGTTGCGGGCCGGGTCGCCAAACCAGGGCCAGCACACAGGAATGCCGCCGCGTATGGCACGGCCTGGTTCAAATCGGGCGGTATCACTCAGCCACAGCCAGTTGGTGTCGTCGTTTACGGCAAAGTGGGTGAGGTGCGCGCCCTGCAGAAACACCGTAGCGCTGAACACCGGATGATGAACCTCCAGGGCTTCCAGCTGGCCAATGGTCTTCCAGCGGGTGAACGACCATTGGCCCGGGGTGACGGATGCCGGCGGAGTGTGGCTGCTTTCAGGCATGGCGGGTGGTTTTTCCTTAAGTGTATCTTCTTATCCGCAGAGTAAATTAAATACGGCTTGCCGGCGAGTTTGACCCTACAATAGCCGGAAAATTCCGTGAGGCCCCTCCATGCATTCAGACACCGACCAGGCCATTATCATTCCGTTTCCGGATCCTGTGCTGGAACGTGCTGCCGATCAGCTTGAACAGGTTGCCGGTGACGAACTGATAAGCACCGTTACCGGGGCAGATGTTCAGCCAACGATTGATGACTTCTGGCTGGATGAGCTGGCGGATCGTTTGAGTGAATCGGCCTGGATGGAGCTGGACCTTACCCCCCGGTTGCCGGCTGGTTTGCTGGCGGCGTTACGCAACGAAGTGGGCATCCTGGATAAAACCGAGGTCATGAGCCGCGCCGGCATCGGCCGGGGCACGGACCTGGTGAAAGACCGCAGTGTGCGCCGCGATAAGATTGCCTGGCTGGATGGTTACAGTGAGCCGCAACGAATGTTGTTCGAGTGCTTCGAACAGATAAGGGAGGGGCTGAACCGGCGCCTGTATCTGGGGCTTAAGCGGTTTGAGGCCCATTACGCGACCTATCACTCCGGCGATTTCTATAAGCGCCACCTGGACAGCTTTCGTGGCCGTGCCTCCCGGGTGGTCAGCCTGGTGTTGTACCTGAACGAGGATTGGGGGCTGGAAGATGGCGGAGAACTGCGGGTGTTCGCAGCGGCCGATTCCGGGCAGATGGTCGGGCAGGTGCGTCCGGAAGCAGGCAGGGCGGTGCTGTTCCTGAGCGAGCAGGTACCCCATGAGGTTCTGCCGGCAAGGCGCACCCGTTACAGCATTGCCTGCTGGTTCCGGCAGGATGAAGTGCCATTACCGCTATAGGCCGTTGTAGTCCTGAAACCCTTCTGATACTATTCGCGCCGCTTTCGGGGAAATGTCCCGAAACGCCGTTATGGTGGCCCCATTGGTGCCTCCGCAACATGAAACCGTGAACCCGGTCAGGCCCGGAAGGGAGCAGCCGAAGCGGTGGATGTGTGTGCCGGGGGATTGCTGGTGGGGTCACCCCCAGATTTTCCCCTCGTTGTTCTTTCTTTCCGATTTTCTCTGTTTTCCGATATCGCTTTGTGATGTGCCTCACAGTTGGGCGCCATGTGGCCCTGTTGGCACTTATCCCTGTCTATAGTGTTTTTGGCATGCTGCCAACTCTGGTTCACGCCCTGGAGCGCACGGCCGGCATGGATTCATAGCCACGTCATCCTTCTTCTGAAACCGGGTCCATGCTAGAGTTAAGCGCATTTTTCACAGCAGTTGACGGAACATGAGCTATCAGGTTTTAGCCCGGAAATGGCGCCCCCGTACGTTTGAAGACATGGTTGGGCAGGAACACGTGCTGCAGGCACTTGTTCACGCACTGGAACACCAGCGCCTGCACCATGCGTATCTGTTCACCGGTACCCGGGGTGTTGGTAAAACCACCATTGGCCGCCTGCTGGCCCGGTGCCTTAACTGTGAAACCGGCATTACCCCGAACCCTTGCGGCGAATGTGACAGCTGTAAGGAGATCCTGGAAGGCCGGTTTGTCGATCTTATCGAAATCGACGCCGCATCCCGCACCGGCGTGGATGACATGCGCGAACTGACCGATAACGTTCAGTACGCACCCAGTCGTGGCAGGTTCAAGGTGTACCTCATCGACGAGGTGCACATGCTCACCAACCAGTCCTTCAACGCGTTTCTGAAAACCCTGGAAGAGCCGCCGGAGCACGTGAAGTTCCTGCTGGCCACCACCGACCCCCAGAAACTGCCGGTTACCGTGCTGTCCCGCTGTTTGCAGTTCAACCTCAAACGGATGACGCCGGAACACATTGTCGGCCACCTGAAACACGTGCTGACAGAAGAAACCATTCCTTTTGAAGAGCCGGCCCTGTGGCTGCTGGCCAGGGCAGCCGACGGCAGTATGCGGGATGCCCTGAGCCTGACCGACCAGGCCATCGCCTTCGGCAACGAGAACCTCAGCGCCAGCGATGTCAGTACTATGCTGGGTACCATCGACCAGCGGGACATCGAGCGGATAGTCAGTACCCTGGTAGAGCGGGACGGCCCTGGCTTGCTTGCGGAAATCAGCCGGATTTCGGAATTTGCGCCGGATTACGGGGTCATCCTGGCAGACCTGCTTTCCCTGTTCCATCGCGTGACTATGGAGCAGGTGGTGCCGGGCAGTGCCGATAACTCGCTGGGTGATGCCGCCCAGGTGCAGGCGCTGGCCAGGCAGCTGAGTGCCGAAGATGCCCAACTGTTCTACCAGACCGCCCTGATCGGCCGCAAAGACCTCGCGGTAACGCCAGACGCCCGCATGGGTTTTGAAATGACCATGCTGCGTATGCTCGCGTTCCGGCCAGGGGCTGACCGTCGTGAGCCGCCAGCAGTGACTTCCGGTAACACGGAAAACACCGGCCGCGCCGAACCGGAGCCTGACCCTGGCCCGGTATCGCCCCCGGTTGCGGAACATCCGCAACCTGAGCCGCCGCCCGTAGCGCCATCACCGCAACCGGAGCCGGAACCTGCGCCCGCACCGGAGCCTGCGGCAGAATCCATGCCGGAACCACCGGTTATGGATACCCCGCCCTGGGAGGATGAGCCGGAGCCCCCGTATTATGACGAAGTGGCCCCGGAACCACCGGTCGCGCAGGAGCCGGTCAGCGAACCGGAACCCCGTAGCCCGCAGCCGGTCGAAACACCGGAGGCTGTCACCGAACCGGATCCGGAGCCCGAAGCTGTGGCATCGGCCGAATCGGTTAACCCGGACGGCTTTGTCTGGGAACGTGACTACCGGCAGCTGGAAATCACCGGCATGCCCGGCAACCTGGCCAGCTACAGCGCCATGGCCATGGACGGGCAAACCGTGGTGCTTACCCTGGATGAAGGCCATGCCCGGCTGCTGAACGCGCGACACGAAGAAAAAATTGTGGCGGCCTTGAGATCCTACTTTGGCGACGCCACACAGTTAAAGATAGAGCAGGGCATTCCCGGGCCCCATACTCCGGCGGCATTTGAAGAGCGCCAGCGGGTCGCCCGGCAGAAAGCCGCAGAAGCTGCCATCCGGCAAGATCCGGTGGTGCATAGCATCGTTGAACGATTTGAAGGACGGGTGGTAGAAGAATCCATCCGCCCCGCAGAGACAGGCAGGAGATAAGCAGATGATGAACAATATGGGCGACCTGATGAAAAAGGCCCAGCAGATGCAAGAGCAGATGCAGAAGGCCCAGGAAGAAATCGCCAAGGCGGAAGTGACCGGAGAATCCGGCGCCGGGCTGGTGAAAGTTACCATGAACGGTCGACACGACGTCAAAAAGGTAGAGATCGATCCTTCCTTGCTGTCCGAAGACAAGGAAATCCTGGAAGACCTGCTGGCAGCCGCAGTGAACGATGCCGTTCGCCGGGTAGAGGCCAACCAGAAGGACAAAATGTCCGGCATGATGTCTGGCATGGGCATGCCGCCCGGCTTCAAGATGCCGTTCTGACGCCAGCCTGCCATCGGAATTGAGGAGTATTCATGGCATTCAGCCCCCTGGTTGATGAATT
Organism: Marinobacter sp. P4B1; assembly: GCF_001447135.1. Classification (NCBI taxonomy): domain Bacteria; kingdom Pseudomonadati; phylum Pseudomonadota; class Gammaproteobacteria; order Pseudomonadales; family Marinobacteraceae; genus Marinobacter; species Marinobacter sp. P4B1. The sequence goes on from NZ_LLXM01000010.1 coordinate 140,928, forward strand.
GGTGGAATCACTCCGGTGTTTACCCGGAGTAGGCCAGAAAACCGCCCAGCGTATGGCCTTTCATCTGCTGGAACGGGGACGTTCCGGCGGCACCCGGCTGGCCGGCGCCCTGAGCCAGGCTATGGACGGTGTGCGCCGCTGCGACAGCTGCCAGAACTTTTCCGATACCGACATCTGCCAGATCTGCGAAAAGCCCGAACGCCGCACCGGTACCCTGTGTGTGGTAGAGAGCCCGTCAGATCTTCTGGCTATCGAGCAGGCCGGTGACTACCGGGGCAGCTACTTTGTGTTGATGGGTCACTTGTCGCCCATCGATGGCGTCGGCCCGGAAGAAATCGGCATTGAACGTTTGCTCCGGCGGGTGCGCGAAGAAGGCGTTACCGAGCTGATCCTGGCCACCAACCCCACGGTGGAAGGTGAAGCCACAGCCCACTATATTGCCGACCGACTGGATGGCCAGAATATCCTCATTACCCGGCTGGCCCACGGTATTCCGGTGGGTGGCGAGCTGGGTTACGTCGACGGTTTTACCCTCACACACGCCTTCCGGGGCCGTAAACCCCTTTCCGAATAACTCCAGGTTTTCCTATGACAGATAGCCCATTGGCCGCACCGGTTCCCCCGGCCCCCGAGACTGTCCGCTGGCTCAGCAGCCCGGCGGAGCTTGATCAGTGGCTGGAGCAGCTGGCGCCCGGCGCGCCGGTGGCGCTGGATACTGAATTTGAACGGGTCTCCACCTTTTACCCCATCCCCGGCCTGGTGCAACTGGGCGGGCAAGGGGAGTACTGGCTGATAGACCCCGACGTAGCCGAAGGCTCGGCAGGGTTCCGCACTATGCTGGCAGACCCGGCTCGCCCGAAGCTGCTGTACGCCATGAGCGAAGACCTGGAACTGTTCCGCCACTGGCTGAACGTGGCACCGGCCGGGCTGCTGGACCTGCAAATTGGCGCCGCCATGGCCGGTGCCGGGTTCTCGCTCGGTTACGCGAAGCTGGTGGAAACCCTGTTCGGAGAAGCCCTCGACAAATCCGTTACCCGCTCAGACTGGGTGTCCCGCCCGCTGTCGCCGGAGCAACAGCGGTACGCTATAGACGACATCCGTTTTCTGGAGCCCCTGTACAACTGGGTGATTGAAAAGCTGAAGCAGCGGAATCTGGAACAGGCCCTGGCCGAGGAATCCCAGCGCTTTGCCGATGAAGCCGCAGGCCAGGAAGATCCGGAGCAGCATTACCTGAAACTGCGCGGTGGCTGGACTCTAACCCGGGAGCAGCAGGCTGTTTTGCGGTTGCTGGTGGTCTGGCGGGAGCGGGAATGCCAGAAGGTCGACCGCCCCCGAAACCGGGTGCTGAACGATGGCCTGCTGATTGCCATCGCCGAACGCCTGCCGGGTTCACTGAGAACGCTGAACGACATTCAGGGCGTTCCCGGCGGTATCGTAAAACGCTATGGCGAGCACCTGCTGGAACTTGTCCGCGAAGGCCGGGAAGCCGATAATGCCAAGCTCGAGCCAATCCCCCGGCCCCTGAGCCGGGACCAGCAAGCTGTCTATAAAAAGGTAAAGCGTTGCTTTAACAAGGTGGCGGAAGATCATGATATTCCGATAGAACTTCTGGCTCCCAGAAAGCGTATCGAAAAGGTGTTGCAAGACGGCACCCTGGCCGGAAATGAATTTTTTCAAGGCTGGCGAGGCGAATTGCTGGAGCCGGTAGAAACAGACATCGAGGAACTTCTCAGACCATGACAGACCGTGAATTCGTTTCGGTGTTTCGCAGCAGCAAGAAGATAGACACCTATATCTACGTACGCCGCGGCCAGGTTTGGGACGATCTGCCGGAAGCATTGCGGAGCATCTTCGGAAAGCCGGTCCATTCGATGGACCTGCTGCTGACACCGGACAAGAAACTGGCCCGCACGACCGGGAAAGAAGTCCTTGAAGCTATCCACGATAAATCCTTTTTCCTTCAGATGCCGGAAGAGCAGGAAACCTATATCGTCGATTTCAAGCGCAAGATCGAGCAGCGTCAAAAATGATTGCCGAGATTCCCTTCTGGCAGCGCAAGCGCCTGGATGAAATGACGCCGGCCGAATGGGAATCCCTGTGCGATGGCTGCGGCCTGTGCTGCCTGCAGAAGCTGGAAGATGAAGACACCGGCGAGGTGTACCATACCGACCTCGCGTGCCGGTATATGGACCTGGAAACCTGCCGCTGCACGGTTTACAGCGAGCGCCTGAAAAAGGTACCGGCGTGCACGGTGCTGACGCCGGACACGGTGAAAGAGTACCACTGGATGCCGCAAACCTGCGCTTATCGCACCCTGGCAGAAGGCCGGCCGCTGGCGGACTGGCACCCGCTGCGAAGCGGCGATCCGGATTCCGTGCACAGGGCCGGTGTTTCAGTACGGGGCAAGGTGGTTTCTGAAGACGCCGTTGCCGAACAAGACTGGGAAGAACATATCATTCACTGGATTTTGTAATGATCGATACTGACGCCTCACTGGCATACGGGATTTTCTGGGCGGCCTACGCCGTTGCGTTTGTCGTGTTTTTCTACATGATGAAAGCGCTGTTCCGCCTGCTGCCACTATACGGGCTGCGCACCTTGCTGCTGGCAGCACTGGTTGTGTTGCTGCTGACCCCCGTGGAATCACCGGAAGTGGCAGGCTGGTACATCCCGGCCTGGCTGTTTGCCGGCTACGAGCTGATTCTTGGTGACATCAGCGCGGCCGGTTCCGCCATATTCAACTTCACCGTGGCATCGCTGGTGATGCTGCTGGTGTGGATACTGGATCTCGTTCGCTACCGCCTGGTACGCAAATAATTTTCATAGAAACCAAACAGGACACAGACCCATGAAATTTACCGGTACCGAAAAATACGTAGCCACCGATGACCTGCAGATGGCTGTTAACGCAGCGATCGCGCTTCAGCGCCCGTTGCTGATCAAAGGCGAGCCCGGCACCGGCAAAACCCTGCTGGCGGAAGAAATGGCGGCGGCCCTGGGCATGCGCCTGATTCCCTGGCACATCAAGTCCACCACCAAGGCCCAGCAGGGCCTGTACGAGTACGACGCGGTCTCCCGCCTGCGGGATTCCCAGCTGGGCGATGAGAAGGTCAAAGACATTCGTAACTACATCGTCAAAGGCAAGCTGTGGGAAGCCTTTGAGGCCGACGACCAGGTGGTGCTGCTGATCGACGAAATCGACAAGGCCGACATCGAATTCCCGAACGACCTGCTGCTGGAACTCGACCGCATGGAGTTCTTCGTTTACGAAACCCAGGAGTTCGTCAAAGCGAAGAAACGCCCCATCGTGGTCATCACCAGTAACAACGAAAAAGAACTGCCAGACGCTTTCCTGCGCCGTTGCTTCTTCCACTACATCAGCTTCCCGGACCACGACACCATGCAGGAAATCGTGGACGTGCATTTCCCAGGGCTGCAGCAGCAAGTGGTGCGGGACGCGCTGGAAGTGTTCTTTGACGTGCGCAAGGTGCCCGGCCTGAAGAAAAAACCGTCTACCTCCGAGCTGATCGACTGGCTGAAGCTGCTGATGGCCGATGAACTGTCTGCCAAGGCGCTGCAGGAAAAAGATAGCAGTTCGGCACTGCCGCCGCTTTATGGTGCACTGGTTAAGAACGAGCAAGACGTGCACCTGCTGCAGAAGCTGGCGTTCATGGCGCGCCGCCGCAACTGATCTCTGGCAAGAGTTTCGCTTTATGTTGATCGACTTTTTTCTCGAAGTGCGCCGGGCCAAGGTTCCGGCCAGCCTGCGGGAATTCCTGGACCTGCTGGAAGCCCTCCAGCAGCGCCTGGCCTTTGCCGATATGGAAGAATTCTACTACCTTGCGCGAGTGTGTCTGGTGAAAGATGAGCGCCATTTCGACAAGTTCGACCGGGCGTTCAAGGCGTATTTCGAAGGCATCGAAAACCTGGATGACCTGCTCGAGGCACTGATTCCGGACGACTGGCTGCGGGCCGAGTTCGAGAAGCATTTGTCCGAGGAAGAGAAGGCGAAAATCGAATCCCTGGGCGGCCTCGAGGAGCTGATCGAAACCTTCAAGAAACGCATGGAAGAGCAGAAAGAACGCCATGCCGGTGGCAACAAGTGGATTGGAACGGGTGGCACCTCGCCATTCGGCGCCAACGGCTACAACCCCGAGGGTTTCCGCATCGGCCAGAAAGACGGTCGTCAGGGCAGGGCGGTTAAGGTCTGGGAAAAACGCGAATTCAAAGACCTGGACGACAGCATCACCCTGGGCATTCGCAACATCAAGGTGGCCCTGCGCCGGTTGCGTAAATTTGCTCGACAGGGGGCGGCCGATCAGCTGGATATGGATGACACCATCCGCTCCACCGCCCGTAACGCCGGCTACCTCGACCTGAAGATGGTTCCGGAGCGGCATAATGCCGTTAAAGTGCTGATTTTCTTCGATGTGGGTGGTTCCATGGACCCGCACATCCGGGTCTGCGAGGAGCTGTTCTCGGCGGCGCGGCTGGAATTCAAGCACATGGAGTATTTCTACTTTCACAACTTCGTGTACGAGAGTGTGTGGAAGAACAATATTCGTCGCATGAATGAAACCAGCAGCACCTGGGACATCCTTCACAAGTACACGCCGGACTACAAAGTGATCTTTGTGGGTGATGCCACCATGGCACCCTACGAGATTACCCACCCGGGCGGCTCCATCGAGCACTGGAACGAAGAAGCCGGTGCCACCTGGATGCAGCGGATTACCGAGCACTTCAACAAGGTGGTCTGGCTGAATCCGTTACCGGAGAGCTATTGGGGGACCGGAGGGTCGCTGGGGATTACCCGTCAGCTGGTGGAAGACCACATGTACCCGCTTACCATTGAAGGCCTGGAATCGGCCATGAAGCAGCTGAGCAAATAAAAAAAAAGCCGATGCGCGGTTAACGCATCGGCAAAAGCTCGGCATATTCAAGCGGGGGTTGCCCATTCAGCGCTCCCGCCCCTTCCGTTAAAGCAAGTCAGGGGCCAACCCTTTCCCTTCTGAAGCAAGATCAATAAGTTAACCGGAAAATCGCTGTCTGGTTAGTCCCTCAGCTCCCGTCATGTGTCAAATAAACCGACACTTTTGCTGTCTGACCCAAAATGCCATTTGGTGAATTGGATACCGTTCTTGGTTTGTAGCCGGTGTTACTCTTCCTTTCGAATTGTTACACAGCAGGATCAGCATGTTCGGCAGACAAAAATCACAACAGTGCCGGATACCCCCACGGAGCAGGGGGCTTTGGATATCCGGTCTTCCTGTTATGTTGATGATTGCAGCCATGGCCCAGGCCAGTGCTGCGGCCATCGACAATGCCATCAGTGGCCTGGAGGCTGAGGTCTCACGCCACGCTGCCAGCGTGCACACCCTTGAGAAACAGCTGCGCAAGACCATCGATACCCGCGTTGCGGTATCCCTCTCCCTCGCCAATCCGGAAGCACTGGATCTGGATTCTGTCGAACTGTTCCTGAATGGCCGGCCGGTTGGTAATCACCTCTTTACCCTTTCCGAGAGGGAATCCCTTGAAGCCGGCCGCAGCTACCCCCTGTTTACTGGCTATATGGCGGATGGCAACCATCAGCTGACCGCCGTTATCAACGCCAGGGCGGTGAACAAGCGGTTTGTCCGTCGTGAGGTGGTACACCCGTTCCGCAAAGTGTCGGGTGCGATGCAGCTGCAGATGAGCATCGACGCGACCGGGCCGGATTACGAGCCCCGGGTTAGCCTGGACAAACAGCCCTGGGCCGGGGCGACGCCCTCTGAAGCCGGGAATGCGGCTATTGCACGGCCCAACCGGCAAAAGGAATTACTGCAGGACGCCGAGCAGGCCCGGCAGCAGGGCAGGCTCGATAAGGCCGGTCAGATTCTGGCCGGGATGAAGGAAGGTTACCTGGCCGCAGTGGGTTACATGAACCTGGCGGCTGACTTTGCCGAGACCGACCTTGATCCGTCCCGGGCGCTGGTTGCCCTGCGGGTGGCTATGTCGATGGCGGCCCATGATACCGAGTCGGCACGCAGCCGTGATCTACTCGACCAGCTGCATCTGCGCGCCGGTTACCTGGCCCTGAATAACGAGGAATACGACAAGGCGTTGGGGTTTCTGGAAAAGGTCTCGCTCGACAGTTACCACGCTCCGAGAGCGCTTTACCTGCATGGCCTCGCTCTTTCCGGCAAGGAGAACCACCGGGGCGCCATGCAGAGCTGGCACCGGGCCAAGAAGTTCCCCCTGGCGTTTCCCGGTGTGGCGGAAGCCTGGATTGGCATGGGGCGGGGCTACGACATTGCCGGTTATCCCGGCCAGGCCGGGGAGTCCTGGCTGGCCGCCAACGTCGCCTTTGAAGGCGAGCGGACAACCCTTTCAAAGCTGGCAGGTGGCATTAAAAGCGATGGCGCCTATAAAACCCTGGTAACCGATGCCCGCGGCCCGCAGACCGAGTGGTTCCTTTCGGACAGCCGAACCCTGACCCAGCCACGCATGGCCTATTTGCTTCGTTTCCTGGAAAAAGCCGACACCCAGATCGCGGTACGCCGGGTAGCCGGGCTGGACGAGATGTCGGCCACCCTGGAGGAAAACCGGCACAACCTTGAAGTATTTGCGCAGGTCATCGAACACCACGGTGGCATGAACGATCTGCTGGTAGCGGCCCGGGAACTGGCCACCACTGGCCGGGCGCTTGGCCAGCAGGTTTTGCAAACCCGGCAGCAGGCGTCCGGCCAACTGGACGAACTGGCCCTGGCCTTTGTGGCCAACGAAGACCGGCGCATGGAACACGCCATAGACAGAACCGAACAACAAGTGGCGCACCTTTACGAATACCTGGCACTGGAAAAACTGGCCTATGAAGCCAGCGGGGAGAGCCCCCAATGACGCTAATGACCCCGATGGCCCCAACGAAAACCACCGCCCGGCTGAAGTTACGCACCTGCTTGCTGATGGCAGCGCTGGTATCGGCACCGGCTCTGGGCCAGGAATCCTTCCGGGTGGAGCTTGGTCGCGACGGCGAAACCCTGGGTGACATGCGCCCGGTGTTCCTGAAATTCGAAAGCCGGCCATTACCGGCCATTTCGCCTGCCGAAGTTGCTCGCCGCTACCAGAAGTTGTTCGAGAGTTCTGACGAACCTGAAGTGCGCATCGATGCCCTCAACCGCCTGAACAACATCCGTGACCGCTCCGGCCAGGAGGTGGGTTTTTCCGCCGAACAGGAGGCGGGTATCTACGAGGAAGTGCTGGAGAGCTATGAAGACATCCTGGCCAGGGGGTCTTTCTCCGGCCGGCTGGATGAACTCCTGTACCAGATGGCGAAAGCCCACGCGCTGACCGGCCAGCACCAGCAGTCCATCGACCGGCTTGAGCAGCTGATTGGCCTGTACCCGAAATCCCCGCTGGTGCCGGAAGCCCGGTTCCGGGTTGCTGAAGCCGACTTTTCCGCCGGTCGTTACCGGGAGGCCGAAGCGGGGTATCGCCAACTGCTGGATGGCGATGGTAAACAGGATATCGCCTCAAAAGCCCGCTACATGATGGGCTGGAGCCAGTTCAAGCAGGGGGCAGGTGCCTGGGATCGTGCGGTGAAATCGTTCATGGCGTTGCTGGATCAGCACCTGCCGGAGCCCGAACGGCTGCAGTCACCGCCGGCCGAGAGCCGGGACATGATCGAAGACAGCTTCCGTATCCTGGCGGTGATGGCGGCCCGCTCCGATAACGCGCGATCACTGGACCGCTGGCTTGCCGGGCGCAACCCGGCGCCCTGGGTTCCGATTCTCTATGACCGGCTGGCGGATCTGCACGCCCATGAGGGCCGCTACCAGCAGGCGGTGGCGGTCAATGAAGCCTTTGCGGCAGCCTATCCGGACAACGCCGCAGCATCGGATATGCTGGCCCAGAGCGTTGAATTCTGGCAGATGGCCGGAGATGCCGCGGCCGCCAGAGTCGCACGTTCCGATTATGTTACGCGCTTCGCTTCGGATGCGCGTTATACCGCCCTGAACGGCAACCAGAAGGCAAACTGGCGGGATTACAGCCGGTTCCTGGCCGACTATCACTACGCCGGCAAGCGCTGGAGCCAGTCGGCTGATTATTACGAATCCCTGGCGTTGCGAGCCGATAACACCGGCGAAATCCTGCACCTGGCCGGCGATTCAAGATTGCAGATGGGGCGCCTCGACCAGGCCCTGGCCAATTTCGAGAAAGCGGCCTACACGTATTCCCATGACCGCTCTGCGGAATCTGCCTGGGCGGCGATCAGCATTCTGCGTGGCAGGCTGGGCAACCGCTCCAAATCTGTTACCGGGGCACTGGCCAGCCTGAGTTCCGCCGAACAACGCTACACCAATGCCTTCGGGCCGGATGCCAGGCTGTCCGCTTTACGTGCCGATCTCGCCAATCGCTGGCTGGAAGCCGGCGACGGCCAGCAGGCGCTTCGGTATGCCCGCGCCACGCTGGACTGGCCACAAGCCAGCCCTCGGGAACAGTACGCCGCCTGGCTGGTTACGGCCCGGGTACGGCAGGGTGATGGCGACTATTCGCAGGCGGAGGCAGCCTGGCGCCAGGCGCTGCAACTGGTGCAGGCAACCCCTGAGGTGGCCGAGGCCCGGGATGATGAGCAAAAAATCCAGAACCAGTTGGCCACCGCAATATACCGGCAAGCAGAAACCGCAGCGGGCGCTGGCAAGACGGCATTGGCCGTTGCCAATTTCCAGCGAGTGGAAACCATCCTCCCTGGCTCGGAGATCGCCATCAAGGCCCGCTTCGATGCTGCCAACACCCTGCTGAAGGCTGCAGACTGGCAAACCGCCATTAATGAATTGCGCCGGTTCCGCCTCGATTTTCCTGAAGATGCCCTTACGGCTGAAACCAGTGAAAAGCTGGTCTACGCCTATCAACAATCCGGTCAGCCGGTGAAAGCCGCGGGCGAACTCATGGCCGCTGCCGGGTCTACGCCGGAGCCCTGGCCCATAAAGCTGCGTGCCGCAGCGCTGTACCACGAGGCGGGTGCTGAGCCGGAACGTAACGATCTTTACCAGCAGTGGCTGGCCGTTGCGCCTGAGCCCGCCGATGCGAAGGATCACCTGCAGCAGCAGACCATGCGTCAGCGCCTGATTGAGTCTGGCGTTGATGTTTCCAATCAGCAGAACATCCTGCTGGCCCGGGAAGACGCCAGTGAGTGGCACTCGGAAGAGGCCCTGCAATGGGCCGCAGATGCTGCGTTGGCGCTGGGCTCCGGTGCTGGTGAACGTTTCGCAGCCATTGCGTTGACTGCGCCCCTCGAAACCACCCTCGCCAGAAAGCAGCAAGCCATGGAGCAGGCGCAAACCTACCTGCTGCAAGCGGAGTCCTTTGCCGGTGAGGACGTGCAGTCCGAAGTCTTGTACCGGCGGGCAGAGCTCTACCGAACCCTGGCCAGTGACCTGATGGCATCAGAGGTGCCGGCCGAACTGAACGATATGGAAACCATGCAATACCAGATGCTGCTGGAGGAAGAAGCCTTCCCGCTGGAAGAGCGGGCCATGGAACTGCATGCCCGTAACCATCAGCGCATTACCAGGCAGGGCTATGACCAGTGGATCGCCCGCAGCCTGGAAGCGCTGGCAGGTATGCATCCGGGCCGTTACCAGCGAGAACTGCGATGGATGAGCTGGAACATGGAGGGTAACGACGATGCCTGAGTTCAGTATTCGCTGCCGCACGGTCGGTGTGCTGGTGGGCCTGGCCATGCTGGCGGGGTGTGCCGTTAATGCGCCTGTCTCCAAACAAGCGGAACCGGAGCCTGTACGTTCGCCGGAGCAGGCCCGGGAACTGGCCCGGCAGGGCATGCTCGCGCACCAGCAAGGCCAGACGTCGGTTGCCATTGAAGCATTACAAAAAGCCGTGGCGCTGGACCCGACCGACGCTGCGGCGGCCAACAACCTGGCCCTGCTGCTGAAGCAGCAAAACCGGTTTGAAGAAGCCGCCGGCGTGCTCAAAACCGCCATCCAGGCTAGCCCGGATGTGGCTGATCTCCATTACAACCTGGCAGTTATTTCAGAAATTTACCTGCTCGATCTTTCCGCTGCGCTTAGCCATTACCAGCGCTATACCGAGTTGGCCGCGGAGGAAGACAAGGCTGTCACCGGCTGGATGGCCGACCTTCAGAGGAGATTGCAATGAGCGCAGTAGTTCGTGCTGTCGCAACCGCCCTGATGCTGGTTTTTGCCCATGCCGCGTTGGCGCAAAGTGCCGACACAACCGAGGCCGAATCGCCGGAGCAGCCTGGCTTTGAGGTGGCCGGAATTTCCGCCAGTGGCGGCGAAGATGACCCCCGGGTGCTCTACATTTTGCCCTGGCAGGCACCCAGCCTGCCGCGCCGGCCTCGCGCTGAACTGAACCGGGAAGCCCCGGAACTGGATCAACCACTTTCAACCCGGACTCTGGAAAGCCATCGCCAGTTCCGGCAGACCCTGAACCCGCTGGTGCTGCAGCCCTTAACCGCAGCACCCGGCCAGACCCAACCGTGACACAGCAGTAAACGGAGAAACGCACCATGCTCGACACCATCATCCGATTCTTTCAGGAAGGCGGCCCATTCATGTACCCCATTGCGCTGGTTCTGGCGCTTGGCCTGGCCATAACACTGGAGCGCTTCATCTACCTGGGAGCAGTGCGGCGCAGAAACCGGCTCGCCTTTGAGCGGGGTATTCTGCCGGCCCTGCAAAAGCGGGATTTCAAGCGGGCCATGAAAGCTGCGTCTACCTCCGACAGCGCCATTGCTGCCGTGATGGGGGCCGGGATTTCCCGCCTGCTGTCCAACAGCCGCCGTGAAGACATCGAATACGCCATGGAAGAAGGCTTGATGGAAGTCTTGCCAAGGCTGGAAAAGCGCACCCAGTACCTGGCAACCCTGGCCAATGTCGCCACGCTGCTTGGCCTGCTTGGCACCATCATCGGCCTGATCGCCGCTTTTACCGCGGTTGCCGCGGCGGATCCGGCCCAGAAAGCCACCTTGTTGTCGGAAAGTATTTCCGTAGCCATGAACACCACCGCCTTTGGCCTGATCTCTGCCATTCCGCTGCTGCTGTTCCACGCCTTGCTGCAAACCCGCACCAATGAAATTGTCGACAGCTTCGAGATGGCCGGCGTGAAACTGCTGAATATCGTGTCCGACCCGGATGCACCGGTCGCTGCGTGAGCCCGCATCATAAAGCCAGGACAAACAGGAGTATGGCGATATGAGACGTCGACATCGCAGGCTTGAGGCCTCGGCGGACCTGGACATTACCGCGTTTCTGAACCTGATGATCGTCCTGGTTCCGGTATTGCTGCTGGGCATGGTGTTCACCCAGATCCGCATGATCGAGCTCAACTTCCCGGGCATGGAAGCGGGAGAGGCTCCACCGGCAGACCAGTTCCGGCTGGTGGTTACCGTGATTCCTGATGGGCTGGAAGTGGCCGACAGCGATCGCGGGCTGATCGAGGTGCTGCCGGCCAAAGAGCAGAATCAGGACTACGAGGGCTTGCGCACGGTGCTGCAGCAGATCAAGTCCCGGTTGCCGGATAAAACCGATGTGATCCTGGAAGTGGGGCCGGAGGTGGATTACCAGACCCTGGTGACCGTCATGGATACGGTGCGTTCCTATCCTGCGGTGGTGGCTGCCAGCGTGGTGGAAGCGGAGCTGTTTCCGGATGTTTCCCTGATGGATGCTGAAGAGGGCCGGACACTGGCCGCCCGGGCAGATGCGGCAAACGGGGAGGGCGCATGAAAACCTCCCGCAGAGCAAGGCTGCGCCAGCGTCATTACCGCAGGATGCACCGGGCCGGCGGCCTGAACCTGGTGTCGCTGATGGATATCTTCACCATTCTGGTGTTCTTCCTGATGGTGAATTCCTCTGATGTAAAAGTGATGCAGAACACCGCCGATGTGCCTTTACCGGTTTCCACTTCGGAGAAGGATGCCGTTGAGAACCTGACCATTCAGGTCAGCGGCCAGTCCATTTGGGTGCAGGGCCGGGAAGTCGCCCGGGTGGATACTATTGGCGCAAGTGATCTGCACGTGGCCGGATTGTCGGAAGAGCTGGCCTATCGTCGAAACCGCTGGAGCGAGGTGCCGGAACAGGGGCTGGAAGTCACCATTATGGCAGGCCGGGAGACCGACTACCGGTTGCTGCGAAAGATCATGAAAACCTGCGTAGACGAGCAGTTCCGCCAGGTACGGCTGGCCGTGGAAGCGGAGGTTCGCAATGGCTGAGCGTCAGCAGGTCGGAAGCACCCGTTTACCCTGGAGCCATGACCGGGCCGAAAGCATTCGCTTTGGCGTAATTGTGATCGTTATGCTAGCGGCATTCCTGGTGCCTGCGGTGATCATTCCGGGGCTGATCGTGCCCAAGTTGGAGCGGTCCGAGGCCGAAAAGGTGCCGCCCAGACTGGCCCGGCTGGTCGAAGCCCCGGCGCCGGTAGAACCGCCCGAGCCGGTCAAACCCGAACATGAACCCGAACCTGAGCCGGAGCCGGAGCCAGAACCGGTCGCAAACGTCGAAGAAGTGACGCCGCCGGAACCGGCTCCGCAGCCTCAGCCGGAACCTGCGAAACCGGGTGCAACCGTCGCGGATAAGCCTGCCCAGACTACCGAGCAAGCGAGGGAAACCGCCTCCCGTTCCGGCCTTTTTGCCATGAAAGACCGGCTGGCCGCCTTGACCCGGCCGGAACAAACGCCGGTACCGGTGGCACGGCAGGCCAATATCACCGGTGATGAATCTGATGTGGCGGAACCCGAGGTGAACCGGGAGCAAGCGTTAGCCGGCAGTGGTGGCGTGCAGGACAGTGACGCGCCAGTCAGGGAGGTGGCGGTTGCCGAACACCAGGTGAGTCAGGTGCAGGCACCGAAAGAAGAGGTACAGGTGGCCCGCACGAAGCCAGCTGCCAGGCCTTCGGTTGGCCAGCGTGCCATGAGCAATATCCGGCAGGTATTCGATGCCCAGAAGAGCGTGCTGTATTCGCTGTACCAGCGCGAGTTGCGGCAAGATCCGACCCTGGAAGGCAAGGTTACCCTGGAACTGGTTATCGAGCCGGATGGTAGCGTCTCGGCCTGCCAGGTGGTGGGCTCAGAGCTTGGTAACCCCGGCCTTGAGCAGCGCATCGCCATGCGGGTGCGGATGTTCAACTTCGGATCGGCGCAGGTAGAAACCCGGAAGGTTCAATTCCCGATTGAATTCCTTCCGGGCTGATCAGCGCCGGTTCAGCCTTCGATGGTAATCTTCGGCAGGCGGGGTTTCTGCAGGGAAATTTTCTCGGTAGGGGCGATCACCTTGGCTTCGCCGCTTACCACTTGCTGGTCGTTCTGGTTGCGCACATCGCAACCGAACACCACCCGGTTCTTCGGTTCCTTGGCCAGCACCGTGAGGGTGACGGTCAGGGTATCGTCCAGCTTCACCGGCCGCTTGAATGCCAGGCTTTGCTCCAGGTAGATCGTGCCCGGGCCCGGCATCACGGTCGCCAGTGCGGCAGAAATCAGGGAGCCACTCCACATGCCATGGGCAATGCGTTCCTTGAACATGGATTCAGCGGCAAATTCGGAGTCCAGGTGCACCGGGTTAACGTCTCCGGACACGGCCGCAAACAGCACCAGCTCGTCTTCGGTCAGGGTTCGGGTGAAGGTGGCAGAATCGCCTTCGTTCAGCTCGCTGTAGGTGATATTTTCCAGGGTATCGAGGGTGTCGCTCATCACAGGCTCCGGTGATTGGTGTTTCCAGCAAGGGGAGTGCTTTCGTTGCCCTGAAACCTACCTCATCGTTAACAAAACTGCTATTCTCTCCACCACTTTTTGAGGCTGATACTTTTGTAGGGTTGATTTTTTAATCAATTCGCGCCGTTCAGACAGGAGATGGTGATGGATTTCGAGCAGTTCTATCAAGACAAATACCCCGCCGGCATTCCCCGGGAGGTAGACCTTAAGAAATACAAGAACATGGTGGATGTCTTCGAGCAGGCCGTTAAGAAATACGGTGACCGCCCGGCATTCTCCGCAGTCGGCGCCACGCTGACCTACAAGGATCTTGATACCCAGAGCCGCAACTTTGCTGCGTGGCTTCAGAACAAAACCGACCTGAAACCCGGCGACCGCATCGCGGTACAGATGCCCAACGTTTCCCAGTACCCGGTTGTGGTTTTCGGTGCCATGCGTGCGGGCATGATCGTGGTGAACACCAACCCGCTGTATACCACTCGTGAAATGGAGCACCAGTTCAACGACTCCGGCGCCAAGGCCCTGGTGGTACTGGCCAACATGGCCGAGAACGCGGAGAAGGTGCTGCCTCATACCGGTATCGAGCATGTCATCATTACCGAAGTGGCCGACATGCATTCACCGCTCAAGCGCACCCTGATGAACGCTGCGGTTAAGTACCTGAAGAAAATGGTACCGCCGTTCAACATCCCCGGTGCCCACAAGCTGCCAGCCGTACTCAGCGCCGGTGCTCGCGAGAAGTTCACCCCGGTCGACATCAAGCTGGATGACCTGGCTGCACTGCAGTATACCGGCGGTACAACCGGCGTAGCCAAGGGTGCCATGCTGACCCACGCCAACCTGGTGGCTAACCTGACCCAGGTTCGCCCGATGCTGGAAGATCAGATTGAAGAAGGCAAGGAAGTGGTGATCGCACCGCTGCCCCTGTACCACATTTATTCCTTCACCCTGAACTGCGGCATCATGATGGAAGCCGGTGCCCACAACATCCTGATCCCGAACCCCCGTGATATCCCGGGCTTTGTGAAGGAGCTTCAGAAGCAGAAGTTCTCTGCCTTTATCGGCCTGAACACCCTGTTTGTCGCCCTGTGCAACAACGAAGAATTCCAGGACCTGGACTTCTCCGGCCTGAAGCTGACCGCCTCCGGTGGTATGGCCCTGACCAGCGACACGGCCAAGATGTGGGAGCGTGTGACCGGTTGTGAAATCAGCGAAGGTTACGGCATGACCGAAACCTCCCCGGTGGTTACCTTCAACCCCCGCAGCGCCATCCAGATTGGCACCATCGGCCTGCCGATTCCGTCTACCGTGATCAAGACCATTGATGACGACGGCAATGAAACCCCGGTTGGCGAACCTGGTGAGCTGTGCGTGAAAGGCCCGCAGGTAATGCGTGGTTACTGGCAGCGCCCGGATGACACCCAGAAGTCCTTCACTGAAGACGGTTACCTGAAAACCGGCGACATCGCGCTGATCCAGGAAGACGGCTACATCCGTATCGTCGACCGTAAAAAAGACATGATTATCGTGTCTGGCTTCAACGTGTTCCCGAACGAAATCGAAGACGTGGTAACCAGCCATCCGAAAGTGGTGGAGTGTGCTGCGGTTGGTATCCCGGATGCCAAGAGCGGCGAAGCCGTGAAGGTTTACGTGGTGCCCACCAAGGAAGGCGTTACCGCCAACGAGATCAAGGAATTCTGCCGCGAGCGCCTGACGGCGTACAAGGTGCCCAAGCACTTTGAATTCCGCGACGAACTGCCCAAGAGTAACGTGGGCAAGATCCTGCGCCGCGAACTGCGGGATGAAGCCAACGCCTGATTCCTGGTGTTGCCTGCTCTCCCGGGAGAGCCCAGAGACCCTGCTTCGGCGGGGTCTTTGTGTTTCTGCTGGGGCGATTTCCCGTTAGACTGTGGCGCCTGAACAGATCCAGCCCCCAGCAAGAGCCCGTAAACCGAGCAATGACAGAACCGACCCGTAGTAACGCACCCGATACCATCACCGCTGACCCGCAAGCAGCCGTGAAGGCTTTTATGAGCCAGCTGGACGCCTGTAACCAGCAGGAGGCGGCGCGCATTATTCGTCAGGTCAGCCGGAGCAAGGGCAAGCCCGGGCAGAAGGATCTGGAGAAAATGGCACGCTGGCTGGATCAGGGGCTGGACAAGGTGCAGAAGCGACAAGCCCTGCACAAGCCAGCCAGTTTTCCGGACAGCCTGCCGGTCAGCGCCCGGGTAGAGGACATCAGCCGGGCCATCGAGCAAAACCAGGTGGTGATCATCGCCGGCGAAACCGGCTCCGGTAAAACCACCCAGATTCCCAAAATCTGCCTGAACCTGGGCCGGGGCATTCGCGGGCTGGTGGGCCATACCCAGCCCAGGCGGATTGCGGCACGCAGTGTGTCTGCCCGGATTGCGGAGGAGCTGGGCGAGCAGGTCGGGCAGCAGGTGGGTTATCAGGTGCGTTTCACCGATAACACCTCCGAGTCGTCCCGGATCAAGGTGATGACAGACGGTATCCTGCTGGCGGAAATCCAGCACGACCGCTTTCTGGACAAGTACGACACCCTGATTATCGATGAAGCCCACGAGCGCAGCCTGAATATCGACTTCCTGCTGGGGTACCTGCGCCAGTTACTGCCCAAGCGGCCGGACCTGAAAATCATCATCACCTCCGCCACCATTGAGGTAGATCGCTTCAGCGAGTTCTTTGACAAGGCCCCGGTGATTGAAGTCAGCGGCCGTACCTATCCGGTGGATGTTCGCTACCGCCCGCTGGCGGGAGATGAAGACGACCGGGATCAGGGCTGGACCGATGGGGTGCTCTCGGCCCTCGAAGAAATCGAACAGCACGAGCGCACGGAAAAGCAGCCTCCGGGGGATGTGCTGGTGTTCCTGCCCGGCGAGCGGGAAATCCGGGCCCTGAGCAAGGTGCTGCGCCATGCCGAGCTGCGGCACACCGACGTGCTGCCGCTGTATTCCCGGCTCAGTAACCAGGAGCAGAACCGCGTTTTCCAGGCCCACAAGGGCCGGCGCATTGTGCTCTCTACCAACGTGGCGGAAACCTCCCTGACGGTGCCTGGCATCCGCTATGTGATCGACACCGGCGTTGCCCGCATCAGCCGTTACAGCGTTCGTTCAAAGATCCAGCGCCTGCCTATCGAGCCCATCTCCCAGGCCAGTGCCAACCAGCGGGCAGGGCGTTGTGGCCGGGTGGCACCGGGTATCTGTTTTCGCCTGTACGATGAAACCGATTTCCTGAATCGCCCGGAGTTCACCGATCCGGAGATTCTGCGTACCAACCTGGCGTCCGTTATCCTGCAGATGGCCACCTCCGGGCTGGGCGAGATTCGCCATTTCCCGTTCCTGGAAGCACCGGATCGCCGCCAGGTGAACGATGGCTACAAACTGCTGGAAGAGCTGAGCGCGGTTGACGACAAGCGGCGGGTTACTAAACTAGGCCGCACCATGGCTCGCTTGCCGCTGGACCCGCGGCTGGCGCGGATGCTGGTCACCGCTGCCGACCACGGCAGCCTTGCCGAAGTGCTGATTGTGATCGCCGGCCTGAGTATCCAGGACCCGAGAGAGCGGCCCCAGGACAAGCAACAGGCGGCAGACCAGGCGCACGCCCCGTTCAACGACAAGGAATCCGACTTTGCGACCTTGTTGAATATCTGGAACTGGTTCGAGGAGCAGCGCCAGGAGTTGTCCCAGAGCCAGCTGAAAAAGCTGTGCCAGAAAACTTTCCTGAGCTGGATGCGTATGCGCGAGTGGCGCGATATTCATCGCCAGCTGACCCTGATTTGCCGCGAGCAAAAGCTCAGCATGAATCGGGACCCCGCCAACTACGACCAGATCCACAAGGCCATTCTGGCCGGGTTGCTGGGCCAGGTCGCCGTGAAAGTCGAGAAGCGGGAATACCTGGCCACCCGAAACCGTAAGGTGATGATCTTTCCCGGCTCGAAAGTGGCCAAGTCCGGCCCCAAGTGGATTGTGGCGGCGGAAATTGTCGAAACCAGCAAGGTGTTCGCCCGCATGGTGGCGGGTATCCAGCCGGAGTGGGTGGAGCCGCTGGCCGGGCATATTGTGAAGCATCATTATTTCGAGCCGCACTGGGAACAGAAGCGGGCCCAGGTCATGGGCTATGAAAAGGTCACCCTCTACGGCCTGGATGTGGTGCCCAAACGCCGCATTCCCTACGCCAAGGTTGATCCGGCAGAATGCCGAAACCTGTTTATCCGGCGGGCTCTGGTGGAAGGCGATTATCAGTCCAGAGCCCCCTTCATTGCCCGCAACCGGGAAATGCTCGACACCGTCGAAAACCTGGAGAAGAAAACCCGTCGCCGCGACCTGCTGGTCGACGACGAAGTGCTGGTGGCCTTCTACGACGAGCGCCTGCCTTCGGAAATCGTCAGTGGCCGGCATTTTGAGAGCTGGTGGAAAGGCCTGTCGGCAGAAGAACTGAAAAAGCTGGAACTGACCGAAGCTGATGTGCTGCAACGCCCGCTGGACCAGGGCGCGGCGGAGCAGTATCCCGACTATCTGGAGTGGGAAGGGGTGAAATACCCACTGAGCTATGAATTCGAACCCACCAGCGAGCGTGACGGGGTGACCCTGAAAGTGCCGCTGATGGCCCTGAAGCAGATTCCCTCCCGCCGGTTGGAGTGGCTGGTGCCGGGTCTTTTGCGAGAGAAATGCATCGCACTGGTTAAAGGCTTGCCCAAATCCCTGCGCCGGAACTTTGTGCCGGTGCCGGATTTTGTCGATGCCGCGCTCGCCAACATGCAGCCGGGTAACGAGCCGCTGGCCCTGAAGCTAGGCGAGCAGCTGCGCCGGATGACCGGTGTGCAGATTGACCCCCAGGCCTGGCCGGAAGACGAATTACCCAGACACCTGCGGATGAACCTTCGGGTAACCGGCAACAAGGATAAAACCATTGCCGAAAGCCGGGACACCGACGAGCTGCAGGCGAAGCTGGAGGGCAGGGCAACCGAAGCGCTGGCGTCGGCTACCAGCGAAAACACTGGCAAACATAAGGTAAAGGAATACCCGGACTGGCAGTTCGGCAGCCTGCCGGAGCAGGTCCAGACCGAAAAGGGCGGCATGCAGGTAACCGTGTACCCGGCCCTGGAAGACCTGGGCAAACAGGTTCGGGAAATCCGCTGCCTGGACCGGCTGACCGCCGGTGACACTACCCGCCGTGGTATCGCCCGCCTGATCATCAATCGTTTCGGAAACACCCTGTCAGACCTGGAGCGCAAGCTGCCCCGGTTCAAGCAGTCTGCACTGATGTTTGCCCCGGTCGGGCAGGCGAAGGCACTGCTGGATGACCTGCTGTTGTCTGCGGTGATGCAGCACTTCCTGGCCGGGGACCTGCCCAGGGATGAAGACGCCTTCAACCGGGTTTACGAGCAGCACCGGGGCGATTTCATTCCAGCCCTGGAAGCGGCTGATGAGCGACTGTTCCAGGCCATGAGCGGCTACCAGAAGGTGGCAAAGCAACTCAAAGGCAAGATCAACCTGGCCCTCGCCAACAGCATGGCAGACCTGAAATTCCAGTTGCAGCACCTGGTGTATCCCGGTTTCCTGGTGGCCACGCCGGCAACGTGGCTGAATCGATTCGGGGTGTATTTCGAAGCGGCTTTGATACGGCTGGAGAAAATGCCCCGGGAAATGGGTCGGGAGCGGGAGTTTCTGCACACCATCGAGCCGCTCTGGGCCCGTTATGCCACCAGGCAGGAACAGCAGAAACGCCAGGGCGTTCGTGACCCGGAGCTGGAACTGTACCGGTGGATGCTCGAAGAGTACCGGGTCTCCTTCTTCGCCCAGCAACTGGGCACCGCCATGACGGTGTCGGTCAAGCGGCTGGATAAGCAGTGGGAAAACACCCGGATATAAATTGCACCAGCCTGGTGCCCGTGGATGATAGTCCAGCGGGCAAATCCGGCGGACTGTGTTAGTATTTCTGACAGTTAATTGTCAAAAACTGTTTTATAACCATGACGTGGGGTTATTGTGATTAAAGCCGTCATCAGCGGAACCGGCCTGTTTACGCCGCCCGCCATCATCGAGAACGACGAACTGGTCGAAGCCTTCAACCAGTATGTAGAGCTGTACAACAATGAGCATGCGGAAGAGATAGCCCGCGGCGAGCTGACAGCCCTGCAACCCTCGTCATCTGCTTTTATCGAAAAGGCGTCTGGCATCAAGCGCCGGCACGTGATCGACCGGGAAGGAATCCTGGACCCGAAGCGGATGAAACCGTACATTCCCGAGCGCAGCAACGATGAGCCATCGGTGCAGTGCGACATGGCAGTTGCAGCCTGTAAAGAAGCCCTTGAACAGGCAGGTAAAACCGCCGCCGATGTAGACGCGGTGATTGTGGCATGCTCCAACATGCAGCGCGCCTATCCCGCCGTGGCTATTGAGGTGCAGGAAGCCCTGGGTATTAACGGCTTCGCCTACGACATGAACGTGGCCTGCAGTTCTGCCACCTTCGGCTTGCAGGCTGCGGTGAACTCGGTGGAAAACGGTGCCGCCCGCGCCGTACTGGTGGTCAGCCCGGAAATCTGCTCCGGCCACCTGAACTTCCGTGACCGCGACAGCCACTTTATCTTTGGTGACGCCTGCACCGCCATCCTGGTGGAGCGGGAAGAAAACACCCAGCCGGGGCAGGGCTTCGAGATTCTGGGCACTCGTCTGAAGACCCAGTTCTCCAACAACATCCGTAACAACTTCGGTTTCCTGAACCGGGCGGATGACAGTGGCGTGGGCAAAGCGGACAAGCTGTTTATCCAGCAGGGCCGCAAGGTATTCAAGGAAGTGTCACCGCTGGTGGCTTCCACTATCCAGGATCACCTGGCTTCCCTGAACCTGGAACCGGACAACCTGGACCGCATGTGGCTGCACCAGGCCAACCTGAACATGAACCAGCTGATTGCCCGCAAGGTTCTTGGCCGGGATGCCACCGAGCAGGAAGCACCGGTGATTCTGGACGAATACGCCAACACAAGTTCGGCCGGCTCAATCATTGCCTTCCACAAGCACAAGGATGACCTGAAAGCCGGCGACCTGGGAGTGATCTGCTCCTTCGGTGCCGGCTATTCCATCGGCAGCGTGGTGGTTCGCCACCGCTAATCCGGTTTACCTCGCTGCCAGGGCCTTCAGGGTGTCTGGCAGCGGGGTGGATTTGCGGGTTGTCCGGTCTACCCACACGATCTTTGCATAGCCTTCCGTGTATACATCGCCGGTGTCGGCATCTTTCAGCAGATGGTAGGTGTCGAGGCTGGTCGTTCCCGCTTTGTCTGCATAGGTTTCAACAACGACACTGGCAGGGTGCGTCAGTTCCTTCAGAAAGGTGGCGCTGGTCTTTATAATGACCGGTCCGGTCGGGTCTTCTGCTTTACCCAGACCCAGTTCCGCCAGCCAGACAATGCGGGCTTCCTCGTAAAAACGGAAGTAAACTGTATTATTGGCGTGGCCGTATGCATCCATATCGCCCCAGCGCAGGGCCATGGACAGGGAACTGACGGGATTACCCGGTACAGACATCTGAGTTTCCTCCGGAACAGTGACACAAGAATAATAAAACGCCGGTATTGTCGACGAACTGAAACAGGTTAAACAACCCGAGAGTGCAAAATGAGAGAGTTTGATATCCGGCGTTGGGCGCCCGGCATGCTGTTGTTTATGGCACTGGCCCTTGGTGCAACAGCCGTGCAGGCCCAGAATCTGCAAGAGCCGCCCATGGAAGGCGAGGCGATGCCTGCCAATACCGACGACCCCTACGAGAACTGGAACCGCAAGGTCTACGCCTTCAACGATGCCATTGACCGCTGGTTCCTGCGCCCGGTAGCCAGTGGTTACCGGACCGTGACCCCGGACGTCGTAGATCGTGGCGTCACCAATTTCTTCAACAACCTCACCGAAATCCGCAACTTCACCAACAGCCTGTTTCAGCTGAAAGGGGAATCGGCAGTGGTGGCCTTTGGCCGGTTCACCTTCAATACCGTGTTCGGTCTGGGCGGTATCTTTGATGTAGCCACCGCGTGGGAACTGCCCGAGCGACCGGAAGATTTCGGCCAGACCCTCGGTCACTGGGGCGTAGGCTCCGGCCCTTACCTGATGCTTCCGCTGCTGGGCCCGTCCACGCCACGGCATTTTAGCGGCCTGGCCTCAGACAGTTTTATGCTGCCGTCAGCCTGGGATGCGGTCGACAGCCCGGAATGGTATTACCTGCGTACCCTGCAGATTGTTGATAAGCGGGCAGACCTGATTCCGGCAGAAAGCTTTATTTCCGGGGACCAGTACACGTTTGTGCGCAATGCCTTCCTGCAGCGTCGTGAATTCCTGATTAACGATGGTAAGATCACGGAAGATCCCTTCGCGGACGACGACGATTTCATGCTCGAGGATTTCTGAGCAGTAAAGCCGGGAGGCAACAGGTGATCAAGGACCCCAGAATTTCCCGTTTTCGCAAAGCCCTGGCCGGCGCCACGACCTATGAACAGTGGATGGAAGCCGGGCTGGAGCTGGATTTTCTGGAAGGCAATGCCGAGTGGAAGGAAGAGTTCGTTTCTGACCTTTACCACTACGAACTGATCTACGATCGTCTGAGCAACCTCAAACAGTATCGCCAGCAGAACGACTTCGAGCGCCTCAAGCGGGCGCTGCGCGAAGGGCTGCACCACGATCTGGGCAATATGGGGAACCCGGCGCTGTACACCCGTTCCCGGGTGGGCACCAAGCACCTGATCGAAGAATACATCAGCCAGGTGTGTGAAGCCCTGGATTACCTGTGCGATCACCCGGTGCCGGGCTTTCCGGTTTATGACAAGCTGCAGTTCTTCCGCGATACCCTGACCAGCTTCGGCCGGCCCACCCTGTTGCTCAGCGGTGGCGCATCGCTGGGCATGTTCCATTTCGGAGTCATCAAGGCACTGTGGGAAAAGGGGCTGCTGCCCCAGGTGATTGCCGGCTCCAGTATCGGCGCTATTATCGCGGGTATTCTCGGGGTGCACACCGATGCCGAGATACCGGAAATGCTGGTGCCGGAGAACCACAACCTCAAGGCCTGGAAATGGCGCGGGCTGATCAGCGCCATGCGCGGCGAAGGCCTGATGGACCAGCAAACCCTGCAGCAATGTCTGCGCGCGAATATTGGCGAATACACCTTCGAAGAAGCCTATCAGCGCACTGGCCGCAGCATTAACATCAGCGTGTCGCCAGTGCAGTCCAATCAGAAAGCCCGGTTGTTGTGCGGTTATACCTCGCCGTACCTGATGGTGTGGAGCGCCGCCCTGGCCAGTGCTGCGGTGCCCGGGGTGTTCCCGCCGGTTACCCTGATGAAGAAAGACCTTTACGGCAATGCACTGCCTTACATGCCCAGAATCCAGTTTGTGGACGGTTCCGTGGTCAGTGACCTGCCCATCGAGCGCCTGATGCATTTGTACGATGCCAATTTCAGCATTGTCAGCCAGACCAACCCCCATGTGGTGCCGTTCCTGGCGGAACAGACAGACGAAAAACTCTCGCTGCCGCGGTTGCCGATGCATTTCCTGAAGTCCGAAGTGCAGTTCCATGGCCGTGGCGTGTTCGACTACCTGCGCAAGCGGGTTCGCCCGGAATTGCTCAGGCAGGCCTCCGGGCAACTGTATACCATTATGGCCCAGCGTTACTCCGGCGACGTAACCATTGCCCCGGAGTATTCCTTGCGGCACTATCGCGGCATGTTGTCGAACCCGAGCCCGGAGTATGTTCGCGAGATGATCCTGGCTGGCGAGCGGGCCACCTGGCCGAAGATTTCGATGATCCGGACCCATGCCCGGATTTCCAAGACCCTCGAACGTTGTGTGCGCCGCCTTAAGCAGCAGAACCGGCGGGCGGTAGAATTGAAACTGGTCAGCGGTACTGCGCCGGCCAGGTCCTGAGGAAACATGTACTACGATTTTTTTGGCTTTCGGGAACCGCCTTTCTCCATTGCGCCGGACCCCCGCTACCTGTACCTGAGTGACCGCCACAAGGAAGCTCTGGCGCACCTGATGTATGGCGTGCAGGGGCAGGGCGGTTTTATCGTGATTACCGGTGAGGTAGGAACCGGCAAAACCACGGTCTGCCGCTGTTTTATCGAGAACGCGCCGGATCACGTCGACATAGCGCTTATCCTGAATCCCCGGCTCTCGGCCCGGGAGTTGCTGTCGGCTATCTGCGACGAGCTGGGCATTGCCCACGCAGCCAACGCCACCATCAAGATCCTGGTGGATGCGATCAACCAGGACCTGCTCAAGGCCCACGCCGCCGGCCGGCACAAGGTGCTGATTATCGATGAGGCCCAGAACCTCTCCGCAGAAGTGCTGGAGCAGCTGCGCCTGCTGACCAACCTGGAAACTGCCGAGAAAAAGCTGTTGCAGATAGTGCTGCTGGGCCAGCCGGAACTGCAGGACATCCTGGCCCTGCCGGAACTGCGCCAGCTGAACCAGCGGGTAACCGCCCGTTACCACCTGGATGCCATCGACCAGGCGGAACTGCCGGCCTACCTGCAATACCGGCTGAGCGTGGCTGGCCTGCGCGGTGACCTTTTTTCTGCCGGTGCGGTCAAAAATCTGTATCGCGCCAGCGAGGGTGTACCCCGGTTGATCAACCTGATCAGCGACCGAGCGCTGCTGGGCGCCTATGCCGAGGGCGAGCACCAGATAACCCGCGCCCATATCAAGCGGGCTGCGAAAGAAGTGACCGGTGGTATCCGTAACGGCAGCCGCCGGACCGGCTCCGGCGGGCCGGCCAAAAGCCAACTGGCCCTGGTGGCAGCCAGTATTCTGCTGGCCATTATTGCCACCCTGTGGCTGCTGGACAGCCCGGATTCGGTGAACAAGGCCCTGGCCGATAGCGACCCGGAAGTTCAGACCGGTGGCACCATCGAGCGGGACGAGACTACAGATCCCGTTCCTGCCGAACAAAGCCCCGAGCCGGCAGAACCCGCTGCCAGCCTGCCGGCTTCGTTTGTCCTCGACAACCACGCCATGCCCCGCGCCCAGGCCTTTGTTGAACTGTTTGGTATCTGGGGCAACGACTACAACCCTACCGCTTTCCCCAACGCCTGTGACCATGCCCAGAATTCAGGTTTGCGTTGCCTGGAGCGCCAGGGCAGCCGCCGTAGCCTGGAATTTATTGATCGCCCGGCCCTGTTAGTGCTCAAGCCGGAAAATGGCGAGGCCCGCTATGCGGTGCTGCGTTCACTGGATGGCGAAACAGCCACACTGGCGGTTCCGGGGGGCACCGAAACGGTTCCGTTCCGGGAACTGGAG
This sequence comes from Marinobacter sp. P4B1, assembly GCF_001447135.1. NCBI lineage: Bacteria > Pseudomonadati > Pseudomonadota > Gammaproteobacteria > Pseudomonadales > Marinobacteraceae > Marinobacter > Marinobacter sp. P4B1. The sequence goes on from NZ_LLXM01000010.1 coordinate 165,947, forward strand.
CGCTATTGGTTTGGCGATTTCCAGGTACTCTGGCGGGTGCCGGAATTCATGACCGGTGACGGCTTCTACGGCGATGAGTCCGGCCAGGAGCTTTGGATTGGTGCCCGTATGATGGAAATCGCAGACCGGCTGGCCGGTTCCGGGCCAGAAAGTACCCGGATAAAGCGCCTGGCCATGGAGCAGCAGGTGCGCTGGTACCAGGAGCAGAAAGGTTTGACGGTAGACGGTATTCCCGGCGCCATGACCATCATTCAGATGAACAACGACCTTAAAGTGCGGGTGCCGCGCCTGGTAACAGCCCCGGCGGGAGGCACCCGGTAGGTTATGTCGTACATCCTTGATGCCCTCAGAAAGTCCGAAGCGGAGCGCCGGCAAGGCAAGGCTCCGGATCTCGGCCACCAGGTACAGATGGTGTATCGGCCGAAGAAAAAACGGGTACCCGCGGTGGTGTGGATTGTGGTGCTGGCCTTGCTGGTCAATGCCGGGGTGATGGCCTATGTGTTCTGGCCGGACACCGGCCCGGTTGCCACCGTCATTCAGTCCGAACCAGCCCCGGCACAACCGGTACCGACAGAACAGTCTGTTGCAGACGCCCCGAAAGCGAAGCCCGAACCGGAACCGGTTGCAACGGTACAACCGGAGCCAGCGCCGGCGCCGGCGGTACCGATTCCGGATGTGCCGGAAGCCCATTCCGGCACCGAAGAGCTCTGGGCAGAACCGGTGGTGATCGTGCCCAGCCAGTCAAAATCCAATCCGGGCTTGACCCAGCCCCAGCCAGAGGGCAGGGTGCCGCATCTGGTAGAATTGCCCCTGTCCTTTCAGAAGAGCGTGCCCGACTTGACCTTCAACAGCCATATCTATTCCTCGGATCCGTCCGCCAGCCGCGTGATGATCAATAATCGTTACCTGCGCACCGGCGACCGGTTCGAGCAGCTCACCATTGAACGCATTACCGAAGACGGCGTGGTGCTCAGCAAGAACGGCCAGTACTTCCGTGTTGGTACCGTGAGGGACTGGGTGAGCCCGAGATAATGGCCCTGACCGAAGACGTAAAGCAGCAAATCCAGCAGGCCTACCGTGACTTGCTGGCCGGCAAGGACATCCGTGCCCGTTATGGCCAGCGCCTGATGATTGCCGAGATTGCCCGCTACATGGGTGATATCACCGACAACGATGGTCAGCGCACCTCGCCGCCGGCCACCTGCGTGGTGGAGGCCGGTACCGGTACCGGTAAAACCCTGGCGTACCTGGTTGCGGCCATCCCTGTGGCCAGGGCGCTGGGCAAAACCCTGGTGATTTCCACCGCCACCGTTGCCCTGCAGGACCAGATTGTCCTGAAAGACCTGCCGGACCTGCGCAAGCACAGCAAGCTGGATTTCAGCTGGACCCTGGCCAAGGGCCGTGGCCGTTACCTGTGTATGTCCCGGCTGGAATCCCGGCTGCACGACGAAGGCCATGGCGACAGCGACACCATGCCCCTGTTTCTGCTGGACCAGCCGGCCGACGATGAAGCGGCCAGCCGGATTACCTTTGAAAAAATGCTGGCCAGCTACGGCTCCCGGGAATGGGACGGCGACCGGGACCATTGGCCGGAACAGATCCCCGATGAAATCTGGCGCCAGGTGACCACCGACCACCGCCAGTGCACCAATCGCCACTGCGCCTATTTCGACAGCTGCGCCTTTTTCGATGCCCGCAAAGACCTGGACGATGCCGATGTGGTGGTGGCCAACCATGACCTCGTCCTGGCAGACCTGGCTCTGGGCGGCGGCGCCATACTGCCGGAGCCCGAAAATGCCCTGTTTATCTTCGACGAAGCCCACCACCTGCCAGACAAGGCCCTGAACCACTTTGCCGCCTCGGTTCCCCTGAACTCCACCCGCCAGTGGCTGAAGCAGCTGTCCCAGGCCCTGGTGAAAATGCAGCCCTGGTTGCCCGGTGGTTCGCAGGCAGCCAAGGCCGTGGACAAGATCAGCCTGTCTGGTCGGGATCTCGACCTCGCCCTCGCCAAGGTGTACGACGAGGTGGAGCTTAATACCGCCTGGGAATTCAACGATGAGCGCCGCAGCGCCCAATGGCGATACCCGGATGGCGAGCTGCCGGATACCCTGGCGGAACTGGCGGCCGAAACGCGCATTGTGACCGCCGGCCTGTGCCGGCAGTTGGGCACCCTGGTTGAAGAACTGCAGAATGCCTTCGACGAACGCAAAGATCCGGAACTGGACCGGGACACCGCCGATTCCTGGTATCCCGTGATTGGTGCCTTCCACAGCCGGGCAGAAGAGCAGTTGCGCCTGTGGGCGGCCTGGTGTGAAGGGGCGACCGGTTCCGATGCCACCACTCAAACTGAAAGTACAGACGCGGCCCCGGTTATCCGCAAAGGCCCGCCCGCGGCCCGGTGGGCGGTGCGCCAGCGCTGGGATCACGCTGAAGACATTACCCTGTACAGCTCGCCGGTGCTGGCCGACAACCTGTTGTATTCACGGCTTTGGTCCCGGGCCTATGGTGCGGTGCTCACCAGTGCCACCCTGACGGCGCTGGGCAAGTTCGATCGCCTGCGGTCCCGGGCCGGCCTGCCGGAAGCCAGCCGTTACCTGGTGGTGCCCAGCTCGTTCCGTTATGGCGAAATGGCCACGGTGGAAGTTCCGGCCATGAATGCCATGCCCACCGATGACGGTTTTGGCGATGCCCTGATCAAGCGCCTGCCGGAACTCTGGGCCGGCGAAAAAGCCACCCTGGTATTGTTTACCTCCCGCCGGCAGATGCAGCAGGTGAGGGATGCCCTGGCTCCGGAATACCCGGAACTGATCCGGACCCAGGACGACATGGCCAAGAATGAGGTGCTCAAGCAGCACTGCGCCCGCATTGATGAAGGCAAGCCCAGCGTGCTGTTTGGCGTTGCCAGCTTTGCCGAAGGGATCGATTTGCCGGGCAAGTACCTGCACCACGTAGTGATTACGCGCCTGCCGTTCTCCGTGCCGGATGACCCCATCGACGCCAGCCTGGCGGAGTGGGTTACCCAGCGTGGGGGTAACCCGTTTATGGAAATTACCGTGCCGGATGCCTCGGTGAAGCTGGTTCAGGCTGTGGGCCGTTTGTTGCGTACCGAACAGGATACCGGCCGGGTGACCATCCTGGACCGGCGTATTGTCGCCCGTCGCTATGGCCAGCTGCTGCTGGATGCCCTGCCGCCGTTCCGGCGCGTAATCGAATACTGAGCCTTTCCTTCTGCCCATAAAAAAAGAGCCATCCCAATCGGGTGGCTCTTATCAAGGGGTTCTGACGAACCCGGGCGTCGAAATAACGCGGAACAAGAAATCTGAAGGCCTGAATTTCAGAATTCGCGGTAAGGCGCTAACCTCACCATGGTTAAATGATAGGGCGTAAGGGGGCGTAAACGGATCGTCCAAAGGGCGTAGTGAGGGGGCTTAATTCGGGTAAAGTGTGAACTGTGTCACGTTTTGGTCGTGTCCCCCAACAGCCCAAGCTCCCGGGCCCGGGCCAGAGCCTCGGTGCGCCGGCCCACGCCCAGCTTGCCGTAGAGGTTACGGATGTGGGCTTTCACCGTCGCCGGTGCCACCGACATCTTGCCGGCGATATCCTTGTTGGCCAGGCCCTGGTTGATCAACTCCAGCACTTCCTGTTCCCGTTGGCTTAAAGGTTCGGCCAGTTCGCTGTCAGCGGATCTCGGTGCGGGGGTTGCGGCGGCCGCCTCCGGCTCCGCCGGTTCTGAACCGGCAGCCATGGGTGGCTCCAGCAGTTGATCCTTCAGCATGGTCAGCAATTCCCGGTTCCAGCGCCCCGGTGTTCTCAGCCGCGGCAGCTCCAGCATCTTCTCCCGCAGTGCCGGACTTTCTTCAGCAAACAGACGCAGGAAGCCGGCATGTTCAGCCCTGTCCATGGCCCGTTCCAGCATCCGGTTGGCTTCTTCCTCATATCCCTGGCCGAACAGGGCCTCGGCGTACACCAGCAGAATCTCTACCAGGTGCCGGGTATGGGCGTTGCGCTCGGCAGCGGGAATCAGCGCAGACAGTATCTCCTGGGCCTTCTGGCTGTCATTCCGGGCAATCAATACCCGGGCCAGGGCGATCTGGTTCTGCTCCCGGTTCAGGGGGTTGGAGGCCGGTTCTTCAAGGGCCGGCTGCAGGCATTCCATGGCCTTGTCAGCCTGGCCTGTGGCCAGGTAACAGCGCGCCAGCAGGGCAGCAGCAGCGGGCGGATCAAACAGGATGTGATCCCGGCGTTTTCGGCCAACGGCAACGGCATCTTTCAGGGCGTCGATGGCGGCATCCAGCTTGTCTTCACTGAACGCCAGGTGGCCCCGAACAAACTGGATGACCACATGCTGGCCGGGCTCGGTGCCTTTTTCGACGTGTTCGAGCAATGGCGACAGGTAGCCGGCTGCGGTCTGGGGTTGGTTCTGTTCCCGGTAGATCTCAATCAGGGCGCTGTTCTGCCAACAGGAGATCAGCCGCGGCTGGCTGGGGTCGGCGTAGTGTTCGTCTACCCATTGCCGTACCCGGCTGGTGGTTTCCAGGGCAAGGTCGGTGTCGCCCCGGTTGTACTGGATCCAGGCCAGCAACCCGCCGGAAGACAGCACAGTGCTAGGTTTTCGCTCCACCTGACCGTAATACACGGCGCTTTCCAGGGCTTCTTCGGCCTCGTTCAGCTCGCCCTTACCGAAATAATCCATGCCCAGGCCGTAGTAGGTGACGGATTTCAGGGGAATGCTGATCTTGTCGATGTCCTTGAGCACCTGCCGGGTCAGGTCCGAGGCGTTCTTCTCGTCGTTTCGGCTGCGGGCCAGGTACGAACGCACCAGCGATACTTCACTGTGAATGGCCAGGGCGCCTTCGGCATCCGGGTGAGAGTCCGCCACCCGGCGGTCCAGCAGGTCTTCCACCCGGGTCAGCAAGGGCTCCAGCCCTTCTACCCGGTTGGCGAAGAACAGACCCCAGACCTTGAGCATCTGCAGCTGCGGGCCGTCGTTGATGACATCCGCAGGGATTTTCTCCAGCCATTCCAGTACCGGCAAATGGAAACCGCCGTGGATCAGGTTGTTGCCGTGCTCCGAGAGCACCCGGGCCAGCCGCTCGGTGTCTTTGCGCCGGACAATCTGGCCGATGGCTTCCTGCACCTGGCCATGGCTGAGCAGCCAGTCGATGGTGCGGGATTGCATCAGCTCTGCCCGGGCGGGATCTTTGCTTTGAATGCGCTGCAACAGGGCTTCCCGGAACAGGTCGTGGTAGCGGAACCACTCGTTACGGGTATCCAGCGGAATCAGGAACAGGTTCTGGGCCAGTAGCCGGGTCAACGCATCCTGGCTGTCGCTGCGTTCCCGGATGGCATCGCACAGGGCGCCGGACAGGCGAGGGCAGCAGGCGGTATCCAGCAGGAAGTCCATCAGTTCCCGGGGCAACTGGCGCAGCACCTCGGTGAGCACGTAATCGCTGATCAGCCGGCCGTCCGGGTTCAGGCTTGGAGGCGCGGAAGTCTGGTCCAGGTTGAGCTGGCCAGACTTGGCCGACAGCGCCGACAATTGCATGGCGGCCACCCAGCCTTCGGTGCGCTGGCACACCGAGCGGATTTCCTGCTCCGATAACTCCATGGCCATGGTGTCCCGGAAGAATGCCCGGCATTCGTCTTCAGAGAACGCCAGCAACCCCGGATGAATATCCTGCACCTGCCGCCGTACCCGCCAGCGGGCAAGGGGCAAGGGTGGTTCGGTGCGGGAAGCAAGGGTCACCAGCATGCCCGGGGGCAGGTAGTCGATAAACCAGCCCAGCTGGCGGTGAATGGTGTCGCTGGTGATCTCGTGGTAGTCGTCCAGCACCAGGAACCAGGCCGTGTCGTCCTGGCTCAGGGTGTTGATCAAACCGGTGATGGCGGCGGTCTGGTCTTCTCCGTCACTGCGGGCGAGCTGTTTGCGGATATCTTCCAGCCCCATCAGCCCGGCGTGTTCAAAGGCCCCCACCACATACTGCCAGAACTGGCGTGGCTGGTTGTCGTGTTCGTCCAGCGATAACCAGGCGGTGCGGTGGCTGTTCAGGGCACACCACTGGCTTACCAGGGTGGTTTTACCGAAGCCCGCCGGCGCAACCACCATATTCAGCCGCTTGCCGGTTTCCGGCTCCAGCAGCGAATCGAGCCGTTGCCGGCGCACGGCTCGCGGGTCTGGTGTTGGCCTCAGAAACTTGGTGTTCAGCAGCATGGTTGTCCGGTTAACCGAAATGTAGGTAATGGATTGTGTGCTTTGCTGCCGGCAAGTCAAGGGCTGCGGTGACGCAAGGCTTTGGCGGGGCTGCGAAAGCACGGAATTGGTCTACACTGAATACAGTTACCTTTTGTATATCAAAAAAGAATGAAAATAACCGTTCTTATGCGTATTATCGGGCGGTAGACTCATCCAGGGAGCGACAGATTCAATGAAATTACAACAACTGCGGTATATCTGGGAAGTTGCGCACCACGATTTGAATGTGTCCGCCACCGCCCAGAGCCTGTTTACCTCACAGCCGGGCATTTCCAAGCAAATCCGTCTGCTGGAAGACGAGCTGGGGCTGGAAGTATTTGCCCGCAGCGGCAAGCACCTGACCCGCATCACCCCGGGCGGCGAGATTATCATCCGCGAGGCCGGAGAAATCCTGCGCCGGGTAGAAGGTATCAAGAAAATTGCCCAGGAGTTCAGCAACCAGCGCAAGGGCGACCTCAGCATTGCCACTACCCACACCCAGGCACGCTATGCCTTGCCTCCGGTGATCAGCGGGTTTATTGAAGAGTATCCGGATGTGTCGCTGCATATGCACCAGGGTACGCCCATGCAGATCTCCGAGATGGCGGCCAACGGTGCCGTGGACTTTGCCATCGCCACCGAGGGCATGGACCTGTTCAACGACCTGCTGATGATGCCCTGCTATCGCTGGAACCGCTGCGTGGTGGTGCCGAAAGACCATCCACTGGCCAGGGGGCAGGAGCTGACGCTGGAAGAGCTGGCCGAGTACCAGCTGGTCACCTACGTGTTCGGCTTTACCGGCCGCTCCAAGCTGGATGAGGCTTTCCAGTCCAAGGGTTTGACCCCGAAAGTGGTGTTCACGGCGGCGGATGCCGACGTTATCAAAACCTACGTACGCCTGGGGCTGGGTGTGGGCATTATCGCCAGCATGGCGTTCGACCCGAAAACCGATACCGATCTGGTGGCACTGGATGCCAGCAAGTTGTTCCGCCCGTCGGTGACCCGTATCGGCTTCCGCAAGGGTACGTTCCTGCGGGGTTATATGTACGACTTCATGCAACGCTTTGCACCGCACCTGACCAAGGAAATGGTGGATCGCGTGGTGGCCCATCAGGGCAGCCGTACCGAGATTCAGGAACTGTTCAAGGACATTGAGCTGCCGGTTTACTGAGGCCCCTGAACAAAGAAAGCCCGCCGTCAGCGATGACAGGCGGGCTTTTTTTGATTCTGGAGGGAGGTTAGCCGGATTTGCCAATCAGGTTGCCGGCATGCAGACCACACTCTTTATGGGTGGCTTCCTCCCACCACCAGCGGCCTTCGCGCTCGTGCTGGCCTGGCAGTACCGGGCGGGTGCAGGGCTGGCAGCCGATGCTGACAAAACCCTTTTCGTGCAGGCTGTTGTAGGGGGCTTCTGCCATGCGGATGTAGTCCCAGACTTCTTTAGAGGTCCAGTTCGCCAGCGGGTTGAACTTCACCAGCGTTTTATCATCGGTAGAGAACGCCGTATCGACCTGCACCACCGGCACCTCATTCCGGGTGCCCGGGCTCTGGTCCCGGCGCTGGCCGGTAATCCAGGCATCCACCGTGGCCAGTTTCTTGCGCAGTGGGTTCACCTTGCGGATGCCGCAGCATTCCGAATGGCCGTCTTCGTAGAAGCTGAACAAGCCTTTCTTGCCCACCAGGGCCTGAACTTCGTCGGAATCCGGAAACAGCACTTCAATCTCGATGCCGTAATGCTGGCGCACTTTCTCGATAAACTCGTAGGTTTCCGGGTGCAGCCGGCCGGTGTCCAGGGTGAACACCTGCAGGTTGTCCGTCAGCTTGTGGGCCATTTCGATCAGCACCACATCTTCCGCACCGCTGAAGGAAATGGCGATGTTGTCGTAGCGGGCGATGGCGGCTTTCAGGATAGCCCGGGGGCTCTGGCCGTCCAGTTCGGTGCGCAGAGAATCGATATCAGTCATGTTGTTCCAGCAATCGTTATCGTGTTGCCGCAAGGCTATCATCAAACCGCTCATAACCTGAAGGAATGACAAACTATATATTTATAGCTCGCCGGCAGGTTAAAGACCGGGATTCCCGATGCATTCCCGCCCCGTTTTTCATATCATACGCGGCAGCAAGTCGGGCGCCTGTTGTGCCTGCCACCTTATCATTTATTCAGGAGACCGTTGTGGAACTCGCATGTCTTGACCTTGAGGGCGTACTCATCCCGGAAATCTGGATCGCCTTTGCAGAAAAAACCGGTATTGAAGAACTCAAGGCAACCACCCGGGATATTCCTGACTACGACGTACTGATGAAACAGCGCCTGCGCATTCTGGACGAGCACGGCTACGGCCTGCCGGAAATCCAGGAAGTGATCGGTACACTGGACCCGCTGCCCGGCGCCCGGGAGTTCCTGGACTGGTTGCGCGAGCGTTTCCAGGTGGTGATCCTGTCGGACACCTTCTACGAATTCGCCATGCCGCTGATGAAGAAACTGGGCTATCCAGCGCTGTTGTGCCACAAGCTGGAAGTGGCCGACAACGGCCAGATCACCAACTATCTGCTGCGCCAGCGCGACCCCAAGCGCCAGTCTGTGCGTGCGTTCCAGTTGCTGAACTACCGGGTGATTGCCGCCGGTGATTCCTACAACGACACCACCATGCTGGGCCAGGCCGAAGCCGGTATTCTGTTCCACGCGCCCCAGAACGTGATCGACGAGTTCCCGCAGTTCCCGGCGGTGCACAACTTTGACGACCTGAAGCAAGAATTCCTGAAAGCCAGCGCCATTCACGGCGCCTGATTTTCCGGTATTCCGGTCTGTGCCGCTGCGGGAACCCGGCGGCGCAGATCGTTCGCGCTTACCGCTTTAGTTGTTCCAGAAAGTCCATCAGTGGCTTCACCTTGGTCAGGGTTTCCTGATATTCCGCCTCCGGGTCTGAATCCGCCACAATTCCGCCGCCACCCCAGCATCTGATCGTTCCGTTCGCCTCGCAAAGCAGGGTGCGAATGGCAATGTTGCTGTCCAGCCGCCCATCCAGCCCGTAATAGAACACCGACCCGCAATAGGGCCCGCGCCAGTGGGGTTCCAGCTCGTGGATAATCTCCATGGCCCGGATTTTCGGGGCACCGGTGATGGAGCCGCCGGGGAAGGCATCAAACAGCGCCTGTAACGGGCTGACACCGGGCTTCAGTTGTGCGCGAATGTGGCTCACCAGGTGGTGGACATTCTGGTAACTTTCCAGCGCAAACAACTCGTCCACCTTCACCGAGCCGGGCAGGGCGTTCACGCTCAGGTCGTTGCGCAGCAAATCCACAATCATCAGGTTTTCGGCCCGGTCTTTTTCCGAGGCCAGCAGCTCATCGGCCAGGGCCTTGTCCTGCTCCGGCGTGGCGCCGCGCCGCCGGGTGCCTTTGATTGGACTGGTTTCGATCACCCCGTCGCGGATTGCCAGGAATCGCTCCGGTGACACCGACACCACCGCGCTGCCTTCATGGCGCAGAAACGCCGCGTAGGGTGTGGGGTTGGCAAGGCTCAGTTCCGTGAACGCCAGCCAGGGATCGCCGCTGTAGTGTCCTTCGAAAGACTGGGACAAGTTGGCCTGATAGCAATCGCCGGCCTGGATGTAATCCTGCACCTGTTGCACGCGATTGCGGAAATTGGCCGGGGCTTGAGTCGGTTTGAACGGCTGCTCCATGGCCCAGTGCCTTGGCTGTGGCTCAGCGGGTGTAGCCAGCCAGTTCTCCAGCTGTTTTTGCTGGGCCTGCGGCAAGTCCGGGTGTACCCACAGATAACAGTCACCTGTTTCCAGGTCTTCACTGGCAAACCACAGATACAACCCGGCAAACATCAGCGGCACTGGCAGCTTGGGCACCAGCCCTTGCAGCTTGGCTTCCCGGGCATAGCCGAACTCGTAGGCCAGGCTGCCGACCCAACCGCCGATCAGCGGGCAGGGTGCTGCCTTTAACGAACTGAGCGCGTGCTGGTAAGGCGCCGCCAGCCGTTCCATCTTCCGGGCCAAAGCCTGAGTGTCCACGCCCATGCCTGCATTGGCTGGCAACGAGACCCGTTCCACCGCCTGGCAGGAGAACCCCCGCGCAGCCCCGCGCCCACCCGCAATTGCCTGGCCGCCCAGAAATACAAAGTCCGGCTCTGCGGCCGAATAGCTGCAAAGCTGATCAAACTGCTGGCGGGAAATGGACTGACAGACAGGAAAGGCCAAGTTACCTCCGTTAAAAATTGGAAGAATGCTACGCGCAGCACAAAACGGGCGTTGTCCGATTGGGACAGGCGCTGATTTAATGGTTTTACGCAAGAAATCGGGTGGACGGTATTTTACCGGAGTTTCAGCCCGGGTTCCGGAAATCAGTAAAACAATAGTGGAAGACATGCCATGACTGGATTCAAAACCTACACACTCGCTGCGAGCTTGATGTTATCGATAGTGGCTGGTCCTACGGCACTAGCCCAAAGTCAGACTAACCAGCTTTCTGAGGATCATGTCTTGGCCGATGGCGAACTCACAAATGAGGAGTTGGCGATTGTGTTGCTGACGGCAGAGAAGGATCTGAACTCTTTGCTTGATAAAGCGATTGCCAGTGTTGAGAGCGATGTTGAAGCCGCCGGAGTCTTCCGGCCTAGAGCGTGGATGATTATGAAAGACAAAGAAATCAAGGAAGTCACATTTGCAGATGAGGCTTCACAGGCACCTCCGGAAATGAAGCTGCACATGATTCGGGTGAGCCTGAAGTCCCTCGCCAGGCACGATGGTATTGACTCAGCGTTAATCGTATACCCAGGTACCATACAGAAAGATGATGAATCTCAACGGGTTGTGGTTGTAGAACATGAGCACAGGTTAGGTGTATCAGGTACCAAGTTGATACCGTTGGAATTGAGCGGAGGGAAGGTTGCGTTTGGCGGAGCGCTATCTCAGAAAAAACCTTTTCAGATTTTCTACGACAAAAAGCAGTAACGGCTCTCTGGTTTTGGCCTTAAATCCTGATTGGGTGAATTGTGAGGGTAGTCACGGATTAAGACTGTAAAACAATCTTAAATGGAGGTGTGGAGGATGTTCTCCACATCCCAATAAACTCGCACAACAAAAAAAGAGTTTCTTAAGGAGATAATAATGAAAGGCCTGAAAAAAATTGCTCTGGTAGCTGCAATTGCTGCCGCTCCGATGGCTTCTCACGCTGGAATGAAAGCCCTTGACGACACCTCTATGGGTAACGTCACCGGTCAGGCTGGTGTGACTATTGAGCTGGAAACCTATGTAGAGATTGGTAAATTTACCTACACTGACGAAGGTACGTTTGCCGTTAACGACATCAAGCTTGGTGGTGCTAATGCTAGCGGTCTTCTCGATGATCCGGCCAATCCTGGTGAGTTCATCGCTGTACCGGGTATGGCGACTCAAAGCAGAACGTTGGATGACCTGAAAATTGACATCGACGTTGCAGCAGATGGTGATGCAATGATCCATGTAGGTTCAATCACCGGTGCGCCGATTGACTGGGGTATGCAGGCAGGTTCAATGTCGCTGAACTCAGCAGATGGAACCGAAAGCACCACCCTTCTCTCGGGCCTGAAAGGTTTTGGTATGCTCGGAGCACTAGATATTCGTGTAGACACCGCTAATGTGGGTGGCGTCGCGGACAGTGGTAGCCTGATGCTGGATGTTGCCTTCACCGTTGAACGTATGGATTTCGATGTTGATTTCCTTGGTGTCGGAATTCGTGGTATGACCATCGCCGGTGCTAATGCTGGTGGTGAAGTATACACAGATGCCGAACTCGAAGGTCTGCTGAATAGAGATGAGAGTGGTCAGTCGCAGCAGTTCAGGGGCGACTATGATCCCGCGACTGGTGATGGTGCTCCGACTCTGGCTCAACTGGCTTCCGGTGCCCTCGGCAAGTCGTTTGCCATTGCGAGTGTTGATGTCTACAAAGGCGATGGCCTTGGTGCATCTACCAAAACTGATGTGCTGCGTGTGGATGTAAAAGATGTGCTGATGGACGTTAATATCGCTCAGACCATCGTTGGCGGGGCCAATATCGGTACCATTGGTATCGACAACCTTCACATCTCCGACACCAAGCTGGCAGTCTACGGTCACTAATCCGACCTGACACCAATCCTGGTGCAACGCCCCGCCTCGGCGGGGCGTTTTTGGTTCTGCAGAACACGCAGGCACAAAAAAACGGCAGTGAACAGGCTGCCGTTTTTCGTTTGTCGCGAAGGCAGTTATCGGGCCTTACTGATCCGGCACCTGAATAGAAAGATCAAACCCACCCCCAGGTCGCGGTGTCAGATTAATCGGCCCTTCGTTAATCCCCTGCGGAATATTGATCCGGTCTATCCCCGGCGGGTTACCGATGCTGAAATTCAGGTTCTGGCCGTCAAAGCCGATACCCAGCTGGTCGTTCAGGAAGGTTTGGGTAAAGGGTTCGTCCGGAATTTCCGGTTGCTGGCCGAAGATCAGCTGGGGGATGTCCGGGCGGAATTCGGCTGGTGGCTGGACTCTTGTCAGTTCGTCTACCGGCAGCAGCAGGGCGCGGCGCAGGAATTCTTCTTCGGCGTCGGTTAAGGAATCTTTGCGGTCATCTTCCAGGTAGCGTTGCAGAGCTTCCCGGTAGGCTTCTTCTTCCGATTCGGTGACAACCGGCTCGCCCGGGGAAATGGTCAGGGCCTGGATGATGCGCTGGCGGTCCGCCTCGGACTTCTGCTGGTCTTTGGGTACCACGATAACGGCGGAGTCTTCTACGTAGGTCTCTACCATTTCGTCAGACGTCATGGTTTGTACGCCCGCAATTGCGGGAGCAGCGATGGCGGCCGTTATGGCAGCGGCAAGCAGTTTGCGACGTATCATGAGTTGCCTCTTGGGTAACCGGTGTGTGCAGAGGCGCTGCTGAGACTGCGAGGACTGCTGAACTCAGGGCATTCAGGCTATGCGCTTCATTTTGTCAGTATTCGGTTTGTCTGACACGATTTCAACCGGAAAGTGCCGGTATTGTGATCAGAATCTTCCCCTACGGAGTACAGTTATAAAAACACTGTGGATATGGTTTCATAGTCCGTAAACTGCATTGAACTTTTCAGGAGTCTTCCGGCCTGATGGGCATGATAAAACAATCTGTTGGCCGTCGTTTCAGCCGCTGGATCAACCGCCGTATTCCCCGTGCAGACAGCGTTCTGTTCAGCCAGAAAAACATCTGCATTCTGCCCACCGGCGCCGGCGTGGTGTTCGGCATTCTGTTGCTGATCATGCTGATTACCGGCATCAATTATCAGAACAGCCTGATTTACCTGCTTACTTTCATGCTGGGCGCCCTGTTTGTGGGGGCCATGCATCAGACCCATCGCAATTTGTCCGGCTTGACGCTTGCCCTCATTCAGGCAGGGGAAGGTGTGGCTGGTGAAGATATTCCTTTCCGGTTCCGGGTCAGCAGTGGCAAGGACGATGCCTTGTCGATCAGATTGTCGGTGGAGGACTCGCGGGTTGAGGGTATTCATGTGCCAGCGGGGGAGTCGAAAGACGTCACCCTGCCTGTCCCTTCGGCCTGGCGTGGCTATCTGCGCCCCGACCGGGTGCGTATTGAAACCCGGTTTCCGTTTGGTTTGCTGAAGGCCTGGTCCTGGGTGCGGCCGTCTTCGGCCGGGTTGGTGTTTCCGCGGCCAATAGGGGCGCCGGAAGCGCTCAGTACCCTGGAGGATGGCCCGGAGAACGCGGCGGCCGCGAAAACAGCCGGGCAGGACGAAGCGGACTTGCGGCCCTGGCGGGAGGGGGACTTAAGCCCCCGGGTGATGTGGAAGCGCTTTGCCCGCTCCGGCCAGATGGTGGTGGCAGATTGGGAGGCGAAGCAGGGTAGCCCACACTGGCTGGATTTTGCCGCGTTTCCCGGCGTGGATAACGAACTGCGCTTGAGTTACCTGGCCTGGCTGGTACAGGACAGGGCTGCAAAGGGCGCCCGTTTTGGCCTGAACCTGCCGGGTGAGGTGATCGAGCCGGATTCCGGCAAGGTGCATGTGGAGCGTTGCCTGCTGGCGCTGGCTATCTGGGGCGAGGAAAAGCCCCGGGATGATGATGCCAGGGCCTTTGGTACCCGCAGGAAACTGGATCGGGCAGCACGGGGAGGCAGTGCGGTATGAAGCTTTCCCTGCCTTTTGGCTTGTTCAGTGGCCGGGAAGAACCGCCGAAAGAAACCATTCCCGGTAAGGCCCTGCTGTGGCTGATTGCGGCCTTTGCGGTATTACTTGTGCCCCAGTGGGATCGACTGCCGGTGTGGTTGATTGCCGCGTGTGTGGTGCTGGCCGGCTGGCGCTGGCTGGCGCAGATGGGCCGGGTGCGTTTGCCCGGACGCTGGTTGCGCACCGGTATCATGCTGATCCTGATGGCGGTGTACATTGCCACGGTTCAGGGGCGCTTTACGGTGGATACCGCCGCCTCGTTCTTTGTGCTGGCGGTGGGCCTGAAATGGCTGGAAACCCGCAGTGCCCGGGACTTCTATGTGCTGTTCTTCATCCTGGTGTACCTGGCCACGGTGAATTTCCTGTTCCGGCAGGACATTCTCTGGGCGCTGGTGAACTTTGCCGCCATTGCACTGTTGCTGGTGGGGCTGCAAACCATAAACGCGCCGGACCTGCCCAATGCCATCGGCCGGGGCTGGAAGCGCCTTGGCCTTCTGATGCTGAAAACCCTGCCGGTGGTGATCCTGCTGTTTGTGTTCTTCCCCCGCATGGCGCCGCTGTGGAGTGTGCCCATGGTGTCTGGCCAGGCCCGGAGCGGGATTTCGGACACCATGCGCCCGGGAGATATCTCCAACCTGGCCCAGAGCAGTGAGCGGGCTTTTCGGGTGACCTTTGGCGGCGAAGCCCCGGATTACCGTGACCGCTACTGGCGCGGGCTGATCCTGGACCGCCTGGACGGCGAAACCTGGCGTCAGGGCGATTCCGAGCGTTTCTTCCGGCCGGGCCGGGTAGCCATCGATGGCGGCGTGGGGGACCTGGAGCCGAACCAGTACGATGTGCTGCTGGAACCTACCGACCAGCGCTGGGCGTTCGCTTTGGATGGCTCCGAAGCTGTCTCGGATAACGTGGTAGAGGCAGAGCAAAACCTGTTCCGTTTCCGGCGCCCGGCAGACAGCTCTGTGCGCTATCGGATGGCTCTGGGCAATGTGGCGGCGAGCAGCGCAGTGCAGGGGTTGTCACCGCCGGAGCAACGCCGATACCTGCAGCTGCCGGCCCAGGGGAATCCCCGGGCACGGGAACTGGCGCAGCAGCTGGGTTCGCAGTTAAGCCCGGAACAAACCGTGATGGAGTTGATGCGCCGGTTCCGGGAGCAGGAGTATTTCTACACGCTGCGGCCACCGGCCATGCCGGAAGATGGCATTGATGCCCTGTTGTTCGATGAAAAGCGGGGCTTCTGTGCCCACTATGCCGGTGCAGCTACTTTTGTGTTCCGGGCAGCAGGTATTCCGGCAAGGGTGGTTGTGGGTTACCAGGGTGGCGACGCCGGTGCCAACAACGAGTACTACATCGTTCGCCAGTACGATGCCCATGCATGGGTGGAAGTGTGGCTTGAAGGGCGCGGTTGGGTAAGGGTTGATCCTACCGCCGCCATCGCACCCAGCCGGATTGAATCCGGGCTGCGAGACGCCATGGCAGACGAAGGTTCATTTCTGGAGAACGAACTGATCTCGCCTCAGCGTTACAGCGATCTGCAGGTCTTGCAGTGGGCCTCACTGCAGCTGGACCGCATCAACTACCAATGGCAGCGCTGGGTGGTGGGTTATCAGGGCCAGAGCCAGATGGATTTGATGTCCCGGTTGCCCGGTGGCGTAGGTATGAAGGAACTGGGCTACCTGACTGCAGGTATTGTCGGCCTGGCGTTGCTGGTGGCCGGCCTGGTGTCTGCCCTGGGCATGAAGCGGGGCGCACGGCAGGATGCGTTCCGCCGGGTGGTCAGCAGCTGGCATCGGTTCTGTGAACAGGCGGGCGTTCCGGTGCGGGTTGGTGAAACTCCGGAGGCGCTGGCGCAAAGGCTGTCCCGGGCGGTTCCCGCTGTGTCTGAATCGGCGCGGGTCTTTGCCCGGGCCGTGAACAATCATTACTATAGTGCCTCATCCGCGCCGGCCTCTGCCGACGACACCCGCCGTTTGAAGCGGTTGCTGTGTACCATGAAGCGGCAACGGCGCAATGGCCCGGAACCAGTACCCGAAACACGGACTCCACCCAATGAGTGATATCGCCCAAGACATGCCCTGGCTGGCCAAGGCCTGGCACGCGGTTCAGCACCGGCTGGCGGAAGACCGGCTGCCTCACGCCTTGCTGGTGGCCGGCGAACGGGGTGTGGGCAAGCGTGCCTGGGCCGAGGCTGTTGCCGGGTTGTTGCTGTGCGATCGCCGGGAAGACCTGGGCAATGGCAACCTGGTGGCTTGCGGCCACTGCAAGCAGTGTGAGTTGCTGCGTGCGGGCAGTCATCCGGATTTGCGAATCTACGCGCCGGAGAAATCCCGCATGGTAAAGGTGGACCAGGTGAGGGCATTGTCGACCTTTGCCGTGGGTTCGCCCCAGGTGGCCCATCACAAGGTGGCCATTGTCGACCGGGCAGACCTGCTGAACATCAATGCCGCCAACGCCCTGCTGAAAACCCTGGAAGAACCGCTGCCGGATGTCACCCTGCTGCTGTTGCAGGAAAGTGGCCGGCCGGTGCTGCCCACCATTCGCTCCCGGTGCCAGGCGTTGACCATTCCGGTGCCGGCGGAAGAACAGGCCCAGAACTGGCTGGCTGCGCAGGTATCCGGGCTGGAGGAAGATCAGCGCCCCGGAGCCGGGGTGCTGGCCAAGAGTCTGATGCTGGCGGGTAATGCGCCGAGGTTGGCGCTGGAATATGCCACCGGCGAGTTTCCGGGGTTACGGGACAAGGCCTTCGAGGCGTTCAAGCAGTTTATGAAAGGGCAGATCACCGTGGGTGATGCGGCGAAGTGCTTCAAGACCATCGGCCTGGAGGATACCCTCTGGCTGTTCGAAAGCTGGGCCGCCGACCTGGCCCGGTGCAGCGCCGGCGGTCAGCCCAATGATACCGAAGCGGCAGACATGCTGATGTTCCTGGCCCGCAGCAATCCGCCCTGGCGGGCCCATGAATTGCTGGACCGGGTCCGGCAGAGCCGGGAGGCCGCCGTGTATAATGCCAGCCCGGAACTGGAGGCCAGCCAGCTGTTGACTGCCTGGCGTGATTTGATGCCCAGAAAGCGCGCCGCAGGTTGAGCTTTAGCGGTTAACAGCTGCTATGATTGCGAAATATCAGAAAAAAGAAGGTGTTTGATATGGGGCCCGGATTCGGAGCACGCAGTGGTATTCTGACCCAGACTATCAACGACAAAGCCGCGCTGTACGCAGCCTATATGCCTTACATAAAGCAGGGTGGCCTGTTCATTCCCACCCACAAGCAGTACCAGCTTGGCGACGAGGTTTTCCTGCTGCTGACCCTGATGGACGAGCCGGAGAAAATCCCGGTGGCCGGCAAGGTTGTGTGGATAACCCCGAAAGGCGCCCAGGGCAACCGGGCTGCCGGTATTGGTGTGCAGTTCAACGGTGATGATGAAACCGCCCGCACCAAGATCGAATCATACCTGGCTGGCTCCCTGAGCTCTGATCGCCCCACCCACACCATGTAGGACCTGCCTTGCATGAATGACACAGTGTTACCCGACAGTGGGCACGAAGTTCCGGCCGACTGCCGGGAGGCGCACTGGCCACTCGAAAACATCACCCTTGCCGGCCTGAGCTGGCATCCGCCCCGCGAAGCAGCCACCCGGCAACCTGTGCTGATGGTGCACGGCTGGCTGGATAACGCCATGAGCTTTGCCCGCCTTGCGCCGGAAATTGCCGCCCATGCGCCGGTCCACGCCATCGACATGGCAGGCCACGGCCAGTCCGGCCACCGGCCGCCGGGGTACAGCTACTGGCTGATGGACTATGTGGCCGACCTTTCCGAACTGATCGACAGCCATTTTCCGCACAGCGAAAAAGAACCGATAGACCTGGTCGGCCATTCTCTGGGCGGCATCGTATGTGCTTTGTACGCAGCGGCCTTTCCGGAGCGGGTTCGGCGGCTGGTGATGATCGACAGCCTGGGGGCGCTTAGCCGCCCGGCGGAAGAAACCATTCCCCAGCTGCGCCGGGCATTGCAGAAAAAGCGTAACGGTTCGGCACCGCCGGCGATCTATCCGGATGTGGAAACCGCAGCACGAATTCGCGAGGGAGGCCTCAGCCCCCTGAGTGCCGAGGCGGCCAGCTTGCTGGTGCCCCGGAACATGCGCAGTTACGGGGTGGGGTATGTCTGGCAGACCGATGCAAGGTTGCGGCACCCCACGGCTTTGATGATGACAGAGCAACAGGTGGAAGCCTCTTTGGCGGCCATTAAAACCCCGGCGCTGTTTGTGCGTGCCGAGGAAGGCCTGCTGACTTACCGGAAGGGGCTGGATCAGCGCGCGGCGCTGATTCCGGAGCTGACCACGGTGGATGTTCCCGGCGGCCACCACTGTCACCTGGATGGCGATACCACGCCAGTCAGTGATGCCATAAAAAGGTTTCTTTTTGATGTTTAACCGATCCAGCAGTGGCTTTTTGAGATGTTTGGCGGCCGTAGTTCTGTTTGCGTCTGCCGGTGCTGTCCAGGCGAACGCTCTTGCGCAGGCCCCTGTGCAGTTCTCGCAATCGTCGCTGCAGAACACCGCAGCGATTGAATCCAGCGGCCACTTGGTGCTGTTCAGCCCGGTGCGGGAGATTCGCAACGAAATCCGTTCCGATGTAATGGCGCGCCTGCCGGTGTCTGGCCAGGGGCAGCTGTTCGAGATCAACCGCGATGCCAGTCGCGAGGCTGCACTGGACCATTACCTGACGGAACTCCGGGCCAGGGGCGCCAGTGTTCTGTACCAGTGTTCCGGTATACAGTGCGGCCGTAACAACGTCTGGGCCAACCAGATTTTCCAGCAATCCCGCCTGTTGGGTCGGGATGGCAGCCAGGATTACGTGGCCGCTGCAGTGGAAGACGAGAACGGCACTCAGTGGCTCACGCTGGTGTATACCGTCACTCGCGGTAACCTGCGGGAGTATGTGTGGGTGGAGCAGCTGGAGGTAGGTGCCGGCGCGTCCATTCCCGGCTTTGAAGCGTCAAACGGGCGCATGAAGGGGCCGGTGGTGGTGCCCTGGAGCGGTGGCGTTACCTATCGATTTGATTTCAGTGCCGATGACCGGCGCAGGCTGACCGACTGGGCGGCTGATGAGGGCGCCGAGGTGGTGTTGGCCGCGTTCTCCTCGCTGCAGGACGGCGAGCGTCTGGAGGCGGCCCTGGAGCGCGCCCGGCAGGCAGGTGATGCCCTGGCCGAAGTTCTGGGCAAAACCGGAATCTCCCGCAGCCAGATTCGAATTGTCACGGTAGGGCCCGTGGTGCAGGTGGAAGACCCGGATCGTCGTGGTGATCGTGTAGAAGTATTGGTGATCAAGAGGTAAGCCATGGCACAGAAGGATAAACCGGTTGATAACGGCGCCAGTGCTGTCATAAAAAGCTCTGATGTTTCTCCTGCAAGTGCGCCTGCCCGCGGCAATGTTCGCAAGACCGGCAAGGGCAAGACCGTTGCCTTGACCCTGGGCAGCGGTGGCGCCCGGGGCTATGCCCACATTGGCGCCATTGAAGTGCTGGTAGAGCGTGGTTACAAGATTGCTGCCATTTCCGGCTGCTCCATGGGCGCCCTGATTGGCGGTATGTATGCCGCCGGCAAGCTGAAAGAGTACAAAGACTGGGTAACCGGGTTAGGGCAGTTTGATGTGATCAAGCTGCTGGACCTTACCTTCAGCTCCATCGGTGCCATCCGGGGCGAGAAGGTGTTTTCCATCGTGCGGGAAATTCTGGGTGATACCCGCATTGAAGACCTGCCGATTCCCTTTACGGCCGTAGCGACTGACCTGCTGGCACATAAGGAAATCTGGTTCCAGGAAGGGCCCCTGGACAAGGCTATCCGTGCCTCCATTGCGATTCCCAGTGTAGTGACGCCGCTGGTGCTGGACGGCCGGGTGCTGGTGGACGGTGCGGTGCTGAATCCCTTACCGATTATTCCCACCATCTCTGCCCACGCAGACCTGATTATGGCGGTCAACCTGGCGGGCGAGGAAGAGCAACTCCAGCGAATTCCGGACGCAGCACTGACGCTCGCAGAGGATACCGGCGGCGATATGGAAGAGTGGATGGATGCGCTCCGGGACAAAGCTTCCCGCTGGTTCGACTGGGATGCCCTGAAAGCGCTCACTAACCGCAAGGGCAGTGAGGACGAAACACCGGAACAGAAGATCAGCCGGGAGATTGCCAAAAAGTCGCAGGAAAAAGCGATTGAGGCCAAGGCCAAGGCTCCGGTGCCTGCCGATCACCCGGATGCGGAAAAGCGGGAAGAGCACGACACCATCGACTGGGACAAGCTGGGCATTGGCAAGTTTGATGTGATGAACCTGACCATCGAAACCATGCAGAGCGCCCTGGTGCAGTACAAGATTGCCGGTTATCCGCCGGACTTGCTGATCAATATTCCCAAGAACGCGTCCCGCAGCTACGACTTCCACAAGGCGCCGGAGCTGATCCAGCTGGGGCGCGAACGTATGACGGCGGCACTGGACCGATTTGAGGCCAGCCGCAGCAGTTCCGGCCCGCTGGCGCTGTGATGGCAGGCGGGCGGAAAGCTGCAGCCATCGGCCTAATCAGCGTATAATGCCGCGCTGAAACTTACCGACCAGGAAACCGACTTTGTGACCAGCCCCGTAGATGACCTGCAGACTATTCGCGACCTGTTGCGCTATGCCGCCTCACGGTTTGCTGCCTCGCCCCTGTACTTTGGCCATGGCACCGATAACGTGTGGGACGAAGCCGTGCAACTGGTGCTTCGCAGCGTTCACCTGCCGCTGGAAAACAACAACCTGTTCCTGGATGCGCGCCTGACCCGCAGCGAGCGGGAGGTGATCATCGAGCGTATCGAGCGGCGCATTAACGAGCGTGTGCCCATTGCCTATTTACTGGGCGAAGGCTGGTTCATGGGCATGCCCTTTAACGTGGATGAGCGGGTACTGGTGCCCCGGTCACCGCTGGGAGAGCTGCTGGAAAACGGCTTGCAGCCCTGGCTTGGCGGCACCCACGTTCAGCGCATTCTGGACCTGTGCACGGGCAGCGGTTGTATCGGAATCGGCGCCGCGACGGTGTTCGACGAGGCAGATGTAGACCTGTCGGATATTTCTGAAGATGCGCTGGCGGTTGCCGAATCCAACATCGAGATGCACGGCCTGGAAGGGCGGGTACAAACGGTTCGCTCGGATGTGTTCGACAACATCGAGGGCCGCTACGATGTCATCCTCAGCAATCCGCCGTATGTGGATGCGGAAGACCTGGCGGACATGCCGGAAGAATACCAGCATGAGCCGGCACTGGGCCTTGCCGCAGGCGACGACGGCCTGGATATTGCCCACCGCATCATTGCCGGTGCCGCCGATCACCTGACCGAAGACGGCCTGCTGATTGTGGAAGTGGGTAACTCGTGGGGTGCGATGGACGATGCCTATCCGGACCTGCCGCTGACCTGGCTGGAATTCGAGAATGGCGGCGACGGCGTGTTCCTGGTTACGGCCCGGGACCTGCGTGAATGGCAGGCTAGAAACAGCTGAAGTAATTTATTATAAAACCTTTATAAAGTGCTGAATTATGTCCGGAAATACGTTTGGAAAACTGTTTACCGTAACCACCTTCGGTGAAAGCCACGGGGCGGCTCTGGGCTGCATTATTGACGGTTGCCCTCCCGGGCTGGAGCTGTCTGAAGCGGATATGCAGAAGGACCTGGACCTGCGTAAGCCGGGCACATCCCGCCATACCACCCAGCGCCGGGAACCGGATGAGGTGCGGATTCTGTCCGGTGTGTTCGAAGGTAAAACCACCGGCACGCCCATTGGCCTGATCATCGAGAACACCGATCAGCGCTCCAAGGACTATTCCAAGATTTCCGAACAGTTCCGCCCGGCCCACGCCGATTACACCTACACCCACAAATACGGCGTGCGTGACTATCGTGGCGGCGGCCGTTCCTCGGCCCGGGAAACTGCCATGCGGGTGGCCGCTGGCGCCGTTGCCCGCAAGTTCCTGGAGCAGCGTCTGGGTATTCGTATTCGGGGTTACTTGTCACAGCTGGGCCCCATCAAGATCGAGAAGCTGGATTGGGATCAGGTACGGCAGAACCCGTTCTTCTGCCCGGATGCCGACAAGGTGCCGGAAATGGAAGCCTATATGGACGCGCTGCGTAAAGAGGGCGACTCCATTGGTGCCCGCATCAACGTGGTGGCCGACGGTGTTCCGCCCGGGCTGGGCGAGCCTATTTTTGACCGGCTGGATGCCGACCTGGCCCATGCCCTGATGAGCATTAACGCCGTTAAGGGTGTGGAAATCGGCGCCGGTTTTGGCTGCGTGGAGCAGAAGGGTACGGAGCACCGGGACGAGATGACTCCAGAAGGTTTTCTGTCTAACCACGCCGGCGGCGTGCTGGGTGGCATTTCCTCCGGTCAGCCCATTGTCGCGAGTATTGCCCTGAAACCCACATCCAGCTTGCGCCTGCCGGGCCGCAGTATCGATGTGAATGGCAACCCGGTGGAAGTGATCACCACTGGCCGGCACGACCCCTGTGTGGGTATCCGGGCCACGCCGATTGCCGAAGCCATGATGGCCATTGTGCTGATGGATCATTACCTGCGCCATCGTGGCCAGAATGGTGATGTAAGCGTCGATACGCCGGTACTCGGCCAGCTCTGATAACCGGGAGGCGCTACCATCTACTGGCGGCTGTCTAACCTTTACTTCTGGTTCTTCGCCCTCCTTGGAGGGCTTTTGCCTTATTGGTCCCTCTACCTGGAGGGGCAGGGCTTTTCCTATCTGCAAATCGCCACCCTGATGGCGACCATTCAGCTGACCAAGGTAGTGGCCCCCAGCGTGTGGGGCTGGCTGGGCGACCGCACAGGCCAGCGGGTAAGGCTGGTACGCTTCGGAGCTATCACCGGTTCCCTGTTTTTTGCCGGAGTGTTTCTGGAGCCCGGCTTTTACGGCCTGCTGTTGGTTATGTTCGCGTTTACCTTTTTCTGGAACGCGATTCTTCCGCTGTATGAAGTGATCACCCTGCGGGTGCTGGGTTCAAAAAAAGAACGTTACGGCAAGGTTCGGCTGTGGGGCTCGGTGGGCTTTATCGGTGCGGTGGCGCTGGTAGGCGGCTTGCTGGAACTGGTGCCGATTCGCTATTTGCCCTGGCTGTTGCTGCCGGTCTTCGCCGGCATTGCCGTGTCGGCCTTCCTGGTGCCGTCCGAACGGGGTGAACGCAAAGAGTCTGCTCCCAAAGGCAGCCTGAAAGCCATCGTTACCCATCCGGCGGTGGTGGCCTTCTTCCTGATGAACTTCCTGCTGCAGGTGTCCCACGGCGCTTACTACACGTTTTTCAGTATTCATCTGGAGCAACACGGCTACGGCAAGCTGTCGATCGGCCTATTGTGGTCACTGGGGGTGATTGCGGAAATCGGGCTGTTCCTGATCATGCACCGGTTGTCGACCCGGTTTACCGTGCGCCAGATTGTGCTTGGCTCGCTGGTGTTGACCATGATTCGCTGGGGGCTGATTGCCGAGCTGACCGGGCTTGTGCCGGTACTGATCTTTGCCCAGCTGCTGCACGCGGCGTCTTACGGCGCCTTACATGCGGTTTCGGTGCAGTACATTCAGGGCTTCTTCGGTAAACATCACCATGGTCAGGGGCAGGCGCTGTACAGCGGTTTGACCTTCGGCGCCGGTGGCGCGCTCGGGGCCTGGATGTCTGGGTTCCTGGTGGATGGCTACAGCACCTCGGCCGCCTTCTGGGGCGGTGCCGTAGCCATGGCCCTTGCCATCATGGTTACCTGGCGGGGGCTGCAACCCCCGCCGAAAGAGGCCTGACCGGGCGTTTATTGATCCGGGTCTTCCTCATTGTCTTCCAGTTGCAGGGACAGCCCGCTGCCGCTGGGGCCGCCGGAACTGGTGCTGTCTTTCGCGGACGAGCCATCCTGGCCGTACAGCTTGATGCGCAGGCGCAGGTTGTTGGCGGAATCTGCGTTCTTCAGGGCTTCTTCTTCACTGATCTTGCCTTCCTGCCAGAGCTTGAACAGGGCCAGGTCGAAGGTTTGCATGCCCAGGTTGGCAGACTTCTCCATGATCTCCTTGATGCCGTCGATCTCGCCCCGCAGGATCAGCTCGCTGATAGTAGGTGTGCCCAGCAGGATCTCGATGGCAGCGGTACGTTTCTTGTCCACAGTAGGAATGAGGCGCTGTGACACAAACGCCCGAAGGTTCATCGACAGATCCATCAGCAGCTGCGGCCGGCGTTCTTCCGGGAAGAAGTTGATGATCCGGTCCAGGGCCTGGTTGGCGTTGTTGGCGTGCAGGGTAGAGATACACAGGTGCCCGGTTTCGGCAAACGCCAGGGCGTGTTCCATGGTTTCCCGGTCCCGGATCTCGCCGATCAGGATCACATCCGGCGCCTGGCGCAGGGTGTTCTTCAGGGCTTTCTGGAAACTGCGGGTATCCACGCCCACTTCCCGCTGGTTCACGATGCTCTTCTTGTGCCGGTGAATGTATTCCACCGGGTCTTCAATGGTGATGATATGGCCGGCAGAATTGCTGTTACGGTGGTCGATCAGCGCCGCCAGGGAGGTGGACTTACCGGAGCCGGTCGCCCCCACAAACAGCACCAGCCCGCGCTTGGCCATCACCACGTCTTTCAGGATCGGCGGCAGCCCCAGGGCATCGGCATTCGGAATTTCGGTGACGATGTTCCGGGCAACGATGGATATCTCGTTGCGCTGGCGGAAGATGTTGATCCGGAACCGGCCGACTTTCGGGATGCTGTAAGCGAGGTTCATCTCCAGCTCCTGGTCGAACTCGGCCCGCTGCTCCTCATCCATGATCGACCAGGCAATATCCTTGATCTCGCCGGGCGCCAGTGGCGTTCGGTCGATGGGCTTCAGGGTACCGTGGAACTTGGCGCAGGGCGGAGCACCGGTGCTCAGGTAAAGGTCTGAGCCATCGTGCTTGGCCAGGATTTTCAGGTAATCGTCAAAGCCCATCTTGTCTCCCGTTGTTTATCCGGATCAGGTTGTTTGGTTTGCTTCTTCGTCATGAACAATACCGAGCAGGGCGGTCGCCGCCGGGCCCAGATGCCGGCCTGACAGGCCCACCGCCCCCAGCACCCGGCTGACCGGAAACCCGGTGTCCAGCTGGTGCAAGCTTTCATCCACCATGCTCACCGGCAACACACTCCAGCCAAGGCCTACACTGGCCATCATCTTGATGGTCTCAAGATAGTTGGTGGGGATCTGCTGTTTGAGCGGAAGGTTGGCTTCCAGAAACAAGCGGCTGACCGCCCGGTACGTTGCCGTGGTGGTGTCTGGCAGCAGCGCGGGATACTGGGCCAGGTCTTCAAGACTGGCGTTTTTACCCACTGCAAGCTCATGGCCGGCGCCCACCACAAAGGCCATAGGATCAGACCACTGTTCGTATACCACGAACTCGCTTCCCATGCTGTCACTGAGTGTGACAAACGCCAGCTCTGCGTTACGTTTGAGCATTTGACTGTAAGCGGCATCGGATTCCATAAACTGCAGGTTGACCGTTACCTCCGGGTAGTCACTGACGAACCGTCGCAGCCAGTTCGGGAGGTGGTGCAGGCCAATGTGGTGGCTGGCGATGATTTCGAGTTCGCCGCTGATGATGCCGTCGTCGGCTGACAGCGCCATGCGGGCGTTGTGGATTTCATCGAGGATGCGTCTGGCGTGGGGCAGCAGCCTGGCGCCGGCTTCGGTGACACGGATTTCCCGGTGGCCGCGTTCTATCAGCTTGGTGCCCAGCTGGTTTTCCAGGGCCGCAAGGCGTTTACTGATAGCCGGCTGTGTCAGGTGCAGGGCTTCTGCGGCTTCCGAGAAGGAACCCTGGTCTACGATTGTCAGGAATGCCTTCAGTGCGTTTGGATCCACTATGTACCCCCTTGCTTCTTACCTCTTGTTGGGGAGCTGGGAGCGGCTTCAGGGCCCCCTCCCAAAAAACGCTCCTTCGGCACGTCCGTGTGACGCTTGGGCTCCGCCATCCATGGCTCCGCACATTTTTGGGAGGGGGCCCTGAAGCCGCTCCGCGGACAATTGAATAGGCCGTCTGGTGTGGGCATTTGCACGGCGTTTCGAGCGCGTTGGTGGGGTCCGCTTCCCAAAAGTTTCGGAGGCCATGGATGGCCGGAGACAAGCGCCCATGGATGGCTTGAGCGCCTTTTGGGAAGCGGGCCCCACCAACGTGCGCCCGGCACGGAGTTGGATCGAAGTTAACGCCAAACTCCGGATTACCTGGAATATAGAGCATAACCAAAGGGAATGCGATGGATGAAAAAGATGAATTGAGGTTATGTCAGACGGAAGAGTAAGATAGAGGCATCAAAGCAGAAACAGAAACCCCCAGAGAGTGAGAGAGAACCATGGCGGGCAAGACTTTATACGACAAATTGTGGGACGACCATTTGGTCAAACAGCGGGACGACGGCTCCGCGTTGATTTACATCGACCGTCAGTTGCTTCACGAAGTAACCTCACCGCAGGCATTCGAAGGCCTTCGCATTGCCGGCCGCAAGCCCTGGCGGATTGATGCCAACATCGCGACACCGGATCATAACGTGCCGACTACCGATCGTGATCGGGGCATCGATGGCATTGTCGATCCGGTTTCCCGCACCCAGGTGGAAACCCTGGACAAGAACTGCGACGAATTCGGGATCCTGGAATTCAAGATCAAGGACCAGCGCCAGGGCATCGTGCACGTGATCGGGCCGGAGCAGGGTGCAACCTTGCCGGGCATGAGCATTGTGTGTGGGGATTCCCATACCTCTACTCACGGCGCCTTTGGTTGCCTGGCCCACGGTATCGGTACCTCTGAAGTTGAGCATGTTCTGGCCACCCAGTGCCTGGTTCAGAAAAAGATGAAGAACATGCTGGTGAAGGTGAACGGCAAACTTGGCGCGGGTGTGACCGGCAAGGATGTGGTTCTGGCCATCATCGGCAAGATCGGTACCGCTGGCGGTACCGGTTACGCCATCGAGTTTGGTGGCGAGGCGATCCGTGGTTTGAGCATGGAAGGCCGGATGACCATCTGCAACATGGCCATCGAGGGCGGTGCCCGTGTGGGTATGGTGGCGGTAGATGACACCACCATCGAGTATGTGAAAGGCCGCCCGTTCTCTCCCAAAGGCCAGACCTGGGACAAGGCCGTTGAATACTGGCGCACCCTGCACAGCGACGACGACGCGGTTTTCGACAAGGTGGTTGAGCTGGATGGCACGGCTATCCAGCCGCAGGTGAGCTGGGGTACGTCTCCGGAGATGGTAACCGGTGTCGACGGCAATGTGCCGGACCCGGCGAAGGAAGAAGATCCCATCAAGCGTGAAGGCATTGTGCGCGCGCTTAAGTACATGGGCTTGCAGCCGAACCAGAAGATCACCGACATTCAGTTGGATCGTGTGTTTATCGGTTCCTGCACCAACAGCCGGATTGAAGACTTGCGCGAAGCGGCTGCGGTGGTGAAAGGCCGCAAGGTGGCTTCCAGCCTGAAGCAGGCGATGGTGGTTCCGGGTTCCGGCCTGGTTAAAGCGCAGGCGGAGCAGGAAGGCCTGGACAAGATTTTTATCGAGGCGGGTCTGGAATGGCGTGATCCGGGTTGCTCCATGTGTCTGGCCATGAACGCCGACAAGCTGGGGCAGGGCGAGCATTGTGCGTCTACCTCTAACCGGAACTTCGAAGGTCGTCAGGGCTTTGGTGGGCGTACCCACCTGGTGAGCCCGGCCATGGCTGCTGCAGCTGCGGTAACCGGCCACTTCGTTGATGTCCGTGAATTGATGCACTGAGCCACAGGAGAGAGACCATGCGCGCATTTACGCAACACCAGGGCATTGTAGCCCCCATGGACCGTTCCAACGTGGACACGGACATGATTATTCCCAAGCAGTTTCTGAAGTCCATCAAGCGCACGGGCTTTGGTCCGAACCTGTTTGATGAACTGCGCTACCTGGACGAAGGCAAGCCGGACCAGGATTGTGCTGGCCGTCCGCTGAATCCGGATTTTGTGCTGAACCAGGACCGTTACAAAAACGCCAGTGTACTGCTGGCCCGGGCCAACTTCGGTTGCGGTTCCAGCCGTGAACACGCGCCCTGGGCGCTGGATGATTTCGGTTTCCGGGTGATCATTGCCCCGAGCTTTGCCGATATCTTCTACAACAACTGCTTTAAGAACGGCCTGTTACCCATTGTTTTGGATGAAGAAGTTGTCGACAAGCTGTTCAAGGAAGCCGAAGCGAACGAGGGCTACCAGCTGACCGTTGACCTGGAAGCCAAGACCGTGACCACGCCGTCTGGCGAGTCGTTTGGTTTTGATGTGGATGACTTCCGTCGCCACTGTCTGCTGAATGGTCTGGACGACATTGGTGTAACGCTGGAAGATGCCGATACCATTCGTGCCTACGAAGAAGCTCGCCGCAAGACGGCTCCCTGGCTGTTTAACGCTGGAAATTGATTAACAAGGAATTGGATATGTCCCGTAATGTATTGCTTCTGCCGGGTGACGGCATTGGTCCGGAAATTGTTGCCGAGGCAGAAAAGGTTCTGCACAAGGTTAACGAACAGTTTGCTCTTGGCCTGAGCTTTGACAGCGCGTTGGTCGGTGGTGCGGCCATCGATGCCAATGATACTCCGCTGCCGGACGAGACCCTGGAGAAGGCCCGCAAGGCCGACGCCATTCTGCTGGGGGCTGTAGGTGGTCCCCAGTGGGACAGCCTGCCGATGGCCAAGCGCCCGGAGAAGGGGTTGCTGGGTTTGCGTTCTAACCTGCAGCTGTTTGCCAACCTGCGCCCGGCCATTCTGTACCCGCAGCTGGCGTCTGCGTCTTCCCTGAAGCCGGAAGTGGTTTCCGGGCTGGATATCCTGATCGTGCGCGAGCTGACCGGCGGTATCTATTTCGGCCAGCCCCGTGGTGTGCGTGAGCTGGAGAACGGTGAGCGCCAGGGTTACAACACCTATCAATATACCGAATCCGAGATTCGCCGGATTGGCCGGGTTGCATTTGAGGCGGCCCAGCAACGGGGCAAGAAGCTGTGTTCCGTAGACAAAGCCAACGTGCTGGAAGTGACCGTGCTGTGGCGGGAAATCATGGAAGACCTTAAGCGCGAATATCCCGACGTGGAGCTGTCCCACATGTACGTGGACAACGCTGCCATGCAGCTGGTTCGTGCGCCGAAGCAATTCGATGTGATTGTGACTGGCAACATGTTTGGTGATATTCTTTCTGACGAAGCGGCTATGCTCACCGGCTCTATCGGCATGTTGCCGTCTGCGTCGCTGAACTCTGAAAAGCAGGGCATGTACGAGCCTTGTCACGGTTCGGCACCGGATATCGCCGGTAAGGGCATTGCCAATCCGCTGGCCACCATCATCAGTGCAGCCATGATGCTGCGTTACAGCCTGAATGAGGAAGAAGCCGCAGCAGCGATTGAAGCGGCGGTCAGCAAGGTGCTGGATCAGGGCCTGCGTACCGCAGACATCATGTCTGACGGCGGCCAGAAGGTCTCCACCCGCGAAATGGGTGAGGCGGTTCTGAACGCACTTTAAGCCAGGCTTGATCCGGCAAACCGAGACCCGACAGCGGCGCGATGCTGCCGCTGCGGGATCATCCATCCTGTCCCTGCCAGCGATAACGGTAATGGGCGGGCATAATGTGAGGTTCAAAGGTCGCACATGAAGCGAGTTGGACTTGTAGGTTGGCGTGGCATGGTAGGCTCAGTCCTAATGCAGCGCATGCGTGAAGAAAACGATTTTGCCGATATCGATCCGGTGTTTTTCACCACTTCCCAAACAGGGAAGCCGGCCCCGGACGTAGGCAAGGAAGGTGTTCCTCCTCTGCAGGACGCCTTTGATATCGATACCTTGAAAGGCATGGATGTGATCGTGACCTGTCAGGGCGGCGATTACACCACCGAGGTTTACCAGAAGCTGCGTGATGCGGGCTGGGAAGGCTACTGGATTGATGCCGCATCCACCCTGCGGATGGTGGATCATTCCGTGATCGTGCTGGACCCGGTTAACCGTAACGTGATCGACTCCGCCCTTGATAAAGGCGTGAAGGACTACGTTGGTGGTAACTGCACCGTCAGCCTGATGATGCTGGCCCTGGGTGGCCTGCTGGAGCAGGACCTGATCGAGTGGGTTTCTCCGATGACGTACCAGGCGGCTTCCGGTTCTGGTGCCCAGAACATGCGTGAACTGCTGAACCAGATGGGCGCCCTGAACGAGAGCGTGAAATCAGAGCTGGCCGATCCCTCATCCGCCATCCTGGAAATCGACCGCAAGGTGACCGACACCATGCGTTCCGGCGATTTCCCCACCGAGCATTTCGGTGTGCCACTGGCCGGCAGCCTGATTCCGTTTATCGACAAGCAGCTCGATAACGGCATGAGCAAGGAAGAGTGGAAAGCGGGAGTGGAGACCAACAAGATTCTGGGCCGCTCCGGCAACCCGATCCCCATTGATGGTATCTGCGTGCGTATTGGCGCTATGCGTTCTCACAGCCAGGCGCTGACCATCAAGCTCAAGAAGGATCTTTCGGTTTCTGAAATCGAAGGCATCCTGGCCAAGGGCAACGACTGGGTGAAGGTGATCCCTAACGATCGTGACGCCACCATGCAGGAACTGACCCCGACCAAGGTGACCGGTACCCTGAGTATTCCTATTGGGCGCATCCGGAAACTGGCCATGGGGCCGGAATACATTTCAGCGTTCACCGTGGGTGACCAGCTGCTTTGGGGCGCCGCTGAACCGCTGCGCCGCATGCTGCGGATTCTGCAAGAGCGTTAAGAAATGTTACGCAGGGGCAATTAATGCCAACTGTGTCCGGTTTTTAGCAAACCGGTCGGGGGCGGAGGCTGATTTCAGCGTCCGCCCCTGTTATTTTCAAGGGCAGTAAGGAGTTCCGCCTGACAGGTCAGGAATCAGTGCAAGGATTGCAGCTGATTGATTGATAAAAGGGGACTTATCATCAATACTTTCCCCACCATAGTTAGACTTACGATATAAAAACGAGAAATAACAAGACGAAACGTCATCCAACCTCGTCCGATTCTGTTGAAAGTCAGCAGTAACGAATAACGGAGACTGGAAAGGAAAAAGCATGAAGGTACGCAAGCTTGCGGTTGCCCTGGCGCTGGCGGGAGGGCTTGGCTCCGGCATGGCACAGGCCCTGGGACTCGGTGAAATCGAACTGCAGTCCTGGCTGAATGAGCCCCTGGACGCAGAAATCTCACTCAGACAGAGTGCGGGTGTGGATCCGGGTGATGTATTCGTCAATGTGGCACCGGAGGCTGCTTATCAACGGGTAGGTCTGGAGCGGAACCAGTTTCTGAGCAAACTGAAGTTCGAGGTGGTAACGGGCTCCGATGGCAACCTTGCCATTAACGTGTCGTCCCGTGAACCGGTGCGTGAACCATACCTGAACTTCCTGCTGGAACTGACCTGGCCCAACGGTCGCCTGATGCGGGAATATGCGGTTCTGGTTGATCCCCCGGTCTATGCCGAGGAATCCGGTGTGCGGGAGCAGGTGAGTGCCCCTGTATCGTCGGCGGCATCTGCGCCGGCACGTCAAACCACCACTCGCAGTCCGGAATCTGTTCGTCGTGAAGCGGCTGTTCAGCGTGCGCCGGCCCGGGGCTATCAGCCTGACAGCTTTGGCCCGACGGGACCGTCTGACACGCTTTGGACGATTGCCCAGCGCATGAGGCCGGATAGTTCTGTGTCCATGCAGCAAATGATGCTGGCCATCCAGGATCTCAATCCGGATGCCTTCATCGACGGCAATATCAACAAGCTGAAGCGCGGCCAGGTACTTCGTGCGCCGACCCTTGATCAGATTCAGCGCCGCACCAAAGCCGAGGCCAATCGTGTTGTAGCCCGACAGAACGAGGAATTCCAGTCTCCACGCCCTGTTGATGCAACCCGTGTCGCCCAGGCGGAATCCGCTCCGGCACAGGCAGCTGGCACAGCCGGCGCCGACGGCACCGACGAACTGAAACTGCTGGTAGCCGAGGAAGAAACCTCTCCCCGTACCGATGACGAAGGCGGTTCAGCCGGTGGCGATGGCGAACAGGCTGGCGGTGCAGACGCCGGTAATGCCGTTGCCATGGAAGAGCTGGATGCGACTCGTCGTGAAAACGAAGAGCTGTCCAGTCGCCTGCAGGATATGCAGGAACAGGTTCAGACCCTGCAGCGCCTGCTCGAGCTGAAGAATAGCCAGTTGGCGGAACTTCAGGGTATGACCCAGGAAGAAGCTGCTGCTGCGGCGCTCGTGGCCGAGGGTGACAGTGCCCAGGCCGGTGCCGCAGGTACGGACGCCGATGCTGATGGTGAAACCGCCGCGGATACGGAGTCTGCTGACGCAGAAGAACCGACGACTCAGGCCGGCGAAAGCGCTGTGGCCCGGGAAGGTGAAAGTGCTGATACTGATACTGAGGCTGGCATGGCTGAGGGCAGCGCGGATACGACTGCCGCAATGTCTGGTGCTGGCGAGCAAGCGGAAGCCAGTGCTGCTGAAGGCGAAGGTGATAGTGAAACCGCCGAGTCTGCAGAAGCGACAGCATCTGCTGAAGCCGGCGCCCCTGCAGCGGCTGTAGCCCCGGCTCAGGAAGAAACCAAGCCTCAGCCCAAGCCGTCGCAGACTGCACCTGCCAAAGAGAAAGGTTTCTTTGGTCAGTTGATGGACACCATTCTGGGCAACCCGATGTACCAGATTGCGCTGGGTGGTGGCCTAATTCTGTTGCTCCTGCTTCTGCTACTGGTGGCTCGCAAAAACGCCAAGCGCGAGCAGGATTTCTACGATGAGTTCAATCGTGGTGAAGACGAGTCGGCAGATGATTCGGTAGACCTTGGCCCTGCAGCGGCTGTTGCCGGCAGCGACCAGGAAGAAACTGCCGATGCGCTGACAGAAGCCGAGACCTACATTGCCTACGGTCGTAACGATCAGGCCATCGAAGTCCTGGAAACCGCAATTTCCCGCGAGCCCAGCCGTGCAGACCTGCGACTGAAGCTGTTGTCTGTCTATGCAGATAACCAGGACCGCGATGCGTTCGAGAAGCAGTACGGTGAAGTAGCGGCGCTGGAAGACGAGTCCGCCCTGCAGGAAGCGGAAGCCATTCGTAGCCGTCTGGACGAAGCGGAGTCCATGCCCAGCATTGATGACCTGGAGTCCCAGCTGCGTTCCGATTCCTTCAGTCTGACGGATAACGAACCGGAGCAGGCACTTTCCTTCGAGACACCGGAGCAGGAGCCGGAAGAAGACTGGTCCCTGTCTGATGAGCTCAAGGCGGATGAATTTGAAGCCGCTGCCGATGAAGTGAAAGAAAACGAGTTCGGCGAGCTGGAATCCGACAGCTCACTCGAAACCGATGCAGACGACAATTCCGTTGAATTCGATCTCTCCGATTTCGAACTGGACGCTGAAGATGCCGGTCTGGACCAGCTGGATTCCGAGCAGCCCGAAAAGGCGGACGAGGAAGACCTGAGTCTGGAGCTGGGTGAGCTTGAAGAGCTGGGTGAACCGGAACAGGCGGAAGAGTTGGACAATCTGGATAAGCCTGTCACCGGCGAATCCGAAAGCGAGCTGCCTGCTGAAGAAGAGGTCGACCTCGGCCTCGAGGGCGAGTCGCTGGACGAATCCTTCCTGGACGAGCTGGATGCCGAGCTGGAGAAAGTATCCAGCGAGGAAGACTCCCTGGAAGAGCTGGACCTTGAAGATTCTTCCCTTGAAGAGCTGGAGCTGGACGTTTCCGACGAAGACCTGGCCCTGATGGAAGAATTCTCTGAAGACAGCGAGAGCCCGGAGGTCGACGAAGAACTGGGCCTTGAAGATGCCCTGCAGGAACTGGAGACCGAAGAAGACCCTCTTGGCGATTTGCCGGTTGTTGAGCCTGAACCTGAGGCTGAGGCGTCCGGCACTGACGCAGAAATTCCGGAAATCCCGGAAGAGGGCGCGTCAGACGAGGCGGTTACTCCCGCTACCGGACTGGATATCGACGAAAGCGATCTTGAAGACGACGACTTCGATTTCCTGGCCGGCACCGATGAGGCGGCCACCAAGCTCGACCTGGCCCGTGCCTACATCGAGATGGGTGACAGCGACGGTGCCCGTGACATCCTGGAGGAAGTTGCACTGGAAGGTAACGATGATCAGAAAGCCGAGGCGCAGGAGCTCCTTAAAAATCTTTCCTGATCCGTTATAATCAGTTCCATCGTGGCAACAGCGCCGGCCTTTGTGCCGGCGCTTTGTTTTTCAGAAGACATCATTCCGGGCTGACCCTTGTTTCTTATTCCACAACCCCTGACCACAGATAACGCCATCGGTAATGGCCGTGTTGCCATTGCCTTTGAGTACGACGGCCGGCGCTTCCATGGCTGGCAGCTCCAGAAAAGCGGTGTGCGATCAGTGCAGGCCGAACTGGAAAAGGCTGTGGCAAAGGTGGCTGATCATCCGGTGGACCTGGTGTGTGCCGGCCGGACCGATGCCGGGGTGCATGCCAGTTTTCAGATTGCCCATTTTGATACTCCCTCGGTACGAAACCTCCGGTCCTGGGTGATGGGTATGAACACAGCCTTGCCCGATGACATTGCCGTGCACTGGGCCGGCAACGGGGTCGATGACTTTCATGCCCGTTTTTCTGCGGTTTACCGCCGCTATCGGTATATCATCTACAACCACGCGGTCAGGCCGGGAATCCAGCGAGGGCAGGTGAGCTGGAACTTTCGCCCGCTGGACGAGCACAGAATGCACCAGGCCGCCCAGGCACTTATCGGCGAGCACGATTTCACCTCATTCCGGGCAGCCGGCTGCCAGTCCCGTACGCCGGTGCGTTACATGGAGCGGATTTCGGTAACCCGAAGCGGCAGTTATGTCGTAATTGATGTGCAGGCCAATGCGTTTTTGCACCATATGGTTCGGAATATAGCCGGTGCCCTGATGGATGTGGGCACAGGAAAGGAATCGGTGGAGTGGGTTGGCGACGTGCTTGAGGCAAGGGATCGCAAGCTTGCCGGGGTCACTGCACCGCCACACGGGCTTTATCTGGTGGATGTGGGGTATCCTGACGGGTATGGTATTCCGAAAGCCCTGTGCGGGCCCGGTTTCGCCAGTCCCTGGTTTTCAGCCGAGGGGAACCAGCCCATTCCGCCAAGCCATATTCACCCGAAACAGCCGGTAACGGAATCATGACAACCCGCGTTAAGATCTGCGGCCTGACCCGGCCAGAGGATGTGGAAGCGGCCATTCACGCCGGTGCAGATGCCATTGGCCTGGTGTTTTTCGACAAGAGCCCCCGGGCTGTTTCTGCAGAGCAGGCAAAACAACTTGCGGCCAGGATTCCGGCCTTTGTCACGCTGACCGGGCTATTCGTTAATCCGGAGCCAGCGTTCGTCAAACAGGTGCTTGAACAGGTGCCGCTGGACTTGTTGCAGTTTCACGGCGACGAAACGCCGGAATTCTGCGCCTCTTTCGGGCGGCGCTGGATTAAAGCGATCCGGGTTCAGGAAGCCGGCCAGATCGAACAGGCCTTCGTGGACTACCAGAATGCCTGTGGTCTGCTGGTGGATGCCTGGGATCCGGACCGTTACGGCGGTACAGGTCATTCCTTCAACTGGCAGCTGATTCCGGAACAACGGCCGCTGCCCCTGATATTGGCCGGTGGTTTGTCATCTGCTAACGTAGCCAGCGCTATCGAGCAGGTACGGCCCTGGGCTGTCGATGTGAGTGGTGGGGTAGAGCAGAGTAAAGGCAGGAAAGACGCCACCAAACTATCCGAATTCATTAAAGAGGTTCACCGTGTCTGTAAAACTGACTGAAGAAATGCTCAAAGCGCTTCCCGATGCGAAAGGCCACTTCGGTGCCTTTGGTGGCCGGTTTGTATCGGAAACCCTGATGGACTCCCTGATGACGCTCGAGCGGGAGTATCTGCGCCTGAAAGACGACCCTGAGTTTCAGGCTGCGTTCGACAAGGATCTCGCTGATTATGTAGGTCGCCCAAGCCCTCTTTACTTTGCCGAGCGCCTGACCCGGGAAACCGGTGGTGCCCAGATCTGGCTGAAACGGGAAGACCTGAACCACACCGGCGCCCACAAGGTGAACAACACGATCGGCCAGGCGTTGCTGGCCAGCTTCCTGGGCAAGAAACGCATTATTGCGGAAACCGGGGCCGGCCAGCATGGTGTGGCCACGGCTACCGTGTGTGCCCGTCTGGGTCTCGAATGCCACGTGTTTATGGGCTCTGAAGACGTCAAGCGCCAGTCCCTTAACGTGTACCGGATGAAACTGCTGGGTGCCACGGTGCATGCCGTTGAGAGTGGTACCAAAACCCTGAAAGACGCCATGAACGATGCCATGCGTGACTGGGTAGCGAACGTCGATGAGACGTTCTACATCATCGGCACCGTGGCTGGCCCGCATCCGTACCCGTTGCTGGTGCGCGACTTCCAGTCTGTGATCGGCCGTGAAACCCGTCGCCAGTCGCTGGAGAAAACCGGCAAACTGCCGGATGCACTGGTAGCCTGCGTGGGTGGGGGTTCCAACGCAATCGGAATGTTTTACCCGTTCCTGACCGACGAATCTGTTGAACTTTACGGCGTGGAAGCCGGTGGCCTGGGCATTGAAACCGGCCAGCATGCCGCACCCCTGTGTGCCGGCCGCCCGGGCGTACTGCACGGTAACCGTACTTACCTGATGGAAGACGAAAATGGCCAGATTGCCGGCACCCATTCGGTCAGCGCAGGCCTGGACTATCCGGGCGTAGGGCCCGAGCATTCCTGGTTGAAGGATGTTGGCCGCGCCAACTACGTTTCGGTAACCGATGAAGAAGCACTGGACGGTTTCCGCAAACTGACCCGTATTGAAGGTATCATGCCGGCACTGGAGTCTGCCCATGCGGTGGCCTACGCACTCAAGCTGGCTGCTACTATGGATAAAGACCAAATGCTGGTCATCAATGTCTCCGGTCGTGGCGACAAAGATATTCACACCATTGCCCAATTGGATGGCATCGAGATCTGAAGGTATCAGGAGCAGGCATGAGCCGAATTGAAGGTGTACTGAAATCACTGAAAGAGCAGGGCCGGAAGGCCCTGATCCCCTATATCACGGCCGGTGATCCGCACCCGGATCAGACCGTGGGCCTGATGCACACACTGGTGGCGGCCGGTGCCGATATCATCGAGCTGGGCGTGCCGTTCTCGGACCCGATGGCAGACGGCCCGGTTATCCAGCTGGCCTGTGAGCGGGCGCTGAAGTTCAACACGTCGCTGCGCGATGTGCTGGGTATGGTGAAAGAGTTCAGAAAAACCGATAGTGACACGCCGGTTGTGTTGATGGGCTACCTCAACCCCATGGAAGCCATGGGTTATGAGGCGTTCGCCGATGGGGCTGCCGATGCGGGCCTTGATGGGGTGCTGACGGTAGACCTCCCGCCGGAAGAGGCAGATCAGGTGGCCCCGCTGTTCGCCGAGCGCAAGCTGGATCCGATCTTCCTGCTGGCGCCGACCACCACGGATGAACGAATCAGGGCAATCAGTGAGCACTCTTCCGGCTATGTGTACTATGTTTCTATCAAGGGTGTGACCGGCTCTGCCACCATTGACGTCGACGAAGTGGCCCGGAAAGTAGCGCATGTGCACGAACTGACCGCTCTGCCGGTGGGTGTCGGCTTCGGTATACGCGATGCAGAAACTGCCGCCGCAGTAGGCAGAGTATCCGATGGTGTAATTGTTGGCAGCGTGCTGGTGGATACAATAGCCCGACACCAGACAGATCCGGACGGTCTTCGTAAGGCCCTGACCGATCTGTTGCACCCGATGCGCGAGGCTCTGGACAGTCTCTCCTGAGTTAACGGCGTCCAGGCATCAAAGGACAGGATGAAAGCATGAGTAACTGGCTGGAAAAGATCATGCCGAGCAAGATTCGCTCGGAATCACGGCAGCGTACCGGCGTGCCGGAAGGTTTGTGGAAAAAATGCCCCAAGTGTGGCGCCTTCCTGTACAAGCCGGAGCTCGAGAAGAATCTCGACGTTTGCCCGAAGTGTAACCACCACATGCGGGTAAACGCCCGC
The DNA here is from genome assembly GCF_001447135.1 of Marinobacter sp. P4B1. Taxonomy (NCBI): domain Bacteria; kingdom Pseudomonadati; phylum Pseudomonadota; class Gammaproteobacteria; order Pseudomonadales; family Marinobacteraceae; genus Marinobacter; species Marinobacter sp. P4B1. The sequence continues at coordinate 204,417 of NZ_LLXM01000010.1, forward strand.
CGTCGGCTGGATATCTTCCTGGACAAAGACGGCCGTGAGGAAATCGCTGCAGAACTCGAGCCTTCCGATCGCCTGAAGTTCAAAGACACCAAGCGTTACAAGGATCGCCTGTCGGCGGCCCAGAAAGCCACGGGCGAGAAAGACGCACTGGTGGCCTTCAAAGGCACGACCATGGGTGTTCCGCTGGTAGCCTGCGCCTTTGAATTTAATTTCCTGGGCGGTTCCATGGGCCAGGTAGTGGGTGAGAAGTTCGTCCAGGCTGCCAATGTGGCCCTGGAGCACCGTATTCCGCTGGTGTGCTTCTCTGCCAGTGGTGGTGCCCGTATGCAGGAGGCGATCCTGTCGCTGATGCAGATGGCGAAAACCGCTGCGGTCCTCGAGCGCATGAAGCAAGAGGGCATTCCCTACATTTCCGTGCTCACCGACCCGGTATTCGGTGGTGTGTCTGCCAGCCTGGCCATGCTGGGTGACCTGAACATTGCCGAGCCCTATGCGTTGATCGGTTTTGCCGGCCCGCGCGTTATCGAGCAAACCGTGCGTGAGAAACTGCCGGAAGGCTTCCAGCGCAGCGAATTCCTGCTGGAGCACGGTGCCATCGACATGATCCTGCACCGTCATAACATGCGTGAGCGTATTGCCCACCTGCTGGCCAAGTTCACCGGTGGTGAGAAGCCGGGGACCGAGGCTCCGATCGAATTCGAAATTACCGAGAAACCCGATACAGATGAACCCTCCGGGCACTGATCCCTCTCCGGCGCCGGCATCCAGCCCCGGCGCCGGGGCTTCCGTTCAGGACTGGCTGAACTGGCTTGAAGCCATCCATCCTACCGAAATCGACCTTGGCCTGGACCGCGTTCTGGTGGTTCTTCGCCGCCTGTTCCCGCGCAAGCCCAATGCCCGGATCATTACCGTGGCGGGTACCAATGGCAAGGGCACCACAGTTGCCACCCTGGAAAAGCTGTTGCTGGCAGCGGGCCGCACCACCGGGGCTTACACCTCTCCGCATCTCCAGGACTACAACGAACGGGTTCGCCTGAATGGCACAGATATTTCAGACCCGGTCTTGGTGAGCGCTTTCGAGAAAGTGGAAGAAGCCCGGGGCAAGGTATCCCTGACGTATTTCGAGTTCGGCACCCTGGCTGCGTTTGTCGCATTTGCCGATGCCGGCGTGGAAGACTGGATAGTCGAGGTTGGCCTGGGCGGCAGGCTTGATGCCGTGAACGTACTCGATGCTGATTTCGCAGTCATTACCTCCATTGATATCGACCACATCGGCTTTCTGGGTGATAACCGGGAAGTGATCGGTTTTGAGAAGGCCGGCATTTTACGGCCCGGAATCTTTGCCGTGTGTGCCGACCCGGAGCCACCGGCTTCCGTTCTTCAGCAAGCGGCCGCGCAGAAAGTGAACCTTCAGGTAACCGGAAGGGATTACCAGCTGGCACCAGCCAATGGTGATGCCAATACCGTTGAACTGACCGTAGCGGGAGATCACATCAAGCTTCCGGCCGGCCCCCTGCCGGTACAAAGTGTTGCCGCAGCGGTTGTGCTGGCGCGTAAGTTGCTGCCAGATGTGGCGCCGTCATCGCTGGGTGATATTGCCCGAACGGTCAGTGTTCCCGGGAGATTCGAGCTGCTTGGTAGCAGTCCGTTTATACGGGTAGACGTTGGCCATAATCCCCACGCGGCGCGCTGGCTTTCCGGGCAGGTCTCGGCCGGTCGCCGTACAGGCTCAAAGGTGCATGCGGTTTATGCGGCACTGGCAGATAAAGACGTAGAAGGCGTGATGACGGCCATGAAGTCTGTGGCCGATCAGTGGTATTTCGCCGGGCTGGATGTTCCCCGCGGCCTTGCCGTTGACCAGCTGGTCTCCCATGCGCGCGCCTGTGGCATCACCGATGGTGAGGGCTATAGTTCGGTCAGTCAGGCGTTGGATGCGGCTATCGCCAATGCCCGTCCGGATGACTGTATCGTGGTGTTCGGTTCTTTCTATACCGTTGCCGAGGCCCGGGCGAAGTTGGCGGGTGCCGGTTCTTAAACTTTGTCCATTCCTGTGCGGTGGGCTTGGACTTGGCGCAGGTGGCGGTTAGTATCGTGGTGAACGGATAATGAACGGGAGCCGTCAACGGTGGATGGATTGAAGCAACGGATAATCGGCGCGCTGGTACTGATTTCATTGGCGGTTATTTTTGTCCCGATGATTTTTGATGAGCCGCACTCGGAACGTCAGTCCACACCGATCACCATCCCTGAAGAGCCGCCGTTCCCGGAAGTGGATATGCCGGCCCAGCCGGACGCCCGGAATTTCGAAGAGCCTGAAACAGACGATTCGAGCGTCGGTTACCGAATGGTTGAAGAGCCTGCAGAGGCCGATGCCGCGGTGGCGGAAACAGTTGAAGAGCCAGCTTCTCAAACAGCTGCGGAAGCAACTCCTGCGCAAACACCTCCGCAGGCAGAACCACAGCAAGCGCCAGAGCCACAGCAGGCAACCGAACCGGTGGCCAGTGCCAGTGAGCCCGAGCAACCCAAGGAGTTTTCCAAAACCCTTGAGGGAGCCTGGATTGTTCAGCTTGGCAGCTTCGGCAACGCCGATAATGCCCGTCGCCTGCGGGACAAGGTGATCGAGATGGAGTACGGAGCACACCTGCAGCAAGTGACCCGTGGTGACACCGAATTGACCCGCGTGTTCAGCGGCCCCTTTGTGAGCGAAGCTGAGGCCAGGAAGGCAAAGGCCGTACTCGACAAGGAATTCAATCTGAACAGCCTGGTGACCACTGGCGGTAAATAATCCGCCGGCGCCGGAAATCAACCGCTGTTTTGGGCACTCTGCAGTTTGGTGCGGTGCGGTTTCCTGATAGAATTCGCGTTTCCTTTTCTACACCGGGATGTTCATGGAAACGCTGATCTGGATTGACTGGGTCATCATTGCCCTCATTACAGTTTCCACGGTTATCAGTCTCAAGCGTGGCTTCGTAAAAGAAGCCCTGTCGCTGGTAACCTGGATTGGCGCGTTTATCATCGCCCGAACCTTTCACCCCCAGATGCAATCGCTGCTGGAATCTTCGGTTGAAACACCGTTAGTGCGGCTGATCGCCGCGTTCGCGATTCTTTTTTTCGGCACCCTGATTATCGGTGCGATCATCAATAACATGATCGGCCACCTGGTCCGGGCCACCGGTTTGTCCGCGACAGACAGGGTGCTGGGCATGGGGTTTGGCCTGCTGAGGGGCGTGGTGGTGGTTATCGTCGCTATCGCATTTACCCGATACACACCGCTGGCACAGGATACCTGGTGGAAAACCTCAGTGATGATTGACCGGCTTGCAGTAGTCGAAGACTGGTCACGCCGGACACTGGGGGATGAATTTGCCCGTTTTCTCGGGCCGGCAGACAAAGCGCAGGAACAACCCGTACCTGCTAACGAAATCGAAGACGTGCAACCCGCGTCTGCATCCCGATAACATTCAGTTCTAACACTCGGAGAGTTGCCCAGCCATGTGTGGCATTGTCGGTATTGTCAGTACTTCCAACGTTAATCAGCTGCTTTACGATGCGCTGACCGTTCTTCAGCACCGTGGCCAGGATGCGGCGGGAATTGTGACCTTCCAGGACAACCGGTTTTACCTGCGCAAGGACAACGGGCTGGTTCGGGATGTATTCCACACCCGGCACATGCGCCGCCTGGCGGGTAACGTGGGCATCGGCCATGTCCGTTATCCGACTGCCGGCAGCTCAAGCTCGGCAGAAGCCCAGCCGTTCTACGTGAACAGCCCTTACGGCATTACCCTGGCCCATAACGGCAACCTCACCAACGCCGACGACCTTGCCGAGGACCTGTTCCGTACCGACCTGCGCCATATCAACACCAATTCCGACTCCGAAGTCCTGCTGAACGTGTTCGCCCACGAACTGCAGAAGCAGGGCAAGCTGAACCCCACCAAGGATGAGATCTTCTCGGCGGTGCGGGCCGTGCACAAGCGCTGTCGCGGTGCCTATGCCGTTATCGCCATGATTACCGGCTACGGCATTGTCGGATTCCGTGATCCCAACGGTATCCGCCCGGCCTGCTACGGTGTGCGCGAGAACGAAAACGGCCAGAAGGAATACATGATCGCGTCTGAAAGCGTGGCCCTTAACGCGGCCGGCTTCACCATGGTGCGCGATATTGCACCGGGCGAGGCGGTGTATATTGAAACCGACGGCACCCTCTACAGCGAACAGTGCGCCGAGGCGCCCAAGCTGTACCCCTGTATTTTCGAGCACGTTTACTTTGCCCGCCCGGATTCCATCATGGACCGCGTGTCTGTGTACAAGGCCCGCCTGCGTATGGGTGAAGTGCTGGCTGACAAAGTGCTGCGCGAACGCCCGGAACACGACATCGACGTGGTGATTCCGATTCCCGACACCAGCCGTACCTCTGCCATGCAGATGGCTTACCAGCTGGGCGTGAAGTACCGCGAAGGCTTCATCAAGAACCGTTACATCGGCCGTACCTTCATCATGCCGGGCCAGAAGATGCGCAAGAAGTCCGTGCGCCAGAAGCTGAACCCGATTGACCTGGAATTCCGCGGCAAGAACGTGATGCTGGTGGATGACTCCATTGTGCGCGGCACCACCTGTAAGGAAATCGTGCAGATGGCCCGGGACGCCGGCGCCCGCAACGTTTACTTTGCCTCGGCTGCGCCCCCTGTACGCTACCCGAACGTTTACGGCATCGACATGCCGTCTGCCAATGAACTGATTGCCCACGACCGCACGGTTGAGGAAGTTCGCGACCTGATTGGCGCAGACTGGTTGGTATACCAGGACCTTGAAGACCTGGTGGCCTGTGTGGACGACGTCAATGATGATATCGATGGCTGGGAATGTTCGGTATTTACCGGCGAATACGTGACCGGTGATGTCGATGCCGCCTACCTGGCGCGCCTGGAAGACCAGCGCAACGACACCAAGCGTTCCGGTGGCCAGGTGATGGATGAAGATAACGGTATTATCGACCTGCACAATGATGAAGACTGACCCCAGCACCAGGAGAACCCGATGACTTACGGCCGCGAAGAACAGCTCTGGATTCCGGAATCGGACCTGGACGGCATGTCTGTGGACACCCTGGCGGTCAGGGCAGGGCAGATCCGTACCGGGCAGCTGGAACACAGTGATGCGATTTTCCCGACATCCAGCTTTGTCTACGGCAGTGCCGCCCAGGCGGCGGCGCGCTTTGGAGGCGAGGAGCCGGGTAACATCTATTCCCGCTTTACCAACCCCACGGTGCAGGCCTTCGAAGGCCGGATTGCGGCGATGGAAGGCGGCGAGAAAGCCGTCGCCACCGCCTCCGGCATGGCGGCGGTTCTCAGCACCTGTATGGCGCTGCTGAAAGCCGGGGACCATGTGATTTGCTCCCGGGGCGTGTTCGGCACCACCAACGTGCTGTTCCAGAAGTACATGGCAAAATTCGGGGTGGAAACCACCTTTGTGTCGCTGACGGATATGGAACAGTGGCAGGCCGCGGTGCGGCCGGAAACCCGCATGCTGTTCATCGAGACCCCCTCCAACCCCTTGTGTGATGTGGCCGACCTTGCTGCACTGTCGGCACTGGCCCATGCCAACGATGCCCTGTTTGTGGTGGATAACTGCTTCTGCACCCCGGTGCTGCAGCGGCCGCTGGAACATGGCGCAGACCTGGTAGTGCATTCGGCCACCAAGTACCTGGACGGTCAGGGCCGTTGTGTCGGCGGCGTGGTTGTTGGCCCGGCAAAGTACCTGGACGAAATTTACGGTTTCATCCGCTCTGCCGGCCCCACCATGAGCCCGTTCAACGCCTGGGTGTTCCAGAAGGGCCTGGAAACCTTACCGATTCGTATGCGAGCTCACTGTGCCAATGCGTTAGAGTTGGCTCGTTGGCTGGAACAGCATCCGGAGGTTGAAAAGGTGTTCTATGCCGGCCTGGAAAGCCATCCCCAGCACGAGCTGGCCAAACGTCAGCAAGACGGTTTTGGCGGTGTGGTGTCGTTCCAGGTGAAAGGCGGGCGGGAGCAGGCGTGGCGGTTTATCGATGCCACCCGGATGATTTCCATCACCGCAAACCTGGGCGATGTGAAAACCACCATCACCCATCCGGCAACCACCACCCACGGGCGGCTGGCGCCGGAAGACAAGGCCAAGGCAGGCATCACCGAAAACCTGATTCGGTTGTCTGTTGGCATAGAAGCCATAGATGACCTGAAAACCGATCTGGATCGAGGTTTTCAGGCACTGAAAGATTAAACTCACTGACGGTTTGGGCATTCATGGCGGAATCCGCTAAAGCGAAAAAAGCAGTATCAGCCGAGCTGACGGAAAAACAGAAACGCTTTCGCCGCCTGATGGCACAGGGCGCCCGTGAAGGGGCTGTCATCGGCCTGATAGTGCTTTGCATCTATCTGGCCATGGCCCTGTTTACCTTCAGCCCGTCTGATCCCGGCTGGGCCAGTATCGGCCACGACACCAGCGTACAGAACTACGCAGGGCGTACCGGCGCCTGGCTAGCCAGCCTGCTGATGGATTTCTTCGGCCACGTTTCCTGGCTGTTTCCTGCCATGATTGCCGGTTATGCAGTCATGCTTATTCGCCTGCGTAACCAGTCACTGGATTTGCACTGGCCGTTGTTCATGGTGCGCTTCGGTGGCTTCCTGCTGATCCTGCTCTCTGCCACCAGCCTGCTGTCACTGTATTCGGTGTTCGGGCTGGGGGAATCCTCCGGTGGTGTCATGGGTATGGCGGTGTCGGAAGCCATGGTGCGCTTCTTTAACTTGCCGGCCACTACACTGCTGTTAATTGCGATCTTCCTGTTTGCCCTGACGGTCACCATTGGTTTGTCCTGGTTCCGGCTCATGGACCAGGTGGGGGCCTTAACCCTGAAAGCCGGGCTGGCCGTGAAGGCTCTGTTCACCCGCACGGGTGACAAAGCCGAGAAACCCGAACGGCCCGCAAAGCCGGAACCCGAGCCGCCGGTTATTCGGGACAAGGTGGCTGATGAAGGTCCGGACAGCACCCAACCAAAATCCGAGCGTTGGTGGAACCGTCTGTTCCGCCGCCGCGCCAAGGTCGCCAACAAAGAGCAGAAGGCGCCTGCACCGAAAGTCCGTAAAGAACCCGGGCTGGAGGGCCTTGCCAATGTAGACCCGGAACCGGTGCAGCTGGAAAGCTTCAGCTCCCGTGAAGTCGACGAGCCCCGGCCCGAGCCGGCTCTCAGCTCCGACAAACCGGCTCCTCAAGCCAGCCGGTCCCTGAAGATTTCTCCGTTCAAGAAAGACGAGCAGAAACCGTCGGATAAGAAAGCTTCCAACAAGCAGGCGTCGCTCCTCGAGGACATCGAGAGCCCGATTCCGCCCATTTCCCTGCTGGACCCGGCCGAAGAGCACAAAGAAAAAGGCTACTCCGAGGAATCCCTGGAACACATGTCCCGCCTGCTGGAAGAAAAGCTGGCCGATTTCGGGGTGTCCGTCGAGGTTGTAGAAGTAAACCCCGGGCCGGTCATTACCCGGTTCGAGATCAAGCCTGCGGCCGGGGTGAAAGTCAGCAAGATTTCCAACCTGGCCAAAGACCTCGCCCGCTCCCTGGCGGTGCTCAGCGTTCGGGTTGTGGAAGTGATTCCCGGAAAATCCGTAGTGGGTATCGAGATACCGAACGAAGAGCGGGAAATCGTGCGCCTGAGCGAGGTGCTGGGAGCCCGGGTATTTACCGAATCGTCGTCTGCGCTGACCCTGGCACTGGGTAATGATATCGGTGGCAACCCCATGGTGGCCAACCTGGCCAAGATGCCCCACCTGCTGGTGGCCGGTACCACCGGTTCCGGTAAGTCTGTGGGTGTCAATGCCATGCTGCTGAGTATGCTGCTTAAGGCGACTCCGGAAGAAGTCCGCTTCATCATGGTGGACCCGAAGATGCTGGAGCTGAGCATCTACGACGGCATTCCCCACCTGCTGGCGCCGGTCGTAACCGACATGAAAGAAGCCGCCAATGCATTGCGCTGGTGTGTGGCCGAGATGGAGCGCCGCTACCGCCTGATGGCGAATCTGGGCGTGCGTAACATTGCCGGTTACAACAAGAAGGTGAAGGACGCCCGCGCCGAAGGCGAACCCTTGCTGGACCCGCTCTGGAAACCGGACGAATACCTGGCCAATGACGAGCAGGAACGCCCGGAACTCGACACCCTGCCGTTTATCGTGGTGGTGATCGACGAATTCGCAGACATGATGATGATTGTCGGCAAGAAGGTGGAAGAGCTGATTGCCCGAATCGCCCAGAAAGCCCGGGCGGCGGGTATCCACCTGATCCTGGCCACCCAGCGGCCGTCGGTGGACGTGATTACCGGCCTGATCAAGGCTAACATCCCGACCCGGATTTCGTTCCAGGTGTCGTCCAAGATCGACTCACGCACAGTACTGGACCAGGGCGGGGCAGAGCAGCTGCTGGGCCACGGTGACATGCTGTACCTGCCGCCGGGCTCCGGCCTGCCGGTTCGGGTTCACGGCGCCTTTGTGGACGATGACGAAGTGCATCGGGTCGTCAGCGCCTGGAAAGCCCGGGGCGAACCGGAGTACGTGGACGACGTCCTTAATGGCGCCGAGGGCGAGAATCTGCCGGGCGTTCCAACCCTCTCGGAAGGGGGCGGTGGAGACGAAGGGGATGCCCTGTTTGACGAGGCGGTGGCCTTTGTCACAGAAAACCGGCGGGTGTCGATCTCGTCGGTGCAGCGTAAATTCAAAATCGGCTACAACCGGGCCGCCAATCTGGTGGATGCCATGGAAGCTTCCGGTGTGGTCAGTCCGGCGGGACACAATGGCGCACGTGAAGTGCTGGCGCCCCCGCCGCCACGAGACTAGGAGATCAACTATGCTAGGTGCTTTGAAGGCTACTATGATCAGATCACTGCTGGCCGGGTTCGCGTTGGTGACGGCCCTTGGCTCGGCAGCACCGGCCCTGGCTGACAGCGAGCAGGAATCCCTGAAAGCGGCAGAGCAGCTGTCCGCCATGCTGCGCAGCTACGAAACCTACCAGGCCCGGTTTATCCAGATTGTGGTGGACTCCAGCGGTGGCCGCGTGCAGGAAACCCGGGGCAACCTGAAGGCCAAGCGCCCGGGCCTGTTCTACTGGGAAACCGGTGCGCCGCTGTCCCAATTCATTGTCAGTGATGGTGAAAAAGTGGAGGTTTACGATCCGGACCTGGAGCAGGTAACCATCCATACCCTGGACGATCGTATCCAGACCACCCCGGCGCTGTTGCTCAGTGGCGAAGTGGGTAACCTGAATGAGAGCTACAGGGTGTCTGGCCGCAGTATCGGGGAAGATACCCGGGAATTTACCCTGGAGCCTCGCAGCGCCGATTCGCTGTTTACCTCGTTGCGCCTGAGCTTCTACGATGGTGAGCTGCAGGAAATGCGCATGGAGGATTCCCTGTCCCAGATGAGCATTCTCAGCTTTGACGAGATCCGCCTGAACGAAGATATTGAACGCAGCGCCTTCCGGCTGGAATACCCGGAGGAGGTTGATGTTATCCGGGACGGCGTCTGATGCAGGACAGCCTGTTTCAGACTGAAGCCGGTTTCCAGCCGCTGGCCGCCCGCATGCGGCCGGCAACCCTTGATGACTACGTAGGCCAGAAGCACCTCGTTGGCCCCGGCAAACCCCTGCGCCGGGCCGTAGAACAGGGCCAGTTGCACTCCATGATCCTTTGGGGGCCGCCCGGGGTGGGCAAAACCACCTTTGCCCGGTTGCTGGCCAATGTTGGCGAGCTTTCCTATGAAACCCTGTCTGCGGTGCTTAGCGGGGTGAAAGAAATCCGCGAAGTGGTGGAGCGGGCCCGCAATCGAAAACAGTCCCAGGGGCGCGAAACCCTGCTGTTTGTGGATGAAGTACACCGCTTCAATAAAAGCCAGCAGGACGCGTTTCTTCCCCATATCGAGAATGGCACCTTCATCTTTGTGGGCGCCACTACGGAAAACCCTTCCTTCGAGCTGAACAGCGCCCTGTTATCCCGCACCCGGGTTTATGTGCTCAAAAACCTTGAGCGGGATGACATCCTGCAACTCCTGCACCGGGCGCTCACCAGTGACGCCGGTTTTGGCGGCAGGCTGCTGATTGACGAAGACGTACTGGACACCCTGGCCGAATCCGCCGGTGGCGATGCCCGGCGGGCCCTGAATATCCTGGAAGTCGCGGCCGACCTGGCAGACCCGGAAGGGCCAGAGGCCAGCCGTATTACCGCCGCCACCCTGGAGCAGGTGCTGCAAACCAGTTTGCGCCGCTTCGATAAGGGCGGCGACGTGTTCTACGACCAGATTTCGGCCCTGCACAAATCCGTACGCGGCTCCAACCCGGACGGCTCCCTGTACTGGCTGTGCCGGATGCTCGACGGCGGTTGTGATCCGCTCTACGTGGCGCGCCGGCTGGTGCGCATCGCCAGCGAAGATATCGGCAACGCGGACCCCCGGGCGCTGCAGATCACCATGCAGGCCTGGGACGCCCAGGAAAGGCTCGGCTCTCCGGAAGGGGAACTGGCCCTGGCCCAGGCGGTTACCTACCTGGCCATGGCGCCCAAGAGCAATGCGGTCTACAAGGCCTACAACCAGTGCATGGCCGACATTCGCAAAGACCCGGATTATGAAGTGCCGGTGCACCTGCGAAATGCCCCGACCAAGCTCCTCAAAAGCATGGGCCATGGCGAGGAATACCGTTACGCCCATGACGAGCCGGATGCCTTCGCCGCCGGCGAATCCTACCTGCCGGAAGCCATCCACCAGCGCCGTTACTACGAACCGGTGATGCGCGGGCTGGAAATCAAGCTGGCCGAGAAACGCCAACGACTCGACGCCCTGGATGCCCAGAGCCCGAAAAAGCGCTATTGATACCCCCGGTTTACTGAATTTGTGGCGGGCGCAGGGCAGAAGGTGGCCAGCAGCACTCCGGCAGGTATAATGCCGCTATATTCTAATTCATTCGTTAACCGGAAAATTCAGGAAGATCATGCTCGATCCGAAACGTGTCCGTACCCAGACTGAAGAAATCGCCCGCCGGCTGGCCATTAAGAACTTCGAGTTTGATGTGGCTACCTTCGAACGGTTAGAGGAAAGCCGCCGAGCCATCCAGGTTCGTACGGAAACACTGCAGAGCGAGCAGAACAAGCGTTCCAAGTCCATCGGCAAGGCCAAGGCATCTGGCCAGGATATCAAGCCTTTGCTGGAGGAAGTGGACAACCTGAAGCGCCAGAAAGCTGAAGCGGAAGACGAATTGCGTTCCGTCCAGGAATCCCTGAATGCCTTCTTCGCCGGAATTCCCAACCTGCCGGACGAAGACGTTCCGGCGGGCAAGAATGAAGACGACAACGTCGAAACCCGCCTGTGGGGCACGCCCCGGGAATTCGACTTTGAGCCGAAAGATCACGTGGCACTGGGTGAAGACCTGAAAGGCCTGGATTTCGAGAAAGCCAGCCAGCTGGCCCATTCCCGGTTTGCCGTTATGCGGGGCCAGCTGGCCCGTCTGCACCGGGCCCTGGCCCAGTTCATGCTCGACCTGCACACCGAAGAGCATGGTTACACCGAGGCCTATGTGCCGTACCTGGTGAATGCCAATACCCTGTTTGGTACCGGTCAGTTGCCGAAGTTCGAGGAAGACCTGTTCCGTACCGCCGGTGACAACCCGCTGTACCTGATTCCCACGGCGGAAGTGCCGGCCACCAACCTGGTGTCTGACACCATTCTGGAGGATGCGGAGCTGCCGCTGCGCCTGGTTTGCCACACACCCTGTTTCCGCAGCGAAGCCGGCTCCTACGGCCGCGACGTGCGGGGCATGATTCGTCAGCACCAGTTCGACAAGGTAGAGCTGGTTCAGGTGGTGCGCCCGGAAGACTCCGCCAAGGCGCTGGAGCAGCTCACCGGCCACGCCGAGAAAGTGCTGCAACTGCTGGAACTGCCGTACCGGGTAATGACCCTGTGTGGCGGCGATATGGGCTTCTCTGCGGCCAAGACCTTCGACCTGGAAGTGTGGTTGCCGGGGCAGGGCAAGTACCGTGAAATTTCTTCCTGCTCCAATACCCGCGATTTCCAGGCCCGCCGTATGCAGGCCCGCTGGCGCAACCCGGAAACCGGCAAGCCGGAGCCGGTGCACACCCTTAATGGCTCCGGCCTGGCGGTGGGCCGTGCCATGATTGCGGTGATGGAAAACTACCAGCAGGCGGACGGCAGCATCCTCGTTCCGGAAGTGCTGAAGCCGTATATGAGAGGCCTGGACAGAATCCAATGAGCCAGAATAAAGAAGGTACTCCACCGCCAGGAGCGATTGGTGTGGCCTCTGCCGCACCAAGGTATCGGGCGAATCCGATTACCGAAAACCCGAACAACTCTGCCGGAGAGGTTGCCCTGGTGGGCGCCGGGCCCGGCGACCCCGAGTTGCTGACCCTGAAAGCCTGGCGGCTGATTACCAACGCGGAAGTGGTATTGTACGACCGCCTGGTGTCACCGGAAATCATGGCGCTGATTCCGGAAACTGCCGAGAAGATCCATGTCGGCAAGCAGCGTGCTAACCATACCCTGCCGCAGGATCAGATTAACCAGCGCCTGGTGGACCTGGCCCGTGAAGGGCATAAGGTAGTACGCCTGAAGGGCGGCGATCCGTTTATCTTCGGCCGTGGTGGCGAGGAAATCGAAACCCTGGCCCAGGCCGGGGTGCGGTTTCAGGTCGTGCCGGGTATCACCGCCGCCTCTGGTTGTTCGGCCTACGCGGGAATTCCGTTGACCCATCGGGACTATGCCCAGTCGGTCCGGTTTATTACCGGCCACCTGAAGAACGACAGTTGTGATCTGCCCTGGGCTGATTTTGTGCAGACCAGCCAGACCCTGGTGTTCTACATGGGGCTGGTGGGCCTGCCGATTATCAGTCGGGAGTTGATCGCCCACGGCATGGCGCCGGATATGCCGGTTGCACTGGTGTCAAAGGGCACCACGCCGGAGCAGGAAGTCATTACCGGTACGCTGGAGACCATCGTGGGTATCATCGAAAACCGGGAAGTGGCCGCGCCCACGCTGGTGATTATTGGCGAGGTGGTCACCCTGCGCAACCGCCTGGACTGGCTGGGCGTACAACCCGAGCCATATTGAGTTTGGCCAAACATCAGGCACAAAAAAACCGGGCTGAATGAGCCCGGTTTTTTTATGCCTCGCGAATCGAATCAGTCGATTCGCTTGGGCAGTACGTCCTTGAGCTTTTCACGCATGGTGCGGATTGCTTTCTCGGTGGTTTCCCAGTCGATACAGGCGTCGGTCACCGACACGCCGTACTTCAGGTCTGCCAGGTTTTCCGGAATAGACTGGTTGCCCCAGTTGATGTTGCTTTCCACCATCAGGCTCTGGATAGACTTGTTGCCTTCCAGGATCTGGTGGGTAACGTCCTGCATTACCAGCGGCTGGATGGCCGGGTCTTTGCTGGAGTTGGCGTGGCTGCAGTCCACCATGATGGACTTGCGCAGATCGGCTTTCTCCAGTGCCTGCTCACACAGGGCAACGTTCACAGAATCGTAGTTGGGCTTACCACCGCCACCGCGCAGTACTACGTGACCGTAGTTGTTGCCCTTGGTGCGGATGATGGCGCCTTTACCCTGCTGGTCGATACCCAGGAAGCTGTGAGGATGGGAGACCGACTTCATGGCGTTAACAGCAACATCCAGGCTGCCGTCGGTGCCGTTCTTGAAGCCGATAGCCATAGACAGGCCACTGCTCATTTCCCGGTGGGTCTGGGATTCCGTGGTACGGGCTCCGATGGCAGACCAGGCGATGGTGTCCTGCAGGTACTGCGGAGAAATCGGATCCAGCGCCTCGGTTGCCGTTGGCAGGCCCAGTTCATTGATATCCAGCAGCAGGCGACGGCCGATGTGCAGGCCCTGTTCGATGTCGAAGGTATCGTTCAGGTGCGGATCGTTGATCAGGCCTTTCCAGCCAACGGTAGTCCGCGGCTTTTCAAAGTAAACCCGCATCACCAGCAGCAGGGTATCGCTGACTTCGTCGGCCAGTTTCTTCAGTCGGTTGGCATAGTCCCGGGCAGCGTCCACGTCGTGGATAGAGCAGGGGCCAACTACAATGAACAGACGGTGGTCTTTGCCGTCCATGATGTCGTAGATTGCCTGACGGCCGTTGGCCACGGTTTCTGCAGCGGTATCTGAAAGCGGCAGTTCGCTTTTCAGGGCTTCAGGAGTGATCAGTGGTTCCTGGCTGGCCACGTTCAGGTTTTCCAGTTTCTTGCCCGACATCTTGTAGTGCTTCCCCGGTGACTGAAGATTAACGCAAATGGTGCCGGCAGGCGGTTGTCCGCCCGCCGGTGAGCTGGTTAGTCTGCGTTATTTGGCAGTGCTTTTCAACGGCGGTGCTCAGTCGTCCAGCGAACCCATGCCGGAGATATTGGCGCCGGCGTCTACGTACAGAACCTCGCCAGTGATACCGGAGGCCAGGTCAGACGACATAAACGCAGCGGCGTTACCCACTTCAATGGTGGTCACGTTACGACGCAACGGAGCGCGCTTGGCGTTCTCGCTCAGCATACGGCGGAAGCTGGCGATGCCGGACGCGGCCAGGGTCTTGATCGGGCCGGCAGAAATCGCGTTCACCCGGATGCCTTCTTCGCCCAGACTGGCGGCCATGTAACGGACGTTGGCTTCCAGTGAGGCCTTGGCCAGGCCCATCACGTTGTAGTTCTGCAGGACACGTTCGGCACCCAGGTAGCTCAGGGTCAGCAGGCTGCTGCCTTCGTGCATCATCTTGCGGGCGCCCTTGGCCAGCGCCACGAAGCTGTAGGAGCTGATGTCGTGGGCAATCTTGAAGCCTTCGCGGGTGGTGACATCCACATAGTTGCCGTTCAGCTCGTGGGCCGGGGCAAAGCCAACGGCGTGGATGATGATGTCGATGTTGTCCCAGTGCTTGTTAAGCTCGGTGAACACATTCTCGATTTCCTCGTCGCTGGCGACATCGCAGGGCAGGGTGATGGTGCTGCCCCACTGTTCCGCGAATTTCTCAACGCGGGACTGCAGCTTTTCGTTCTGGTAGGTGAAGGCCAGTTCGGCGCCTTCACGGGCGAACGCCTCGGCAATGCCGTAAGCGATGGAATGCTTGCTGGCTACGCCAACAATCAGTGCTTTCTTGCCACTGAGAATTCCCATGGGTATCTGCTCCCTGTGTTCCTGTGATTTGCGCGTATTATCCCCGACCGGGGTACACGCGGGTAACGGTCAATTGGTCGTAGTCTGGTAGAAGAAGGCTGCGTTCAGCAATTCCCGGGTATACGGCTGTTCCGGTTGCCGGAAGATCTTCTCCGCATCGCCGTACTCCACGATGCTGCCATGATGGAGCACCAGCAGCTTGTGGCTCAATGCCCGGACGACGGCCAGGTCATGGCTGATAAAGATATAGCTTAACCGATATCGCTGCTGTATATCCCGCAACAGTTCGATCACCTGTTTCTGCACGGTTCGGTCCAGCGCGGATGTCGGCTCGTCCAGGATAATCAGCTCAGGTTGCAGAACCAGGGCACGGGCGATCGCAATGCGCTGGCGTTGCCCTCCGGAGAACTCATGGGGGTATCGGTGCCTGGCTTCCGGGTCCAGACCGACATCCTGCAAGGCGCGGATGACACGGGCTTCGTGCTGGTCCTGGTTGTCCGGGTCGTGAATCGTCAGGCCTTCGCCGACAATTTCGGCAATGGACATGCGCGGGCTCAGGCTGCCGAACGGGTCCTGGAACACAATCTGGATACGCTTGCGCCAGGGCCGGAAGGCTTTCTGGGTGAGGTTGCCGATGTCGGTGCCACCCAGCTGGATGTTGCCGGTTGCGCCGGTAAGCTTTAACAAGGCGTGGCCGATGGTGGTCTTGCCACTGCCGCTTTCGCCGACAATGCCCAGGGTTTCCCCGGGGCGCACTGTGAAAGCCACGTCCCGAACGGCGTGGTAGCTCTCTTTTACCCGGCCAAACAGGTCCTTTTTGATGGGGAAGTGCACGTTCAGCTTATCGACTTTGATCAGCTCAGGGCCGCCGGTTTCTGCCGCAACCGGGTGTTCCGGTGGCTCCGCATCAATCAGCTTGCGGGTGTAGGGGTGGGATGGCGATTCAAACAGGATGGCGACCGGTGCTTCCTCAACCCGTTTGCCGCGTTCCATAACCACCACGTTATCGGCATACCGGCGCACCAGGCTCAGGTCATGGGTAATCAGCAGCATGGCCATACCGAGCTTCTGCTGCAGGGATTTCAGCAGTTCCAGCACCTGCTTCTGCACGGTGACATCCAGGGCGGTGGTGGGTTCGTCTGCGATCAGTAACTCCGGCTCGTTGGCCAGGGCCATGGCGATCATGACCCGTTGCTTCTGCCCACCAGAAAGCTGGTGCGGATAACTCTTGAGGCGACGTTCCGGTTCCGGAATGCCCACCAGCGCCAGTAGTTCCATGCATCGCGCCCTGGCTTGCTCGCCCCGCAGGCCCATGTGCAGTTCCAACGTTTCGGTGATCTGCTTCTCTACCGTGTGCAGCGGGTTCAGGGACGTCATGGGCTCCTGGAAGATCATGCTGATCTTCCGCCCCCGGATTTGCCGCAACCGTTTTTCCGGGGCCTTCAGAAGGTCTTCGCCCTGATAGGTGATGCTGCCAGACGGATAGTCGGCGTGGCGCTCGTCCAGAAGGCGCAGTACCGACAGGGCGGAAACCGACTTACCGGAACCGCTTTCACCCACCAGCGCCAGGGTCTGGCCTTTGTTAATGGATAGGGACAGGTCATCCACCACCAGCGGGCCCTTGTCGAAACGGATGGAAAGCCCCGAGATGTTCAGTAGTTCGCTCATATCAGTTCTTTCTCGGGTCAAAGGCATCACGCACGGCTTCACCGGTAAACACCAGCAGGGTCAGCATTACGGACAAAGACACGAACGCTGAAATGCCCAGCCAGGGTGCGTGCAGGTTGGACTTGCCCTGGGCGATCAGTTCCCCCAGGGATGGCGACCCGGACGGCAGGCCGAAACCCAGGAAATCCAGTGAGGTCAGGCCGGTAATGGCACCGGTCAGGATAAAGGGCAGGAAGGTGAGGGTGGCGACCATGGCATTGGGCAGTATGTGCCGGAACATGATGTGACGGTTCTCCAGGCCCAGGGCTCGGGCAGCCTTCACGTACTCGAAGTTTCGGGCCCGCAGGAACTCGGCGCGCACCACATCCACCAGCCCCATCCAGCTGAACAGCAGCATGATGCCCAGCAGCCACCAGAAATTGGGCTGAACGATAGCCGACAGGATAATCAGCAGGTAGAGCATGGGCAGGCCGGACCAGATTTCGATGAACCGTTGCCCGAACAGGTCAACCTTACCGCCGTAATAGCCCTGAATGGCGCCCACGATTACGCCCACAATACAGCTGGCAATGGTGAGGGTCAGGCCGAACACCACGGAAATTCGGAACCCGTAGATAACGCGGGCGGCGACATCCCGGCCCTGGTCATCGGTACCCAGCCAGTTCTCGGCACTGGGGGGCGCTGGTGACGGTACATCCAGGTCGTAGTTGATGGTGTTGTAGCTGAAGCGGATTGGCGGCCAGATCATCCAGCCGTTGGCGTTGATTTCCCCGGCGATAAAATCATCCCGGTAGTCCGTTTCGGTGGGCAGGAAGCCGCCAAAGGTTTCCTCCGGTACGTTCTGTACTACCGGGAAATACCAGTCGCCCTGATAGGACACCATCAACGGCTTGTCGTTGGCGATCAGCTCGGCGGCCAGGGACAGGCCGAATAGCAGCAGGAACAACCACAGGCTCCAGTAGCCGCGCCGGTTGGCCTTGAAGTTACGAAGCCGTCGCTTCTGTATGGGAGAGAGTGTTGGCATTACGCACCCTCCCGGGTTTCAAAGTCGATACGGGGGTCCACCAGCACGTAGGTGATGTCGCTGATCAGCTTCAGGACCAGGCCCATCAGGGTGAAGATGTACAGGGTGCCGAAGATGACCGGGTAATCGCGATTGAGGGCGGCCTCGAAACCCAGTAAGCCCAGACCGTCCAGGGAGAAGATAACTTCAATCAGCAGGGAGCCGGTAAAGAACAGCGACACCAGCACCCCGGGCAGGCTGGCAATCACAATCAGCATGGCGTTACGGAATACATGGCCGTAAAGCACCTGTTTTTCCTCAAGGCCCTTGGCCCTGGCCGTGACCACGTACTGCTTGCCGATTTCATCCAGGAAGGAGTTCTTGGTGAGCAGGGTCAGGGTGGCAAAGCCGCCAATGACGTTGGCGGTTACCGGCAGGGCCAGGTGCCAGAAGTAGTCACCGATCTTCTGGTACCAGGTCATCTGCTCGAAATCGGCAGAGGTCAGCCCCCCGCAGCGGGAACCAGTCGAAGTAACTGCCACCGGCAAACAGTACGATCAGCAGGATGGCGAACAGAAAGCCGGGGATGGCGTAGCCCACCACGATGGCGGAACTGGTCCAGACGTCGAAGCGCGAACCGTCCGAGACCGCTTTGCGAATACCCAGGGGAATAGAGATCAGATAAATGATGAGGGTAGACCAGAGCCCCAGGGATATCGAAACGGGCATTTTGTCGATGATCAGTTGGATGACCGTACGGTCCCGGAAGAAAGACTCGCCGAAATCGAAGGTGGCGTAGTCCTTTAACATCATCAGAAAACGTTCATGGGCGGGCTTGTCGAAGCCGTACATTGCCTCGATTTCTTGCAGCAGTTCCGGAGGCAGGCCCCGGGAACCCCGGCTGTCAGAAGAGCCCGACGCCACCTCACCGCCGGTGTCCCCGCCACCGGCCCGGGCCAGGGCGCTGCCGCCATGCCCTTCCATTTCAGCGATCAGCTGTTCTACAGGCCCGCCGGGCGCCGCCTGCACGATGATAAAATTCAGCAGCATTATCCCGACCAGGGTCGGGATAATCAGGGCCAGCCTGCGGAGTATGTAAATGCCCATTGAGGGGAGGAGTCCTTCCGTTACTGCTGTGGAATAAACCGGCGGATCAGGGTTTGACCCACCAGTTGTTCAGGTCGATACCGTTTTTCGGTGTGACCTCCGGGCGCTGCAGTTTGTTCCAGTACGCAACCCTGTCCCTGGTCAGGTGCCAGTGGGGGATCACGTAGTGGCCGTGCAACAATACCCTGTCCAGGGCGCGGACGCGGTATACCAGTTCGTCCCGGTCCGGTGCCTGGATGACCATCTCCACCAGGCGGTCCACCACCGGGTCACTCACACCCATGTAGTTGCGGGAACCGGACACATCCACGTTGGATGAGTGCCAGTATTCGCGTTGCTCATTGCCCGGAGAATCGGACTGGGGCAATACCTGGGTGATCATGTCGAAATCAAAATCCCGTACCCGCTGAACATACTGGTTGCTGTCCACCAGCCGCACGGATACGTCAATCCCGAGGCGCTCAAGGTTCTGCCGGAAGGGCAGGACAACGCGCTCGAAACTTTTCTGAAACAGCAGCACCTCAAAGGCCAGTGGCTTGCCGGTTTCCGCGTGCACCATCTTGCCGTCGCGGACGCTGTAGCCGGCTTGCTGCAGCAGTTGCATGGCCGTGCGCAGGTTATCCCGCATGGAGGTGCCGTCACCGGTCGTCGGAGGCGTGTAGGTCTCGGTGAAAACAGCCGGGTTCAGCTGATCCCGGAACGTCTCGAGAATCTCCAGCTCGCGGCCGGAGGGCAAGCCGGAGGAGGCCAGGTCGCTGTTCTCGAAATAGCTGTCGGTGCGGGTGTACTGATCGAAGAACAGGTTGCGGTTGGCCCATTCAAAGTCAAAGGCATAGGCCAGGGCCCTGCGTACCTTCGGGTCTTTGAACACTGCTTTGCGAGTGTTGAAGACAAAGCCCTGCATGCCGCTGGGGCGGTGGTGCTCAACTGCTTCCTTGGTGATTTCGCCGTTGTCGAAGCCGCGCCCGGTGTAGGCAGTGGCCCAGTTCTTGGCGGAGGTCTCCACTCGCAGATCGAAGTTGCCGGCCTTGAAGGATTCCAGGGCGACGGTGTCGTCGTTGTAGTACTCGTACTTGATGCGATCAAAATTGAAGCGGCCCTTGCGGATGCTCAGGTCTTCCGCCCAATAGTCATCGACCCGCTCATAGGTTACCGAGCGTCCGGCCTCGTAGCTGTCGATGCGGTAAGGGCCGCTGCCAACCGGAACATCCAGGCCGTTGCCTTCGAACTTGCGGTCGGCCCAGTAGTGGGCCGGCATCACACGCATCTGCCCGAGGATCAGCGGCAGTTCACGGTTTTCGGTGGCACCGAAATCAAAGCGGATACGATGGCTGTTTTCGACGGTGACCTTGCTCACGTCCGCATAGTAGTTGCGGTAAAAAGGGTGGCCTTCGGTGGTGAGTATCCGGTACGAGAATTCAACGTCTTCGGCGGTAATGGGCTCCCCGTCCTGGAAGCGGGCCTGCTCCCGCAGGTTGAAGATCACGTAGCTGCGGTCTTCCGGTACTTCAACGCTCCCGGCGATCAGTCCGTATTCGGAAAACGGTTCGTCGGCAGAGGATTCCAGGAGGGTGTCGTAAACATAGGTGCTGACGCCAGCAGCCGCAACACCCCGGATAACAAACGGGTTGAAACTGTCGAAGCCGTTGGCCACCACAGACATACGCAGGGTGCCGCCCTTCGGGGCGTCCGGATTTACGTAGTCAAAGTGGCTGAAATTTTCCGGATACTTCAGCTCGCCGTGCATGGCAATGCCGTGCACGGGAGCGGGATTCGAAGCCGCCGGGGTTTCCGCAACGGTGGTTGCTGCG
Organism: Marinobacter sp. P4B1; assembly: GCF_001447135.1. Classification (NCBI taxonomy): domain Bacteria; kingdom Pseudomonadati; phylum Pseudomonadota; class Gammaproteobacteria; order Pseudomonadales; family Marinobacteraceae; genus Marinobacter; species Marinobacter sp. P4B1. Next base: position 225,184 of record NZ_LLXM01000010.1, read on the forward strand.
GTGGTCATCAGGGCCAGGGAGGTGAAAATACTGGTCAGTGAAAAGGCGGCTTTCCGTGTTTTTATCATGGTTCTCGCACGTTAAGGGCTGTTTCTTATGTCAACGTAGAGTACCAGACTTTGTCCGGGTTGCAGATAACGCTTGGTATTAAGATCGTTCCATGATGCGATGTCCCGCACATTCACCGAGAAACGGCTGGCAATGGCAGACAGTGAGTCGCCACTGCGGACCCGGTAGCCCACCTTGCGAACCATTGCCTTGCTGCGGGCAGAGTTGTTGGAGGCAACGGTGGGTTGTGCATTCTTGGACCAGATAACCAGCTTCTTGCCGGGAATCAGCGGGTCGCCGGGAGCCATACCGTTCCAGGCGGCCACTTCACGCACCGATACCCGGTGTTCGCGGGCGATGTCCCAGAAGGTGTCGCCGGAACGCACGGTATAGGAAACCTTGTTGCCATCCCGCTTGCGTGACTGGGTGCGCTGCAGGCGCTGGGACTGGCTCAGGGCATAGGCATCAGCGCCGCGGGTTGAGGATGGAATCAGCAGGCTCTGGCCAATGCGGATCAGGTCGGAATCCAGTTTGTTCACCTGGCGCACCACGGACGTAGTCGTGCCGAACTTCCGGGCGATGCTGTTCAGGTTGTCGCCCTTGCGGACCTTGTAGTTCTGCCAGGATACACGCTGTTCTTTCGGGAAATTCGCCAGGGCCTGGCGGAACTCTCCGGCATTCTGTTTCGGAACCAGGAGACGGTGCGGGCCTTCCGGATTGGTGGCCCAGCGATTGTAAGACGGGTTCAGCAGGTAGATTTCATCAATATCCACCCCGGCCAGCTCGGCAGCCTGGGCCAGGTCCAGCTGTGAGCCGGTATCCACCACTTCGAAGTAGGGCTCGTCGTCCAGTGCTGGCAACTCGATGCCATAGGCTTCGGGGTTGTCGAAGATCTTGGCCAGTGCAATCAGCTTGGGCACATAGTGGCTGGTTTCTTTGGGCAGTGACAGAGACCAGAAATCCGTCGGTTTTCCGGCATTCCGGTTACGCCGCATGGCGCTGGATACGGTGCCGCCACCGGCATTATAGGCGGCCAGGGCGAGGGTATAGTCACCGTCAAACCGCTTTGCCAGACGGTCCAGGTAGGTCAGGGCTGCGTCGGTTGCTTCCAGAACATCACGGCGGTCGTCGTGCCACCAGCTTTGGGTCAGGCCGAAGTATTTGCCGGTAGAAGGAATGAACTGCCAGAGGCCGGCTGCCCGGCCATGGGAATAGGCAAACGGGTCGAACGCACTTTCGACAATCGGCAGCAGGGCCATTTCTGTCGGCAGACCCCGTGCCTCGGTTTCTTCCACAATATGGTGCAGGTAACGAGAGCCCCGTTCGACAACCCGCTTGATGTAGCTCGGGTGGCGGGCGTACCAGTCGAGTTGTGACTTGACCCTGGCGTTGTCGACAGAGTGGTCCATGGCGAAACCTGAACGCATCCGGTCCCAAAGGTCCTGGCTGTCGGCACTGGCATCTGCCCGGGTTTTCGGATCGTCCAGTTTTTGCCGGGCATCCTTCGCCTTGGCGCGCAGTTCCGGGGATATGGCGTCATCCAGCGGGGCATCCGTGGCTTCATCGCCATTGCCGGCAGCCACCGAGGCTTTCAGGTCTTCGTCTCCCCGGGCTACTACTACCTTCTCGGAATCCACCGGGTTGCCTTGCTGGTCAGTGTCCGATCCGAACCAGGCTGATGGGGAGTTCCAGTTCTCCATGATCTGGGTACTGCTGCAGGCAGAAAGCAGCGAGGAAGCGAGTAACACATATGAGAGTCGTTTGACCGGCATAAAAGAGTTCCGAGTAGCGCCGGCAGCGTCATGTATAAAGGGCCGGCAGAAATGACTGGTTACGGTCGATAGCAGGTTGGGATTCTAAGAAAGCCCTTTCACGGCGGTCAAGAATTGCCGTGTTACAGCTGTGACAAGAACTGTTAACCGGCAGCGCCGGAAAGGATCAGAAATGATCCTTTCCGTGCCGGACAGCTGCAAAAATTTCGCTATCCGAGCCGGAGGGCAAACCCTGCTCGGCACAGTACCGATGGGCGGCTTCTGCCACTGCCGGGTCGTCCCAGCGCAGGAACAGGTTCAGCGATTTCTCGGCGGCCATGGTTGAGGGCACGGTGGGCAGGCCCTGGTCACGGCGTGCCTGGCACTGTTGCTCGAAATCCGCCAGGGCCTGGTCGTCGGGCAACCAGCTGCGGGCAAACCGCAGGTTGGCCAGGGTGTATTCATGGGCGCAATACACGGCTGTATCGCCGGGCAGATCCCGGAGGGTACTCAGGGACTGGTGCATTTGCTCCGCCGTGCCTTCGAACAAGCGACCACAACCGCCAACGAATAAGGTGTCGCCACAAAACAGTACCGGCTTGCCATCGACCTGTGTGGGGCTGAAATAAGCCAGGTGGTCGAGGGTGTGGCCCGGTACGGCCAGCACGTCAAAGGTCAGCCCCTGCCAGACAACTTCGTCACCGGGGTGAACCGGGTGATTGCTGCCCTTGAACGGGGATTTCGCCGGCCCGACCACGCGCACGTCTGGCCATGCTTGCTGCAGGTCTTTGATGCCGCCGACGTGGTCTGGGTGGTGGTGGGTAACGAGGATGGTGTCTGCAACCAGGTTGTTGGCGGCCAGGTAGTCCTTCACCGGCTGCGCCTGCCCCGGGTCTACAATCAGTGCCTTGCCGGTGTCCTGGTCTGCCAGGCACCAGATATAGTTGTCTGAAAACGCCGGAATCGGGTGAATACTGAGCATGGTGACCCCATGTGCTCGATGAATGTGCCTGTTATGATAATGCAACCGTGCTGTCATCCCAAGAAGCGCGCCCGTGAATCCGGCCCGGAACAGGGGCGCTGATGTTGGAGAAATCCTGGTGAAAGGTTTGCAGCCTGTAGATTATTCCGCACGCCACGAAAGTTTCGAGCGCTGGATACAGACCCCGCTTGGCCGCGCCCTGCTGGCCAGCCAGCGGCGTGTCCTTGACCATCACCTGGATGGATTAACCGGCGCCCGACAATTGCAGGTGGGGCTGAGCCATCGATTGCCCCTGGCCAGCGGTACCGACTTCTCCCAGAAAATTATCACCACGCCAGCCTGGTATACCCACATGCCGGACGGCGTAGCGGTTTGCGATGCGGACGAGTTGCCGTTTCCCGGGGATTCGATGGACCTGGTCATCCTGCACCACACTGCCGACTTTTCACCGGATCCACACCAGGTGCTCCGGGAGTCGGCCCGGGTTTTGCGGGGAGAAGGGCACCTGGCTTTGATCGGATTTAACCCGCTGAGTCTCTGGGGCGCGCGCAAGCTTGTTTCCCGGCATCAGCTCGGCCCATGGGGCGGTCGTTTTCTGCTCAGGGCGAGGATGGAAGACTGGCTCAGGTTGCTGGGGTTTCAGCTGGAGGGCAGTGCCACGTTTTTCTGTACGCTTCCGCTGCAAAGAAAGGGCAACTATATAAGCCGGCAAAGCAAAGACCTGGATTGTCATGGACATTTCCTGCCAGTCGGGGCCTATTACTGTATCCTTGCCCGCAAACGTGTCTATGCCCGGTTGCAGCGGCGGGTGCCCTGGCGCAAAACACGGGTCGTGTCGTTACCCGGGGCTGTGGGTTCCCACGGAACCTGCGCCAGTACCGGCACGGTAAAGAAACAGCAGAACAGTTCAGGAGTGTAAATGGCCGGCAAGGTAGTGATGTATACCGATGGTGCCTGTAAAGGTAACCCGGGCCCCGGCGGGTGGGGTGTATTGTTGCGTTATGGCGACGCCTGCAAAACCATGCACGGCGGAGAGGCGCAAACCACCAATAACCGTATGGAACTCATGGCCGCCATTCAGGGCTTGAGGGCGTTGAAGCGGGAGTGTGAGGTGGAACTGTACACCGATTCCCAATACGTCCGTAAAGGCATCACCGAATGGATGGCCGGCTGGAAGCGTAACGGCTGGAAAAACTCGGCAAAGAAACCGGTGAAAAACGCCGACCTCTGGCAGGAGCTTGATGCTGAAGCCGCCCGGCACAAGGTAAACTGGCACTGGGTCAAAGGGCATTCCGGCCACCCGGATAACGAGCTGGCGGATGAGCTGGCGAATCGTGGCGTGGCTGAGTTGTCCGGCAGCTGAACCGGCATTTTCTAAAGTCTGATGGGTATTTCTGAAGGTAAGCAATGAGACAGATCGTACTGGATACCGAAACAACGGGTATTGATCCCAACGATGGCCACCGGATTATCGAGATTGGTTGTGTTGAGGTGGTCGAGCGGGAGCTGACGGGCAGGAACTACCACGTTTACATCAATCCGGAACGGGAAGTAGAAGCCGAAGCCATAACCGTTCACGGCATTACCAATGAATTCCTGACAGACAAACCGAAATTTGCGGAGATTGCCGACGAGTTTTTCGAATTCATCAAGGGCGCCGAGCTGGTCATCCACAACGCGGCGTTCGACGTCGGCTTCATGGATTCCGAGTTTGCCCGCCTGAAGCCTGTCCGCAAAACGGCGGACCACTGCGGTGTTGTCGATACCCTGGCTATCGCCCGGGCCAAGCATCCGGGCCAGAAGAACAACCTGGACGCACTCTGTAAGCGTTACGGCGTAGATAACAGCAACCGTGACCTGCACGGCGCTTTGCTGGATGCCGAGATCCTGGCCGATGTCTATCTGCTGATGACCGGCGGCCAGACCGCGCTGTCACTGGACAGCGGTGCCGGTGATGATGGCAGCGCCGGAGGCCTGCGCAGGATCAGTTCAGAGCGCCAGCCGCTGGCCGTTGTGCGCGCCAGTGATGAAGAAGCCGAAGCCCATGATGCGTTCATGGCGATGATGGAAAAGCAGGCCGGCGGAACGGTTTGGAGCAAGTTACAGGGAGCAGAATGAGAACTGGGTCAGGGTGTACCAAATGTTACATTCCGGCTTTCTTGAGGTACTTGAATTCTGTGTTATAAGTAATGGGAAGTTCGCCAGTTTTTTTGGTAACTGATTATTCTTTGTAAGGAAGCAGGAAACGTTTATGGTTCAATCGTCTCTGGCGACGAAATCGCAGTCGTTTGATCTGGTCAAAAGCGAAATCGAACAGACCATCAAGCAGGCCGAGGCCAGCCTTGAACGTTTCCAGGAAAACCGCGAGAGCGGGGAAGACCTGCAAAACTGTGTCGATTACCTGAACCAGCTTCGCGGCATTTTCCTGTTGGTGGAGCTGCGCGGTGGCACCCTGCTTTGCCAGGAAGCCGTCAGCCTGGCCAACGATGTGCCTGTTGGCGCCAACGACGACAAAAACATTCTCCTGACCACTCTCAGTGGTGCGCTGTTCATTCTTCGCCGCTATGTGGAGTATTACCACCAGCAGCGGGAAGACCATCCCGAACTGTTGCTGCCGGTGATAAACGATCTTCGCGAAGCCCGCCGCGAAAAACCTTATCCTGAATCCTGCTTTTTTGACCTCGAGGTCAGGGGACGCCCGGATTTCTGCAAGGGCAAGGCGATGCAGCCGCTGGAAGGTGGCGAAGACGAATACGAAATCCTTGCGCGGCGCATGCGTCTGACATTGCAGGTGGCGCTGCTGGGTGTTCTCCGTGACAGGAACGAAGTGGTCAGTAAAAAGCTGATCGCCCGCTCGGCCCGGGGCTTTGCAAGGTTGTGCCAGGACGCACCCATGGGGCAGATGTGGTGTTTGCTGGCCACCGTGGCGGACACCATGCTCGACCGGGCGATGGTGTTCAACAAGGCCCGCAAGCGGCTGCTGATGCGTATTGAGAAATACGCCCGTGAAGTGGTGTATGTGGGCAAGGTAGCTACCGCAAAAGACGCTCCTGACTCCCTGATTCGTGACCTGGTCTACCTGCTGTACCGCAGTGGTTCCGGCAACCCGGAAGTCGCCGAAGTCTTGTCAGCCTGGCAGGTAGCACCGTCTGACTTCCCGGATGCCCTGCTGGAAGCCCATTCCCGCCGCCTGTACGGGCCGGGTTCCGATGTCCTGAAATCCCTGTCGGAGGCGCTGCAGGAAGAGCTGAACCAGCTCAAGGACAAACTGGATATCATCGAACGGGGCATCGAGCCAGACCTGGCTGAACTGGTGTCCATTGCCGAGTCTCTCGAACGCCTGGCCAATACGCTGGTGATGCTCGACCTGAACCGTCTGGCGGGTGTTGCCCGTGAAGAAGCTGGCAAGCTTCGCCAGTGGCAAAAAGAGGATCGCTTGCCGGAGGAAGACGAATTGTATCGTCTGGCCGATTCGGTACTGGGTGTTGAAGACGCGGTGATGCAGATTGTGTCCCGTGGCATTACCTCTGAAACCGACGCCCTGGCTACCAGTGAGCGCAAAGCAGAAGAGTCGATTTACCTGCAGGAAGCGGTCTGGGTGGTAGCAGACGAAGCCCGCAGTGCACTGACCCTGGCCAAGCGGGCGATTACCGCGTTTATTGAATCTGACTACGACAAGCTGCACCTGGCAAACCTGCCCGGAACATTGCGAAGCATCTGGGGTGGCCTGGTGATGGTCAACGATCCGCAGGCCGCGGATGTGATCGCGCGCGTTGCCGCTTCTATCCAGGAGCGCCTGCTGGATGCCCGCGAAGCACCGGTTTCCCAGGTTCTGGAAGCCCTGGCGGATGCGCTGACTTCGCTGGAATACTACATTGAAAGCATCGGCCGCCGTGAAGATCGCAACACCGATCTTCTGAAGCTGGCGGAATCATCACTGGATGACGTAGGGCTGTAACAGCCGGCCCGCTTTTCGGGCTTTTGTCCAGCCACAAAAAAACCTGCGACTTGCGCAGGTTTTTTTGTGGAACGTTCGACAGGGGATTAACCCATGTTGAACAGTTCACCCAGCTTGGTAGCCAGCATCATGTCGCCTTCGGCGCGCAGCTGACCAGCCATGAATGCTTGCATGCCGTCAGTTTCGCCGGAAACAATGCCCTGAAGGGTTTCAGAGTTCATGATCAGGGTAACGGAAGGATCATCGTGGGCACCTTCGTTCATCTTGCAGGTACCGTCGTTGATTTCCAGGTTGTAGGTCTTGTCGTCTTCGATATCGAATTGGAAGACCAGGTCCAGGCCCTGTGCCGCGTCTGCGTTGAAGTTCTGTTCCAGCTTTTCAAATACCTGAGCTACAGACATTGTTTTACCCTTTTTGGTGGTTGTCTTGTCATGGTGACTTCGCAATTCGACTTTATGGGCACAGAGAGTGTGTGTCAAGCTTGATCGAACGCTTGTTTTAATTTTCTTTCGGGCTTATCACACTTGGCCCGAGCGGGTACACTCTTGGCTTTGCGAAACACTTCCGGAGACTGCATTTTGGAATTTCTCACCGAATACGGCCTGTTCCTTGCCAAGGTTGCCACCTTCGTTGTGGCGGCCATCATTCTTGCCTCTATTATCTTTTCGGCTGCCCATCGTGATCGCGATGACCACGAAGGTGAAGGTGAGCTGAAAATCCGCAAGCTGAACGATCAGTACCGCAAGTTGAAAGAGTCTATCCAGACCCGCCTGATGTCCGATGCGGAATACAAAAGCTGGACGAAGAAGAAAAAGAAAGAAGACAAAGCCGAGAAAAAAGCCGCAAAAAGCAGCAGTAAGGAAGGTGAGGGTGAGCAACCTGGCAAGTCCCGGATCTATGTGATCGACTTTGATGGCGACATCAAGGCCAGCGACACCGATACCCTGCGCCGTTCAGTGTCTGCGGTGCTCAGTGTGGCAGACCCGAAAACCGATGAAGTAGTGGTGCGCCTTGAAAGTGGTGGCGGCCTGGTACACGCCTACGGCCTGGCTGCCGCGCAGCTGGACCGCATCCGCAGCAAGGGAGTTCCGCTGACCGCCTGTGTCGACAAGGTGGCCGCCAGTGGCGGTTATATGATGGCCTGCGTCGCAGACAAAATTATTGCCTCTCCTTTTGCGGTGCTTGGCTCCATAGGCGTGGTGGCACAGCTGCCCAACTTCCACCGATTCCTGAAGAAGAACGACGTGGACTTCGAAGTGCTGACAGCCGGTGAGCATAAACGCACCCTGACCGTGTTTGGTGAGAACACCGACAAAGGCCGCCAGAAGTTCCTGGAAGACCTCGAAGACACTCACGGCCTGTTCAAGGAATACGTCAGTGAGCGACGTCCTGACCTGGATATCCAGGCGGTAGCGAACGGTGACATCTGGTTTGGCAAGCGGGCGCTGGAGGTCAAACTGATTGACGAGATCAAAACCTCAGACGAATACCTGATCGAGGCGTGTGACCGAGGGGATGTCGTGTCGGTATCTTTCCAGCGCAAGCGGACACTGCCGGAAAAACTCGGGCTGGCCACCAGTGCCGCGCTCGAGCACACCGTCTGGAAAGTGCTGAGCGCGTTCCGTAACCAGAAGATCCAGTAACGGGCTTCCTCAGGAAGCCCGGCGGCGGAACAGCGGCACGTCTGTGTCGGCTGCCGCCTGGTAGGTCTGGGAGAAGAAGTTCAGGCAGCGGGCTGCCTTGGTGGCGTCTTTGTCAGCCCGAAGCACAAAGGCATCGAAGCCGCAGCGTTTCATAAACTGGAGCTGATCAAGCAGCACGTCACCTATGGCCCGCAGCTCGCCGCTGTATCCGTACCTTTCCCGCAGCAAGCGGCCAATGCTGTAGCCCCGTCCATCCACGAAGCGTGGGAAGTTAACGGCTATTACCGGCAGCTGGTTGGCTTTGTCGGCCAACAGTTCTGGTTCGTGATGGCTGTCGAACCATACGCCGATATCTTTCCGCCCGGCATAGTGTTCAGCGCCGGCCAGCCAGAGATCCACCGGGATCAGTGCCGGCTGGCCCTCTGGAATGGCCAGCGATTCGCCGGCTTCCGGGCGGGCAACCACGGCCCAGTTGTCGTTACGAAGGGTGCCGTCAACGGCAATGACATCAGGCATAAACCCGCTCCTTGAAAGGATCCAGACCAACCCGGCGATAGGTATCCAGGAAAGTCTCTTCTTCTGTGCGTTTCTCAACAAACACGTCAATAATCTTCGCAACCACATCGGGCATTTCTTCCCGGGCAAATGATGGCCCAAGGATCTTGCCGATGGCGGCGTCGTGATGGGAAGCACCACCAAGGCTTACCTGATAGAACTCTTCGCCCTTCTTGTCGACACCCAGGATGCCGATATTGCCGACATGGTGATGGCCGCAGGCATTCATGCAGCCGGAGATGTTCAGGTCGATCGGGCCCAGGTCGTACAGGAAATCCAGGTTGTCAAAGCGGCGCTGAATGGCTTCCGCGATGGGGATCGACTTGGCATTGGCCAGGGCGCAGAAGTCGCCACCCGGGCAGCAGATGATGTCGTTCAGGGTGTGCAGGTTGGCGGTGGCAAAGCCCATCGGGGTAATGCGCTGCCAAAGCTCGAACAGTCGGTCCTGGCGGACATCGGCGAGGACAATGTTCTGTTCATGGGTGGCCCGAACTTCGCCGAAGCTGTATTCATCGGCCAGGTCTGCAATGTCTTCCAGCTGGGCGTCTGTTACATCGCCCGGAGGTGTGCCGGTTTTCTTGAGGGTCAGGGTGACGATAGCGTAACCGGGCTTCTTGTGCTCGTCCACGTTGTGGGTCAGCCACTTGTCGAATTCCCGGTTCTCAAAACGTTGCTTGCCCAGCAGGTCGCTGGCGTTTTCCAGTGTTTGATAGTCCGGCTCGGTAAAGTAGCCCTGAAACTTTGTGATCGCGTCAGGGGTGAGACGGGTGGGGGAATCCTTGATCTGTGCCCATTCAGCCTCGACCTTTTCGGCGAACCCGGCCGGTGTCAGGGCTTTTACCAGAATCTTGATACGCGCCTTGAACTTGTTGTCCCGGCGGCCATAGCGGTTGTACACCCGAACGATGGCCTCGAGGTAAGTGAGCAGGTCCAGTTCCGGCAGGAACTCCCGGATAACGGGCCCAACCATGGGGGTGCGGCCGAGACCGCCGCCGGCGTGTACCCGGAAACCCAGCTCACCCTGTTCATTCCGGACCAGTTGCAGGCCGATGTCATGAATCTGGATGGCGGCCCTGTCGGTCTTCTCCGAAGCGTTCACTGCAATCTTGAACTTGCGGGGCAGGAAGGCGAATTCCGGATGAAAGGTAGACCACTGCCGGATGATTTCGCAGTAGGGCCGCGGATCGGCAATTTCGTCCGCCTGCACGCCGGAGAACTGGTCTGTGGTGGTGTTACGAATGCAATTGCCGCTGGTCTGGTTGGAGTGCATCTCTACCTCTGCCAACTCGGCCAGGATATCCGGCACCTCTTCCAGTTTTGGCCAGTTCAGCTGGATGTTGGTCCGGGTGGTTACATGTGCGTAGCCACGGTCGTAATCCCGCGTAATCCGCGCCAGCCGTCGTAATTGTTCGGAGCGCAGCATACCGTAGGGTACGCAGATGCGAAGCATTGGGGCATGACGCTGAACATAAAGGCCGTTCTGGAGGCGAAGGGGAAGAAACTCCTCTTCGGAAAGCTCACCGGCCAGTGCGCGTTCGGTCTGGTCCCGGAACTGGGCCACGCGCTCGGCTGCGATTTGCTTGTCGTGTTCATCGTAAACGTACATAGGGTAACGTCCTGCCTGCTACATCTGAGTGTCTGCATTTTCGGGCGCGAAGTGGAGCGCCTTATTCCTGACGGGCAGGATATCACCGTGTTTTTATTCTCAAAATGATTATTTCAACATAACATTATCGATTCAGGCGATAAGCGAGGTTTGCCGAGGCTGGACGAATATCAATTAACTGCTTAACTGAAGGTGGAACCACCGGGAATAACAACAAACCAAGAGAGGTGAGGGTAACCATGAGCAAATCTGCAGGTTCAGACAGCAAGGCCGATGCCGTAGCCGCCGTTCTGCTGGTGATGTTAACGGTGTCGTTTGCGGTGTTCTGGGTAGCCGGCCAATAGCTTACTGCCCGGCCAGTACCAGGTTCACAACAAGGATCAGGCCGCCTACGAAGGCGGCCGTAAACAGCAGCCCCGCGATAATGTAGGGGGCGGGGCTGTGGCTTGAGAAGTCTTCCTGCCGCCGGCGGTCTGATTGCACACCGAGGGCGCCGGCCAGGATGCTTTGCATGATTTTCAGAACACCCGGCGAACCGGTTTTTTGGTCTTCGTTGTCCTTTTTGTTTTTGTTGGCAACGTCAGTCATGGTTTACCGCCCTGATTTATTCTGCGGGATCATAGGCCAGGCTCGGCATCAGCCAGCGTTCGGCTTCCGCTTTTGACAGCCCCTTGCGTTCAGCATAGTCCTCAACCTGGTCCACGCCAATTTTACCCACGGCAAAGTACTTGGAGTCCGGGTGCGCGAAATACCAGCCGGAAACCGCAGCGGTCGGGAACATGGCGAAATGTTCCGTCAGCTCGAGGCTGGTGTTGGCGGTGGCATCCAGCAGTTTGAACAGGGTGGTTTTTTCCGTGTGGTCCGGGCAGGCGGGGTAGCCCGGTGCCGGGCGGATACCGCGATAGCGTTCCTTGATCAGGTCGTCATTGGCCATTTGCTCGTCGTTAGCATAGCCCCAGAACTCCTTGCGCACCCGCTCGTGCATGCGCTCGGCAAAGGCTTCTGCCAGGCGGTCCGCCAGGGCCTGAACCATGATGGCGCTATAGTCGTCGTGGGCGTTCTTGAACTCGGTGGTGAGTTCGTCTACGCCAATGCCGGTGGTGACCGCAAAGCCGCCCACATAGTCACCCAGGTGCGAACTTTCCGGGGCCACGAAATCAGACAGGGCCATCATCGGCTTGCCCGGGGCCTTCTCATCCTGCTGGCGCAGGTGGTGCAGGGTGGTGAGTTCCTCGGTGCGGGTCTCGTCGGTGTACACCACGATGTCGTCGCCCCGGCGGTTGGCCGGCCAGAAGCCGATCACACCACGGGCACTGATCCGCTTCTCTTCAATCATCTGCTTGAGCAGTTTCTGGGCGTCGTCGAACAGGTTGCGGGCGGCTTCGCCACGCTTGGGGTCGTCGAAAATCGCCGGGTACTTGCCGGCAATGTCCCAGGAAATGAAGAACGGCGTCCAGTCGATGTATTCCGCCAGTTCGTTCAGGTCATAGTCTTCGAACACCCGCACGCCGGTAAACGCCGGCTTGGGCGGCTGGTAGTTTTCGAAATCAATCTCCGGCGCCCGTGCCCGGGCTTCTTTCAGGGATACCAGCTTGGTGCGGTCGCCACGGTTCTTGCGGCGCTCACGGATTTCGTCGTATTCGGTGCGGGCTGCTTCCACAAAGGCCGGCTTGGCGGTCTTGCTCAGCAGTTGTGACGCCACGTTGACGCAACGGGAGGCATCGGACACGTACAGGGCAATGTCGTTCTTGTAGTGAGGCTCAATCTTGACCGCAGTATGGGCCTTGGAGGTGGTGGCACCACCGATCATCAGCGGAATCTTGAAGTCCAGCCGCTGCATTTCACGGGCAACGTGCACCATTTCGTCCAGCGACGGGGTGATCAGGCCACTCAGGCCGATGATGTCGACGTTCTCTTCCTTTGCTTTTTCCAGGATCTTGTCGCAGGGCACCATCACGCCCATGTCGATCACTTCGTAGTTGTTGCACTGCAGCACCACGCCCACGATGTTCTTGCCGATGTCGTGCACATCGCCTTTCACCGTGGCCATCAGGATCTTGCCCTTGGCCTGCTGGTCTTCGGTTTTTTCCGCCTCGATGTACGGAATCAGGTGGGCGACCGCCTGCTTCATAACCCGGGCGCTTTTCACCACCTGGGGCAGGAACATCTTGCCATCGCCAAACAGATCGCCGACCACGTTCATGCCGTCCATCAGCGGGCCTTCGATCACCTCGATCGGATGGCTGGCATTCTGGCGACAGGCTTCGGTGTCTTCGATGATGAAGTTGGTGATGCCTTTAACCAGTGCGTGCTCAAGCCGCTTCTCAACGGGCCATTCGCGCCAGGCCAGGTCTTCTTCTTTAGCCTGGCCGCCTTTGCCCTTGAACTTCTCGGCCGCTTCCAGCAGGCGGTCGGTGGAGTCTTCGCGGCGGTTCAGCACCACGTCTTCCACCAGTTCCTTCAGGTCCGGCTCGATTTCATCGTAAATCACCAGCTGGCCCGGGTTTACGATACCCATGTTCATGCCGGCCTTGATGGCGTGGTACAGGAACACCGAGTGGATGGCTTCACGCACGGCATCGTTGCCGCGGAACGAGAAGGACACGTTGCTGACGCCGCCGGAAATGGATGCGTGGGGCAGGTTCTCTCTGATCCAGCGGGTGGCGTTGATGAAATCCACCGCGTAGTTGTTGTGTTCCTCGATGCCGGTAGCGATGGCAAAGATGTTCGGGTCGAAGATGATGTCGCCCGGGTTGAAGCCTATGCTGGTCAGTACATCGTAGGAGCGCTTGCAGATCTCGGTCTTGCGCTCGTAGGTATCGGCCTGGCCGTCTTCGTCAAAGGCCATCACCACCACCGCGGCGCCGTAGCGCATGCAGTCTTTTGCCCGCTTGATGAACGCCTCTTCGCCTTCTTTCAGGCTGATGGAGTTCACCACTGCCTTGCCCTGAATGCAGCGCAGGCCGGCTTCGATCACTTCCCACTTGGAGGAGTCGATCATAATGGGCACACGGGAAATGTCCGGCTCGGAGGCAACCAGGTTCAGGAAGGTGACCATCACCTCCTTCGAGTCCAGCATGCCCTCGTCCATGTTGATATCGATAATTTGGGCGCCGTTTTCTACCTGGTCCCGGGCAACGCTGAGGGCCTCTTCGTACTGCTCTTCCTTGATCAGGCGAAGGAAACGTTTGGAACCGGTCACGTTGGTTCGTTCACCCACGTTGATAAACAGGGTGTTTTCGTCGCCGGTAAATGGCTCCAGGCCGGCCAGGCGCAGGGCCTTCGGGCGATCGGGAATCTGCCGGGGCGGATATTTCGCGACCGCGTTGGCAATGGCTTCAATGTGTTCCGGGCGGGAACCACAGCAACCGCCGATGATGTTCAGGAAGCCGTCTCTGGCGAAGCCTTCGATGATCTCGGCCATTTCTTCCGGGGTCTGGTCGTACTCACCGAACTCGTTGGGCAGGCCGGCGTTCGGGTGAGCGGAGACATAGGTTTCCGCTTTGTTGGACAGTTCTTCCACATAGGGGCGAAGGGCATCCGCACCCAGGGCGCAGTTCAGGCCAATGGAAATCGGCTTGGCGTGGGCCACGGAATTGTAGAACGCCTCGGTAGTCTGGCCGGACAGGGTTCGGCCGGAAGCATCGGTAATGGTGCCGGAGATCATGATCGGCAGTTCAATGCCGGAATCTTCGAAGAACTGCTGGGTAGCGTAGATGGCTGCCTTGGCGTTCAGGGTGTCGAAAATGGTTTCAATCAGGATGAGGTCAGAACCGCCTTCCACCAGGCCTGACACAGCCTCGTAATAATTATCCACCAGAGTCTGGAAATCGACGTTGCGGTACCCCGGGTTGTTCACATCCGGCGACAGCGACGCGGTACGGGAGGTGGGGCCCACGGCACCGGCCACAAAGCGGGGCTTGTCGGGATTCTTCGCGGTGTATTCATCAGCGATTTCCCGGGCCAGCCTGGCCGAAGCCACGTTCAGCTCCCTTGCCAGCTCTTCCATGCCGTAGTCGGCCTGGGACAGGCGGGTGGAGTTGAAGGTGTTGGTTTCGATAATATCGGCGCCGGCATCCAGGTATTCTGCGTGGATATTGCGCAGCAGGGCAGGCTGGGTAAGGTTCAGCAGATCGTTGTTGCCCTGGACTTCCCGATCGTAGTCTTTGAACCGGTCGCCACGGAACGCGGCTTCATCCAGTTTCTGGTTCTGGATCATGGTGCCCATGGCGCCATCAAGAACAATGATGCGTTCCTTGAGTGCCTTTTTAAGCTGGTCCAGACGGGTGTTGCGATCGGTCATAGGGAAATCTTCCGGATGTCGTGAATAACGTCTAATACGGTTAATGGCGCGGGATCATAGCAAAAAGCGAGCAGTTCGTCTTAGTACGGATGATCATTATCAAGTGCCTTGCCGTGCGCGGCGGTTAGCCGGGTCATAAGGGAAACTCATTAGCCCGATTAATGCCCGACTATTTTACTTGGTCTTTTAAGTTCCTGCGAACTCTCCTAAAATGGAGGTCACATTTGAAAACAGGTAGGAAGCATGGCTCTGGTAACTGTTACTGATTCTGCAAGGGACTATCTTGCACAACTGATCGAAAAGCAGGATGTCGAAGGTATGGGGGTTCGTATCTTTGTGACCCAGCCCGGCACTCGTAACGCAGAAACCTGCCTGGCCTACTGTCCGCCGAACGAAATTGTCCCCACCGACGAAACGGTAGACCTGCAGAAGTTTACGCTGTACCTGGATCACAACTCGGTACCCTTCCTGGAAGAAGCCTACGTGGATTATTCCAAGGATCAGATGGGCGGCCAGCTGACCATCAAGGCGCCGAACGCCAAGGTACCCCAGGTATCTGACGATGCACCGCTGCCGGACCGGGTGAACTACGTACTGGCCTCCGAGATCAACCCCAACCTGGCGGCTCACGGTGGCGATGTATCGCTGGTCGAGATTGTTGAAGAGTCTGTGGCCGTGCTGCGTTTTGGCGGTGGCTGCCAGGGTTGTTCAGCGGTGAGTCTGACTCTCAAGCAGGGTGTCGAGAAAACCCTGAAAGAACGCGTGCCGGAAATTACCGCCGTGCGTGACGTAACGGACCACACCAACACCGAAAACGCTTACTACCAGTAAGCGACTGCTGTGGCAGGCTGACTTCCCGAGCCTGGACAGTCTGCCACAGACACCCCTCCGCCGTGGCTACACGGCCAATGCCCGAGAGTGCCTTCTGTTTCATTATTCCCGCCATCAACAGAATGACTTGGTATTTACTCGGGGTAAGTCTTGTCGGACCTAACACTTCTATCCGTGCCAGTGATGGCTGCCGTAGTTGGCTGGTTTACTAACTGGCTGGCTATTCAGATGTCGTTCTATCCGGTTCAGTTCATCGGTTTCGGCGTCGTTGGCTGGCAGGGCGTGATTCCCCGCAAAGCCGAGAAAATGGCCCACATCTGCATCGACCGCACCCTGCAGCATTTCGGCGACCTCAACTCGGTGTACCAGAAGCTCGAACCCCAGCGCATTGTCCAGCAGGTTCTGACCCAGGTATCGCCGCGCATGGACGAGTACATTGATGAAGTGATGTACGAAGTCCAGCCGGTGCTTTGGGACAATCTGCCGGTGTTTGTGAAAGACCGCATTTACCAGTGGGCGCGACAGCAATTGCCATCGCGCATAGAGGAGCTGGTGGAAGACTTTGGTGACGACCTGGACGACCTGGTAGACCTGAAAGCGCTGCTGAGCCGCGAACTGCAACACCATCCGGACCTGATGAACCGCATTTTCAAACAGGCCGGTGCCGTGGAATTGCAGTCTGTGATCAACCGGGGTGCGCTGATCGGTGCCTTGCTGGGCGCTCTGCTGGTGCCATTTTGGGTATCCTATCCGCAGCCGTGGGTGTTGCCGGTGGGTGGCTTTGCCATCGGTTTTATCACCAACTGGCTGGCCATCAACCTGATTTTTGCCCCGCTCAGGCCGCGCCGGATGCTGTTCTGGAAGTTTCAGGGCCTGTTTTTGCAGCGACAGGACGAAATCAGCGACATCTGGGCGCAGCTGGTGGCCGAGGAACTGATTACCGTGGAGAAGGTGGCGGATGCCATGATTAACGGTCGCCACGGCGCCCGTACCCGCTCCATTCTGCAGAAACACCTGCGCCCGATGCTGGATAACTCCATGGTCATGCGACTGGCTGCGCAGGTGACCGTGGGTATGTCCGGTTATACCGACCTGAAGCGGGCCATGAACGACAAGGCGGTACTGGCTACCCGGGATGTCTTCTCTGACCCGGCATTCAACAAGGAGCGGGCCCCGGTCGTTGCCGGTGTGCTGGCGGGCCAGATGAAAGCCCTCAAACCCGAAGAATTCCAGGAAATCCTGCGCCCGGCATTTCGGGAAGAGGAAATCCAGCTGATGCTGATCGGTGGCTTGTTCGGGGCAATTGCGGGCTTTATCCAGTTTGTGCTGATCTGATTACTGTAGTTCAGGCCTACAGGCAGTTGGTGGGGCGGGGCAAACCTGCTATCCGGCACGCGGTTTTGGCCGGTGTGCCGGGGAACAGCTGCATCAGGTAGATGCTGTTGCCTTTTTCTTCGCCCAGTGCTTCCTTTACCGCCTTTACGAACAGCCGGTTTGATGGCGGCGACATTTCATGTGATTTATAAAAACCCCTCAGAAACTCTATGATTTCCCAGTGCTTTTCTGATAGCTCTATTTGGTCATCTGCGGCAATCTGGCGGCCCACCTCCGGTGTCCACTGATTGGCGTCTTCCAGGAAACCTTCGTTATTGCGGGGCGGCATGTCAGTTATCGGCATGGTTTACCAGCTGATGATGCGTGAATGTTTGGCGGTCAGGCGTACCAGTTCGGCGTAGTCGATCGTTCCTGTCCGGGTTTGCTCATTCAGCGCCCGGGCGTCGACATCCGCTTTCATGGCCTTACAGGCGTCAGGAAGGGTAACGGAGCAATCGGCCAGGGCAAGTGCCGCGTTTTCGGTAAGTACCAGCTGATCGCCGTCCTGGATCGCCTGGAGGCAGGATTCAAAGCGGGGGTGTCCCGGTGGCTTGTTCAGAATGTGCAGTGTCGGGGTTGCTGGCTGCGTGCTTGTCATTATCTTCCTGCCTCAGCCTGCAAAGGCCACGTTACTGTGGGCGTTCATGACGTCTTGCAGGTTTTCGGCGAGGGTGACACCGGAAACCCGTTGCTCAGGCCCAAGCCCAAAGCGCTCGCAGGACGCCGCGTCTGCAAGGATTTCTTCCACGCCGAACATGGGCGCTGCCGAGAGGTTTTTCTCCACGGATTTCTGGCCAATGGCGTCGGGAGCCTGTTGCTTGCGCAGCCAGTTGACCCCGGCGCCGGTAAAGAGCAGGGCCGCCGGCTGGTCGAAGGCGGCCAGCGAGAACACCATGTCCAGGGCCTCGCGCCCGGCCCAGTTACCATATGGGGGTTGGTCTACTATGATCAGCGTGCTCACCGTCAGTTACTCCCGTGGAAATAGATAACCCGGTCCGATTTCACATTACCTTCCACCCATTCACCAAGGCCGGCAATGCCAAACGGCTCCAGCAGGTTGTTGCCGGGCAGTTCGTAGCGGGCCTGTTCGGTATCATCAATGATTCCGCGGCGCAGCGCCGAGGCAATACAAACGGTAGCGGGAATGGCGTTGTCAGCCAGGAAGCCGGCCCACTGCTTCGGCCAGTTCACCTCGTCAGAGGGTGGCGTCGCCAGCGCCGAGGCCAGCAATACGCCCTCACCATACAGGAATACCCGGTCAATCCGGTGGCCCGCAACAAGCAGTTCCCGGGCAAAGGCCAGGGCGCTCTGGGGGGCCTGGGAAGACCAGGGGGCTCCGGTGATTACGAGGGTATAGCTCAGTGGCGTCATGGCGTCCTGCACCCGGGAGTGAATCTTGAGGATTTGAAGTGTACCTAAAGCAGAAACCCCGGCAAAGGCCGGGGTTTCTGGAAGCGAGGGACTGACCGGAGATCAGTCTTCGCCGCTGAATGCCGCCAGCAGGTGCAGCAGGCTGACAAACAGGTTGTAGATGGATACATACAGACCAACGGTGGCGATGATGTAGTTACGCTCGCCGCCTTTGATGATCTGGCTGGTTTCAAACAGGATCATGATGGAGGCGAAGATGGTGAAGCCTGCAGACACCGCCAGGTGCAGGGCAGAGCTTTCCATGAAGAACGCCAGCAGCATGGCACCGATCAGCACAAATGCGCCAGCGGTGAGGAAGCTGGACATGAAGCTGAAGTCTTTCTTGGTGATGATCGCTGTCGCAGACAGGCCAACAAAGGCCACTGCTGTCAGCGTCAGGGCCTGGGCCACAATCTGGGAGGCGCCGGCGGCCACGAACGCGCCGATGATCGGACCAAGGGTGTAACCCATGAAGCCGGTCAGTGCGAAGGTGGTTACGATGCCCCAGGGGCTGTTCTTCAGTTTATAGGTAGCGAACAGCAGGCCAATGTAACCCACGATGGTGATCAGGAAGCCCGGATGAGTACCGTTCATGTTCAGGAACGCAGTCAGGGCTGAGAAGGCGAGGGTCATACCCAGCAACATGTAAGTGTTGCGAAGCACCTTCATGGCATCATCGCTGATACCCGCAGTGACCTGGCTTCTTTCCCCGGTCGTGTCGTAGGCAGCCTGATTGTTCTGAACGCCGAAACGTCTGTCTTCCATTGTCATCTCCGTTTAGTGAAACTGGATACTGTGTCCCATCATAATGTTGAATCCGCAACTTTCAATCATTTACGACAGTAATTCGCCTTCTGGATTCCATTAAACCGCTGTAATCTTGTTTATGGATTGTTCAGAAGCTCCGGAATTCACATCGTTTTTTCTACAGGGCGTTGACAGCACAGGCAAATCCGGTATCATTCCACCCGCTGTCGCAAGGCAGCTGAGGAAAGGCGAGTCATCGCCGATCCAACAAGACGGTGGGCTGGCAGAGTGGCTGAATGCAGCGGTCTTGAAAACCGCCGAAGGTTAATAGCCTTCCCGGGGTTCGAATCCCTGGCCCACCGCCATTTTTCTCTCAGACACACCTTCCCGAATACGCATTTTCCTCCGCTTTACCAATCAATTCCGATTTTGCCGTACACTCATTGCTGAACCGTTTACCGAAAACAGCAGGTGGTCGCTATGGACGAACATCAAACTCCTGAAACCGAAAACGAGCGCAAGAATCGTCGCTTTGCCGTGTCTGCCAATCGTGGCAAGGCCAGCCATCGCATTCGTTACGTGGAAACGGGTGGGGCGGCAGTGGATGCCGAAGAGTGCACCTTTTGCCAGGCGGTGCCGGACCTTGAAGACGACGCCAACGTCAAATCAACCCGGGTAACCGGTCATTCGCACCCTGCTGAGTAATCAGGGGCTTCCGTCGGTTTCCTGGTGCCGGGCTTTATGCCGCTTTGCCGAGTGCTGTCCGTATGGCGCGAACGGCTTCAAGGGCGGCTTCGTTGTCGCCGTGAACGCACAGGCTGTCGGCGGGTAAATCCAGCCATTTGCCGGTAGTGCTGGTGACTCCGCCATTGTGGGCAAAAGACAAGGCCTGCTTTACGATCAACTCCGGGTCTTCGTGCACAGCATCGGCCTGGCGGCGGGACACCAGTTGGCCCTGATCGTCGTAGGCGCGGTCGGCAAAGGCTTCCAGCAGCAACGGCACACCCAGGTTCTCAGCCAGGGCCTGATGCTCCCGATAACCCAGAGTTACCGGAATCATCAGCGGCAGGCCTTCACGGAAGGTCCGTACCGCTTTCATAACCACTGCCAGGGTGTCCTTATCCTTCATCATGTCGTTGTTGAGGGCGCCGTGGGGTTTTACATAGCTCACGGCCAGGCCTTCGCTGCGGCACATGCCTTCCAGTGCCCCTAACTGATAAAGCATCAGGGCTTCGATTTCATCCGGGGTGTGATAGATGGAGCGTCGGCCAAAGCCTGGAAGGTCGTGATAGGAAGGGTGGGCACCGATTTCAACCTTGTGCTGTGCTGCCAGTACCAGGGTGTGCCGGATCACCATCGGGTCTGCGGCGTGAAAGCCACAGGCCACGTTGGCCATATCAATCAGCGGCATAACCAGGTCGTCCTGGCCCATTTGCCAGGCACCATAGCTTTCGCCCAGATCACAGTTCAGCTTCATGGTACCCCCTCTTGATGCTATCGACTCGCTCAGAGGTCGTCCCGGCCGGGCCAGGTTGCCTGCTTGCGCTCGCTGGCCAGCGCGGCCCTCTGCTCGAGTACTTCCGGTCGGCTTTCAGGTGCGGCCCAGCCCTGCAGGTTATCTTCTACCAGTTGCACCAGGGCGTCTATATGGCCCTGGGTGGCGTTCAGGCAGGGGATGTAAGCAAAGCCTTCGCCGCCGGCTTCCATGAAGTATTCGCGGTTCTCTTCGTTGATTTCCTCGATGGTTTCCAGGCAATCGGAAGAGAAGCCGGGGCAGAACACATCAATACTCTTCACGCCTTTGCCCGGCAGGGATTTCAGGGTTTCGTCGGTATAGGGCTGCAGCCACTCTTCACGCCCGAAGCGGGACTGGAAGGTGGTCATGTATTCATCGGGCTTGAGCGCCAGTCGCTCAGCCAGCAGGCGTGAAGTCTTGTGGCACTCGCAATGGTACGGGTCGCCCCTCTGCAGGTACTTGAGCGGCACCCCGTGGTAGGACAGGATCAGCTTTTGCTTGCGCCCGTGCTCGGCCCAGTGGCTCTCAATGTGCTTCGCCATGGCTTCAATATAGGGAGGGAAGTCATGGTAGTGGGAAACAAACCGGAAATCCGGCAACCAGCGTCGCTTGGTGAAATCGGCAGCAATGGCATCAAAGGTAGAGGCCGTGGTTGAGGCCGAATACTGGGGGTAAAGTGGCAGCACCAGCAGCTTGCGCACACCTTGCTCCTGCATCTCGTCCAGTACGCGGGCAATAGACGGGTTGCCATAACGCATGGCAAAGCCCACCACCACGTCGTTGCCGTATCGGGCTTGCAGGGCTTTGCGAATGCCCTCCGCCTGGTTGGCGGTGTGGATCAGCAGGGGTGAGCCGTCTTTGTCCCACACGCTGGCGTAGGCTTCAGCACTTCTCTTCGGACGGATGCGCAGAATAATGCCATGCAGGACCAGCCACCAGATGGGGCGGGGAACTTCAACCACCCGGGGGTCCCACAGAAATTCCCCGAGATACCTGCGCAGTGCCGGGGTAGTGGGGGCATCCGGGGTGCCCAGGTTGGTTACCAGAACGCCAAGGCGCTCCGACTGCTTGTGGCTGAAGTTCTCTGTCCCTTTGTATGGCATTGAAGCTTTCCGGTGTTGGGTAGTTAGTGCTGGTCTGCCTGCTGCTTAAGCCGCGGAATCAAGCCGGTAATGTCGTAGCCGGCCCGGTGGGCCCTGGTCAGGATTTCCCGTGGGTCAAGCTCGCGGGCGGCGCTCAGGGCCCATAGTACGGTACAGCGGGTGCCAGATCGACAGAAAGCGAATACGGGTTTGTCGGCATCCCGGATCATCGGGGCAAAGTTGTCGACATCCGCATCGGTAATGTTGCCGGACTCAACTGGCAGGTAGACCCACTTGAGCCCGTGCTCGGCGGCAGCGGCTTCAATATCGGCCATGGACGGCTGGCCCGGCTCTTCGCGGTCTGGCCGGTTGGCAACCAGGGTTTTAAACCCCAGGCGGGCGATTTCTGCGACATCCTGCACTGCAATCTGCGGTGCTACGGAGATGTTGTCATCGATCTTTCTGATTTCCACTAGCATTCTCCAACGTTCTGTCAGGCGGCATCGCTGCCGGCGAATTCTCGATCGGTTTCAGAGTCGCCCCGGGCACGATTGCGCTCGAACAACTCGAACAGCACCATGCCGGCCACCATAGAAGCAACGAACACGGCGCCCTTGATTTCGCCGGCGCCCAGTGCCACAAGTCCGGGGCCCGGGCAGAAACCGGCAATGCCCCAGCCGATGCCGAACATCATACTGCCGATAACCATGCGTTTCTCGATTCGGTTATTGGTCGGCAACTTCATGTTGAAGCCGAGGAACGACAGGGTGCGTTTACGGGCGACTGCGAAAGACACCAGCCCGACGATGATGGCGCCCCCCATCACAAACGCAAGGGAAGGATCCCACAGACCGGCGATGTCCAGAAAGCCCAGTACCTTTTCCGGGTTGGCCATGCCGGAGACAATCAGGCCCATACCGAAGACCAGGCCGGCGAACAGCGAAGCGAAAGAGTATTTCATGGCATCAGGCTCCGATCAGGTGGCGAATAACAAAGACGGTAATGAAACCGGTGGCCATAAAGCTCAGCGTGGCAACCAGCGAGCGCAGCGACAAGCGGGACAGCCCGCATACGCCATGGCCGCTGGTGCAGCCGGACGCGTAGCGGGTGCCGATGCCCACCAGCAAACCGGCCACGATGAGCGCCGGATAGCCGGCATTGATTTCAACCGGCGGAAGCTGGGCGAACAGGGCCCAGACCGCTGGCGCGCCGATCAGGCCGCCCAGGAAGGCAACGCGCCACAGGATGTCGGTGCGAACGGGGGTGAGTAGCCCGCCCAGAATTCCACTGATGCCGGCAATACGCCCGTTCAGAAGCAGGAAGCTGGCCGCTGCCAGGCCGATAAGGATACCGCCCGTGAGGGCTGCGCCAGGGGTAAACTGGCTCCACGCAATATCAATCATTCAGAATCTCCGGATTGAATGGTTGGTTTTGGAATAAGGATATAATGGGGTGTGATAATAACAAAAAAAGCCCGGCAAGGGATGCCGGGCAGAGGCGTGCGAGTAGTATCCATGAAAGACTTCCAGACAAACCGGCATCAACTCGGATACCGGTATCGAGAAGTATTGACCATAATTTGAGCAGTTCAAGCCAGAGGCCCTTTCGTTTGAAAACATTTTTTCATATCGCCCCCGTGTTTATACTGCGGCCTTTTCCCATGCGGGTTTCAGGGCTGCCCAAGGTAACACTGAAATCGCGGTATGGCTGTAATACAATGGGCGCTGAACACCCTTTGCCCGCATTCAAGAGGTAGCTATGTCCGACCAAGACCAAAATTCGCCGGAGAATGATCCGCAGCTGGCAGACAAAATCAAGGGCTCTGCCCGTCAGATCTGGCTGGCCGGGCTGGGCGCCTACACCAAGGCCGAGGAAGACGCCGGTAAATTTTTCGACCGCCTGGTCCAGGAAGGCGAACAACTGGAATCGAAAACCCGTGGCGTGGTGGGCAAACAGATCCGTACCGTGGAAGACCGGGTTGGCGAAGTTCGCGAGCGGGCAACCGGTACCTGGGACAAGCTCGAGCACATGTTTGACCAGCGGGTGTCCGGCGCGCTCCGGCGTCTGGGTATTCACCGTCGGGAAGAAATCGAAGCCCTCGAACATCGTATTGCGGCTCTTGAATCTGAACTGACCCGCCTTCGCGATTCCGACTCACTGGCCCGTGACGAAGAAGAATAAGCTTTACAGATACGTGTGGCTGGTGAGACGGATCTGTTCCTGTTCCTCAGCCGCCATGTAGGGCAGTATCAGGTGCAGCATCTGGTACACCCCCTTGCCCGGATCCACCGACTCCCGGTTATCCAGGTGTGACAGCGTGTCGAAACTGCTCCAGTAGCACACGGTCAGCGTGAGCTGTTCACACAGGGATTCCAGTTCTGCCTCTTCAATGGCCATGGTCTGCTGGCCGCGAAAACTCTCGCACAGGGTACGAAACGCTGTCGTTTTCTTTTTGAGAATGCGCCGGAAACGGACCTGCAACTGGCTGTAGCGCGACAGCACATTGACCAGGTCCTGGTACATAAACCGGTAACGGGCTACTGCCTCAAACAGCATGTGCAGGAAGAACCCGAACTGGTCCAGTGAAATCTCCACATCTTCCGGTACTGCCAGCAGGTCGAGCATTTCGGCCTCAAAGCCGTCGAACAGCTCCTCGACAATGTCACCCTTGCTCTTGAAGTGGTAATACAGGTTACCCGGGCTGATCTCCAGTTCGTCGGAGATCAGCAGCGTGGTGACATTGGGTTCGCCCAGGCTGTTGAACAGTTGCAGGCTGGTGTCGAGAATCCTGTCTCTGGTTTTGACCTTTTTCATAAGGGCAGTAGCGCGCCTTTACAGCTCGAAGCTGGCCCAAACCGGGCAGTGGTCGGATGGCCGCTCCATGGCACGGATGTCGTAGGACACCCCGGCTGCCCTGGCTTTTGGCAGCAGGCTGTCGCTGGCCATGATCAGGTCGATACGCAGGCCCCGTTTCGGCTCCCGCTCGAAGCCTTTGCTGCGATAGTCGAACCAGCTGAAGGTATCGGCTTCATCCGGGTGCAGGTGGCGGAAGACGTCGGTATAGCCACGTTTTTCCACTTCTCCCAGCCATTCCCGTTCTTCCGGCAGGAAGCTGCATTTTCCGGTACGCAGCCAGCGCTTGGCGTTGTCCGGGCCGATGCCGATGTCTTTGTCGGTGGGGGAGATGTTCATATCGCCCATCACCACCACATGGCCCGGTTGCTGTTTCAGGTCGTCCAGATAGGCCATCAGGTCCGCGTAGAATTTCTGCTTGGCCGGGAACTTCACCGGGTGGTCGCGGCTTTCGCCCTGGGGGAAGTAACCGTTGATGACCGTCAGCGGCTCACCATTTACGGTAAAACGACCAGTAATCAGGCGGCGCTGGGAATCCTCGCCATCAGACGGATAGCCTTTAACCACATGCTCCGGTTCCATCCGCGACAGCAGTGCCACGCCATAGTGGGTTTTCTGGCCATGGAAATGCACGTGGTAGCCCAGTTGGCGGATGGCTTCCTCCGGAAATTCCGCATCGGTCACCTTGGTTTCCTGCAGGCCGATGAAGTCGGGATTCAGCTCTTTAATCACGGCTTCAAGCTGGTGCAGGCGGGTGCGGATACTGTTTACGTTAAACGACACAAACATCATGGCGTGGAATCTCCGGATCAGTTTGCCCGGAAGTTTACCATAAGGGATGGCGTATGCCGTGTGGCTGAAGGGGCGCAGTCAGTCTGTCAGTTCACACTCAGGGTATCGGATGACCCGGTAGTTGATTGCAGCGGTGTGATTGGCATCTGCGTTCTTGCGAATGTTGGTCAGCCCCAGGTAGTGGGTCAGGGCGCCCTGGCGGTTGTAGCCGAGCACAATCGGATCAACCAGCACTCTCAGCATCAGGCTGGTGGGGCGGATATGCACCACAATGTCGGCATCTACCCGGTTTTTCGGGCCGGGGTCCAGCACAAAGCCGTAGTAATCGCCCCGTGTGGGTGCCAGGAAATCGAATTCCACAGACTGACCGCTGGTTACCGCGGCCCAGTTGGCGCGTACGAACTGGTCAAAGCCGGCATCCACCACCAGTTTGCTGCCAAAGCGCAGCTCGACCATGGCGGTTTCGCTGGAAGGCTTCTGCCAGGTGATGTCCAGGGTGTTGGCTTCGGGGTAGCTGATCTCCAGGCGCTCGTTGAACTCCGGCTGGTGAAAATCCACCTCCGGCAGCTGGACAGATTGCCGGTAAGTCAGTTGCTTGCTGGCAAAGGGCGTGTCGTCGCTGGCCCTCAGGTAATCGACCTGGTGTTGCTCCGGAACGAATACGCCGGATTCACAAGTGCCGCTGACGGCATGGTGTTCCTGGTAGATCGGCCTGTCGTCATCAAGGCTCCGGGCGCTGCCATGGAACTCGAAGACAGCGGCACCGGCATGGCTGCAACCGAGCAGGGCGCCAACAAGCGCTGTTGTCACTTTCATGGCTCAAGCTCCGTGTACAAACTTTTCCGGATAAACAGCAGCAGCGGGAAGATCACCAGCCAGCCCAGCGCGATGGCCGCTACCGACAGGGCAGTGTCCGGCAGTGTGACTGCGCCTAGCTTGGCGGCAGACCAGTAAGCCAGTGCCCCGGCAAACGGTGCCAGCACAAACGGCAGCCATCGGTGCTGGCCGATCCACGCCAGTGAGTGACACAGGGTGGTCATGAACAGGGCCCAAATAGCCACCAGCCAGGGTGGCACAACGGCAATTTCTTCGATACCCGGGATGCCGAGAATGCCAAGCCGGAACCAGAGCGTGTCCAGCAGCCCGCCAAGTACAACACCGACCCCGATAAACTGCAGTTCCGAAAAGCGCTTCTGGCTCACCAGCAGCATATGGACCATGAAAAGCCCCAATGCCAGGGCTGTCACCGGCAGCCCCGGGTACAGCACACAAGCGAACCAGCCGGCCTGGAACAGTACGAAGTTCAGGACATTCCGGACCGTTTCCGAGGTGATCATAGGCTGATGATGTTGGCGCGCTTGTTGGCGGGCTTGGCCATCAGCAAATGGGCCACACCAATGGCACGCTCACTGAAGCCTGCTTCGCAGTAGGCGAAATAGAAGTGCCACAGGCGCTGGAAGGCGGTGTCGTAACCCAGGGCATCCAGCTCGCTGCGCTTGGCCATGAAGCGTTCGCACCAATCCCGAAGCGTGCGGGCATAATGGAAGCCGAAGTCTTCGTTATGGGTGAGTACCAGGTCTGACCCGCGGCCCATCGACTGCAGGATCGCCCCAAACGAAGGAATAAAGCTGCCCGGGAAGATATAACGCTGGATAAAGTCCACGTTCTTCAGGGCACGCTCATAACGCTGTTCCGGCATATTGATCGCCTGCACCAGGGCCAGGCCATCCGGCTTCAGCAAATTGCTGATCTGGGACAGGTAGCTGTCGAGGAACTGCGGACCAACCGCTTCAATCATTTCAATAGACACCAGCTTGTCGAACTGGCCGGTGAGGTCGCGGTAATCATCGAACAGCAGGGTAATGCGATCTTCCAGCCCTTCAGCCTTCACACGCTCCCGGGCCAGCTCCAGCTGTTCCTTCGAGATGGTGGTGGTGGTTACGTGGCAGCCGTAATGTTTGGCAGCGTGGATGGCAAAGCCGCCCCAGCCGGTACCGATCTCCATCACCTTGTCGCCGGGTTGCAGGTCGAGCTTTCGGCAAATAACATCCAGCTTGTGAACCGCAGCCTGTTCCAGTGTGGACTCCTCGCCCGGATAAATGGCGGAGGAATACATCATGGTGGGGTCCAGGAACA
This sequence comes from Marinobacter sp. P4B1, assembly GCF_001447135.1. Classification (NCBI taxonomy): domain Bacteria; kingdom Pseudomonadati; phylum Pseudomonadota; class Gammaproteobacteria; order Pseudomonadales; family Marinobacteraceae; genus Marinobacter; species Marinobacter sp. P4B1. The sequence continues at coordinate 252,771 of NZ_LLXM01000010.1, forward strand.
GCTGGAACAGGTCGTTGCCCAGGTCGTAGTGGGCGCTGATGTTCTTGCGGGAACCTTCCGGGGTATTGCGGTTCAGCCAGTGCAGGGCCTTCAGGGCCGGTTTGCTGATCCAGCTGAACTTGTCCTCGAAGGCGTTCATGGTGTCCAGGTTGCGGGTGAAGAAGCGCAACAGGGCGGTCAGGTCCGGAGAGCTCCAGTCGCCAGCCACGTAGGATTCCGCCGCCCCCACGCTGCCACCGGTGACCAGGTCCCGCCAGGTGCTGTGGTTGTGGATGACCAGTTCTGCGGTCGGGTAACGCTGGTCGTTGTCGCCGAATACCTGGTCGTCGTAACCGCGTTCACGTACCACCAGTTTGCCGTGCCCGAGCATGGACAACTGATGGCATACCAGCTTGCGGGCAACCCGGCTGATGGTGCCGGTGTTGGCAACGCTGGAATCCTGGCTGGTGACGGAGGTATTCAGGTTCTCCATGAGCTTACCCTTCCTGAAGATTGTTCATTTGACGCGTTGATGGCCGGTTCACTGACATCGACCCCCTGATCTTCCACTCCCCGGCGGAACTCCGGTGCCTGTGGCTCCAGTTTGTCCGGGTGGGTGTAGAAGGGGGCGCCCTTGAGTTTCAGTTTCAGGGCGTTCCAGTAAATACCGGCGGTGCCTTTGAGAGTTTCCAGGGGGAAACGTCGCAGGCTTCGATGCAGGGTTTTACGATCAAGTACCTGCCGTTGGACTACCAGGGTGGCATCAAAATGTTTGTGATCTTCCTGTTCCACGTTCATGTGGATCCGCAGTTCCGGACCCCGGAAGCTGAACAGCCACTGGTAGTGCTGGTTCATGCCGTTAAACGGCGACACGTGGAAACGCTTGCTGAAGGAAAAACGCTCGGTTTGCCAGTTGCTTGCATCGCCCGGCCCGTGATTTCGGCATTCCAGGCAATACACGTGGCGTTCCTTCCAGGGGGTATTGGTAATCTGGGCCAGAATCACCCGGGGCACGTCACCCCGGGCCGGGTCCTGGCCTTTTTCGTAGCACAGGTAAAAGCTAACCGGGTTGAACACGTAGCCCAGATACCGCGGGTGGGTGATCAGCTGAACCGGCCCGTCCGGCTGCCAGCCGGTGGCCTCCCGAACCCGTTGAACGACCGCCTGGTGCAGGTTCGGGATGTGCGGGTCCAGGTAATCGTTCCGGCAAAGCCCCAGCCAGTTGAACCGTTCCAGTGAAAAAAAGCGGCTGACGGAAGTGACAGAAGACCACTCCTCAAGGTCCAGTGCCAGCATGCCAATGTTGTACAGAAAATCATGCTGTACCGGCAACTTACGGCGATGTCTTATAGTGCCTTCTAGCCACTGGCTGGCCATGCTCAAAGCTCCACACCAAAGGCCTGTGTCACCCGCAGGGCGCTGCGCACGCCGTCTTCGTGAAAGCCGTTAAACCAGTACGCACCGCAGAAGTGCGTGCGGTTATGGTTGCCGATTTCGTCATAGCGCTGCTGGGCGGCAACAGCCTCCAGGGTGAACACCGGGTGGTCGTATTCGAACCGCTTGATCACTTTGCCCGGATCGATATCCCGGCTGCGGTTCAGGGTTACGCAGAATGTCTCCGGAGCGTCGTCGAAGTTCTGCAGGATATTCATATTGTAGGTGACAGATACCGGATGGGTGCTGTGCTCGGGAATCATGTAGTTCCAGGCCGCCCAGGCCCGACGGTTGGAGGGCAGCACGCTGGCATCGGTGTGCAGCACCACGTCGTTCTTCTGGTAGCCGATGGCGCCCAGAATGTCCCGCTCCTGGTCACTCGCGTCGCTCAGCATGGCCAGTGCCTGGTTGCTGTGGCAGGCCAGGATAACCTGGTCGAAGCGGTGGTTTTTCCCGTTAACAACCAGCGTTACGCCGTCGTCATCCCGCTGGATGGCGGAGACAGGGCTGTTCAGGTGGGTTTTGTCGCCCAGTCTCTGCATCATACGGGTGACATAGCTGGCGGAACCGCCGGAAATGACCCGCCAGGTGGGCCGGTCATCTACCGACAACATGCCGTGGTTGTTGAAGAACTGCAGGAAAAACCGGATCGGGAACTGCTCCAGCACGATTTCCGGCGCGGACCAGATAGCCGCCCCCATGGGCACGATGTAGTTGTTGCGGAAGTATCGGCTGTAATGGTTGCGGTTCAGGTACTCGCCCAGGGTTTCGCCTTCGGGAATGTCACCGGCGGCCAGGTCTGCCCGGGTTTCCTTGTTGAAGCGCAGAATCTCCCGGATCATTTTCAGGAAATGCAGGTTCAGGACGTTTTTTCGCTGGGCAAACAGGGTGTTCAGGCTGGTGCCGTTGTATTGCAGGCCGCTGGTGTGGCAGTCCACGCTGAAGCTCATATCGCTGACTTCCGAGGCCACGCCCAGCCGGTCCATCAGTTTGATGAAGTTCGGGTAGGTCCAGTCGTTGAAGACGATAAAGCCCGTGTTGACCGGCCAGGTACGCCCCCCGGCCTGGACCAGCTCGGTGTTGGTGTGGCCGCCGGCATAGTCGGCGGCTTCGAACAATTCTACGTCGTGGTGTTCACTGAGCAGCCAGGCGGCGGTCAGTCCTGAAACACCGGCGCCAATAACTGCAATGCGCTGACGGTCCTGATTCATTGATGGTTTTCCTTAAGCGGTTTGTTCACAAAATAGGTTTGGTCAGGAATTCTGGTCGGCTTTGCGGGCCATGGATGCTGCCATGCGATCCACCACGCCCTGAGGCAAGGCGCCCAGCACTTTCAGCAGCCAGGTAAACCGCCGCGGGAAGGCAATCTCGTTGCGGCCTTTGGCCAGCCCGTTGGCAATCCTTTGTGCGGCATCGTCCGCGGTCACCATAAACGGCATGGGAAAGTCGTTCCTATCGGTCAACGGCGTTTTTACAAAGCCCGGTGAGACCACCACCACATCAATGCCTTCGGCAGCCAGGTCTGCCCGCAGGGCATGGGCAAAGTAGGTCAGGGCGGCCTTGGATGCGCCATAACCTTCGGCCCGGCCAAACGGAAACCACCAGGCCGAGGAGCTGACAATCACCAGGGTTGCTGGCTTGCCCTTTGCCCGGGTGGCCCGCAATGCGGGCAGGGCGATGTCCAGGCTGCGGGCGGTGCCCAGCACGTTGGTAGTGATATTGGCCTCGATAACCTGGCTGTTGTAGTTGGCGACTTCCAGGTACTCGCAGGTGCCGGCGTTCAGAATGGCCATGTCCAGGTCGCCAAAATGCTGGAGATCGCCCTGAATGGCAGACAAATCGTCCAGGCTGGTGGTGTCGGCAACGGCGGGTGTGATCCGGTTCGGGTGCTGGCTGGCCAGCTTGTCCAGCGCCTCGGCCCGCCGGCCGGTAATAACCAGGTTGTGGCCGCGCTTTGCCAGTTCATTCACCAGGGCCTCGCCGATTCCGGAAGAGGCGCCGGTAAGCCAGATGTTCGATGCGGATTGCAGTCGTTTGTTCATCCTGCCTGCCTCTTCACCCAGCGGATGGCGCCACCGACCACCGGCAGGTTTTCATAAAGCAGTTGCCCGGCATCGAAATAGTCCCGATGGAAGCGCACCTTGCCGTTGCTGATTTCCAGGTGACTGATGCCGTCTACGAACACGGTCTTGCCGTTACGGATGCGCTTGTGGCGCAGCTCCATTACCCAGGGGATGGTGCACCATTGCTGCTGGATAACCGGCGAGCTGAAACGGAACTGGCAGTGGAGTACGTTGCCATAAGCCCCGGCCATGTATTCGGTAAGCTCGTTCAACCCGGACACCTGGCCGAACGGATCCTGGAAGTGGATATCCTGGCTGTACACGTCCTTGAGCTGGCTCAGGTTGCCTTTGTCGAGCTGGTTGTACAGTGTGCAGAAGCGCTCAAGCACTTCCGGTAGTTCAGCAACCGGTGTGCTGGTGTCTACGCTGGAAAGGTGTTGGCTCATTGGCTTGCCCTCCCGGTACGGTTGCGGTCGAGTTCGAGGGTTTCCTTACGGATATGGTCGGGGATCGGATTCAGGTCCCAGATAATGCCCAGTTTCGACAATACCCACAGGCCGTACCAGGTAATGTCTATTTCATACCAACGGAAGCCCTGGCGAACCGCCGTCGGCCAGCGATGGTGGTTGTTGTGCCAGCCTTCGCCCAGCGTGATCAATGCCAGCCAGAAGTTGTTGCGGCTGTCATCGCTGGTTTCAAAGCGGCGCTTGCCCCACACGTGGGACAGGGAATTAATAGAGACGGTGGCGTGAAACAGCACCACGGTGGAGATAAAGAAGCCCCACACCAGTAGTTGCAGGCCGTTGGTGCCCAGCCCGGGCGCCCAGGCAGCCAGGGCTTCGCCCAGCAGGTAAATGGCAACTGCGAAGGCGGCAGGCACCAGGGAGTCGAAGCGATTGATAAAACGCAGTTCCGGGAACTTGAGCCAGTCCTTTACCCGGCGCTCGTTCATGGCAAAACCGGCATCGCAGGTAAACCATCCCACGTGGGACCACCAGAATCCGCCCTGGTGGGGGGAGTGAAGGTCTTCCTCGCGGTCTGAATGCTGGTGATGGTGCCGGTGGTGCGCCGCCCACCAGAGAGGGCCGCGCTGCGCGGCACTGGCGCCCAGAACGGCAAACACGAATTGCGCGGGCCGGCTGGTTTTAAAGGATTTGTGGGAAAAGTAGCGGTGATAGAAGCCCGTGATAGCGAACATCCGAACCAGGAAAAATCCAAGGGCAAACATCATCGCGAAGGTGCTTGTGCCGGTCACCAGTACCAGGAGGCAGGCCAGGTGCAGTGCAATAAACGGGAGTACCCGTACCCAGTTAAAGGTTCGGGACGAGGTATCCAGGTGATCTGATCCCGCTTCGGAATCGAACCATCTCAGAATATTTGTCAGCCAGTAATTCACTCGGGTCATAAATAACCATGCTCAATGTAACGTCAGACACCCCATCAATACGAAGTATCGCGATTATTGGTTCAGGCCTTGCGGGCCTTACCGCAGGAATTCTGCTTGGCCGAAAGGGCCATCATGTCAGGGTCTTCGAGAAAAGTCGTGGCCCCGGTGGCCGTATGTCGTCTAAACGGGTTTCGGGAAGCTCGGCGGACATCGGAGCCCAGTATTTCACGGCCCGTCACCCGGAGTTTCTGGCGTTTTTGAAGGCGTTTGCCGGAGCCGACAATTTTGGCCCCTGGCAGGGCCGTTTCGGCTTTCAGGGCGAGGATAAACAGTGGCAGGCGTTCCCCGAGGAAACCCGCTACGTAGGCGTACCCCGAATGACCGCCATTACCCGGGCGTTGTCCGAACACGTTCCGGTAACCGCGCAGGTACGGATTGCGAAACTGGAGCGGGTCGGGGAGCAATGGCGCTTGATCTGCACCGAAGGCAACGACCACGGCAGCTACGACCAGGTGATCATCACAGCGCCTCCGGCCCAGGCCCGGGATCTGCTGGAGGCCAGCGGGCTGAATGAGCTTGCTGGCAACCTTGGCCATTCTGAAGACAGTATTCTGGCCTGCTGGGCGGTGGCCGCACACTTTAAAGAAACTCCCAGCTATGATTTCGACGCCATGCGGCCGGATTCCGACGTGCTTTACTGGGTGGCTAACAATTCCTCCAAACCGGAGCGCAACGATCAGGGCCAGTGGTGGGTGCTGCATGCCACGCCGGAATGGACGCAGGCCCACGTAGAGGAGCCCGCTGAAAATGTGTCGGAGCAACTGCTGGCTGCCTTTTACGAACTGACCGGGTATCAGGGCGCTGCGACCGATGCCGTAGCGCACAGGTGGCTTTACGCCCGCTCGGTGCAGCAGGAACAGCCCGGCTATCTGCTGGAGCCCGCGCTGGGCGTAGGCCTGGCAGGAGACTGGCTCAATGGCGGCCGGGTAGAGGGCGCCTGGGAGAGCGCCACTCGCCTGGTTGAAGCTCTGGGCTGATTATTCCATCAGGTCGGAAGGGGCCCGGGTGGTGACTTCCGGCCGGTGGTAGAAGTGGGTGATGGTGCCATCACCGAACTTGGAGAAGAACGCGCTGACATCGGTGATCTTTCGAAGCGACCGCTCCCGGCTGACGGGGTTCTTCACCAGTACCTTGATGCCGTTGAAATTGTCCTGGATGTTGGAAAACCGGGCCCGCATGGAGCAGGTGACCACATCCACCGGGTTCAGGCCCAGCTCTCCGGCCAGCCAGTTGCCGTGTTGGGTGATCTCTGCCTTGGCCATGTTCTCCCGGGTGTCCAGGTGCTTGAGCTTCACCCGGTTCACAATGCTGAAGGAATAGCTCTTCGGCTGCCGTCTCGCCACTTTCCGGAACGCCTCCCAGAAGAAACTGTCGGTCAGTTCGGCGAAGTAGTTCATATCGCTCAGGCAGGTATCGATCCACTCAAAACTTTCCGGGTCTTCCAGGACTTCGTTAATCGCCTCGCGCAGCAGCCAGTCAAACCCCAGGGCGGTCTTGTGGGCATAGACCTTGCGGTACATCTGGTAACGGCTGTACACAAAGTCTTCCAGCGCGCCCAGGCCTTTCTGGGTAATGGCGAGCCCCATCCAGGGTTCGGTTACGTCCCAGCCAAACCGCAGGTTGCTGAGCAGGTGGTCCAGGTTAAAGCCACCGATGGTGACGGAGCTGTGGAAGCCGTCACGCAGCATATAATCGGCCCGGTCGGCATCAATCTCGCCCGATACAATGGACGACAACAGTCCCATGACCAGCCCGGGTACGTCGCGTTCCGGAATCGCCCCGGCAACGGCATCGTCGCCGGCGATGAAATCCCAGAAGGTGCGTGCGTGGCGGCAGAAGGTGTCGCTGGGGGTGACGTCTGTGGTCTCCATAATGCCGATCACATCCACCGCATCCAGGCCGGCGCTTTCCAGGTCGACCGAGGTCAGCACTTCGTGCGCCACCCGCACAGAATAATGCTCATGCTCCAGTTCGTCCGGCTCGCCCTGGTGATAGCGGGAGTAATCCACGCCCTGCCAGAGGTCGGCAAACCGTCCGGGGCGGGACATCAGCTCCCGGATGCGCCGGGCCTGGGTAAACTGGTGGGAAAAGCTGGAATGGCCGCTGTCGTGCAGCAGGCACCCCAGCCGGATGGTCTTGGCAAGGTAGTCGATGGCATCAAGCTGGCTCAGGCTCAGGTCCATGCGCTCGCTCAGTTGCCGCTCCCGCAGGTAGGCATCAATCATCGAGCGGAACATCCGGGTGCCCACATGCATCACACCGATGCTGTGCAGAAACCGGGAGTGAGTGGCACCGGGGAACACCAGGCTGAGAATGTCGTTCTGGCAAATGTTGCGTAAACGCTGGAACAGCGGGTGGTCAATAACCTGTATTTCATGGCGGTACAGGGGAATCCCCCCGTGAACCGGATCCATGATCAGCTTGTCGTAGGCTCCCAACAGGTCGTTGACGGCACGTCGCATGGTTACAATTCTCCCAAAATGATGACAGCGACCTTGTTATATCACAGGGGCATGCCAGAATAGGCGATATGATCCGAATTTCTCTTTTATCGCTGGTAGTTTAAGGCAATCAACATGAACTCGCGCACCGAGCGCATACTGATTATCGATGCCGACGAACAGGCTCGAAACGATTTGTCACGCTACCTTGAAGCGAGGGGTTTCTACGTGACCGGGTATCCTGATATCCAGTCCGCCCGCGGCTTGTTCGAAGATAAACTCCCGGACGTCATCTTTGCAGACCTGCCCGCCGACGCCATCCGTGATCTCACCACCCGGCTGGCGGACTCGGAAAGCTTTATTCCGGTGGTTACCTGCACGGCCAGCAACTCCAGTACCGATGTTATCCAGGCGCTGCGGGCCGGTGCCGCCGATGTGGTGCTCAAGCCCTGCAACGACGACAAAGGCGCACTGGATGATGTGATCGGCAAACTGTTCGACCGGGTGCGGGTTAACCGATTGAACCAGTTGTACAGACAGGAACTGGAAGAAACCAACCGGGAGCTGCGCAGCGGTATTGCGGAGCTGAGGGCAGACCAGAACGCCGGGCGCAAAGTCCAGCTGCGAATGCTTCCGGACCACGATTTGCAGATTTCCGGGTTGCAGGTCGACCACAAGATCAAACCCTCGCTCTACCTGAGCGGCGATTTTCTCGATTATTTCCGCATCTCCGAAGACAAGGTGCTGGTATACATCGCCGATGTTTCCGGCCACGGCGCCAGCTCTGCCTTTGTCACTGTCTTGCTGAAAAACCTGACCAATCGTTTGCAGCGCAACCTCAAACGGCAGTCCAGCGACGACATCCTTCACCCGGAGCGCTTTCTTGAGCGGATCAACTCGGAACTGCTCGATACCGGCCTGGGTAAACACGTAACCGTGTTTGTGGGGATAATTTCCATATCTGAACGTATACTGAGTTATGCGGTGGGTGCACATTTCCCGATGCCGATTTTGTCGTTTGAAGACGGCGAAACCCGGTTTCTGGAAGGCAATGGCCTGCCGGTGGGGTTATTCGAAGATCCCGAATGGGAGGTGTATCAGGTTCATCTGGACCGGCCGTTCAGGTTGTTGATGTTTTCAGACGGCATTCTGGAGGTAATTGCTCCGAAATCGCTGGATGAAAAGGAACGAACACTACTTGAACTCGTGTCTGGAGGTAGTCACACTATCGCATCGCTGAGTGAGGCTCTGGGATTGGATACCATCTCCGAGTTGCCCGACGATATCGCGATAGTTTCGGTAACTGATGCCCTTGACGGGCCAGATAACACGTCGTCGACGTAGTGGCAGTGTGAAAAATGGCTGGTTATAAGATCCTGCAAGCAGAAAAGCAGGGAATTTACGTCCTGAAGTTTATTGGGGAAATCCGGCTGAACCTGTGTTCGACGCTGGACAATCTGGTTGAGACCATCACGGGTAACCCGCAATTCAAAACGGTAATTATCGATCTGACAGAGACCGAAATTATCGACAGCACCACCCTCGGGCTGCTGGCCAAGATTGCCTTGGCCGCCCGAAAGCAGAGCCGCTTCCTGCCGACTCTGATCTCGACCAACCCTGATATTACCCGCATTATTACCTCAATGGGTTTCGACAAGATCTTTATCATTGTGCGCGAGCCCGCTTCCCGGATAGAAGAACTCGAAGAAATTCCCGTACTCAAGGCCAGCGAGCAGCAGGTGAGAGACAAGGTTCTGGACGCCCATAAAATCCTGATGGGTATGAACAGCAAGAACAGGGAAGAATTCAAGAATCTGGTGCGTGCCCTCGAGTGTGAAGAAACCGGCTAGGTTTCAGCACGCCGCGGGTGCGCTGCCCGTACGCAATAAAACGGAAATGATATGCCTGAAAACACCACTCCCCCGAAAGACGGGGCGAAGTCTTACGACGTTGCAGTGCTGGGTGGCGGTAGCTTTGGTACCGCCATGGCCAAGGTTCTTGGCGAAAACGGCCACACCGTCCATTTCTGGATGCGCGATGAAGCCCAGGCGGAGGAAGTTCGCCGTACCCGTGTGAACAAGCGCTACATGCCGGATGTCACCATTGAAGGCGACGTGCAGCCCACCACAGACCTGGCCGAAGCGGTTGCCAGGGCCGAAGTGGTATTGGTCGCTATCCCTTCCAAGGCTTTCCGCTCTGTGATCCGCGAGAATGCCGACGCATTCCGGGAAGGGCAGATTGTAGTCAGCCTGACCAAGGGTATTGAAGAACACGGCTTCAAGCTGATGAGCGAAATCCTGATGGAGGAGCTTCCACGCTGTCGCTCCGGTGTGCTCAGCGGCCCGAACCTGGCGGCCGAGATCGTCAATCGTGAGCTGACCGCCACGGTCATTGCCGCCAAGGATCCGGAAGTTCGCCGCACGGTGCAGGATCTGCTGGGGTGCGAGTATTTCCGGGTATACGCCAACGTAGACGTGTATGGCGTAGAGCTGGCCGGCGCCCTCAAGAACATTTACGCCATTGTGGCCGGACTGGCCTCGGCGCTGGAGATGGGTGAAAACGCCCGGGCCATGCTGATTACCCGAGGGCTGGCGGAAATGAGCCGCTTTGCCGTAAGCCTTGGGGCCAACCCGATGACCTTTATGGGGCTGGCGGGTGTTGGCGACCTGATTGCCACCTGTACATCGAACAAAAGCCGGAACTACCGGATTGGTTATGCGGTGGGCAAGGGCAAGCAACTGGACGAAGCGGTGAAAGAGCTGGGCCAGGTGGCCGAGGGCATCTACACCCTGAAACTGGTGCGGGAGAAATCGGAATCCATCGGCATTTACATGCCACTGGTGCGCGGGCTTTACGAGATTCTGTACAACGGTGCTTCGATCAACGCGGTCATCAGCAGCCTGATGATGGCGGTACAGAACTCTGACGTAGAATTTATTCTGCCCCGCACCATCACCCAGTAAAGGCTTCTGCGAACGAGGAGCGCTTATGCAACTGATCATCATGCGCCATGGCGAAGCCGGCTGGCACACCCTGGACCAGGAGCGGGAGCTCACCGATGTGGGCCGGCACGGGGCTGCAGTCGTGGCCGCGGCAATCGGCAAATCCTCCTGGCGCCCGGACCGGATCTGGTGCAGCCCCTACACCAGGGCCCGGCAAACCGCAGCGATTGTCTCTGAAGTGCTGAATTGCCCGGTAGACGAAAAGCCGTTCATTACCCCGGACGATGATCCGGGGCTTTGCCTTGACGCTTTACTGGAAACCGATGTTTCCCGTTTGATGCTGGTGTCCCACATGCCCCTGGTGGGCAGCCTGTCTACCTTGCTGGTGGACGGCCATCGCAAGGGCATTCCCTTTATGACCGCCCAGGCCGTGGTGCTGGATATGCCGGTGGTGGGCCCGGGCTGCGCTGACTTGAAAGAACAGTTTCTGCCCTGACCTTTACCCTGTCATTCCATTTCGCAAGTTTCGAGACGCCATGTACAGCTTTCCGATCGAGTATATCGAACCCGTCTTCCGCCCGCCGAGCGAGGCAAAGTCCCTGATCCTGCCGGTGACCAACGGCTGCTCCTGGAACCAGTGTACTTTTTGCGAAATGTACACCCAGCCCCAGAAGAAATTCCGGGCCAGGAAGCCTGAGGACATTCGGGCCGATATCGCAAAGGCTGCCGAGGCCTTCGGTGACGTCCGCCGGGTGTTTCTGGCCGATGGCGATGCCATGGTGCTGCCAACCCGCCGGTTGCTGGAAATCCTGAGCGACCTGAAAGCCGCCTTTCCGGGCATCCAGCGTGTTTCAAGCTACTGCCTGCCACGGAACCTGGCGAAGAAATCTGTTGAAGACCTGGTGCAGTTGCGCGAAGCCGGGCTTGGCATCCTGTACGTGGGCATGGAATCCGGCGACGATGAGGTGTTGAAACGTATCAACAAGGGTGAGAGCTGGGAATCCACCCGTTCCGCCCTGACCAAGATTCGCGAGGCAGGCCTGACCAGCTCTGTGATGGTGCTTAACGGCCTGGGTGGTGAAACCCTGTCGCGCCAGCACGCCATCAACACCGCCACCCTGTGCAACGAAACCCAGCCGGATTACCTGTCGACACTGGTTGTCAGCTTTCCTCAGGGCGAAGAGCGTTTCCGGGAAGGTTTTGGTGATGATTTCGTACCCCTGAGCCAGCAAGGTTTATTTGAGGAAATCCGCCTGTTCCTCGAGCACCTGGAACTGGAGAAAACCATTTTCCGCAGTGACCATGCCTCCAACTACCTGGTGCTCAAGGGCACTCTGGGCCGGGACAAACAGCGAATGCTGGAGCAGGTCAACCTGGCCATCAGCAATCCCGGTGCGGCGGCGCTGCGCCCCGAGTGGATGCGCGGACTGTAAACGGAGTAGATCACTATGACCCGAAAGCCTGATGAACTGGCCTCCGCTGTTGAACAGAATGCCGGTGGCAAGGCCTTACCGCCGCTAGACCAATGGAACCCGGGGCTGCTGGGGGATATGGACCTGCTGATCACCCGGGATGGCTCCTGGCTGTTCGAGGGCAAACCCATCGGCCGGGAAGCGATCGTGCGATTGTTTTCCACTATTTTGCGAAAAGAGCAGGACGGCGCCTACTACCTGGTCACCCCGGTTGAGAAGTGGCGGATTGCGGTAGAAGACACGCCGCTGCTGGCCCACTCGGCAGAGGCCACGGGAGAGGGTGATAGCCAGGTGATTTCGGTGACCACCAATATGGGCGAAACCCTGGAAATCGGCCCGGACCATCCGCTTGAGGTGGGGGCCTATCCCGACAGCGACGAGCCCCGGCCAGTTGTCGCCGTCAGGCACGGCGTGGAAGCACGGTTGGTGACCAATGCCTTTTACCAGTTGGCAGAGTTTGTTGAAGAGCAAACGGTAAACGGCGAAACCGTGCTGGGAGTTTTTAGCCACGGAAAATTCTGGAAAATCGGGCAGGGCGGTTGAAAAGACCCCGACCACCCCAATGAATGAGGTAGAAAACGCAGTCTGTCACTTGTTAAACTGTCTTTTCTTACTTGTTATCGAGCCTGGCTCTCTAACGAGGCCCGGTGGTCGTTAGTCCCTCTGTGCAGTATGGCTGTTCAAGATTACTTTCGATTACCTACATCTTAAATACACAGTCATTGCGACACGCAAGGAGATCACATGGCCCAACCTCGTGTTGTCACCATCCATTACACGCTCACTAACGACCAGGGAGAGCAACTCGATTCCTCCCGCGTAGAAGGCCGTGAGCCGCTGTCTTACCTGGAAGGTGCACAGAACATTATCGGTGGACTGGAAAACGCACTGAACGAAAAGAGCGCTGGCGACCAGGTTAAAGTCTCTGTAGCTCCTGCTGAAGGCTACGGCGAAGTTAACGAAGAACTGATCCAGCCGGTTCCGCGTTCTGCCTTCGAAGGCGTCGACACCATCGAGCCGGGCATGCAGTTCCAGGCCCAGACTCCGGGCGGCCCCCAGGTTGTTCGCGTTGTTGAAGTCAGTGACGAGACCGTCACCATCGACGCCAACCACCCGCTGGCTGGCCAGACTCTGCACTTCGACGTTGAAGTAGTAGAAGCTCGCGAAGCAACCGACGAAGAGCAAGAGCACGGCCACGTGCACTGATCTCTTCCGAAAGGTTGATCAAAGAACGGCTCCTGCGGGGGCCGTTTTTTTTGGTTTTTTGCCACGAAATCCACGAAAAAACACGAAAAAAGACACAAAAAAGCCGGAGACGAGCTCCGGCATTTTCTGGTCAGTACACCCGCTTACATATTCGGGTAGTTGGGACCACCACCGCCTTCCGGCGTTACCCAGGTGATGTTCTGGGCAGGGTCCTTGATGTCACAGGTCTTGCAGTGAACACAGTTCTGGGCGTTGATCTGGAACTTCTTGCCGCTACCGTCTTCCGCTTCAACCACTTCGTACACGCCGGCCGGGCAGTAGCGCTGGGCGGGCTCGTCGAACTTGGGCAGGTTGTCCTTCAGCGGAATGTCCGGATCGGTCAGCTTCAGGTGAACCGGCTGGTCTTCCTCGTGGTTGGTGTTGGAGATAAACACCGAGGACAGGCGGTCGAAGGTCAGCTTGTTGTCCGGCTTCGGATAGGTGATCTTCTTGCACTCGGAGGCCGGCTTCATGGTGGCGTAGTCGGGCACCGTGTCGTGGAAGGTGATCGGCAGGCTGCGGCCCAGGATGTTCTGCTCGATGTAGGCGATTGCGCCACCCACCATGCTGCCGAACTTATGGATAGACGGGCCAAAGTTGCGCTCGTCGTACAGTTCCTTGTAAAGCCAGCTGTCTTCAAAACGCTGCTGGAAGCTGGTGATTTCCTCACCGGCCTTGCCTTCTTTCAGGGCTTCGAAGACCGCTTCAGCGCCCAGCATGCCGGACTTCATGGCGGTGTGGGAGCCCTTGATCTTGGAGAAGTTCAGGGTGCCGGCGTCACAGCCCAGCAGCAGGCCACCGGGGAAGCTCATCTTCGGCAGGGCATTGTAGCCGCCCTTGGAGATAGCACGGGCGCCGTAGGCTACGCGCTTGCCGCCTTCCAGGTACTTCTTGATTTCCGGATGGTGCTTCAGGCGCTGCATTTCTTCAAACGGGCTGACGTGCGGGTTGCTGTACGACAGGTCGGTAATCAGGCCCACGTAGACCTGGCCGTTTTCCAGGTGATACAGGAAGGAACCGCCCGTCGTGCCGGATTCGCTCAGCGGCCAGCCGGTAGAGTGCACGACCAGGCCCGGCTCGTGTTTGGCCGGATCGATGTCCCACAGCTCTTTGATGCCGATGCCGTAGTGCTGCGGATCCTTGCCTTCGTCCAGCTTGTAATCCTTGATCAGCTGCTTGCCGAGGTGACCACGGCAGCCTTCGGTGAACAGGGTGTACTTGGCGCGCAGTTCCATGCCCGGCATGTAGCCGTCTTTCTGGGAACCGTCACGGGCTACGCCCATGTCGCCGGTGATGATACCTTTCACCTGGCCGTCTTCAACGATGGTTTCAGCTGCGGCAAAGCCCGGGTAAACCTCTACGCCCAGCTGCTCGGCCTGTTCGGCCAGCCAGCGGCACAGGTTGCCCAGACTGATAATGTAGTTGCCGTGGTTGTGCATGTTCTTGGGCACAAACGCGTTGGGAACCTTGGTGGCTTTTTCCTGGCTCTTCATCAGGAAAATGTCGTCCCGGGTAACCGGCGTATTCAGGGGGGCGCCTTTTTCTTTCCAGTCCGGGAAGAGTTCATTCAGGGCAGTAGGCTCGAATACGGTACCTGCGAGGATGTGCGCCCCGATTTCAGAACCTTTTTCTACTACACAGACAGTCAGTTCTTCGCCAGCTTCCTGCGCCAGTTGCATGACGCGGCAGGCTGCAGACAGGCCAGCAGGGCCGCCGCCGACGATCAGAACATCAAATTCCATCGATTCGCGTTCCACGTTGGTCTCCTCAAACAGCTTTTAATGAATGTTATTAACCCGAAGGATAGCGCATTTCAAGAATCAAACAAACGTTTGTTTGAAATCTGCCCTTACCTTTGGCATTGTACGTATACACCGAAATATCGTGTGTTTTGAGTCGATTTTTAGTATCGTCTCATTGTCAGGTCGGGTCAACCCGGTCCTTTGACTGTGAAGACTCATTAAACCCATCGTAGAAGAACGAGGAATCTATGAAGGTTCTGGTCGCTGTAAAACGAGTTATCGACTACAACGTGAAGGTGCGTGTCAAGCCGGACAACACCGGCGTTGATCTCGCCAACGTCAAGATGGCAATGAACCCGTTCTGCGAAATCGCAGTTGAAGAAGCGGTTCGTCTGAAGGAAAAGGGCGTTGCCAGTGAAATCGTGGTTGTATCCATTGGCCCGAAGGCTTCCCAGGAGCAGATTCGTACTGCACTGGCGCTGGGTGCTGACCGTGGTATCCACATCGAGACTGACGAAGAAGTACAGTCCCTGGAAGCGGCCAAGCTGCTGAAGGCGGTTGTCGAGAAAGAAGAGCCCAAGCTGGTTATTCTGGGCAAACAGTCCATCGATTCCGACAACAACCAGACTGGCCAGATGCTGGCCGCTCTGACTGGCATGGGCCAGGGCACTTTCGCTTCCGAAGTGGTTGTTGACGGTGAAAAGGTTAACGTAACACGCGAAGTAGACGGCGGTCTGATGACAGTTGCCCTGAACCTGCCGGCGGTTGTTACCACTGACCTGCGTCTGAACGAGCCGCGTTACGCTTCTCTGCCGAACATCATGAAGGCCAAGAAGAAGCCGCTGGACGCCATGAGCCCCGCCGATCTGGGTGTTGAAATCACCCCGCGCCTGACCACCCTGAAGGTCGAAGCCCCGGCTGCACGCCAGGCTGGTATCAAGGTGGCAGACGTAGCTGAGCTGGTGGATAAACTGAAGAACGAAGCGAAGGTGATCTAAATGAGCATCCTGGTAATTGCTGAACACGACAACAGCAGCCTGAAGCAGGCTACTCTGAACGTTGTAGCGGCTGCCAAGGCCATCGGTGGCGACATCGACGTGCTGGTTGCCGGTGAGAACGTAGGCGCCGTCGCTGAAGCCGCTGCCAAGGCAGAAGGCGTGAACAAGGTACTGGTTGCAGACAACGCCGCGTACGGTCATTTCCTGGGTGAGAACCTGGGTGACCTGGTTGCTGAAGTGGGTAAGGGCTACAGCCACATCCTGACTTCTGCCGGTACCACCGGTAAAGACTTCATGCCGCGCGTTGCTGCGCTGCTGGACGTTGCCCAGGTATCCGACATTATCCGCGTTGAGTCTGACGACACCTTCGTTCGCCCGATCTACGCCGGTAACGCCATCGCGACCGTAAAGGCCAGCGACAGCATCAAGGTGATCACTGTGCGTCCGACCGCGTTCGACCCGGTTGCTGCTGAAGGCGGTTCTGCTTCTGTAGAACAGCTGGACGTTGTAAAAGACGCCGGCCTGTCTTCTTTCGTGGGCGAAGAGCTGGCCAAGTCTGACCGTCCGGACCTGGCTTCTGCCGGTATCGTAATTTCCGGTGGTCGTGGCATGCAGAACGGCGACAACTTCAAGATGCTGGAGCAGGTTGCTGATCTGATGGGTGCCGCTGTTGGTGCATCCCGTGCCGCGGTTGACGCCGGCTTCGTACCGAACGACATGCAGGTTGGTCAGACCGGTAAGATCGTTGCTCCGCAGCTGTACGTTGCGGTTGGTATCTCCGGTGCCATCCAGCACCTGGCGGGTATGTCTGACTCCAAGGTGATCGTTGCGATCAACAAGGACGAAGAAGCGCCGATCTTCCAGGTTGCTGATTACGGCCTGGTTGCGGACCTGTTTGAAGCAGTTCCGCAGTTCGAAGAAGAGCTGAAGAAAGTTCTGTAACTTTCGGATCTCTTTAGCAAAAAAGGCACCTCAGGGTGCCTTTTTTGTTTTTGAAACAATGCGTTTTTCGGCTTTACCGATAATCAGGGTATCCGCGAGGATATGCAGGGCCCGGTTGGTGGTACGGACCGCCTTGTACACCTGCTCGGTTTTTTCGTGATGGGTTTGCTGGACCTTCCTGGTACTGTTGCGAAACTCTTCATCGCTGGAAAACATGTCGATCAGGCCAAACGTGGTGTTGGCGATGGCCTTGTGCACTTTCTCGACCGCCATGGCGCCGCCAGAGACCGTATCCTCCAGCAATTTCGCACGGTTACGCACTTCCAGCAGTTCCATACGGCTTTTCTGGACGGCACTGCGGGCACTGATGCGGTGGGTGTTAAGAATCCTCAGATCACGGCGGTTATCGCCGGATACACGAAAACCGGCAAACAGGCAGCCGGCGGTGGCGGCAAGGCTCAGGGCAACAAGAATCTGGGCGATCATGGCCGAGTCTCCTCAGCGGTATTCAATGTGCATTTCGACATCGATATCACGCTCTTCGAGTTCCACTTCGAGTTCTTTCATGACTTCCTGATAGACCATTTTCCGGGTCATTACCGGTAACCGATCCGCAAGCAGCCGGCCGGTCCGGGATTCCCGCTTGGCCAGGGAAATCGGGTCCAGCACCCGAAGGGTCAGTATCAATTCCGGATCCTGGCTGGTCTCTGGGATACCTTCGTTCTCCAGCATCTGGGCGATCATCTTCTTCTGCTCGAGGAATTGCCAGAGCAGCAGGGCGCTGAACACCAGAAGAATCAGGCTGGTGAGTGCAAGCAACGTGTTCAAAGGGCACCTCCCGGGTGTCTTGTGTGCATGTACAGAGTGTGCCCCAGTCTGCATGACAAACGATTGGCCGGGAGGACGCCCCGGACAGCGTAAACAGGAAAGTAGAACCTGTGTTCAAACCTGTTACCATCGTAACCCAACACCCGTTTGAATAAGGATAAATAATGACCAACACCACACAGGCAGAGTTTGATCTGGTCGTATTTGGCGCCACCAGCTTTGTGGGCCAGATTCTTTCCCGGTATCTGATGGAGACTTACGGCACCGGTGGTGAAGTCCGTTGGGCCATTGCCGGCCGTTCCGAGAGCAAACTGGCCAGCCTGAAGGCTGAGCTGGGGGATAACGCCTCTGCATTGCCGGTTATTCTGGCAGATGCCTCTGACGACGACGCCCTTGCCGCCATGTGCCGACAGACCCGGGTGATTATTTCTACCGTTGGGCCCTATGCGCTGTATGGCGAGCCGCTGGTGAAAGCCTGCGTGTCCACCGGCACCGATTACTGCGACCTGACCGGCGAAGTTCAGTGGATTCGCCGGATGATCGAGCGTTATGAAGACCAGGCCAGGCAGACCGGAGCCCGGATTGTTCATTGTTGCGGTTTTGACTCGATTCCTTCCGATATGGGCGTCTGGTTCCTGCAGCAGAAATCCGAAGAGACCTTCGGCCAGCCCTGTCGCGATGTGCGTATGCGTGTGAAAGTGGCGAAGGGCGGGCTGTCCGGCGGAACTGTAGCCTCCATGATCAACGTAGCCAAAGAGGCCGGGGCAGACCCGAAGCTCCGGAAAGAGCTGGCTAACCCGTTCTCCATCTGCCCGCCGGAACATCGTTCCAGCACGCGCCAGCCGAGCCTTAAAACAGCGGAATTCGATAAAACCTTCAATGCCTGGCTGGCACCGTTTGTGATGGGTGCCATCAATACCCGGGTGGTTCATCGCTCCAACGCCCTGCAACAAGCCCGCTACGGCAAGGAATTCACCTACGACGAAGCCATCATGACCGGCAAGGGCACCAAGGGGCGCCTGACGGCCTATGGCATTGTGGCCGCCCTGGGTGCCTTCTTTACCGCATCGGCCATCAAGCCAACTCGTTGGGTGGTGGAAAAACTGGTGCCCAAGCCGGGTGAGGGGCCAAGCCCGGAATCACAGGAAAAAGGCTTCTACGACATCCGCTTTGTCGGACGTACAGAGGATGGCAAGACCCTGATCACCAAGGTGACGGGCGACCGGGATCCGGGCTACGGCTCTACCGGCAAGATGCTGGGTGAGTCCGGTATGTGCCTGGCCTTTGATGTGAAAGACGAAGTGCCCGGTGGTTTCTGGACTCCGGCCTCTGCGCTTAACGGCAAGTTGCTTGAGCGCCTGACTGCCACGGCGGGGCTGACTTTCGAGCTGCTCGAAACCCGCTGAGCCGCTAGTTCAAATGCAGAATGTGGCCGGATGGCAGCAATGCCTCCGGCCCGTGGCCCAATGAAATCACTGCGCGCCCGTCCAGCCACTGATCAATCCGGGGGGCTATGCGGCCCCGGGTATCGGCATCCACGCCGGTAAAGGGTTCATCCAGAATCACCAGCGGTGCTTTACTCAACAATACCCGGGCCAATACCAGCCGCCGGGCCTCACCGCCCGACAAGCGGCTGCCGCCGTTCCCCAGCCAGGTATCCAGGCCTGCAACCTCACGGCTGAAGCGCTCGGCCAATTCCACCAGCTCCAGTACATGCCAGAGTTCGCCGTCTGTTGCTTCTGGATTACCCAGCAACAGGTTGGCTTTGACAGTGTCGTCGAACACAACCGTGGTTTGAGTCAGGTAGGTGCAGGGCAGGGACTCCACAGAGCCTGCAACGGGAGCAATCAAACCGGCAAAGGTATCTGCCAGGGACGATTTGCCGCTGCCAGACACCCCCACTACGCCCAGGCGATCTCCGGGTTCAACCGCTACCGAGAAGTGGGTGATAACCGGAGACTGCCCCGGGTGGCCAACGGCCAGGTCGCTCGCGGTCAGCGCGCTTTCTTTTCCGCCCTGTCCGGCCGGCTTCTTCAGGAAGCCGGGCTGTTCATCTGCGGGTTGTACATCTTCATTGAGGCGCCTGGCGGCTGCCAGTGTTGCACCAAACTTTCCAAAGGCTTCAGGCAGCATGCCGTAAACTTCTCCCAGACCAAGCAGGGCGATGGGCAGCAGCACCAGAACCGGCCCGGATACGAGATCCTGTTGAAACAAGCCAAAGCCGGCCCACAGGGCAATTACCGCCGACAGGTTTACCAGCAACACCGTTACCGAGAGGTGCCAGCCCACCCTGGCATCGACCTCCGCCTGGCTTTGGGAAAGCGCAAAGGCGTGGCGCATCAGCCGGCCCGAATGTTTGCCCGCACGGCCGGCTGCGGTGAGTTCTGCAAAGCCTTCGAGGTGTTCAATCACCTGACCGCGAAGTTGTTCCTGCCGTTCGTTTAACTGTCCCGACAGCGCCCGGGTGCGAACATACAGCCCCCAGGTGGCGAGACCGAAGGCTGTTGCCAGAATACCCAGCAGTATCAGCGCAATGGTGCCGCTGAACAGCAGCCAGGCCAGGCCGACAATCATCAGGGTAACCAGCGCCGCCAGTGCGGTAGGGGCAATCACGCGCAGGTACAGGGTGTCCAGGGAGTCTACATCGGCAGTCAGGCGGGACAACCACTGGGCTCCGGTTTTATCGCCTCGCTGGCGTTTGCCCGCCTGCGCCAGCCGGTTGAACAGCGCTACGCGAATATCGGTAAGCAGGCTCAGCACCGTATTGTGGTTGTAAAGCCGCTCCAGGTATCGGGAAACTGTTCGGGACACCGCAAAGAATCGAATCCCGCTGCCGGGCACATAAAGGTTGATGTACGCCTGAACGCCCGCCGCAAACAGCAAGCCCACCAGGGCGGTTTCGGTCAGGAACCATCCGGACAGGGCCAGCAAGGCAATGCCGGAAATCAGTGTTGTCAGCAGCAGGGCACCGCCCACCACCAGCCGACCCCGGCGGCGAAGAATCAGCTGTAACCAGGGCCGGAGTTCACGCATTGCGCACCTCTGCGCCGGAGACGATCAGAACCCGGTTGGCCAGTGCCAGCAGGGCCTGGTGATGGGTAGAGAAAATCACGGTCTTGCCGGCTTCGGAAAGCTTGTGCAGAGCTTCCAGAACACAGATTTCGCTGGTGGCGTCCAGGCCGGCGGTCGGCTCATCCAGCAGAACCAGCTCATGATCCGCCAGAAAGATACGGGCGAGACTGAGCCGTCGGGCCTGGCCGCCGGACAAGCCCTGGGCATCTTCGCCAATACGGCTGTTGATGCCCTGTTCCCGGCTGTCGAGCAACTCGGCAAGGCCGACCATGCGCAGGGCATTCTCAATGGCTATATCCGATGCGTCAGGGCTGGTCAGCCTCAGATTGTCCGCCCAGGAACCTTGAATCCAGAAGCCTTTCTGGCCCAGCCAGCCGAAAGGGGATGAGCCCGCAGGTTGTCCGAACACCGATATTGTGCCGGCATCGGGGCGGATAAACCCCGCTAACAGGTGCAGTAACGATGACTTTCCGCCACCGGACGGCCCTGTGAGCGCGATCACTTCACCGCGCTTTGCCTGCATGTTCAACTGATCAAACACTGGAGGGCTATCGGAATAGCGCAGGGATACGCCGCTCAGGGCGATTGTGTCCGCCGTGGCGGTGGGTTCGGTTTGTGCCTGGACATTTCCGGCGCCGGAAACGGGCTCCTGAAGCCGGGCAAGAATCTCTGCTCCGGCGCCCAGGGCGGCGGCCCGGTCGTGATAATGCTGGGATAACGTCCGTAATGGCTGAAAGAACTCCGGTGCCAGCAGCAGGATCAGCAGGCCGGAGAACAGGGTGAGCTGATCGCTGGGGCCAAAGGTGATGTAGCCCAGCAACCCGAAACCGATGTAGATGGCGATGACGGCAATGGCGACGGAGGAAAAGAACTCCAGTACCGCTGACGACAGAAAGGCCACCTTCAGGGTTTTCATGGTGATACGCCGGTACTGATCCGAGCGTTGATACAGGGTATCGCTGGCCTGGGCGGTCTGGCCGAACAGCTGCAGGGTTGTCAGGCCCCGAACCTTGTCCAGAAACTGCCCGGACAGCCGGCTGATGGTCTCGAAGTGCTGCTGGTTCACCTTTTCTGCACCAATACCCACAAGGGCCATGAACAGAGGGATCAGGGGCGCGGACAACAACAGAAAGATGCCGGCCAGCCAGTCGAGCCAGAACACCAGCGCAAGAATCATCAGGGGGATAACGGTGGCCAGGATCATCTGGGGCAGGAACCTGGCGAAATAACCGTGCAAGGCTTCCACGTGGTCCAGCCATTCCCGGGCCAGGGAAGCGGCAGAGGCCTCCGACAGAGTTACGGGGCCGGCAGCTTGCCAGTGGTCATTCAGTTGGCGACGGGCATGCCGGCGTACCTGTTCGCTGCAGCGCGCCGCAAAGCGTGTTTGCAGGCCCTGGCAAACTGCCCGCACAACGAGCATGCCCACCAAAACCAGAAACCAGGGGGTGAGGGCAGAGACCGGCTCACCGGCAATTACCCCCTGATAAACCAG
This sequence comes from Marinobacter sp. P4B1, assembly GCF_001447135.1. NCBI lineage: Bacteria > Pseudomonadati > Pseudomonadota > Gammaproteobacteria > Pseudomonadales > Marinobacteraceae > Marinobacter > Marinobacter sp. P4B1. Next base: position 274,868 of record NZ_LLXM01000010.1, read on the forward strand.
CCAGGCCAGTAACACCATCTGCACGATGGTGGCCAGCCCGGCCAGGGTACCGGCGACTACTGTGGCGTTTATCCAGTGCTGGCTGGTCCGGGCAAGCCCGGCCAGCCAGCCTTTGACATCAGCCTGGGCCTGTTCTGCCACTCAGTGATACCCTTCGCCGGCCCGCACCTTGCCGCGGAATACCCAGTACGTCCAGGCGGTGTATACCAGCACAATGGGAATTACGAACAACAGGCCCAGCAGCAGGAACAGCTGGGATTCATAGGCAGACGCTGCATCCCAAAGGGTGTAGTTGGGCGGCACCATATAGGGCCAGCGGCTGACCACAAGCCCCAGATAGGTGGTGATGAACAGTCCCATGGTGGCTACGAAGGGCATACCTTCGAAGCGGTTGCGCACAGAGCGCCAGATCTGGAAGGCGCACAACAGTGTCAGGGCCGGAAGGATCCAGATGATACCGATGTGGTCAAACCAGCGTTCACGCACCATGTCGTCCACAAACGGTGTCCACACGCTGATAATGGCGAAGATGGCCAGCACGGCGAACAGCAGCGGCGTTGTTACCCGGTAAGCCCAGTCCTGCAGGCGGCCTTCGGTTTTCAGGATCAGCCAGGTGGAGCCGAGCAGGGCATAGCCTGCCAGAGTGCCGAGGCCGGTCAATACAGTGAACGGGGTAAGCCAGTCCAGCGCGCCACCCACATACACGCCATCAACCGTGTTGAAACCCTGGATATAGGCACCAACCACCGCCCCCTGGGCGAAGGTGGCGACGGTGGAACCGCCGGCAAACGACCAGTTCCACAGGTAGCGGGACGTGCGCGCCTTGAACCGGAATTCGAACGCCACACCCCGGAAAATAAGCCCGGCCAGCAGCAGGAACACGCCAATGTAGAGCGCAGGCAGGAAGATGGTGTACACCATCGGGAAGGCGGCCAGCAGCCCGGCACCGCCCAGTACCAGCCAGGTTTCGTTGCCGTCCCAAACCGGTGCCACCGAGTTCATCATGGTGTCGCGGTCTTCTTCAGAGGGGGCGAAGGGAAAGAGAATGCCCACGCCCAGGTCGAAGCCGTCCATCAGCACATACATGATGATGCCGAAGCCGATAATAAACGCCCAGATGAGGGCCAGATCAAACAGTTCCATCAGGATTGCCCTCCTTCGTTAACGGGTTTTGCGTGGTTAACCGAACCCTTGCCGGATTCGATCTCGAACGGAACATGGGCCGCCGAGAGCGGGCGGGCAGGGCGATCGGCTTCATGGTCGGTATCGTCTTCATCGCCTTCCAGGCCGACGAACAACACCCGCATCAGGTAGTAAACACCGGCGGAGAATACCGCTGCGTACACCAGGATGTAACCGATGAGGGTGAACAGCGCCATGCCCCCGGTCAGCGAGGGTGTTACCGAATCAGCCTGGTTCATAATGCCGTATACAAGCCAGGGAGCCCGGCCAACTTCGGTTACGAACCAGCCGGTCAGTACCGCGAAGAAGGGCGCAATGCTCATGGCGCGCAGCCCCTGCAGGAACCAGCGGGCCTTGTAGTAGCGGCCGCCGGCCCGAAGCACCAGCCCGGTTACCGCGAACAGGATCATCAGCATACCCAGGCCAACCATCACCCGGAACGACCAGAACACAATCGCCACCGGAGGCTGCTCTTCTCTGGGAACATCCTTCAGGCCAGGTACCACACCATCCCACTCGTGGGTGAGAATCATGCTGGCCAGGCTGGGGATGCCGATTTCAAAATGGTTGGTTTGTGCTTCCTGGTCCGGAATGGCGAACAGCAACAGTGGCACATTGGAAGAGGTTTCCCAGTTGCCCTCCATCGCAGCCACTTTCGCAGGCTGGTGTTCCAGTGTGTTCAGGCCATGGAAGTCACCGACCACCAACTGGGCCGGGGCAATAAACAGCAGCAGCCACAGGCACATGGACAGCGCCTTGCGGTTGGCTTCTACCTCCCGGCCCTTGAGAAGGTACCAGGCACTCACACCGGCTACCACAAAGCTGCCGGTCAGGAATGAAGCCAGCCCCATGTGCATGAAGCGGTAGGGGAATGACGGGTTGAAGATGGCTTCGCTCCATGACACCACATGGAACACGCCGTCACGCAGCTCAGTGCCCGCCGGAGTTTGCATCCAGCTGTTGGCCGACAGTATCCAGAACGAGGAAATGAACGTGCCGGTGGCAACCATAATGGCCGCAAACAGGTGAACGCCCGCAGGAACCTTGTTGCGCCCGAATAGCAGAACCCCGAGGAACGCCGCTTCCAGGAAGAAGGCCGTGATAACCTCATAGCTCAGAATCGGGCCAAGGAAGTTGGCAGAAGCCTGGGAGAAGTTACTCCAGTTGGTACCGAACTGGAACGACATCACGATCCCGGAGACCACCCCCATCCCGAAGACAACGGCGAAGACCTTTGTCCAGAATCCGGAAAGCTTTGTCCATACCGGGTTACGGGTTTTGAAGGCAAGGCCTTCCAGAACGGCTATGTAGGATGCAAGCCCGATGGTAAATACCGGGAAAATGGCGTGAAATGACACGACAAACGCGAACTGGATTCGCGATAGGATGAGGGGATCTAGTTCCACAGGAACCTCCGGTAACTTTCACAAGTCACAACAGACAGGTGCTAACCCGCCCGGCCGCTGCCTTAGGCGATTTTGTTATGTTGTTATTACCGGCAGTTAATTATGATGCTACGGGAATTGTAGCAGAAAGAAATAGGGCAGTTTGTCGCACCCTTGATATAAAACAATGACGGTGAACCTATGAGCTTCTACGAAGACCGGATTCTTCCCCACATTATCGACAAGGCCTGCTCCATGGGCCAGGTAATGAAACTGCGCAGCCAACTTGTGCCAAGGGCTCGCGGCCGTGTGCTGGAAGTGGGAATGGGCTCGGGTATTAACCTGGAATTCTATAACAAGGACCACGTAGAGATGGTGTACGGGCTGGAACCATCGGAAGGCATGCGGCGCAAAGCCTTGCCGAACCTGGGCCGGTCACCGGTGCGGGTAGAGTGGCTGGATCTGCCGGGTGAGAAGATTCCGCTGCAGGACAATTCGGTCGATACCGTTCTGCTTACCTTTACCCTGTGCACCATTCCGGACTGGCACACGGCCTTGCTGCAGATGAAGCGGGTACTTAAGCCCGGTGGCGACCTGCTGTTTCTGGAACACGGAGAAGCCCCACACGACACCACGCGCAAATGGCAGCACCGGATAACACCGGGATGGCGAAAGCTGGCCGGCGGCTGCCACCTGAACCGGCACATCGCGGAATTGATTGAACACGCCGGCTTTGAGATTCAGGAGCTGGAGAATCTGTATATGCCCAATGCACCGAAAATTGCCGGTTATATCTACAAGGGCAGGGCAACCAAGCCCGAATAACCAGGGTCCCTGCCGGAAATTGTTTAATTACTGAGCGATTCTGAAAGCGGAATTGCGTTAGCCATCCGGGCCTTATACAATTCCGGCCTTCAGTTTTCCCCCGATGCTCCGGTGGTGAAATTGGTAGACACAAGAGACTTAAAATAAAGTCGGTGTGTCGGAAAAACTGAATAAAAACAGATAGTTGAAGGGTTCAAAAAAACTGGTGCATCACTGGTGCATCAGGTTAGAGAAAAATGCGGGTGTGGTGAAATTGGTAGACACATCAGACTTAAAATCTGAAGGCGGTAACGCCGTGCCGGTTCGAGTCCGGCCACCCGCACCACTTACTTAGCCTGGCTAGTTCGATTCACACCACCTGATAAACGTCCGCGTCACCTCTCCCGGCTCAACATCCAGCCACCGGCAAACATGCCGCGTCATCGGCCCGCACCTCACCAGATCATCGAACGCCTGTTCTAGTTCATAGTCATTGTTTGACGTCGCGCGCCAATAGCAGCGGCCATCCCTGAGCAACTGAGCCAGCGTAGCCACCCACAATAGGCGGTAGTCGGATTCGGTCGGGGCTTCTATCAGGTCGGGGTCAACGTGGGGAGTCATTGCGGTCATCGTTGCACCTCCTGGGGGAAGGAATGCCCGCCACGCATCTCACGTATGCTGCGGGCTGTCGCGGTTGCTTTTTGAACCTGGTGACTCACGACTAAAACCAGTGGTGGCTTATATTACCGCCCACCCTGCGGTAGAACAGTGCCCGCAAATCTGCGGACACCGAACCGTTCTGTTACGCCGGCTCTGTACCCAGAACCAGCGCCTTAACCGCCTCCGGATTGGTGAGCGCACCACCCACACGGCGGCGGGTGTAATACTTCACCCAGCCTGGGGCGGTCACTGCGTCGCGCTGTACGGTAATGCCGGTGCGATCAACGATGGTGTACGCCTCGCCAAAGTTGCCGAAAAACGCGCCCACGGTATCGGCTGCGGGGGCGTCCATATCTTCCGCCAGGTACACCGGATAACCGAGCAGACGATCAGGGACGCCAGATTGAAGGCTGGCTTCAAACAGGTAGCGATCCTGGGTGTCTTTCAGCTTGCGGACAATGTTGCGGAAAGCCCGCGTCATCATCCAGCCAGCGCCGGGCAGGTATGGAGCCTTCAGGCTGTCCACCAGATCCATCAGCACGTCAGGGTCAGTCAGATCACCCGCTACACCGGAATAGGTCGCCCCGATGGTGTACGCATCAGGATCAGCGCCCCAAACAAAATCAGCTTCCGGTGTGGTGCCGTAGTCCAGCAGGCCGCGCGGCTTGCCGATACCATCACCACCGATAAACGCGGCGGCTTCCTGGCGGGCAAAGCGGTTGCGGACTTTCTGTTGAAGCCATGCTTCAACGTCGAACTGGGAATCTTCCAGCATGTGAAGCGTTACTTCCGGATTGGCGTAATGCTCGAATACCGGGATCTTCTGGCGGGTCAGATACTCGGCTGTAGTCTTAGCGCGGGCATCCAGTTCACCTACCCAGTCAGAACCGGCGTCGCCGCGGTCAATCAAAACCTCTAGCTCGTTGCTGTTGGTTTGCATCACGTTCGCAACCTGGCGCACCGGGGAGCTTTCGCGGATCAGCGAGAAAATCCGGTCAGACCACTGAGAACGAACGGTTACGTTCTGGCCATCGTTGGCGATGCTGATTTCCTTGGTTTCAGCAGGCAATTCGCCCTTATTGAAAAAGGATTTCAACTGCGGATCACCCTGATACGCCTTGGATTCGCCGCCAGCGCCCGCGCCGGGGTGTTTCTGGTAGGCGTGCAGGTCGTTCAAATCGCGCTCAAGTTGGTCAATCCGCTTTACCTGTTCGCCTTTAAACTCTTTCAGGCCCTGGTTTGCTTCATCCATTTGTGTAGCCAACTGCTTCAATTCAACGCTCATAATGTTCACCTTTCTGGTTCAATCAAAAAAAGTGAGCCCGGAATCTGAACCAAATCGGCCCAACCTCGCGTTGGATGATTCGGGGGCAAGCCCGCCTCGCGCGGGCTCGTTACCGTAGATGGTGAAGGGCTCGGATGTGTCACCACCACAGTCAAAAATGAATTCCGTAACGGCCTTGGTGGCCTGCATCAGACCGGCTACCACGTTGGCGCGGTCATCATGCCCGCCTGGGGCATGGTCGATACTGTCCCGGCCACCTCTGGCGGTTCGGCGCTCAAGGCTGGCGAACTGGCTGATTAGCCGTTCTTCGGGGGGTAACTCCACCTGGCCACTGTTGAAAACTGCCAAGGCGTCCCGGTATAGCTCGCTTTTCGGCTTGGCCGATTGTTCAACGGTAATGCCGTGGCGCTTGAACTCGTCAGCGGGCCAGCTTCCCGCGTATTTGTCGGACTGACAGCGGGTTACGCCATACTCTTTAAGTAACTTCGCATACTCCGCCACAATGTCCGCCGGGGTGCCTTTGCGGGCGCGTACAACGTCCACAATCAACCGTTCTTCTTCCCGGTGGCCAATGGCTACACAGAATTCATCAGCACCACCGCCAGCAGGATCAACGAACGCGCTGTAAGTCGTACCGGCAACGGGCGGCAACTCTAGCCGGTCAAGGCGCGCGGCGGCCTCTACCGTCTCACGAGGCAAGAAGGCTTCAATGTCTGTCCTGAATTGCGCTTCATACTCGGCAGCAGCGGCGGCTGCGTCCCGTTCCTTCGCTTGCCGTACCACGCGGGCGGGCAAGGTCGGGTTCATGGTGCGGCTGGGTGCCTGGGCTACCAGAATTTCACCCTCTTTGCCGTGGTATCGGCGGTATGCGTCCCACAATGCACCCCGGCGGCTGTAGGGACTGGATAGCGCAATCAGCTTGCCGTCCAGGGTGGCCATTGCCGGGCGTATGGCGTTCAGGATCTCAAAATCAGGGTTCGCGCTGTCCTCACTCCGCCAGAACGCTATTTCATCGGCAATGCAGCAGGCCACTGAGTAGCCCCGTGTGGCCCGGAAGCTGGCGGTATGCACTTCAATAGCCGTGCGGTTCGATAGCTCTATGCTTTCTTTGTCCTCACGTACCACCATGCGGGCCAGCATGGGGTTAGATTCAATCAGGCCGGATATATAGCGGAACACTGAGCGCGCTTGCTTTCGATCGGCGGCCAGCAGCATCACGGTAGCCACTTCACCGGGGGCCAGGCGGTCGCTGTAGTCCCTGAATGCAGCTTCATACACAGCCAGCAGGGCGGCGGCTTGTGACTTGCCACCCCTACGGCCTATCACCATCCAGAACTCGTCATGTGCGGCTTCTGGGGCGCTCTGGCGGCCTGTTAGGGCTTGCCATGTGGGTAGCTCATCATCGGACAACGGCAGACCATAGAAGCCAGCCAGCAGGGCGCGCCATGCCTTGAAGCTGTCACCTCCGAACTGGCCACCGAACAGGGCGGGATCTGTCATTACTTCCCGTATGTTCATGCTGTCGCCTTCCGCTTCAGGTAGTCGTGAAGGTTTGGCACGTCCTTAGCCTGGCGGTCTAGGCCCAGCTTGCTGAGTATCCCTTGCAGGCTGTTAGCGGCCTGAGTCCAGCGGGCAACGTCGAACTCCTTACCACGCGCCAACTGTTCTTCCTGTTGTGCCATCCAGTATTCCAGCCACAAGGCGCGCTCAACTAACGAACGCTGGGCATAGCTCAAGCGGTCAGCGCCCCCCAGATCATCCGTAAAAGCCCGGTAGCGTTCCCGCATAACCTGGGCAACCGCTAACCGGCCATCCAGTTCAGTCAGGTAGCCGGGGGCGTATTTTTCGGGGATCTGCTTTGCGGCCATAATGTCCGGGTAATCCTTCGGTAATCGGCTTATATGATGCACGTCATGCTGCACAGTATATCAACCGATATCATAAAGCGTTATATAACAGGACTTTGAATAAGGCACACAAGGGACATAATATCTTTTGTGGCGGTAAAAATAGGGCTTTTTCAGGGGGTATCGGGGTTGGAACCCAGCAGGTTTGCCGTTGCCTTCCTTGGCCTTACACCTACTTGAACAGGCGGTTGATAACATCCTGCGTGATTGCTTGGCTTTGCACGGTATCGCTGAAACTCTTTAACCACGTCCGGGCGTATTCCTCCCCGTGTGCCTCGGTAATGATCTTTAATGCATTGGCCACCAGTAGGTTGCCGATTTCCTCTGCATCTTTACCCATCCACCAGGACGGAAGGGGCAGTACTGAGCCTGAAAAGTTGTTCATGGTGTTGCCTCGTTTTGATAGCTCCAACGGCTCTGGCGGCATTAAACCGCCACCCGTAAGGGGGCGGGACGGTCAGTCCATCCCCCCTTTAGGGGGTAAAAAACCGTCCGGCGTCCGGCCTTGTCCCCCAAGGGTTTGACCGGGACGGCGGGACGGTTGCCCATACCGTCCGGCTTTTTGCTGTATCCCTTGCGCCCCAAGGGCTGAACCGGGACAGGACGGCAAAACCGGGACGGCGTCCCACCGTCCCACCGTCCCGACCGTCCGGCCTTAAAACAGTCTTAACGTCCCGTCCTCCCGCTTGAATAGTTCGCCTTCCTCAAGGGCGCGGGCAATGCAGGTTTTGACGGATCCAACGCCCATACTGAAAATACCTTCCTGGCCTCCATAGCCCCGGAGCTTGGTCACGTTCAGATACTCGCCTTCCTTCTCTTTCTTGCGTATCAACTCCTTCGCAATAATCAGGAATGAGGAATACCGTTCTTCTGACTTCCTCTCGGGCTTGCTGTCGGCCTTTTCAACGATGGTAGGCACCAACGCCCCGCCAGTGATACGGCGCAACCAGACGCCCTCCCACGGCGCTGAATAGTTCGCCTTCGGGGTGGTGAACCTGACCAACTTGGCCGCTTCCTCTGGGTCTATGCCGTATTCCTTTTCGGCAGTATCGGCGCGCATGGTCGATAGCAGACCTACCCAGCGGGAGCCATCCACCAGACCGGAACCGCCCCTTACCGCTTCCTGACCGCTGGCGTTGTCCTTCATGCTTGCTTTGCTTACGTGGTGCGGTAACAGGACGGTTGCCCCGGTGGCCTTGCGGATTTCCTCGGCACACTCAATTAGGCGGGTGCTGTCTGCGTTGTCGTTGGGTTCGCCACCGTCAAAACGTGCCAGGGGGTCTAATACGATCAGCTTGCAGTCCGGCACTTGCTCCGCCACTTCGATCACACGGCGGGCAAAGGCGGTTCGGTGCAATTCGCCATTCATGCGGGCAGTCAGGCGGTTGTCCATCCCCACACGGTCGAATACGTGCAGGCGCTCGGCAATGGCGGCTTTGTGGGGATCAAAGGCGGCACTGTCGAACGGGTCTAAGGTATCGGCGTACATATCAACCACGGATTTTAGGCGGCGGTGCAGTTCCTCCCGGTCATCCTCGGCACTAAACATCAGAACCGCCCCGGCTTCACCTATCGGCATTTCCAGCCATTCCAGGCCAGTGCAGACACTAACCGCCAATTGCAGAACCGCCATACTCTTACCCGTACCGCCGGCGGCGGCCAGCAGTCCGACAATACCCAGCGGCACACGGTCAGACACCAGCCAACGACGAGGGGGCGGATCAGTGGCCAGAAGATCCGCCACCTTTGCCGCTTGCAGGTCGAACGGGGAATCATGCTCCGCCACTTCGGTGAAATCGTTGGCGGCATCGTACCTGGCAACGCTCCGGGCAATCTTGCTTACCTGAGCAGCATCAAGTGGGGGTTTGCAGCGGGTGCGGTTGATTTCGTGCAAGGCCGCTTCAATTTCGTTTTCCTTGAAGCCCTCGCGGCGTAGTGTGCCCGCCAAGCTGGTCAGGGTGACGTCCCGGTTTCCGTCCAGAATAGCCCCATCCCCCGCTGGGGGTTTGGTTGCGTCAGGCTTCGGACTATTGCCGCGGTCGCTTTCCATTGCCTGAATGTATTGGCTGATAGCCTCCCGGCGCTCCGGTAACTTTGGGCACTCTTCGCCGATAGCCTGACCGGTAATCGTCAGGAAACGGCCCTGGGTGTATATCTCCCGACTGCCTTGTTTCTTGATATGGTTGGGCGGCAACTCGCCACGCACGAACATGCGGACACCAGTCCCGGAAGGGCTGATTTCGGTGTAGGTGCTGAGGGCTTCAACGTGCTGGCTTGCCCAGTCTGCCATCTCGCCGGTTTCCGGGTTCAGGCAGTTGTCCATATCAACGCCTATAAGGCCATCTGAGGGCATGACAACAAAACCGATACCAGCGGCCTGCCGGTTGCTCTGGTACGCCTTCACGGCCTCCTGAAAGGCCATGTGGCCCTTGCCTTCGGTGTAGCCGGTCAGGTTTTGGCCGTTCCGCGTCGTTGGCACCTTGTCGGGCTTGCTTTCACCAGGCCGGAGAACGTAACGCCATAGAATCCACTGAGGGCGGCTTTTCAGATCCTCCGGGATCAGGAAGGCGGTTTCAGGGTTGAATGTGCGGCTGTTCGTTTTGTGAGCAGTTGGGTTATACTCTGTTTGAGCTTGCCCGCTCTGATTAGCGCCCTTTGCCAGTTCCCCGCTGGCGAGGGCGTTGCTTTTATCGTCCATCGTTCCCGCCCTCCTTAAACTCGAACAGATCCGTTACCGCCACGCATTTACAGCCGCATATCTCACGGACTGGCAACGTGCCGTTGCTGATTGCGTTGGTGATAATGTGAGCAGGGACGCCAACAACGTCAGCCACGCGGCTGAGGGCCACGTATTCGGCTTGGTCGGCGTGGTTGTAGAAGCGGCCGGGGATTCTCATGGTTCAAGCCTCCCCGGAACAGGTGCGGGCGTTTTCTTCGATCCACGCCAGCACATCATCAGCGCGGTAACGGACGTGGCGGCCCAGCTTTACGAAACGGGGGCCATCACCACACCAGCGGGCGCGTTCACACCAGGCGGTAGACTTGCCAAGGTAGGCGGCCAGGGTTTTCTGATCCCATAGCTGGGGAAGGGTTACGGTGTGCTGCGGGGGTAAGGTGGTTTGGCTCTGCATTTTTCTGGCTCCTTCATAGTTGACAGGGCCAGAATGCGTTTTCCTAGTGTTTTCATAGGGCTACGTTAAAGGGAGAGTTTTTCCCAGTTGCCCAGATCCTCTATAGCGTTTTGAATATGCCGCTCCGGCGTTGGCCTCTGGTCAGTGGCGTAACCGGCTGATTCCATCCAGATCAGCACGTAACGGTAAAACAGGCTGTCCCGCTTTGCTGTTACGGGGTGCTCCGGCATGGCTTCCTGAAAATGGTTAGCCAGGCATTGAATGCCCAGCATGTACCGCCGGGCCTGCATTCTTGCGCCCCCTTGTCCCGGCTCCCGTATGTCATCCAGAACAGCCCCGGCTATAGCCCTGAGCCGCTCCGCTTGCGCCTTTCTCTCATCGTCTGACATATCCCCAAGGGCTAACGCTATGCCCTCAAAACGGCTTCTGTCGGGGTGCCATGGCACACTGAAATACAAATCCCGGTCGATGGTGTCCAGTAGTGCCCGGTAGTCCTCCGGGATCATCGTCAGATAGTGCTTTACGTTTTTCAGGTTGGCGGTTGTCCCGGCGGTGCCTCTCCCCAGCTTGGCTAGGCTGTTATGCAGGCGAGTCACTGTTTCCCGGAACTCCTTTAGCGTTACCCCGTGGTTATGTACTGCATTCAGCCTGGTCTGATACCCGCTGGCATCCTCAAGGCCAAACGCCAGGGCTTCGATTTTCTTGCAGTCGGTCAGGTTCAGATCCATGGTTAGCCGTTCATGGGGGTTCATGCGCTGGCCTCCCTGTTGAACGGTATAACCTGGGCCACTGGCTCCGGCTGGCCTTCTACCATGCGGTAGAGCATTTGCAGGGCTTCCAGCTTTTCATCATTAAAATTGTGGTGCTGATAGTGCCGGGCCTGAACTCCACCCAAGCCGTGGCTAAGTAATTGGCCCAGAACGTCAGAACTCACGCGGTAAGGCTTTGCAGCCAGCCGGGTTTCAATCGTTGCCCGTATGGTGCCGGGGGTGAAGTGCCCGCCGGGTAGTTCTTCCGCTTTTGCCATGGCGTCGCGGATCTTGTCCACGCGCTCGGATATGTACCGGCCATTAATCGGGCTCTTTCCGCCATCACAAGTGAATACGTATTCACCAGCGCCGGTTATCCGTTCAATGCAGGCCAGGGCTTCCGGCAGCAACGGGATAGCATGGCGGCGGGGTTCGCTTCTACGGCCCTTGTAGTCCAGCAGGGTCAGCGTTCCGGTGTCGTGGTCTATGTCGTGCAGGGTGGCGCGGGATAGCTGTTGAATGCGTTGGCCGCCGGTCAGAACGTGCAGCATCATTACCGAGCGGCCCGGCTCCGGCAGTTCCTTAACGCGCGTCCAATAGGCTTGGAACTCGGCAAGGGACAGGGCGCGGGTTCTAGCCTTGCTTGAGCCTTCCACCTTCACCATATCGCGGGCGGGGTTGGCCCTGATATTCATCTTCCGCAATGCCGCCGGGGCGTTTACGTTGCCGCGCGCCTTAATGGCTTCCGTGAAGGCTGAACGGATATAGCTGCGGATCTTGTCAGCCTGGCGCAAAACGCCACGGTCTTTAACGTCCGCCACTACCTTTATGCAGTCGTCCAGGTCGATTTCAGCCGCGCGCTTTTTCCATAGTTTCGGCTGGGCCTTTTCTACGTCCGCCTTGATCTGGTTTCGGACGTTCGCGGCGGATTTCTTGCCCTTGCTTTCCAGCAGTTCGATATAGCCGGTCAGAAGATCCCCGAACGTGGCGGCCTCTGCTTCCTTTTTCTCCGGGCGGGGGTCTATGCCGTTGGCTATGTCTGCGTTGATTTCTAGCGCGCGCTTGCGGCCTTGTTCGGCGCTGGGGGCGGTGCCGGTGTAACGGGCAATGGTTACGCGGATCACTTCGCCCTTAAACCGGGCTTGGAAGAACAGGGCTTTGCTTCCGCTCGGCATGATCCGCACGCCATAGCCCTGAATGGCAGAATCCCAAACAATGCGGCGCTTTCCGTCTACCGCTTCCAGCTTGTCCAGGTTGGTCTTGTTGAGCTTCACTTTATCGGCCATTTCTTCCCCCTTGGTGAACCGCTGGTGCATCACTGGTGCATCACTTTAGTTCAAAACTGTTAAAAGACTATAGGGACTATTCTGGCGTAACCGGCTGAAAATTCAAAGCTGTTAGTGGTTGACCATTTTTGTTCAAACTCAAACGAAAGGACTTAAAATCTCTCGACCGTAAGGTCGTGCCGGTTCGATTCCGGCCCGGAGCACCATCCTGATTTCCCCGGCCCTTCAGCCGAAAATGTTTGCCGCATCCTCACCAAAGCAGGCAACCCGGTTCCGGCCTTGATCCTTCGCCTCATACAACGCCAGGTCTGCGCTGCGCATGAGTGTGGAGCCGGAAACATTGTCCACGTTTACACTACTGGCAACACCGACACTCACGGTGACGACATCGCTCACTGGAGAGTCTGCGTGGGGCAGTTTCAGGCCTGCGATGGCTTTACGGAGTTCTTCGGCACAGGTTCTGGCTTGTTCCAACCCTGTTTCGGGCATCAGCACACTGAATTCCTCACCGCCGGTGCGGGCAACCAGAAAGCCATGGGGCTTGACGGTTTGCTCCATGCACTCCGCAACGCTGGCGAGACATCTGTCACCTTCCGGATGGCCATAGCGGTCGTTATAAAGTTTGAAATGGTCGATATCCAGCATCAACACGGAGGTCGGCATCTCCGGTTCATCCGACAGGCTTTGCTGCAAGCTGGCATCGAACAGTCGGCGATTGGCCAGGCCTGTCAGCGGATCGTGCTGGGACAGGTCCAGCAACATTTTTGACTGTTCCCGTTGCTGGCTGATCAACCCCTGGGCGTGGCGAGCGAGGGTGCCGAACTCGTCTTTCCGCTGCAACAGGCTGCCTGGTACGTCTGCCAGGTTCTCGCGCTGGGCAAGGGAATTCTCGCCCTGTTTCCCGGTAACAAAGCGGGTGAACTGGCCCAGTGGCTTCAGTACCAGGCCATATAGCAGTGCCAGCACCACCCCGATCACAACGGCCAGCAAAACGGCCGTCCAGGCAAGTGAATAGCGGAAAATCCTTGAGGCCCTTTTTACACGGTCTCTCGGAATTTCGGTGCTCAACACCAACTCGGGTCCACGGGAATGGGTTAACAGGGGCTTGCCGGCATGCAGCAGTTCTGGCCCTCGCTGAAGGGCAACTTTCCGTTCCGTATCGGCCGGGGCTGGCCCTGTGGCAATCTGTACCGGTAGCCCGGTCTGTTCCTCGAGCAAATCCGTCAGCCGTTCGTCAATCAGCCGAAGCTTGATAAGCCAGCCCCGGGATGGGCCTGTCCTGTCGGTTTGAAGTATGGGTGCTATCGCAGCGAGTGCGGGCCATGGTGCGGCGACGTTCAGCGCCAGCCCCGTTGCTTCTACTTCGCCCAGAAACGGTTGAACCTCAGCAATGAGCGGTGCCGCCCAGCTGCAGTCGCCCGTTGCCGAGGTGCAGGTGACGTAGGTGTTCGTGCCCGGATCAATGCCCGCAATCCACGTTGGTTGCTGGTCTTCACTGATGAAGATCATGGCCTGATCGTGCAGGTCTTCGAACATCTCCCGGCTGAAGTTACTGGTGGCATAGTCGCTGTTTGCATCCTGGATGAACTGGTAAGTGTCATCCCAGTGCGCCCAGTCCCGGGTTTGGGCTGTCAACGCATTGTGGTTCTGCTCCAGCGAATTTTCGATGCGCGCGAGTTCCTGGCCGGCTTGCTGGTTCTCGGCTTTCATGAGTACCGGCTGGAATACAACTCTTTCGATCAGAAGCAGGGCGATCATGGCCAGTACAAGAAGGCCCGCCAGAAACAGAACAAACCTGGAGGCCAGTGAGTGGCGGACTTGCTTCATACTGCGTTTACCTGTTCGATGTTTTAACAAGCTTCTGGCTTGCTTGTTTTAAGCATTCATCGTACCGGTCGGGGTTGCCTGCGAATACTCGGTAATAGCCGCAAATTGCAACTATTTGTATACGCCCAAAGTCTGTTCGACAGGCTGGCAGCTGTTGGCAATACTGGGGTGATAGCCATCAAGGAGTTCTGAATTATGTCTGCCGCGCAAGAAAGCCCAGTGCGAGTCCGTACAGAAAACGGTATTACCACACTGACCCTGAACCAGCCGGAGCGCCGGAACAGCCTGTCGATGGCGATGCTGGAAGGGTTGTCTTCAGCCCTTGAGAAAATCGCCCGGGATGACGGCAGCCGGGTAGTGGTGCTGGCTTCCGCCGGCCATGTGTTTTGCGCCGGCCACGACCTGGGGGAGATGCGGGATAAATTCGACAGCCACGAATTTCAGCTGGCCCTGTTCCAGCAGTGCAGCAAGGTGATGCAGCAGATTGTGAACCTGCCGAAGCCGGTGATCGCCCGGGTAGCCGGTGTGGCAACGGCTGCAGGGTGTCAGCTGGTGGCCAGCTGTGACCTCGCGGTAGCGGAGCGGGGCAGTCGGTTTGCCACGCCGGGTGTGAACATCGGGCTGTTCTGCTCCACGCCGATGGTGGCGCTGTCGCGAAATGTTTCCCGCAAACATGCTATGGAAATGCTGTTGACCGGCGAAATGATTGATGCAGAAACCGCAGAGCATATCGGGCTGGTGAACCGGGTAGTGGAACCGGAAGCCCTGGATGAGACTGTCTACAACATGGCCGCAACCATTGCCGGTAAATCTGGCCACACCCTGAAGATCGGTAAAGAGGCGTTCTATCGGCAGCTGGAAATGCCCCTGGCCGATGCCTACGATTACACCGCCAGGGTGATGGCCACCAATATGACAGCTGAAGATGCACAGGAAGGTATTTCAGCGTTCCTGGATAAGCGGGCCCCGAACTGGCAGCACAAATAGCCGGAGTGGTTTCAGGGCTTGCAGGCACCGTTGGCTGGCCATACCAGCCGGTCACCGGTGCCAATGCCGCGTTCATGGAAGTAGCCGGCATTCATTTCCACCGCACTCAGGAAGGGCTTGCCGGCCGGATAAGCCGGGCAGTCGCTGCTGCGGGAGGATGCACAGGGGTGCATTTGCCGCAGGCTTACTATCTCGCCCTGTGCACCTAGATAGGCGATGTCGAGTGGGATCAGGGTCTGGTACATCCAGAATCCGTGGTCGGCCGGTCGCAGCTGTTGGTACTCGAACAGCATGCCGGCGTTATCCTGCAGGTGTTCCCGGCCCATCAGGCCCCGGCGCCGCTGCTCCGGTTCACTGGCCACTTCAAGCATGACCGGGTAGGAGCGATCAGCGGTTACAAAACAGGCCTCAATCGCCGGCAAGGGTTGTTCGTCCCGGGCGTCTGCCGCGCCGCAGGCGGCCAGCGCCATCAGGGCACAGGTTGCCAGCAATACACGAAACATCACGAACGCAGCCGGTATCCGGTTTTGAAGATCCACCAGACGGTGGTCATGCACATGGCCAGGAATACCAGGGTCATGGCAACGCTGATGCCCACGTGCACATCAGATACGCCATAGAAAGCCCAGCGGAAGCCGCTGATCAAATACACCACCGGATTGAACAGGCTGATGGTCTGCCAGACCTGGGGCAGCATATCGATGGAATAGAAGGTGCCGCCAAGGAACACCAGCGGGGTTACGATCATCATGGGCACGATCTGCAATTTCTCGAAGCCGTCGGCCCAGATGCCGATGATGAACCCGAACAGGCTGAAGGTCACTGCCGTCAGCACCAGGAAGGCCAGCATCGACACGGGATGCAGTACCGAGTAGTCGACAAACAGCCGTGCGGTCGCCAGGATAATCAGCCCCAGAATAACCGCCTTGGTGGCCGCAGCGCCGACGTAGCCCAGAACGATCTCGGCATAGGACACAGGCGCAGACAGAACTTCATAGATGGTGCCGGAAAACTTTGGCATATAGATGCCGAAAGAGGCGTTTGAGATGCTCTGCATCAGCAGGGACAGCATCAGCAAGCCCGGGATGATGTAGGCGCCGTAGTCGATGCCGTCGATATCGCCCATGCGGGAGCCGATGGCAGAACCGAATACCACGAAGTACAGGCAGGTTGAGATCACCGGCGACAGCACGCTTTGCATGATGGTCCGCTTCATGCGCGCCATTTCGAACTTGTAGATGGCTTTTACACCGTAAAGATTCATTTTGCACTCTCCGTTCGGGCGGCTTATTCGTGCACCAGGCCCACAAAAATCTCTTCCAGGGAGCTTTCCCGGGTTTGCAGGTCCCGGTACTCGATGCCCAGATCCCCCAGGGTCCGCAGTAAGCGGGCAACGCCGGCTTGCTGTTTCTGGGAGTCAAAGGTGTAGATCAGCTCGTAGCCGTCTTCCGAAAGCTCGATGGGCTCCAGAGTGAGTTCGCCCGGTACCTTGTCGAGCTTGTGCTGCAGCTGCAGGCGCAGTTCTTTTTTGCCCAGCTTGGACATCAGAGCGTCCTTGTCTTCCACCAGGATAATCTGGCCCTGGCGAATCACACCGATGCGGTCTGCCATTTCCTCGGCTTCTTCGATGTAATGGGTGGTCAGGATAATGGTGGTGCCATTCTCGCGGAGTTTCCGGACCATCTCCCACATGTCGCGGCGAAGCTCTACATCCACGCCCGCGGTGGGCTCGTCCAGAAACAGGATGCGAGGCTCGTGGGACAGGGCCTTGGCAATCATCACCCGGCGTTTCATGCCGCCAGACAGCGACATGATGCGGTTGTTGCGCTTATCCCACAGGGAGAGGTCTTTCAGTACCTTCTCTATGTGGGCGGGTTTCGGGGCCTTGCCGAACAGGCCGCGGCTGAACGACACCGCATCCCATACGGTTTCAAAGGAATCGGTATTCAACTCCTGGGGTACCAGGCCGATGGCTTCGCGGGCCTTGCGGTAGTTTTTAACGATATCGTGGCCGGCAGCGGTTACTTCACCGTTGCTCTTGTTCACTATCCCGCAGATGATGGAAATCATCGTGGTTTTGCCCGCACCATTGGGGCCAAGCAGGGCGAAGATCTCTCCCGGGTAGATTTCCAGGTTAACGTCTTTCAGGGCCTGGAAGCCGTCTTCGTAGATCTTGTTCAGGTGCTTTACGGAGATGTCCGGTTGCACAGCGGTATCCTGTTTCTTGGTTGATTCAAGCCAGAAAGCCGGGCATTTTCTCATGCTGGCCGCGGTTTAGAAACCTTTGCCATGTCGGCATTTATGCCCATAATGCCCCCTTCAAAAAGGGGATGAGAGGCTGCTGAGATGATACGAGCCATCGTAACAGGGGGTTTACTGATTGCTGCTGTAGCGATACTGGCATTTGCTCCCGACTACCTGAACGAAGCCAGCAACGAGGAGAAGAAGCCACCTTGCGACCTGCTTGCAGGCCCTTGCAGCTGGCAAACGGATCAAGGTCAGTGGCAGGTCAAGCTGACCCCCGGCCCGGAGGGAGACCAGGGCGTGGAGTACCGGCTCCAGGTGACCGTGCCGGAAGCGCCGGATCGCTTTCTGGCGGTACTCAGGGGCGAAAACATGTACATGGGCGAGTACCCGGTGCCGCTGGTACGGGAAGAATCGCTGGAATACCGGGCCAGGTTTACCGCGCCGTTCTGTACCACTGGCAGTGAAATGATCTGGAGAATCGATTTTCAGGATGGCCAGGATTTAATCGAAAATGTGCCGTCAACACTGGTCTTTCGTGCGGAGAAGTAGTTAAATTCCTGGAAAATACAACAATCTCCAGGGAAATGTGATGGATTACGGGGAAAGTGTTCAAAAGGTTCTGCTCAGAAAGATTCTCAAGGCAGAACAGGATTTGCTTCAGCTCAAACTCGATTACTGCCGCTTTGTCTTCGGGCTCACCCACCGGGCGCGTGTGAACGCAGGCGGGAAATCATGGCTGGTACGGTCTGTGGATGTCGACTCCATGCAGCACACTGACGACGGCGGATTTACCCGGCCGGTGATCGCCGGAGTGCCTGCAGAGGATGAAACCGGCACCACAGCGATTAACCTTGGCAGTAATTGGGAAGTTGAAGCCGTCAGATAAACGCGTTGCTGGTGGCTGCATCATAAAGGCTGGAGTGAGCCGGTACATACTGATGTTGCTGCCAGTGTTCAGCGCCTTCAAGGCCGGCCCGGTAGCAGGCCAGTAACACGGAACTGGAGGTGAGGGTGCTGATAGCCTGCAATGCTTCCGGTTGGCGAATGCCTGTTTTACGGCTGACAATGCGTGCCACCATGCCTGCCAGGGCATCGGAATGGCGCACCGGTTGGCGGCTCAGTGCACAACCGGCCCCATACAACCAGGCGGCTGCGTACAGCCGCACTGCCTCTGGCGCCTCGGCCAGCAAAAGCCCCTTGTCCCGACAATCCCGCTCCTGGAGCCCGGCCAGAATGTGCAGCTGGGTGCGCAGTTCGGTGCCATGGGCGGAGGCAATTTTCACCCGCTTGCCGGTACGCGCCGTGCGCCTTGCCACCGGGCCGGGTATTTCCGGTTCTGCTATATCACCTGCCAGTTGAAGTGCTTCTCCCCGGGACAGGGCAACCATCCGGATTGCCAGAATGCCGACCAGTGCCAGCAAGCCGAGCTCAGTAACTGTGACCAGTCCGTTGACCATGAAGGGTTTCTTGCCTCGCATTCCTGAAGTTAGAACGATAAGGCATTGTAACGATATGTAACGAGCGGCAAGGTAACCGGCTTCCCAATTCTGGCAGTACCGGCATTTCAGGCGCGGGAATTGTGATGCTGGTCTCAGCTGATCAGCAGGTTTGCATGGTCTGCAGGGCCAGTTTCCGGCGAATGTAGCGGCCCAGTGCATCAACGCCGATGTTCAGCAGCGCGGTGATCAGTATCAGCACCATGGCCCGGTCGAAACGGATGTTCTGTATGGCGCTGTCGACATAGAAGCCCAGCGTGTAGATGCCCAGGATGCCGAGGATGGCTGTTTCCCGCATGATGATTTCCCAACGGTAGAACAGAAACGCCAGGAACGACCGGTAAACCCGGGGAACCAGTTCCCAGCTGTACCGGGTGAAGCCGGTGGGCGCATCCGGGCGCAACTGAATGGTGTTGGTCTGGCGCCCGATCAGGTGGCCGATAATGCCACCGTTGTGCAGGGCCAGTGCCACCACCGCCGGCAGCATGGACGGCCCCCAGAGTTGCAACAGGATGTAAGCCAGGATGTATTCCGGCGTGGAGCGGGCAATCACCAGCAACACATGGCCGGAAGTACGGCGCACCGGGCCACCAAAGTGGTTGGAAATCAGCGGGAATGCCAGCAGGGAAATAATGCCCGTAGCCACCAGGGCAATCTGGGTAAGGACAATGGTGTTCCAGATGCCCGGCAGTGCCTCGGTGATCATCACATCCCCGAACCAGGCAGAGAGGCCGGCAAGCCCCTCGCCATTACGCAGGGGCGCCGGGATGATGTCTTCGGTGAAGAACCGCTCCACATTGCCCCAGACAATGGGGAACCCGTCTCCCAGAAAGAATGGAGCGGCCAGAATGTAGAACGGCAGCAATTTCGGCCGAACCCACAGGGGCAGGGTGGCAATCAGGATATAGAACAGAATCAGCATGGCGCCGGCATCGGAATACATGCCCTGGGAGAACGACGATTCCAGGTAGAACCCCAGCGTAGGCAAACCCACGAAACCGAGAATGGCCGAGGAGCGCAGGCCGCATTCCAGGCGGTAAGAGGTGTAGGTGCGGATCTGTTCCCAGCAATCCGGAATACGGGCATACAGAAAGGCTGACACCGAACCGGTGCCGGGAGGCAGCAGGCGGCCGGGCTCCGGATCAGACTCTTCAAAGATCTCCGAGTACACCTTGGCGAAGATACCCGAATAGGGGATGGCAATGGCCAGCACGCCGGTCAGTGGGTGGAAACCGAAGAACTGTAAGAAGATCAGCGCCCAGAACAACTCATGAATCGAACGGATGAAGGCACAGAAGATTCGAACCGGCAGAAACCGATAACCCAGCGCCAGCAGAAATCCTGCCAGGCTGCCGATGGTTACACCCACGAAGGCGAACGCCACCGTGCGCAGCAGGGCGGTCATCAGGCCTTCGGTGCTGAAAAAGTTGGGGGTAGCTACGCCCAGAAAGAACCGGCCAAGATCCTGCCAGGGGTTGGCGGTGGTGATGGCAATATCGGCCGCCAGCAAACCGCCGAGCGCAATGGCAAGGAAGATGAAACTGGCTCTGACGGTGGGGTAGGAAAACATAAACTGGTTCTGGCCCGTTAATACAGCGACATGATGTCGGATGCGACAAGCGAGGAAGCCGCTTCGTCCAGCGCTACCTGGCCGTCCTGAATGCCGATGATCCGGTTACAGTAACGCAGTGCCATGTCCACATCGTGCAAAGCAATAATCGAGGTGGAGAACCGGTTGGTGAGGGTTTTCATGACCAGGTGCGCCATGGGGCCATCCAGTGCCGAAATGGGCTCATCCGCTAACAGCACAGGGGCCTGCCGGTAGATGGCCCGGGCAATGGCCACCCGCTGGCGTTGCCCGCCAGACAGTGCAGCCGCCGGTATCCACTGTTTCTCGGGAATTTCCAGTTCTTTGAGCAAGGCCTTTACGGTGTCGCGGTCGCGACGGAACGGGCGAATCAGGGTCAGGGCGTTATACCAGCCGGGATGTCGGTCCAGTTGTCCCATAAACACGTTATGAAATACCGGCAGCGCGTTCACCAACCCCAGGCCTTGCGGAATCAGGGATGCCTCACTCTCAAGCCGGTCGTAAAGCAAACGGATCAGCGTAGACTTGCCGGCGCCACTTTTGCCGACCAGCGCCACATGCTCGCCTTCATTTACGTGCAGGGAGAGCGGGCCAATCACCCGCTCTCCGTTAAAGCTGGCTGTCAGACCATGAAAATCAAATCCTGACATCAATCGAGGATTCCGATGTTTTCAGCGGTCTTGCGAATGGGCTCGTAATCATCGTTAGACGCCGGAATAAAGCCGGAACGGGGGAAGCTTTCAAGCAGTGCCGGGTCGCCCAGTTCCAGCAGGGCCTTGGTCACCTTGTCTTTGAAACCTTCACCGAACCGCTCGTTCACGTCACCGCGGATGGTCCACTGGTAATCCGGGTACGCCGGGGTTTTCCAGATAATCTGAACGGCATCGGTATCGATGTTTCCATCTGCCAGCTCTTTTTCCCAGACCTGGAAGTTGAGCGCGCCCACTTCATAGGTGCCAGCCTCTACCAGGCGAAGAGTACGGGTATGGTTACCGCTGAAACCAACACGGGAAAATACAGATTCCGGTGCCTCACCAAAGGTGTCGCGCAGGTGGAACTCGGGCATCAGGCGGCCGGAGGTAGAACCCTTGGAACCAAAGGTAAAGGTTTTGCCACGCAGGTTGTCCTCAAGGTCCGCCAGGCTGTCTGCCGGCTCGATTTCGGTGCTGGTGTTGGCGATGAAGTAGGTGACGAAGGCTTCGTCTTCCACGCCCTGGGCGATGGCCTCAGAACCCGGCACCAGGCGCCGCGCCTGCACACCGGACAGCCCGCCAAACCAGGCCAGCTGCACCTGGTTGTTGCGGAAGGCGGATACCGCTGCCGCATAGGATTTTACCGGGATATAACGAACGTCTACGTCGAGCTGCTCGGAAAGGTAATCGGCCACGCCGCGAAAGCGCTCTACCAGCTTCGTTTCATCCTCATCAGGAATAGCCGTAAACACGAAGGTTTGTGCCTGTACGGCAGTTACGGCAGAAAAAGACAGAAGGCCGGAAACCAGCCATTTCCGTAGATGTTTGATGACCATGATGATTCATTCCTTTTAGTCGGGGGAGCTTTTGGGTGGTCCGGCCAGCGCCGAAGGCAGCCTCAGGATACCGTGAATTACCACAAGTCTGAACCGGTATACGCAGGTATCCTTTACCCGGAGCACTGGCGCGTGCAGAATTTCGGTAAATTTATCGGACACCCTTTATGCATCTTCTGATCATCACTCCTGCCGGCCCGGACTCCAAGGCCGGTAATCGAGCCACAGCCCTGCGCTGGCAGGTACTGCTGGAGCAATCCGGCCATCAGGTCCAGGTATTGACTGGGTATGATGGAGAAACGGCTGATCTGATGCTCGCCCTCCACGCATGGCGCAGTGCCGGTGCGGTAGCGGCATGGAGAGAGAAACATCCGGACAAGCCATTAATTGTCGTGCTGACGGGTACCGATATCTATCATCACCAGCATGAATATCCCGGGGTTACCCTGGCTTCGATGGACGCGGCGGATTTGCTGATAGGCCTGCACGACCTGGTAGCCCGGGATATTCCCGAATCATTCCGCGACAAACTCGTTACCCTTCGTCAGTCTGCGGCGCAGCCTGCCGTGCGCGGCGGCTCCCGGCCGGAACCGGGGCAGTTCAATATCTGTGTGATCGGCCACCTGCGTGATGAAAAAGACAGCCTGCGGGCTGCCCTTGCCGCTCGGCATCTACCGGAAGATTCCAGCATTGTCGTTAATTGTGCCGGCCGCCCGCACACCGAGGAGTGGCGCGAGAAAGCGTTGGCAGAAAGCAAGGATAACCCGCGCTTTCACTGGTTAGGGGAGCTGGATAAACCGGGCCTGGAAAACCTGATGGCCGTGAGCAGTGTGATGGTCATCAGCTCTGTGATGGAAGGTGGCGCGAATGTGGTCTCTGAAGCCTGCAGGGCAGGCTTGCCCATTCTGGCATCGGATATTCCGGGCAATAAGGGGCTGTTGGGTGAGGATTATCCGGGCTATTTCCCGGTTGGGGATGACAAGGCACTGGCCCGGTTGATGTACCGGGCAGAGCGGGAACCGGAGTACCTGGCAAAACTGAGATCGGCTGTGTCGGCGCTCGCTGAAACCTTCACCCCTGAAAAAGAACGCCAGAGCCTGGACGAGGCTCTGGCGCGGGTAGTCGACATCCGAGGCTAAGGTACGTTTTACAGTACTTTTTTCGCCTCGGCGGTCAGCTGGCTGTAGCCTTTCATGCTCTTGAAGGCTTCCAGCTTCTGCTTGTCTTCGGCGTTCGGGTTGGCAATCTGCTCGATGGAAATGATACCGGCTTCTTTCATCTTCTTCGCAGTCGCCGGTCCGATACCCTTCACACGGGTAAGATCAGACTTGTCCGCAGGCTTGGCCGCCTTCGGAGTGGCAGTTTTTTTGGTGGCAGGCTTTTTGGCAGGCGCCTTCTTTGCAGCCGGCTTGCTGCCTGTAGCGGATTTGGCCGCAGACTTGGCCTTGCTGGCTGTTTCGTCCGCCGCTTTGCGGGCTTCCTTGGAGGCAATACCCACACGCTCCAGCAGGGTGGCCTGCAATTCGTGGAACTCGTTCATCCGGCGCTCGAACTCTTCGTTAAAACGCTTCATTTCCCGGTCACGCAGCTCGTCCATGTCTTTGAGCAGCTTGCGCACGGGGTCCTGAATCTGGTGCTGCAGGTGGTCGAACTGTTGCAGGGCATCGCTAATCAGCCCCTCGATCTGGGCAGAGGTTTTCTCGAACTCTTTGTTCACCTTCTTGACGATCTTATCTACGCTCGGTTTGGCTTTCTTTGCCATGGGGACGTCTCCTTGCAGACGGATGCTTGGTAAGTACTACGGGGTATCAGGCCAGTTGCCTCATGCTCGCGACGGGGCCCGGGCCACGGCGGGATTTGAGGCTTTGTTTTTTCAGAAGTACTTCGTGAATGCGCCGGAGTTTTTCTGACAGGGGAGATGCGTCTTTGGTGTTAAGGTCAGAAAAATCAATCGAATAGAAGAAATTGCTACAGTGCTTTCTCTTTTCGGTGACCAGGCCGGAGACACCCTCGGCCCGGATTTCCTCAAACGGCATATCCATTACCAGCTCCAGAACCAGAGTATCGCCCGGCTCGAAAACCTTGTCGGTTTTCATCACGCAGCCATAGCTGTCCAGCTCGTACACGCGGGCCTCGACGGTTTCTTTACGAAACAGTCCCTGGCGAACACGGAAGCGGGCAACCAGATCCGGTAGTGGGTCGTTCATTAACCTGTATCTCTGCGTTTTTCAGTACATCAGAATGTGTATATAGATCAAACAATAGACGGCGAAAGCAATTATGGCAATGCTGTCAGCCGTCTACGGTAACCCTTTCAGGGAATGGTTCAAGACCCTGGCCGGTGATTCCGGGCCAGATCCGTTACCGTGAACGGGTTTTGATTTCGTACATATCAACACGGCGATCTTTAAGATTAGTGACAGAGCCTTCGTTACGTACCAGTTTCAGCTTTTCCAGGTCCATATCCGAGAACATGATCATCTCGGTGTTGGGCGTGGTTTCCGCCATCACGGCATCGTGGGGGAAGGCGAAGTCCGAAGGCGAGAACACGGATGACTGGGCGTACTGAACGTCCAGGTTTTCCACCTTGGGCAAGTTACCCACGCTGCCGGTGATCACCACATAGCATTCGTTTTCAATGGCTCGCGCCTGGGCGCAGTGGCGCACCCGCAGGTAGCCGTTCTTGGTGTCTGTCCAGAAGGGCACACAGATAATATCGACGTTCTGGCTGGCTGCAATACGGCCCAGTTCCGGGAATTCGATGTCGTAGCAGATCAGAATGGCAACCCGGCCCGCGTCGGTATCAAATACCTTGAACTCATTACCGCCTTCAATCACCCAGTCCCGGCGTTCGTGTGGGGTAATGTGAATCTTGCGCTGCTCATCAACCCGACCGTCCCGGTGGCAGAGATAGGAGACGTTGTATACCCGGTCGTTCTCGATCAGCGGCATGGAGCCAGTGATGATGTTGATGTTATAGCTGACGGCCATTTCCGACATTTCGTTACGGAACTGTTCGGTAAAGCCGGCCAGGAAGCGAATGGCGCGGGTCTGGTCCATCTGGTCGGTCAGCCCCATCAACGGTGCGTTGAAGAACTCGGGGAACAGGGCGAAATCGCTTTTGTAGTCCGACAGCGCGTCGACGAAGTACTCTACCTGCTTGAGCACTTCCTCAACCGAGGTGAACTCTCGCATCTGCCACTGAACTGCACCCATACGCACCTGGGTTTTCTTCACGTCCAGTACTGAGGAGGGCGGGGTATACAGGATGTTTCGCCACTCGAGGAGCGTGGCATAGCCCATGGATTTTTCGTCTTCCGGCAGGTATTTGTGCATCAGCCGGGTAACCTGGAAGTCATTGGAGAGCTGGAAGCTCAGAATCGGATCGTAGATCTCTTTGCGGTCTACCCGCTGGATGTACTCTTCCGGTGTGTACTGCTCGGAATACTTGAAGTAGTTGGGAATGCGGCCGCCGGCCAGGATGGCCCGCAGGTTCATGGAGCGACACAGTTCCTTTCGGGCTTCATACAAGCGCCGGCCCAGACGATAGCCGCGATATTCATGGTGGATGAACACATCCAGCCCATACAGGGAATCACCATTGGGGTTGTGCCAGATCTTTTCGTTGCGAAGGATCAGGTCGTCGTAGGCGTGGGGGTTGCTGAACCGCTCGTACTTAACGCTTACGGTTAGTGCTACGGCTACCAGGTGGCCATTGTCTTCAATACAGATCTGGCCATCCGGGAATTGCTCCACCAGCGCCTTGATGGTGTCTTTTGGCCATGCACCGCCGATGTCCTCATAAACATCGTCCATCAGTTCCTGGAGCTGTGGGTAATCCTCGAGGGTGAGGTTGCGCAGGTTCAGGTGCAGTTCTTCGTGGGCCATTCAGAGATTCTCCGTTTTTGACGAGCGGATGCACGGTTCAGGATGCATCAGTTTAACAGAGGCTCCTGAATACTTCGCCCGGGACTATTGGTCCAGGTATTTGATACGCCGGCTCAGCTCTTCCAGCGTTTTCCGGCCAATACCATTGGATTCATCACTGAGGTAAGGGTTCTTGAGGGTGATGATGGTGCGATGCTTGAGGTTAAGTTCGTTCATCGCGCGGCCGAAGTATGTGTTCAGATAGTCCGCAAAACTGCCATCATTGATGGCGCGCTCAATGCCAAGCTGAAGCCGGTGGGCGGTGTCGTGATCGTGTTTTGCGGCAAACAGGTATGAAGGTAGCGGGTAAGCAATCAGAAGATCGGGCTCAATCACCAGGCCACTGGCGCGGGGCTGTTCGAGGTCAAACAGCACTTCACTGATTCCCCTCGAAAAGCAGTCGAAACGTTGGTTCAGCAGCATCCCGAACAGCACTTCGAACCGGGGGTTGGTGATGACTCTCAGCCCGTTGGCCTCGAGAATCGGGGTGTCTGGCCAGTGCGTTCCCTGGCCAATACTGATTTTACGGGCTTTGATGTCTTCAAGGCTGGAAATATCTTTGAACTTTGGCAGGTTTTCCGGCATGACCAGACAAACCCGAAAGCCCAGCAAGCCGCCATCCACCGGAACGGGGATCGGATTCAGGCTGTCTTCCCGTTCAGCCGTGGTGGCAACGTTGGCAATATCGAGGATCCGGTTGTTACCTTTGGTCAGCTCCAGCAATGCCCGCCCCTGGCTGACCTCCAAACTGCGAAGGAGTTCATAGCTGCCGTACTCGGGGGTTTTATCCAGGGCCAGCAACACCAGGTTGCGAATTGCCGGGCTGTCGTAGTTGCGGTACCAGAGGGTGAGCTCCCGGTGGTTGTCTGTTGTTTCGGCAACTACATGGGTGGCAGGTACCAGGCTTGCCAGCAGGCAGGCCGCGAAAGAAACGACGCGGAAAAGGGGAGTACAACCCAAGTCGGCTTTCCTTCTGGAAGATGCGTGAAATGTCGTTGTATTGTTCTGATTTGCATTGTTGTTGCTTTACGGGCAATTTTGCAACGCAAATTCGCGGTAACTGGAACCAGGACACCAAATTCATGGCTTTGATCGACAGTATTATAGGCGCAACCGGGCAGTGGGTGGCATCAACCGACGAGCTGGAAGGTACGCTGACCGATCAGCCAGCGCCCAGTTCAGCGATGGCCTGAAGGAAAGTTTCGCCATACTTCTCCAGCTTGGCGGCACCAACCCCGCTGATTTCGCCCAGCTCTTCGATGCTGCCAGGTCGGCGCTGGAGCATTTCGAACAGCGTGGTGTCGTGGAAGATCACATAGGGCGGCACACCCTGCTTGTCTGCCAGTTCCTTGCGGCAAGCCCGCAAGGCGTCCCAGCCAGTATGGTCAGTGATCTGGTCCCGGATATCCTGCCCGCTGGCGCGACTGCCAGATGACTTGCTGCCAGAGCCCTTCTTCTGAACCGGGTCTTTACGCAGCTGGATAGGCTGTTCACCTTTCAGCAGGGGGCGACAGCGTTCGGTCAGCTGCAGGGCGCCGTAGCCTTCCGGATCTGCGCGGAGATATCCGTTAGCCACCAGTTGCCGGAATACCGACTTCCATTCGGTCGCCGATAAATCCTGCCCGATGCCGTAGGTGGAAATGGCCTGGTGGCCGGATTGCAGGATACGTTCGTTCTCTGAACCGCGAAGTACATCAATGACATAGTTAACGCCAAAGCGCTGGCCGGTGCGGTACACGCAAGACAGCGCTTTCTGCACAGCAACCGTGCCATCCCAGGTTTCCGGCGGGTTCAGGCAGGTGTCGCAGTTGCCGCAGGGCTGTTCGAGGGTGTCGCCGAAGTAACGCAGCAGAACCTGCCGGCGGCATTGAGTGACTTCACACAGGCCCAGCATGGCATCCAGTTTCTGCCGCTCGACACGTTTGAACTGGTCATTACCCAGGGACGCTTCCAGCATCTGCCGCAGTTTGATGACATCCTGCAGGCCGTAAACCATCCAGGCCGTCGAGGGTTTGCCGTCACGGCCGGCCCGTCCGGTTTCCTGGTAGTAGGCTTCCAGGCTCTTGGGAAGGTCCAGGTGGGCAACAAACCTCACGTCCGGCTTGTCGATGCCCATACCAAAGGCAATGGTCGCCACAATGATTACGCCATCTTCGCGCAGAAAGCGCTCCTGGTTCCTGGCTCGTTCTTCGGCAGTCAGGCCGGCGTGGTAGGGCAGTGCCAGGTAGCCTTTGCTGGCCAGCAACCTGGCAGTGGCGTCTACCTTGTTACGGGAAAGACAGTAAACAATGCCGCAGTCACTTTCATGTTCGGCTTTAATAAAGTCCAGTAACTGTTTGTTGGCGTTGATTTTCGGGGTGATTCGATACTGGATGTTCGGGCGATCGAAACCGCTGATGAAGTGCCGGGCCTGGGTCAGCGACAGGCGCTCGGCAATTTCCTTTCGGGTACGTTCATCGGCGGTTGCGGTCAGGGCAATTCGGGGAATGCCGGGAAATTCTTCCGCCAGCATGCTCAGCTGCAGGTAATCAGACCGGAAATCATGGCCCCACTGGGAGACACAGTGGGCTTCGTCGATGGCAAACAGAGACAGGGACGCGTTGTGCAGCAGTTCAATGGTACGAGGCTGGATCAGCCGTTCCGGTGCGCAATACAGCAGGTCCAGTTCGCCGGTCATCAGGGCATATTCGGTGGCCCGGGCCTGCTCGAAATCCATGGTGGAGTTCAGGAACGCCGCTTTCACGCCCAGTTGTTTCAGGGCGGCCACCTGGTCCTGCATCAGGGCGATCAGCGGCGAGATGACCACCGCCGTACCCGGTCGAACCAGCGCCGGCACCTGATAACACAAGGACTTACCGCCGCCGGTGGGCATCAGTACCAGGGCATCACCACCGCCCACCACTTCCTGCACGATATCGCCCTGCAGCGGCCGGAAACTTTCGTAACCGAATACCTCGTGCAGAACCTGCTCCGGGCTTCGGCCGGTGGCAGAAGGGGGTTCGCGGGTCAGTTGGTCAAAATCCTGGTCCGGATACATGCTGGTCTTTGCCTGTGGGCGGGAAATGTTCAGGGCGGGGATGATAACAGATCCGCCGGCGGGATTGGTTAACCCCGCCATTTCGGTGGAGGAAATCAGTGCCAAGACAGGATAGAATACCGCCAATTTCCAACCACTTGATTAACCGCTTCGAACAACAACAGGGCTTGCATGCAGGAATTTGACGCAATCCGTCCCTATTCGGATGAAGAAACAGCGCCGGCCATCAAACGCCTGGTTAATGATCGGGAGTTCCTCGACATGGTGGGCCGCTTCAAGTCCCCCCTGGCGGCGAAGTGGGCGCCGGCGGTCTTGCGGATGTTTGTACGGCGCTGGCTGGTTGGCAACTTCGGCCACTACCATCGGGTGGATGACCTGCAGGCGGAGCTGTCAAAGTACGTGGGCGAACTGGTTGAAAGCACCACCTCCCGGGTAACCCACAGCGGCCTGGAGAACCTGAGCAAGACCAACGCCCATTTGTTTATCTCCAACCACAGGGACATCGTGTTTGACCCAATGGTGGTGAATTACCTGCTGTTCCAGAACGGTTTCCTGACCACCCGCATTGCCATTGGCGACAATCTGCTGCAGAACCGGGTGTTTGCAGAGATGATGCGCCTGAACAAGAGCTTTGTGGTGCGTCGTAACATGACCAGCCCCCGGGAAATGCGCGATGCCTACCTGACGCTGTCCGGGTTTATCAACCACAGCATCGACACCAACCACAGCATCTGGATAGCCCAGCGTGAAGGCCGCGCGAAGGACGGTATAGACGCCACGGACCCTGCCATCATCAAGATGTTCTACATGAGCCGGAAAAAATCCGGGCTGGACTTTGGCGAGGCCATGAACCGGCTGCATATTGTGCCGGTGTCTATTGCCTACGAGTACGACCCCTGCGATGCCGACAAGGCCCGGGAGCTGGAAGTGAAGGCCCGTACCGGCAGCTACCAGAAAACCGAAGGGGAAGATTCCGAGCAGATTGTAAAAGGCCTGACCGGTTACAAGGGGCATGTGCATGTGCACTTCGGTGCGCCTATTGCCGATGCACCGGACAATCCGAAAGCCCTGGCCGCCCGCATCGACCACGAAATGCACGCCAATTACCATCTGCATGCATCCAACCTGGTGGCTTACCAGATGCGGGGCGTTCACCCGGAAGCCCGGGAAACACCGGGCAGTGTCAGTGAAAGCGTGGTGACGGCAGAAACCTGGTCGCCGGCGGACCTGGATGCGGCCCGTGCTGAAATGGAGCGCCGGCTGGAAGCCTGTGATCCGGCTATCCGGCCTTACCTGCTGGATATGTACGCCAATCCGGTGGTCAACGCCCTGGCCGCCAATAACAACGGCGAGGCGCTGACGCCAACCGAAGAATAGCCTAGGCCCAGAGCATGGCGCCCATCTCCAGCGGATGGGTGAGGGCGTCATGGTAGGGATAGGCCCTCAATCGCAGGGTTTGCAGGCCCGGGTAGGGCGCTTTGATGCGCGCGGAGAACAGGGTTTTGCCATCCTGGTCACCTGCCGGCTCCAGGATGAAACTGTCCGGCCCGGGCTCGCCGTGGCTGCCGGTACAGTCCGGTGACACCACGCATTCCACCCGGATATCCTCCGGTGCCAGCCCGTTCAGGGCCACTTCTACGCTCAGCTCCACTTCTTCATCCCAGTTGCAGCGGTCTGTGACACAACCGTGCATCTGAATGTTCACCCCGTGCCAGGCCGCCCGTATCCGCGCCTTCCATTGCGCCAGCTCATTGGCCAGTTCGCCTTTGTTTGCTGCCAGGCGGTGTCCCTGGGCGCTGGCCGGCTGGTAATAGTTCCGTACGTAATCCATCACCATGCGCTGGGAATTGAACCGGGGCGTAATGGTTTTCATGGACGCCTTGGAACGGGCCACCCAGTCTTTCGAGTAACCTTGGGCTTCCCGTTTGTAGTACAGCGGGATAATTTCTATTTCCAGTAAGTCGAGCAGGTCCCGGGCTTCTTCACGGTTGCGGAATTCCTGGTCCAGGTGAATATCGCGGGGGGCAATGGCCCAGCCGTTGTTGCCGTCGTAACCTTCGCCCCACCAGCCATCCAGCACACTCAGGTTAAGGGCGCCGTTCATGGCGGCTTTCTCGCCGGAGGTACCGCTGGCTTCTTTTGGATATTCCGGCGTATTCAGCCAGACATCCACGCCGCTTAACAGCCGCCGCGCCATGGCCTGGTCGTAGTCTTCCAGCAGAATAATATGACCCATCAGGGAAGGCTGTATGGACAGGTCGTGGATGACCTTGATCAGTTGCTGCCCCGGGTTGTCCTTGGGATGGGCCTTGCCGGCGAAGACCAGGACTACGGGGTTGTCAGGGTCTGTCAGTAACCGTTCCAGCCGCGGCAGGTCGGAAAATATCAGGGTGGCCCGCTTGTAGGTGGCAAAGCGCCGGGCAAAGCCGATCACCATGGCGTCTTTTTCGGGGGATACCAGCTTTCGGGTCATGCGCTCGGTGACCGAATGGCCGGTACCGTTGCGCTGATGCTGGCGCCTCAACCGGCGCACGATGAATTCTGCCATCTGTTGTTTCAGGGCTTTATGCACGCTCCAGTAGTGATAATCCGGAATTCTGTCGACAAAATTCCAGAAATCCGGGTTTCTCAGCTCGCTTTTCCAGGTGGGCGCCTGCATTTCAAACAGGCTGGCCCATTCCGGCGCCAGAAAGGTAGAAACATGCACGCCGTTGGTAATGTAACCGATGGGGTTTTCTTCCGGAGGAATTTGCGGCCAGATGCTGCCTTCCATTTCTGAGGCGACCCCGCCGTGGATACGGCTGACACCATTGTGAAACCGCGAGCCCCGCAAGCCCAGGCTGGTCATGTTGAAGGTGCCATCGCCGTTCTTGCTGCCCAGCTCGAAAACCCGGTCGAAATCCAGCCCCGCGGTTTCTGTATACGGGCCCAGGGCATGGGCAACCAGGTCCCGAGGAAAAATGTCATGGCCGGCGGGAACCGGCGTATGGGTGGTAAACAGGGTGCAGGCGGCAACGGATTCCAGGGCGGCCTCGAAGCTGAGGCCGTTCTCCATGGCCATCCGGCAGCGCTCCAGGATCTGGAAGGCGGCGTGGCCTTCGTTAATGTGCCAGGCGGTGGGCTTGATGCCCAGTGCTGCCAGCGCGCGGGTGCCCCCGATGCCCAGCAGGATTTCCTGGCTGATGCGGGTGTCTGAATCGCCGCCGTACAGTTGCAGGGTCAGTTCCCGGTCCTGCTCGTTGTTCTCTGGTGTATTGGCATCGAGCAGGTACAGGCGGATATGGCCAACCCGCGCCTGCCAGACCCGGGCCCACAGCTCCCGCCCCGGGAAGGGCACGGAAATCTTGAGTTGCTCGCCATCCTGTTCTACCGGGCTGATGGGCAGCTCGTCGCTGTCGTGGCACTGATACCGGGCTACTTGCTGGCCCTGGGCATCAATGGTCTGCATGAAATAGCCCTGCTGGTACAGTAGCCCGACGGCCACAAAGGGCAAGCCGAGATCGCTGGCCGCCTTGCAGTGGTCACCGGCCAGGATGCCCAGGCCACCGGAATAGATCGGAAAGCTTTCGTGAAACCCGAACTCGGCGCAAAAATAGGCCACCAGGCTGGTTTCGGGGTTGAGCAGCTCCACTACTTCTGCACCCGGCCCGGCCTCTACGTAGGCATCGTAACTGGACAGCACCCGACGGTATTCGGCGAGAAAGGCGCGGTCGGCAGCGGCTTCTTCGAGCCGGTGCTGGGATACCCGCCGCAGAAACAGCTTTGGGTTGTGCTCCACTTTCTGCCACAGGCGCAGATCAATACGGGCAAACAGCCCCCTTACGCCGTGGTTCCAGCTGTAAAACAGGTCGTTTGCCAGCTCCCCCAGCCGATGCAGGGCTTCGGGCAGTTGGGGGCGGGCTTCAAGCCGGAATTCCGTAGCCTTGTGCATGTTCGGAACCTCCCTGTGGTTACTGGTTATGCCTGAGCTTGTTGTAGAGGGCGGCGTATTCGCCGGCCCGGTGCTTCCACGAGTAATCTGCGGTCATGCCATTTTGCTGCAGCTGTTGCCAGGTTTTCCGGTGCTTGCGGGCCTCGAGCGCCCGGTTCACGGCGCGCTTCAGCCCGTGGGCGTTGGGCTCCCGGAAAACAAATCCGTTGGCGTCCCGTACCGGCACCTCGCCGGGGTCCAGTACGGTATCGTTCAGCCCGCCCGTGCCGTGCACCACCGGTATGGTGCCGTAGCGCAGGCTGTACATCTGGTTCAGGCCACAGGGCTCAAACCGGGATGGCATCAGGAAGATGTCCGCGCCGGCGGTTATTTCGTGGGCCAGGGCCTCGTTATAACCCAGCGTAAGTGACAACTGTTCGGGCCAGTCCCGGGCCAGGTGTTGCAGCGCCTGTTGGTAACGGGCCTCTCCGGAACCGAGAATGGCAAACTGACAACCCTTTTCCAGTAAAGCCGGCAGTGCTTCCAGCAGCCAGTCCAGCCCCTTCTGTTCTACCAGACGCCCGACAAATCCCAGCACCGGAGCGCCGTTCACTTCCAGCCCCAGTTTGCGCTGCAGGGCTGCCCGGCACTGGGCTTTTCCGGAGGTATCGTCCGGGCTGTAGTGGAAATCCAGGTGCTGGTCCGACTTCGGGTTCCAGTAACGGTTATCGATGCCGTTCAATATGCCGGTCAAGGCATGGGACCGGTGTTCCAGCAAACCGTCGAGCCCATAGCCAAACTCCGGCGTGCGGATTTCCCGGGCGTAGCTCGGGCTCACAGTGGTGATGGCATCGCTGAACACCAGGCCGCCCTTGAGAAAGGAAAACTGGCCGTGAAATTCCAACTGGTCAAAGCGCCAGAGATGATCCGGCAACCCCAGCGCCCTGAACGTTTCATGGGAGAAAAGGCCCTGATACGCTAGGTTATGGATGGTAAAGACAGTGGCGGGCGCGTGCTTGTCGTTGTGCAGAAACACGGGGATCAGGCCGGTTTGCCAGTCGTTGCAATGCACGATATCCGGCTTCCAGGATAACCCCAGTTGCCCCAGCGCCATCATGGCCCCGATACGGGCAAACAGGTGAAAACGATGGGCGTTGTCCCACCAGTCTTCACCGTTTTCGTTCTGGTACGGGCTGTCACCTTGCCGGTCGAACAGGGCCGGACAATCCACCAGCCAGAGCAGTACCTGAGTCTCCGGCACCTGGGTTTGCCAGAGTGAAACATCGTATTGCCCGAAACGGAAGCGGGCCTTGCGCTGAGAACCGGCCTCCCGGGCCGCCTTGAGTGCAGCGGGATAACCCGGTAGCAGGATCTGGCAATCATAGCCGAGCCGGCACAGGGCTTCCGGCAGGCTGCCGGACACATCGGCCAGGCCGCCGGTCTTTACCAGGGGAAAGACTTCGCTGGTGGCAAACAGAATTCGGGTCATGCATCGGCCTTCAGAATAATCAGCCCCAAGGGTGGCAGGGTAACCTCCACCGACGCCGGCCTGGCCATCCAGGGGGTGTCGGTTGCAGTCAGGGTAAACGGATTGCCCAGATTACTGCCACCGTAGTAGGTGGAGTCGGAATTGAAGATCTCCTGCCAGTTGCCGGCCAGGGGAACACCAATCCGGTAGTGATGCCGGGGCACGGGGGTAAAGTTGACCACGATCACCAGGGCCTCGCCACCGTGCTGGTCCGGTTTGCGCAGATAGCTGACCACCGACTGGGTGGAGTCGTGGCAATCAATCCATTCAAAACCGGCTGCATTGTAGTCCAGCCGGTGCAGGGCAGGTTGTTCCCGGTACAGGCGGTTAAGGTCCTGCACCAGTTTGTGGATGCCCTGATGCCCTTCGTGTTGCAGCAGGTGCCAGTCCAGCTCCCGTTTTTCACTCCATTCCTGCCGTTGGCCGAACTCGCCGCCCATAAACAGCAACTTGGCACCCGGGTAGGTGAACATATAGCTGAACAGCAGCCGCAGCGATGCCCGTTGTTGCCAGTCGTCTCCGGGCATTTTCTGGATCAGGCTGGATTTGCCGTGTACCACTTCATCGTGGGACAGCGGCAACAGGAAGTTCTCGGAAAAGGCATACAGCAGCCCGAAGGTGAGCTTGTCGTGGTGGAATTGCCGGTAAACAGGGTCCTGCTGGAAGTAGTGCAGGGTGTCGTGCATCCAGCCCATATTCCACTTCAGGTTGAAGCCCAGCCCGCCGACTTCCGGTGGCCGGGTAACCTGGGGCCAGGAGGTGGATTCCTCCGCCATCATCAGCACCCCGGGGAACCGGCCCTGGCACACCTGGTTGAGCTCCCGAAGGAAGGCAATAGCCTCCAGGTTCTCGTTGCCGCCGTATTCGTTCGGCAACCAGTCTTCTTCATTGCGGGAGTAATTCAGGTACAGCATGGAGGCAACGGCATCTACCCGCAGGCCATCCACATGGAAGGTATCCAGCCAGAACAGGGCACTGCCAATCAGGAAGTTTTTTACTTCATGGCGGCTGTAGTTGTAGATCAGGGTGCCCCAGTCCTGGTGCCGGCCCCGGCGCGGGTCTTCGTGTTCGTAAAGGGCGGTGCCGTCAAACTTTGCCAGGGCGTGTTCGTCGTCCGGAAAGTGTCCGGGAACCCAGTCGAGAATTACCCCGATATTGTGTTGGTGGCACTGGTCAATCAGGTAACGAAGGTCATCCGGGCTGCCGTAGCGGCTGGTGGGCGCGTAGTAGCCGGTGGTCTGGTAGCCCCAGGATTCATCCAGGGGATGCTCGGTCACCGGCAGCAATTCAATATGGGTGAAGCCGGTCTCCAGTACATAGGGAATCAGCTGCTCTGCCAGCTCCCGGTAAGTCAGCCAGCGACCGGAGCCGTGGTGGCGCCATGAACCGGGATGCACCTCGTAAATGGAAATGGGGCTGCGTTGCCAGTCAAACCGGTTGCGGCTTTCCAGCCAGTCGCCATCTTCCCAGCAATAGCCCCGGCGCTCGGTAACCCGGGCGGCGGTTGACGGCCTGAGTTCGAAGGCCTGGCCGTAAGGATCCGTTTTGGTGAGCTGGTGACCGTCGCGGGTTGTAATTGAAAACTTGTACAGGGCGTCAACCTGGACTTTCGGTATGAACACAGACCATACGCCGAATCCTTCATGCAGCTGCATGGCGTCTGCGTCGGCCTGCCAGTGATTGAAATCACCGACGACACTGACAGCCCTGGCATTGGGGGCCCAGACCGCAAAACGCACACCTTCGGTGCCTTCATGGGTCATGGGATGTGCGCCAAGCACATTATAGATATGCCAGTGCCGGCCTTCGGCCAGCAGGTAGAGGTCGAACTCGCTCAGGGTGGGGCTTTCCATAGTCCTCGGGTTCCCGTTCAGAATGGTACGGCTGGAGGTTAGACCATTGGACGTTTTTGCCGCTGATCGAAAAATGACCTGCGACAATTTTACGTCATAATTGGATGGTAGTGTTCTAGAATCTTATAAATCGTCAATGCAGTGTCTATTACCGTTCGCTCAGGACGGGCAGAGGACCAAGCGGGTTTTCAGGGAAGCAGAACTATGCAAATGGCAAAGCGTTACGTCAGCCGCCTGACACGGCAAACCCTCGCCCTGGTGCTGGCCGGAGGCCGGGGCAGCCGGCTGGAAGACCTCACCAAGTGGCGGGCGAAGCCAGCAGTGCCTTTTGGCGGCAAGTTCCGGATTATCGATTTTCCACTCTCCAACTGTATCAACTCCGGCATCAGCCAGGTGGGTGTGATTACCCAGTACAAGTCCCACTCATTGATGCGACATATCCAGCGGGGCTGGGGCTTTTTGCGGGGCGAAATGGGGGAGTTTGTGGAGCTGCTGCCAGCCCAGCAGCGCATCGAAACCTCCTGGTACGAAGGCACCGCCAACGCGGTATTGCAGAACCTCGACATTATCCGCAGCCACAATCCGGAGTATGTGCTGATCCTGGCGGGTGACCACGTTTACAAGATGGACTACGGCACCATGCTGGCCGCCCATGTGGAGCAGGAGGCAGACGTTACGGTCGGTTGTATAGAAGTGCCCCTGGAAGACGCCAGGGCCTTCGGGGTGATGTCGGTGGACGACAAGCTCCGGATTACCGAGTTTGTTGAAAAGCCGGACAATCCCAAACCCATGCCCGGGCAGCCGGATAAAGCCCTGGCTTCCATGGGCATCTATGTGTTCAGTACCAAAATCCTGTTTGATGAGCTGTTGCGGGACCACGAACTCAGCACACTGTCATCCCACGATTTCGGCAAGGACATTATCCCGTCAATTATCGAACGCCTTCGGGTGTCTGCGTTTCCGTTCCGGGACCCGGTCAACAACAAACCGGCCTACTGGCGGGATGTCGGCACTATCGATTCGCTCTGGCAGGCGAATATGGAGCTGATCGGCGTCAGCCCTGAACTCAACCTGTACGATTCGGAATGGCCCATCTGGACCTACCAGGAACAGATGCCCCCGGCCAAGTTTGTGTTTGATGACGATAACCGGCGTGGCTATGCCGTGGATTCCATGGTGGCCGGCGGCTGTATTGTGTCCGGCGCGCAGGTGCAGCGTTCACTGCTGTTTTCCAAGGTGATTGTCCATTCCTTTTGTACTGTAGAAGACACGGTTATTTTCCCCGATGTGGATATTGCCCGAAACTGCAAAATCCGCCGGGCGGTCATCGACCGGGGCTGCCGGATTCCGGAAGGGACCCGTATCGGCTATGACGCAGAACAGGATGCCAAACGCTTCTACGTATCACCCAAAGGCATTGTGCTGGTAACCCCGGAGATGCTGGAGCAGGACTACCCCCATGGCCTCTGACGACCGCACACCGGTCGTGCTTTGCTGGCACATGCATCAGCCGGACTATCAGGACCAGAGCACTGGCGAATTCCTGTTTCCCTGGGTGTACCTGCACTGCATCAAAGACTACGCCGACATGGCCGCCCACCTGGAAGCCCACCCGGATGCCCGGGCCGTGGTGAACTTTGCGCCGGTGCTGCTGGAACAGATTGAAGAATACCTGGTGCAGATAGAGTACTGGCGACATAAAGGCACCGGTATTGGTGATCCGGTACTGGCAGCCCTGGTGAGCGAGTCCCTTCCGGAGCCCGGTTCGCCCGGCTTCCTGGACCTGATGGATAAGTGCCTGCGGGCCAATGCCGACCGAATCATCAAACGATTTCCCCCTTACCGCAGGTTGTCCGAGCTGGTCGGTTTCTATCGCGCCCGGCCGGATATACAGCGCTACATTTCTGTCCAGTTCCTGGAAGACCTGCTGGTGTGGTACCACCTTGGCTGGATGGGAGAAACCGTTCGCCGGTCTCACCCTGTTATCCGCAGCCTTCAGGAAAAAGGCCATCAGTATTCCCGTGAAGACCGGCTGGCCGTGCTGGATGTCATTGCCGAGTTGTTGGCGGGCATCGGCCCGAGATACCGGCACCTGGAGCAGAACGGGCAGGTAGAACTGGCAATGAGCCCCTGGGCACACCCCATCATGCCGCTGCTGCTGGACCTGAAATCCGCCAGTGAAGCGATTCCTGATATCCGGTTGCCCGAACACGGGCACTACCCCGGAGGAGACCAGCGGGCGGCATGGCACCTGGAAGAGGGCAAGAAAGTGTTCCAGCGGTTTTTCGGCAAACAGCCCACCGGTTGCTGGGCTTCCGAAGGCGCGCTGAGCCAGTCACTGTTACCCCTGTTGCACGATCATGGATTCCGCTGGACTGCCAGTGGTGATTCCGTGATCCACAACAGCATGAAACTGGCCCGAAACAAAGGTGCCGGCGATGGCGGCGGCAGTATCCACCGGCCATTCCGGTTCGCTGAACAGCCGCTGACCGTGTTTTTCCGTGATGACGGGTTGTCTGACCTGATCGGCTTTACCTATGCCGACTGGCACGCCCGGGATGCCGTGGGCGACCTGGTACATCACATGGAGAATATTGCGAAGGACAATCGCAACAACGCCAATGCGGTGATTTCGGTGATCCTGGACGGAGAGAATGCCTGGGAATACTACCCGGAGAACGGCTACTACTTTCTGGACGAGTTGTACCGGGTTCTGGAGAACCACCCGGATCTGCAACTGACCACCTACCGGGATTACCTGGACACTCCGGATTGCCAGCCCGAGGGCCTGCCTCACCTTGTTGCCGGCAGCTGGATTTACGGAACCTTCTCAACCTGGATTGGTGATCCCGACAAAAACCGCGCCTGGGATTTGCTGTGTG
Source organism: Marinobacter sp. P4B1 (assembly GCF_001447135.1). Taxonomy (NCBI): domain Bacteria; kingdom Pseudomonadati; phylum Pseudomonadota; class Gammaproteobacteria; order Pseudomonadales; family Marinobacteraceae; genus Marinobacter; species Marinobacter sp. P4B1. The sequence goes on from NZ_LLXM01000010.1 coordinate 314,067, forward strand.
AAGCGAAACAGCATTACGACAAGGTGATGGACAACGGCTCGTTAAACGCAGAACAGAAGGCGGCGGCTGCAAGGCAGCTGGGCTTGTGTGAAGGTTCGGACTGGTTCTGGTGGTTCGGGGATTACAACCCGGCTGCTGTCGTGAAAGATTTCGAACACCTTTACCGGCGCCACCTGGTCAACCTTTACGATGCCATCGGATACCCGGCACCACCGAGCCTGTTCCAGCCCCTGAGCCAGGGCGGCGGTGAGCCGGCCCGGGGCGGCGCCATGCGCCCCGGGCACGAATCGGGTGAGGGTGCATGACTCAGGCCCTGCCACCCGTTTCCGTGTTTTCCAGGCGCCGTGCCGGTGTGCTGCTTCACCCGACTGCCTTGCCGGGCAGCCACGGCAAGCTGGGCGAAAGCGCTCGCAGGTTTGTGGACTGGCTCGCAGCGGCCGGTGTAACCGTCTGGCAAACGCTGCCTATCGGGCCGACCCATCCGGATCTTTCACCCTACCAGTCGCTGTCGGCCCACGCCGGTAACCCGGAGCTGATCGACTTCAGGGAACTGCCCGGCAAGCTGGAAAGCCGGGAGATTGACGATGCCTGGCCACAATTTCTGGCCAGCCACAGCCACTGGCTGGATGACTACGCACTGTTTATGGCCATCCGGGCCCGATACCCGGGAACAGCCTGGCCGGACTGGCCCGAACCCCTGCGACGGCGCGATGCCGGCGCACTGGCAGAGTTTTCCCGGGCCAATGAATCAGCCATCGAACAGGTGAAATACGAGCAGTTCCTGTTCCACCGGCAATGGCATGCGCTTCGGCAATACGCCCGGGACCGGGGCGTGCTGATGTTCGGGGACATTCCCATCTTTGTGGCCCATGACAGCGCCGATGTCTGGGCCAATCCGGAGCAGTTCAAGCTGGATGAAAACGGTCAGCCGCTGGCAGTGGCTGGCGTTCCGCCGGATTATTTTTCGCCGGACGGCCAGCACTGGGGTAACCCGCTTTATAACTGGCAGGCCATGGCGCGGGATGGTTACCGGTGGTGGCTCAGCCGCCTGGCCAGCCAGCGGGAAAAGTTTGACCTGTTGCGAATCGATCATTTCCGGGGCCTGCAGGCGTTCTGGGAAATTCCTGCCAGTGACCCCCGGCCGGTGAACGGCTACTGGGTGCCCGGCCCGGGGGATGACTTTCTGTCGGCCTGTTTCCGGGAACTGCCGGACCTTCCCCTGGTGGCCGAGAATCTCGGCATTATCGGCGACGATGTGGAACAGTTGCGCCAGCGTTTCCGGTTGCCCGGCATGACGGTTCTGCAGTTCGGCTTCGACGGCAGCCCTGGCAATCCACACCTGCTGCATAACCACAGGGCAGAAGACCTGGTGTACACCGGAACCCACGACAACGACACCACCCTGGGCTGGTACCACAGCCTTGATGAGCGCACACGGCAACACGTAAACCACTACCTGAGAATTACCGGCGAAGAGGCAGCGCAGATGCCCTGGCCAATTATCCAGGCAGCCATGGGATCGGTCTCCGGGCTGGTGATTGTGCCTGCACAGGACTTGCTGGGCCTGGGCTCTGATGCCCGGTTCAACACCCCCGGCACTATCGAGAACAACTGGATATGGCAGCTTCCGGAGCATTATCAGGAGCTTGTGGATATTGCCCGGCTCAGGGAAACGGTGCAGCTATACGGGCGGTAATGTTGCTCCGGTTATTTATTGATCAGAATCAAGCTGATCAATAAATAAACAGATATAAATGGAGCATGAACAGGTCTAACCTGTATCTGCCACAGAACTAAGGTTTGTGAAAGGGGGCTCGAATGGAACACCGTCTTAGCCAGCGAATTGAAGGGGAGTTGCCTATACTGGTGTACAAGCGTGGTATGCCTGTAGCCACCGGGGCGATAAAAGATGCGTCCAGGCGGGGGCTTTTTATTGTCACCGGCTTTGATGATGTGAGGCTGAACCAGGCCCTGCACTTGTCGTTCCGGTTTCCGGAGAAACCCGAGAAACACCACACGCTGAAGGCCCACGTGGTTCGTAGGGCCGATGAGGGGCTCGGCGTCGATTTTGACAGCGCAGAGAACGACGCAAGGGTCATTTCCGAGCTGATACTCTGGTTGGAAGACCACAAAGACGCAGACGGCCGGGCAACCCTCAGACATCGCAAGATTCACTGAAAACCCGACACGAAAGGAAGAAACAGCAATGGCTAGACTGGAAGGCAAGGTAGCAGCGGTAACCGGCGGAGCATTGGGCTTGGGCCGGGCCATGGTGGAACGGATGGTAGAGCAGGGCGCGGCAGTAGGTGTGCTCGACGTGCTTGATAAAGAAGGCGAAGCCCTGGTGCAGGAACTCACCAAGAAAGGTTTCCGGGTGGCTTACTGGCATTGTGACGTGGCCGATGAAAGCCAGGTGAAAGCAGCGCTGGATGGCGTGGCCGAGCGCTTTGGCAAGCTGAACGTTATGGTGAGCAATGCCGGTATCTCCGGTGCCAACAAGCCGACCCACGAATTGACCGAGGCAGAATGGGACAAAGTTCAGGATATTAACGTAAAGGGTGTGTTTTTCTGCACCAAGCATTCGGTTCCGCACATGCTGAAAGCGGGTGGCGGCAGCATCGTCAACCTGTCCTCCATTTATGGCCTGGTGGGCGCACCGGACTTACCGCCATACCATGCCTCCAAGGGTGCGGTACGGCTGATGTCCAAGACAGATGCCATGATCTACGCCAAAGACCGAATCCGGGTGAACTCTGTCCACCCCGGCTTTATCTGGACACCGATGGTAGAGGGCCACATGAAAACCACCGGAGTGGATCCGGAAGAGGCCAGGAACGCCACCGCCGCCCTGCACCCGCTGGGCCATATGGGCGAGCCGGACGATATCGCCTGGGGTGTGGTTTACCTGGCGTCGGATGAATCCAAGTTTGTAACCGGCAGCGAGCTGGTGATCGACGGTGGCTACACCGCACACTGACGGCTTGAGGCCAGCCCATGACACTTGCCGCCTATTCCATGCGGGCCCTGCCCGACCAGTTGTCGGGGCTTATCTCCCTGGCACTGGACCTGCGCTGGACCTGGCATCACGGCGGCGATCAGTTATGGCGGGCCCTGGACGAAGAAGCCTGGGAAGCCACCCATAATGCCTGGCTGGTGCTCAACGGGGTTGCAGTGGAGCACCTGCAGGCGTTATCCCAGGATCCGGATTTCCTGACTCTCTATCAGGAGCAGGTCAGCCGGCACGAAGAGTTTACCCGGGCTGCGACCTGGTATTCGGATTCCTGCAATAACAAACTCGATGGCGGAATCGCCTGGTTCTGCATGGAATATGGTGTTTCCGAATCCCTGCCTCTCTACAGTGGCGGGCTCGGAGTACTCGCTGGCGATTTCCTCAAAGCTTCCAGTGACCTCGGTGTTCCGGTGATGGCTGTGGGCCTGCTGTATCAGCAAGGATACTTCCGCCAAGCCCTGAACACGGCAGGTGAACAGATCGAATTCCATCCCTACAACGATCCCACCATGTTGCCGGTATCGCCCTTACGGGACAGCAACGGCGAATGGGCGAGGGTAACCGTACCTTTTCCGGGCCGGGAGGTTCGGCTTCGGGGCTGGAAAGGCCAGGTGGGGCGTTGCGAGCTCCTGCTGCTGGACAGTAACGACCCCCGCAACGAACCCGGCGACCGGGGTATCACCAGTGAACTTTACAGTGGCGACCCGGAAAAGCGTCTGCAACAGGAAATGGTTCTGGGCATCGGAGGCTGGCGTTTGCTGGAGCTTCTGGATCGGAAACCGGCACTTTGCCACATTAACGAAGGCCACAGCGCCCTGGCCCTGGTAGAGCGGGCCCACCAGTGGCAACGCAGCCAGCAAACTGATTTCGAAGTCGCCCGCGTTGCCACCCGGGCCACTAACCTGCTCACCACCCACACATCCGTGGCCGCCGGATTCGACCGTTTTCCCCGCGCACTGGCGGCCCTGTACCTGGAACCCTGGCTGTCCGGGCAGGGCAACCGCCTGGATAACCTGCTGGGCATCGCCAATGGCGGCACATCAGACCTGAATATGGCGGGGCTGGCCCTGGGTATGAGCGGCCGCTTCAACGGTGTCAGCCGGATACACCAAAAGGTGACCCAGACCATCTTCCAGCCCTGGTTTGGTCGCTGGCCCACGCCGGATATCCCTGCAGACTACGTGACCAACGGAATCCATACCCCGAGCTGGGATTCTCCGGAATCCGACCAACTCTGGACTCGCGCCTGTGGCAAGGACCGCTGGCGCCAGCCAATGCTCGAACCGGAACCCATGTGCGACGTTGATGACCTGTCTATCTGGGAAATGCGCCGCAGTCAGCGCCGCCGGCTGGTGGGTTATCTGCGCAAACGCCTGCACGCACAACATTGCGAACACAACTACGGCAGCAACCCGGACGCCGCCTGCGGCCTGTTGCTGGATGCAGAAACCCTGACACTGGGTTTCGCACGGCGGTTCACGGCCTACAAACGCCCGGACCTGTTGCTGAAAGACCCGGAAAGGCTCGTCCGGTTGCTGACTAACCGTGACCGGCCGTTGCAGATCGTGCTGGCTGGAAAGGCACACCCGAAGGACAAGGTCGGAAAGGAACTGATCCGGCGCTGGAAAGCCTTTTCGCAGCGCCCGGAAGTGGAAGGCAAGGTAGTGTTCATTGAAGACTACGACCTTGCCGTGGCCGGCCAGCTGATTCAGGGCGTAGACGTGTGGCTGAACACCCCGAGCCACCCCTGGGAAGCCTGTGGCACCAGTGGCATGAAAGTTCTGGTGAACGGCGGGCTCAACCTTTCCCAGTTTGATGGCTGGTGGGCGGAAGCCTGGAACGATCAGGTTGGCTGGGCGATACGGCCCGGGGCCAGCTTTGAAGAACTGGCACTGGATGGCAGCCATGACGACTCGGATGCCCGGGAACTTTATGAACTGCTGGAACAGCAGGTGATTCCGGAATTCTACCACCTGGATGACAAGGGCTTGCCCGGTACCTGGCTGCAACGCATCCGTGCCAGTATGGACCAGCTGACCGCCTGCTATTCGGCTAACCGCATGGTACGGGAGTATGTTTCCGACTTTTACCTGCCGATGGCGGCCCAGGGTAACGAGCGTACTCCGGAAATCGCGGCCGAGCTGGTCGCCAATCGAAAGAACGTCTGCCGGCACTGGCCAAAACTACGGTTTGGTGAACTGACCGAACAGACGGGCGACAACAGCCAGACCTTTTCACTCTGTGTTTACCTGGACGGCCTGGGTCATGAACAACTGGCGGTGGAACTGGTGGCGGAAGCGTCGGAGTTCGGGCCAAGACTGGTGCAACCCATGGCTATGGAGCATGCACTGGAGGGGTCAGAAGACAGCTATCTCTACCGGGCAACCGTGCCCCCGCGCCCGGCAGGCCACTTCACCCCGAGAATCCGGGTAAAGGATGCCCGCCTGAACCTGCCGCTGGAAGACAGCCACATCCTTTGGTACCGCTAGGAATCAGCCGCGCCAGAATCCCGGTGATAACACAATCACCACGCTGAGAATCTCCAGGCGGCCCATCAGCATACCCACCGAAAGAATCCACTTGGCGGCATCCGGCAGCGGGCCGAAGTTACCGGCCGGGCCGATAATGTCGCCCAGTCCAGGCCCAACGTTGGTGAGCGATGTCAGCGCGCCCGACAGCGAAGTGACAAAGTCCAGCTGCAGGGAAGCCAGCAGCACCGTAATAATCAGCAGGCACAGCAGGAATATAAAGGTATAGGCAATCATCGAGGAGATAATCTCGTCGCTGACCGCCCGGCCGTTATAATTCCGGGTAAACACCGCGCGGGGGTGCAACAGGCGCATCAGCTGCTCCCGCAGGATGATCAGAGACAGCTGGAAGCGGAAAATCTTCATACCGCCCGCGGTGGAGCCGGAACAACCGCCGACAAACATCAGGAAGAAGAAGGCAACGAACGCCAGTGGGCCCCAGGCTGAATAGTCTTCCGAGGCGTAACCGGAGGTACTCACCACCGAGGTAACGTTGAACAGGGTGGATACATAGTTATGGAAGGGGTCGAATGCCACCGGCGATACCCACCAGCGGTGCAGCGTGAGCAACAGCGGCACCACCAGCAGAATCGCCAGGAACAGGCGTACCTGCTGATCCCTGAACAGCACAAAGTGCTGGCCGTGCATTTCCCGCACAAACAGGAAGAACGGCAAGCTGCCGAGCATCATAAAGAAAGTCGCTTCCATAAGGATCAAGTCGTTGAACTTGCCCATGGACATATCGGAGGTGGAAAAGCCGCCGGTAGCGATACTGGTCAAACCGTGGTTGAACGCATCAAACAGGCTCATACCGGATAACCAATAGGTCGTTACTGCGATGACCGTGAACACCAAATAAACGAACAGAAGGCCACGGCTGAGGGTTTTCATCCGGGGCAGGGCCTTGTCAGTCCACTCCGAGGATTCGGTCGCAAACAGGCGCATACCGCCCACCCGCAGGAACGGCAGAACGGCAACGAACATACCGATAATCCCGATGCCACCGAGCCATTGCAGAATGGAGCGCCAGAGCAGCAGGTCCCGGTCAAAGTTGTCCAGCCCGCTGAACACGGTAGCGCCCGTGGTGGTAATGCCGGAGGTGCCTTCAAACACCGCATCGGCAGCAGAAATACCGTTATCGCTCAGATAAAAAGGCAGGGACGAGAGCAGGGCGATAATAAACCAGCTGGATACGGTCAGAACAAACATGTATCGGGGCTTGAGCTCCCGATTATTGTTGCGGGTAAGCAGGATACCCAGAATACCCAGCACACAGACGATCGCAGCAGACTCTGCAAACGCCATGGCATTAGGCGCGCCGGAGGGAGTTCCGGCCAGGAGAAACACCGGTAACGTCATGAAAGCACTCAAAAGTACAAACATCACGCTGACAATAAAAATAACAGGATTTAGATTTCTCAAGGTGCGCCCGTACCAGCTGACAGTGAGAGGCCGTCAGGATACCCGCGGTGCCCTGTATCCGCAAGGTAACAGCCCGCGTGGCGCAGGATTACCGGCAAATTAAAACACTGTAAATTCCGGGTAAATGCGGAACCTTACTATGGCCACTGCCGTTGAGTTGGTGCAAGTTGATAACAGGAGTGCAACACAGCTCCGTTTTTCACCAAGGAGAAACGCTATGACTATCAAAAAGAATGTTCTGATTGCGTCTGTGGCTACGGCCGGCATTGCCATGGCTGGCGCCGCATCGGCCCAGGATATGTACAAATCTGGCGTTGGAGGTTTGTATGCGGGTGCGAATTACACGTTTATGAACGCGGATTTTGACGGAATTGGTGATGCCGACGCGGGCACACTGTCCGGCAAGGTTGGTGTAATGGCCACCGAATACTTTGGCGTGGAAGCGCGCGCGGGCTTTGGTGTAGATGACGATACCGTTCGGGGCGTTGACGTTAAACTGGACAACTTCTTCGGCGGCTACGCTACCTTCAACATGGTAAATGAGAGCCCGATTACGCCTTACGGGGTGCTGGGTTTCACCCGTATCGAAGCTGAGGCAGGTAATGCCAAGGACGACGACTCCGACTTTTCTTATGGCGCTGGCGTGAACTTCGCCTTCGCCCCGAACCTGTCCGCAAACCTGGAGTACATGCGTTACTACGATGATAACGATGTAACCGTGGATGGCCTGGGCATCGGCATGCAAGTCAATTTCTAACCCCGCGCCCAACGCACAAAGCCCGCCGGAAGCCTCTTCCCGCGGGCTTTTTCATGCTCAGCCGTTAATAAAGGATCCGAGTAACAACACCCCGCCATAGCCCAGCGTATAGGCGGCCAGCAAGTGCAGGGCGTAGCGCATGTAGGTGCCAAAGGTGAGCCCCTGGATCTTGCTCATGGCCACAATGCCTGCGGCAGAGCCGATCACCAGCAAAGAACCGCCCACGCCCACGGCGTAGGTAAGCCCCATCCATTCCGCAGGGCTCATATCAATCCCGGATTTCAGCAGTGCAGCGGTCAGCGGAACGTTGTCGATAATGGCCGAGAAAATGCCCATCAGATAGTTGGCGTAGACCGGCGGCAGTACGTCATAGATGGCAACCAGCGAATCCAGCGCGTGGATTTCCTTGAGCATACCCACCAGCAACAGAATACCGAGGAAAAACAGCAGGGTTTCGAACTCGATCACCCGAATGTATTCCAGGATCGGGTCCAGGTCTTCGTCGCTGCTCATGAACCGGGACACCAGGAACATGATAGAAAGACCGAACAGAAAGGTAAGAACCGGCGGGATGCCAAACAGGGCATTTCCGCTGATGGTGCCGATAATGGTCGCCAGGAACAGAATCGCGATGATCACATCAACCTTTCGCACTTCATTGGAGCTGGCTTGCAGCGTTACCGTTCCGGACAGCCCGCCGGAGAGGAACACCGCCAGGATAAATACCGTGATCGAAGCCGGGATGGCCAGTGTCAGCAATGTCAGAATCTCTACCTTGTCGGCCAGGAAGATCATCAGCGTGGTTACATCGCCGGTAATCAGCGAGACACCACCGGAGTTCACCGCAAACACAACCAGAACAATAAATTGCAGGCGTTTCTTGAGCTCAAGGTTCAGGGACAGGATCAGTGAGCAGGAAACGAGGGTAGCGGTGATGTTGTCCGCCAGGGACGAGAACACAAAACAGAACAGCCCGGTGAGAAACAGCAACCGGCGTTCCGTCACTTTGCGTGGCATGATCAGGTAGATCATGTTCTCGATCATGCCTTTCTTGTTCAGGTAAGCCACGAAGGTCATCGCCGCCACCAGGAACAACCAGAGCCCGGCAATCTCGGCAATACTTTCAGACAGCCCGGCAGAGACCGCGGCAGTTTCATCCTGGCTGCCACTGAAAAGAAACAGCAACACCCAACTCAGGGTGCCAAAAAACAGGGTCGTCTTTGCCTTATTAACGTGGATGACTTCTTCGAAAATCACGCCAAGAAGCGCAAGTACCGCAACCGCAATCAGAACAGCATCAAGAACTGGCATCTCAGGATCCTGAACCGCAGAAAAGGAATAGCTGCCCGTGAATGAGCCGCCGGGAAAGTCGTTGGCGATTCTATACCTGTATGGCGCTTATCACAAAGTGTGAGTGGGCAGATCCCTATACTACATTTAACATAATATACATTATGCGCAGTGAGGTATGGAGGTATCTGCTCAAACAGGTAAGCCCTTCATGTCGTCAGAATGGCAAACACAGGCCCCGCCGTATTTCACAGAAATGCCTCTAAAGCCTCAATCAGGCCCTGGTGGGGATTCTGCACACGCAGCCGGCCACTTTCCAACTCTGTGATAACGGTAAAATGCAGAACAACCTGGCCGGCCATCACAATCTGCACGGGCTGGCCGAGGTTTGCCCTGGTCATTTCGTGGAGCTCAGTTCGGCCCTGGTCGTCGAGAACAATCCATAGAAGCCCGTCTTCCGAGATTGACGCTTTCTCTACCCGTTCGACGGGCACAGAAAACTCGACGACCGCAGGTTGTTCATCCCATAGCGTCTCTGCACCTGAAATACCTGGAAACGCAAACAGGCACACCGAGAACGCAGCGGCGGTTACCAATCCCGATAAGCCGTTTTTTATATCCATAACTCGCTGTGAAACTCCATTATCGTCGCATCAACTGAAGCAGAGAAATTCCTGAGGCGCCGAAACGCTTGAGAGATACTGCATGAAGAGTTGGCGATAAATCACTGAATTGTTTACACTCTTTGGCATGTCCAATATTTAGGAGTATTGGACATTTCAGGCTTCCCGACCGTACAACACAATTCGCAAACAAGGCTGCCCAGATGAACGCCAGGCCCGGATTTCCCGGTTTTCCGCTGTTTGACACCGCTGATCTCATCCACGAACAGGCCGAGCTTGCGCTGTATCCCGATCTGCGTGCGGCGCTGGATGCGGTGCCCATTAACCCGGACAAAGCCCGTCGGGACTTCTACACGGCCCGCCGTTTCCTCGAAAAATACAGCGATGTTGCCGGAACATACAACCGTTTTCGAAGCGAAATCCAGCGTTTTCTCAACTACACCTGGCTGATTGCCCGCCGTCACCTTGCCCAGGCAGACAGCGACCTGATCACAGGCTACTTTGCCTTTTTGAAAACCCCTCCGGCTCCCTGGATATCCAGTGGGATCTATCCGGCATTCGTCTCTCAGGCAGACCTGCGTCGCTCCAACCCGGACTGGCGACCCATGGCGCTCCGATCCAAAGCCGTACAGGCGCCCTACTCCGTTACCCAAGCCAGCCTGAACGCCAGCCGCACGGCACTGCAGACCTTCTTCAAGTATCTGGTGGCCCAGGATTATCTGTCAAAAAATCCGCTGATTGATGTCCGAAAGCGTGACCGGAACGCCAAGCCCAGCCTGAACCAGGACCGGGACGCCGAAGTGCGGCGGCTGACGGACTGGCAATGGTCGTTCCTGCTGGAAACCCTCACTGAATTGGCGGACAGCAACCCGAAATTCGAGCGTAACCTCTTTGTGATCGTCACCATGAAAAGCCTGTTCCTGCGGGTCAGCGAACTGGCACCGCGGCCGGTGGACCGGAACCAGGTGCGCACCCCCTGCTTCGGTGATTTCCGCCGAACCATTGTCGATGGCGAACCCTACTGGGTTTATTCGGTGTTCGGTAAAGGCGACAAAACCCGACAAGTTACCCTGCCAGACGCCTACCTGGATTACCTGAAGCGCTGGCGAGGCCATCTGGGCCTGCCTTCTCCGTTGCCGGTGCCCGGAGAATCCACGCCTATTCTGCCGTCAGCGAAAGGTAATGCCATCGGAAAACGACAGGTGCAACGCATCTACGAGCAGGCAATGGTTGCCACCGCAGACCGGATGGAGCGCGAAGGCTATCTGGATGAAGCCAGGCAAATGCTGGCGATTCGCTCCGAAACCCACTATCTGCGCCACACCGGAGCAAGCCAGGCCATCGAGGCCGGGGCGGATATCCGCCACATCAGTGAAGAGCTCGGCCACGCCAATGCCACCTTCACGGAATCCGTCTACGTAAACTCGGAACAGGCCCGCAGGCGAACAGAAGGCCGTCGCCGGCGGGTGTAACTGCTGGTTCTGTTAAACGATGCCCAGCGATTGGTTTACCCCGTCACGAATTTCGCGGTAGCGCTCGGCATCGTTGGCAAGGATTTCCAGGTTATCTTCCGGAAAGATTTCTTTTAGCTTGCTCCTGGCTTTCTCTGTGTTTAACCGCGCCGGCATCAACTGTTCCAGTGCGCGCAACATCACTTCCGGCGAAACCGAGGCTCCGGGCGATGCACCCAGCAAGGTGCCATAGGTCTTGTCGCTGGAGACGATTATCTCCGTGCCCATCTGCAGGTCGCCATCTTTAATGATCTGTACCCGCTGCCCGGCTTCCACGGCTTGCCAGTTGAACTTGTCACCAAGCCCGGGGGCGAACTTCTCCAGCGAATCCAGCATGCTCTGCTCGCCTTTGAAGGTCTCGGAGACCAGGTATTTCACCAGTGGGAAGTTCTCCATGGCCACGTTCAACAGGCCCGGAATGTCGTGCAGGCGCATGGAGCGGAGATAGTCAATAAAGCCCCGGCCTTTCTCAAGAACCGGTTTAAAGGAGGCAAACGGCCCGAATAACAGGTAATGCTGGCCATTGGCCACCCGCAGATCCAGGTGCGGAACAGACATCGGGGGGGCGCCCACTTCGGCCCGGCCATAGGTTTTGGCGCGGTATTGGTCAGCCTGCTCCGGCGTAACCGGCGCCTGCAGGAAACGGCCACCCACCGGGAAGCCGGCGAAACGCCTGGCAAACGGCAAATGGCTCCGTTTCAGTAGCGGGAAGGCGCCACCGCCGGCGCCAACAAACAGTACATCAGCTTTATATTGGGTGGCCGTACCGTTGCGCTCGGTTTCCAGCAACCAGCTGCCGGCCGGGCTGCGGTGTGCACGCTTTACGTGTACACCGTACTCAATGGCCACGCCCAAATCCCGGGCAGCGTACGAGGCCATTTGTTCTGTCAGAGAGCCGAAGTTCACATCCGTGCCGGTTTCAATTACCGTGGCAGCCATCTTTTCATGGCGAGGCCGGCCCTCCATGGTGTAAGGGATCCAGCTTTTTATCTCATCAAAATCATCGGAATACCGCATACTTTCGAAGAAATGATGGCCGGACATTTCCTTGTGCCGAAGCGCCAGCTCTTCGATGAAGGATTCCGAGACCAGGGTGCAGTGCTTGGTCTGGTTGATGAACGTGGTGGGGTCTTTAATGGCACCCTTTTCTACCAGGTACGCCCAGAATTGCTTGGCCACGTTAAACTGGGCGTGGATCTTCAGGGCCTTTTCAACGGAGATAACCTCACCGTCTACCGGGGTGTAATTCAGCTCACAGTTGGCTTCGTGACCGGTACCAGCGTTGTTGAATACCCAGGAGTTCCCTGCCCCCGGGCCATCCAGCCGTTCCAGTATGGTGATATCCAGCTCGGGTGCCAGTTCCTTTGCCAGTGTGGCAAGGGTGACACCCATAATGCCTGCGCCGATAACAATTACCTTCATAGCCTGTGCCCGCCCGAGTCGGTTGTAGGAGTTTGTTCATCAAAGCCTTTTGGCCAGTGTACTCCTACTGCTGCATGTGCTCTACATCCTCACGGGCATCACGCAAAAAGGACTCCACGGTTTCTCCGGGCAGCAGCAACTGCTGTTCTATCATCGAATCCCGCCAGTCAGACTCTGCAAAGATGCATCGGTATTCGTTCGGGAACTCTACATAAAGGCGTTTGAAATACTCCCTTGCCCGCACCTTGTTCGGCTCTTTGCGGCGGGATTCCAGTACAGCCATGTTGTACAGCGCCCCGGCCCTGACCTGGTCCGGCTGGCTATCATCTTTGTAAATCCGTTCAAGGCGGCTGAGCACTTCATTCACACCGGTCAGCCGGTATTCCCTGAGGATCTCTGTGGCGGATTCCATCACCCGGTCTTCGCCGTGCCGGCAGGGTGAGCTGGCATGGTCCTGCACATACTGGTCGACGGCCCGCTCTACTTCATGACGGTGTTTGTGGTCCTGCTTCTGTTCATACACAAAGCCGGTACCCACGCCGGTGGCGATGGTGCCGGGCATGCAGCCGGCTACCATCCCGGCCAGGGCCAGGGACCCGGCAACGCCGAACGCCCTGAGAGATTTCATCTGTGTCATCTGGTCATCCCTGATGGTCTGGATTACGTAGGTTACAATCGACGAATGTCGGGTAACATACGGTAACGGTCATATCGTACCGGTACCGTGACCCCTGTATTAAAACCGAAAAAGAGTAATCGAATGGCAAATACCAAAGCATACGCGGCCACTGCACCGGATTCCGGCCTGGCCCCCTACGCCATTGACCGCCGGGAGCTGCGGACCGACGACGTAGCCATTGAAATCGACTACTGCGGTGTCTGCCACAGCGATCTCCACACCGTCGAGAACGATTGGGGCGGCTCGAAGTACCCGGTTATTCCCGGGCACGAGATTGTGGGCCGGGTAACCGCCGTGGGGCCGGATGTAAAAGGCTATAAAGAGGGTGACCTGGTGGGCGTGGGCTGCATGATAGACAGCTGTCGTACCTGTTCCGCCTGCGAATCCGGGCTGGAGCAATATTGCGATGAAGGCTCTACCATGACCTACGGCAGCCTGGACCGGCACGACGGCACAGTTACCCACGGTGGCTATTCGGAGAGAATCGTGGTCAGCGAACGCTTTGTGGTTCGCGTACCGGAGAAACTGGACCCGGCCGCCGCCGCACCGATTCTGTGTGCGGGCATCACCACCTACTCGCCCCTGAAGTACTTCAATGTCGGCAAGGGCCACAAGGTCGGCGTTCTGGGCATGGGCGGCCTTGGCCACATGGGTGTGAAATTCGCCAAGGCGCTGGGCGCGGAAGTGACTATCTTCACCCGCTCCGAGGCCAAGGTGGCGGAAGCGAAGAAGCAGGGCGCAGACCATGTGATCATCTCTACCGATGAGGCGCAGATGAAGGCAGCGGCCAACTCCTTCGACTTCCTGCTCGACACCATTCCGGTAGCCCACGACCTGAACCCTTACCTGAAATGCCTGAAGCATGATGGCACCCATATTCTGGTGGGCCTGCTGACGCCGGTTGAGCCAGCGCTGCAAGCCGGGCTTCTGGTAACCAAGCGCCGGGTAATCGCCGGATCGCTGATCGGCGGCATGCCCGAAACCCAGGAAGTTCTGGATTTCTGCGCCGAGCACGACATCACCTGCGACATCGAGATGCTGGACATCCGCAACATCAATGAAGCCTACGAGCGCATGAAAAAAGGCGACGTGAAGTACCGTTTCGTGATTGATATGAATACGCTCAAACAGAGCTGATCAGCCCGCCGAAAGCGCCCGGGCGGGAAATATTCTGCCCGGGCGGTCTTTGACAATCCGCTAATAACCAATCCGGTTGCAAAGGGTTAGCATGGGTCTATTGTTATCGACTCTGACCCTGGACAAGCCGAATGACCTTTGCACGCATTGCCGGAACCGGCTCCTACCTGCCGGACAACATTGTGACCAACAAGGACCTGGAACAGCGGGTAGATACCTCTGACCAGTGGATCCGTGAACGCACCGGCATCGAACAACGCCATATCGCCCTGCCCGGCCAGACCACCGTAGACCTTGCCGAACAGGCTGCCCTGAGGGCTATTGAAGCCGCGGGCATCGATGCCAAAGACATCGACCTGATTGTGTTTGCTACCACCACCCCCGACAAGGTCTTTCCCAGCTGCGCCTGTATTCTGCAGGCCCGCCTTGGCATCGAGGGCTGCCCCGCGTTCGATATCCAGGCCGTGTGCAGCGGCTTTGTGTATGCCCTGGCCACTGCGGAAAAGTTCATCCGTACCGGCTCCAGCAAAAAGGCGCTGGTGATTGGAGCCGAGGTATTCTCCCGCATTCTCAACTGGGACGATCGGGGCACCTGCGTATTGTTCGGCGATGGCGCCGGCGCGGTCATTCTGGAGGCCAGTGAAGAAACCGGCATTCTGTCTACACACCTGCACGCAGATGGCCGCTATGAAGAGCTGCTGCACGTGCCCTGCGGTGTCGCCAATGACTTCGACGCAGTCAAGGCCGGCAAGGCGTTTGTGGAGATGAAGGGTAACGAAGTGTTCAAGGTAGCGGTAAACACTCTGGGCCGGATCGTCGATGAAACCCTCGAAGCCAACCAGATGGAAAAATCCGACATTGACTGGCTGGTACCGCACCAGGCCAACCTGCGGATTATTTCCGCCACCGCCCGCAAGCTCGGTATGTCGATGGACCAGGTTGTGGTCACAGTGAACCGCCATGGCAACACCTCGGCCGCCTCTGTGCCCCTGGCGCTGGACGAAGCCGTTCGGGATGGTCGCATTCAGCGGGGCCAGGTGGTGTTACTGGAAGCGTTTGGCGGTGGCTTTACCTGGGGTTCCGCCCTGTTGAAATACTGACCCATATTCCCCAAAGTGCTTTGATTATTTATTTTTAGTATTTTTAGTTCTTAGAAGCCTTTGCTAAATTGCTCCTCAGATTCACTGATTCCAATCTGAGGAGCTTTCCATGAAACACCTGCTAAAAGGATTTGCACTGGGCGCTGCCCTGCTCTCCGCCCAACCAGCCCTTGCCGCTGACCGGGAGCTGCTCAATACCTCCTACGATATTGCCCGCGAGCTGTTCGCCGCCTACAACGTGGAATTCAAGAAGCACTGGCAGGAAAAGACCGGTGAAACCCTTGAAGTTAACCAGTCTCACGCCGGTTCTTCCAAGCAGGCCCAGGCCATTATTCAGGGTCTGAAAGCCGATGTGGCCACCTTCAACCAGGTGACCGACATCGATATTCTGCACGAACGCGGCAAGCTGATCCCCGAAAACTGGGCCGAGCGCCTGCCCAACAACAGCTCCCCCTACTATTCCACCATGGCGTTCCTGGTTCGCAAGGACAACCCGAAGAACATCCAGAACTGGGATGACCTGGTTCGCGAAGACGTTGCCCTGGTGATGCCGAACCCGAAAACCTCCGGTAACGGCCGTTACACCTACCTGGCCGCGCTGGGTTATGCCCAGGACACCTTCGGCGACGATCAGGACAAGGTTGACCAGTTCCTGGCGGATTTCCTGGGCCAGGTACGGGTATTCGACAGCGGCGGCCGTGGAGCCACCACCACCTTCGTTGAGCGTGGCATTGGCGATGCGCTGCTGACCTTTGAATCCGAAGTACTCAACCTGGCCGACCGTCTGGGCGATGAGTACGAAGTGGTCACCCCCAACGTGAGCTTCCTGGCCGAGTTCCCGGTCACCTGGATTGATGACTACGTAAGGCAGAACGGCACCGAAGAACTGGCGAAGGAATACCTGACCCATCTGTATTCTGAAGAATCCCAGCGCCTGCTGGCCGGCTTTAACTACCGGGTTCACAATGAGGTTGTGAAAGCCGAGAACGCCGACCGCTTCAAGGAGCTCAAGCTCAAGTCCATCGATGAAATCGCCGGTGGCTGGGAAAACGCCATGAAGGTTCACTTCACCAGTGGCGGCAAACTCGACCAGCTGCAGCGTCGGCGGTAAGAGGCGAGCATGTCGGTATCCGCTCAAGCAGGCGCCGCCCCCGTGCGGCGCTTTGCCGGTCGAAGCAAACGGGTGTTACCGGGGTTTGGTCTGAGCCTCGGTATTTCCCTGTTCTTTGTCAGCCTCGTGTTGCTGCTGCCCCTGACCGGGCTGGTCGTGGAAACCTCCGGCATGACCTGGGATCAGTTCGTATTCACCATCACCGATCCCCGGGTGATCGAATCCTACAAGGTGACTCTCTGGACTGCGCTGGCAGCCTCGTTGTTCAACGGCCTGTTCGGGTTGCTCCTGGCCTGGGTGCTGGTGCGCTATGAATTCCCCGGCAAGCGGCTGATCGATGCGGTTGTCGACCTGCCCTTCGCCCTGCCCACGGCGGTTGCCGGCATCACCCTAGCTACCCTGTTCGCCCAGAACGGCTGGTATGGCCAGGTGCTGGCAAAAGCCGGTATTGAGGTTGCCTTTACCCCGCTGGGTATCGTGGTTGCCATGGCCTTCACCAGCATTCCGTTTGTGGTGCGCACCGTTCAACCGGTTCTGGAAGAGCTGTCTCCGGCGGATGAAGAGGCCGCTGTCAGCCTTGGTGCCTCCGATGCCCGGGTTTTCCGGAAAGTGATTTTCCCGTCCCTGTGGCCAGCCCTGGTGACCGGCATTGCCTTGTCATTCACCCGCAGCCTTGGTGAGTTCGGCGCCATTATCTTTATTGCCGGCAACACCCCCTATCTCAGCGAAGTGACCAGCCTGATGATCTTCGTGCGCCTGCAGGAATACGACTACGCCGCCGCCAGTGCCATTGCCTCTATGGTCTTGTTGGTCTCCCTGGTGCTGCTGTTCGCTATCAATCTGTGGCAAGGCCGGTATCTGCGCCGGCTGGAGGGTCGATAGATGTCGGCGGAACAGCACAGAGTCGGTGACCAGCCCTGGGTTCGCCGAAGCCTGATCGGCCTGGCGGTGAGCCTGACCGTGATCCTGCTGGTCATTCCGGTGGTGGTGATCTTTACCGAAGCACTTAGCGCCGGCTGGAGCACCTTCAGCGATAACATTCTGGACGAATACAGCCTGCACGCCATCGGGCTGACGCTGCTGGTAGCCCTGCTGACGGTGCCACTGAACCTTGTTTTCGGTACCGCACTGGCCTGGGCCGTTACCCGGTTCCGCTTTCCCGGCCGCAAACTGCTGATCACCCTGATTGATATTCCGTTTGCCGTGTCTCCGGTGGTGGCCGGTTTGCTTTACCTGCTGCTGTATGGCCGCAACGGCTGGCTGGGTGGCTGGCTGAGCAGCCACGATGTTCAACTGATGTTTGCCTGGCCCGGCATTGTCATGGTCACGGTGTTTGTAACCTGCCCCTTCGTGGCCCGGGAACTGATTCCTCTGATGCAGCAACAAGGCAGTGAAGAGGAAGAAGCCGGCGTGGTTCTGGGCGCATCCGGCTGGCGGATTTTCCGCAAGATCACCCTGCCCAACATCAAATGGGCACTGATTTACGGCGTGGTGCTCACCAACGCCCGGGCCGTGGGCGAGTTTGGTGCAGTGTCTGTGGTGTCCGGCAATGTTCGCGGACAAACCAATACCTTACCGCTGCATGTTGAACTGCTTTATCAGGATTACAACGTGGCCGGTGCGTTTGCCGCGGCCTCGCTGCTGGCGGCTATCGCCATACTGACACTGATCGCCAAGGCCATTGTGGAATGGCGACAGTCCCGAATTGAACACCCGGCGCCGAAAACAGGAGGTGCATGATATGAGCATCACAATCGATCGCATCAAGAAATCTTTCGGCAAGTTCCAGGCCCTGAACGATGTCTCTCTGGATATACCGGAAGGCAAGCTGACCGCCCTGCTCGGGCCATCCGGTTCCGGCAAGACCACGTTGCTGCGGATTATTGCCGGGCTGGAATCGTCGGATTCCGGCCGGGTGCTGTTTGGTGGCGACGATGTCAGTAACCTGCACGTTCGGGACAGAAACATCGGTTTCGTTTTCCAGCACTACGCCCTGTTCAAGCACCTTACGGTCGCCCAGAACATCGCCTTCGGCCTGGAATCCCTGCCCCGCAGGAGCCGGCCCTCGAAGCAAGAAATCAACGAACGGGTAGCGAAACTGCTGGAAATGATTCAGCTGCCACAGCTGGCAGACCGCTATCCGGCCCAGTTGTCCGGTGGCCAGAAGCAGCGTGTCGCGCTGGCGCGGGCCCTGGCTACCAAGCCACGCATCCTGCTGCTGGACGAGCCGTTCGGCGCACTGGACGCCAAGGTGCGTAAGGATCTGCGCCGCTGGCTGCGTGCCTTGCACGATGAATTCCACTTCACCAGTATCTTTGTAACCCACGATCAGGAAGAAGCACTGGAACTGTCTGACCAGGTGGTCGTAATGAGCCAGGGCAAGGTTGAGCAGGTGAATAGCCCGACTGGTCTGTATGCCCGCCCGGAAAGCCGCTTTGTGTTCGACTTCCTGGGCCATGTAAACGTGCTGTCCGGTGTGGTGAAGGGCCAGAGCCTGGTGCAGGGCAACGCGCGGGTAGCCCTGCCCGGTGTGATGAATAACCAGGAAGCCCAGTTGTACCTTCGCCCCCACGAAGTGCAGCTGGCTAAGGCCCCGGTGGCCCACGCCCGCTTGCCGCTGCGGATTGAAGCCATCAGCCTGATTGGTTCGGAGGTGCGTATCGAGCTGGCTCCGGAAGGCTGGGAAAGCAATGAAATCTGGGAAGTGGGCATGAGCCATGGCGAGTTTGCCCGCCATAACCCCACCCGGGGTGAATTGTGGTACGCCATCCCTGCGGTGGGCCACCTGTTTGCCGGAGACAGCGCCCAGCCGGAAACCGTCGACTGGCACAATACTGCCCACGCCAGCGCTGCCAATATGTGAGCGTTCCGGCCATCGGATCTGATTGAAACAGTCTTTTGGTTCCGGCGTTAGCCGGTTATAGTCGTGTCATATAAAAACAAACGTCCAGGAAGCAGTATCCATGACACGACGCCGGAAACAGCAGCACAAATCCCCTTCGGTTATTATCATCGGCACCGGTTTTGGTGGCATTGGCATGGCCATCCAGCTGCAGAAAGCGGGTATCCGCGACATTACCCTGCTGGAAAAAGCGGGGGCCGTGGGCGGAACCTGGCGGGACAACACCTACCCCGGTGCCGCCTGCGACGTGCAATCGCACCTGTATTCCTACTCGTTTGAGCCCAAACACGACTGGACCCGGAAATTCGGCACCCAGCCCGAGATTCTGGATTACATCGAATCCTGCGTTCGCAAACACAACCTCGAGTCCCTGATCCGCTTCAACCAGACGGTGGAATCCGCCGAGTTTGATGAACAGACCAACCAATGGCAGATAACCACCGGCGCCGGCGACACTTTCCGGGCCGATGTACTGATCACCGCAACCGGTCAGCTTAACCGCCCTGCCATGCCGGATATTCCCGGCCTGGAGGATTTCGGCGGTGAGAGTTTCCATTCCGCCCGCTGGAACCACGACATCAACCTGGAGGGCAAACGGGTTGCCGTCATCGGCACCGGCGCCAGCGCCATCCAGTTTGTGCCGGAAATCACCGCGAAGGCGGCCCATTTGGACCTTTACCAGCGCTCTGCCGCGTGGGTGCTGCCCAAACCGGACAAAACCTTCACCCCGCTGGAACAAACACTGTTCGCAAAGCTGCCCCTGTGGGACCGGCTGTATCGCGGGATGATTTACCTGAAGAATGAAGTGCGCGCCCTGGCGTTCACACGTTTCTCGGGGTTACTCGAGTTCTTTGCCAATCGCGCCCGCAACGAAGCGCGCCGCTGGGTAACTGACCCGGACAAGCTCGCCGAATTGATTCCGGAATACCGGATTGGCTGCAAGCGCATCCTGATTTCCAACGACTGGTACCGGGCCGTAAACGAGCCCCACGTGAACCTGATTACCGGTGGCATCACCCGGTTTGACGAAACGGGCGTGGTGTCAGAAACCGGTGAACACCGGCCTGCGGATGTGATCATTTTCGGCACCGGCTTCCGGGCCACCGAATTCCTGTCGCCCATCCACATTACCGGTCGCAACGGCGTGTCCCTGAACGAGGCCTGGGCCAATGGCAGCAAGGCATTCAAAGGCATCACCGTAAGCGGATTTCCGAACCTGTTCATGTTGTATGGCCCCAACACCAACCTGGCCCATAACTCTATCCTGTACATGCTGGAATCCCAGTTCCGCTACGTGTTGAGCGCGCTCAGGGCGCTGTCCCGCTATCCGGGGCAGGCAATGGATGTGCGGGAAGACCGCCAGAGCCGTTACAGCCAGGTGGTACAAAGAGGGCTGGACGGCAGCGTGTGGGAGGCCGGCTGTACCTCCTGGTATCTGGATGAGCACGGTCGCAACACCGTGAACTGGCCAGGCTTTACCTTCAGTTACCGCTTTGCCACACGGTTTGTAGACACAGCCGACTACCAGTTCCTGAAACCCCGTTCCGAAAACCTCTGATCCCCACTCAAGCCGATGCCCTGCACGGCTTGAACTTATCACCAATTCATAGGATGATTGGTTCATCATATTGAGGGATGATCCACAATGCTCAAACCGATCCGAAAAGGCTCCCTGGTGGAAACGGCCATTGAAAGCCTTCGTCAGAATATTGAAAGCGGTGAATGGCCAGTAGGCACTCGCTTACCTGTAGAAGCAGAGCTTTCGGAGGCTCTGGGTATCAGCCGTAACACCATCCGGGAAGCGGTCCGGGTACTTGTTCACGTTGGCATGCTGGAAACCCGTCAGGGCGACGGTACCTACGTAAGGGCCAATCGGGATGCCGGAGAGACTCTCCGGCGCATTGCCCGCAGCAAACTGGCGGAGCAGATAGAGGTTCGGATCATGCTGGAAACCGAAGCGGCCAGGCTCGCCGCCGCGCGGAGAACCGAGCAGGATCTGAAGGCCATGACCAGTGCCCTGGACGCACGGGCTGCCGCCGGAGAGCGGGTTTCCGAGCGCATACAGCACGACGAGCACTTTCACCACGCGCTGGTACGGGCGTCCGGCAATTCGGCACTGATTGAGCTCTACGACTACTTTTCCCACGCCGTCAGTCAGACCATTGAACAGACAGAAACCGACTCGGACCTTCCGGAACCCACCCAGGAAGACCATGAACTGCTGCTGGCGGCTATCCGCCGTAAAGATGCAGCCAAGGCCGAAGCGCTGTCCCGCGCCCTGCTCACCCCAAGCCTGAAAGCCCTGACCGGGGAGGATTAAGCGGTGAAGTTCCGGATCGATACCTTCACATTGTTGTTGCTGGGCGCCATTATCCTGGCGTCTTTCCTGCCGGTAACCGGAAGTGCTGCCGATGCCCTGGCGACCACTGGCACCATTGCGGTTGCGCTGCTGTTCTTTTTTCACGGTGCGGCACTGTCACGGCAACAGATTATTGATGGCGCCACCCACTGGCGGCTGCACATCCTGATCACTTCCCTCACCTTCGTGTTCTTTCCGCTGGCAGTACTTCCGGTCAATGCGCTTAGCGGCATAGCACCGGACTGGATGCCGAAAGACCTGGGGCTGGGATTCCTCTATCTGGGGGTACTGCCTTCAGCGGTGTCCTCTTCCATTGCCTACACCGCTATGGCCCGGGGCAATGTGCCGGCAGCCATCTGCAGTGCGGCCGCCTCCAATGT
The DNA here is from genome assembly GCF_001447135.1 of Marinobacter sp. P4B1. Classification (NCBI taxonomy): domain Bacteria; kingdom Pseudomonadati; phylum Pseudomonadota; class Gammaproteobacteria; order Pseudomonadales; family Marinobacteraceae; genus Marinobacter; species Marinobacter sp. P4B1. Next base: position 336,298 of record NZ_LLXM01000010.1, read on the forward strand.
GTTTGGCATGATGCTGACACCGTTTCTGTTGCTGTTGCTGGTTTCCACGTCTGGCACCGGCGAATTTGCGGTGCTTGAAGCACTCAAGGACATTATCCTTCAGTTGCTCTTGCCGTTTGCGGTGGGCCACGCCCTGCGGCCCTGGCTGGGCGGGTTCCTGGGCAGGAACGAGAAGCTGATGGCGCGCTACGATCAGTGCGTTATCTGGATTATCGTGTATTCCGCCTTCTCCCACTCTGTGGTCAGCGGGCTCTGGCAGAACCTGCCGGTTCAGGCCATTGTGCTGGCGATTGTCCTCTGCTTCGGGTTGCTGGCGCTGTTTATGCTGATTGCACGGATGATGGTGAGAAAACTGGGCTTCAGCCTGGAAGACGAAGCCGCGGTGGTGTTCTGTGGCTCCAAGAAGAGCCTGGCGTCAGGACTGCCGATGGCCAAGGTGCTGTTCTCCGGCCACCCCGGGTTTGGCATGATCGTGCTGCCCATTATGTGCTACAACCAGATCCAGGTGATTGTAGGGGCCATCCTGGCCCAGAGGTACCGGGTAAAGATCGAGCAGGCCTCAGCCGCCACCCATACCACCGAATAATGCGGCCAGAATAGCCAGCCCGACAATCCAGCCGATCACCGCCGGCCAGAAATTCATCATCTGCGGCGGCTGTTCGGCCTGGTTATCAAAACCCTGGTCATCGGCCATTCCGGCTTCCGGATAGTTTCTCTCATCCGGTTCCGGATTGGCTTCCTGCACGCTGAACCATTCAAACCAGTCCCCCAGAAAGCGGGCAACCGGTGCCGGAAAACTGCCGTTCTCGGCCATGGGCCGCACCTGGTGCTCCAGCTGGCTGGCAATCTCCCGCCGTAACGGCATCTGATCTGCTGGCGGTTCACACAGAATCGCCTTCCAGATATTGACATCCTGCTGTCGGTCGTTGTCGTTCAGCAGTGCACGAACCTGGATAATCACCTCACGGACGATCTGGGCGTCGTTGCCATCCATTGGGGCTATCGGTTCCCGGGTGTCCGCGGCAGCAACCCGAGGCTCGGGAGTCGAATCAGGCTCAGACGGTGCCTTTGCCACCGATGGCGCATGGCCCGTTGCTTCCTGGTAGGCCTGCCTGAGGGCTTCGGCTTCGTGGTCAGAGGCGAACTTCATCTGTTGTTCGTATGCCTGCCGTATCCGCTCCCGGTTATCGGTTGGCTCGATACCCAGAATGTCCCAACAATTCATAAATTCGCAACTCCGGTCATGGAAGATTTGTAATGTTTCTCGAGACAAATCGCCCGATCTACCCTACGATTAGGCAATAAACGCAACTAATCTGCCCGCTCGGCAAATTATAGAACGACACCCATGCCCATTACGAATTACCTGGCGGCAACCCTGCCCCGAAAACCGGCACTTTCAGCCCGATTTACGCTCGGCTTGTTAGCTGTTTCTATAACCGCTGCGGCTGCGCCACAGGCACTTGCCCAAAGCGAGCAGGAATTCAGCAATGGTTTCTATGCCGGTTTCAATGAAGACATCCCGGAAGTGCTTACCACTACCCGGTTGCGCCAACCCAAAACCCGGGTTCCCGGCAGCACCACCGTGATCGATGGCGACCTGATTCGCAACCTGGGCATTGTTAACCTGTACGAAGTGTTCCGCCTGGTGCCTGGCATGGTGGTCAATTTTGTTGGCAGCCACACACCGGTAACCACTTACCACGGCACTGTTCACTACGAGCAGCGCCGCATGCAGGTTCTGGTGGATGGCCGCACCGCTCACCGGGCCACCCTGTCGGATATGGACTGGGAAACCATGCCGGTGCCGCTGGAGATGATTGAGCGTATCGAAGTAGCCAGGGGCCCAAACTCGGCCGCCTACGGCATTAATGCGTTTCTCGGCACCATCAACATCATTACCCGGGACCCGGCTGACACCGGTGGCGCCGAGTTCAAGGTTACCCGGGGCTCGCGGGGGCACCTGAGAACCTTCGGCTCCGTCGGTCATACGGGGTCTGACTATGACTGGCGCCTGACTTACGAAAAGCGCAAGTTCGACGGCTTTGACTATCAGATTGAAGGGGATGAGCAGGTGCCGTTTTACGACGGCCATGACATCAATTCCTTCACCTACGATTCACGTCTTCAAATAAACAGCCAGGCCGACCTGGAGTTTCGCGGCGGTGTGGTCGATGGCACCAATAACCAGGATCGCTTCAAAAGTGGCGAGCTGGAGCCGCTGGAAAACCCGGATATCGAAGTCAGGGATTTCTACCTGCAAACCCGGTTTAACTACGCCACGTCAGACCGGCATTTTTTCCACATCCAGGCCGCTGTCGAGAACTTTGATCGCCGGCAGGCCTACGCCGTTTCCTTCCCTGACAATACGGCCCAGTGCCTGCGCAACGGAACTCCGCTTTACGAATATACCTACTTCGACAATGGTGATGACCGTGAACGACTGTGCTTTACCAACAGCGGCGGAGAACGGGCATTTGCTACGGTGAACGCCAACTCCGAAGACACCCGCCTGGAATTTGAGTTTCAGGACACCCTGCTGTTCAGCGACAACCTGAAGCTTGTTTCTGGCGCTGGCTTCCGCAAAGACACCTATCGCTCGGAAACCTACTTCAACGGCCGTGGCAACAGCTATCAGTCCCGCTACTTCGGTAACCTGGAATACACGCCAATCTCTTTTATGACCCTGAACGCCGGCGGAAACTGGGAGCACACCAGTACCACCGACGAAGGTTATTTCTCACCTCGCGTTGCCGCCAACTTCACGCTGAGCAACCGCCATGCGCTGCGACTGGTCTATTCCGAAGCCGTGCGTACACCGGATGAATTCGAACAGAACCCCGACTGGGGTTACACGCTCTCGAATGTGCGGCCGGCGATCTATTCAGACCTCGAGGGTTTTCGGGTTGATACCTATGCAGCTGCGGAAGACCTGGATGTTTTAACTCTTGACAAAGACTTGCAGGAAGAGCGCATAACTTCCCGTGAAATAAGTTATTTTGGCCAGTTCCCGATGGATTCCGCATTGTTTTCTCTGGAGGTCAGAGGCTTCAAGGACGAGCTCAGGGATATGATCAGCGGAGTCATTCAGCTCAAAGAATGGACCATCGACAACAACGTGGCAGCCGACCAGAAAGGTTTCGAGGTCGAGGCGTCGCTGGACTTTCCGGGCACCACCCTCCGGGCCAGCTACGGCTACCTGGACCAGGACACATGGTACTCGGGCACTCCGATTATCGGAGCGGACGGCAATGTCGACACCGATACCCAGGACAAAGCCGTCGCCCTGCTCACCCGCATGTCTGTGCGCCATTCAGGCAGCCTTGCCGCCATCCAGGATTTGCCACTGGGGTTCCGGTTCGCCTCTGCGTTTTACTGGGCAGACGAGTTCAATACCCAGTTTGAACGCATAGACACCCGGGTCAGCAAGAGCTTTTTCGGCCCGCGATACAGCGCCGAGCTGGCATTCACCGTGCAGCACTACCTGAACCGGGATCCGGAGCTGAGCTCGGACAACAATATCGAAGACCATAATCAGTTCTTTGTCGAAGCCGGTCTCCGGTTCTGATGGAAACAGAACGCACCCATGATGTATGTCGACACCAGCCAGGAAGGTATGACAATAACCGTGCATAAATCTTTGCGACATTCACTTGGCATGGCCTTCTGGCTATTGCTTTGTTTTTTATGGATGGCCTCGAAAGTTCAGGCGGCCGCAATCACACACCCGGTGGCCTACATTGAAGGCTCAGGCAATGCCGCGCTGGACCAGCATATGACCAACCTGGTCAGTAAGGAGCTGGATGGCCAGGTGGACCTGGTGCCCCTTGAAGCAAAGGATTTGCCCTTAGCCTCGGGCAGACCGGTTATAGCCATAGGGCCCGCAGCCTTTTCGGGGCTCCTGGATAAGGAAATCACGGCACCGATTATCGCCTTACTGGTGGAAAAGCAGGCGATAGAGAATTACCTGGACAAGACCGGGGAGCAGCTGACCGCGGTGTTCTACGACGTCCCGTTACTGCGCCAGGCGCTGACAGGCAAGGCAATCCTCCCGCAGGCTACCCGCGTCAGCGTGCTGGCCACCCTTGATTCAGCAGACATGTATGAGCCTTTGATCGAACAGTTGCCGACTTACGGGCTGGAAGGCCGAATGTTTATCGTCAGCAGCGACGACCAGCTGATTCCAAGCCTTAACCGCGCCCTGACCTACGGTGACTTTGTACTGGCGGGGCTGGATGACAAGATCTACAACCCCCGTAACATCAAACATATCCTGCTGACCGCCTACCGCCGTAATCGAATCCTGATCGGCCCCAGCCAGGCCTACGTCAAGGCCGGCGCCCTGGCATCCAGCTACGCACCTTTTACAACCATGGCAAAACAGACCGCGGATTATTTGCTGGCATTCTTTGAAACCGGAAAGCTGCCGGCACCCGCCTATCCGGATGAATATCGCGTAGAAGTCAACCAGCAGGTCGCACGCTCCCTGAACATCCCCCTGCCCGACCGGGAATGGATTGCACAGGCAGTTGACCGCTTCATCCAGGAACAGCAGGAGGCCGGAGAATGAGTCGCCCGGAGCAAAAGTCCGGCATGTCGCTGTCCCGCCGGCTATTGATCGGAGTGTTGCCCGCAGCCGTGATGTTTGTGGTGCTGATGGCGTTCTTCACCTCCGCCCGGCTGGAAGATTCCCGCCGTGACCTCGCTGAAAGCAGCCAGCTGTTCGCGGACAGCCTGGCACCGGCCCTGGAATACGCCGTGGTTTCCGGTAACCGCGGGGCCCTGGAACAGGTTCTGCGGCAGTCGCTCAGGCGCAGCAAGGCGGAATGGCTCCGGGTAACGGATGTGGTTGGCGAAGAAATCGGATTTGTTGGCAATAGCACCGAATCTGGTGATCGCACCGCAGGCTCCCCGATGATCTATTCCGCAGAGATACTGCAGGAACCGGTCGAGCTTTCCTCAGGAACGGACTGGCTGGCGGGCCAGTGGAACTTCAGCACCGGCTCACTGCGTGTGGGCACCCTTGAGGTGGCTGTCAGCCCCCGAATCCTGGAAGAAAGACAGCAGGAAGTGCTGTGGTCGTCGTTGTCGGTGGGCATAGCCATGCTGTTATTCACCATGCTGTTGGTGAATCATTTCCTCAGCGCTATTTTCCGTGCCATCAGCCAGTTATCCGGCCGGGTAAACCTGTTGATGCAGGGGGATTACGAAGAACAGCCCATCGAAACTCACGGCGGAGGCCGCGAAATTGCCAGTATTCAGCAGCAGCTGAACCAACTGGCCCTGCATCTGGGACAGGCCCGGGAATCCCGGGAAAAGACCCTCGCCCTCTCGGAAACCGCCAGGGAAAAGGCCGAGCACGCCAGCCAGGCCAAGTCGGAGTTCCTGGCCGGCATGAGCCAGGAATTGCGAACACCCCTGAAAGGTGTGCTGGGTATGATTGACCTGGTGCACCAGGAGCCGTTGAGCAAACAACAGATGGATTATCTGGAAACTGCCCGTAAGTCTACCCAGGATTTGATGACGGTTATTTCCGACATGCTGGACTTCGCGCAGATGGAAAACGGCCACTTTGAACTGGCGCACCAGGAATTCGACCTGCGCAACCTGATCAGTAACTGTGCTGCTTCGTACCGCCTTGCGGCCGAGCAACAAGGGCTGATGCTGGAGCTGCACTTTCAGGGAAGCTGGCCTGAAAAGGCCCTGGTTTTTGGGGATTCTGCCCGGGTTCGGCAGGTTCTGGCGGGCTTGCTGGGGAACTCACTCAAATACACCACAGACGGCTATATCAGCGTCCGGGCCAGCTGGTCATCCGCTGATGGCAAGCAAGCGGTGCTCAACTGCACCGTCAGTGATTCCGGCTCGAACAATGCTGGCCAGAGGCTCGACAACTTGTTGCCGCACTATGAGCAGTCGCTGGCAGGAACCGCAACCCGCATGCATGTCAGCAGCGGGCTGGGTTTATCCATGGTGCAGCGGCTGGTAGAGCTGATGGGAGGCCACGTCCAGGTCGATACCGACCTTGGACAGGGAGCCTATTTCCGCTTTGACCTGCCCTTCCAGCTATCCGGTGAGGATTAAGCCACCGGCTCCCGCATGGTGACAAACTCCTCCGCAGAGGTAGGGTGAATGCCGATGGTGGAATCGAACTGGGCCTTGGTGGCTCCGGCCTTGATGGCCACCGCCAGGCCCTGGGTGATTTCACCGGCATCCGGGCCTACCATGTGGGCGCCCAGCACCTTATCAGTCTCTTTATCGACCACGAGCTTCATCAGGCAGCGCTCTTCACGGCCACTCAGGGTGTATTTCATAGGCCGGAATTCTGACCGGAAAACACTCACCTGATGGCCCGCTTCCCTCGCCTCTTCTTCAGTCAGGCCCACGGTACCGATATTCGGCTGGCAGAACACTGCCGTCGGGATAGCGCTGTAATCCATGTCGCCCTGGCCATCGCCATACAAACGGCGTGACAGCACCATGGCCTGTGCCAGTGCGACCGGGGTCAGCTGCGGCGTTCCGATCACATCACCCAGCGCATACACGGACGGTACAGCAGTCTGGAAGTGGTCATCGACCTTCACATGGCCCGACGCCGTCAGCTCCACACCGAGATCGGTCAGACCCAGCCCGTCCACCAGCGCACGACGGCCCGTTGCCGCCATAACCAATCCGGTTTCAAGGGTGTCGCCATTACTGAGGTTGACCTGGTAGTGGTCGTCTCTGGATTCCACCGAGTTGATGGTTACGCCAAAGCGCAGATCCACGCCTTTCTTGCGCATTTCCGTTTCGGTAAAGCGGCGAACGTCGCCATCGAAACCGCGCAGGAACAGGTCACCCCGGTACAGCAAGGTGGTTTCCACACCCAGCCCCGCCAGAATGCCGGCGAATTCAACGGCAATATAGCCGCCACCCCAGATCACCGCGTGACGTGGCAACTGAGGCAGGTAGAACATGTCATTGGAGGTGAGCAGGCATTCCTTGCCGGGGATATCCGGCACTACCGGCCAGCTACCGGTGGCTACGGTAATGTGTTTTGCGCTGTAGGTCTTGTCACCGACGGCAACGGTGTTGGGGCCCTGAAGGCTGGCCGTGCCGTTGATAATTTCAACACCGGCGTTTTCCAGCAGCCGGCCATAGATGCCGTTCAGGCGCTCGATTTCGGCATTCTTGTTGGCCACCAGCGTGGGCCAGTCGAAGCTTACGTCGTCTGTGGGGATGTTCCAGCCATAGCCGGCGGCGTCTTCCAGCTCTTCCCTGACGTGCGCCCCGTAAACAAACAGTTTTTTCGGAACACAACCAATATTCACACAGGTACCGCCCAGGTGGCGGGATTCCACAACCGCTACCCGCGCGCCCCGTTGGGCAGACATTCTTGCCAGCCGCACTCCACCAGAGCCGGCGCCGATCACTATCAGGTCAAAATCGTGGCTGTCAGACACTGTATCTCCCGTTCTACATGATGAATCTGTATCGGATACTATCAGTTACCAGCCAATCATATCGCAAGAGTCAGTCGTACGGACACCGTTCCCGATTCATTACCACGATCCATGGAAGCCTGGTCAATAATCACGCCATGGTTTCCGTTCATTGTCTCGAGCCAGGCAGCGACTTCGGCAAACGGTACGCCTTCCAGCCAAACGCGGATTGCACTATCGCCACTGGGCTCAAAGCGTTGAAGCGCCAGCCCTGCTTCACCGGCAGACCGGGTAACCAGGGCCATCAGCTCACGGCCGCTTTCAGGCTTGTCTGCGTTAGCCGAGCCACTCGCCGGTGCCCCGGTGGAGCCCAGCCGTTTGATTGTGGCTTCATTCGCCTGCATCCAGGCCAACAATTCGCCGGCATTCTCACGGCTTGCCTGGGCTTTTTCGTTGAACGCAGACGCCGGAGCCCAAACTGCGAAATACAGCACGGCCAGCAGCAAAGCCACCACTAGCACGACCAGTGCTTGCCGGTCCCGGGAAGGCAGCTGGTCATACTTTGCAATCAGTTTGCCGACCGCCGGCTGATCCTTGATTCTTGCCCACATGTTCTTAACCTCCGGAAACAGTCAGCCGGCCACGGGCGCCTGTTGCTTCATTCACCACCGAGCCAATCTGGGCCTGCAGCCCCTGATTGGCCAGGCCGTTACGCAAACGGCTCAGGCGGTCGTAGTTGTCGGCCCGCACATCCACCACCAACTCGCCACGGGTTCGGCTGTAGTTGATGGAGTTAAAGGTGATGGCGCTGGCATTCGGTACACGGCTGTACTGGTCACCGGTAAATTTCATCAGCGTGATGAAATCAACATCCTTGCTACCCGACCCCGCAACCCGCAACTGGCCTTCAATCACCCGGCGCACATTGCCGGCATGGGTTCGACGGTCGCCAGGAAAGGCTTCCCGGTAGACAGCCATGGCCTGGCCCTGCAGCTCCTCAGCCTTTTGCTGGTGATAGAAGCCCATACCCACCTCCAGCGCTACCTGAACCACAAACCAGACGGCGGCAACCGCAATCAGCGGCTTCCAGGGCTTGAGCGGGCTGGCACCGGAAGTCTTTACAGAAAACGCACCCTGGCAAAGGTTGACCGGCTGGGACAGGTGTTGATGGTGAGCCCAGGCCAGCAGTTCCAGCACCGAGAATTCCAATGGCTTGGTTTGTACCTGCAACCGGCCACTGCTGCCGGAAAATTCACTGATTGCGCCCTGCCAGCTGTCCAGGTCGGCTTCAGTGCCAAACACCTGTACCGGGATTTCCGCCACTACCTCGTCTTCCGACGGCGTCGCCATGGTCATGGCAAACAGTGGCAGGTTGTCGGCCTGCATGCGCAGCCATTCGCCACGCTGGCTCAGCAGCATCACAGACTCGCCATCCAGGCACAGGCTCCAGCCTCCCTCGGTGGCTGGCAGCAGTGCCGCATCCGGATAGATGGCATCGAGGCGGACGTGTTGCCAACCGCTGAACAGTTGCTGCCAGCGCGCCATTTGCAGATTGTCGATAGCCGCTACCTGGTAGCCGTCCGGCGTGTGGCGGCCAAGGGCCAGGTGCACCGTTTCGATATCCTGCGCCACCTGTTCTTCTACCGCAAACGGCAAGGCCTGCTGGATAAAACGGCTCTGCCTGGCGGGGATATCTGCCACACAGAAGGTGGTCTCATCACCGGGAATCAGCCCGATGAGAATGACTTTTTCCAGCGCGTTCTGCGCCAGGGTCTGCTCGATGTGTTCGCGGGTGCTGGCCTCACCATGGGCCTGGGTATCACCACTGGCATCCTGCAGAACCCAGTCAAACAGCTGGGCGTCCGGATTCTGCTCCGGATCCGCAAACGGCGGCAACGGCCGTGCATACAGGCGGTAAGACATGGTTATCCTTCTGAGAACGTAAAGGGTTCTTTTGTGATCCGGTTTTTCTGTCCGGTATCCCTGTGAACTGTCCGGACTTCACCCTCGGGATTGCGAAACACCGTACTGACCATATTAACGACACGATTATCGTAGGTAATCCGTGATACAACTTCAAAAAACCGCGTTTGCAGCGTAAGGCCGGCGGGCTTCAGGCCGAGGCCGGAAAACTCGGACAGTGCGAGAAAATCCTGGAGATCCTCGAAACGCTCCTCTTCGCGCTGGGCCACGATAGACTGCGCCTGGGCCTCGTTCAGCTCATTATGCAGCGACATCAGCACCGGCACCGTAGCCGAGTTTACATTGATACCAATTCCACTGACCGGAACCGCTGTCACATGGGGCCTTAATGCCACATAGATTTCTTCGGTCATGCCCTCGATCAGCCGCAATTCGGTGATAGAGACAAAGGGCTGGTTCGCGGTTCGGAACGGTTGATCGGCCATCAGGTACTGGCCATCTTCGGCACCGTACGCGCTCACGGTCTGGTCGTCCGAATCGATCCAGTCAATCAGCGCATCCACGTTCAGCCCGGTAATCCCCAGGGCTACGAACAGCCGGGTCAGGCGGTCTTTGGTGAGTGTATCCACCTGCCCGTTGGTGGTCACCAGGTCGTTCAGGTTTATCCGCCCACCCAGGTCGTCAATCTGTACTTCGGCCACACCGTTTTCATCCAGCGGCAGTATGGCAGCGTTCATGGCCCAGAACTCGTCGGGGCTGTCGACCATCAGGCTGTTTTCCCGGTCTTCCTCGAAATCCCTCACCAGGATCCGGCGGGCGAATTCCTCGGCGCCAAGGGCAATGTTGTAACCTTGCTGCTGGGCCAGGTAGTGGCCGGCCTTGAAGATCCGAAGGCTTTGCTGACGGGTCATACCGGAGGCCAGCATGACCACCAGGGCCATGGCCAGCAGCACCATGATCAGCGCCACGCCTTTCTGGTTCCGGAAAAGCATCAGCTACCCCCTCCGTCTTGGGTAGCGGCCTGTTCTTCCGCTTCTTCTTCATCCGTGTCGGACTCTGCGGCTTCAAGTTGCTGGTTGATCACGCCCTGGGCTTGCTGGGGATCAAAATCCGGCAGGGTAAAAGTTCTCACCAGTTCACCAAAGCGCTCGTGCTCCAGGGTAACTTCCATACCCCGGGGCAAGGCGATATCGGGCCGGGCACCCGGAGACAAACCCGCCAGGGCTTCGTCATCGGGCCATTGTTCATGGCGGTTACCATCGGCATCGATAAAACGGATTTCGAATTCAGTCACGTTCTCAAGCAGCAGCAGGTCCCGGCTGGAATCCTCCTGGCCTTCATCCACCACCGGCCAGTAACGCCGGCGCAGTTCGCTACCGGTAAACTCCCAGGCCGACCGCTGCAGACCACTGCGCCGCAGCCCCAGGGGATTGCGCCAGCCCTGCCGGGTAATCATCAGGGCAAAGGCATCGTCCCGGGTGGTCAGCGCGGGTGAAAAGTCGCCGTACACATCCCGTACCGGCCGGTTAACAACCTGGGTGATATCCCGTTCCAGCAGCAACATGGCCTTCTGCAAGCCATCGAACTGCTCGGCAAGCTCGTTCACCCGGTCCCGGGAATTGACTACGCCGTTCACCACCTGCCACACGCCCAGGCCAATGACCGCCGTAATGGTGACGGCAATCAGCACTTCCATCAGGGTGAAGCCCTGCTGGTGCGGCAGCACCGGTACTTTAAGCGGCGTCATTTCTCCCCCAGAAAGGCAGAGAGTGTGTGCACGGAAAACGGCTCGCTCTGGCCATCCGGGTACTTGGCCACGGTCACTTCCACCCGGCGCATGGTCGGCTCGGCGGTACCCAGCACCACGGTAGTTACCCGCCAGCGGTAGTTGCCGTAGTCGGTATCCTCAGAGTTATCCGAGATATCCGGTAGCTGTTCCTGGAGGCGCAGTTCATTCACGCGGTTTTCAGCCAGCCAGCCGGCCAGGGTTTTGTCCCGCACCCGCTCGAAACTGGAAATATAATTGCTGCCCACCTCCGCTGCGGCCGTGGCAATCAGGCCGAACACCAGCAGCGCCACCAGCACTTCCAGCAAGGTAAAGCCACGATTCCGGTTTACCATTCGTCTTCCCCGGCACCCGGCTGTCGCCATTCCAAAGGCGAAATGCCGTCTGAGGCAAGCACGTGCATGCTCTCGATCTCACGGCCCATGGTAAATTCGATTTCGAACGGCGTGGTTTCGCCACTGGAGAAGAACACAAGGTCTGGCCGGAGTTCATCTTCGGCACTGGTCAGGCGCGGGGCGTCGTTCTCGACGTATTGGGTAACCGTCAGCCATTCCGGCAGGGTTCGTTTACGGTACATGCGCTCGGCAGGTGGTTTCCATTCCCCGGATTCGTCCTGGAAGGCGACAAAGCGGTAGCCGTCTTCCTCAAACAACAAACCCAGTTCCAGATTGTTCAGAACCGCCTGCTCCGAGGCGGTCTGCATCAACAGGTAAAGGTCCCTTACCTGGCTTTCCAGTTCGCGCTGCTGGGAGCTGCCGGCCATATTGAACACGGCAAGGGCTGCCAGCAGCCCGACAATAATCAGGACAACCAGTATTTCGATCAGCGTAAAGCCGGCTTGGTTCGCCCTGTTGCGCACAATCGCTTACTTCCCGGTGTTCCAGGCGCTGATATCGGCTGCATCGCCCTCACCGCCTTCGTTGCCGTCAGAACCGTAGGAGTACAGATCATAGGGGCCTTCCCGGCCCGGGCTCACGTACTGGTACTGGTTACCCCAGGGATCTTCCGGCACGCCCTTCAGGTAACCGTCGGCATTCCAGTTTTTCGGTTCCGGGCTACCACTGGGCTTGCTCACCAGCGCTTCCAGGCCCTGCTGGGTAGACGGGTAATGGCTGTTATCCAGACGGTACAGGTCGAGTGCGTTGGCAATGTTGCTCAACTGGGTTTCGGCAACGGTTACCTTGGCCTGGTCACTGCGGCCCATGATGTTCGGCGCCACGATGGCCACCAGCAAGCCCAAAATGACCATAACCACCATGATTTCAATCAGGGTGAAGCCCCGGCTGCGTGCAATGTTGGCGTTGTCGATGTTTTTCATAGTTTCACTCATGTCAGACCTGTGTTTTCCCTGTTTTACTTCTGTGCGGTGGGGCTGTCAGCCCACCAGGTTACTCATGTTCAGAATCGGCAGCATGATGGCCAGTACGATAATCAGCACCACCACGCCCATCACCAGCAGCATCAGTGGCTCGAATAACCCGACAATCGCGGCAATCTTGGACTGCAGCGTGTTCTCCTGCATGCGCGCGGTGCGCTCGAGCATGCTGTCGAGCTCACCACTAGCCTCGCCACTGGCAATCATGTGCAACATCATGGGCGGGAAATAGCCGGTCTGGTCCAGCGAGCGGTGTAACGAGCCACCTTCACTGACCTTTCGTGCCGCTTCCCGCAGTTCCCGGCGCAGGTAATCGTTGGATAACACCTCGCCGGCGATTTTCATGGCTTCGACCAGGGGCACGCCACTGGTTGTCAGAATACTGAGTGTGCTGGCATAGCGCGCCGTGTTAACGCCCCGAACCATGCCTGCAAACAGCGGCAAATGCAGCAGCTGCTTGTGGAATTTCATCCGGAACGCCGGTTTGGTGAGCGCCACCCGGAAACCGATGATGGCAATCACCAGCAGTATCAGAAGATAGACACCGTAAGAGCCCAGAAATTCCGAAACCGACAGCATCGCTACCGTCAGCCCCGGCAGGTCCTGGCCCTGCTTGAGGAATACTTCGATGATATCCGGCACCACGTAGGTGAGCAGAAACACCACAATGGCGATGGCCACCACACTTAGAATGATCGGATAGATGGCTGCCAGCTGGATTTTCTGTCGCGCTTCCTGGCGGCTTTCGGTGTAGTCCGCAAGCCGGTTCAGAACCAGGTCCAGGTGCCCGGCGTGTTCACCGGCAGCTACTGTCGAACGGTACAAGCGGGGAAAGGCTTTGGGAAACTCCCCGAAACTGTCCGCCAGTGTGTAGCCTTCCATGACCTTGGCCCGGATGGCGATGAGCATACTTCGAATGCGAGGCTTGTTGGACTGCTGGGCGGCAGCACTCAAGGCCTGTTCGATGGGGATACCCGACTGTATCAGCGTTGCCAGCTGACGGGTTACCAGGGCAAGGTCTGCCGCGCTCAGGGAACCACGACTGCTCAGCGGGTTGTTGCGGGCCTGTTTTTCGACCGCCGGCGTTACCGCCAGTGGCGTAAAGCCTTTTTCGCGAAGTTGCTGGCGTACCGCCCGGGGCGCGTCCGCTTCCAATACCCCTTGCTTCTGCTTGCCCCTGGGGTCCAGTGCCTTGTATTCGTACGCTGGCATGGATTACTGGCTCCGGTGGGTTACGCGCAGAACTTCTTCCACGGTGGTTACGCCATTCAGGATTTTCTGAACGCCGTCGGCATGAATGCTGGGGCTGTGCAGCCGGGCTTCCCGCTCCAGGTCGAGCTCCCCTGCCCGTTTATGGATCAGGCTGCTGATCTCTTCCGTTATTTCCACCACTTCATAGATACCGATACGCCCGCGGTAGCCCAGTTGGTTGCAATGCTCGCAACCCTTGGCGCGGAAAATCGTAGGCGGATCGGCCGGGTCCTGCTGCAGGAACTGGCAATGCTCTTCAGTCGGGATATAGGGCTCCCGGCAGTGGGTACACAGCACCCGCACCAGCCGCTGGGCGACAATGCCCACCAGGCTGGAGGAAATCAGGAACGGCTCGATGCCCATGTCCATCAAACGGGTAATGGCGCCTACAGCGGTGTTGGTGTGCAGGGTGGACAGCACCAGGTGGCCGGTCAAACTCGCCTGCACGGCGATCTCGGCGGTTTCCAGATCCCGGATTTCACCAATCATCACCACATCCGGATCTTGCCGGAGAATGGCACGCAGGCCACGGGCAAAGGTCATATCAACCTTGGGGTTTACCTGGGTCTGGCCGATGCCCGGCAAGTTGTATTCGATGGGGTCTTCAACGGTCAGAATATTGCGGGTGCGGTCGTTAATTTCCTGCAGCGAGGCGTACAGCGTAGTGGATTTACCGGAACCCGTCGGGCCGGTGACCAGCATGATGCCGTAAGGCCGGTGAATCAGCTTGCGCAGAACCTTGAGATCCTGCCCGGCCATGCCGAGGGATTCCAGGCGAATGGTGCCTGCCTGCTTGTCGAGCAGACGCAGCACAACCCGCTCGCCACTGGACGACGGCATGGTAGATACCCGGATATCCACTTCTCGGCCCGCTACCCGAAGGGCAATACGGCCATCCTGGGGCACCCGCTTTTCGGCAATATCCAGCTTCGCCATAACCTTGATACGAGACACCAGCAACGGCGCCAGGGCCCGCTTGGGCTGCACCACTTCCCGTAACACGCCATCGATACGGAACCGCACAACCAGCTGCTTTTCGTAGGTTTCAATGTGCACGTCCGAGGCATTGGTTTTCACAGCCTCGGTGAGGATGGCGTTGATCAGCCGGATAATCGGCGCGTCGTCTTCCTGCTCCAGCAGGTCTTCGGTTTCCGGCACGGAATCGGCCAGCGAGGCCAGGTCCATATCATCGCCGATGCCTTCGACCATCTGCATGGCTTCGGCGGAATCATTCTGGTAGGCCGCGTTCAGCGCCTGGTCAAAGCGGTCAGCTTCAATAGTGGTAAAGCGGGCCCGGCCACCACTGATCCGGTTGGCCTCGGCCAGCGCAGTGTGGGACGCCCCAGGTTTTACCAGAATGACCGCCTCGCCATCGTCGTTGCGGGTAAGGATCACCCCGTTGCGCTTGGCAAAGGTAAAGGGAAGTCGGCCCAGCGGAGCATCCTGCGGCTGAATTTCGGTCTCGGTGGTCAAGCTCTTCCTCGTTTAAATCCGTCAGGTCACGATTGTTGTTATAGGCCAGGTTCCTGGCGCTGGCAGCAATGCCCGAAAAGGTACCACAGGAATGGGAACCACTGAACAACTCTGTACACTATACTGCCACTAATTCATTGCAGTCTGATAACCTGTGGGCTTTTTAGGATTTTCGACTTTTATCGCAATCAGGAACGCCGATGTTTGCACTTGACCGAAGGATTCCACTGTTACTTGCGCTGGCAGCCGCACTGGCCATGGTCGCCCTCACCGGCTGGCAAGGCTACCGGTTCTGGCAGTCTGAAACCAGCCAGGCTGCGCCGGTAGCAACGGCTGCAAATGGCCCGGAAAGCAGTGGTCCGGAAGTGCCAGCCGTTGACCTGGCAAACCTTTCGCTGTTTGGCACCCGCACCAGCGGCGATGGCCCGGCGGTAACCGATACTGAAAACCTGCCGGAAACCAACCTGCGGCTGTCTCTGCGCGGTGTGCTGGCCGCAGACGGTGATTTCCCGGGCAGCGCCCTGATTGAAGACGACAAAAACGACACCGAAGCCTACCTGGTGGGTGACGAATTACCCGGCAACGCCAGGCTCCGTACCGTATTCGCCAACCGGGTTGTTATCGAACGGGCCGGCAAGCTGGAAAACCTCTACTTCCCGGAAAACGAAGACCGCACCCGCTTTGAACTCGCCAGTTCCGACCAACCGGAGCCCGCCATGGAGACCCAGCCGGTTCGCCAGGCAGCTCCCCGCCCCGCCGCCAATAACAGCAGCTCCGCCAGTGACCAGCAGCGCCGTGAGGAAATCCGCCAGCGGCTGGAGCAATTACGACAACGCCTGCAGAACAACAACTGAGGCCGGCCATGGCAGCGGTCATCGTTCACCGTGTTCGCCGCTCCCTTCTGGTCCCGTTGCTGTTGCCGGTGATTCTCGGCATTTCCCTCGCAAGCGCCATTAATCTGAGCGATCGCCTGATGGACTACGTGCTTCAGGAGTTTGGCCTGGAAGCGCAGCAACGGTTACAAAACTGGCAACGGCTGCATGGCCTGGCTATCAACGCCCCCATCGATCGCAAGCTGCACCTGGTCAACTCCTTTTTCAACCGGGCGGAGTTTGTCAGTGACCAAAGCCACTGGGGCGAGGAAGACTACTGGGCGACCCCGGTGGAACTGCTGACCACCAACGGCGGCGACTGCGAGGATTTCTCCATCGCCAAGTACCTGACCCTGCGTGCCATGGGGGTGCCCGACGAACAGCTGCGCATTGTCTATGTTAAAGCCCTGGAACTTAACCAGGCCCACATGGTGCTGGCCTGGTACAAGACGCCGGATGCCGAGCCGCTGGTTCTCGACAACCTGATAAATCACATTAAGCCTGCGTCGCAACGCCCTGACCTGGAACCGGTTTACAGTTTTAACGGTGAGGGCTTATGGCTGAACCAGCAGTCCGGGGTGCGCAAACGGGTCGGTGATGCGGAAAAGCTTGAACACTGGCGCAAACTGAACGAAAGGCTCGAACAGCAACTCAGGCCTTAGGGCCGGATGCCTCAGGCTCCCAACCGCCACCCAGCGCCTTGTACAGATCCACTGCGGCAATCAGCCGGTTCAGCCGAACCTGGCTCAGTTGCTGGCGGGCATCGAATACGCTGCGCTGGCTCTCGAGCAGGGTGAGTAAGTCATCCGCCCCTTCCCGGTAGCGGATTTCCGTTAACCGCAACGTTTCTTCCGCCTGCTCCAGAATGCTTTGCAGCCGTGTTTCCTGCCCTTTGTACAGTGCCTCCCGATCCAGGGCATCGCCCACTTCCTGGAAAGCCGTCAATAAACTGGCCCGGTAGGTTTCCAGCAAGGCAACCCGGCGGGATTCGGAAATCTCCACGGTATTGCGGCGCTGTCCGCCATCAAACAGGGTCTGGCTTAACCCCAGCACGGCGCTTGCCGTTCGCAGCGGGTCCGACAGGCTGAAAAAGCTGTCGGTCGACGCACGCACTGCACCACTCAGGGATAGGGAGGGCAGCAGTGCGGCCCTGGCCTGCTCGATGTTGGCGCTGGCGGCGGCTAAACGCGCTTCCCCGGCAGCCAGGTCCGGCCGGCGGGTAACGATACTGGCGGGGGTTTGAGGGTCGATAGCCGGCACAGACACATCCAGAAGTGCAGCTCTGGGCTCAGCCTCGGTAAACGGATAGTCACCGGTCAATAAGCGAAGCGCCGCCAGGCGCTGCCGGGCCTGGTATTCCAGCGGAGGCACGGCATTTTTGAGGTTCTGCACGGCCGTTTGCTGCCGTGACAGCTCGGAACGGTCCGCCACACCGTTTCGGTAGCGTGCCTCAACCAGTTTCAGCGTCCGCTCGCCCAGTTCCAGGTTCTTCCGGGCTACCTCAACCCGCTGCTGTAACTCCTGCCATTCGAACCAGGTGCTGGCCACAGACGCGGCGAGGGTTATCCTGGCAGCATCGTAGTCGTAACGGGTAGCCTCAAAATCGGCCAGGGCCGCGGATTCTGCGGCCGACAAGCGGCCCCAAAGATCCACCTCATAATCTACAGACACACCCAGGCTGGTTGAGCCCCCGGTTGCCCTGTCCTGCCCTGACGCCTGGCTGGCCTGCTTACCGGCGCTGCCGGATGCGCCGACTGTTGGCAACAGTGCTGCCCCGGCATTACGCAGCTGAAGGTCGGCCTGGATAACGGCCTGTGCCGTTGCGGCAAGGCCCGGATTGTTGGCATAGGCACGGTTGACCAACCGGTTCAGCTGTTCGTCACCAAAGGCCTGCCACCAGTCAGCATTCACCGTTTCTCCCGCATTTGTTTCCTGGTGCCATTGAGCGGGTGGCGTTAACGGCTGCTCAACAGGTTGGGGCTGGAAACCGGCGCAGCCTGCCAGCAATAAAACGGACCACAAGGGGCTAGTACGAAAGATCATGGCATTACTCCGAAGCCAGCGCATGAACAGGGTCGAGCCGCGCAGCCTTTCTGGCCGGCAGAAAACCGAAAATCAGGCCGGTGGCGAAGGCACAACTGAAAGCCAGCACCATGGGCAGAACCGTCATATGCACCGGCGTACCGAATGAGCCGATCAGCTGGGTAGCGGCAATGCCCAGCCCCACGCCGATCAGCCCGCCAATGGCTGACACCAGCCAGGCTTCCGTCAGAAACTGTTGCAGGATGTTCCAGGCCCGGGCACCGGTGGCCATGCGGATCCCGATTTCCCGGGTGCGTTCGGTCACGCTTACCAGCATGATGTTCATCACGCCAATGCCGCCCACCAGCAACGAGATAGCGGCAATGGAGCCCAGCAGCCAGGTCAGCGTATTCTGGGTTTCGGAAATGGTGTCAATCAGCGACGCCATGTTGCGGATGGTGAAGTCTTCAACACCTCCATGGCGGGCCAGCAAGGTATCGTGGATGATGGCCTCGATTTCCGCCATGCGGTCGATATCCGCCACCGCCACCGTGACGTTGCGGAGGTGGGTTTGTCCGAAAATACGCAAGCTGCCGGTGGTATAGGGCACAAACACCACTTCGTCCTGGTCCTGGCCCATGGGGGATGCTCCTTTCTCCTCCATCACGCCAATCACCTGGAACAACACGTTGTTTACCATCAGGTGCTTGCCCAACGGACTTTCATCCGGAAACAACACCTGTGCGGTGGATGTCCCCAGCACCGCAACGGCGGCATAGTTGGCTTCATCCTGCGCGCTGAAAAAGGTGCCTTCCGCCACCGGCCACTGCCGTGCCACCGGGAACTGGAACGAGGTGGCGTTGATTTCCGCCTGGTGATCCCGGTTTGAGTAGCGCAAAGTCTGGCCACCCGTCAGTTCAGGTATTGCGGCAAGAACACCTTCTATCTCGTTGATTGCACGATAGTCATCTGCCACCAGTGTGGTAACAGACCAGCGCCCTCCCCGCTGGTCCGGGCCGCCGGGGCGAACCAGTAACAGATCGCTGCCCATGGTACTGATTCGATCGACCACATCTTTCTTGGCGCCTTCACCGATGGCCAGCATGGTGATGACCGACGCCACGCCAATAACAATGCCAAGCAAGGTAAGCGCAGTACGGAACAGGTTGCTGCGAAGCGACCGCAGGGCGCTTTTCAGGGCTTCCTGCCAATCGCTCAGCACGGCGCCATTGCGAATATCGGCCGCCTTAACCGGTGCCGTTCTGGTTGTGGTTTCCACGCCGGTATCCCGCACCACCTCGCCGTCGGCAATGTGGATCTGGCGCCGGGCCACATCCGCTACGTCCTGGTCATGGGTAATCAGGATAACCGTGTGCCCCTGGGCGGACAGGTCAGTCAGCAACCGGATCACTTCCTGGCTGCTTTTGCTGTCCAGGGCGCCGGTGGGCTCATCGGCAAAGATAATCTGGCCGCCGTTCATCAATGCCCGGGCAATGGATACCCGCTGCTGCTGGCCCCCGGACAACTCAGACGGCCGGTGGGTCAGCCGTTCACCCAGCCCCAACCCGGTCAGCAGCTCATCTGCCCGCTGGTGGCGCCTTACGGGAGCCATGCCCGCATAGATTGCCGGAATTTCCACGTTCTCCCGTGCCGTCATACCCGGCAACAGGTTGTAACTCTGGAACACGAAGCCGAAGGCTTCCCGTCGCAGCAACGCCAGCTCATCCCGGCTGAGGGCCGAGACATCCCGGCCGTCAAACCAGTATTCACCGGAACTTGGCTGGTCCAGGCATCCTAGAATGTTCATCAGGGTCGACTTGCCGGAACCGGACGGGCCCATGATGGCCACGAATTCGCCCGGATAGATCTTCAGGTCGATCCCCTTCAGCACAGGCACCGCAAGGTCCCCTTGCCCGAACGAACGGGTGATGCCTTTCAGTTCAATCAGCGGGGTATTGCCGGTCATCTCAGCATGCCCCGGAAAGACGGGTTACCGCTGGCACCGCTGCGGGGGTCGCGGGATACCAGGACCACTTCCTGTCCCTCTTCCAGCCCGTTCAGAATTTCCGTCTGCACCCGGTTAGAGATGCCGGTGGTGACTGTCTGTGCTTGCGGATTGCCGGCAGCATCAAGAACCAGCACTGTGTTGCCCTGCACCGCACTGGCGGGCACCCGCAATACATTCAGGGCCTCTTTCTGGATAAAGAACACCTGGGCAGTCATGTTGGGCAATAACTTGCCCTGCGGGTTCTCTGCCTCAAACAGGGCGTTGTAAAGCACCACGTTATTGGTGACTTCCGGTGTCGGTTCGATGTAGTCGAGTTCGCCGTATAACCTGGAATCCGGTTCCCCCAGGGTGGTGAAGTACACCCGCATGCCCGGCTCCAGTTTGCTGATATCCGCTTCCGAAACCTGGGCCCGCGCACGCATAGTGGCCAGGTTGGCGATGCGCATGAGCACGGGTGCGGTCTGGCTGGCGTTCAGGGTCTGACCCTGGCGGGCTTCGATGGATACCACGGTGCCGTCCATGGGGGCATAGATTCGGGCGTAGCCAAGATTGGCTTCTTCGGCACGCAAGGTTGAGGAGGTCTGTTCAATCTGGGCTTCCAGCATCGCCAGCTGGGCCTTTGCGGAGGCCAGGGTTGCCTCGGCAGTTTGCAGGGATTCCCGGGTGGTTGCTTCCTCCCGGTAGAGGTTCTGCTGGCGCTGGAACTGGATTTCGGCGAGCCGTAACTGGGCCTTGCGGTCGGCAATCTGGGCCTGCTGATTCTTCAGCTGAGCCCGGGTGGCGTCAACCTTGGCGGTGTAGACGGTAGGGTCTATCTCCGCCAGCAAGTCCCCTTCCTTGACGTTCTGGCCGACACGAACATGGATGGTTTCCAGTTGGCCCGAGACCTGGGCACCCACATCCACATAGTTACTGGGCTCCAGCACCCCGGTGGCACTGACCAGCAGCTGGATATCACCGCGTGTGACTTCAACCGTATTCAGGGGTTCGGGGGCTTTTCGGGCGTCGCCGGAAAACCACCAGGCAGCAAACCCGGCAGCGGCAACCACCAGCAATACTGCAAACCATTTGACTCCGCGCTTAGGGGAACCAGACGCCATTGACCTTCTCCGTGGATGAACAACCAGAGGCAACCATAGAGAAGCCGCGCATCGAAAAAAAGAGCGAAGTCAGGGTTTTGCCAAACCTTTACAATGCCGGCCAGCTGAAATTCCGGGCCCACTCCAACGCGTTGTCAAAAGGCATAGGCTCGGCATAGAAATAGCCCTGCCCGAGATCGCAGCCAAGCCGCACCAGCCGTTCGTGAACTTCGCGGGACTCCACGCCTTCAGCAATCACCCGGCGGCCAAAGCTTTTCGACAGGCCAAGAATGGCTTTAACCACCATTTCGTCGTCCCGGTCGCTCACCATATCGCCAACAAAGGTGCGGTCTATCTTGATTTCCTGCACCGGCAGCCGGCGGAAATAGTCCAGCGACGAGTATCCGGTGCCAAAATCGTCCATAGAGACCTCAACGCCCATACCCTGGCAGACTTTCAGGATATCGATCACTTTGCGGGTATCATCCAGCGCCGTGGTTTCCAGCACTTCCAGTATGAGCCGGTGCCGGATGCCGTCCGGCAGTTGCCCCAGCCCCGCTTTCAGGTCAGGCAGGAAGGCCTGCCCCAGAAAATAGGACGGGCTCAGGTTCACGCTGATCGAATACGACAAACCCTGTTCGTCAAAGTACAATAACCGCTTGATGGCCTCTCCGAGCACAAACCGACCAACCTGGCTGGCATACTCTGTGTACTCGATGTGGTCCAGAAAGCGACATGGCAACAGCAGGCCGTCGTCCGGATGGTTCCAGCGAATCAGTGCTTCGAATCCCTCAACCGTGCAGCGGTTGAAGTCCACCTTGGGCTGGAAATAGAGCTCCAGCTCTTCCCGGGCCAGCGCCGGCCCGATCTGTTCGAGCACCCTCACCCGCTCCTTGCGGGTAAAGTGTGACTCAAGGTCAAACATCTTGAAGGCGTTCTTACCGGCCTCCTTGGCGGCATACATGGCCTGGTCTGCGTGCCGAAGCAGCATGTCCGGCTCCACGTCGTCATCCGGGTATACGGTGATGCCCATACTGCAGGACAACTGCAGCACGTAGTGGCGGTAATTCACTGGCTGGCGGATGGCTTCCAGAATCCGGGAATAGACGCGGCTGTCATTCACATCCCGCAAAATGGCCACAAACTCGTCGCCACCGAGGCGGGCAATCACATCGTGGCTGCGAACAATGGTTTTAAGGCGTTCGGCTACCGCCCGCAGCACCGCATCGCCCACCGAGTGGCCGTGCTCGTCGTTGATCTCCTTGAACCCGTCCAGGTCCAGGAAGCAGACCGACACCGTGCCTTTACGCTGGTCAGCCTCGTACAGTTCCTGGGTGAACAGCTCTGTCAGCCTGCGGCGGTTCGGCAGCCCGGTCAGGGCGTCGTAATTGGCGGCTTTTTCAAGGCTGGTCTGATGTTCCTGGCGCTCGCGGTACAGGCGTTTGCGTTCCAGCAAGGTTCCAACCGTTTGCAGCAAAGGGGCCATGCGGTCAGCCATTTCCTCTTCATAGCCCGTATCGCGGTTGGCCAGGCCCACCAGCCCAATCATCTCACTCTTGGAATACACCGGCATGGCAATGTAGCTACGTATGGGCGGGTGCCCCGGAGGCAGGCCGCCTTTGCGCGGGTCGCTGCTGTAATCGTTAGCCACCACCACGGCACCGGACAACATCGGCGCACCCAACAGGTTGTCGAGGCGCTCAAACAACATGCCCCGGCGCTCCACCTGCTGGAAGAGCCCCTGAGTTTCCGGGCTCCAGGCAATATTGGTGATGGCTTCTACCTTCAGGTATGGCGTGCCGTCTTCCTTGCGCAGCACCTCACCAATAAAGCCGAACTGGCTGCCGGTGATGGCCAGAAAATCCGACAGCATCAATTCGAAGGCGGCCCGGTCGCTGTCATTGGTCAGGAAGGCATTCTGCGCCCGCTGGATAGCCCGGGTAATGTGGGTGAAGCGCACATCGTCTTCGCCATTGACTGCCGCATAGGCCCGTTCCAGCTCGTCTTCAATCAGGCTGGCCAGTGTTCGAAGCACATCCAGGTCAACTTCCCGGATCTTCCTTGGCTTATCGTCAATAATGCAGATGGTGCCAAGCTTGTAGCCCCCGGGTTCCCTGACCGGAATGCCGGCATAGAAACGGATTTGCGGCCCGCCGGTTACCAGCGGGTTATTGCGAAAACGCGGATCTTTGCTGGCATCTTCAACAATAAAGGGCTTTTCCTGCCGGATGGCATGGTCACAAAAGGCGAAGGAGCGATGGGTTTCACGGACATCCAGCCCTTCCTTAGACTTGAACCACTGGCGCCCCTCGTCCACGATCGAGAACAGGGCAATCTTTACGTTGTATACCTTCCGGGCAATACGCACCAGACGGTCAAACCGCTCCTCGGGTGGCGTATCCAGGATGCCTAGTTTGGCGAGGGCGGCAAGGCGGCGTTCTTCGATTGGGTCCATCGGCATCAGCGTTGGGCTCCGGATTGAAAGGCGTAGAGTATTGTACGTGTTCCTGGCCTTGGCGATGAGTACAATTCCCAAAACCGTTACTTTTTCTAATGAGTGCTATTGCTTATAAAAAATAGCTTTGCATTCCGGGCTGGCAAGAGTAAAGTGGCGGTCGTTGGAAAGATTTAGCAAAGCATTCATCAATAAGACGTACCGCTGTTGTAGCAAGTAGTTCTCGTCCTGTTTTTGATCACGCCAGTTTTTTGTTTCCGCACACCGCTGATCCCGCCTCACAACGATGTTGGACAGCAAATAAAATGATTGAATTCAGGATAGTTAAATATGTCTACTGTTACCGGTACTGTTAAGTTCTTCAACGAAGCTAAAGGTTTTGGTTTTATCACTCGTGAAGGCGGCCCGGACGTTTTTGTTCACTACAGCTCCATTCAGGGCGGCGGCTTCAAGACTCTGGCAGAAGGCCAGCAGGTTGAATTTACCGTATCCCAGGGCCAGAAAGGTCCTCAGGCGGAAAACGTAGTTGGTCTGTAAATAACAGCCCAATACGATATGAAAAAGGCAGCTTCGGCTGCCTTTTTTGCGTTCTGGCCCCTACTCACAAAGCATTCAGGCAGGCTATGATACCGGTTGCATCGACAACCAATAGCAGGAACCTGAATGCCCTCACCGCGCCTTCTATCCAAGATACCGGTTACTGGTTGGGTTATTCTGGTTATCACGCTCGCCGCTACGACTCTCAGCGGGCTCTGGATGCGGGACTTCCTGATCCAGCGCGACCAGCAACAGCTGGAATTTGCCGCATCCCAGCTCACCGAAAAAATCAATGAACGACTAAAAGCCTATGCTCTGGTGCTGCGTGCCGGTGCGGGCCTGTTCGCCGGCACAAACCGAGTCAACCGGGACGACTGGTACAGCTTCGTCGACAAACTGGGTGTTGCGGAGTCGGTAAGCGGAGTACGAGGATTCGGTTTCGCGGTTATTGTTCCGCCAGAATCACTGCGCAAGCACGAACAACGCCTCAAAGATGAAGGCTTTCCTGATTACCGGATCTATCCTTCCGGCCCCCGCGACCTCTATACCGGCATTGTTTTCCTTGAGCCCATGGATCCACAGAACCGACTGGTACTGGGCTACGATATGTTTTCCGAACCGACCAGGCAGGCCGCTATGGTACAGGCCAGGGATAGCGGACAGGCCGCGCTCACCGGAAAACTGATCCTGGTTCAGGAAACCGGAAATCAGGGGGCACCCGGCATTATTGTCTATGTGCCGGTATACAAGAATGATATGCACATTGATTCCGTGGAGCAGCGACGCGAGGCGATTGCAGGCTGGGTTTACGGAGCATTCCGGGTAACCGAGCTGCTTGAAGGCATCCTGGAAGACTGGGCAACACCGGCCGGCGTACGGCGAGCCATCGGCGTGAGCATCTACGACGAACAGAGCAGCCCGGACAACCTGCTGTTCAGCAACCTCCCAGCCGCGATTGAAACCAACAAATCCTTACAGCACGAGATCAGATTCAACGACAGAACCTGGGTTTTGCAGTTTGCGCCGATCGATTACCTGGCTGCACCCTACCTGCTGACCGTCATACTCGTAGCTTTGGGCGTACTTGCCCTGGGCCTTCTGGTGTTCTTCCTGTATCTCAGCCTGGTTCGTACCCAGCATAAAGCCAACACCATTGCCGAACGGCTGACCAAAGACCTCCGGGAGCTGGCAAACCAGTTCGATACCATTGCCGGCCGGGTACCGGGGATGGTGTACACCTATCAACTGTTTCCGGATGGTCGCTCCTGCTTCCCCTACGCCAGCCGCGCCATGCAGGACGTGTACGGTCTGGATCCGGCAACCGTCAAGCACGATGGTGAGGCGGTTTTAAGAACCCTGCACCCGGACGATGCAGAAAGAGTGCGTGACAGCATCATGGAGTCGGCAACCAATCTGACCGTATGGCAAGACGAATACCGGGTTATTCATCCTGATGGGTCGGTGCACTGGCTACTGGGGAACGCTCTGCCTCATAAAGCCGAGGATGGCTCGGTGATCTGGTACGGCAGCCTGACCCGCATCACTGAAAGGAAGGAAGCCGAACTGAGGCTCAGGCAGGCGCTCACCGAAGCCAGCCGGTTCCGGGATGCGCTCGACCGGATGGACACCTTTGTGTTCATGAAGGATATGGACCTGCGCTACACCTACGCCAACAGCGCCACTTTGACGCGCTTCGGGTTGTCCCGCAACGAGCTTTTGGGCACCCGGGGCGAGCCGGTGTTCGACAATATGAGCATCGAACGCATCAGGGCACTCGATGAAAGGGTGTTAAGAGGCGCCAAGGTTACCGAAGAAGTTGAAATCAACATCCGGGGAGAGCGCGCCGTACTCCTCCAGATCAAAACCCCGATCTACGAAGACGGCGGCAGCGAACACATTGTCGGCCTGATTGGCATCAGCACCGATATCACCAAGGCCAAACAGCAGGCGCAGGAAATCGAACGCCTTGCCCATTACGATGCGCTGACCGGGTTGCCCAACCGCACCCTGCTGGCCGACCGGCTGAACCAGGCTATGGCCATGGTGGATAGACGGCAAAGCTCCCTGGCAGTGGTGTACCTCGACCTGGACGGCTTCAAGGCCGTGAATGACAGCCATGGCCACTCCGCCGGCGACCAGGTGCTGATCACCGTGGCCAGCCGGATGCGTCACGAACTCCGGGAGGAAGACACCCTGTCACGGCTTGGTGGCGACGAGTTCGTGGCCGTCTTGATGGATATGTCTGCAGATTCAGATTTCGAAACACACCTGGAACGACTCCTGAAAGCCGTTTCCAGGCCAATCCTGCTTAAAGACAAGGCGGTTACGGTCGGCGCCAGCCTGGGGGTCACGTTCTACCCGCAACCCGATATCTCCGGTGGCGACCAGCTGATCCGCCAGGCTGACCAGGCCATGTACCAGGCCAAGTTGTCCGGCAAAAGCCGGTTCCACCTGTTCGATACCGAGCAGGACAGAAGCCTGCGCAGCCAGCACGAAACCATCGAGCGCATGCACCAGGCCCTCAAAAACAATGAGCTATGCCTGTATTACCAGCCCAAGGTAAACATGCGTACCAGCGAAGTGATTGGTGCTGAAGCACTGCTTCGCTGGCAACATCCGGAGCGCGGGTTACTGGCACCGGGAGCCTTTATCGGGCTGGTCGATAACACCCCGCTGATGCTCGACATCGGCCGCTGGGTAATGGACAGCGCCCTGGCAAAAATGAACGAATGGCTTGAGCAAGGGGTGCGGGTACCCCTGAGCATTAACATCAGCGCCATCGAACTGCGTGACCCGAACTTCCCGGAGCACCTCGCTGCTGCGTTGAAATCATGGCCGGACCTGGACCCGGCCATGCTGGAACTGGAGGTTCTGGAAACGGCAGCACTGGGTGACCTGGGCCAGATTGCCCGGGTTCTGGACAGCTGCCGCCAACTGGGTGTGAGTATCGCCATCGATGATTTCGGCACCGGCTACTCTTCCCTGACCTACTTCAAACGCCTGCCCGCCAAAGTGGTCAAGATCGACCAGAGCTTTGTCATGGGCATACTGCGCGACCCTGCAGACCTGGCCATTCTGGACGGCATCGTGCGCCTGGCCGATGCCCTGGACCGCCAGTTGATTGCCGAAGGCGTGGAAACCTTCGAACACGCAGAGATGCTGCTTCGCATAGGCTGTGACCTGGCCCAGGGTTACGGCGTGGCCCGCCCCATGCCTGCAGATGACTTCCTGCCCTGGCGCGCGCAATGGCGTGCACCAGCCAACTGGCGTAACCTGCGCACGGTTTCACGCCGGGCTTTGCCCAGCCTGTATGCCGGGGTCGACCATCGGGCCTGGGTCGAGCGTTTCCGCAGCTATCTTGAAGGCAACGACAAAAGTGTGGAGCTCGATCATAATCATTGCGGCTTTGCCGGCTGGCTGGATAAGCAGTCCGCCGAACTTCCCGGGCTGAAGGGCATCCGGAAACTGCATCAGGAAATTCACGAGATTGCCGTGGAAATCGACAAACTGCACCGGGCCAACCAGCGCGACCAGATCCCTACCCTGATGAACGCACTGGATGTACTGAGCGACCAGCTGTTCCATGAAATGGAAACACTGATGGAGCACATTGCCTGACGCCGATTCCCGGGGTTCGTGCCCTCGGTTCCTGCGTAGTACCATGGTCGGGCTACCGGTCTGGCCATGCGAGGCATAGAATGGCCGCGGATTGTACTATCGGCCAGATTCCCCCGGCTGCTGCAAATCAGAAAAGGCAAAGCATGTTTTCAGAACAGTTCTTTTCCGTCCAGGACGGACGCATCGTTATTACCGCACCCCAGGCCAGTTTCTTTGCCAAGGAAGTGGCCGGCGACTTCAACCCCATCCACGATCCGGATGCCCGGCGCTTCTGTGTGCCCGGAGACCTCCTGTTCGCGGTTGTGGTGTCCCGCTTCGGGCTGTCTGAAAACATGACCTTCCGGTTTCGCAACCTCCTGGGCGCCGAGGTTCCACTGGAATTCCGCGAGAGCGACAACGGCGGCACCATCGAAGTGGTCGATGAGGGTGGCAAGGTGTACCTGGAGGTAACCCGCAGCGGCGACATTACCCGCGATGAACAGGTCATCGAGGAATTTACCCGCTGCTACGTGGCGGCTTCCGGCAAAAACTTTCCCCACACCCTCAAGCCGCTGATGGAATCCCACGGGGTGATGTTTAACCCGGGTCGCCCGATGGTGATGTACGAAAGCATGAGCCTGGCCCTGAACCAGCTGGAACTCCAGCAACCGGACCTGGAATTAAGCAAGGCCGACCTGGAAGTGGCAGGCAAACGGGGCAACGTAACCCTGGACTATCAGCTGATGTCATCCGGCAAAACCGCCGGCGAAGTATCCAAGCGCCTGATGCTGGGCGGCCTGCGGGAATACTGCCCGGAAGCCATGGCCGGCATTGTTGAAGAGTTTTACCGGCTGAAAGCCCGTGGCACTCGTGTGGGAATGGACGGCGCCGATCAGCCTGCCGGGGCGTAACGCTCGAAGGTTTGCAGGCACACATCGACCGTGAGGGAGATGCTGTCCAGTTGTGCCGCCCGCGCCCTGCCCTCGGCACTGGCGCGGTACAGGTGGGGAGTCATGGCCAGCAGGTCAGCAATCGGCTCCGCACCTTCCAGATGCAGGGTGAAGCGCAAATCCTGCGTTTCCACTCGACGGAAACCGTCCGGCACCTCATCCACCTTTTTCGACTCTGCACGCACCTGCGGATAAATTATCTCCCGCAACTCCCGCAAATGATCCTGCCCGGCATCCACCTGAATCAGCTTGCCGCCCGGTTTCAGCACCCGCGCAAACTCGGCATACACCGGAAAGCCGAACATGCAAAGCACCCGGTCCAGGGACGCAGGCTGCACCGGCAGATTGGCATTGCTGCCAACCACCCAGCTCGGAACGCGATCCTTCCTGGCCGCCGCCAGAACCGCCCACTTGGAAATATCCAGCCCAAGCACCGCCAGTGACACCCTGCCACCCGCTGCAGACGCCAGCTGGCGCAGGTAATAACCTTCACCGCAGCCGGCATCCAGGCAATCAAGGTGACCGCCATCCGATACATCCTTCAAAACCGCTGCCGAAACCGCCTCGGCTATCGGCTGGTAATAACTGGCCCCAAGAAAACGCTGGCGGGCCGCAACCATCTCCTTACTGTCGCCGGGGTCTTTCGAGCGCTTCTTCTGTACCGGTAACAAATGCACATACCCCTGCCGGGCCACATCAAAGTTATGGCCATTGGCGCAACGCCAGGAAGAAGATTCTTGATGTAGCGGCTCGCCGTCTAACGGGCAAGCCAGGGCTTCGAAGGCTTTGGTTGTCATGGGGTTACACTCTGATGATGCGGTTCCGATGGCGCCAATACTAACAGTTAGAGGCCTGGATTGCCCTGTTGGAACCTGCCTCTCTATCCTGATTACAAATCGATATATCCCTTTTGCAAGTTTTCACAAGAACGACGCACGACACCTATTGATGAAACCCATGATCGTCTACAGAATGTGAGTCACATCACACCCCGAGCTTGTGGTGGCGACACTGCCCTTTCTAGTTCCCAGAGTAACCCTCGTTATGCAGTCTCACGATTTTTCTCTGCTGGAAATGCAGCAAAACATCCATGAATTGATCGCTCAGCAGCACCCGCTTGAGGAAACACTTGCAGCGATCACAGACTGGGTCTCGCTGATGATGCCCGGCGCCCTGGTTTCTATTATGCGGTGTGACCCCGACACGCAAACCCTGAGCATGGTGCCGAGTAATCAGTTCTCTCCGGACTACGTGGATCAAATGCAGAACATCCCAATTGGGCCAGATCAGGGAACCTGTGGTTCGGCGGCTTATTTACGGGATCTCGTGGTTACGGATAATATCCAGAATGATCCGAAATGGGATGGGTACCACCATCTTGCAGAAGCTGAAGGGGTCCGCGCCTGCTGGTCCGTGCCCATTCTGACTGCCAATGGCGCGCTGTTGGGCACCTTTGCATCCTACTATCGCTCGGCGGTCTCCCCCACTAACGGTGCACAAAGGAACCTGAGCCGTGGTGCAGCGCTGGCAGCGCTGACCATTCTCCGGCACCGGGATCTCACGGCTCGCAAAGCACAAGAAGCAGAACTGCACCAGTTGCAGCGAGGCATTGAAGCCAGCCCCCATGGAATTTTGATGGCGGATGCCCAACAACCAGATCATCCCGTGGTTTACGTGAATCCAGCGTTCTGTGAGATCACCGGTTACCCCCGAGAAGAGGTTTTAGACCAGAACTGCCGCTTTCTTCAAGGCTCAGACACGGATCCGGAGGCCATCAAGGCTGTACGTTTGGGCCTGCAGCAGAAGACGGATGTTGATGTCACCCTGCTCAACTATCGGAAAGATGGAACTCCATTCTGGAACCACCTGATCATCCGGCCAGTCCTGGATACGACTGGAGAATGCACACATTTTATAGGCATCCAGCAGGACATCTCGCAGCAAAAAGAGCAGGAAGCCAAGATACGGTTCCAGGCCACCCACGACCTCCTGACCGGCCTGCCCAATCAGGCGGCTTTTACCGAAACCCTTGAAGAACTTCTCGGGCATACATCCGGGACAGACATGCTCGCTATGTTCTATCTGG
Organism: Marinobacter sp. P4B1; assembly: GCF_001447135.1. Classification (NCBI taxonomy): domain Bacteria; kingdom Pseudomonadati; phylum Pseudomonadota; class Gammaproteobacteria; order Pseudomonadales; family Marinobacteraceae; genus Marinobacter; species Marinobacter sp. P4B1. Next base: position 367,130 of record NZ_LLXM01000010.1, read on the forward strand.
ACCTGGATGGATTCAAACCAATCAATGAGGGGCTGGGACACCGGATCGGCAACCGGATTTTGCAGGCTGTAGCCCAACGCCTTAAGGCCGTGATGCCCGAACGGGCCACGATTGCCCGATTGGTTGGGGACGAATTTGGTATTGTTCTTCCTGACTGCCCTGGCCGCAACGCTATCATTCAACTGGCAGAGAAGGTTTTGCAATCCCTTGGCGAACCTATTGAAGTGGATCAGCAAATGATTCACATCAGTGCCAGTATCGGCATTGCAAGCAACAGTGATAAGGCCGTACAGCCCCACCAACTGCTGCAGTTTGCCGACCTGGCACTGGACCGGGCCAAGCGACAGGGCCGCAATACCTGGCAATGGTATGGCGCGGATAAAGCCGAACACTCCCGACACAGCGTCACCCTGCGACATGAACTACACACAGCTTTGAAAGAAAACCAGTTCGAGCTGTATTACCAACCCTTAGTAGATGCTGTGACCGGCCGCATGCGAAGTGTCGAAGCCCTGGTGCGCTGGCACCATCCAGTCCGGGGCATGGTGTCGCCTGCCGAATTTATCCCGCTGGCAGAGCAGACCGGGCAGATTGTACCGCTAGGGCTCTGGGTTCTTCGGCAAGCCTGTCAGGAAATGGCCGAGTTCAATGGGCGGCGGGAGCGCAGCCTGCGTGTGGCCGTCAACATTTCATCGTTGCAGTTTATTCGCGATGGATTTCTGGACGACGTCTTCCGGATTCTGGAAGAGACCGGCCTTTCGCCCCAGTTACTGGAACTGGAAGTCACTGAAAGTGTATTGATCGACGGTGTCGAGCACGTCATCAAGTTGATGGAAGCTCTTAAAGACCGGGGCATCCGCGTGGCTTTGGATGACTTCGGAACCGGGTTTTCCAGCCTGAGCTATTTGCGGGACCTGCCGACACACAAAGTGAAACTGGATCGAAGCTTCGTACAGAATACGGCTACAGACCGACGCATTGCTGCGATTGTTCAAGGGGTGATCACTATGGCTCACCACATGGATATGATGGTTGTGGCTGAAGGCATCGAAACGCGGGAGCAGCAAGAAGACCTGGCCCGACGGCACTGTGACATTCTGCAGGGTTACCTGTTTGCCCGACCAATGCCCCTTGCCGAATTATGCTTACTACCTGAAATTTTGCCGGCCAACTCCAACGAATGAGGATACCTAGGTCCCTCACCCACCGCCTTGTAATAGCAAGTGTTCTAGCCATTGTGCTGGTCACCCTTGTGCTCATCCCGATTACCTGGTCGAACACCACAACCCGGTTTGAGAGCTCGCGCCTCACGGCTAAGACACTGCTTGAAGCCGAATACGATGCATTGCTTCAAGGCATGAATGAAAGCCTCAACCATGCCCTTGCGATTGCAGAGTTCCCCAGTGTCCGGCAGCACCTCGATCGGATACGGCAGACACAGAACCCTTATCAGGATGTTTGGTCTGACCAGAACGAAGACCAGATACGGGGCATGCTCAGTACCCTGCTGACTCACTTTGGCCGCTACACCCGTCTGGTGGTCATTGATACGGACGGGCGCCAACGGCTGTCTACCGAAGACCCTCCGGAATCTGAGATCCTGCATCGGAATCACTTGTATTTCCGTGAGGCCATGGCGATGAACCCACGCAGCCTCTATCTCTCGGCGCCCTATCCGGATCCTTCCCGGAGCGGGCAGGAGGTTTACGTTATAGATATTTCGACGCCGATTGTAAGCTCAGAGGGCGAGCAGCTGGGTGTCTTGTTGCTGACCCTGAACTGGAACTACCTGTTGAGAACTCTTCCCCATGCGATGGGTGCCAACGCCCAGGCGTCTGCCCTTCTTGTTGATGGACAAGGGCATTCCCTGCTGCCGGTCAGCCATGGCCCAGTCGCCTTCGGTGACTCCTTGAAGGATCATAAGCGCGTGATCTGGCTCGAAATGGAGACCCGTAACCGGGGTGAGTTACTACTGGATGACCAACTTGTGGTTTTCCAGACCCATGACCTTCGTACCCATCATTTCCGCACTGCGGCCATGCAGGTTCTCAGTGTACCGGGCAGCCAGCCCTGGCGCATAGCGATAAGCGTACCCCGCCCGGACGTTGCGTTCCTGATAGCAGAAAGTCCATGGAAAACGAGCCTGGTGGTTCTGACCTACGGATTAGCCATCGGGTTCAGTGTGTTCTGGGTACTGAGCAACCACCACCAGCGCTCTTTGAAAGAAAAGGCGCAGAACCTGTCTCAAAACGCGAGATCCTACGCCCGTGAACTGACCGACCTCTACGAGAACGCCCCCTGTGGCTACCACTCCCTGGATGAACAGGGCGTCATACAGAAGATCAACCGCAAGGAACTTCAGTGGCTGGGTTATTCCCGGGACGAGTTGGTTGGAAAGCGCTACTACCGGGACCTGGTCAGCCCGGAAACCCGGGACGCTTTCGACGAGGCCTTCAAGGCGGTGCTGGCTGACGGCCATGAAGGCTCCGCCGAGATTGAACTGATGTGCAAAAACGGCGAGAAACTCCCCGTCGCCATCGAAGCCACGGCCCAAACAAACGCCAACGGTTTCCAGTACAGCCGGGCCATGGTGTTCGATCTTACCGATCGTAAACAACTGGAAGACCTGCTGACCACGCAGGCCATGACAGATCCCCTGACAGGTCTGGGCAACCGGCGATTCCTGGAAACCCAGACCGAACTGGAAATACCCCGGGCCCGCAGAAATGGCGAGCCTCTTACCCTGATTGCCGTAGACCTGGACCGGTTCAAGCGAATCAACGATGACTATGGCCACGATGTGGGTGACCGGGTACTCCAGGAGTTCGCAAAGACGGCTCAAACCGAATTACGTGATGGCGATATCCTTTGCCGTATGGGCGGTGAGGAATTCACCGTTCTACTGCCCAACACCGGTAAAGAACATGCATTGATGGTAGCAGAGCGGCTTCGGTCGGCCGTCGAGACGAACCCGGCAGAGGTTGGCACTGCCACGACGGAGGATGGCTATTTATCCTATACGGCATCGTTGGGGGTGACCCTGGTGCTGCAAGATGAGGGTTCACTGAAACCGGCCATCAAGCGCGCGGATGAGGCGCTTTATGCCGCTAAAGAGGCTGGCCGGAATCGGGTGAAATGGTGCTCAGCCGACATGCAGCATACTTGAACTCCGGAATCTTCCCGTCCGGGTCCAGGGCCGGGTTGGTGAGCAGGTTGGCGGCCGCCTCAACAAACGCGAAGGGCACAAACACCATGCCCTCGGGCATAGCCTGATCGGCCCGTGCCGTCAGGGTGATGCTGCCACGCCGGGTGGCAATCTTGATTGCATCACCCGGTGTTACGCCCAGGCGATCCAATTCCTCTGATGCCAGAAAAGCGGCCGCTTCGGGCTCCCGCTCATCCAGTACCCGGCTGCGACGGGTCATGGCGCCGGTATGCCAGTGTTCAAGCAATCGCCCTGTGGTCAACACGATGGGATAGGCTTCATCCACCGGCTCGTCCGGCGGCAGTGGCCAGGCCGGCGAAAATCTGCCCCGGCCCCCGGCCCGCGGGAAGGCATCCGAGAAGACAACGTCCTGCCCTGGCGCATCATCGGCGGAGCAGGGATAGGTCACAGAACCTTCGCGTTCCAGTCGGGACCAGGAGATGTGATCCAATGAATGCATGCCCTGCTTCATCTCAGCGAACACTTGCTCCGGGCCGTGATAGTCCCAACCCAGTCCGAAACGCCGGGCCATTTCCTGAATAATCCACCAGTCAGGTCTTGCCTCCCCTGGCGGCGACAGCGCAGCACGGCCCATTTGCACCTGCCGGTTGGTGTTGGTGACGGTACCTGATTTTTCCGACCAGGCGGCCGCAGGCAGAATAACGTCGGCGAACTGGGCGGTCTCGGTGACGAACAGATCCTGTACCACCAGATGCTCAAGCGCAGCCAGCGCGGCCCTGGCGTGGGTCAGATCCGGATCTGACATGGCGGGGTTCTCGCCGAGGATGTACATGCCCTTTATGGTGCCTGCCGTGATGGCATCCATGATCTCTACCACCGTGAGCCCGGGCTCCGGGTCAAGTTCAGTGCCCCAGAGTTCTTCGAAAGCGGCCCGTAGCTGGGCATCTCCTACCGGTTGGTAGTCGGGCAATACCATGGGGATCAGCCCGGCATCGGAGGCACCCTGCACGTTGTTCTGGCCACGCAACGGATGCAGGCCCGTACCCGGCCGGCCCGTATGGCCGCAAGCCAGGGCCATTGAGATCAGGCAGCGAGCGTTATCGGTGCCGTGCACGTGTTGGGAAATGCCCATGCCCCAGAAGATCATCGCTCTGTCGGCCCCCGCGTAGGCGCGGGCCACTTCGCGAATAACCTCTGGTTCAACACCGCAGAGCGGGCTCATCACCTCCGGTGTCATATCGGCAACACTTGACGCCAGTGCCCCGAAGCCCTCGGTGTGGGCATCAATGTAGGCCTGGTCAAAGAGTGCCTCGTGGATGATCACGTGGAGCATGGCGTTGAACAACGCCACGTCGCCTCCGGGTGAAAACCGCACGCTGCGCCAGGCATAGGCATCCAGGGCCTGCCCTCGGGGGTCTATGATGATCAGCTTAGTGCCATTGCGTGCTGCCTGCTTGAAGTAGGTGGCCGCCACCGGGTGGTTCACCGCCGGGTTGCAGCCGGTGAGGATCACCACATCGGCCTGAAGCGCCTGCATGAAAGAGGCAGTGACTGCACCAGAGCCCAAGCACTCCATCAAAGCCGCCACGGAACTGGCGTGGCAGAGCCGCGTGCAGTGATCAACGTGGTTGGAGCCAAAACCGGTGCGCACCAGTTTCTGGAACAACCAGGCTTCTTCGTTGGAGCACTTGGCGCTGCCGAAGCCTGCCAGCGCATCCGGCCCGTGTTGTGCTTTAAGTTGGGTTAATCCGCTTGCCGCCAGATCCAGTGCCTCTTCCCAGCTCGCCTCACGAAAGTGGGTTAACGGACTGGCGGGATCAAAGTCAGGGTCGAGCCCTTTGGCCACACCTGCCCGACGGATCAGCGGCCGGGTGAGCCGCGCCGGGTGCGACGGATAATCAAAGCCGAAACGCCCCTTAACGCAGAGCCGGCCCTGGTTTGACGGCCCATCTTTGCCTTCAACAAAAAGGATGCGGGCACGATGCTCGCATGTTTCTGTTTCGGCAGGCGCAGATTCGTCCTTCACGTGATAGGTCAGTTGGCAGCCCACACCGCAATAGGGGCAAACGGAATCCACAGTGCGGTCGGCGGTGGCAGAGTCTCCGCGGCCCTCGGCATCAATCAGGGTGGCGGGCATCAGGGCCCCGGTCGGACAGGCCTGCACACATTCGCCGCAGGCAACGCAGGTGCTGTCGCCCATGGGGTCATCAAAATCAAACACCACTTTGGACGCAGCACCACGGTGCGCCAGGCCTATGACGTCGTTGCCCTGCACTTCGCGGCAGGCACGCTCGCACAAGCCGCAGGTGATGCAGGCGTCCAGATTGACGTTCATGGCAGAATGAGTGGTGTCATGGCCCCGGGCGTGGGCCAGAGACTCCAATCTCGGCGCCACATGGTGAACCGTGGGCTCGTTGCGCTCTGAACGGGCCGGGAGACGTTGACGCACAGCACCGGCATCAATGGCCAATTGATCCGCCATTTCCCATAGATGAGTTGAACGATCGGGGCTGCTATCTCGCTCAGGTTGATCGGCCAGCAGCAATTCCAGCACCGCTCTCCTGGCATCCTGGGCACGGGCGGAGGCTGCGCTTCGCACCACCATGCCGGGCGCGGCCTCGCGGATACAGCTTGCGGCAAGTACCCGTTCGCCTTCCACTTCCACCATGCAGGCGCGGCAATTGCCATCCGCGCGGTAACCCGGGGCGTCTTTGAAGCAAAGGTGCGGAATGGTCTCGCCGGCGCGTTTGGCCACTTGCCACAGGGTTTCGCCGGGGTAGGCCTGAACGTCCACGCCGTCCAGTGTCAGGGTAAAGCTTGTCGTTGCATTGCTCATGGCGGTTTTCAATTCGCTCATGGCTGCCTCCCTTAACCCTGGGCGATCAGCTTGCTGCTGGCCAGTTCGCTGCGGAAGTCCCGCAGCAGGCTCAGCACCGGATTAGGGGCCGCCTGGCCCAGACCGCAGATAGAAGCATCCGCCATCACTCTGGCCAGCTGCCTCAGCGTCTCCTCATCCCAGGTATCGCGTTCCAGCAACGTGAGCGTCTTCTCTGTGCCCACCCGGCAGGGCGTACAATGCCCGCAGGACTCATCGGCGAAAAAGCCCAGAAGGTTGGACGCCGCGGCAGCCAGATCGTCCTGATCCGACAGCACGATCACTGCTGCAGAACCGATAAAGCAACCGTGTTCTTGAAGGGTGTCGAAATCCAGGGGTATGTCAGCTTTGCTGGCTGGCAGTATGCCGCCGGAAGCCCCGCCAGGCAGATAGGCCAGGAGGCGATGCCCTTCTGCCATGCCGCCGCAGTATTCCTCGATCAACTCGTTGAGGGTGATGCCCGCAGGGGCGAGATGAACCCCGGGCCTTGCAACCCGTCCGGAAACCGAAAAGCTCCGAATGCCGCGACGACCATGCCGCCCCTGGCTGGCAAACCAGTCGGCGCCCCGGGCGTGGATGCGAGGAATCCAGTAAACCGTCTCGACGTTATTCACCAGCGTGGGCTGACCAAACAGCCCTTTCTGAGCAACGAACGGCGGGCGATGACGGGGCTTGCCGGGCTTGCCCTCCAGGGACTCGATGAGGGCGGATTCCTCGCCGCAGATGTAGGCGCCCGCACCACGGCGCAGGATGACAAAGCCCTGCTCCACAATGGCGGCTGCTTCCAGCTCCGCAATGGCATCTTTCAACACACGGTGCAGGCCGGGATATTCATCCCGCAGGTATATGTAGAGAGCCTTCGCCTCAACCGCCCAGGCGCTAACCAGCGCACCCTCGAGGAATTCGTGAGGTTCACGTTCCAGGTAGTAGCGATCTTTGAACGTGCCCGGTTCACCCTCGTCGGCGTTGATCACCGCATAGCGTGGCCCCGGTTCCGCCCGTACGGCCTGCCATTTGCGGAAGGTGGGGAATCCGGCGCCGCCAAGGCCACGAAGGCCCGCATGCTCAAGTTCATTCTCCAGCGATTCGATGCTCACCCGGCCGTCACGGCAATCGGCAAGCAACTGATAACCACCGGCCGAGCGATAATCCGACAGACGTTGCCAGAAAATCTCCTCTGGCTGCACCCGCCCCTGCTCTACCGCGGCCTCAACGGTCTGGGCGTTGGCATTCAGCACATGGTGATGCCCTACACCTACAACCGGCGCGGTGTCACAGCGACCCATGCAGGGCGCTCGCTGTACCCTCACCGTGGCGGGATCAGCTCCATCAGATAGCGCTCGATGCAATGCCTCCGCTCCTGCCAAACGACAGGAAAGCGAGTCACACACCCGCAGAGTTATCCCGGGCGGTGGCGTTTGTTCGTCGTGAATGACATCGAAATGGGCATAGAAAGTGGCCGTCTCATAAATGGCGGCCATGGGCAGATTCATGAAAGTCGCAAGGGCCCGGAGACGGGGCATGGTCAGGTAACCGTAGGTGTCCTGCAGTGCATGAAGGTGCTCGATCAGGCGATCGCGGTGTCGCAATGACGGATCGACACCTTCGTCACCGAGCAGACCCCGCAGCTCCGACATTACAGCCGGTTCCAGTTGACGGCCACGAAGGGCTGAGCGCCGGCGTTTGAGCTTTTGTTCGTTTGAACTCATTGTTGTTTTACCAGGCCCGGGGTACAAAAAGTGGCTTATTAGATCTGCCGTGTTCGCCGTTGAATAGATTACGCTTATCGAGGCAAACTTCTCAAGGATTCAGCCATCGCTGCGGAAGGGTTCTGACTTCCGGTGAGTCGGTTATGTTGACAGAGTCGCAGGTCCGTCTCTGAGGTAATCGAACGTTTTCCCGCGATGATCTGACCTATTCTCTGAGCAGGCACCCCAATTTCTTTGGCGAGGCGGTATTGAGAAGTGTCCAGCGGAAGCAAACCCGGAACTGTTTGTTGATTCGAATGCTGTGCAGGCCTTGGCGGTCACCTCTTTAACGAGCGCCATGCGGATTCCGCAAATTCTTTTCGGTACTCCTGAGGTGATGTCTTTACCCGGCCAGACAGCCAAGCTCTGCAATAGTTTTCCGACGGACCTATGATGAGAGAGAAGAGCATCTCGAAGGGCTGGACAATTTTGATATCGCCCTTGCCCAAACCAATTAACTGCTCTTTCAGCTTCTGGTAATTCTGGATATTTCGATCCTTCAGTTCCTGCTGAAATGGTCCCTTAGCCAATGGGGAACGTGCCTGATAAAGGAATCTGGCCCATTCGCGGTTGGCCGCCACCCAGTCCAGATAGCTCTCGATAATGCAAAACACCGCCTCGCGCAGATTGTTTGCCCCGGCCAACTCTCGCTCCAGTTGCTGTCGCTGATCATCCATGGCCGCAAAAAAGAGCGCACTCAGGATGCCCTCTTTGTTCCCGAAGTGATGGTAAATCGCCCCCACACTGGTGTCGCATCGGGCTTTGATGGCATCGATAGTTGTCGCTTCCACCCCCAGATCGTTAAAGCAATGCAGCGCCTGTTCCAGAATCTCTCTTTTCAGCGCAGCTCTGCGGCCCGGAAACCGATTCTCTAAAATATTGGATTGGTTCATTAAATGGATATTCGCCTGATTGAACTCGCCATGGCCTGCATTCTACCGTTTGACAGCTTTGGCCGAAACAGAATATCCTTCTTTTAAAGAATATTGTTCTGTTTTTTTTGTGCCACACCTTCAAGAAAAGAAATCACCATGAACGTGAAACTGAACGGATACCTCAGGATTCCGGGCTGAGGGTTAATCCACATGCCCGGCATCTTGGCCAATACAGCCTTGCCGCAATTTCTGCGCTATCTATTTTTAGCTGATGATTAAATGGATCGACAATGGAAAAAACCCTAATAACCTGTGAAGACGGCTATAGGCTCACCGGGCACTTTTTCAGGCCAGCCACAGAGTCACTTCGCGGTGCCGTCCTGCTCTCCCCGGCCACTGGGTTTCGGCACCAAGTCTATTTCAATTTTGCCACCATGTTGAGCGAACAGGGCTTTGCCGTGCTGGCGTTTTCCAACAGGGGCATCGGGGACTCCCGCAACGATACCCCCCTGGCGGAACTTTCTGCCGACCTGGTGGACTGGGGGACCCTGGATTTGCCGGCAGCGCTGGACCAGCTGATCACCCTGGCCCCGAACCTGCCGGTGACCCTGGTGGGCCACAGTGCCGGTGCGCAGTTGATCGGTTTGATGCCCAATTTCGCCCAAATTAACCACTATGTTCTGATTGCCGCATCGTCGGGGCATTTCAACAACCTGAAACCCAAAACCAGGCTGGCAGCCAAGCTGCTGTTCCATGGCTGGCAACCCGTTTCCGTTGCGGTGAAAGGATACTGGCCCACCAAACTCATCGGTTTTGGCGAAGACTTGCCCGCTGGCGTCGCCAGGCAGTGGCGACAGTGGTGCAGCTCACCCGGCTATGTAGAAAACAGTTTTGGAAGGGAAATACGGCGGCATCACTATTCGGATATAAAAGCGCCCGTGCTGTCACTAACCGCAACAGATGACCACATCGCCGTGCCTGCAAACGTGGAAGATTTTCTGCGCCTTCTGCCCAACGCCAGGATAGAAAAACAGTTTCTGGAACCATCCAGTTTTGGACTGAAAGAAATTGGCCACAGTGACCTACTGCGCAGCCGCTGCAAGGCTTGTTGGCCGCAGGTTCTAAAAGGCCTAGCGTCTACAGACTGAACCTGAATGTCATCCTGATATCTAAGTTAAGCTGTTCTCGGATATAAGGAGCTTGCGCTTCGGCGGCGATATTGGTGCTGCGATGAGACTGATGACTCCACTTGACAGCTTCATCTTTGAATTCACACGAAAGCTCAAAGGCTAAGTGACCGCCTCAGTACCCCGGATACCGCTCCCAAAGCCCATCGTCATCCATAAAAGAATGCCACTCCTGGCACGTCCACAAATCCGACGCAACGGCCTCAATAACCTCCCGAAGCTCCAACGGCTCTAACCAGCGCTGCGGAATCACACCGGTGCCGTGCATCGCGCCAAGAATGTTTCCGGTAATGGCTCCGGTAGAATCTGAATCTCCATCGTGATTCACCGCCAGCACAACACCCTGCTCGAAACTTTCAGCCACAAGGGCGCAATAAACAGAAATCGCCAGCGCTTCCTCTGCGACCCAGCCTTCGCCGAGTTCCTGAATAGCGATATGGTGTGGCTTGTCGGTCTGGCTCAGTTCAACCGCTGAAGTGGACCCCAAATTTTGGACAGGTGCCTAAGCTCTGATTCATCATCTCCATAAGGAGGAGAATCATGAGCAAGAAACGCAAGCAATACAGCGCATCATTCAAGTCCAAAGTCGCCCTGGCTGCCCTCAAGGGCGACCAGACCACATCCGAAATTGCTGCCCGTTTCCAGATCCACCCCACCATGGTCAGCACCTGGAAGCGCGAACTGCTGGAGAATGCCCCGGGCCTCTTCGAAGGCAAGAAGAAAGCCGGCAAGCAATCCGATGAGCCCAGCACAGACGAACTTTACCGAGAGATTGGCCGACTGACGGTGGAACGCGATTTTTTGTCGCGCAAGCTCGATCAGTAAGCCGTCAACAGCGGTTGGCGATGATCGAGCGTGGTCATCCCCAAGTCAGTCTTTCGCGCCAGTGTGAGCTGCTCAAGCTGAGCCGCTCATCGGTGTACTACGTCCCTCGTGAGCAGTGTCAGGAGGATCTGGATCTGATGTACCTGATTGATCAACAGCACCTGGAAACGCCGTACTATGGCTCTCGCAAGATGCGGGTCCACTTGCAGCACCAGGGCTATCGGGTCAACCGGAAGCGGGTGCAGCGGCTGATGCGCACCATGGGCATTCAGGCGGTGTATCCGCGCCCCAGAACCAGCATTCCGGGCGATGGGCACAAGGTGTACCCGTATCTGCTCACAGGGCTGAAAATCGACCGCCCCAACCAGGTGTGGGCAACAGATATTTCATATATCCCGCTGGCCCGGGGCTTCATGTATCTGGTTGCCATCATCGACTGGTACAGCCGCAAGGTGTTGTCCTGGCGAGTCTCCAACACCATGGACACAGACTTCTGCGTCGATGCACTGGAGGAGGCTCTACAGCGCCACGGAACACCGGAGGTCTTCAACACCGATCAGGGCGTCCAGTTCACCAGCGAGGCCTTCACAAGCGTTCTCAAAGAGCATGGCATCCGGATCAGCATGGACGGCAAAGGCTGCTACCATGACAACATCTTTGTGGAACGGCTCTGGCGCAGCGTCAAACACGAGTGCGTCTACCTCACTGCCTTCGAGGATGGCCGACACTTGAAGCAGGCGCTCCACCGGTACTTCCGGCATTACAATCAGACCCGGTACCACCAAACCCTTGATTACCAAACACCGGATGAGGTGTACTACCAACAACCCATGACCCTGGCAGCTTGAGCCGGGAATACAGCCGGATCAGAGCTTAACTGCACCTTCAGGCTGTCCAACTGATGGGGTCCACCTCA
>NZ_LLXM01000011.1:0-370476 GCF_001447135.1 Marinobacter sp. P4B1
TGAGGTGGACCCCATCAGTTGGACAGCCTGAAGGTGCAGTTAAGCTCTGATCCGGCTGTATTCCCGGCTCAAGCTGCCAGGGTCATGGGTTGTTGGTAGTACACCTCATCCGGTGTTTGGTAATCAAGGGTTTGGTGGTACCGGGTCTGATTGTAATGCCGGAAGTACCGGTGGAGCGCCTGCTTCAAGTGTCGGCCATCCTCGAAGGCAGTGAGGTAGACGCACTCGTGTTTGACGCTGCGCCAGAGCCGTTCCACAAAGATGTTGTCATGGTAGCAGCCTTTGCCGTCCATGCTGATCCGGATGCCATGCTCTTTGAGAACGCTTGTGAAGGCCTCGCTGGTGAACTGGACGCCCTGATCGGTGTTGAAGACCTCCGGTGTTCCGTGGCGCTGTAGAGCCTCCTCCAGTGCATCGACGCAGAAGTCTGTGTCCATGGTGTTGGAGACTCGCCAGGACAACACCTTGCGGCTGTACCAGTCGATGATGGCAACCAGATACATGAAGCCCCGGGCCAGCGGGATATATGAAATATCTGTTGCCCACACCTGGTTGGGGCGGTCGATTTTCAGCCCTGTGAGCAGATACGGGTACACCTTGTGCCCATCGCCCGGAATGCTGGTTCTGGGGCGCGGATACACCGCCTGAATGCCCATGGTGCGCATCAGCCGCTGCACCCGCTTCCGGTTGACCCGATAGCCCTGGTGCTGCAAGTGGACCCGCATCTTGCGAGAGCCATAGTACGGCGTTTCCAGGTGCTGTTGATCAATCAGGTACATCAGATCCAGATCCTCCTGACACTGCTCACGAGGGACGTAGTACACCGATGAGCGGCTCAGCTTGAGCAGCTCACACTGGCGCGAAAGACTGACTTGGGGATGACCACGCTCGATCATCGCCAACCGCTGTTGACGGCTTACTGATCGAGCTTGCGCGACAAAAAATCGCGTTCCACCGTCAGTCGGCCAATCTCTCGGTAAAGTTCGTCTGTGCTGGGCTCATCGGATTGCTTGCCGGCTTTCTTCTTGCCTTCGAAGAGGCCCGGGGCATTCTCCAGCAGTTCGCGCTTCCAGGTGCTGACCATGGTGGGGTGGATCTGGAAACGGGCAGCAATTTCGGATGTGGTCTGGTCGCCCTTGAGGGCAGCCAGGGCGACTTTGGACTTGAATGATGCGCTGTATTGCTTGCGTTTCTTGCTCATGATTCTCCTCCTTATGGAGATGATGAATCAGAGCTTAGGCACCTGTCCAAAATTTGGGGTCCACTTCAGTTACCGGATTACCGGTTGTGTATACGAGGTTTATCGCCACCTGGGTTGTGGTTTTCTTGAATCGGTGTATCAGCGGGCGTTGGTACACGAATTGCGGGCTGCTGGGCTGGCTGTGGAGTCTGAAGCCGCGGTTACCATCAACTACAAAGGCCAGCCCCTAGCCGAGCACCGTTTGGATTTACTCGTGGAGAATCGCATTATCGTTGAGCTAAAGGCCCAGCAAAAAGTCCCGTTCGCAGCAGAATCCCAGTTAATCAACTACTTGAAGGCGACAGGTCTGAAACTCGGCTTGTTAGTCAACTTTGCTTTTCCCAAAGCCACAGTAAAGCGCATCATTTATTAATCTCTCAATTTTTTCGTGTCCTTTCGTGGATTTGGTGGCAAAAAAAGGAACCCTCTTCCGAAATGAACAAAGTACTGGCAGCCTACAAAGAACACACCCCCAACCCCCAAAACCCCTCAGAAAGAGTAGCCTTCGGCACGTCCGGCCACCGCGGCACGTCGTTAAACCGCAGCTTCAACCGCTACCACATCCTGGCCATTACCCAGGCGGTAGTGGACTGGCGGAACAAGCAGGGCATTACCGGGCCAATGTACGTGGGCAAGGACACCCACGGCCTGTCTGGCCCGGCGATGGATTCGGTGTTGGAGGTGTTGGCGGGTAACAGCGTGGTGACGCGGGTGGATTCTGCCGGTGGCTTCACGCCCACGCCGCTGGTGTCTCATGCCATTCTGGTACACAACGCCGATAAGCCAGCCGCGCTGGCGGATGGGTTGATTATTACGCCGTCTCACAATCCCCCGGAGGATGGCGGGATTAAGTACAACGGCCCGGACGGCGGCCCGGCGGGTACGGATGCTACGGGCTGGATTGAGCAGCGTGCGAACGAATTGCTGGAAGCCGGGCTGGCGGGCGTGAAAACCTCTCCGCGCCGGCAGGCGGTGGTGGCGGCCGAGCCCTGGGACTTTGTGCAGGAATACGTGCAGCGGCTGGGGCAGGTGCTGGATATGGATGCCATTGCCAGCAGCGGCCTGAAGCTGGGCGTAGACCCCATGGGCGGCGCGGCGTTGGCGGTTTGGGACGCCATTGCCAAGCACTATGGCCTGGACCTGGAAGTGGTGAACCGCAACCAGGACCCGGATTTCGGCTTCATGCCCCCGGACCACGACGGCAAGATCCGCATGGATTGCTCCAGCACTGCGGCTATGGCTAACCTGCTGACCATCAAAGACCGCTTCGACCTGGCCTTCGGTAATGATCCTGATGCCGACCGCCACGGCATTGTCGACGCCGCCGGCCTGATGAACCCGAACCATTACCTGGCGGTGTGCATCGACTACCTGCTCAGCCACCGGCCGCAGTGGGGTACGGAGTTGAAAGTGGGCAAAACCCTGGTGTCGTCGTCCATTATTGACCGCGTGGTAGCCGGCCAAGGCCGGGAGTTGTACGAAGTGCCCGTGGGCTTCAAATGGTTTGTGGAAGGCCTGCACACCGGCGAGCTGGTGTTCGGCGGCGAAGAAAGCGCCGGGGCGAGTTTTCTGACCTTTGATGGCCAGCCCTGGAGTACCGATAAAGACGGCATTATTTTGTGCCTGCTGGCGGCGGAGATTCGGGCCAAGACCGGCAAGCTGCCCAGTGAATACTATGCGGAGCTGACGGCTAAATACGGCGCGCCGGTGTATCGCCGTAAAGACTTCCCCGCGACGGCTGACCAGAAGCAAAAGCTGAAAACCCTGAAGCCGGAGGACTTGCCGTTTACTGAGCTGGCCGGGGACCCGATTGTGGAAGCCATGACGGTTGCGCCGGGCAATGGTGCGGCGATTGGAGGGTTGAAGGTGACGACCCGGAATGGGTGGTTTGCGGCTCGGCCTAGTGGGACTGAAGACCTGTGTAAGATTTATGGGGAGAGTTTTTTGGGGGAGGGGCACCTGGAAGAGATTTTGGTGGAGGCCGAGACTTTGCTGGGCACCGAAGGGGTCTGACCCTACGGGTCAGACTCCCTGACCATCCGCCAAAGTTTGGAGTGAGAGGGGTCCAAAGTTTGACAAAGCTTAACAACCTCCCCACTCCCCGCTAACGCCAAAAACTGTCACAATTCCGGAAGAACAATTTTCCCGCAGTAACCAGGATGCTCGCATGTTCAAGGAACGTTTGATTCGCCTTAGCTACACCCAGAAGCGTTCGCTTCAGATTGTTGCCGATGTGTTGTTGATCTGGCTGGCCCTTTATCTGGCGCTTTATTTGCGCCTGGCCGGTGAGGGGTGGGTCTGGCCGCAGGGTAATCAGCCGTGGTTGTTTGTGCTGGCGCCGGTGATGGCGTTGCCGATTTATATTGTGACCGGCATGTACCGGGCGGTGATGCGGCATTTTGGCGGGCAGGCGCTGTTTACCATTTTCAAGGCGGTGACGCTGGGCTTTTTTATGCTCAGTGTGTTTGTGTTTGCCGCCCATGCTGCTGGTTGGGATTTGTTGTTCCCCCGTTCCTCTCTGGTGTCTTACTGGTGGCTGAGCCTGTTGCTGATTGGCGGTTTGCGGCTGGCGGCGCGGCAGTATTTTATGGGTGACTGGCTGCTGGGCAGTGGCACCATTATTGGTAACAAACGGGTAGATACGGAAGGCGGGGTGCCCGTTGCCATCTATGGTGCGGGTGCTGCCGGTAACCAGTTGCTGGCGTCGTTGTGGGTGGGGCGCCTGTATCGGCCTTTGGCGTTCATTGATGACGACCCGAGCCTGGTGGGCCGAAGCATTGCCGGTTTGCCGGTGTATTCCTCCCGCCAGGTGCCGAAAATGCTGGATAAAACCGGCGTGAAGGAAGTGTTCATGGCCATTCCTTCTGCCACCCGGGCTGAGCGGCAGGATATTCTGAACAACCTGGCCCGCTTCCCCGTTCATGTTCGCTCCATCCCCGGCATTATGGATATCGCCAGTGGCAAGGTGAAGGTGGACGACCTGCAGGAAGTGGATGTGGCGGACCTGCTGGGGCGAGACCCGGTGCCGCCGGTGGATGACCTGCTAGGCCGTTGTATTGAAAAACAGGTGGTGATGGTGACCGGCGCGGGCGGCTCGATTGGTAGCGAGCTGTGCCGGCAGATTGTGAATAACGGGCCGAAAGTGGTGGTGCTGTATGAGCACAACGAATACGGCCTGTACGCCATTCACAAAGAGCTGGAAGGCTGGGTGAAATCCCAGAAGCTGGATGTGCAGCTGGTGCCGATTCTGGGCTCTATCCGCAACGGCTCGCGCCTGCGGGATATTATGACGGTGTGGGGTGTAGACACCGTATACCACGCCGCGGCCTACAAGCACGTGCCCATGGTGGAGCACAACGTGGCCGAGGGCATTCTGAACAATGTGTTCGGCACCCTGAAGGTGGCCCAGGCGGCGATTATCTGCAACGTGCCTAACTGTGTGCTGATATCGACCGACAAGGCCGTGCGCCCCACCAATGTGATGGGCGCCACCAAGCGCCTGGCGGAAATGGTGCTGCAGGCCCTGAGTGCGGAGCAGGCGCCCAAGCTGCTGGGTGATGATGCCGCCGTTAGCCGGGTAAACCGTACCCGCTTTACCATGGTGCGCTTTGGTAATGTGTTGGGCTCGTCTGGCTCTGTGATTCCACTGTTCCGCGAACAGATTCGCCGGGGTGGCCCGGTGACTGTGACACACAAGGATATTACCCGCTATTTCATGACCATCCCGGAAGCGGCCCAGCTGGTGATACAAGCCGGCTCCATGGGGCAGGGCGGTGATGTGTTTGTGCTGGATATGGGCGAGCCGGTGCGGATTGTCGAGCTGGCCCGCCAGATGATTATGCTCTCCGGCCTTACCGTTCGTGACGAGGCCAACCCCAACGGGGATATCTCCATCGCCTTCAGCGGCCTTCGCCCCGGCGAAAAGCTGTATGAAGAACTACTGATAGGGGATAACCCCGAGACCACCCCCCCACCCCAAAATCCACCGCGCCAACGAAGATTTCCTGCCCTGGCCCGAACTGCGCGCCACCCTGCTGGCCCTGCAAGATGCTGTAGAATCCGATGCTTATGAGGATGTGCGGGAGTTGTTGTTGAGTACGGTGCAGGGGTATGCGCCTAGTAATGGGATTGTGGATTTGATTTGGGAGAAGAGGCAGTTGGGGTAAAAAGGATAATAAATTTTAACAACTTGTCTTATTGGTGAAATATATAGGCAAGAATTTCGTGGTATAATCCGGCAAATTTTTCGGGTTGTGTCATGAATACTTCATCTATCAGTCTTGCTCTTGTCATGTTTAGCGTGGTGGCTGGCGCCGCCGCAATGACAGCAGCCGTGCGTTCATGGGCTGTGCGCCGTAATGCGCTGGTTCTGCCCAGTGACCGCTGCTCCCACACCATTCCCACTCCCCACGGTGGTGGCATCGCCATCGCGTCTATTTCAATCATCCTGGGTATTCTTTTTTCGGTGCTGGACTGGGTGCCGGATTCCACCATGGTCGCCTTCATGACCCTGGGCTTTGTGATGCTGGCTCTGGGCGTGTGGGACGATTTTGGTGATGTCTCGCCTAAATTGCGTTTGTGTGCGCACTTTGCCGTGGTGGCGATAGGCATGTGGTCTATCCCGCGCTTGCCGGTGTTTTCGGTATTTGGTTACCAGGTGGACAGTTCTGTGGCCTTTTTGCTTTGGCCTCTGCTGGCCATTGCCTGGGTTTGGCTGATTAATCTCTACAATTTTATGGACGGGATTGACGGGCTGGCAGCCATTCAGGCTTTGTTGCTGTTTGGTGGTATGGCGCTGAATTTCTGGTATTTGGGCTATGTTCAGTGGGCCTGGATCAGCCTGTTTATTCTGGGCGCGGTGTTGGGTTTCACCATTCTGAACTGGCCGCCGGCCAAGATCTTTATGGGTGATGGCGGCAGCGGTTTTCTCGGCTTCATCATCGGGTTTATGATGCTGCTGTCTGCGGCCCAGACCAAGGTGAGTATGTGGAGCTGGATAATTCTGCTGACGCTGTTCATTGCAGATGCCACCACTACCCTGATTGTGCGTTTTGTTACGGGCCAGAACGTGTTTGCCGCTCATCGCCTGCACGCCTACCAAAAACTGACCCAGCGCGTTGGCCGCCATGCACCGGTTACCCTGGGTTATGGTGCAATTATTCTGGCAGTTTTGATGCCTGCGTCTTTGGTGGCGAACACAGTGCCGTACTCCGGTCCGTTCCTGTTTGCGGGGCTGTTTTTGGCGGCGAGTGCTTCGGCTTTTGCGTTGGGGGCTGGGCGTAGGGAAGTTTCGGCTTAGTCGTCTGCTATCTGTGATTTGCGCTGTATCCTTCAAACCGGCTTGTTGGCCGGTTTTTTCCGTTAAGGTATTTGGATGTTTTTGAAACTATATCGCTTCATAATCAGTCGCGGTTCTTTGCCAGTGTTGCTGACGCTGCTGGTGGCGTGTGTGGTTGCGGTTGTCGAAGGTTCGTTGTCCCCCGGCGATATTTTTCTGGTCTTTCTGGTGGCCTCCCTTCAGTCGTTTTTGTTGGTTTACGAGTTTTTGTTTGATGCGGCTGTGCCTGTTGAGCGTTTGACTGAAGAAAACCGCTTGCCAGACTCCGATACGGTGAACGCGGTAGCTATGGGCATGAGTTTCATCCCGTTATTGCTGTGGGGCGGTGCGTGGTTGGCGTGGGTAGCGCTCCTGGCCGCGGGGATTTATCTGAGCCGAAGCTTGTGGGTTCTGCTGATGCGTCTGGCTGGAAGGGGCCGCTTGACCACGCAGGCACTGGGTGAGCTCGATGCGCAGCAGCCTGCAGTGGCCGTGTATGTTAGCGGGCTCGCTGATGTGGCTTATCAGGTTAATCAGTGGTTGCCGGTACTTGAGCGACTGGATTTGCCTGTCATGGTGGTAGCTCGTCAGCGGGGTGTTTTCGATGGTATGGCGGAAACTGATATTCCGGTGTTCTACGCCCGGAACATGGCTCACGTTGAAACCGTGCTGGGGTACGGGGTTCGCACAGTGTTGTACCCGGCTAACACCATGCACAATGTGCAGGCGTTAAGGCAGTTTCAACTAAATCACTTTTTCATAAACCATGGTGAAAGTGACAAAGCAGTAAATCAAAGCAAGCTTCTTCAGGCGTACGATAAGCTATTGGTAGCAGGGCCCTTGGCCCACCGCCGATTGGTGGGCGCGGGGCTTGCGCTGAGGGATAACCAGGTAGAGTACGTTGGGCGCCCCCAGGCAGAGTTGTTACTGGAGCAAGCGGGCCAACAGACGCACCAGGGTGCATTGCGCGTTCTGTATGCGCCCACTTGGGAAGGTTTTGTTGATAACGTGGACTATTCCTCTATCGGTAAGTTGGGGCTGGGGCTTTTGAAAGCTTTGTCTGAAGACCGGAATGTCGAGGTTGTTTTCAAACCCCACCCTTACACTGGCTCTCGAAAGTCTGCCAAGGCTGCTGAGTTGGCAGAGATGATGAGCTTTTGCAGAGCGAATGGCATAAGGGTGGAAGAGTCCCTGGTTTCTATCTACGAGTGTATGAATGCCAGTGATTTGCTGATCACTGACGTGTCGAGCGTGCTTAACGACTATCTGATTACTCGCAAGCCGGTGGTTATGTGTGTGAATGAGATGATGTCGGTTTTGCCGGTTGATGAACTGTTTCCCTCAGCCCGTGCGGCGTACAAGTTGCGGCTTGGAGAAAGTGTGGGTGAGTTGATATCTACCATTGTTCAAGACGACACCGTGGCCCGGCTCCGGCAAGAGGTGCGTGCCGATTCTTTAGGTGATTTTCCCGAAGGAGCGATGGCGAAATTTAAGCAAGTGATTCAAGAGAGCGTGATTGATGCAGTTCAATAAGAGTTACCGGTTGCTGCGCTACCTTAACCGGCACCATTCTGCGTTTTCCCGCCATATTCTGGGTGGCCTGGCCTGGTTGGGCGCCTGGTTGTTCACCCAGTCTGTGGTTTTGGCAGGATTGATGCGGCGGGACTTTATTCGTGATGACTTCCGCCTGGCGTTTCGGCGGGCTGCCTGGTTTGCTCGCCATATTTTCCCGAAGCTGGACTTCTTCGAAGATCCGTTTTTTGACTTCACAATGGAAACAAACGCTGCACAACAGAATCGGTTGGAGCGCTTTGTGAAGCGATATCGTGGTTCGCTGAGTCGCTCTGTGTATCTGACCGATATGCTTTATTTGCAGGCAGCGAAAATCCACGGCAGGTTAGATAATGCACCTTCGGGACTTTATCCGCATGATGATGTGGTGGCGTTTTATGACACAGCTGATTCGGTACTGATGTCTTTGGCTACGCCTCCGGCGCCGGATCAGGGTGCCGGCAAAGAGCGTAAGGATGATTTTTCCAGGGTGGATGCGGTAACGGCCCTTGCGGATTTTGCCGACGCGCTGCCTTTGGATGACTGGGGATGGTATGTGGTTTCGGGAACCTTTTTGGGTTTGCATCGTGATGGTGGGTTCCTGGCGCATGATTACGATATTGACGTAGGTATTCACGGCGAGCAGATCGATGTTAATCGCCTGGTTGATACGCTGGCTGCTCATCCTAAATTTGTGACCAAAAAAGTGGATCTGCACATCGAAATTACACAGGATGAGAGCGGCTTGCTGCACCTGGAGAAGGTTCCTGCGTTGGTGAAGCTGATCCATGAGAATGGCCTGAACCTGGACGTGTTTATCCACTACACGGAAAGCGGGCGTTGCTGGCACGGCTCGATTATTCACCGCTGGGAGAACTCGCCGTTTGAACTGGTGCGTACAGAGCTTGAAGGTGTTCCGGTTAATGCTCCAGCGGATGCAGACCGTTACCTGACAGAGAATTACGGGGACTGGCGAACGCCTGTGAAGGAGTTTGACTGTACAACGGGTACGCCTAACCTGGTTGTGTCCCGGAACTTCTTATCTGTTGCCCTGTTCCTGAAGCGCCTTGCAGTTTTCAGTGAATCTGATGGCAAGCAGGCTGCGAAGTTGCGGCGAACACTCATTAATTCGGGTGTGGTTGAAGAGCAGGGCGATGGCCTGAGCGTGGTGCGTAACTTCGAGAAGCGCGCTCGGCTGAAAGGAGCTGCGTGATCGTTCTCATGGCTGCGCTGAACGGATATCTTGCCCGGTTTTTTTCTGCTGTTATCGGCTTCAGCCGGGTCTCTGGTGTGGCCTTCGTTGTTGGGTGTGCAGCGCTGGCGATCTCCCGGGTTTGCCAGGTGATGGCGTTCTTCCTGCCATTGAAGATCTTTATCGTGATTCATTCGGGAGAAGTGCCGGATTATTTCAACATATTCCCGGAAACCATGGGGTTCCGGGAAATTATTGTGTTGCTGTCGGTGATGGTGCCGGTAGTTTATGGCTTGTTTATTGCGCTGGGGATCGTTTACCGGTGGTTGATAGACCTGCATCTTAAAAGATTTGATTCCAATGTCTTGGTGATTATGGGTAAGGAAACCCCGAATAACAAGATGAAGCGCCTCCATAACCATGTTTCCAAGGCCTTCTCTGAGGCCGGGCTAGTAATTGTCTCCATTGCGGTGGCAGTGTTTCTTGACCTTGGTGTGGCGATTGCCTGGTTTGTTTTGCTCTACGCAAATTTGTGGCTGTTCCACAAGAAGGCCTTCGGTGCTGAGGACCACGACCGGCTGACTTTCCTGAACCTGCACCGGCGGCAGTTTATCGAGTATATCTCCTCCGCCAATTTCCTGGTGGTGTTTGCTGTTCTTGCCGTTGAGTTGGTTTACTTTGATATGGGCGTTTACACGGCGATTTTCCTGCTGTTGGTGTCGCGGATGGTGTTTCAGGCCCTTAATCGTTTTTCTGTTGAAAGTCTTTATATTCTTAAATTTCTGCCTTGATTGAGGGGCCTCTTATGGCGAAAACAGTTATTACGTATGGAACATTTGACATGTTCCATATAGGACACCTGAAGCTTCTACGTCGGCTTAGCGAGATGGGTGACAAAGTAATCGTGGCCGTCTCAACAGATGAGTTTAACGAGCTCAAAGGCAAGAAGACTTTGATTCCCTATGACCAGCGCGCCGCGATTGTTGAGGCTATTGACTGTGTTGATCTGGTGATCCCTGAAGAATCCTGGGAGCAGAAGCTTTCGGATGTGAAGCGTTATCAGGTAGATGTTTTTGCAATTGGTGAGGACTGGAAGGGAAAGTTTGATTTCTTGGAGGAGCTTTGTGAGGTGGTCTATTTACCGCGAACGAGAAATATATCGACCACAGAGTTAAAGCGGTCTCTCAAGCGGTTTTTGTCTATTTCGCAGGATGATTTGCGGAAGGCTTTTGAGGTTTTGGAGTTGCTTCGGAAGGATCTTGAGTGAACATGATTATGCCTGATAACGCGATGACTCATGAGAAAAATAGCCCGACAATAAGCGTAATCTTGCCCGTTTTTAATGGAGAGGATACAGTTACGTGGACTATCGAAAGCGTTGTTCGACAAACGTTTAAAGACTTCGAGCTCCTGTGTATTGATGACAGCAGTACCGACGGGACGCTAGATAAACTGCGTGCTGTTGCTGCTACAGATAGCCGAATCCGGGTATTGGAAAACGATAAAAATAGAGGGCTTGGTAAAACTAGAAATTATGGTGTCGAAAATGCCAAGGGGAAATATTTGGCGTTTATTGATTCCGATGATTTTTATGAGCCGGACTTCCTTGAAAAGTTGTATAGGCTGGCAATTTCGAATGATGCCGATATTGCTCAGAGTGCCGTTAGGTATGTCTACAATGATAAAGATTCGTTGTATGGGTCACCTTCAGGATTGATATTGGGCGAACATTGCAAATATCGAATTGATGTGGACGACGGTTTGCCATTTGTAAACCCACAGGCGTGGAATAAAATATATAAAGCTGATCTTTTTGATGGTCTAGGATATGCGCCAATTTGCTATGAGGATGCTCAGATTTTGCCTTATTTGCTTTCTCGGTGCAAAAAGATTGTCGTCACGGATGATGTTTTATTTAATTATAATAAGCGATTTTCAGGCCTTACAGGTGATAAAGTTGTTCCGTTGAGCAAGATTGATTGGTACCTAGATTCATTGGTTGATTCTGTTAGGCCTTATTTTGAAGAGGGGTTTGTTGAGCTCGTTAAAAAATGGGGCGTTGGGTTTCCTCGTTGTATTATTGAAAATTATAAGAATTTTCTGAGAATGCTGGCTAAATCGGAAGGCGAATACTCAGCTCCCGATAAGAGATTGATTGTTGAAAAAATAAGAATTGCATTGGCGAAAATAGAAAGAATCGCGCCGAAAAATATTTTTGAAGAGTATGTGCGCGCTTCCGAAAGTTTCTATTCTTTAATGGGTGAACCTGGACGGGGTCGTAGGCGAATATTCGGGGTTCTTGGTTCTGGGGGCAGACGACTAAGTTCTCTTTCTGTGATTGTTCTTGAAAGTTTTTTTTCTGCTTTGGATCGGGTGGTTCCAAAGAGTGGAGCGATCTGGATTTTCTCTTCATGGGGTAAGTATGCCGATCACACTCTTGATAACCCAAGGGCTTTATATGAAAGTGTAAAGTCAAATTCTTCAATTAAGAAGGTTGTGATCATTAACTCCAGCTCGGAGGCTATTGGTCGTCATCTGGACGACGGAATAAATGTTTCGTTTGTGCATTTGAAGAGTTTGAAGGCTCTTTGGCTGATGCTCAGGGCAGGGGTTCTTATTACGGGGTATAGCCTGCACAACGTATTTGGGTATCGACGTTTGTCCGAAAAGACTTCCAGAAAGATAGTTCAACTCTGGCATGGTATTCCTGTTAAAAAAGTTGGGCTTGAAGTTGATGAAGGGCTCGAGAAACACTGGGAAAATGAAGTTAAAAAGTACTCTATCTTGGTCAGCAGCTCTGATTGCGACAAAAACATTATGGTTAAAAGCTTTAGCCCGGAGCAGCCAGATAGAGTGAAATTGACTGGGCTGCCAAGGCATGATTTCATTTCTTGTGCTGAGGAGTTCCTACCTGTCGACTTTCAGAACCACCTTCAGATTCTCAGGAACCGTGTTGGAGATCGAAAACTTATCTTGTTCGCACCGACATGGCGTTATGCGACTGAAGAGGCCTGCATGTTTAGTGAGAGCGAGTTGCTCCAACTTGATGCGCTGTTGGCGAAAAATGATGCGGTTTTGGGGATTCGGCTTCATCCGAATATGAAGGCTTTTGGAATAAACAGCAATTTTATTTCAGATAATATTTTTCATGTTGATGATCTTCCTGATATTTCTATTATTCTTAGGTTGGCATCCTTGTTGATATCTGACTATTCTAGTATTTATATTGATTATTTGATAACAGATAATCCCGTACTTCTTTATACGAAAGACTTGGGCAGTTATAGTGGTCTTCGGGGATTTAATTACGATATCTCTGATTTTGTTCCCCATCATGAGTTGTATTCAGATTTTTCTAAGGTTTATGAAGCTATTTCTGGATTTCTTGGCGGTGGCTCGTTGAAAGATGATAAGTATGATGTTGTGAAAAACAGGTTTTTAAGGTTTTCTGCAGGTTCAGCGAATTCAGATAGAGTACTTGGTCACGTGCAAGGAGAGCTGGTTTGAAGATTTTAATCTACACCCAGTACTGGAAAAAGGGTGGTATTGAACGGCTCGTTAAGTATTTAGTTGATAATCTGTCGGAAATAGAGAGTGGATATCAGTTTTCGGTTCTTACAGAAGATGTTCCCTCTCCGGGAGAGCAGTTTGATCTTGGTCGGGGTGTGAAAGTGTTCTTCCGAAAGTTTACGCCTTTTAATCTCGTGAATCAGTCAAAGATGCGAGAGTTCGTCGATTGGCTAAATCCGGATGTTGTGGTCACTATGGGTTCGACCAGGGCCTTATCTCGTATGCCGAGAGCTTTGGTCGGGAGTGATTACCCAGTAATAATTTCGGAGCACAACTGCGCTACCGAAATGCTTAGGAAGTTCCATAATGATATTCGGTTTTTAAATTCAGTTCGATATTTTGCGGATCTAAATCACTTCATTTTCGAAGAGTTTTCGTCAGATTTTGATCGGACTGAATCAGTAAGAGTCGTGTCTAATCCTATATGCAGTAGCTCACTCAGAGCTGATGTTTGCTCCTCTCAATCTCCGAAAATTGTTCACGTTGGCCGATTTCAGATTGATCAGAAGCAGCAAGACGTCTTAGTCAGAAGTTTTGCCTTGATCGCTGATGAGTTTCCTTCGTGGACACTAGAGCTGTACGGTGGTGACTGGTTTGGCGCTAAAGCTAAGATAAAAGCATTGGTTGACGAATTAGGGTTGTCTGACAGAGTGCTTTTGAAGGGAGAAACCGATCAGGTTGAGAAAGTATTGTCGAGCGCCCAATTGTTCGCGTTTCCCTCGGCATTTGAAGGGTTTGGGCTGGTAGTTGGTGAGGCTCTAGCGGTAGGGTTGCCAGTGGTTGCCTTTGCCCATTGCGATGGTGTTAATAGACTCGTACATGATCGCGAAAACGGCATTCTGGTGGACGGCAGTGTTCGAAGTCATGTTGCCTTCTCACGGGGGTTAAAGTTAATGATGGAAGATGCTGATTTGCGTTCCCGTTTAAGTTCGGGAGCATTGGCATCTGTAAATGATTTTTCGCTGGAGCTTTTCTTGAAAGGTTGGAGTGATATTTTCGAGGAAGCTTATCGAATGCGGGGGCGAAACCGCCTTCGGTTACTGTCAAATGTAGAACGAGATTATCTAGAATTAGTTGCTTCAGGAAAGCTATTTGATGAGAAATTTGCAAATCTTCGAAGGTTGAAACGGTTGAATAAGGTCAAGGGCTTGCTCAAGCGTTATTATCTATGGCCGATAATGCGTTTTGTTTATAAGCGCCTTTTTAGTAAATGATATTTTCGAGTGATATTGTGCGATCTAAACTACTTTTATCCCTCATCATTCCTGTTCGACAGGGGGAGAAATATATTTCGGGCTTGTTCGATCAGCTTAAAGGTCTGCCAATCGATCAGTTTGAAGTGGTTTTTGTCGATGATAGCTCAATTGATGGGACTCAATCTAAGGTTGGAGAGATTTTCGGTGGCTCATCTATAAATTTTAAGCTACTCAATAGTACGGGATCAGGGCCTGGTGCTGCTCGTAATTCTGGTTTGGAGGTGGTTCAGGGTGAGTATATTGCGTTTCTTGATGCAGATGACTTAGTTGACGCTAATCTTTTATTGAGGTTGTGTTCGCGGATGGAGCATGAATGTTCTGATCTGGCAATTTTCAATCACTGCAGGTTGTACCCGGATGGCTCAAAACGTATTAACCAGCGATCCGATTTATTACAGTGCTCTTCTTCAATATCAAATGAGGCTGGCAAGTTGAAGTTGTTGGACAACTTTAATGTAGCTTGGAATAAAGTGTACCGTCGCTCCCTGATTGAGAGCCTTCAGGTTCGGTTTCCTGTAGGAATTTATGAAGATATTCCTTGGTCTATTTCTTGTCTGTTTGGGGCGAGTAAGGTGATTACCGAACCGACTGTTGCATACACGTATCGGCAGCACCCGGTTTCTGCCCTGAAGGTGGTTGGCGCACCTCACCTTGTTTTGCCTTTGCAATATGAGCGCGCCATAGATTTTTGTGTTCGGCATCACTGCACGGATGAATGGAGGCGAGCTCTGGTTGGGCGTGCGGTGCAGCATGGCTTGTTGATTGCCTATAAGCGCAAGCGTATGGGTTTTTTACATCGGCGGCAGATCTTCATTGGTTTGTTAGAACTGGTCGATAGATTTGACGAGCATCATACCGTGCAGGGTACTGAGAGGCTGAGCGGTATTCAGAGAATGGCTTTTCGTATCAGGTCCGCAACTGTTCTTGAGTTACAGCACTTTGGCGGTCGAGTGGTCAGGCTTGGTCGTAGGGCCATTAAGGGTTGGAAATGAATGAGTTTAAGGTCTTTATTTCGTTTTTTTTCGTAATTTTTTTGGGTCTGTTATCCGGGTGTGGGGGATCTCACGGCTCTGAGACTTCCAAGCCAGACCTGACAGTTATTTCGCATCGCGGTGCGAGTGGTTATTTGCCCGAATCAACGTTGCCGGCTTTCGTGCTTGCTTACACGTTAGGCGCAGACTTTCTCGAAATGGATTTGGTGATGAGTCGGGACGGAGTTCCGGTTGTCTTTCATGACCTTGTGCTCAATTCGACGACGGATGTAGCCGATATTTTTCCGGGTTATCAGCGTGAAGATGGCAAGTGGTATGTTTCAGACCTGTCAGTTGCTGAACTCAGGCAGTTAAATGTTTTTGAACGATTTGATGGAAGATTTCCAGCAGGCTCGCAAGGGTATTCAATTCCGACGTTTGAGTCCGTTCTCCTGCTTGTTCAGGAATTGAATGCCCGGAGTGGCTGTAATGTGGGGGTGTATCCAGAGATAAAGGACCCTGCATACCATTTTGATATCGGGTTGCCGATGGAGGCGGCTGTTGTAAATCTCTTGGCGAAGTATGGCTATGTGTCTGAGGATTCGGGGGCTTATATCCAGTCTTTTGACAGGGATAGCTTGATTGAAATCCGCTATGCGTTGCAATCGGACATAAAACTGGTGCAGCTGATTGGAAGCGGAAAGTCATACGATGAAATGGCAACGGCTGACGGTTTAGCGGCGGTTTCTGATTATGCGCATGCGATAGGGCCTTCTAAAACTCGAGTAATTGAGTCTCAAGGAGCTTTGGTGCGCAATGCACATGCTTGGGGTTTACAGGTACACCCGTATACATTTCAGGCTGATCGCATACCGGCTGGTTTGAAAGGCTTTGAGGATGAACTTGATCTTTTTGTTTCAGAGTTGGGGGTTGACGGGGTGTTCACTGATCACCCTGACCAGGTATTAGAGTATCTGGACCGTGAAGGGTCGTCGAGTGCGCTCGCGAGTAGATGTAGTGGCTGAATCCGGTCAGGGATTAGGGTATCGCGAGGGGCCTAAGGAGCAAGTGTGAACGGTACCATTCAAGTCGTTGGGGCCACTGGCTTCATTGGCCAGCACGTTTTCGATGCGCTGGCTCAAGGCGGTAAGTCGGTTATTGGTGTATCCCGGACAAAGAGCAGGTATGCGAATCTTCCACCTGAGAGACAAGTGGCCTTTGGCCGGGAAGGCGCTTGTGTTGCTGATGGTGTTAGCGCGGTTGTCTTTTGCGCAGGGTTGGCGCATATCCAGAACCCCTCTGTTGAGGAAGTAGCCGCGTTCAGGGAAGTTAATGTTGATTTACCCGTTGGGTACGCGAAGGCTGCTATTGCAGCAGGGGCGCGTCGTTTTCTGTACATCAGCTCCATCGGCGTTCATGGAGAAGGTTCTGTTGACCCATTCTCGGAAACTTCAGGTTTCGCCCCAGCCGATGAGTATTCGCGCTCGAAAGTCCTTGCTGAAGCCCGGCTTAGAGAGGTTTTTCAGGGGGCTGATACGGATCTGGTGATCGTCCGCCCTCCGATGGTTTATGGCTTCAATGCACCTGGCAATTATGCCCGGCTGGTTTCGCTGGTTCAGAAAGGTTTGCCGTTACCGTTTGGTGGTTTGGGCAACCCGCGATCTTTTATCTCTATCCAAAATCTTGTCAGTTTT
The DNA here is from genome assembly GCF_001447135.1 of Marinobacter sp. P4B1. Taxonomy (NCBI): domain Bacteria; kingdom Pseudomonadati; phylum Pseudomonadota; class Gammaproteobacteria; order Pseudomonadales; family Marinobacteraceae; genus Marinobacter; species Marinobacter sp. P4B1. The sequence goes on from NZ_LLXM01000011.1 coordinate 16,792, forward strand.
CTTGTGCGGTGCATTGATCACTCAAACGCCGGCGGGCAGACATTTGTTGTCAGCGACAATGACGACACAACAACGTGTGATTTTGTGCGGGAGATTGCTTCGGCTCAGGGGCGCTCGGTTAGACTATTGCCAGTGCCTCGCTGGTTATTTGTGGCGGGTTTGACGCTGCTTGGGCAAGGTAGGGCTGCACGAAAACTGAGTGCGCCGCTAACTGTGGATTGTTCACATGCGATGAATACTCTGGATTGGCAGCCACCTTATTCTCTGCGAGAGGGTGTACGGCTGAGTTTTGAAAGTTCCCGTTGAATCTGGGTAAGACCAACAAGGAATGTTGAGATGATTGAAAGTTTGCACCATGGTGCGGTGAATGGGGTGACGGGCTCTTGTCATGAGCTTCGGATTGGTAGGGCTGAGTCTGGTGCCATGGGGGTCTGTCCACGTAGGGACAGACCCCTTGTCGGGCCTGGGCTGGCAGTGCCGGACTCCCATCTGGGCATCCTCATAGACTGCGGCCTGTTCCAGGGCCAGGAAGAAAAGCAGCGCGCCAATGCTGGCGACCTGGCCATCGACTTTCCCATCGCCCACATTCGCGCCCTGATTGTCACCCACGTTCACATAGACCACGTAGGCCGCATTCCCCACCTGCTTGCCGCCGGCTTTGATGGCCCCATCATCTGCTCCGAGCCTTCGGCCATCATGCTGCCGGAAATCCTGGAAGACGCTTTGAAAATCGGCTTCACCCGGGACCGTTCGCTGATCAATCGGGTGCTGGATGTGATCCGCGCACGCCTTGTGCCGGTGCCTTATGGCCAGTGGCATGAGGTGTTTGATGAGGGTGAGTGTTCGCTTTCGGTGCGCCTGCAAAGGGCCGGGCATATTCTCGGTTCGGCCTATGTGGAGTGCGATGCCCGAGCAGGGGATTATGAGGAACGCGTAGTTTTCAGTGGAGACTTGGGCGCGCCGCACTCGCCGCTGCTGCCGGAGCCGGTTTCGCCTGAGCGGGCAGACCGGTTGGTGATTGAAAGCACTTACGGCGATAAAGATCACGAAGACCGGGGAACCCGGCGTTACCGGTTGAAGCAGGTGCTGGCACATGCGTTGGCGGATGGGGGGACGGTGCTGGTGCCGGCGTTCAGTATTGGGCGGACGCAGGAGTTGCTTTACGAGATAGAGGGGCTGATTGCGGAGTTTGGGGGTTTCTGGAGCCAACTGGAAATCGTAGTCGACTCCCCCCTGGCCGCCGAGTTCACCAAAATCTACCGCGACCTCAAACCCTTCTGGGATGCAGAGGCCCGCGCCCTGGTAAAAGCCGGCCGCCACCCGCTTTCCTTCGAGCAGCTCACCGTGATCAACTCCCACGAAGACCACCTGAATGCCGTAGAATACCTGGCCAAATCTCACCGCCCCTGCGTGGTGCTTGCGGGTTCCGGCATGTGCGCCGGGGGCAGGGTGGTGAACTATCTGAAAGCTATGCTGGATGATGCCCGTAACGACGTACTGTTCGTGGGCTACCAGGCCGCGGGAACCCCGGGCCGGGACATTCTTACCCACGGCCCCCGCGGTGGCTGGGTAGAGCTGGATGGCGAACGCTACACCATCCGCGCTCAGGTGCATCAGGTGGGCGGCTATTCGGCCCACGCGGGGCAGAGTGATTTGTTGCGGTTTGTCGAAGGTATTCCCCAAGCGCCCAAGGAGATTCGTGTGGTGCATGGGGATGATGATGCCAAGGCGCATTTTAAACGCCTTTGTGAGGATCGGGTTTCTGGTTCGTCAGTGCTCATTCCTGGGTCAGCGTAGATTTTGCTTAGGTAATCGACAAATACTCGATTTGGTGTGTAATATTTACGCATGGACCTTGAGCGGAAGTTACAAACATTCGGGAGCATTCCTTTCAACCATGCTTCACTCTTGTCTTTGCTTGGCGAATACCGCAGGCCGAACGACAAGATAGCGAAGCTGGTAGCGGAGGAGGTTCTGGTGCCCTTGAAAAAGGGGGTTTATGTTCTGGGCCCGGCTTTGCGCCGGGAGCCACTGAGTTTGCCGCTGATTGCGAATAATCTTTACGGTCCTTCGTGTGTGTCGCTTGACTGGGCGCTTGCCTGGCATGGCTTGATTCCTGAGGGTGTTTGGGGGGTAACGTCGGTTACGTCGCGGCGTGCTAAAAGTTACCGAACACCGGTTGGGAGCTTTTCTTATCAGCATGTTCCCGTTGAATTGCTCTATGTTGGCGCGAGGATCGAGCGTGTTGAAGGTGGTGCCGGGTGCCTGGTTGCGGGGCCAACCAAGGCGCTGTGTGACAAGCTTTTACTCACACGCAATCTCCGGTTGTTTTCAGCAGGGGCAATGGAAGCGTTTCTGGAAGAGGATTTGAGAGTAGACAGGGAGTGTTTGGAGGAAGTTGATATGGATGTTTTGAGTGTTTACCGGGGGGGCGGGCACAAGGTGGCCTTGATTGAGCTCCTGGGGCAGGTGCTGGAGAGCTGGCGATGAGCGTGATTGATCAGATGCTGGCCCGGTATCCGGTGTGTATCCGGGGTCTGACCCCCAAAGGCAGTTTGGAGGATGGATGAAGAAGATCGCGGTTGTTGGCCTTGGCTATGTGGGGCTGCCGTTGGCGGTGGCGTTTGGTGAGAAGCGTGAGGTGGTGGGCTTCGATATCAATGCTGGCCGGATTGCCGAGCTGAAGGATGGCGTGGATTTCACCCGCGAGGTTTCCCGTGAGGAGCTGGGGGCGGCGAGTAAGTTGTCGTTCTCCGATTCTCTGGAAGGCATTGCCGATTGCCAGGTTTACATCGTGACCGTCCCAACCCCGATTGATGAGTTCAAAACCCCGGACCTGACGCCGCTGGTGAAGGCCAGCGAGAGCGTGGGCAAGGTGCTGAAGGCCGGCGATATCGTGATTTATGAATCCACGGTGTACCCGGGCGCGACCGAAGAGGTGTGTGTGCCGGTGCTGGAGAAGGTTTCGGGCCTGACGTTCAACAAGGATTTTTACGCCGGCTACAGCCCGGAGCGGATCAACCCGGGCGACAAGGAGCATCGGGTGACCACCATTATGAAGGTGACATCCGGCTCCACTCCGGAGATTGCGGACGAGGTGGATGAGTTGTATGCAGGCATTATCACTGCCGGCACCCACAAGGCCAGTTCCATCAAGGTGGCGGAAGCGGCGAAGGTGATTGAGAACACCCAGCGCGATCTGAACATCGCCCTGATGAACGAGCTGTCGATGATTTTCGCGCGGCTGGGTATTGATACCCACGAAGTGCTGGCGGCTGCGGGCACCAAGTGGAACTTCCTGCCGTTCAAGCCCGGCCTGGTGGGCGGCCATTGTATTGGTGTAGACCCGTATTACCTGACCCATAAAGCCGAAGCGATTGGTTATCACCCGGATATTATCCTGGCCGGCCGTCGTGTTAACGACAATATGGGCCCCTATGCCGCCGCGCAATTAGTAAAGATTATGATCAAGCGCGGCCTGACGATTGCCAATTCCCGCGTGCTGGTAATGGGCCTGACCTTCAAGGAAAACTGCCCGGATTTGCGTAATACCCGGGTAATTGATGTGGTTGAAGAGCTGCGTGATTTCGGTTGTTCAGTCGATGTAACCGACTGCTGGGCCGATAATGCCGAAGCCGAACACGAATATGGCATCACCTTGGTAGATAACCCGGAGAAAGGTAAATACGACGCCGTATTCCTGGCCGTTCCCCACAACGAATACGCCGCCATGAGCGCCGAAGAACTGCGGAGCTACACCGGCGACAACGGTGTGCTGTGTGATCTCAAAGGCGTGTTGCCGCTGGGGCAGGCGGATTTCAGGCTTTAACGCCAGACTAAGCTCCCAACAATAGCGGGGTCAGACCCCCGGTACATTTCATCATGCCAAATGTACCGGGGGTCTGACCCCGTTTTTAAAAAGCTGGCCAAAACCATGAGGGGGTATCTTTCTCCTGAATATCGGGTTCGGGGTTTTCGGTGGTTGTTTCTTTCTGTGGCGGTGTAATGGTTAATACTTATCAGGCAAGTGCACAAGAGATCATGAAGAGTCTTTAAACAAATAACTTTGCCATATCCCTATTTGTTTATTATTATTCCGGCCGACACATGGTCTTTATGATCTTTGTTTAAAACCCCACAGATAATAGGTTTTAATTTCATGGCAAAAATTAACGATTATTACCAGAAGAAGCAGCTGATGGAAAAGCTGGCTGCAGAGCTGGAGAAGCTGGAAAAAGATCAGGCTTTGAAATCCGAGCTGGAGTTTGAAAACAAGGTTCGTGATTTGATGAAGCAGTTCGACAAGTCTCCGAAAGACGTGCTGCAGATTCTGGCTGCGATTGATCCCACCATCGCTGGCGGCAAAGTTGAAGCGCCTGCAGGCACCCGTGCCAAGCGCCCCCTGAAAACCTACAAGAACCCGCACACCGGTGAAGTGGTTAAAACCCGTGGCGGCAACCACAAGACTCTGAACGAGTGGCGTGACAAGTACGGTAAGGAAGCGGTTCAGAGCTGGCAGGAAGCCTGATTTTAGCCTGAGTGTGAACGGCATCATGGAAGGTGTAAGTTAACCTTCGGGTAATGAGTGGATGTGATGCTGTTCACTCTTTGATTTGCTTTGTCTGAGTATAGTGAGGATTGAGGTTCGCCATAAAAACATAATAAACGGGCGACATTGAGCTGGGCGTTGAAATCGGCTCACTAAAACAATTCAGAGACACGAACTATGACAAAGTTAGCGTATGGATGCGCTGCCCTTGCCACGCTCCTGCTGGGTATTTCGCCCGTTGCCCAGGCGGAGCTTGAACCTATTTCTGATAACAGAATGGGGGAGGTTACCGGGCAGGCCTTTATGAACATCGAAAATATTCCCGGCAATGGGGTGGATTACACCCGAATGACGCTGGGTATTGATGTTGAAACCCGCGTTAATATTGACGACATTCAGGTCGGCCAGATTGATGGCGGCACTGACTTCTCCGCACAACACCTCGCGCTTGGCCATATCGCCCGCAACGACGGCGAAACCTTTAATGGCGTTACCTATAACGAAGGTGAGGCTATTCCTTTTGAGGCCCGTAAGCCCTATATCGAACTTGCCGAGGATTCTGCCGGCCTGAAGGGGTTCCGTATGGGGTTTGCGGAGGCTCGTGGGTCGGTTTCTTCTCATACTGAGAGTTTTAGTGGGGCTCTTCCGGGGCTGAAAATACGGGGTGGTGACGACAATCTCTACGATGGGGCTTTATATGAAGGAGCTGGGCTGGAAGAGACCAGTCGCCGGGCGACCCATGTTGGCTTGAAGGTTTCAGAGGGGGGTAACTGTGCTGCGCCCACTCTCTGCGCGCCTCTAACCAATCTCCGCTCAGTCATCGTTGGAGAGGACACCGGCGTCGAGGGCAACAGCGCCTTCACAGACGCATTTTTCATTGGTTTCCAGCGTGACGGCATGGATTGGCAGAGCCTGGACGGTGCCAATACCATCAGTGTCGGCAAAGGCGTGTTCATCAACTTGCCGGTTAACATGACGGTTGATATGAGCAAGCTGGCTGGTGAAGGCATCGACCGCCTGCGCACCCACCAAGAAGACAGACATAACCTGTTCTGATTTTGCTAAACTCCTGTTTCATCTTTTGATTTGGTAAGCAGGAGTCTCCCCCTTGATCCGCTCTTTCTACTGGCACGACTACGAAACCTTCGGCGTAGACCCGGTGCACGACCGCCCCTCCCAGTTTGCCGGTGTGCGCACGGATGCGGATCTGAACATTATCGAAGACCCGCTCGTGATCTACTGCAAGCCAGCGGATGACTACCTGCCTTCTCCTCAAGCCTGCCTGATTACCGGTATCACCCCGCAAAAAGCGCTGCAAGACGGCTATCCGGAAGCGGAGTTCATTGCCCAGATCAATGAAGCGTTCAGTCAGCCTGGCACCTGTGCGGTGGGCTATAACAGCCTGCGCTTTGATGATGAGGTGACCCGCCACACCCTGTACCGCAACCTGCGTGATCCATACGGCCGGGAATGGCAGAACGGCAATTCCCGCTGGGACATCATCGACATGGTGCGGTTGACTTACGCTCTGCGCCCGGATGGCATCAACTGGCCGAGGAAGGAAGACGGCAGCCCCAGCTTCCGGCTGGAAGAGCTTACGGTGGCCAACGGCATTGCCCATGAGGCGGCTCACGATGCCATGTCTGATGTGCTGGCGACCATTGCCGTGGCCAAGCTGATCAAGGAAAAACAGCCCAAGCTGTTCGACTTTGTGCTGAAGCATAAAGACAAGCATTCCGCCCGCCAGATGCTGGATACCGCAACGCTGAAGCCGGTGTTTCACATTTCTGCCAAGTACCCGGCCACTCGCGGTTGCTGCGCGCTGGTGGCTCCGCTGGCGGAACATCCCACCAACAAAAACCAGGTGATTGTCTACGACTTGCGGGAAGACCCGGCCGAGCTGATCAACGCCAGCCCGGAGCAGATCCGTGAGCGGGTGTTTACGTCCCAGGCAGAACTGGGGGAGGGCGTCAGCCGGTTCCCGCTCAAGGGGGTGCAGGTTAATAAATGCCCGGTACTGGCGCCGGCCAATATGCTGTCTACCTTATCCAAGGAACGGCTGGCGGAGCTGGCGCTGGACGGCGATGTCCTGCGCGCCAATCTGGCCAAACTCCGCAACGCCCCGGGCCTTTCCGCCCGCATTGCCCAGGCCTTCGACCACCAGTTCGACGGCAGCGACCTGACCGACCCGGACGAGCAACTCTACGCTGGCGGCTTCATCAGCAACACCGATCGGGAGAAGCTGAACTGGCTGATCTCCGAACCGGTGGAAACGCTGGGTGAACAAGAGGTCCGCTTCGAAGACGAACGCCTGCCGGAAATGCTGTTCCGCTACCGGGCCCGCAACTACCCGGATACTCTCGATGGCGAGGAAATGGAACGCTGGGAGCAGTTCCGAAGCCAGCGGCTGATGAGCCCCAAAAAGGGCTGGCGCTCGCTGGAGGCTTATGGGTTGGAGTTGCAGAAGCTGGCTGCAGATCCGGAGCTTTCGGATCGGAATCGGCAGATTCTGGAAGATTTGCACCTTTATGGCGAGTCTATTATTCCGTATATGTGAGGCGGTCCGCTTCCATGTTGTATTCAGGTGATCGGCGAGAAAGAAGGGTGGGGTCGGGCCACGTAGGGCCCGACCCCTTTGCATCCGTCTGGTGAGCAGTCCATACAATAGCCATTCCCCCGGCCATCCCGTACAATATGGCGCTTCTATTCAATACATCCATTCTGTTCAGTCTGGAGCAAAGCATGTCTGATATTAAAAAGGTGGTGCTGGCCTATTCCGGTGGCCTGGATACTTCCGTTATTGTTCGGTGGCTGCAAGACACCTACGGTTGCGAGGTGGTGACCTTCACCGCCGACATCGGCCAGGGCGAGGAAGTTGAGCCGGCGCGTGCCAAGGCGGAAGCGCTGGGCGTTAAGGAAATCTACATCGAGGACCTGCGCGAAGAGTTTGTGCGCGATTACGTGTTCCCGATGTTCCGCGCCAACACCATCTACGAAGGCGAGTACCTGCTGGGCACATCCATTGCCCGCCCGCTGATTGCCAAGCGTCTGATCGATATTGCCAATGAAACCGGCGCCGATGCCATTTCCCACGGCGCGACCGGTAAGGGTAACGACCAGGTGCGTTTCGAGCTGGGCGCCTATGCGCTGAAGCCGGGTGTGAAGGTGATTGCTCCCTGGCGTGAGTGGGATCTGAACTCCCGCGAGAAGCTGCTGAAGTACTGCGAAGAGCGCAACATTCCGGTGGAAATGAAGAAGGGCAAGAGCCCGTACTCCATGGATGCCAACCTGCTGCACATTTCCTACGAAGGCATGAACCTGGAAGATCCTTGGGCGGAAGCCGAGGAAGACATGTGGCGCTGGAGTGTGTCTCCGGAAGCCGCTCCAGAGAAGCCGACCTACGTTGAGCTGACCTACAAGAAGGGCGACATTGTGGCCGTTGATGGCCAGGAAATGAAGCCGCACGTGGTTCTGGAAACCCTGAACAAGCTGGCTGGTGCCAACGGTATTGGCCGCCTGGACATTGTTGAGAACCGCTACGTGGGCATGAAGTCCCGCGGCTGCTATGAAACACCGGGCGGCACCATCATGCTGCGTGCCCACCGCGCCATCGAGTCCATCACCCTGGACCGTGAAGTAGCCCACCTGAAAGACAGCCTGATGCCCCGCTATGCCGAGGTGATCTACAACGGCTACTGGTGGTCCCCTGAGCGTGAAGCCTTGCAGGCGCTGATCGACCAGACCCAGGAATACGTGAATGGTACTGTTCGCCTGAAGCTGTACAAGGGTAACGTAGACGTTGTTGGCCGGAAGTCTGAAGACTCCCTGTTCGACGAGAAGATCGCCACCTTTGAGGAAGATCAGGGTGCGTACGATCAGAAGGATGCGGAAGGCTTTATCAAGCTGAATGCACTGCGGTTGCGGATTGCTGCTGGTAAGGGGCGTAAGCTCTAAGTAATAAAAAAGCCAGCTCATATGAGCTGGCTTGAAAATACTTCGGAAAGAACGAAAGTGCCTGAAAAATTCGTTAATCCTGTGGGAGAGTACCCATACGGCGGCGGAGGTACTGCACGGCTCCTCCGCCATGGGTGGATACTGCTTCATTCCACGCTGTCAGATTAAGGCCTTCCGTTCTCTCTGTCTGTTTGTGATCTGTGTCGCAGTGTTACGGTGTGTAGTTCTTATACGCCTTCCCGAATTTCCGGTGTGATTTCCACAAAGCGACGGGTTTCGTAGGCGTCTATAAGGCCTTGTATCGAGGCTTTTTCCATATCCTGTACAGACGGCGTGCCTTCTTCAGCGCTGGCGCGGCACAGGGCCATGCCGGCTTCTACGGAAATGTAACCGGCGGTGGTTTTCAGGGCTTTGTGGTTGATGCCGTCGAAGATGCGCCGGAAGGCGGTGGGTGTGCAGTGGTCGCTATTCGGGAAGTAAGACACAATCACGAACTGGTTGTCGCCAATGCGGCACAGGGCGTCGATGGGGCGGATCAGGCTGTTCAGGCGGCGGGCGATGCCGATGGCCAGTTCGCTCATGACGCTGGGCGGGTGCTTGCGCTTCAGGTCTTGCCAGTTACGGATGCCGCACATGACGTAGGCACTGGCGCCGCCACGGGATTCGGCATGGCGCAGGATTTTCTGCAGGCGCTGGCGGGCGTACTTGGCGTTGCACAGGCCGGTTTCGAGGTCGATGATGTTGCTGGATTCCAGCTCCCGGTTATTCTCCACCAGTAAGGCGTTGGCCCGCAGCAGGGTGTTCTGGCGGTCTGCCATGCGGTCTGCAGCGAAGATGCGGGGGATCAGCTGCTTGGTCATGTCGGACTTGTAGATGAAGTCATCCACGCCCCGGTCGAAGGCTACCAACAGGGCTTCCACGCTTTCCCTGGCTGTCAGCAGGATCACGTAGGTGTAGTGGTTGGTTTGTTCGTCCAGCTGGCGCACCTGGTCTGTGAGTTCCAGGCCGTCCATCTCGGGCATCAGCCAGTCGGCAATCAGCACGCTCACCGGGCGTTCTTCCATCAGTTTCAGGGCCGCCGGGGCGTTGTTGGCGATGCGTATGTCGCGGTAACCGGCATTTCGCAAGGTGCGGCCAACCACCATACTGCTGAATTTGGCGTCGTCTACTACGAGGATGGGAAGGTCCAGGTTTGGCATTGTTTATCTACTTCTTACCAGTCCATTGTCGGGTGCGGTTCGCCTTGGCTCTTGGTATGCTTTGGCGGTTCCGGCGCAGCCGCTGTTAATCATGTCGCCACAGTATACCTCTGTGTTGCCTTTGGAGAATGACGACCATGCCTTCTTTTGACATTGTTTCCGAAATTGAAATGCACGAAGTAACCAACGCGGTGGACCAGGCCAAGCGTGATCTGGGCAACCGTTGGGACTTCAAGAATGTAGATGCGAATATTGAGCTGGAAGACAAGCGGATTACCGTGAGCGCCGAGCAGGAATTCCAGCTGGAGCAGCTGATTGATCTGCTGCGGATGGCCTTCGCCAAGCGCAATATCGATGCCCGGGCCCTGGCGGAAGACGGCGAGAGCAAGGCCGGCAAGCTGGTGAAGCAGCACTTTGCCCTGAAGCAGGGTATCGAAACCGATATGGCCAAGAAGATCGTGAAGATGATCAAAGACCAGAAGATGAAGGTGCAGGCCAGTATTCAGGGTGACAAGGTGCGGGTAACCGGCAAGAAGCGGGACGACCTGCAGGAAGCCATTGCCATGCTGCGCGAAGCGGAACTGGATATCCCGCTGCAATTCAATAACTTCCGCGACTGATCCGGAGATTTCACTATCGTACCCGGCACCCGCCTTGCCCTTCTGAAAGACGCCCTGTACACCTACACCCGCTGGCAGGTGATTGCCATGCTGTTTCTGGGGTTTTCCGCGGGGCTGCCGTTTTTGCTGGTGTTTTCCACCCTGAATGCGCGGCTGGCGGATGTAGGGGTGGAAACCGCAACCATCGGCTTTTTCAGCTGGCTGGGTATTACCTATTCCATCAAGGTATTCTGGGCCCCGGTGGTGGACCGGCTGAAGCTGCCGGTGCTGAACCGGCTGTTCGGCAAGCGCCGGAGCTGGATTTTGCTGGCCCAGGCGGGCATTGCCACCGGCCTGTACCTGATGGCGGCGGTGGACCCCCTTTCTGCCCCGGAAACCCTCGCCCTGTGCGGGTTGCTGGTGGCGTTCTCCTCGGCCACGCAGGATGTGGCCATTGATGCCTACCGTATTGAAATCGCGGAAGAGCGGCTGCAGGCGGCGCTGGCGGCGACCTATATTTTCGGGTATCGGCTGGCCTTGCTGGTGGCCGGTGCCGGGGCTTTATACCTGGCGGAGTTCTGGTCCTGGCAGGTGTCTTACCAGGTGATGGCAGCGCTGGTGGGTGTGGGTGTGCTGACGGTGCTGGTGGCCCGGGAGCCTGAGGTGAACCACTTTGCTGCGGCCGAAGACATTGCGGACAAGGTTCGGGAAGAGGCCGCGCGCCGTGGGCACCTTCCGCCCCGGTTGGCGAAGCTGGCGGGCTGGTTCTACGCCGCCGTGGCCGGGCCCTTTGTGGACTTCTTCCGCCGCTATAAAGAACTGGCTATTGTGATTCTGGTGCTGGTGGCGGTGTACCGCATTTCCGATATCGCCATGGGTGTGATGGCCAATCCTTTCTACCTGGATTTTATGGGGTTCAGCAAAACCCAGGTGGCCGATGTGACCAAGGTGTTCGGCTTCTTTATGACCATTCTCGGCTCGATGGTTGGCGGGGTGCTGGTGGTGCGCTACGGCGTGCGCCGGATTCTGCTGGCCGGGGCGATTATGACCGCGGCCACCAACCTGCTGTTTGTGGTGCTGGCCCAGTACCCGCCGGATATCAAGCTGCTGGCGCTGGTGGTGAGTGCCGATAACCTGAGTGGAGGGATTGCTAATGTGGCGCTGATTGCCTGGCTTTCCAGTATGACCAGTGCTTCGTTTACCGCGACCCAGTATGCGCTGTTCAGTTCGTTGATGACCTTGCCCGGGAAGTTTCTTGGCGGGTTTTCAGGGATTGTGGTGGCGGATTTCGGGTATGCGCAGTTCTTCCTGGTGGCCGGGGTGATGGGGGTGCCGGCTATTTTGTTGGTGCTTTATATTATGCGGCATGGTCGGAGATTGGATGCGTTGGCGCCGGTTAAAAGCTGACTTGGGAGTGGGCTTAGGCAACGGGGTCAGACCCTCTCGCGGCCCTAAGGCCCAAAGACGCGAGCGGGTCTGACCCCTACGCGATCGGGTCTGACCCCTGCGCGAGTGGCTCTGACACCTTACGACGAGCAGCTGATGTTCAGGTGTTTGCCCCAGTCTGGGGGGAGGGCGGCGTAGTGTTCGTGTTCGGGTTGTTCGTCGAAGGGGTTTTCCAGCACTTTGATTAGTTCTTTCATGGGGGCGTAGTTGCCGTTCTGGGCTTCCATGATGACTTGCTGGGCCAGGTAGTTGCGCAGGATGTATTTGGGGTTTACCTGGCGCATGGCGTATTCCCGTTCGTCGTGGGCGCGGGTTTCTTTTTGCAGGCGGGCTTCGTAGCGCTCCAGCCATTCGTCTGCCACGCTTCTGTCTGCAAAAAGGTCACGCACCGGGGCGTTGCCATGGCGGTGCAGGTTTGAGATGCCGCGGAAGAAGAGGGTGTAGTCTACCCGGTGTTCGTGCAGCATGCTGAAGGTGTCCATGATCAGGGCCATGTCTGCGTCGTCGGTTTCTTCCAGCCCGATCTTGGCCTGCATGTTGTGCTTGAAGCGCTGGTTGTAGGCGGTTTCATAGCTGCCGAGGCATTCGTGCACGGTGTTTTCTTCCATGATTGGCAGCAGGGCGTTGGCCAGGTAGTGGCAGTTGGTGAAGCCGATCTGGGGTTGGCGGTTGTAGGCGTAGCGGCCTTCGTGGTCGGAATGGTTGCAGACGAAGCCGGCGTCGAAGTCGTCCAGGAAGGCGTAGGGGCCGTAGTCGAAGGTGTCGCCGATGATGGACATGTTGTCGCTGTTCATCACTCCGTGGCAGAAGCCGACCGCCTGCCAGTCTGCAATCAGCCGGGCGGTGCGTTCCACTACCTCGGTAAACCAGCGGGCGTGGCGTTGTGGCTCCGGCAGCTCGATCAGGTGAGGGAAGTGCAGCGAAATCACATGCTCAAGCAGGGTTTTCACGGCCTCCGGGCCGTCATGGTAAGCGGCGAATTCAAAGTGGCCGAAGCGGATGTGGCTTTTGGCGACGCGCATAAGCGCGGCGGCGGTTTCGATGGATTCACGCCGAACCGGGTCTTTCGCGCTGATCATAAACAGCGCCCGGGTGGTTGGAATGCCCAGCCCGTGCATGGCTTCCGAACACAGGTATTCACGGATGGTGGAGCGCAACACCGCGCGGCCATCACCAAACCGCGAATAGGGCGTAGTGCCCGCGCCTTTCAGGTGCCAATCCCACCGGGTGCCATCCGGCGCCACGGTTTCCCACAGCAATAACCCCCGGCCATCCCCAAGCTCCGGGTTGTACATGCCGAACTGATGGCCGGTGTATTTCATCGCCACCGGGTCCATCCCTCCCAGTAATTCCGCCCCGGCGCCTACTTGTGCCCAGTCGTTCTCATCCTGAACATGAAACCCCAGCTGCGCCGCAAGCTTGTGGTTAAAGCACACCATCTTTGGCTGCGAAAGCGGCGTGGGCTTCACCCGGCTGTAGAAGCTGTCCGGCAGGTCCAGGTAGCGGTGTTCAACTTTGAAGGTTTCGTTGGTCATGGATTGGCCTGGTTTTTGAATCGGTCTCTGAAACGGGGTCAGACCCCCAGTACATTTGGTGCCATGAAATGTATCGGGGGTCTGACCCCCTCAGAGTGCAGAGTGGAGGTGGCGAATGCAACCACGGCTGGTGGTTTTTACCGATCTGGATGGCACTTTGCTGGACCACCACAGCTATAGCTGGCGGGCGGCATTGCCGGCGATGGAGCGGCTGGCGGCTAACGGGATTCCGCTGGTGCTGAATTCCAGCAAGACAGCGGCGGAGATGCGGGAGTTGCAGCGGGCGATGGGCCTGAGGGCGCCGTTTATTGCCGAGAACGGGGCCGCTGTGGTGATTCCGGCGGGATGTCTGAACAACCCGAACGATGAAGTGGTGCATTTTGGTGTTCCCCATAACGAGCTGATGCGCACGATTTTGGTGCAGCGGGAGAAGGGTGCACGATTCCGGGGCTTTTCTGATCTGTCGGCGCGGGAGCTGGCGCAGCTGACGGGGCTGAAAGAAGGCGAGGCAGCCCGGTCAAAACAGCGCCTGGCTACCGAGCCTTTGCTGTGGGATGGAACCGACGCCGAACTGGCGCAATTCCGCGCCGCGCTTGGGCTTGCGGGGTTGCGACTGGTGCAGGGCGGGCGCTTCTGGCATGTCATGGGAACCTTCGATAAGGCAGAGGGGGCCCGGTTTTTGCTGAGTCGTTATCAGGAGTGTTTCGGCAATGAGCCGGTGATCACCATCGCCCTGGGCGACAGCCCGAACGACCAGCGCATGCTGGAGGAGGCAGATATCCCGGTGGTGATAAGCGGGGCGAACAGTGAACAGCTGCAGTTTTCGCCCACCCGACATGCCATGCGCTCCCTGAGACCCGGCCCCGAGGGCTGGAACGCCTGCGTACTCAACCTGCTTCTGGAGTACGGTTACCAGTAAAGGAGAGCCGCCATGGGCGACTTTTACCAGAACGGCATTGTTACCACCCTGCATAACCTTGTGCGCCGCCCGGTGGAAGACATCGAGGCCGACCTGATGCGCTTTCGCAAAGCCCGGCCGATGTCGCTGGTGCTGCCATCCCTGTATTCGGAACTCGAAGGCCCGGCGTTGCAGAATATTGTGCAGGAGCTCACCCGGGTGCCGTACCTGGACGAGGTGGTCATCGGTCTGGATCGCGCCAATGAGGACCAGTACCGGCACGCGCTGGAGTACTTTTCGGACCTGCCGCAACCGTTCAAGGTGTTGTGGAACGACGGCCCGAGGCTGCGGGCGCTGGACCTGAAACTGCGGGAGCAAAATCTGGCGCCGACAGAAATGGGCAAGGGCCGGAATGTGTGGTACTGCTTCGGCTATGTGCTGGCGTCCGGCGTGAGCGAATCCGTCGCGCTGCACGATTGCGACATTCTGACCTATTCCCGGGACCTGCTCGCGCGGCTGATCTACCCGGTCGCCAATCCGGGCTTTAACTACATGTTCTGCAAGGGCTATTACGCCCGGGTGGCGGACAGCAAGATGAATGGCCGGGTCAGCCGGCTGCTGGTGACGCCGCTGATCCGCGCCCTGAAGAAAGTCTGCGGGCCTAACGATTTCCTGGATTACCTGGACAGCTACCGCTACCCGCTGGCGGGTGAGTTCTCTTTCCGCACCGATGTGATCAATGACCTGCGCATCCCCAGCGACTGGGGCCTGGAAATCGGCGTGTTGTCGGAAATGAAGCGCAACTACGCCACCAACCGGCTGTGCCAGGTGGATGTGGCGGATGTGTATGACCACAAGCATCAGGAATTGTCGCCGGAAGACGCCAGCCGGGGCCTGTCGAAGATGAGCATGGACATCGCCAAGGCGCTGTTCCGCAAGCTGGCGACCAACGGTGAGATTTTCTCCAACGAGAAATTCCGCACCCTCAAAGCGAGCTATTTCCGCATCGCCCTGGATTTTGTCGAGACCTACCAGAACGACGCCATGATCAATGGACTGAGTTTTGACCGCCACAAAGAAGAAAAGGCGGTGGAACTGTTCGCCCAGAACGTGATGCGCGCCGGGGCGTACTTTCTGGATAACCCCATGGATACGCCGTTTATCCCCAGCTGGAACCGGGTGACCAGTGCCATTCCGGATATTCGCGAGCAGCTGCTGGAGGCGGTGGAGCTGGACAACGAGGAGTTTCGGCCATGAGCCAGTCACTGGAAAGCCGGCTGGTGGCGATGCTGGAGGTGGTTTATCCGGCACTGGATTGCGAGTTTCTGTCGGATCAGTTGCTGGATGCCATGGGTCTGGCCCCGGAAGCCGAGCCGCCGCTGGCGCACCAGAACAACTGGAGCGAGGCGGACGTGGTGCTGATCACCTACGCCGACACGGTACCGCGCCCGGATGAAAAACCGCTGGTGACCCTGAAGCGGTTTCTGGACGACTGCCTGCGGGAGTCGGTGACGGCCGTGCACATTCTGCCGTTCTTCCCCTATAGCTCAGACGATGGCTTTGCGGTGATGGATTACCTGGCGGTGAACGAATCCCACGGCAGCTGGGAAGATATCGAAGCCATCGCCCGGGATTACAAACTGATGGCGGACCTGGTGATCAACCACATGTCGGCCCGCAGCCGCTGGTTCGAGAACTTTCGCAAGCGGGTGGGGCCGGGCAAGGATTACTTTGTTGAAGCCAATCCCAAAGACGACCTGAGCCAGGTGGTGCGGCCCCGCACCTCGCCCTTGCTGAATCCGGTGCAGACCGAGGACGGCGAGCGCTATGTGTGGTGTACCTTCAGCGAAGACCAGGTGGACCTGAATTTCGCCAACCCGGAGGTGCTGATCGAATTCGCCGGTATCATTCGTTATTACCTGGAGCGGGGCGTGAAGATTTTCCGGCTGGATGCGGTGGCCTTTCTCTGGAAAGAGCCGGGCACGCCCTGTATTCATCTGCAGCAGACCCACGAGCTGATTAAGATTCTGCGGCTGCTGATTGAGCATCACACGCCGGATGCCGTGGTGATCACCGAAACCAACGTGCCCAATCGGGAGAACCTGACCTACTTCGGCAACGCCAACGAAGCCCATGCCATCTATAACTTTTCATTGCCGCCCCTGCTGATCAACACCCTGGTGACCGGCAATTGCCGCCATTTGAAAACCTGGCTGATGGGCATGCCGCCGGCGCAGATGGGCACCACCTACCTGAACTTTATCGCCTCCCATGACGGCATAGGGATGCGCCCCACCGACGGGCTGTTGGACGAGGACGAGAAGCAGCGGCTGATCAATACCCTGGAATCTTTTGGGGGCAAGGTGTCTTACCGGCGCACGGCTGATGGCCGGGATCAGCCCTATGAGCTGAACATTGCCCTGTGGGATGCCCTGAAAGGTACTGCCGAGGGTGGCGCAGACCACTGGCAGCTGCAGCGCTTTCTGTGTGCCCACACCATCATGCTGGCGCTGGAAGGTATTCCGGCTTTCTATATTCACAGCCTGCTGGCCACCGGCAACGACCTCGACCGTGTGGAACATACCGGCCGGCTGCGTTCTATCAACCGTAGCCAGTGGAAGCTGGACAGCCTGGAAGCAACGCTGGCCGATCCTCTCAGCCATCACAGCAAGGTGTACCGGGAACTCAAACGCCTGATTGCCATCCGCCGGGCCCAGCCCGCCTTCCACCCCAACGCCACCCAGTTCACCCTGCACTTGGGCCTGCAACTGTTCGGCTTCTGGCGCCAGAGCCTGCGCCGGGAACAATCCATCTTCTGCATCCACAACATCAGCGCCGAAGTGCAACAAGTGGCCCTCAGCGACATCAACCTGATCAGCACAGACCAATGGACAGACCTGCTCTCCGGCCAGCCCATCGAAGACCTCAGCGGCACGATTACCCTGAAACCTTACCAATGCCTCTGGTTGGGGGTCAGACCCCCGATACATTTGGCATGACGAAATGTACTGCGGGTCTGACCCGCCGGGGCTGAGGTAGCCGCTGAGCCGAATATGGGTTGTAATCGGCTCAGGTTCTGATCCGAATAGGCAGGTTTTTTCGGCTCATGTATATCTGACAAGAACAAGACTGGCCGCGTTTCACGTGGGATGAGGGTGCTCTGCGCTCCTCGGTTGCTTGATTCTGCCGGCGAGGAATTTGGGGAAGGCATCAACGCCCGGAAGTACCAGTCTCTGGCTAAGGTCAGCAAGGCGACGGCTACGCGGGATTTGACGGACTTAGTGGAGAAAGGTTGTATTTTTCAGTTAGCCGGGGGCGGACGCAGTACCCGCTATGCCTTGTTGCTGCACAGTGACTGATTGACCAAGCCGGTTTGTGACCGGGTTGTTTGTAATGCCGTGCCGGGTGGTTATAATCGGCGCTGCTCAGGATGAGTTTGTTATAACCATTTAAACTTCAGGGACCGAAGTCATGCCCCAGGCAAGCGGATTGCAGTTCACCGCCCGTGTAGGCGAATTCCCCTCTGAACACTTTTCGGTAGTTGGCTTTGCGCTGACCGAACAGCTGTCTTCCTTGTTTCATGGTCGCTTGCAGCTGGTCAGTACCGACCCGGATGTAGCCGCCGCCGATGTATTGGAACAACCGGTAGACCTGGTGGTTTGGCAGGATGGTCAACCTCTGCGCCGTTTCACCGGTGTGGTGAATGAGTTCGTGCGTGGCAACACTGGCCACCGCCGCACCCGCTATGAAGTGGTCATCCAGCCGCCGTTATGGCGTCTGGGCCTGATGCACAACAGCCGTATCTTTCAGGCCCAGGCCACGGATGCCATTGTGCGAACCTTGCTGGAAGAGCGGGGCATTGTGGATTCGGTGTTTGATCTTAAGCGCCCGCCGGCCGAACGGGAATACTGCGTTCAGCACCGGGAAAGCGACCTGCAGTTCCTGGAAAGGCTGGCCGCCGAAGAAGGCTGGCACTATCGGTACCAGCACGGCGCCGTGGATGGCGACGAGCAACCAGCGTTAATCATTGCCGACCACCACGGCGATGCCCCGAAACTGGAACCTGTGACCTGCAACACCAAAGCCGGCGGTAGCACCCAACAAGCCTGCGTATTCAGCTTTGCCTATGAAGAGCGGGTGCGTGTGTCCTCCGTGGCGATGAAGGACTATACCTTCAAGAACCCGGCCTATGCCCTGATGCACGAACACAGCGCTGGCGGTGTGAATCACAGAGAAGATTATCAACACTACGACTACCCCGGCCGCTACAAAGCCGACGCCAGCGGCCAGCCGTTCACCCAGGCCAGACTGGACGCCCTGAGAAACGATGCCTCCCTTGCCAAGGGCAAAAGCAACCGACCGGACTTCGCTCCCGGTGCAAAGGTAGAACTGCAGGAACACGACAGCCAAAACCTGAACCGGGAATGGCTACTCACCGCCATCACCCACACCGGCAAACAGCCCCAGGCCCTGGAAGAAGAAGGTGGCAGCGAACCCACCAGTTACCACAACGACTTCACCGCCATCCCGGCCGACAAAACGTGGCGGCCAGTGTGCAACCACAAGCCCGTGATGGACGGCCCCCAGATGGCCATCGTCACCGGCCCGGAAGGGGAAGAAATCCACTGCGACCAGTACGGTCGCGTCAAAGTCCGGTTTCCATGGGACCGCTACTCAAAAAATGATGAACACAGCAGCGCCTGGTTACGCGTGGCCCAGGGTTGGGCCGGTGGCCAATACGGCTTTATGGCCCTGCCACGAATCGGCCACGAAGTGATTGTCAGCTTCCTGGACGGCGACCCGGACCAGCCCATCATCACCGGAAGAACCTACCACGCGACCAACACGCCGCCGTACGCACTGCCGGAACACAAAACAAGAACCACCCTGAAAACCAAAACCCACAAGGGTGAAGGCAGCAACGAACTGCGCTTTGAAGACGAAGCTGATCAGGAGCAAATCTACGTCCATGCCCAGAAAGACCTGGACCTGCTGACCGAACACAACCGCACCGAAGTCATCAAGAACGACAGCCACCTGACGGTGGAAAACAACCGCTTCAGCCACACCAAAGGCAATAGCCACCACACCACCGAAGGCGAACGACGGGAAAGCATCGGCGCCGACTACAGCCTCACCGTTAACGGAAGCCACCACAGCAAGCAGGGCAAGAACCAGCTGGTGGAAGCCGGTACGGAGATTCACCACAAGGCCGGTATGAAAATAGTGATTGAAGCCGGAGCCGAGGTAACGCTGAAAGCGGGTGGCAGCTTTGTGAAGGTGGATCCGAGTGGGGTGACGGTGTCTGGGCCTTTGGTGCGGATGAACTCCGGGGGTGGGGCTGGGAGTGGGAGTGGAGTTGGGACGCAGACTCCGGCCAAGCCAGCGTTAGTTGCTGAACATGACTCGCCGGAAGTTGAGCATGCCGAGCTGGCATTGGCCTCTCAGCGCTTGAGTGCGTCTGGAGCAAAACTTCGCGCCCCATTGCTTAAACAAGCCGCTCGTGAAGGAGCGTTGTCAGTAACCAACTGCGAGTTTGATGAGCATGGACGCTGCAAACTACATCAGCACACTTGAGCTGATAGCCCCAAGAACAACTGCACCGGAAAACTACGATTTTGCCATCCTGGACTTGGCTAGCGAAGAGACGCTCCTTGAACAGCTCTACTCTGGCACGGTGAGTGAACGTATCGAATGGTGGAGTCTGTTTGAGGGAACAAGCTGGCAGCCTGACTGGGCAAGTGGTCCCATTCTTATTGACTTGAGAGATGCACCTGGTTTTCGCACACAGCTGCGATTGCAGCTGGAATCATCTTCTATGGGTATCTTGATTACCTCAGGCTATTCCGCGGAAGAACTTCGTCAGCACCTGACACGTTGGGTCTTTGAGTCTCTGCCGGCGAAGCAGCAATTACTAAGGTTCTATGAGCCGCGTATGTTTGCTCCGCTGTTGTGTGTTTTGAGCAAACAAAGCCGCCAGAACTTTCTCGCTGTGGGGCACCAATGGTACTGGCATGACGGCCATGTCTGGCGTGAAAGCCCGGGGTGTAATCAACCCGCTGATGCACTGTGTGATTCCGGCCAGGTAGTGGTGTCCGCCACAGAGCTCAAGAATTCGGAGCGGTATTGGCTGGCGGGTGAAGCAATCGGGTATGCCACTTATTACGATGAGGCGTTAGGCCACACGAAGCGACCCGCAGTATGGGTGTTTAACTGCTTCGAAGAAGCCCAGAAAGCTGGTTTTTTGAGTGCTGACTCTCTTGAGCGCTGGCTGAGGTTGGCGCTCCGCTTGGGTGCAGATTTTCATCATTCTGAACCGTATCAGGAAGTGTTATCCCGAGACGATCTCTCGCCAAGAGACCGCCTGATTGCTATGGAAAGCATGTCGGAGAAAACTCATGCAAACAACTCATAAAGTTCAGGCCGGGGATACACTCTCGGCCATCGCCAACCACTATCAGACAACTGTCAGAAGACTTCAGTCCGTCAACCCGAAAGTCACGAGCAAAGACCATATCCAGGTTGGTTGGGAGTTGATAATTCCGGCAAATGAAATGGGCCAGAGTTCTCAAAAAACTGATGTTCTAAGAGCTCCCCGTTCAACTGGTAGTGAAGCGAAAGGGCAGGCCTCGTGTACTGAGTGCACAGATGATTACACTGAAATCATACATGTTACCGGAGCCGGTGATGACCAATGGTGCGTTGCACTGCCGCAGAATGCGGCTGATTTTCTGCTGAAGGAAATTGATGAAGTTGACGCACTGATGGCTGAATTCAAAAGTGCTCAGGACGCTGTGCATGATCCTGAATCTGGTGAAATAAGCCCTAAACGCCGCTGGATGGACAAAGCTGCAGAGATGGGGGTAATTGAGCCTGAGCCTGAGCCTGAGGCGAGTGAAGATGAAAACGTTACCAAGGCGTCAACAATTCAGTCACAGATCGCCGCTATTGATGAACAAATTCAATGGTATAACGACTATGATCCGGACTATTACCTGACCTTTGCCCGACCGGATGCAGGGAAACGAGAAAGTATTGAGAGTGCCGCAAAGGAAAAGCGACTAGCGATGCTGCGGGAAGAGCGCAATAAACTCGTGACGAAGCTGGAAAAAGGAAGTGCCTCCACCGGTGTAAAAGGAACAGGCATCTCATCAAATGAATTTCTGACTTCCCGCAGCAACAGTAAAGAGCGGGGCTTTGTTTCCCAGCGAAGAACCAAACGGAAAATCGGAATCGTCGAAGTGATGGTTTTCAGTCGACCTGGTCGCTGGCATTACATTCGCCGTGAAGCTTACCGGCGGTTGGTAACCGAATACGGGTCTATTCGCTATGTGCGTAAAACAAAGTCAATATCCAACATGCTGCGAGATCGAACCGGCACCGCAAAGGCACTGTTTGGCCAGATCCGCGATGGCATAGCAGCAGACGCTGCAAAAAGCCCATTGGGTAATATTGAGGTGAAGTTTGCTGAGGCCAGTGATGATTTCTATTTGTTGGGGGAGGAACACTCGAAACTGACCTGGAAGCCGGTTGGCGAACACGATTGTCCGATTGAGAATAACTTCCAGGTAAGCGCAGAGGCCCACTTGATGCGTTTCGCCATGCAAGCCAGTGCCGGCGTTAATGCTTTTAACCTCAGTGAAGGGGAAATCGATATCGGGACCAAGGCCAGCGCGTCACTGGCATTGATTGAAGCCGAGGCAAAGCTGGCGGAGGTGTTTGTCCCGAATGAAGCCGGGTGGGATTGTCGGTTTACGTATCGTAATCGTAGCGGCGAGTTAGCTGATCTGGCGTTTGGTGCTTTCCGTTTTTCCGGTGACATTACCCTGAATTGTTTTGCTGGTGGTCGAGCCAGTGGTGAAGCCAATGTGAGGTTATCTTCCGGAGCGGCCTCGTTTCTGTTGTCGGAAAACAAAAAGGTCGAAGCAAGTCCGAATGCAGGATTGGCCGTCACGGGTGACGCTTTTGCCGGTGCTGAAGCTGGAGGTGCGATAGCAGGCAAGTTCAGCTGGGTTCATCCCGAGGAGCAATATCGAAAGAACGCAGATTGGCAAGACTTGTTCAATATCTCTATCGGCGGGACGCTCGCAGTCGGAGCCGGCGCGGGGTTTGATTTTGAGCTTCGTTTCTTGGCGGATAAGATCTATTTTGTCTGTAAAGGTCGATTAGTCTTTGGGCCAGGCGCCAGTGGTTCTTTTGGCTGTGAAATCGGCGCCGATAAGGTGTGGAACCTCGCTAAGACTATTTTTGAAGTGTTATCGGAAGTGGACTATCAATACCTGTCCAATATACAAGCGGAGCTGTTCCATCAATGGGCGCGATCGCTTTACCTTTCCTTCTCTGAAAGTGCCACAGATTTGATTGAGCTGTTGAGTAGCCCGGCTTATGTGTTTAATCGCATTTGGGCGGCGAGATCGGAGAGAAAAGTTGCTGCAGAATCGCTGGCCAACAACATCATAGACGGGGCAAAAGGTAAGGAAAAACTTGAGGACCTAGCGTTTAATGGATTGCCTTATCATCAATTACCCCCTGAAACTCTGGGTATGATGATGTCGACTCTGTGTGAGACGTTTATTGATAGCTGGGAAGAAAAACAGGAAACAGCCCTTCTTATTCTGGTCTCGCAGATCCGGACATGGCGAAAATTTTTCGAAACGCTTGAGCACATGTCTGAGGGTGGTGAAAAAGTCGACCCCATGGATAGTTTGAGAAAATTGACTGCCATTCTGGATGATGGAAGCACCGATAGTCAGTTGTCGCAATTTCAAAACTGGATTCTTTCAGATTTGGCTATAAAACCGACCAGGCAATCATTGAAACTGGCTTGGTCTCCAATACCTATCAACCAGAAAATCAATAGACTGGTAGCTCGTTTAGATATGCTTAATCAAACTCATACAAGTCATCTTGTGTGAGTTTGACCGCAACGGAAACCCAAAGATTCGTAATAGTGCTCTTCTACAGGATTTACATGGTCCCTCAGTATGGTGGTCTTATTGGGACTGGCAGTTCTGTAACCTCCTGAGCGAATAACTTTTGTCTCTCCGGTTGAGGGACCGGTCGGGTTCATTTCCGGACTTTCTTGATAGTAAGTCTCGGAGTACCAGTCTAGCGTCCACTCCGCACTGTTGGACGTCAGGTTGTGGATGCCTAGAGGGTTGGGGGGAAAGCTGTCGACCGGGCGCATTTTAGCTGGACCATCGTCGGGCGGAGTATTTACCCCTGGTGTGTACTCACCATTATTCGTGGCATAGAGCACGTTCTTTCCACGGTTTCTGGCCGCGAACTCCCATTGCGCTTCCGAGGGTAGATTGAACGGTCTGTTCGCCAGTTCACCCAGCCAGACACAATAGTCCTTGGCTTCTTGCCAAGTTTTTGTCCATGCCGGGAGATCCAGCTGAAACAAGTGCTGTCGATCCTCTCTCGCCCTTAACTCTGGTGCGTAAGGCGTTCTGCCCATAATTTCGCGATACAAGTCAAAGTCACTAAGCGTAGTTTCGAACTTGGACAGATAGTAGTCGTCTAAGGTTACCTTGTGGGCATAATCGTTGTCTGGCGAGAAATCGGCGTTGCAGAGTTCCGTGGATCCAGGCTCACAGGGCACCCCAAACTCCCCCATCATGAAGCTTCCACCTTCCACAAAAACCATATTGTCTACAGCCCGTACAACCAGTTCTGTAATTGCGGTTTGTTGAGAGGAAGAAAGGTTTGGGTGGCGTTCTTCAACGCGGTCGTGAATGGCTTCAATCTGAGCATTGTTGAGCCTCTCACTGGTAACCGAAGTACAACCAGCGAACAAAGCAACGATAACGGACGGTGAGAGCAGATTGCGCATTTGTGCTCCTTGCAGCGGTTTACAATCCATGTTGGCAGCGATAATACCAGCTATCGCCTGCCAGAAAAAAAGAATGGGTGACTGATTTCCCAAATTCGAGGAATCGTACCTTTACCGACCTACGTTTTCTTTACCCCCAAAGCACAAACATACTTCCGCTCATACCGCCGGTCAGCCCAGCTCTCATAAACCCGCCTGGCAATGGGATAGATCACCGGCCACAACAGCGGTTTGAACAGCCACCCAAACGGCGCATGGCTCCAGGCCCGCACGTTGGCGTGCAGCCCGGTTACCCATTCGCCGGTCCAGGTCATCAAATGCAGGCGGCGGAGGAGGTCTTCATGGGAGGGCAGTTGGGGGCTGCCTTCCGGTTGCTCGTGAATGTCTGCGAAGATGAGTTGCCCACGCTGCAGTCTGCGCAGGGTGCGGATTTCCTTTGCGCAGAGCGGGCAGCTGCCGTCGTAGAACAATGTGTCGTATTTTGGGTTCATGCAGGTTCTGGTTATCCGGTGGCATTTGTTAACTATACGAGCCGCGTGGCTGATGGTTCAGCGCCGTGGCGTTTGTAATGCCCTGATAATGCAGCCACTTGTTCGAAACGCTACACTGGTGTCTTTGCGGAAGCGCAGGCTTCTGTGTAAACACTCATCAGGCCAGACTTGCACATGGAAGACCAGAAGCCCGACCAGACCGCTCCTCCGGAAGACAAAAAAGCGTCAGCGCTTGCTGAGTTGTCCACTCCCATCTACGGCCTGTTCACGCTGGGTATTCTGTACACCCTGTACCTGGCCCACCAGATTGTCCTGCCGATCATTCTCGCCGTGCTCACCAGCTTGTTGTTGTCGCCCCTGGTGAAAAAAGCCAGGTTGAAATGGCATGTTCCGCGGGTGGTGAGCTCGCTTGTACTGGTGCTTGTGGTGCTGGCGGGTATTGTCGGTTTGGGGGTTGCTGTAACGGCACCGGCGCTGGAATGGGCTGAGCGCGCCCCGCAAGGTTTGTCGCGCCTGTTGGTGGGCGATAGTGAGATTATGCGGCAACTGGACAAAGTCACCCGTTCTGCGGAACAGGTGGAGAAGTCGGTAGAGGGTCTGTCGTCTGAGGACGGTAGTGAAAAACCGACAACCGTGGTGCTGCAGACTGATTCCTGGCGCAGCCAGCTGATGACAAAAGCCCGCAACGGCCTGGCCGGCCTGGCGCTGGCGTTGGCGCTGACTTACTTTCTGCTGGTCAGCGGCGACAGGTTGATCCGCAACTTCGTGCGGCAAATTCCCAGATCTCAGCGCAAAACCGTGCTCAGAATTACCCACGACTCCCAACACCAGATCGCCCAATACCTGGCAGTGTTAGGCCTGAGCAACCTCTCGGTAGGGCTGATCACCGGGCTCACTTGCTGGGCCATCGGCCTGCCGGACCCTGCCGTATGGGGCCTGATCGCCGGCCTTGCCCGGTTTATACCCTACCTCGGCAACATGCTCACCATCGCGCTACTGGCGCTAGTGTCGGCACTAACCCTGGACACCGTCTGGATGATGGCACTGGCACCGCTAAGCTTCATCCTGCTCACCACCATCGTCGGCTTCTTCCTGGAACCCTGGATCCACGGATTCCGCATGGCCATCAACCCCGTCATCATCTTCGTATCCATCTTCTTCTGGGGCTGGCTCTGGGGCCCGGTAGGCGTACTGCTGGCCGTCCCCCTGATGACCGTAATCCAGGTGATCCTAAAACAAATCCCGAGACTGCGTCCGGTGTACAGAGTAATTGCTCGATAAGCCGTCTAAAACACAACGCTCGATCACGAACTGAGCTTCCTCTCCAATAAGGTTCTGCCGGCGGGAGGTGGGGGGGGTGTTTTTCTGGCAGGAAAAAAGATGTCTGAGCGAAGCGAGTTATTTTTTCCAGAAGAAAAACACCCCCCCACCTCCCAGCCTGCCCCCAAAACCAAACGGATACGGACCCAAGGCAAATCCCCTGACACAAAGCCAGATCTTTCCTATGCTCAGTGCATCAAAGAATTCACCACAGCAGGAAGAATTCAATGCCCCTCATCCCGCCCACCATGAAAGCCATGGTCCTCACCGGCCATGGCGGCCTGGAAAAGCTTGAATACCAGGATGTTCCGGTGCCCAGACCAGCAGCAGGCCAGATTCTGGTCCAAGTAACCGCCACCGCCAAGAACAACACCGACCGCAAAGCCCGTGAAGGCCTGTACCCCACCAAAAAGGGCGAAATGACCTCATTCCAGATGGGCGGCAAACCCACGCTGACCTTCCCGCGCATACAAGGCGCCGACATCGTAGGCCGCGTTGTCGCCGTGGGTGAGTGCGTCAGCGAACAACGTATCGGGGAGCGCGGCCTGCTGGACTTCAACATCTACGCCACCGACCGCACCGACATCAATCTCACACCGGACTATTACGGCCATGGCGCCGATGGCGGCTACGCCGAATACGTCGCCCTGCCGTCTGACCAGTTTCACCATATCCCGAATCCGGAACTGGCGGATGCCGAGCTGGCAGCCATGGGCATGTGTTCCTACCAGACTGCCTACCACATGCTCACCTCTGCCAGGGTGCAGGCAGGCGAGCGGGTGCTGGTGACCGGTGCCAGCGGTGGCGTGGGCACAGCCTTGATCCAGCTTTGCCGAATCATCGGTGCCATTCCCTACGCATTGAGCCAGCAAGACAAAGTGAACGCACTGCTCGACCTTGGCGCCGAAGCGGTGCTGGATCGCAGCAACATGGACTCCTTCGTAGACAGAGTGAAGAAGGAAACGGACGGCAAACCCCTGGATGCGGTGATGGACCTGGTAGGCGGCGAAATGACTGACAAGTTCATTGACGCCATGATCTTCGACATGAACACCCGCAGCACCTACCCGCGCCTGAGCATCGCCGGCGCCAGCGGCGGCAACATCAGCGAAATCCTGTGGACCCGAATCTACCTGTACCAGGTGCAGATCTTCGGCGTGTCTCACGGCACCCGGGAAGAAGCAAACCAGCTGATGACCTGGATACGCGATGGCCAGCTGAAACCCGTCCTGCACGGCGCGTTCAAGCTGTCTGACCTGCACAAAGCCGAAGAGTATTTCGTGAACCGTGGCAGCAACTACCTGGGCAAGATCGTCATTGTCCCGGATGCTCAGTGGCTGGAACACGGACAACCCTTCGCCGTGGAGGCGGGCGGATGAAACCTGAACTCACCATTCAATTGATGGATGCCCATGCCGGCGGTGACGTCAGCCGAATCGTCACCGGCGGCATCATCGACTTGCCGGGAGATACGGTAAGGGCCCAGATGGAATACCTGCGCGACGACGCCGACGGCCTGCGGCGGTTGCTGCTGGAAGAACCCTACGGCATCCCCGAAATGTCCGTAGACCTGCTGGTACCCGCCACCAACCCCGAAGCCGCCGCCGGTTACATCATCATGGAAGTCATGGGCTACCCCATCTACTCCGGCTCCAACACCATCTGCACGGCAACGGCAGTTCTGGAAACCGGCATAGTCCGGAAACAGGAAGGCAAACAACACTTCAAACTCGAATCCCCAGCCGGCCTGGTAAACATAGAAGCCACCGTGCACAACGGCGTAGTAGAAGCCATCACCTGCGAAGGCCTGCCCAGCTACATCCACACCCACAACGCCAGCATCAACGTACCCGGCATCGGCAAGGTCAACTACAGCGTCGCCTACAGCGGCGGCTTCTACGCCCTGGTAGACGCAAAATCCCTCGGCTTCGACCTCACCCTGGACGAAGAACGCCAGCTGGCCCAAACCGCCCACGCCATCGTCGAAGCCATCCAGGCCGAACGGGGCTTTTCCCACTACACCCTGGGCGACGTAGGCCCCCTCCCGTTCCTCCACTTCATGGGCCCGGTAGAACAAATAGCCGAAGGCTACTACCGCTCACGCTCAGCAACCTACGTCCACCCCGGCGTCATCTGCCGAAGCACCACCGGCACCGGAACCTCAGCAAGACTGGCGTTAATGAACCACGAGGGCCAAATCAAACCCGGCGACAAACTCGAAACCATATCCCTGAGGGAAACCGGCTTCATCGGAGAATTCACCGAAGTGGAAAAGGCAGGGAAATACCAGGTGGTCAAAAACAACATAACCGGCAAAGCCTACGTCATCGCAAAGTCCGACATCGTAGTGAACTGCGACGACCCCATGGTGGAATGCAACGGCCTGACTCACATCCTCAAATCAGAAGATGTGCCTTAACCTGCAGAACCTATACCGCACACAAGCCATGGAGGCGAACGAAGTAAAGCCAGTGGGAGAGGGGGAGAGGTTCCCATAAAGTTAAGCCGGCGGGAGGTGGGGTGTGTTTTTCTGGCAGGAAAAAAGATGTCTGAGCGAAGCGAGTTGTTTTTTCCAGAAGAAAAACACACCCCACCTCCCAGCCCGCCCCCACAACTTAACGGATAGGAACCCAAGCATAACCCCGCCCCCACAACCAAACGGATAGGAGCCCAAGCCCGACCCCGAGCCAGCCACTCACCGAGGCCGCAATCGCCGCTTCTCCGCCCGCCGCATCCAGAACCAGGCGATGAAGGCAATCACCGAAACCGCCGCAATAATCAAAGTAGCCAACGCATTAATCTCCGGCGACACCCCCATCCGCACAGACGAGAACACAACCATCGGCAACGTCGTCGCCCCCGGCCCGGACACAAAGCTCGCAATCACCAGATCATCCAGCGACAAAGTAAACGCCAGCAACCAGCCTGACACCAACGCCGGCGCAATCACCGGCAGCGTGATTACAAAGAAAGTTTTCAGCGGCGTACAGCCCAGATCCATGGCCGCTTCCTCAATGGACAAATCCACCTCCCGCAAGCGCGCACTCACCACCACCGCCACATAGGCACTGCAGAAGGTCGTGTGAGCAATCCAGATCGTCGCCATGCCACGGTCCACCGGCCAGCCAATCAGCTGCGCCATCTGCACAAACAGCAGCAACAGCGACAAACCGGTGATCACCTCTGGCATCACCAGCGGCGCCGTGATCATGCTCGACAGCAGCGTACGCCCGCGCATCTTCTTGAACCGGGTAATCACAAAGGCACACAAGGTACCCAGGCACACCGCCATGCTGGCGGAATAGAAGGCGATGCGCAGGCTCATCCACACGGCAGACAGAATCTGCTCATTAGCGAACAGCGCGCCGTACCACTTGGTGGAAAAGCCGGCCCACACCGAGACCAGCCGCGAGGCGTTGAACGAGTAAACGATCAACACCACCATCGGCAGGTACAGGAACAGCATGCCCAGCACCAGCATGGATTTTGAGAAGCCGGGGGCTTTCAGCTTAACCATTCTTTTCCATCTCCCGAGCCTGGAAGCGGTGGAACAGCACAATCGGAATCAACAGCAATGCCAGCATCACAATCGCCAGCGAAGAGGCCACCGGCCAGTCGCGGTTGTTGAAGAACTCTTCCCACAGCACCTTGCCGATCATCAGGGTGTCCGGCCCGCCCAGCAGTTCCGGAATCACAAACTCGCCCACCGCCGGAATGAACACCAGCATGGAGCCCGCCAGAATGCCCGCCTTGGACAGCGGCAGGGTGATCGCCCAGAAAGTGGTCAGGCTGCGGCAGCCAAGGTCAGACGCTGCTTCCAGCAGGCGCACGTCCAGCTTCACCAGGTTGGTGTAGATGGGCAGCACCATGAAGGGCAGGTAGGCGTAGACAATGCCCAGAATCACCGCGAAGTTGGTGTTCAGCATTTTCAGCGGCGCATTGATCAGCCCCAGCCACATCAGGAACGTGTTCAGCAGGCCCTGGTTACCGAGAATGCCCATCCACGCGTACACGCGGATCAGGAACGAGGTCCAGGACGGCAGCATCACCATCAGCAGGAACACCAGTTGCCAGTGCTTGGGCGCCCGGGCCATGGCGTAGGCCATGGGGTAGCCGATCAGCAGGCAGAACAGGGTGGCCAGGAACGCAGTTTTCACCGAGCCCCAGTAGGCAGCGATGTACAGGCTGTCGGAGGCCAGGAACAGGTAATTGCCAAAGTTCACCACCACCGACAGGGTGTTATCCATCCACCGGAACACCGGCTCGTAAGGCGGAATCGCCATGACCGCCGAGGTCAGGCTGATCTTCAGCACCAGCGCAAACGGCAGCAGGAAGAACAGCAGCAACCAGGCGAAGGGCACACCGAACACCACCCGCCGGTGAAATACCACCGCCCGCACCCGCTCCGCCAGAGAGGTTGCCAGAAGCTTCTTGGTCATGGCGTCAGTTCCAGAGCAGAATGGGACTGGAAGCTTCCCAGGACACGAACACCTGATCACCCCAGGTGGGCCGCTCGCCCCGGCGCTCCACGTTGGCCATGGTGGCCTGAACCCGCTTACCACTGGCCAGCTTCACGTAGTAAGACGTGATGTCGCCCAGGTAGGCGATGTTGTCTACCGTGCCGCAGCTCCAGTTGGTGTCGCCTTCGGGCTTCTCGGTGGTCAGGTAGATCTTCTCCGGGCGCAGGGCGATCAGGGTTTCTGTGGTTTCCGCCGGCGTGGTCACACCCCGGTCGATAAACACCGGTGCGTCCAGCATGTCGCTGGTCAGCGAGATGCTGTCGGAGTTGTCTTCCAGGATGTTCGCCTCGAAGATATTCACCGAGCCAATGAACTCCGCCGTCATCCGGCTGTTCGGGCTCTCGTAGATATCAATGGGCGAGCCCACCTGGGCAATCCGGCCGTAAGACATGATGGCAATGCGGCTGGCCATGGTCATGGCTTCTTCCTGGTCGTGGGTCACCATCAGGCAGGTCACGCCCACTTTCTCCAGGATATCCACCAGCTCCAGCTGCATTTCCGTGCGCAGTTTTTTGTCCAGCGCGCCCATGGGCTCGTCCAGCAACAACAGCTTCGGGCGCTTGGCCAGCGAGCGGGCCAGGGCCACACGTTGCTGCTGGCCGCCAGACAATTGCTGGGGCCGGCGCTTGCCGTAGGCTTCCATCTTCACCAGCTTGAGCATGGCGGCCACGCGGTCGGCAATTTCGTTTTTCGGCAGCTTGTCCTGCTTCAGGCCCATAGCAATGTTCTGCTCCACCGTCATGTGCGGGAACAGGGCATAGGACTGGAACATCATGTTGGTGGGCCGCAGGTACGGGGGCAGGGCCGTGATGTCCTGGCCGTCCAGCACAATGCGACCGGAATCCGGAGTTTCAAAGCCCGCGAGCATGCGCAGCAGGGTGGACTTGCCAGAGCCGGAACCACCCAGCAGGGCGAAGATCTCGCCCTTGTGGATGTCCAGGCTCACGTCGTCCACCGCCAGGGTGCTGTCGAAGCTCTTGGAAATACCCTTGATGCTGAGGAGCACCTCCGCTTGCGCGGAGGTGTTGTTGATTACGGCCACCGTCAGCGACCGGATTTCACGCTGGTCCAGGTGCGGGTCATCAGGCGCTGCGCGTCCTGAGGCCGACCTTCCATGATGTACAGCTTCTTCATCACCTCATCGGTGGGGTAGATGCTGGTGTCATTGAGGATTTCCGGGTCCACAAACTCGTTGGCCGGTTTGTTCGGGTTGGCGTACCACACGTAGTTGGTCACATCGGCGATGATCTCCGGGCGCATCAGGAAATTCATCAGCTTGTGGGCATTTTCCACGTTCGGCGCTCCGGCCGGAATGGTCATCATGTCAAACCACAACACCGCGCCTTCTTTGGGGATGGTGTAGCGAATCACGTTGCCGTTCTCGGCTTCTTCCGCACGGGCAGCGGCCTGCAGGATGTCACCGGAATAGCCGGCGGCCACGCACAGGTCACCGTTTGCCAGGTCGCTAATGTAACGGGATGAATGGAAGTAGGTGATGTTCGGGCGCACCGCCTTGATCACTTCACCGCCTTTCTTGATGTCGTCGGCGTTGTTGCTGTTCGGGTCCAGGCCAATGTAGGCCATGGCGGCCCGAACCATCTCTTCGCCGGAATCCAGCATGGCAATGCCACAGCCGCCGGCGGCCAGCTTGCCGGTCACTTCCGGGTCAAACACCAGGGCCCAGGAGTCGGTCGGTGCGGTGTCACCCAGAATCTCCTGAATGCGGCCTTCGTTGTAGCCATAGCCGTTGGTGCCCCACAGGTACGGCAGGGAGAACTGGCTGCCCGGGTCAACCTTTTCCAGATCGTCCATCAGATCCGGGTTCAGGTTGGCCATGTTCGGCAGCTTGCTGTGATCCAGCGCCACGAAAGCCTTGGCAGAAATTTGCTTGGCCACGTAGTGGTTGGAAGGCACCACCAGGTCATAACCGGAACGGCCAGACAACAGGGCAGCTTCCAGCACCTCGTTGCTGTCGTACACGTCGTAGACAACCTTGATGCCGGTTTCTTCGGTGAACTTCGCCAGGGTGTCCTCGGCGATGTAGTCAGACCAGTTGTAGACACGCACTTCCTCGGCTGCAAAAACCGAAGAGGCACCCAGAGACATAGCAACAGCGGCGGCAAGCGCCTGTGGCTTACACAACTTCAACATTGGATGGTGTCCCTCACTTAAAAGGGATGGATACAAAGCGTGCAGGACGCACGCGGTTCTGGTGGGATCCGAGCGATTTTTAACACGATGTGAGGGTAGGCGCTACATAAATTTCACTGGCGGGATCGGGGGTTGTGCGTACATGATTTGCGCAGGGAAAACCGCCAGGGCGATTCTATGCGGATTGCCATGATTTGGTAGGGATGTAGCTCCAACGATGAGCCACTGTACCGGTCATAATAGTTGGTATGTTTTGTATTATGCGATAAATTGTCTTGGTGTATAAAAACTGGCCGACAGGCCGGTCACTATAAAAAGAACCAAGCACAATGGAGCAACCAACATGATGACAACAAAGCGCGCCATGCTGCTGGCTGTGCTGGTGGCCTCGACAACGGGCTGCCTGAGTTCGGGCGGTGGTAACTCTGCACAAGAGAGCCGGGCAGAGCCTGATACCGAGGCTCCCAGGCTTGAACGCCCTGCGGGAGTAACGATTACCAGGACATCTTTTGGTATACCCCATATCGAAGCGCCGGACTTTGCTGGTATGGGGTATGGCTACGGCTATGTTCAGGCAGAAGACAATCTTTGCCTGCTTGCTGAAGACACCCTGACGGTCCGGGGGCTGCGGGCCCGCTACCTGGGTGGCGAGGGTCGATATTCCATTCCATCTAATGATGCTGAAGCAAGTAACGTGGATGCCGACTTCTTCTGGCGGTCGGTTATCACTGACGAGGCTATTGAAGCCTTCAAAAGTAACAGTGACCCGGAAGTCATTGCCGCCACGAAAGGCTATGTGGACGGTTACAATCAGTATCTGGAGGAAATCCGCACGGGCGATCATTCCGGTCGTCACCTTGCGTGCAGAAACAGCGACTGGCTATTGCCACTCACTGAGGACGACATGTTCCGCCGCTATTTCCGGCTGGCCGTGTTAGCCAGTTCTTCGGTCTTTGTGGAAGGTATAGCCACCGCGCAGCCTCCTGCACTGGGGTCCGTGGATGCTGCGGCGCCAGACCCGGATATTCTGGGCGATATGTTGGAGTCACTGGATGGTGCGTTGCCGTTCCCGCTCTCTCGGGAACTCAATATCGGCAGCAACATGTATGCGCTTTCCGAAGAGGCCACCCGGGATGGACAATCCCTGCTGTTCGGCAACCCGCATTTTCCCTGGGAGAAGACCGAGCGGCTTTATCTTGCGCACCTGAAAGTAGGGGATAGAGCCGAGATCATGGGGGCGGCACTCTATGGATTGCCGGCGGTCCTGATTGGCTTTAACGAACACTTTGCCTGGAGCCACACAGTCTCCACAGCCTACCGGTTCTCGTTTTACGAGTTGTCGTTGAACCCCACTGACCCGACCCAATACTGGTATGAGGGGGAGTGGATAGACATGACCTCTCAAGAAATTGTGGTGGAAGCGCTGAACCCGGACGGATCTGTGACTGAGGAGGTTCGGACGCTTTACCATTCCCATTATGGGCCGATGCTGGAGTACGAGGTATCCGGAATCCCGATACTCTCCTGGTCGCCGTTAAAGGCGTACACCCTCAGGGATGCCAATGCCGAAAACGACCGCATGCTGAACCAGTTTTTCCGTTGGAACCAGGCCTCGAGCTTCGACGAATTCGTTGAGTTGCACGGCAGTGTGCTGGGCACGCCATGGGTGAATACCATCGCGACTGGCCCGGGTAAAGCAGCTTACTACGGTGATCTGACAGTTGTTCCGCATGTTACTGATGAACTGGCAACCAGCTGTGCTACGGCCTTGTCTCCTGTTCTTGGCCAGGTGATGCCTGGCCTGCCGATTCTGGATGGCAGCCGGGCTGCATGTGCCTGGGGTTCAGACGAAGACGCGCCGGCGGAGGGGGTGTTCGGGCGGGGCAACTTGCCAAGTCTGACGCGAAGTGACTGGGTTCATAACTGTAACGACAGCTACTGGCTGACCAACCCGGAACAGCCGCTGACCGGCTTTGCCAGCATTATCGGTGATGAAGGGACCGCCCGCACGCTGCGTACCCGGTTGTGTATCACCCAGGTGGAAGAGCGGCTCGATGGCTCGGACGGTAAACCCGGGGAACTGGGTTTTGATATGGGCAACCTTCAGGAGACTGTTCTGGGCAGCCAGGTGATGTCCGAGCGTCTGGCCAGGAATGCGGTGTTAGATGCCTACTGCAATCCTTTAACCGATGTGTTGAATGGGCTAACCCAGTCAGGGCAAGGTGAGGCCTGCACCGCGCTAGCGGCGTGGGATGGAACCTACAATCTGGATTCCCGTGGTGGTCATATCTGGCGCGAGTTCTGGAGTCGAATTAATCCCTTGCCAGTGGATTCGCCGGTTAAGTGGTTGGTTCCCTTTGTCTCGACAGATCCTGTTAATACGCCGCGAATGTTTAACCCCTTGGATCCCTTGGTGATTCAGGCTTTTGTGTCGGCAGTTCAGGCAATACAGGATGCCGGTGTAGCCTTCGACGCAAAACTTGAGGATATCCAATATTCGGGTGTTCACGGAGACAGCCGGATTCCGGTATTTGGCGGCGAGAGTTTCGAGGGGGCCTTCACCATCGCCTCGACCGGCGGAAGCGGGTTGGCAGACAATGGCGGTTATCCGGTTCTGTTCGGAAACAGCTACATCCAGACCGTAACCTGGGACGACGACGGCAATCCCGTTGCCGAAGGTTTCGTGACCTACTCCCAATCTACCGACCCTGCCTCGCCATACTATCGCGATATGACGGAAGCCTATTCCAACAAAGAATGGATTCGATTCCCCTACACGGAGGAGGAGATTCGACAGGATCCCGCGCGAGAGGTGATCAGGCTGGCCAGGCCAGCGACTCCGTGATGAGAGCTATCATCCGGTAAAGAAAAAATCCCCCGGTAGTTCAATCTGCCGGGGGATTTTCTGATAGGTTCCTGCAAACGCGACTGGCGTTTCCTGGCAGCTTATTGCGCCGTAATCGTCGCCATCACCAGCTTGCCATCCATCCGGATGGGGCCGTCTTCCTTGGCGCCTAGGGTGTATTCGAATACACCGGTTTTCATGCCGCCGTCTTCGCTGTGAATCATCAGCATCAGCATGTCACCGGCGGCCACTTCTTCGGTCAGAATGGCGGCTACGTCCATGTTCTTACCTTTCTTCAGGGGCGCATAGCCCACCACCGGGCCCGGTTTCATGGCTTCATCGGTGCGGTGCACTACCAGCCAGCCGTTCTTTTCTGTCATGACTTTCTTGGCGGTTACCGTGCCTTCAGACACAGACTGGTCGTCGCCCCATACGCCCACTTTGTTGTTGCCGTGGTGGTCAGCCAGGGCGGTTCCGGCACTCAGGCTGCCGGCCAGCAGGGCTGCGGTGAACAGGGAGCGGGTTTTGTTGTGCTTCTTCATGGTTCTCTCCATACAGTTGATTGGCCCCCGCCCGGGTATAAGTTGGGCAGGGTAATCGGTTGTACGGAGATTTGTTTGGGATAGATTAGGACATACTGAAAAATATCAGAGATTATCCTTCGCAATGCCCTGGCGTACCCGAACAATATCCGCCATCACAGACAGGGCAATCTCCGCCGGCGTCTTGCTGCCGATATTCAGGCCGATGGGCATGCGGATTTGCTCAACCTGCTGCTCGTTCAGCCCGCCAATGCGCAGTAAACGCTCCCGGCGTTTTTCCGAGGTGCGCAAAGAACCCATCACGCCGATGTAGAAAGCGTCGGTTTTCACCGCTTCCATCAGGGCGGTGTCGTCAATCTTCGGGTCGTGGGTGAGGGCAACTACCGCGGTTGCTCCGTGGCAGCCTTCGCGGGCGATCCACACAGAGGGCAGCTCCTGGTGCAGGGTAACGCCGGGTATGTTGAAGTTGCAGGCTTCTTCCTGGCGCGGGTCGCACACGATCACTTCGAAACCCAGGCTGTGGGCAAAGCTGGCGCAGGCGGTGGCCACCGGCGACAAGCCGGCAATGATCAACCGGGATACCGGCCCCACCCGCAGTTTCAGGGTGGCGGTTGCTTCGTCTTCCATCACTTTCTGGCCCGTTTCCCGGTCTGGTTCGACACTGGCTTCGCCGGTTTTAAGGCAAACCTTTCGAACCACATGGCCCTGGCCGCTCAAGGCGGCCCGAAGTGCCAGGAAGTGCTCCCGGGTACTGGCTGAGGCGGGCCAGTGTTCAATCAGAACATCCAGAACGCCACCGCAGGGCAGGCTGACTCTGGGATTGTCCAGGCCATCGGCGGCACCGTAGCGGATTCGGTTGATGCGGCCCTGGAATTCGCCTTCCTGCAGGCGTTCGAGAAAGTCCTCTTCCACACAGCCGCCTGACAACGAGCCGCAATGGTCGCCATTGGCCTGTGCTACCAGCCAGGAGCCCGGCGCCCGGGGAGAGGAGCCGAAGGTACTGAGTACCGTACACAGCCAGAAATCCTGACCGCCATCGCACCAGCTGATGGCCTGGTCAACTACCTGAATGTCCAGTGGCTGCATCTGCGCCTCCCGAATGAATAAGTGAGTCCTGTGTGATACCGGAATTTTGTCGCCTTGCCAATTGCAGTCGGGCCAGGGAGCCAGGCTATCTGCGCCAATGGGTCAGTGCCTGGCGGTGTGCCGGTAGTCGCTGGGGGATTTGCCCATTACCTTTTTGAACAGCCGGGAGAAGTAATAGGCATCGTCGTAACCCAGTTGCCGGCTGATGTCAGCGAAGGTGTGGCTGGTGGTGTCCAGCAGTTCGCAGGCCCGCTCCACCTTCAGGTGCAGGAAATGCTGAATCGGTGAGGTGCCGGTCTGTTCCCGGTAACGGGTGGCGAAATGGGCCGGTGACAGCCCGCTGAGTTCGGCCAGTTGCTGCAAGGTCAGTCGCTCTTCCAGGTGTTCACGCATGTAGTTGTGAAGGGTGTCCAGCTCGGCCTGCCGAGCCTGGCTGGTTTCATCCACGTTCATGGGGACGGCACTCAGCAGCTGTCGCAGGCGATTGCTGGCGTGGATCAGCCCCTTGGTGCGGAAGCCGGTCTGGCGTACCGACAGCAGGCCGTTGAAGTCTACCAGCAGGCGGGGCTGGCGCCCCAGATGGAGCACTCGGGTGTTGTCATCAAATCCCATGTAGTCACCAAACTCTGCGGCCAGCGGGCCGGTGTAGTGCACCCAGTGAATGGTCCATGGATTGTCCGGGTCTGCCGTGTAGCGGTGGCTGGCGCCGGCGGGCAGCAGCAACAGGTCGCCGGCGGTCACGGTGTAGGGCTCGCCTGCAACGTTCAGAAAGGCTTTGCCATCGGTGCAATAGATCAAAAGATTGTCACGATGGTGTTCCCGGTGCATGTGATGGCCCGCCGCCCGCCGGTAATGGCCGAAGGCCAGCGGGTACAGCTCCCGGGTTAGTGGGTGGTGCGCCAGTTGGCGGACGATGGGCTCCGGAACCACATAGCGAACGCTGTCCGCAGGAACAGGCCACTGGGAGGTTTGCGCGGAGGGCTTGTTGCTTTGATGACTGGTCATCGAAAAATAATCCATCATGGGCGAAACTTAGTCAATCATCAGGCGGCAAGGGGCGTGCTAGTCTTTTGGAAAATCATCGCCAGGTCCGTTGCGTTATTCAGCGGGCCACGGCACTCCCGGACAACAACAAACAGGGACCATCCTCATGAAAAAAGTACCTCAGTTTATTGCTGGTGAATTTGTTCAGAGCCAGACCCAGAACTGGATCGACGTGACCAACCCGGCCACTAACGAAGTCATCGCCCAGGTGCCCTGCGCCACGGCGGACGAAATGCGCAAGGCCATCGACAACGCCGGCGAAGTGTTCAAAAGCTGGAAAGAAACCCCGGTATCCGAGCGTGCCCGGGTCATGCTGCGTTACCAGGCACTGCTGAAAGAACACCACGACGAGATTGCCGAAATCCTGTCCCAGGAAACCGGTAAAACCTTTGACGACGCCAAGGGCGATGTCTGGCGCGGTATCGAAGTGGTAGAGCATGCCGCCAACGTGGCGTCCATGATGATGGGCGAGACCGTTGAAAACGTCGCGCGGGAAGTGGATACCCACTCGTGGATCCAGCCGTTGGGCGTTTGCGCCGGTATTACCCCGTTCAACTTCCCGGCCATGATTCCCCTGTGGATGTTCCCCATGGCCATCGCCTGCGGTAACACCTTTGTACTGAAACCGTCCGAGCAGGACCCGCTGACCCCGATGCGCCTGGCAGAACTGTTCGAAGAAGCCGGTGCGCCCAAGGGCGTTCTGCAGGTAGTACACGGTGCCAAGGAGCAGGTGGACACCCTGCTGAACGATCCCGCCATCAAGGCAATTTCCTTTGTCGGTTCAGTACCGGTCGGCCGCTACATCTACGAAACCGGCACCCGTAACATGAAGCGCGTGCAGAGCTTTGCCGGCGCCAAGAACCACATGGTCATCATGCCGGATGCCGACAAGCAGCAGGTGATCAATGCCCTGGTGGGTGCCTCTGTGGGTGCCGCCGGCCAGCGTTGCATGGCTATCTCCGTGGCGGTGTTTGTCGGAGCGGCGCAAGAGTGGATTCCGGAACTCAAGGAAGCCATGGCGAAGGTACGCCCGGGTGCCTGGAACGACTCCGGTGCCAGCTATGGCCCGGTGATTAGCCCGAGGGCCAAGGAGCGGGTTGAAGCCCTGATCGCCACCGGCGAAGCCCAGGGTGCGAAGCTGATGCTGGATGGTCGCGGCTGCACAGTGGATGGCCTGCCGGACGGTAACTGGGTAGGGCCCACCCTGTTCAGCGAAGTCACGCCGGAAATGGACATCTATAAAGAAGAAATCTTCGGCCCGGTGCTCACCTGCATGAACGCGAACGACCTTGGCGAAGCCATCGAGCTGATCAACAACAGTCCTTATGGCAACGGCACGTCTATCTTCACTAACCACGGTGGTGCTGCCCGCCGCTTCCAGCACGAAATCGAAGTCGGCCAGGTGGGTGTGAATATTCCCATCCCGGTGCCCCTGCCGTTCTTCTCTTTCACTGGCTGGAAAGGTTCTTTCTACGGCGACCAGCACGCTTACGGCAAGCAGGCAGTGCGTTTCTACACCGAAACCAAGACCGTCACGTCCCGCTGGTTTAACAGTGAAGCGACGTCTACCGAAGCCAACTTCTCCATCCAACTCCGGTAACGCCGAGCAGGGAGCTGAACGATGGATTTCAACCTGACCGAAGACCAGCTGGCGTTCCGGGATGCGGCCCGGGCCTTTGCCGAGAAAGCCATGGCACCCTATGCCGGCCAGTGGGATGTAGACCACACCTTCCCGGTGGAGGTGATGAAAGAAGCCGGCGAGATGGGCTTTATGGGGATTTATACCCCGGAAGCCCTGGGCGGCATGGGCTTGTCCCGCATGGACACCTCGGTGATCGTGGAAGAGCTGGCCATGGCCTGCCCGTCCACGGCGGCCTTTATCACGATTCACAACATGGCCACCTGGATGGTAGCCAGCTTTGCCTCGGACGACCTGAAGCAGGAGTTTGTGCCCAGGCTGGCCAGCGGTGAATGGCTGGCCTCCTACTGCCTGACCGAACCCGGGGCCGGCTCCGATGCCGCCAGCCTGCGTACCAGGGCGGTTCGGGATGGAGACAGCCATGTGATCAACGGCAGCAAGATGTTTATCTCAGGCGCCGGCGCCACCGATGTTCTTGTGTTGATGGCCCGTACCGGTGATGCCGACAGTGGCGCCAAGGGGATTTCCACCTTTGTGATCCCCGCCAATGCCGAGGGTGTTTCCTACGGCAAGAACGAGGAAAAGATGGGTTGGCACAGCCAGCCCACGCGGCTGGTCACCCTGGAAGACGTGCGTATTCCGGCCAGTAACCGAATTGGTAATGAAGGCGACGGCTTCGCCATTGCCATGAAGGGCCTGGACGGCGGCCGCCTGAACATTGCTACCTGTTCGCTGGGCGGCGCCCAGGCGGCGCTGCTGCGGGCGCGCAATTACCTGCACGAGCGCCAGCAGTTCGGCAAGCCACTGGCAGCCTTCCAGGCGCTTCAATTCAAGCTGGCGGATATGGCCACCAACCTGGTGGCGGCCCGGCAAATGGTGCGCCTGGGTGCCTTCAAGCTAGATGCCGGCGACCCGGAAGCCACCTTGCATTGCGCCATGGCCAAGCGCTTCGCCACCGATGCCTGTTTTGACGTGGCTAACGAGGCCCTGCAGCTGCACGGCGGCTACGGCTACATTCGGGAATACCCGCTGGAGCGCTATGTGCGGGACCTTCGGGTACACCAGATTCTCGAAGGCACCAACGAAATCATGCGCCTGATTATTGCCCGCCGCATGCTGGAAGACGGCGTTGCCGAAGCCATCCAGTAACCGGCCCCGATCATCAGAACCGGAACAACCAAAGGAATTTACCATGAGCGAACTGATTCAACTGGAAAAGCGCGATCACATTGCGATCCTGACCATCGCCAACCCGCCGGCCAACACCTGGACGGCAGACTCCCTGGCGGCTCTGGAAGCCACCATTGAAGACCTCAACGCCGACCGCAACATCTTCGCGCTGGTGGTCACCGGCCAGGGTGAGAAATTCTTCTCTGCCGGGGCGGACCTGAAAACCTTTGCCGACGGCGACCGTGCCCGCGCCAACGAGATGGCCCAGAAGTTCGGCCAGGCCTTTGCCGCTCTGACCGCCTTCCGGGGTGTGTCGATTGCCGCCATTAACGGCTACGCCATGGGCGGTGGCCTGGAATGTGCGTTGTCCTGCGATATCCGCATTGCCGAGGAGCACGCTCAGATGGCGCTGCCAGAAGCCGGTGTTGGCCTGCTGCCCTGCGCCGGCGGTACGCAAAACCTGCCCTGGCTGGTGGGCGAGGGCTGGGCCAAGCGCATGATTCTGTGCGGCGAGCGGGTAGATGCCAGCAAGGCGCTGCAGATTGGCCTGGTGGAAGAAGTGGTGCCGTCCGGTCAAGGCCTGGAAGCCGCCCTGAAACTGGCCGAAGGCGCCTGCAAACAGAGCCCGTCTTCCATTGCCCGGTGCAAGCAGCTGGTGATGAGCGCCCGTGATGGCCGTAGCCACA
The DNA here is from genome assembly GCF_001447135.1 of Marinobacter sp. P4B1. Lineage (NCBI taxonomy): Bacteria > Pseudomonadati > Pseudomonadota > Gammaproteobacteria > Pseudomonadales > Marinobacteraceae > Marinobacter > Marinobacter sp. P4B1. The sequence continues at coordinate 58,301 of NZ_LLXM01000011.1, forward strand.
CCGATGGCTGGCGCATGGAGCGGGAGCTGTTTGTGGAGCTGTTCCACACCGAAGACCAGAAAGAAGGGGTGAATGCGTTCCTCGAGAAGCGCAAGCCGGAATGGAAAAACCGATAAGCCCGGGGCTGCTATGAGCGATCAACCGATGGTATTTGAAGAGTGGACCACAAACGGCGGTGGCCGGATTGCGGTCGCCAGGCTGAACAGCCCGCGCAACCTGAATTCGCTGTCTATGGACATGATCCGCCTGCTCAAGCCGCAGCTGCAACGCTGGGCCGACGATGACAGCGTATGTGCGGTCTGGCTGGAAGCCGAGGGCGACAAGGCCTTCTGCGCCGGTGGCGATATCGTGTCCCTGTACCGCAGCATGACCGAGCCCGGGAAGCTGGCCGAAGGTGAACGGTTCTTCACCGAAGAATACGAGCTGGACTACCTGATCCATACTTTCCCCAAACCGGTTGTGTGCTGGGGCAACGGTATTGTGATGGGCGGCGGCATCGGCCTGATGGCGGGCGCTTCCCACCGGGTAGTTACCGAGCACTCGAAACTGGCCATGCCGGAAGTGAGCATCGGCCTGTACCCGGATATCGGCGCCGGCTGGTTCCTGAACCGCATGCCCGGGCGTACCGGAATGTTTCTGGGGCTGACCGGCAGCCGCATGAACGCAGCCGATGCGCTGTTTGTGGGCATGGCAGACCGGTTCGTCAGCCACGAACTCAAAGGGCAGGTGATTGATGCCCTGGCCTCCGCCAACTGGCAGGGTTCCAGCGCCCATAGTGTTGTCAGCTCGGTACTGCGCCAGTACGAACAGCAAAGCCGGGAGGCGCTGCCGGCGTCTGCGGTTCGCGATCACTTTGATGATATCCAGCAGGCCACCGATGGCGATTCCCTTGAGCAGGTGGTAGCGCAGCTTAAGGACCTGGGCGGCCGAGAGGGTTGGCTGGGCAAAGCTGTGAAGGGATTGGCCAGTGCCTCACCCACCTCGCTGGCCCTGACCTGGAAACATCTGCAGCGCAGCCAGCGCGACAGCCTGAAACAGGTGCTGGATAACGAGCTGGTGATGTCGGTGAACTGCCTGAAGAAGGGCGAGTTTGCCGAAGGCATCCGGGCATTGCTGATCGACAAAGACATGCAGCCCCGCTGGCGTTATGCGTCGCTGGCGGAACTGGACAATGAGTGGATTGAAGAATTTTTCAGCCAGGCGCCCGGGCACTGATAAATCCCGGCGCACTGCTACAAAAACAAGGAGAAGCAAGATGGCGAAGGTAACCTTTATTGGTCTGGGCAACATGGGCGGGCCCATGGCCTCCAACCTGCTGAAGGCGGGGCATGAGGTCACGGTTTTCGACCTGTCCAAACCGGCGGTTGAAGCGTTGGTGGCCGAAGGGGCGAGCACTGCGGATTCAGCGAAAGCTGCAACCCAGGGCGCCGAATGCGTGATCACCATGCTGCCGGCGGGCAAGCATGTGGAAGCGGTGTACCTGGGCGAAGACGGCCTGCTGGCAGCCCTGCCGGCAGGTACCCTGGTGATTGACTCCTCCACCATTGCCCCGGAAACCTCCCGGGCGGTGGCAGAAGCCGCAGCGGCAAAAGACCTGGCCTTTATCGACGCGCCGGTATCCGGCGGCGTGGGTGGCGCGAAGGCCGGTACGTTGACCTTCATTTGCGGTGGCGAAGTGGCCACCTACAACAAGGCACGGCCGGTTCTGGAAGCCATGGGCAAGAACATCTTCCACGCTGGCCCACACGGTGCGGGCCAGGTCGCCAAAATCTGCAACAACATGATGCTGGCCATCCTGATGGCGGGCACCAGTGAAGCCCTGGCGCTGGGTGTGAAGAACGGCCTGGACCCTGCGGTACTGTCGGAAATCATGAAGCAGAGCTCCGGCGGCAACTGGGCCCTGAACGTGTACAACCCGTGGCCGGGGGTAATGGAAGGGGTGCCGGCATCCCGGGATTACCAGGGCGGTTTCCTGGTGAACCTGATGACCAAGGACCTGGGGCTGGCGTTTGATAACGCGGTCGCCAACCAGGCCTCCATCCCCATGGGCTCCCTGGCCCGCAACCTGTTCCAGCTGCATGCCGGGCAGGGTAACGGTGAGCTGGATTTCTCAAGCATTGTCCGGCTGTATAAGCCGGAGTAAACCGGATAGGGCGACCCTGGGTTGCCCTTTCTTTTTAGCCTAAAGTTTACCTTTACGTAAAGTGTCGGTAATGCAAAGCTAACACTGAATGAATGTTGAACAACCGACAAAAATAACAGGAGTGTGCGATGAGCCTTCCGCAATACAACGATGTGTACAACAACTTTGATGCGGCCGCTCTGGAAGCGGAAGTTCTGGATGGTCGCCTGGACAGCGGCCTGAACGTTTGCCACGAAATCTGCGACAAGTGGGCACAAGACCCGAAGAAAGTGGCTCTCTATTACGAGCGGGCCGGTGGCGGTGATGGCTCACTGACCTTCGCCGAGCTCAAGGCTGCCTCAGCCCGATTTGCCAATTACCTGAAATCGCTGGGTGTCAGCAAGGGCGACCGGGTAGCCGGCCTGCTGCCCCGTGGGCCGGAGCTGTTGATTGTAATCGCTGGCACCCTGCGCCTCGGGGCAGTGTATCAGCCCCTGTTTACCGCCTTCGGTAGTGGCGCCATCGAATACCGCGTGGGCAAGGCTGGCACCCGGCTGATAGTGACCGACCCGGATAACTATCCCAAGCTGAAAGACGTTAAAGACTGCCCGCCGGTGCTGTGTGTGAACGCCGCAGCTGTAGGCAGCGATGCGGTGGACTTCGAGCAAACCCTGCAGCAGCAAGGCGACGAGTGCGAACCTGTGATGATTACCGGCAACGCCCCGTTCCTGCAGATGTTCACCTCCGGAACGGTCGGCAAGGCCAAGGGTGTAGCGGTTCCGGCCAAGGCGCTGCTGGCCTTCTACGTCTACATGAAGTACGCCGTCGACCTTCGTGAAGACGACGTATTCTGGAACGTGGCTGATCCGGGTTGGGCCTACGGCCTTTACTATGCGGTGACCGGGCCGCTGCTGTTGGGCCATGCCACCCATTTCAACGCCAATGCTTTCACGCCTGAATCTACCTACGACATGATCCGCAAATACGGCATTACCAACCTGGCGGCGGCACCCACCGCCTACCGCTTGCTGAAGGCCAACGACCATGTACTGCCTGAAGGCGAGAACCTGGGCCTGCGGGTGTGCAGCAGTGCCGGTGAGGCTCTGAACCCGGAGGTGGTGAACTGGATTGCCCGCCGGCACCACTGCCCGGTCAAAGACCACTACGGTCAGACTGAAACCGGTATGACCTGCTGCAACTTCCACGCCCTGGAACATCCGGCGCGGCAGGGTTCTATGGGCTTCTCGGTGCCGGGCCAGCGGGTGGTGGCCCTGAACGAGAAAAACGAGGAAGTGGGTGAGGGCGAGATCGGCCAGCTGGCGGTGGATGTGAAGTCCTCGCCGCTGTTCCATTTCCATGGCTACACCTGGGATGAAAAAGATCCGTTTGTGGGTGATTATTACCTGACCGGTGATATGGTGATCTGTCATGGCGATGGCAGCTATTCATTCAGTGGCCGGGATGATGACATCATCACCACGGCCGGTTACCGGGTGGGCCCCGCCGATGTGGAAAGCACACTGCTGGAGCATGACGCGGTGGCAGAATCCGGGGTCGTCGCCAAGCCGGACGAGAAACGGGGTTCCATCATCAAAGCCTATGTGGTGATGAAATCCGGGCAGGAGCCGGTGGATGAACAGGCCTTTGCCGAAGAATTGCAGGAGCTGGTGCGCCGCCGCTTGTCGACCCACGCCTACCCGCGTGAGATCGAATTTGTGGACGAGCTGCCGAAAACGCCGAGCGGCAAAATCCAGCGTTTCATGTTGCGTAATCGCGCGGAAGAAGAGGTAAGTGCATGAAAGTAAACTTCGGGGAACTGAAGGGTTTCCTTGAAGACCAGTTTCCCCAGGGTACCGCCTACGGCACCCTGGAGGAGCTCGGGGATGGCTGGGCCGAGATGAAGCTGGAGGTGGACGACGACCACCTGCGCCCCGGTGGAACCGTGTCTGGCCCGGTTATGATGGGGCTGGCAGACGTGGCCATGTACGCCGCCCTGCTGGGCAAAATCGGCCTGGTACCCCTGGCGGTAACCACCAACTTCAATATCAACTTCATGCGCAAACCCGCCGCCCACGCTGCGGTGTGGGCCCGCGCTACCTTGCTGAAAGTAGGGCGCACGATGGCGGTGGGTGAGGTGTCGATCTATTCCACAGGTATGGAGGAGCCGGTGGCCCATGCCACCATGACTTACTCTATTCCTCCGGAGAAGCATCGGCCCTGATGCCCCGGCTCAGCTCCGGCGCCAGGGCTTCGGCAATGTACCGATAGCCTTTGATGCCGGGGTGGTAGCCGTCGCTGGCCAACAGCCCGGTATCTTCAATCACCGGGTAACGGGCGTAGCGGAAGTGCTGCGGCGCTTCGCTGGCCAGTTGCCGGTAGATGTTGTCGAGAAGCCTGGCCCGCCATCCCATCACGTAGCGCAAGGGCGCCGGCAGGGCGGTGAACAGGTGCATGGGAGGCACGCTCAGAAGCATCAGGGGTGCCGGATACCGTGCTTCGAGCAACTCCCTCAGTTCAAGCAGTTGCCGGCGGAATCGTTTCCGGGGCGTAAAACCGGTGGTGTCGTTTACCCCCATGCTCAGGATAACCACACCGGCTTCCGGTAAGTCTGTCTGCTCCAGCGCCCGGTTCAGGGCATCCAGCCGAATACCGTTAACCCCGAAGGTATGCCAGGCGATGGTTTGCCCGGTTCCCTTATGAAGCTCCCGTGCCAGCTGGCTGGCCAGGCCCTGATCGTGGGTTTGGGCGCCCACGCCGGCTGCGGTGGATTCGCCAATCACCAGGATGCGCCGGGCGGGCTCGCCCTCACCATATTGCCCGAACGGAGATCCGGAGGCCTCCGGCAGCCGTGGCGTGGTTTGACGAGTGCGCTTACCCTGATACAGCAACACCGGAAAGAGCACAGCCGTGGTCAGCCAGAATGGAAGATGCATTGCGTAGATCCCGGGTTTAGTGGAGCGGAATAATCCTGGTTTGGGCGACATTAGCCGCCAGACTCTACCAACGGTACAATGGCGGCTTCTCTTCGACCAATTTTGGCAGGAACTCTTTGAAAATCCCTGAACGCCTGAAGCCCCTCGCCGATGATGGCATCATTGATGAAGTCATCAGCCGACTCATGAGCGGTAAAGAGGCCGATATTTATATTGTACGGTGTGGCGATTCGATTCGCTGCGCCAAAGTCTATAAAGATGCGGTCAAGCGCAGCTTTAAAAAAGCGGCGCGATATCAAGAGGGTCGCAAGGTTCGCAGCGGGCGCCAGGCCCGCGCCATGGAAAAGCGTTCTAACTACGGCCGCAAGCAGCAGGAAGAAGTCTGGCAGAATGCCGAAATCAACGCGCTGTCCACGCTGGCGAAAGCCGGTGTGCGTGTGCCTGAAACCTACGGTTGCTTTGACGGTGTGTTGCTGATGGAGCTGGTGACAGAAGATACCGGTGATGTCGCACCACGACTGGCTGATGTGTCCATGTCAGCAGAGCAGGCCATTGAAGACCACACGCTGATGATGCACTACGTAAGGCTCATGCTGTGCGAAGGGATCGTGCACGGTGATTTGTCTGAGTTTAACGTGCTGGTTGACGATTACGGCCCGGTGATCATTGATTTGCCGCAGGCGGTAAACGCTGCATCCAACAACAGTGCGCAGGAAATGTTCGACCGCGATGTGAATAACATGCGCCGCTATTATGGCCAGTATGCACCTGAGATCCTGGACACCCGGTTCGCCAGGGAGATGTGGGCGCTGTTCGAAGAGGGGGAGCTGACCCCCGACTCTGTGCTGACGGGTGAATTTGAAGATGACAGTGGCAGTTCTGATGTGGATGCTGTGCTGGAAGAGATCAAAGCAGTGATTCAGGAAGACCTCGAGCGCAAAGAGCGCTTGCGCGAGGCGGATGAAGGCTCAGACCTGTAACGCGGTGTCAGGCCCTGTGAGCGGGGCCCTTAACGTTCAACCGCCCATGGCCTGCCCCACTTTAGAGCCGTTGTGGCGGTTGAGCTGGCCGCAAATCCAGCCGCCGGTCGCCACCAGTTTCTCCAGGTTGACACCGGTTTCGATCCCCAAGCCCTTTAACAGATAGAGCACGTCTTCGGTGGCCACATTGCCGGAGGCGCCTTTCGCATAGGGGCAACCGCCCAGGCCCGCCACCGAGGCATCGATTACGCTGACGCCTTCCTCCAGCACCGCATACAGATTAGCCAGGGCCTGGCCGTAGGTGTCGTGGAAGTGGGCCGCCAGCTTATCCATGGGAATATGGGCGGCCACGGCCTCCAGCATGCGCCTGGCTTTCAGCGGTGTGCCTACGCCGATGGTGTCGCCCAGGGAAATCTCATGGCAGCCCATGTCGTATAGGGCCTTGGCGACGCTGGCGACCTGCCCTGGCTCAATGTCACCCTCATAGGGGCAACCCATCACCGTCGACACGTAGCCGCGCACCGGAATGCCGTGCTTGCGGGCTGCTTCCACCACGGGAGCGAAGCGGTCCAGGCTTTCGGCGATACTGCAGTTGATGTTCTTTTGGGTAAAGCTTTCGGAGGCGGCGCCGAACACCGCAACTTCGTCGGCTCCGGCCGCCAGGGCATTTTCGAAGCCTTTGAGGTTGGGGGTGAGGGCAGAGTAGCGCACGCCGGCCTTTCGGGTGATGCCGGCCATGACCTCGGCGGCATCACCCATTTGTGGCACCCATTTGGGGGAGACAAAGCTGGCGGCTTCGATGTGGGTAAGGCCGCAGTCGGCCAGCCGGTCGATCAGCCCGGTTTTGATGCTGGTAGCAATCACCGGGCCGGGTTCGTTCTGCAGGCCGTCCCGGGGGCTCATTTCCACCAGTCGGACACGTTTCGGGAAGGCCATTACTCAGTCTCCTCAATCTCGATAGCGATCAACTCCGCCCCTTCGGATACCTGGTCACCCTGGGCAAAGAACACCTCGCTGACGGTGCCATCGGCCGGGGCTTTGATGGCGTGCTCCATCTTCATGGCTTCCATGATCACCAGGGTCTGGCCGGCGGTGACCTTATCGCCGGCCTGCACCTGCACCGCCACAATGGCACCGTTCATGGGGGCAGAGAGGCTGCCGTCGCCGGCCAGGTCTTCGGTTTCCCAGCGTTCACGGTAGAGCTTGCAGGTGATGCTGTTGCCTTCGTGGAACAACACCAGTTCGTCGTTGTGCAGGTTGCCGTACACGCACAGGCGGTGGCCATTGATGACCGCTTGCAGGTAATCCTCCTGCAGGCTGGCCTGCAGGGTATAGCGGTTGTCGCCGAGGGTTATCTGATAGCCGTGATCCTGCTCAAGAACCCTTAGTTCAACCACCTCCTCGCCCATCTGCAGGGCCAGGGGTTCGGCGTAGTCGGAATTCAAGCGCCAGCTGTTCTGCCGGCCGAAGGGCGACCAGGGGTCTGTGCTGACCACTTCACGGGACTTGCGGTGTTCCAGCAGAAAGCCGGCAGCCAACACAAGAACCTTGTCGGTATCCGGGCCGGAAGCGGGAAACAGCAGCTCGCGGTGGTCATCAATGAAACCGGTGGTCAGCTCGGCCTGGCGAAAGGGTTCGGCATCGGCCAGGGCGTGCAGGAAGCGGATGTTGGTTTTTACCCCAGCAATGCGGTACTGCTCCAGGGCCTGCACCATGCGGTTGATGGCCTGTTCCCGGGTTTCGTCCCACACGATGAGCTTGGCGATCATCGGGTCGTAGTGGATGCTGATTTCGTCGCCTTCGGTAACGCCGGTATCCACCCGCACGTGGGCGGATTCTTCCGGGGTGCGCAGGTAACGCAGGGTGCCGGTGGCAGGCAGGAAGTCCTGGTCCGGATCTTCGGCGTAGATGCGCGCTTCCAGGGCGTGGCCGCGGGTTTTCACCTGTTCCTGGGCCAGCGGCAGGGGCTCACCCCAGGCCACTTTCAGCTGCCATTCCACCAGGTCTTGCCCGGTGACCATTTCGGTAACCGGGTGTTCCACCTGCAGGCGGGTGTTCATTTCCATGAAGAAGAACGAGCCGTCTACGCCGTACAGGAACTCGACGGTGCCGGCGCCCACGTAGTTAATGGCTTGCGCGGCTTTCACGGCGGCCTCGCCCATGGCTTTACGGGTGGCCTCGCTCAGCCCCGGGGCGGGGGCTTCTTCCAGTACTTTCTGGTGGCGACGCTGCACCGAGCAATCCCGCTCGGCCAGGTAGATGCCGTTGCCCTGATGGTCGCAGAACACCTGGATTTCCACATGCCGTGGCTGGGTCAGGTAGCGTTCGATCAGCATGTCCGGGTTGCCGAAAGCGTTCCTCGCTTCCCGCTGGGCGGCGGCCAGGGCGTCATCAAAGTCGGCCATTGTTTCCACCACCCGCATACCTTTACCACCACCACCGGCAACGGCTTTCAGCAGCAGCGGGAAGCCGCATTTCTCGGCCTCGGCCCGCAGCAGCTCCGGCGACTGGTCTTTACCGTGGTAGCCGGGCACCAGGGGTACACCGGCTTTTTCCATAATCGCCTTGGCGGCGGACTTGGAGCCCATGGCCGCAATGGCCGAAGAGGGCGGGCCGATGAACACAATACCGTTGGCTTCGCAGGCTTCGGCAAAGCCGGTGTTTTCAGACAGGAAGCCGTAGCCGGGGTGAATGGCCCGGGCGCCACTCTGCCTGGCAATGTCGATAATGGTGTCGGCTTTCAGGTAGCTGTCAGCGCTGGCGGCCGGGCCGATGTTGAAGGCCTCGTCTGCCATGGCGACATGACGAGCGTTGGCGTCAGCGTCTGAGTAGACTGCCACGCAGCGGATACCCATGCGGTGGGCGGTCTGGATAATCCGGCAGGCGATTTCGCCCCGGTTAGCAATCAGGATTTTATTGAACATTATGTGTTATCTCCCGGAACCCAGCTGGCCTTGCGTTTGTTCAGGAAAGCGCTGAGCCCTTCCTGGCCTTCCTCACCCACACGGATGTCGGCGATGCGTTGGGCAGTGTCTTCGATGACATCGGCACTGATGGGCTTGTGGCTGACGGCAAACACCAGGTCCTTGGCGGCACTCATGGCTTGCGGGCCATTGCCGGCCAGTTGTAGCAGCAGCTCGTTGCAGCGGGCGTGCATGGCGGCTTCGTCGTCACAGACGATGTGCACCAGCCCGTATTCGCTGGCCTGTTGTGCGTTGAAGACTTCGGCGGAGATGAAATAGCGCCGGGCCTGTCGCTCACCGATGGCCCGCACCACGTAGGGGCTGATAACGGCGGGAACCAGGCCGAGTTTCACTTCACTCAGGCAGAAGCTGGCGTTTGCGGTGGCCAGCACGATGTCGCAGCAGGCTGCCAGGCCGACGGCACCACCGTAGGCTGCGCCCTGAACCAGGCCGATCACCGGCTTGGACAGGTGGTTGAGGGTGCTCATTAGCCTGGCCAGTTCCCGGGAGTCGTTCAGGTTTTCGGCATGGTCGTTGTCTGCCATGCGGCGCATCCAGCCAAGGTCGGCACCGGCGGAGAAGTGTTTGCCTTCGGAGCGCAGGATTACGATGCGGGTTTGGTCGTCTCTTTCCGTGACTTCCAGCGCCTTGATCAGTTGCTGGATGATCACATCGTCGAAGGCGTTGCGTTTGTCTGGCCGGTTCAGCACGATTTCGGAAACACCACCTTCCAGGTAGTTGAGCAGAACGGCAGAGGTCTGTTTGGTCATGGCGTTCTCTCCGGTTACATGCGGAACACGCCAAAGCGCGTCGGCTTGGCGGGTCGATTCAGGGTGGCAGACAGGCTGAGGGCTACCACTTCCCGGGTCTGGGCCGGGTCGATCACGCCGTCGTCCCACAGGCGGGCGCTGGCGTAGTAGGGGTGGCCTTGCTGTTCGTATTTATCGGCGATGGGTTGCTTGAATTCGGCTTCTTCTTCGGCACTCCAGTCCTGGCCTTTGCGTTCCATGCCTTCACGTTTGACTGTGGCGAGTACGTTGGCGGCCTGTTCGCCGCCCATCACCGAGATGCGGGCGTTGGGCCACATCCACAGGAAGTCAGGGCTGTAGGCCCGGCCGCACATGCCGTAGTTGCCGGCCCCGTAACTGCCACCAATGAGGACAGTGATCTTGGGCACGTTGGCGCAGGCCACGGCCATGACCATCTTGGCGCCGTGCTTGGCAATGCCTTCGGCTTCGTATTTCTGGCCCACCATAAAGCCGGTGATGTTTTGCAGGAACAGCAGCGGGATGTTGCGCTGGCAGCACAGTTCAATAAAGTGCGCGCCTTTCTGGGCGGATTCGCTGAACAGGATGCCGTTGTTGGCGATGATGCCCACGGGGTAGCCGTGAATATGGGCGAAGCCGGTCACCAGGGTGGCGCCGTAGTAGCGCTTGAATTCGTCAAATTCGGAGCCGTCGACGATGCGGGCGATCACGTCGCGTACGTCGAACTGTTTACGCAAGTCGGTGCCGACGATGCCGTAGATTTCTTCCGGGTTGTACAGCGGTGCTTTGGGTTCGCGCAGTTCGACCGGCACGGGTTTGCGGCGGTTGAGGTTGGCGATGCAGCGCCGGGCGGTGTCCAGGGCGTGGGCGTCGTTCTCGGCGTAGTGGTCGGCCACGCCGGAGGTTTTGCAGTGTACGTCCGCGCCGCCCAGGTCTTCCGCGCTGACCACTTCGCCGGTGGCGGCTTTGACCAGCGGCGGGCCGGCCAGGAAGATGGTGCCCTGATTGCGCACGATGATGGATTCGTCCGCCATGGCGGGTACGTAGGCACCGCCGGCGGTGCACAGACCCATAACAACGGCGATCTGGGGGATACCATCGGCAGACATTCGGGCCTGGTTGTAGAAAATGCGGCCGAAGTGGTCGCGGTCCGGGAAGACTTCGTCCTGCCTTGGCAGGTTGGCGCCGCCGGAGTCGACCAGGTAGATGCAGGGCAGGCGGTTGGTTTCGGCAATTTCCTGGGCGCGCAGGTGTTTTTTGACGGTCAGCGGGTAGTAGCTGCCGCCTTTAACGGTGGCGTCGTTGGCGATGATCATGCATTCGGTGCCGCTGACCCGGCCGATGCCTGCGATTACGCCTGCGGCGTGGACGTCTTCGCCGTAGACGTTGTAGGCGGCGAACTGGCCGATTTCGAGGAAGGGGGAGCCTTCATCGAGTAGTTTGTTGATGCGTTCGCGGGGCAGGAGTTTGCCGCGTTCGGTGTGGCGCTTCTGGTATTCGGGGCCGCCGCCCTGGTGGATGGTTTCGACTTTTTCCCTTAGGTCGGTTACGGCGGAGGCCATGGAGTGGTGGTTGGCCTGGAATTCGTCGGACCTCGGGTTAATTTTGCTCTGGAGTATCGTCATGTTCTGTCATCCCTCTCTTGGGGGCACGGGACTGGAGGGCTGTCGTTCCGAAAACCGCTACGAGCACATCCATGTGCGCTTCTCTCCGGCCATCCATGGCCTCCGAAATTTTCGGAACGACACCCCTCCAGCCCCTGGTCGTACATTGGGAGCTGGATTCCGCGCAACGCTTACTTGTTCAGGAACAGTTCTCTGCCAATCAACATGCGGCGGATTTCAGACGTTCCAGCCCCGATTTCATACAACTTCGCGTCCCGCAGCAGGCGGCCGGTGGGGTAGTCGTTGATGTAGCCGTTGCCGCCGAGGAGCTGGATGGCGTCGAGGGCGAGTTTGGTGGCCATTTCGGCTGAATACAGGATGGCGCCGGCGGCGTCTTTTCTTGTGGTTTCGCCGCGGTCGGCGGATTGGGCGACCATGTAGACGTAGGATTTGGCGGTGTTCATGAAGGTGTACATGTCGGCGACTTTGCCCTGTACCAGTTCGAATTCACCGATGGCCTGGCCGAATTGTTTGCGTTCGCGGATGTAGGGCACGACTACGTCCATGGCGGCTTGCATGAGGCCGAGGGGGCCGCCGGAGAGGACGATGCGTTCGTAGTCGAGGCCGCTCATGAGGACTTTGGCGCCGTTGCCTTCGCCGCCGAGGACGTTTTCTTTGGGAACTTTGCAGTCTTCGAACACCAGTTCGCAGGTGTTGGAGCCGCGCATGCCGAGTTTGTCGAGTTTCTGGTGGCGGCTGAAGCCGGGGTAGTCGCGTTCTACGATGAAGGCGGTGACGCCTTTGGAGCCGCCTTTCGGGTCGGTTTTGGCGTAGATGACGTAGGTGTTGGCGTCTGGCCCGTTGGTGATCCACATTTTGTTGCCGTTGAGGACGTAGTGGTCGCCTTCGTCGCGGGCGTGGAGTTTCATGGAGATGACGTCTGAGCCGGCGTTGGGTTCAGACATGGCGAGGGCACCGATGTGTTCGCCGGTGATGAGTTTGGGCAGGTATTTCTGTTTTTGTTCTTCGGTGCCGTTGCGGTTGATCTGGTTGACGCACAGGTTGGAGTGGGCGCCGTAAGACAGGCCAACGCTGGCAGAGGCGCGGCTGATTTCTTCCATGGCGACGACGTGGGCCAGGTAGCCCATGCCCGCACCGCCGTATTGTTCGCTCACAGTGATGCCCAGCAAGCCCATGTCGCCCAGTTTGCGCCACAGGTCCATGGGGAATTCGTTGGAGCGGTCGATTTCCTCGGCCCGGGGGGCGATTTCATCGGCGGCGAAGCGGTTGACCTGTTCACGCAGGCTGTCGAGGGTTTCGCCGAGGCCGAAGTTGAGTTCGCTGTATTGGGATTTCATGGTGTGCTGCCTTTTTTGTTCTTGCTAGTGTGTGTCGTTAAGCGGCCCGCTGCGGGTTGTTGCCCTAGTCGGCGGCCAGGCTTTGTTGTTCTTTCTTTTTCTGCAGTTCTTCCAGGGCTTCGCGGCACCGGGTTTCTGCGGTGTCTATTTCCATCTCCGCCTGTGCGATGTCGTCTTTCTGTTGTTCAAGGTGCGCGCGCCGGTCGCCCAGGATCTCGAGCATTTTCAACAGCTGCTTTTCATTGCCGGTGAGGGTTTCATCCCAAAGGTCGAACAGCTCCTTGGTCTGGGCCAGGGAAAAGCCCATGCGTTTGCCGCGCAGGATCAGCTTCAGGCGCACCCGGTCTTTGTTGCTGAAGATGCGGGTCTGCCCGCGCCGGGTGGGGTTCAGAAGCCCCTGGTCCTCGTAGAAGCGGATGCTTCGTGTGGTTACGTCGAACTCCTGGGAGAGCTCGCTGATATTGAAGGTTTTCTTGTCGCTCATGTGCGGTCCGGAACGGTTGTGTTATTTTTGCTCAGGGTAATTCAAGTTTACGTTAACGTAAAGTATGGCTTATGGCTGGCTTGGGCTCCCAGACTTCCGGTTGTGCGGGCGGGTACGCGGGGTGTGGGGTATTTTTCTTCGGGGAAAAACAACTCGCTTCGCTCAGACATCTTTTTCCCTGTCAGAAAAATACCCCACACCCCCCTACCGACGGGCAGCACAGGAATACCAAGAAAAAAGCAACGAGAGCACCCAGAAATAGGTGTGAACGTTGCACTAGCCCCGATTAGGCACAAAAAATACTGCTGCTGTTATCTCGCGACTACCCGCCAATGCCCGTCGGCGCGGGGTGGCTGTTGGATTTTTTGCCGGAAAAAGATGTCTGAGCGAAGCGAGTTGTTTTTCCAAAAAAAATCCAACAGCCACCCCGCAAGCCCGCCCGCACAACCGGAAGGCTAGGGGCCCAACCCAAGGCAGAGTGGACTTGTCCGAACGGGTCAAATTTTTGGGCCAGAAGGGTCATTCCAACAGGTCCTGCACCTTTGCCTTAATGGCCGGCAGCCGGTTACAACAACAAGGAAATGAGGTAAGCATGTCAGACTCAACGCTCACTCAGCACAATAACCAAGTTATCAGGGCCTTAAGGAACACAATTGGTGACGCCATTGCGCGCTCAGCCGCCTGTCATGGCGACAAGGTAGCTCTGGCATTCGCTGACCGACAATGGACTTTTCGGGACATTGAGGCTGCGAGTAACCGTGTTGCTCACCAGCTGATAGCCCTGGGACTGAATAAAGGCGAGCGGGTAGCTGCCTACGGTAAGAACTCCGATGCCTACCTGCTATTGTGGCTGGCGTGCACAAAAGCGGGGCTGGTTCATGTCCCGGTCAACTATGCCCTGGTGGAGCATGAGCTGTCCTACGTACTGAACCAGTCGGGAGCGAGGGCTCTGTTTTACGACAATGATCTGAAGCCTCAGGTGGATAGTGTTGCCTCAACGGTGGATATTGAAGTCCTCGGCACCCTGCACGGCGCCCACTCCGCTGATGATATTCTTGAAATGGCCTGTTCCGGAGCCAGCGATCTGCCGCCGGATACCGACCAGTCCGATACCGACGTTGTCCAGATTCTCTACACGTCAGGCACCACGTCCGACCCCAAGGGAGCTATGCACACCCACCGCTCACTGATGACTGAGTACGGGGCGGCCCAGTACCATCTCGACATTGTTCCGGGTGACCGTTGCCTGGCGGCATTGCCGCTGTACCACTCCGCCCAGATGCATGTGTTCATGATGCCCATGTTGTTGACCGGCGGTTATACCCGGCTCATCAATGCCCCGACACCAGATGCCATCCTTGGCCTGCTGGCCAGTGAGCAGTTAAATGCCTCCTTTGCGCCACCAACGGTCTGGATCTCGCTGCTGCAGTTCAAAGGCTTTGATGCCAACAAGCTGCAGCACGTGAACAAGATTTACTACGGAGCCTCCATTATGCCCGGCGAAGTTGTACGGCAACTGAGCCAGCAACTCCCACAGGCCGGGCTGTATAACTGCTATGGCCAGAGCGAGATTGCTCCGCTGGCAACGGTATTGCGGCCCGAGGAACACCACGACCGTCCGACATCGGCCGGCAAACCATTGCAAACCGTGATGACCCGGATTGTAGACCCTGCTACCGGAAAGGACTGCAAGCCTGGAAAACAAGGCGAGTTGGTGCACCGGTCTCCACAGCTTATGGTCGGTTACTGGCAAAAACCTGAAGCCACAGAAGAAGCCTTCGAGGGCGGCTGGTTCCACTCCGGCGATCTCGGTTACCGTGATGAACAGGGCTATATTTATATCGTTGACCGGATTAAAGACGTGGTGAATACCGGTGGTGTTCTGGTGGCAAGCCGGGACGTGGAAGAAGCCCTTTACCAGCATGAGTCGGTAGCTGAGGTGGCGGTGATTGGTGTTCCGGACGAAAAGTGGATAGAAGCCATCTGCGCGATTGTCGTTGTACGTGACGGCTACCCTGAAAGTGCTGAGTCGCTGCTTGAGCATGCCAGAGCCAAGCTGGCCCGTTTCAAAATTCCGAAACACATCCAGTTTGTCGATCAGTTGCCGAAAAACAGCGCTGGAAAACTCCTCAAACGCAAATTGCGTGAGGCTTTTACAACTGACGATGCCTAGTCTTCCTTTGGGCTTGGACTCCTAGCCTTTTGGTTTGCGGGCGGGTACGCGGGGTGTGGGGTATTTTTCTTCGGGGAAAAACAACTCGCTTCGCTCAGACATCTTTTTCCCTGTCAGAAAAATACCCCATACCCCCCTACCGACGGGCAGCACAGGTATAGGCAGGTTTTCATCCGCGAACCCGCCAGTGCCCGTCGGCGCGGGGTGGCTGTTGGGTTTTTTGCCGGAAAAAGATGTCTGAGCGAAGCGAGTTGTTTTTCCAAAAAAAATCCAACAGCCACCCCGCAAGCCCGCCCGCACAACCGGAAGTCTGGGAGCCCAAACCAAACCCCACCCGCATACCCAACAGGCTAGGAGCCCAAGCCAAATCAAGCCCGCACTACCCGTTAACCTGGTTGCCACGCCATCGGGCCGGCGACAAGCCGGTCCAGCGCTTGAAGGCCCGGGAGAAGGCGGCGGTTTCGGAGAAGCCCACCAGTTCGGCGATTTCGCTGATGCTCAGACTTTCGCTGGTCATCAGGCGGGTGGCGTGTTCCCGCCGCAGGGTTTCCTTGATCTTGCGCAGGGAGGTGCCTTCGTCCTGCAGTTTTCGGCCGATGTTGCGGGGTGTCATGTGCAGCTCCCGGCCCAGGGCGTCGAGCCCCGGCATGTCCGGGTAATTGTAGCGGGCCAGCAGCGCGCGGATGCGGGCGCGCAGGCTTTCGTCCTGGCTGGGGCGGTGCAGGATGTAGGCCGGAGCCGCCTGCAGGAATTGCCGGAGTTCTTCCTCGCTGCGCACGATGGGCAGCTGCAGGTATTTTTCATGGAACAGAAAGCCGCACACCGGCTGCTCGAATTTCAGTTCGCCCGGGTACATGGCCCGGTACTCGGCTTCGTGGGCCGGGGCAGGGTAGCTGAACTGGGTGCGGGCGAAGGGGATTTGCTGGTCTACCAGCCAGCAGGACAGGCGTTCCCACATCAGAACCAGGAATTCCTGCAGCAGGTGGTCGGTGTCGTTGCCGGCGTCTTTCAGGTGCAAACGGAAGAACACTTGCCTGCCTTGCTCTTCCATCGCGATATCAAGATTCCGGCAGATCACCCGGTAAAAGTGCGCGCTTTTTCGAAGCACGGCGCCCAAGGTGGCCGAGCCCAGGCAGTAGTCGCACATCAGTGCGAAGGTGCCGTTGTTGCAGGGTTCCGATGACAAGCCGAGGAATTCGTCCCGGGTGGCGCGCCAGACCGATTTCACCAGTTGGGTCAGTTGTTGTTCGGTGATCAGCTGTTCCGGCGTGTTCAGCCAGCCGGCAGGGATGCCTGCCTGCTCAAGCAGTGTGGGCCCTTCGTGGCCCTGGCGTTCCGCGCCACGAAGGGTCGCTTGAAGGTAGTGGTTGGCAATGTGAGCCTTGGCCATAGTGGTCAGCGCAGCCGCGTAACAGGTCAATTAATTCGGCAAGAAGGGTCATTCTAGCCCGGAGGCATACGGAGTCTAATAGTGTTCCATTTTATTCACTGAATTTAAACGCGGGGCGCCCATGTCAGCAGAACAGGCAGAAACCGAATTATTCCAGGCCATGATTGTCCGGGCTCTGGAGCAGGAAGTCACACCTTTTTATGAGCAGTGGGAAGAGGCCGGAGAGATTCCGAGGCCGCTGTGGCACACCCTGGGGCAGGCCGGCATGCTCGGCATTGATATGCCCGAAGAGTATGGCGGTGCGGCGGCCAGTTTCGAGGTGAGCCAGCTGGCGATCGAAGATATCGCCCGCATGGGCTTTGGCGGCCTGGCCTCCGGTTACAACATCCACGCCAACATTGTGATGCCGTACATCCTGCATCTGGGTAATGAACAGCAGAAACAGGCCTGGTTGCCGGCGATGATCTCTGGCGAGGTGCTGGGGGCGATCGCGATGACCGAGCCGGGTGCCGGCAGTGATCTTGCTGCTATGCGCACCACGGCGGAGCGCACCGAGGGCGGCTGGCGCATTAACGGCGCCAAGGTGTTTATCACCAACGGCTTGCATGCCGATATGGTGATTGTCTGCGCCAAGACTGATCCGAAAGCCGGCGCCAAGGGTGTGTCGTTGTTCCTGGTGGATACCAGCCTGCCGGGCTTTAGCCGGGGCAAGGGCATCAAGAAAATCGGGCAGCACGCCAGTGATACTGCCGAGCTTTTTTTCTCGGATCTGACTGTGCCCGAGGAGGCTTTGCTCGGGGAAGAGGGAAAGGGCTTCGCCTACCTGATGCAGGAACTGCCCCGGGAGCGGCTGGGTGTGGGTGCCCAGGCGATCGGTGCCTCCGAAGGTGCATTGGCGCTGACGCTGGATTACGTGCAGCAGCGCCAGGCCTTCGGCCAGCGCATTGCCGATTTCCAGAACACCCGGTTCAAGCTGGCAGAAGCCCGGGCCCGTATTGATATGGCCCGTGCCTACCTGAACCAGTGCGTCAGCAAATACCACCAGGGTGCCATGACGGCGACAGACGCGGCCATCCTGAAGCTGATGCTGACCGAGATGCAGTGCGATATCGCCCATGAATGCCTGCAGCTTTTCGGCGGCTACGGTTATACCCTGGAATATCCCATTTCGCGGTTCTTTGTGGATGCCAGGGTGCAGACCATTTACGCTGGCACCTCGGAAATCATGAAAGAGGTGATTGCCCGCTCCATGCTGGGCAAGTGAGCCTTTCTAACACTTATATTCAGGAGAAGAACATGAAACTGACAGACGTAGTAATTCTGGACGGTGCCCGCACCGCTATCGGCAGCTTTGGCGGCAGCCTGAGCTCACTGGCTCCGGCCGAACTGGGCACCGCCGCCGCTCGTGAGGCCATCAGCCGCGCTGGCGTAGAAGCTGCGGATATCGACCATTCGGTATTCGGCCACATCATCACCACCGGCCCGCAGGACGCTTACCTGGCCCGGCACATTGCCCTGAATGTGGGTATGGAGAAAAGCTCTGCGGCGTTCAACGTAAACCGCCTGTGTGGCTCTGCCGTGCAGTCGGTGATCAGCGCGGCCCAGCTGATTGTGATGGGCGATAGCCGAATGGCGCTGGCTGGTGGTGCCGAATCCATGAGCCAGGGTGCTTACCTTTTACCGAACGTTCGTAAAGGCCTGCGCATGGGCGATGGCCGCGCCGTGGACCTGACCCTGGGTATTCTGAGCGATCCGTTTGGCAGTGGTCACATGGGTATGACCGCCGAGCGTATTGCCGCCAATCAGGGCCTGACCCGGGAAGAACTGGACGCGTTTTCTGCGGAAAGCCACCGCCGGGCGGCGAATGCCATCGAGAAAGGCTACTTCGATGGCCAGATCGTGCCGGTTACCGTCAAACAGGGTCGCAAGGAAGTCGTGTTCGATAAAGACGAACACGTGCGCCCGGGCACCACGGTAGAAAGCCTGGCCGGCCTCAAGCCTGCGTTCCAGAAAGACGGCATCGTGACCCCGGGCAATGCCTCCGGCCTTAACGATGGTGCCGCAGCCATGGTACTGACCAGTGCCGCGGAAGCCGAAAAACGTGGCCTGAAAGCCCGCGCCCGGTTGGTAGGCTATGCCTTTGCCGGCGTAGATCCGGAAGTGATGGGCGTGGGCCCGATTCCGGCGGTTCGCCAGGTTCTGAAGAACACCGGTTTGTCTGTGGCAGACCTGGATGTGATCGAATCCAACGAAGCCTTCGCCGCCCAGGCCATGGCCGTCAGCCGCGAGCTTGGCCTGCCGGAAGACAAGGTGAACCCGAACGGCGGCGCGGTCGCTCTGGGCCACCCGGTGGGTGCGACCGGCTCCATCCTGATTATCAAAGCCCTGGCGGAACTGGAGCGTACCGGTGGCCGTTACGGCCTGATCACCATGTGTATCGGTGGCGGGCAGGGTATTGCACTAATTGTTGAGCGCCTCGACTGAAACGGGTGTTGTTTCAAATAGGGTATCTGGGTTAAGTTTACGTAAACGTAAACTATGCGCGGCCAGTTTTTGGCCGCGCTAAAACCAATAACAGGACGCAAGTTATGGATTTCAAAAACACTCCCGCCATCGTCACCGGCGGTGCCTCCGGCCTGGGTGAAGGCGCCGCAAGGGCGCTGGCTGCCGCAGGCTGCAAAGTGGCTATCCTGGACCTGAACAAAGAGCGTGGCGAACAGGTGGCTGCCGAGCTGGGCGGCATTTTCATCGAATGCAACGTGGCCTCGGAAGAAAGCGCGGAAGCTGCACTAAAAGCCGCTCGGGACGCCCATGGTCCCTGTGGTATTGCCGTGAACTGTGCCGGCATTGCTCCGGCCTCAAAGATCCTGGGCCGCGAAGGCGTGATGCCGCTGGACAGCTTCAGCAAGGTGATCCAGGTAAACCTGATCGGCACCTTCAACATCCTGCGGCTGGCGGCAGCAGACATGGCCCAGCGCGAACCCAACGCCGACGGCGAACGAGGCGTGATCATCAACACCGCATCGGTTGCCGCCTACGAAGGCCAGATTGGCCAGGCCGCTTACAGTGCCTCGAAAGGCGGTGTGGTAGCACTGACCCTGCAATCTGCCCGGGAACTGGCTCGCGAAGGGATCCGGGTGAACACCATTGCTCCGGGCCTGTTCATGACCCCGATGATGGCTGGCATGCCCCAGGAAGTTCAGGACAGCCTGGCCGCCACCTTGCCTTTCCCCAAGCGCCTCGGTAAGCCGGAAGAATTCGGCATGATGGTCGACCAGGTGGTACGCAACCCCGTTCTGAACGGCGAAGTCATCCGGCTCGACAGCGCCCTGCGCATGGCGCCCCGATAAGGCACGGATAACAAGGATAAAAGGTGAGCGAAATGACCAACACCGTTGATCAGGAAGAACTGGCACTGTTCCGGGATGCCGTCATCAAGGCCCTCGAAACCGAAGTGGCGCCCTCTTATGAAGCCTGGGAAAAGAGCGGCATCGTGCCCCGGGAACTCTGGAACACCCTGGGCGCAGCCGGCATGTTGTGTGTGGACGTAACGGAAGACTGCGGCGGCTGCGGTGCGCCGTTCCAGTATTCGGTTGTGGTGGGCGAAGAACTGGCCCGGATGGGCTTCGGTGCGCTGTCCACCAACGTGATGGTGCATTCCGACATCGTAGCGCCGTATCTCAGCCACATCGGCAACGACGAACAGAAACAGCAATGGCTGCCGAAAATGGTCTCCGGCGAAGCCGTCGGCGCCATCGCCATGACCGAACCGGGGGCAGGCAGCGACCTGCAGGCCATCCGCACCAGCGCGGTGAAAGACGGTGACGACTACATCCTGAACGGTTCCAAAACCTTCATCACCAACGGCCAGCACGCCGACATGGTCATCGTCGCCGCCAAGACCGACCCCAACGCCGGCGCCAAGGGCATCAGCCTGTTCCTGGTCGACACCTCGCTGCCGGGCTTCAGCAAAGGCCGCAACCTGGACAAAATCGGCCAGCACTCCGGCGACACCTCTGAACTCTTCTTCTCCGACATGCGCATCCCCGCCTCCGCCCTGCTGGGCGAAGAAGGGCAGGGCTTTGTTTACCTGATGCGCGAACTACCGCGAGAGCGACTGGTCATCGGCGCCCTGGGTGTTGCCGCCGCCCGTGGCTCACTGGACATGACCGTCCAGTACACCCAGGAACGGGAACTGTTCGGCCAGAAACTGAGCCAGCTGCAGAACACCCGCTTCGAAATCGCCCGCATGGAAACCGACTACCGCATCAACAAGGCATTCGTCGACCAGTGCATCCGCGAATACGAAGACGGCAAGCTGGATGCGCCGACAGCGTCCATGGCTAAGTACAGCGCCACTGAGATGCAGTGCCGCGTGGCTGATGGCTGTTTGCAGCTGTTCGGCGGTTACGGTTACACCACCGAGTATCCGATTTCCCGCAACTTCATCGATGCGCGGGTTCAGCGGATTTATGGCGGTACTTCGGAGGTTATGAAGGAGATTATTGCTCGTTCGGTGCTTGGGCGCTGATTGTCCGGCTTCGGCTCCAAGCCTTCCGGTTGTGCGGGCGGGCTTGCGGGGTGGCTGTTGGATTTTTTTTGGAAAAATAACTCGCTTCGCTCAGACATCTTTTTCCGGCAAAAAATCCAACAGCCACCCCGCGCCGACGGGCATTGGCGGGTTTTCGCTTGATAAGAGCAGCTGTACGTTTTGCGCTGAGAGCGGGTAGCGACCAGTTTGATGCAAAGTTCAATAGAGCTTCAGGTTACTCTCGTTGCCTTTTGCCTTTTGCCTTTTGCCTTTTGCTTTTTGCTTTTTGCTTTTTGTATTCAGCATTCCTGTGCTGCCCGTCGGTAGGGGGGTGTGGGGTATTTTTCTGGCAGGGAAAAAGATGTCTGAGCGAAGCGAGTTGTTTTTCCCTGCCAGAAAAATACCCCACACCCCGCGTACCTGCCCGCATCACCAGAAAGCTGGGTGCCCAAACGAGACCATACGGCCAAATAAGAACACCAACTCGATTCTGTTGAAGGAGAACAAAACTCATGAACAACGACATCGTCATTGCAGGCTCCGCCCGAACTCCGATGGGTGGGATGATGGGCTCGCTGAGCTCTGTGCGCTCACCGGAACTGGGGGCGGTTTCCATTAAGGCTGCCATTGAACGTGCAGGGCTGCAGCCGGCGGACGTTCAGGAAGTTATCATGGGCTGTGTGCTGCCTGCTGGCCTGGGACAGGCGCCGGCTCGGCAGGCGTCTCGTGCTGCTGGTATCCCGGATAGCTCCGGGTGTACCACCATCAACAAAATGTGCGGCTCCGGCATGCAGGCCGTTATCATGGCCCACGATCAGATCAAAGCGGGCACCAACAGCATCATGATTGCCGGTGGCATGGAAAACATGAGCCAGGCGCCGTATCTGCTACCGAAAGCCCGCGGCGGTATGCGCATGGGCCACGGCCAGGTGATGGACAGCATGTTCCTGGATGGCCTGGAAGACGCTTACGAAGGCGGCCTGATGGGCGTTTTCGCACAGCGTACGGCTGATGAATTCAACATCACCCGTGAAGCCATGGACGAATTTGCCATTGGCTCCCTGCAAAAATCCCTGGCGGCTATCGAGAATGGCTGGTTCCGGGATGAGATCGTACCGGTGACGGTCTCCGGCCGTGGTGGAGATACCCAAGTCGACATCGACGAACAACCGGGCAACGCCAAGCCGGAGAAAATCCCCCAGCTGAAACCGGCGTTCGCCAAAGACGGTTCCGTAACCGCTGCCAACTCCAGCTCCATCAGCGACGGTGCTTCGGCCCTGGTGCTGACAACTGCTGAGGAAGCTCAGAACCGTGGCCTGACCCCACAGGCACGAATCGTGGCCCACTCAACCCACGCCCGCTTGCCAGCGGAGTTCACCCTGGCGCCGATCGGTTCCATCGAAAAGGTACTGAAAAAAACCGGCTGGACTCTGGATGACGTCGACCTGTTCGAAATCAACGAAGCCTTCGCGGTGGTCACCCTGGCGGCCATCAACGAACTCAAGTTGCCGGCTGAAAAGGTCAACGTCCACGGCGGCGCCTGCGCCCTGGGCCACCCCATCGGCTCTTCCGGCTCCCGTATCATCGTCACCCTGATCAATGCCCTGAAGCAGCGCGGCCTGAAACGCGGTGTGGCGTCCCTCTGCATTGGCGGTGGTGAAGCGACTGCCGTGGCTGTGGAGCTGATTTAAGTTTGGCTTCCTGGGAGTCCGGCTTGGGCTCCCGGACTTCCCGTTTGGTGGGGCGGCTGGGCTTGGGCTCCCAGCCTTCCGGCTGTGCGGGCGGGCTTGCGGGGTGGCTGTTGGATTTTTTTTGGAAAAACAACTCGCTTCGCTCAGACATCTTTTTCCGGCAAAAAATCCAACAGCCACCCCGCGCCGACGGGCATTGGCGGGTTTTCGGTTGAAAAGACTTTTCCGTGAAGAACCAATGCTTAATCTTGAGACAGGCTGCTAACCCACACAATCTCTTTGCCTTTGCCTTTGCCTTTGCCTTTGCCTTTGCCTTTGCCTTTGCCTTTGCCTTTGCCTTTGCCTTTGCCTTTGCCTTTGCCTTAGCCTGTATCTGAGTTTGTATCTTTCGCTTTGTCTTTAAACTTTCCTATTCCCTTTAGGCCCGTCGGTAGGGGGGTGTGGGGTATTTTTCTGGCAGGGAAAAAGATGTCTGAGCGAAGCGAGTTGTTTTTCCCAGAAGAAAAATACCCCGCACCCCGCGTACCCGCCCCCACAACCAACAGGCTAGGAGCCCAAGCCCGACCGCTGGGAGCCCAAGCCAGACTATGGCAAGTCAGTAACGGCCCCGGTAGACGCCGAACTCACGGTGCGCGCATATTTCGCCAACACGCCCCGGGTAAATCTTGGCTCGGGCGGGGTCCAGGCTTTTTGCCGCTGGGCCATCTCCTCGTCAGAAATCTCCAGCAGGATCGAGTTGTTGACCGCATCGATGGTGATGGTATCGCCGTCTTCCACCAGGGCAATCGGGCCGCCCACGGCGGCTTCCGGGGTAATGTGGCCGACGACGAAACCGTGGCTGCCGCCGGAGAAACGGCCGTCGGTGATCAGCGCAACGTCGCTGCCCAAACCTTTGCCCATGATGGCGGAGGTGGGGCTGAGCATTTCTCGCATGCCGGGGCCGCCTTTCGGGCCCTCGTAGCGGATGACCAGTACATCGCCGGCCACCACCGTGCCGTCGAGAATGCGCTCCTGGGCTTCTTCTTCGGAATGGAACACCCGCGCCCGGCCGGAGAAGTGGGTGCCTTCCTTGCCGGTAATCTTCGCCACAGAGCCTTCCGGCGCCAGGTTGCCGAACAGGATGCGCAAATGACTGTCGGCTTTGATGGGGTTTTCAAAGGCCCGGATGATCTGCTGGTCTTCCGGGTAGGGCGTTACGCTCGCGAGGTTTTCAGCCAGGGTTTTGCCAGTTACCGTCATGCAGTCGCCGTGTAACAGTCCCCGCTCCAACAGCATCTTCATCAACGGCTGAATGCCGCCGATGGCGACCAGCTCCGACATCATGTAGTGACCGGACGGGCGCAGGTCGGCCAGTACCGGCACCTTTTTGCCAATGCGCACGAAATCCTCCAGCGACAGCTCAACGCCGGCAGTACTGGCCATGCCCAGCAAGTGCAGCACCGCATTGGTGGAACCGCCCAGGGTGATCACCACGGTAATCGCATTCTCGAACGCCTCGCGGGTCATGATGTCGGAAGGCTTGATATCTGCCTCCAATAGCTTCAGCACGGCCGCACCGGCAGCCTCACAATCGGCCAGCTTGGTATCAGACACCGCATTCTGAGCTGAGCTGCCCGGCAGGCTCATCCCCATCGCCTCGATGGCGGAGGCCATGGTGTTGGCGGTGTACATCCCCCCACAGGAACCCGGCCCCGGAATGGCGGTTTCCTCGATCTGCTTCACCTCAATCAGATCCATATTGCCGCGGGCATGGGCACCCACCGCTTCGAACACCGAAATGATGTCGGTGTGATTCTCACCGGGCATGATGGTCCCGCCATACACAAACACCGACGGCCGGTTAAGCCGCGCCAGCCCCATCATGCAGCCCGGCATGTTCTTGTCACAGCCCCCGATCGCCACCAGCCCGTCAAAACCCTCACAGCCGGCCACCGTCTCAATCGAATCCGCAATCACCTCCCGCGACACCAGCGAATACTTCATGCCCTCGGTACCGTTGGCAATGCCGTCTGAAATCGTGATGGTGTTAAAAATCAGACTCTTGCCGCCCGCTGCATCTGCCCCCTTGGCTGCTTCCCGGGCCAGCCCGTCAATGTGCATATTGCACGGCGTCAGATTGCTCCAGGTAGAGGCAATACCCACCTGCGGCTTCCGAAAGTCCTCATCCTGAAACCCCACCGCCCGCAACATCGCGCGACTGGCAGACTTGTTAATACCATCCACCACCGGAGCGGAATAACGACGTCGTTTATCCGTGGTCATAAAAGTGCCTCCCATCAAAAGCAAAAAGTCATCCAACCAGCAAAACCCACAAAGCCCCAAAGCGCAACCTCTGTCAAAGAAGCGCCGCAGGCAAAAAGCAGCCTATACCAGAGCTGCCCGTCGGCAGTGGGGACAACTCAGGCCCGGTAAGTTTTCCTGTGAACCCGCTAATGCCCGTCGGCGCGGGGTGGCAGTTCCAGAGCTGCCCGTCGGTAGTGGGGTGTGGGGTGTTTTTCTGGCAGGGAAAAAGATGTCTGAGCGAAGCGAGTTGTTTTTCCCAGAAGAAAAACACCCCACACCCCACGTACCCGCCCCCACAACTAACAGGCTAGGAGCCCAAGCCAGACCCTCAGGCAGAAACCGAACGAACCGAAGCCGCCTGTTCCTGAAGGGCCACATCAACAACCGTATGCAGCTTCTCCAGCTGCGAACGTAACATACCGATAGGCCGGCTACCCGAAAGGGTCAAGGCAATATCCAGGTGGTCTTCGGCCGCCTCCATAGACATGCGCGAAATCCGGAAACCCCGAACCCGAACTACCTGGCACAGGCGCTCCAGTGCAGCCGCTTCCTGATTCATGCGGCAGTTTAACGTGTAGCTAGGCATAGCCGTCTGGGATTGCGGGTTCATGCTACGTTCTCCTTGTTTGCAGTGCTGGTGCGCTTGGTTTCGTCGATCATTTCACGGTTGCTGGCGCCAGGTTTTACGATGGGCCATACGTTTTCTTCCCGGCTGATGGCCACGTGCAGCAGCATCGGGCCGTCGTAGGCCAGGATGGTTTCTATGCCCCGGCGGATCTGGTCGGTGCGGTCTATGTGCAGGGCCGGGATATCGAAGGCGCGGGCCATGGCCACGAAATCCGGGTTGTCGTCGAGGTTTATGTGGCTTTCCCGGTTGTTGTAGAACAGCTCTTGCTGCTGGCGCACCATGCCCAGACACTGGTTGTCGAGGATGATCAGCTTCAGGGGCAACTTGTACCGGCGGATGGTTGCCAGTTCCTGGGCGTTCATCATGAACGAGCCATCGCCGGTTACGTTGATGACGGTGCTGTTTCGGTCGGCAAACTGCGCGCCGATGGCCGCCGGCAGGCCGAAGCCCATGGTGCCCAGGCCGCCGCTGGTGAGGTGTCGGCGGGGGTGGTCAAACTCGTAATGCTGGGCAACCCACATCTGGTGCTGGCCTACGTCACAGGCGATGACCGTGTCATCCGGGGCGATGCGGGACAGCTGGCGGATGAAGGCCGGGCCGGTGATGGGGGCCATGGGCTCTTCGTTATCCGCGGCCTTGAAACCACCGGTGGTGTGCCAGGTCTGGCATTGCTTTTGCCAGTCGGCGATGGCCAGCGACTCGCTTTCCAGAGCGGCAATGAATGCCACCAGAATGGCGTTCAGGTCGCCGCGCAGCGCCAGGTCGGCCTCCCGGAGTTTATTGATCTCGGCGGCATCGGCGTCGATGTGGATCATTTTCGCGTTGGGGGCGAAACCGTCCAGTTTGCCTGTGGCGCGGTCGTCCAGGCGGGCGCCGACTACGAACAGCAGGTCGCATTCGTCGACTGCCTTGTTGGCGGCGCGGGAGCCGTGCATGCCTAACATGCCCAGGTTATGGGGATTGTGCTTACCAGCGTTGCCGATGCCTTTAAGGGTAACAACGCCCGGCAGGCCGGAGGTTTCGGCAAAGGCGCGGAAGCTGTCTTCGGCCTGGGCCAGGGAAACGCCGCCGCCACTGTAGAGCAGGGGGCGCCGTGCCGAGCGCAGCATGGCCAGGGCGCGGGTGATGTCCGGGCAGTGGGCGTCCGGTGTGGGCGCAGTGGCCGGTGAGGCAGTCGCAACTTCCGTCAGCAGGACGTCTTTGGGGATATCAATCCACACCGGCCCCGGGCGGCCGCTTTGGGCCAGCTGGACGGCTTCTTCGATGATCACCGGCAGTGCTTCGGCATCGTCCACCAGGTAGCTGTGCTTAACGATGCCCAGAGTCATGCCCAGAATGTCGGTTTCCTGGAAGGCATCGGTGCCGATCATGCTGGTGGCTACCTGCCCGGTGATCACCAGCATGGGGATGGAATCCATATAGGCATTGGCAACGCCGGTGATCAGGTTGGTAGCACCGGGGCCGGAGGTGGCGATGCACACGCCAATCTCGCCACTGGCACGGGCATAGCCGTCCGCGGCCAGGGCGCAGGCCTGCTCGTGGCGGCACAGCACGTGTTCCACACCGACATCGTCCACCAGGGCATCGTATAGCGGCATGATGCAGCCGCCCGGATAGCCGAAAACGGTGTTGATGTTATGGCGGTGGAACGCTTCAAGAATGTGCTGTGCGCCGTTCATGGTCGTTTTTCCCTTTTTCTTTGCCGCAAAAAAGAAACCCCCGGGACCTTTCGGTGCCGGGGGTTTCTGGTGTTTGAGTCAGGTTGTCGCTATCTCACCCGCTTGTCCACGCAAAAGCCCCCGGACGGTACCACGACCACCAGGACTAGCTTTACAAGGACAATCACTGCGTTGAGATTCATAAAATCGGCAATCTGCTCTGAATTCGTAAAAACAATATGTGTAGAATCTAACCCACGTTTAAAACCGGTTGCAACCCTTTATTGCCTCAAATACGGAAGTGATGAGCATTTCATGACAAAAGCAAAACTCGGATCCCTCGGTTTATCCCTGCTGGTCATTATTCTCCTGGCTATCTGGATGGCTACCGGTGAGCTCAAAGTGGCCAGTGATGATGCCCCGGCCGACCCCGAGCAGGAACAGCGCCAGCCCACCCGGGTAGAGGTGGAAACGCTGGAAGCCACCAACTATCAGCCGGTACTGAAACTGCAGGGCCAGCTGCAGCCCTGGCAGTCGGTGATGGTGGGTGCCCGGGTGGCCGGAACGGTAGAGCAGCTACACGTGCAGCTGGGGGATCAGGTAAAAGCCGGGGAGCCGTTGCTGACGTTGTCTACCGATGGCCGGGATGCCGTGGTTGAGCGCTGGCGAGCCAATATCCGCAAGCTGGAAGCCGACCTTGCCGGCGCTCGCCGGTTGCGTTCGAATAACCTGGCTTCCGAAACCGAAGTGTTGCGGCTGCAGAGTGAACTGGCAGCCGCCAAGGCCGAGCTGACTGCCGCAGAACTGGCGTTGCAACACCTCAAACCGGCCGCTCCCTTTGATGCGGTAGTGAATCGTCGGGAAGTAGACCCCGGTACATTGGTGCAGGTGGGCACGCCCCTGTTCGAGCTGGTTCAGGTTGATCGCCTGAAAGCCACCGGGCAGATTCCCCAGCAGTCGGTGTCTGCGGTCGAGCCCGGGCAGGCGGTGGAGATCAAATTGCTGGATGGCACCGCCATGGCGGGTGTGGTCAGCTTTGTCGCCAGTGCGGCAGACCCGGAAACCCGCAGCTTTGCGGTGGAAATCCTGGTGGAGAACCCGGATTTGCTGAGAGCGGCTGGCGGCACCGCTACCTTGAACATCCGCTTGCCGGAGCAAAAGGCCCAGTTCATTTCACCGGCCTACCTGACGCTGGACGACGACGGCCGGCCCGGTGTGAAGTACGTCAACGGGCAGGACCGGGTGATGTTCCAGACCGTCAAACTGCTCAACGTAGCCACCGATGGCGCCTGGGTGTCCGGCCTGCCGGATCAGATCCGGCTGATTACCCGGGGTGGCGGGTTTGTGGCCGAGGGTGAGGCCGTGCAGCCGGTCGACCGCTCAGACCAGCGGGGCTGACCAGCATGAGAGCACTGATCTCTGCGGCCATGGACCGCAGCCGCACCACGCTGCTGACCTTCCTGTTCCTGCTTCTTGGCGGCATGGCAGCCTACCAGGCGACTCCGAAGGAATCGAATCCGGACGTCACCATTCCCATGATCTATGTGTCCATGACACTGGATGGCATCAGCCCCGAGGATGCGGAGCGCCTGTTAGTGCGCCCCATGGAACAGGAGCTGAGGGCGCTCGAAGGCATCAAGGAAATGCGCAGTACCTCCGCCGAAGGCCATGCCTCGGTGATGCTGGAATTTGACGCCGGTTTCGACCCGGATAAAGCCCTGCAGGATGTGCGCGAAAAAGTGGACACCGCCCGCTCCAAGCTGCCGCAGGAGGCAGATGAGCCCCGGGTGCATGAAATCAACGTGTCCCTGTTTCCGGTGCTGTCCATCGGCTTGTCCGGCCCCTTGTCTGAACGGGAGCTGATCACCATTGCCCGCCGTTTGCAGGACGCCATTGAAGCCATTCCCGATGTACTGGAAGTGGAAATAGGCGGCGACCGGGAAGACCTGCTGGAAATCGTGGTGGATGCCCAGGTGCTGGAAAGCTACGGCATTGATTTCGACCAGCTGGCGCAACTGGTTACCCGCAACAATCAGCTGGTGGCGGCCGGCTCGCTGGATACCGGCAATGGCCGCATGGCCCTGAAAGTACCCGGGGTCATCGAGAACATTGAAGATGTGATGTCCATGCCCGTGAAGGTGGATGGCGATACCGTGGTGACTTTCGGCGACATTGCCATGCTGCAGCGTACCTTCAAAGACCCCACCGGCTTTGCCCGGATTAACGGCGAGCCGGCGTTGGTGCTGGAGGTGTCCAAGCGCTCCGGGGCCAACATCATCGAAACCATCGAGCAGATTCGCACCCTGATTGATGACGCCCGCCCGCGGCTGCCGGAGACGCTGGAAATCCGCTACATCATGGATCAGTCCGAGGAAGTGCGGGACATCCTCTCGGACCTGCTCAACAACGTACTGACGGCCATTGTGCTGGTGATTATCGTGGTCATCGCCGCCATGGGCCCCCGTTCGGCACTGCTGGTCGGCCTGACCATTCCCGGTGCCTTCCTGACCGGCATCCTGGTGATCTGGGGCATGGGCCTCACCCTCAACATTGTCGTGCTGTTCAGCCTGATCCTGGTGGCCGGCATGCTGGTAGACGGCGCCATTGTGGTGTCGGAACTGGCGGATCGAAACCTGAGTGATGGTCAGACGGTCAAGCAAGCCTGGGTAGAAGCCGCATCCCGCATGGCCTGGCCGGTGATTGCTTCCACCGCCACCACCCTGGCGGTGTTTGTGCCGCTGTTGTTCTGGCCCGGGGTGGTGGGGGAGTTCATGAAATTCCTGCCCATGACAGTGCTGATCTGCCTGATTGCGTCCCTGGCTATGGCACTGGTGTTTCTGCCGGTGCTTGGGGGCGTTAGTGGTGGCAAGCGGTCGCACCATGATCCGGAAGAAAGCCGGTTTGTTCAGGGCTACCGCAAGGCGCTGGCAACCCTGCTCAAACGCCCGGGGCTGACCCTGCTTGGTTCCCTGGTGCTGATAATCCTGATCTATGCCGCCTACGGCCGCTTCAATCACGGTGTGGAATTCTTTCCCGGTGTTGAACCGGATTCTGCCCAGGTTCAAGTGCGTGCCCGGGGCGACCTTTCCATCCGGGAGCGGGACGCCATTGTGCGTGAGGTAGAACAACGCCTGCAGAACATGCCGGAGGTGAAAGCGCTGTACGCCCGCTCCATGCTGTCGACCAGCACCCAGATGGCACCGGATGTTATCGGTGTGCTGCAGTTCCAGTTCAATGACTGGTTTACCCGCCGGACAGCCACCGAGATCCTGGAGGATTTCCGTGAACGTACCGCAGACATTCCCGGGGTAGAGCTGGAGTTCCGCAAACAGGAAGGCGGCCCCGCTGAGGGCAAGCCGGTGGAGTTATTGGTCAGCAGCATGAACAGCGGCGACCTGGACGGCTATGTGGACCAGATACAACAGCAAATGCGCGCCCAGGGTGGCTTTGTCGACATTGAAGATGACCGCAGCCTGCCCGGCATTGAGTGGCGCCTGAAGGTAGACCGGGAGGCCGCCGCCCGCTTTGGTACCGATGTGTTGAGTATTGGCAGCGCCGTGCGCCTGGTAACCAACGGCCTGATACTGGCCACCTACCGGCCTGAAGACGTACGGGACGAAGTGGACATTGCCGTGCGGGTGCCCAACAACTGGCGTGAGCTGGAGCAGCTGCAACGCCAGACCATCAACACGCCGAGGGGTCAGGTGGCGCTGTCCGAATTTGTGACCCTGGAGCCGGGCGACAAGACCGGAACCATTGTGCGGGTAGACGGCCAGCGTACCGTTACCATCAAATCCGATGTAGCCCCCGGGCAGCGGATGGATGAACTGCTGCGCACTTTGCAGGCAGAGATGCCGGAGCCGCCGGAAGGCGTCACCATGCGCTTTGCCGGTGAAAACGAAGACCAGCAACAGGCCGCAAACTTCCTGGTGGCAGCCTTCCTGGTGGCGGTGGGGCTGATGTTGCTGATTCTGGTAACCCAGTTCAACTCCCTGTACCAGACTTTCCTGATTCTGTCGGCCATTGTGTTGTCCACCGCCGGCGTGTTGCTGGGGCTGCTGTTCAACGGCCAGCCCTTTGGCGTGGTGATGGTGGGCATGGGCATTATTGCCCTGGCCGGCATTGTGGTGAACAACAACATCATTCTGATCGATACCTACAACCAGATGAAACAGGAAGGCAAGGCCGCCTATGACGCGGCGCTGGAAACCGGTTGTCTGCGTTTCCGGCCGGTGTTACTCACCGCGATTACCACCATACTGGGGCTGATGCCCATGGTGCTGGGCATTAACGTAGATCTTTTGTCTCCGTCACTGGGGTTGGGCGCACCCTCTACCCAATGGTGGACCCAGCTGTCCAGCGCCATCGCCGGTGGCCTGGCCTTTGCCACCTTCCTGACCCTGCTGCTGACACCGGCCTTGCTGGTACTGGGTGACAAGGCCGGTGAACGGTTCCGGGCGCTGACTGGCCGGAGGCAGTGATGGATTGCCAGAACAATCCGCTGACGGAAATCTACCGGGACCCGTGGCTGCTGGCGGTGCACAAACCCGCCGGCCTGCTGGTACACCGCAGCCCGATCGACAAGCATGAAACCGAGTTTGCCCTGCAGTACGCCCGGGCCCTGAACGGCGGCGAGCACGTGTACCCGGTGCACCGGCTGGACCGGCCCACCTCCGGCGTGTTGCTGTTTGCCAGGAACCCGGACACCGCCAGGACAGTCGGCCAGGCCATGATGGCGGGTGAGGTGAGCAAAACCTACCTGGCGGTAGTTCGGGGCTGGACGCCGGAATCCGGCACCATTGATCACCCGCTGAAGGACGAGCCGGAAGACCGGCGTTTGCGCGGAACCGAGCAGCCGGTAAGGGAAGCGCTTACGCATTATCGCCGGCTGGCGACCACCGAAATCCCGGTGGAAATTGAAGGTTATCCCACCAGCCGCTACAGCCTGGTGGAGCTGTATCCGAAAACCGGGCGCAAACACCAGTTGCGGCGCCATATGAAGCACATTAACCATCCTATCATTGGCGATGCCAACCACGGCCGCGGCCGGCATAACCGGTATTTTGCCGAGCGCTTCGGGCAGGGGAGGTTGATGCTGGCAGCGACAGAGTTGGTGTTAACGCATCCGGTAACCGGCGAGGAGCTGGCTCTGAAAGCTCCGCCGGAGCAGAGTTTCATGGATGTTCTGTCCATCTTTCCGTCGCCGGGTGCCGGCTAAACGCCCCTGCCTGTCACTCTTTGATGTGATTTGTGTATCTTTTTATATCGTTTTGCTTCGATTGGTTGGGATCGGCGGAAACACAGAACCCTTTGGTGCATACTCGAAAATAAGCTTATAACCGAATAATAAAGCTCGTTATCGAGGCTTCCCGTGCCCAGATTCTGTCTTGTCCTTGCGTTCATCACCGGCCTGTTACTGCCTGCGTTGGTCCAGGCGGAGACCGCCGTTTGGAACGAGCAGTCCGAGCGGCTGGAGTTGTCCCGGTTCGTGGATTACCGTGTTGAATCCAGCCCTAGCTCGTTTTCCCAGGTGCAGGCGTTGCCGGAGGCGGAGTGGCAACAGAACGGCAGTGACAGTGTCAGCCTGGGTTATGGCGGCGATGTTTACTGGTTCCGCCTCAGTTTACGAAATGCCCGGGCGGCTGAAGCCCTGACCTTCCTGGAAATCAGCTATCCGGTGCTTGATCGTATCGAGCTGTATCGTTCGTCTGGTGCCAGCCCGCCACAGCCACTTGTTCTGGGCGACAAACAACCTTTCCACGAGCGCCCCATTCACCATCGGAATTTTGTGGTGCCTATCGCCATAGCGCCGGATACCACGGAAACCTTTTACCTGAGAGTTGAAACTACCAGCTCCATGCAGGTGCCCCTGACCCTCTGGGACCAGGAGGCCTTCTACGCGGCAGAGCAGTCCCGCAGCATGTTCGAAGGGGTCTATTACGGCATTGTCCTGGTGATGATCCTGTACAACCTGTTTGTGTACATGGCGGTCCGGGAGCGCAGTTTTCTCTATTACGTGGGCTACATCAGCAGTATGCCGTTGTTCCTCGCCAGCCTGCACGGGGTGGCGTTCCAGTACCTGTGGCCGGAGGCCACCTGGTGGAACGACCAGTCCATCATCGTGTTCCTCAACCTGGTGGTGTTGTTTGGCGGGGTGTTCAGCATCCGCTTTATCAGCGTGACCCGGAAAAACCATCCTTACCTGAACCGCTGGACCATGGCCATGGTTATGACCGCTGGCCTGCTGGCGCTGGCCGGGCTGTTTGTGCCTTATGAGCACATGATACTGCCTACCATCCTGGCGGCCTTTGTGGGGTGTTCCACCATGCTGATGCTCAGTGTGGTGCGCTGGATAAAGCGCGATCCAGCCGCCCGCTATTACACCGTGGCCTGGGTGTTCATGCTGTTCGGCGGCATTGTTCTGGCGCTCAGTAAATTCACCGTATTGCCCCGTAAC
Source organism: Marinobacter sp. P4B1 (assembly GCF_001447135.1). Classification (NCBI taxonomy): domain Bacteria; kingdom Pseudomonadati; phylum Pseudomonadota; class Gammaproteobacteria; order Pseudomonadales; family Marinobacteraceae; genus Marinobacter; species Marinobacter sp. P4B1. The sequence goes on from NZ_LLXM01000011.1 coordinate 92,323, forward strand.
CTGATCACTGAAAACGCCACCCAGGTGGGTTCGGCCCTGGGGGTTATCCTGCTGTCTGTTGCGCTGGCTGACCGCATCAACCGGGAAAAGAAACGGGCCTTCGCCGCTCAGCAGCGCCTGCTGGCCGAGGAGCGAAAAGCCCGCATGGCCCAGGAAGACTCATTGCGCGTCCAGCAGGAAGCCAACACCATGCTGGAACAGCGGGTGCAGGAGCGCACCCGTGACCTTGAGGCCGTTAACCTGAAGTTGCTGGAGCTGAATGCCAGGGATCCGCTGACCGGCCTGAAGAACCGTGGCCACTTTGATGACGTCTTCCAGCAGGATGTGGTGCGGGCCTATCGTTTCCAGCAGCCGTTGTCTCTGCTGGTGGTGGATATCGACCACTTCAAGTCTTTCAACGACACCTACGGCCACCTGGTGGGGGACGATTGCCTGCGGATGGTCGCCGAGTGCATTGGTCGGCACATTACCCGGCCCCAGGATATGGCGGCCCGCTACGGTGGCGAAGAGTTTGTGGTGCTGTTGCCGGATACTCCGGAGGAGGGCGCCCTCCGGGTGGCCGAGCGCATACGGAATGAAATCGAATCAACCGGGTTCCGGTTATCCGGCGAAGTTCTGCGGGTAACGGTCAGCATTGGCGTCTGCAGTGCCACGCCAGCCAGGGCCGACGCCACCAAGGAAATCTTTACCTGCGCGGATGATGCCCTGTACCAGGCCAAGAATCTGGGCCGGAACCGTGTGGCTTCAGACCCGCACAAGTGTCAGAGCATTTCGGCAACTGCGTTGTCGTAGGCTGTTGCCGAGAACCGCGTAATCTGTGGCCAGGGCTGCTCCGCTTCCAGCAGGTAGGCAAGTTCAAGCAGGGTGCGTTCATCCCCGTGGCGGGCCATGAACTGCACCGAAACCGGCAGGTTGTGTTCGGTCAGTGCCATGGGTACCGAGATCGCCGGAGCGCCTGTGGCGTTGGCCAGCGGGGTGAAGTTTACATAGCTGTTTAGCCGCTCGAACAGCAGGTCGAACGGCACCGTGGGGCTCAGATGGCCCAGCGGTGGGGTGGTCTGGCCCAGCACCGGCGTCAGTACCGCATCGTAGTTGGTCATGTGTCGGGCGTAGTCGTTCCATGAACGCTTAAGGCGCCAGATAACCGCAGGCAGGCGCCAGAAATGCTTCCGGAACATGGCATCCAGGCCATTGGTGAGGCCATCGGTTTTACGCTTGTCGAAATCCGGGTGCATCAGTTTGTGGCCCCGGGCTTTTACGCCGAAAGCCAGCATGGCCCAGTACAAGGCAAAGTCCTGTGGGAAAGATTTATTGATGGGCACCGCCATGGGTTCGACCACATGCCCAAGCTTTTCCAGCAGGCGGGCGGTGTTCTCCACCGTGCTTCGGGTAATCGGGTCCGTCGGGTGGCCATTCACGGAATCCAGCACCAGGCCAATGCGCAGTTGCCGGCCAGAGGGCCCGTGCACATGGCCGATTTCCTGCAACTTGCGATTGCGGAAGTAGTCTTCGGCATGGGCCAGGAAACCTGCGGTGTCCCGAACCGAGCGGGTAACCACGCCATCACTGACGATGTTGACGGGAAGATCCCTGGCGGCATCGTTATCCACCACCCGGCCCCGTGTGGGTTTCAAACCGACCAGTCCACAACAGGCCGCCGGGATGCGGATAGAGCCGCCGCCATCGTTGGCGTGGGCCACCGGTACCACCCCGGCTGCCACCAGGGCCGCAGCGCCACCGGACGATGCGCCGGAGGAATAGACCGGATTCCATGGGTTGCGGGTAGGCTCGGCGTGGGCCGGCTCTGTGGTGGCGTTAAAGCCGAACTCCGGCAGGGTGCTTTTGCCCAGGTTCAGGTAACCCTGGGCCAGCATCTGCCGGGCGAAGGCGCCGGTGGTCCTGGCAACATTGGCAGGCACCGCTGCAGAGCCATGGCCGGTGGGTAGGCCGGCGACATCGGTATTGTCTTTGATAAACGTGGGCACGCCGGCGAAGGGGGAGTCCGGGGCGGGCAGGCTGGCGGCCTGGTTCAGGGCCTGCTCGTAGTTCTCTGCCACCACACCGTTCAGAACGGGCTGTGCCAGCCTTGCCCTTTGTACCGCTGCCCGGGCTACGTCTTCTGCTGAAACTTCGCCGCTGCGGATGCGGGCGGCAAGCTCCGTGGCATCGGACTCGCCCATAGCATCATCGCGAAAACAGTGGAAAGGGGAAGAAGACGTGTGGGGCATGGTTCACTCCGGGCTTGTTGTTTGCCCTGAACCATACCGCACCTTCAAATGTGACGATATGTCATTTCGGGTATTAGCCGTTCCGGCTGCGGGCCGCCTTTACCACATCGTAGGCGTGGCTGATCTCCCGGGTACGCTCTTCGGCCATTTCCCGCATGCTTTCCGGCATGCCCCGGCCGGCCAGTTTGTCCGGATGGTTTTCGCTCATCAGCTTGCGGTAGGCTCGTTTCAGTTCGGCGTCAGACACCGAGGGTGACACCCCCAGCACCTTGTAGGCATCGTCCAGTTGCTGGCTGGTGGAATAGTTGGATGCACCGCCCGCCTGGCCGGCATGGGCGCCCCGCAACATGGCTTCCAGCTGGTCTACCTGGCTTTCTGGCAAGCCCAGTTTGCGGGCAATGTGTACCAGCATTTCGTGTTCGGCCGGGTGCACCACGCCATCGGCGGCCACGGCAGAAACCTGAACCTGCAGAAACATCTGCAGGAAGGCCGGCTGCCGGCCGGTGCTGCGCAGGAACCGATCCAGCTCGGCATCCAGGTCGAAATCCTCCGACTTGCCCCGGTTAAAGGCTTCCTTTGCCACGGCTCTCTGGGCTTCGTTGAGACGGAACCGGGCGAACATTGTCTCGGCCATGCGGATTTCATCCCGGGTGACCACGCCATCTGCCTTGCACAGGGCGCCCATCACCGCGAACATGGATTCGATAAAGCCGGACTGAAGGTTCTGAAGCTTGCCGATCAGGCGCTTTTTCATGCGCTGGAACAGGAAGGCACCGATGGCAGCCCCCACCAGAAATCCCGGAAAACGGCCAAAGGCATAACCGATCAGGCCACCAAAGATAATTGCAAACAGCATTCAGAGTTCCTTCGCTAGTAAATCAGTCCGTAGAATATACGGGTTTTTGGTCAAGGCTTCATGAACAGGCTTTCATCCACGGTGTCGACCTGGTCGGCATGCAGGTGCTGTTCGGCATAGTTACGCCAGACGTCGGAGCTTACAAACAGCCGGAAAACCTCGCCATCCAGGTGCCCGTTTTCAACCATGCCGGCCATAATGGTCAGGGATTCCGACAGGGTTTTACCCCGCTTGTAGGGACGATCCGAGGCGGTCAGGGCTTCGAACACATCGGCAACGGCCATGATTTTTTCCGGAACGCCCATGTCATCGCCGGTCAGGCGGCAGGGGTAGCCGTTGCCGTCAGTCCGCTCATGGTGGGTGCCCGCCAGTCTCGGTACCCTGGCCAGGCGGTCGGGCAGGGGCAGGGCATCGAGCATGCAGATGGTTTGCACAATGTGCTCGTTGATCTTGAATCGCTCTTCTTCGGTCAGGGTGCCGTAACGCACCGTCAGGTTATGCAGCTCGCCCTGGTTATAGGCGTATTCCGGCAACGACATATCGAAGCCCCAGCGGTTCTCCGGGTCATCTTTGCGTACCGGTGGTACATGCTCGCCCCAGGCTCTCAGGTGGCCCGGTTTGTCGGCCAGCAGGGTTTCGGTGGCAGGCAGCGGGGGCTCAGGATGGCCTTTCAGGGCCTGTTGTTCTTCCTCTGACAGCCCCAGCCGGTCACTGAAGTGACGGGTCCAGGTTTGCCCGGCAATGGCGTGGATGCGTTCGATGTCAGCATCCTCCATGCTCTCGCTGCCCTGGTTAACGGCGGCCAGGAAGCGGAAGTCCTCCTGCAGGCGGGTCTGGGCAGCGGCTTTGTCCTGCTTCGCCTGTTCCGGATCCTCGCCGGCCAGGATGGCCTTCAGGCAGGTGATTTCGGCATCCCGGTGCAGCACTTCAAACCGGGTGCGGATTTCATGGATGCGGTTGTAGATGGTCTCCAGTTTCACTGCTTTGTCGACTACGTATTCCGGGCTGGTGATCTTGCCGCAATCGTGCAGCCAGGCGGCCAGGTGGAATTCGTAGCGCTCGTCTTCTGTCATGCCGAAGCTGGCGAAAGCGCCTTCGGAACTCTGCTCCGCCTGTTCAACCAGCATCTGCGCCAGTTTGGGAACCCGCTCACAATGGCCGCCGGTGTAGGGTGACTTGGCATCAATGGCGTTTGCTACCAGCCGGATAATGCCGTCCAGCAGGGCCTGCTGGCTTTCGATCAGTTCCCGGGTTTCGATGGCAACGGCGGCAGAGCCGGCAATTTCGTCGACAAAAGTAATCAGATCCTCGCTCAGGTCTGTCTGGTTGCCGTGTTCGATTTCGATAACCAACACGCCAATCAGCTTTCTGCGCCGGTTCCGGAGTACTGAAAAAACCGGGTGGCCGGTGATGTATCGGCGAAGTTCCTGAATAACGTCGTAGTCGCTGGCGTCCGGGGCGACCGGGTGCACGGCCTGCGGCAGCTCCAGTCCCCGGTTAACGGACAGTTCCAGTTTTTGCTCGCGACTGCTGAACAGATACACCGCACCCCGTTCCTGCCCGACGATGCTCACAAGCTGTTCGAGAATGTCGTTTAACAGCTGGTTGAGGTCCTGGCCCCGGTTCAGCACGGTCGAGATACTCTGGAAGCTTCGAATGGTGTGGGCCATATCGTCCAGCGCGATGCTCAGCTCGGAGGCTTCGCGAATGTGGGAGGTCGACCGCATCGGCGTATCAAACCGGAACCTGGACAGCCGGCTGACCTGCCCGGTCAGCAGTTCAATAGGTTTGCCGACCTGCCTGCCCAGTACCCAGCCTGCCAGCAGCAACAGCAGGGCGATGGCCCCGGCGATCAGGGTTTGCCGGGTGAGGGCAGCCCAGACATCGGCCAGTAACTCGTTGGAAGGGATGGCGACAACAATGGACAATTCCTCGCCGGGCAGGGACTCAAGGGGTTCACTGATGCCGTACCAGCTTCGCCCGTCGCGGGTGAACTGGCTGATGCCGCTATGGCTTTCCGGTTGCAGGGCCTGGAGAACTACCTCGCTTGGCTCACTGCCCTGTGATGAGCTTGCCAGCAGCTGGCCCGAGGCGTTCAGGATGGCAATGCGGCTGCCGGGGGTTTGCTTCAGTTCCGCCAGCTGGGCACCAAGATCGGTTACCGTGACATCAATGCCCAGAACGGTTCCTGCCTTTTCGCTGGCACGCTGCGACAGGGTGATGCCGGTTTCCTGGGTGGTAAAATACACATAGGGCGCAGATAACTCCAGGGTGCCTGATTCCCGGGCGGCCTGGTACCAGGGTCTTTCGCGCGGATCAAAGTTGTAGCTGGTCAGGCCCCTTTGCTCGAGCAAGTTCAGGTTGCGGTCATAGAAATGCCAGCGGCCTTGCTGATCGTTGCCGGTGCGAACCAGGCTTTGCAGCAGGTAATGACTGTTGGCCGGCGCATCCGGAAACTGCCTGGTGCTCGAATTCTGCAATTTCCGGAACAGGGAAAAGTCGCCGTTTTCATAGCCCGCGTATACGGCACTGACAATCTCGCTGCTGGCCAGGATGTCGGCCACAGCCGGCAGGCGGTCCAGGCGTTGTTCCAGGGTATCGGCTTCGGTGAGTGGGTCGTGCCGGAGCACCGCAAGGGCGGTGGACGGGGGTTGGGTAATGGCCTGAATCCGGTCATCCACACTGATCGCCAGCTGCCGGGCGGTGGCCGTGGCTGCGGTGACCTTGGCTTGCTCCATGCCACGGAAACTCTGGCCCACCAGAACGATGGTCAGAATCAACATGCCCAGGGTAACTGCGGAGGCAATCAAAAAAGCCAGTGAAACCTGGGCGAGTTGACGGTGTTGCTGCATGGAGAGCCCTTGAAGGAAATGGAAGCCTACCGTCAGTTTAGACGCTTGCGCTGAAAATTCAGGCAGTTAGTTATTGAATCCACGCCACCAGCAAGCCGGTGCCCAGTGACAGCACCATGGGCCCGGCCACCAGCAGTCCGGTCTGCCGGTTGCCGATGCTCCAGGCAATACCGGACTTCACCAGGTTGTTCACCGCCGCTGCGATCACGATGCCCAGCACAGCGGTGTCCATCGCCAGTCCGTTGTTGGACATACGGGTGAGCGATAGGGTAATCGCATCCACGTCTGCCACGCCGGAGGTGGCCGCCAGCGCGAAGATGCCGGCATCGCCAAACGCATTTTTCAGGAATTCCCCCAGCAGCAGGATAGCGGTCAGCAGCAACCCGAACACCAGTGCGGAAGACAGATCCAGCGGGTTCTGGGACAAGCTGGGCTGGCTGACCTGCAGCTGTTTGGAGTTTTTCTGCCAGATATACAGCGCCGGGCCGTAGAGCAGGATAGTCATAACCAGCACCGGCCAGACCAGGCTGGGCAGCAGGGCCGTGTTGATCACCAGGCAGTACACCAGGATGCGGGGAAACATGGTGCCGCAGGCAATCAGGATGCCGGCGGCAAACTGGGGGCTGAAGCCTTCGTTGCTTCGGGACTGGCGGGCAAAGTGCAGGGTCAGGGCGGTGGACGAACTGAGGCCGGCAAACAGGCTGGTGAACAGAATGCCCTTGCGGGCGCCGGCGACCCGGATGGCGAAGTAGCCGACGAAGGAGATGGATGCAATCATCACCACCATCCACCAGATTTCCCGAGGGTTCAGCACACCGCCCGGGCCCATGCGCTCGTTGGGCAGCAGGGGCAGCATCACCACGGAGATCAAGAGCAGTTTAAGGGCCGCGTCCAGTTCATGGGCCTGGAGCTTCTGCACCCAGCCGTGAATTTCTTGCTTGTTGTCCAGGATAATGGCGGTGACCACCGCCGCTGCCGTGGCAATCACCGGGTCGACCGCGACCGCCACCGCACCAAAACAGAAGGTCAGCAGCATGCCCACCAGCCCGGTGATGCTGAAATTGCGAATGTGTTCGAGCCGCTCGCTGTAAGCCACCAGCCCCATGGCCACCACGCTGAGTAGCAGCACCGGGAATGCCCAAACTGTAATCTCCGAGGCCAGCACTGCCGAGATGCCACCGAGCAGCCCCACCAGCGAGAAGGTGCGGATACCGGCGATTCGCTCCCCGGACTTCTGCTCCCGGGCATCCCAGCCCCGCTCCAGGCCAACAATCGCGCCCAGCAACAGGGCCACGGCCAGGTTAATGGTGGTCTGGTTAGAGGCAATAAACTGGCTGGCTACGTCATCCACAGGCCGCGGGTCCCTGAAAAAATAGATTTGCCTTGCATTCTAGGCAATTACCGGTGGCCAGGTCACCCTTTAGCCGGTTAGCAACATCGCGCTGCCATACTTTTCAGGCGGTTTCTGGTAACCTGCGCGGCCCCGATATGACCTCCCAATAAGTTAAAGCGATATTTCCTGCCATGATAAATGCACTCAAGCAAAACTGGTTCTCGAACATTCGTGGCGACCTGCTCGCCGGTATTGTGGTGGCGCTGGCGTTGATCCCGGAGGCCATCGCGTTCTCCATCATTGCGGGCGTAGACCCGAAAGTCGGCCTGTATGCCTCTTTCTGTATTGCCGTAATCATTGCCTTTGTTGGCGGCCGGCCGGGGATGATCTCTGCGGCTACCGGCGCCATGGCGTTGTTGATGGTTACGCTGGTGAAAGAGCACGGCCTGCAGTACCTGCTGGCGGCTACCCTGCTGACCGGTGTCATCCAGATTGCAGCCGGCTACCTTAAATTGGGTGGGTTGATGCGCTTTGTGTCGCGCTCGGTGGTTACCGGCTTTGTGAACGCGCTGGCTATCCTGATTTTCATGGCCCAGCTGCCGGAACTGACCAACGTAACCTGGCACGTCTATGCCATGACGGCTGCGGGCCTGGGCATTATCTACCTGTTCCCCCTGGTGCCTGTGGTCGGCAAGCTGATCCCTTCTCCGCTGGTGTGTATTGTGGGTTTGACGGCCGTGGCCATGATTGTCGGGCTGGACATCCGCACCGTCGGAGATATGGGTGAGCTGCCCGATACCCTGCCGATTTTCCTGTGGCCGGATGTGCCCCTGACCCTGGAAACCCTGATGATCATCCTGCCGTACTCCCTCGGCCTGGCCGTCGTGGGCCTGCTGGAATCGCTGATGACCGCCACCATTGTGGATGACCTGACCGATACCACCAGTGACCGCAACCGCGAGTGCAAAGGCCAGGGCATTGCCAATATTGGTTCCGGCCTTCTGGGCGGCATGGCCGGTTGCGCCATGATCGGCCAGTCCATTATTAACGTGAAATCCGGCGGCCGTACCCGGCTCTCGACGCTGACAGCCGGCGTGTTCCTGCTGATTCTGGTGCTGGTTCTGGACAAGTGGCTGGTACAGATTCCCATGGCCGCCCTGGTGGCGGTGATGATTATGGTATCCATCGGTACCTTCAGCTGGGATTCCATTCGCAATCTTCGGGAGCATCCCCTGTCCACCAACATTGTCATGCTGGTGACGGTGATTGTGGTGGTGGCCACCCACAACCTGGCATTCGGCGTGCTGGCCGGTGTTTTGCTGGCAGCCCTGTTCTTCGCCAACAAGGTGGGCCATTACATGCTGGTGACCTCCGAACTGGACGAGCAAACCGACACCCGTCGCTACACGGTTGTAGGCCAGGTATTCTTCAGTTCTTCGGAAAAATTCCTCGAATCCTTTGACTTCAAGGAAGCGGTGGATAATGTTGTGATAGACCTGAGCCGCGCACACTTCTGGGATATTACTGCCGTAGGTGCGCTGGACAAGGCGGTCATCAAGTTCCGCCGTGAGGGTGCAGACGTTGAGGTAATCGGCCTGAACGAAGCCAGTGCCACCATCGTTGACCGTTTCGGGGTGCATGACAAGCCCGAAGCCGTTGACCAGCTGATGGGAGGGCACTGACCATGAATCAGAAAGGCGAGGCGAACATGTTACGAGTAGTGGCCTGTATCGACGGTTCCCGGGCAGCCCCCGCGGTGTGTGATTACGCCGCCTGGGCCAGCCGGCACATGGAAACACCGCTGATGTTGCTGCACGTTCTGGATGAAGAGCGCTACCCCGCGGAACCGGACCTGGCTGGCAGCATCGGGCTGGGTAGCCGGGAACACTTGCTGGACGAGCTGGCAGACCTTGACCGGAAACGCTCCAAACTGGCCCTGGAGCACGGCCACCACATGCTGGATGAAGCCGAAGCGCGGGTACAGAAGGCCGGCATTGCCGAAGTGGTAAAGCGCCAGCGCCATGATAATCTGACCGATTCCCTGCTGGCCCTGGAGAAAGAAACCCGCCTGTTCGTGATGGGTCTGCACGGTGAAAGCAGCTCCGACCGGGATATTCACATCGGCAGCCAGCTGGAAACCGTGATCCGCAGCGTTCACCGCCCGATTTTGCTGGTGCCCGACGAATTTACCCAGCCGAAGAGCGCCATGTTGGCCTTTGATGGCAGCGAAACCGCCTTCAAAGGCGTGGAAATGGTGGCCGCCAGCCCGGTTCTGAAAGGCATGCCCCTGCACCTGGTGATGGTAGGGGCAGATACGGCAGACCGTTGGGAACAGCTACGGAAGGCCGAGAAAATGCTGGCAGGCCTGGATGTGGAGATCACGCTCGCCATCCGCGCCGGCGATGTGGAGCCCACGCTCCATGCCTATCAGGATGAGCACGACATCGACATGCTGGTAATGGGCGCCTATGGCCATTCCCGCATTCGCCAGTTCCTGGTGGGCAGTACCACAACCACCATGCTGAAAACCGCGAAGAAGCCCCTTGTTATCCTTCGCTAGGGAGCCCAGCCTATGCCCGGTCAGCGATTACTTTCGCTTGTCGCCAGCCTCTGCGCCTTGCTGATGCTGGCCGGGTGTTCCACCGCCCTGAAACCGGTCGTGCATGACCCGGATTTCCGGATATCCTCGATGAAGGATTCCTTCATAACGGACCAGCACCGGATGCACCTTACCCCAGACTCCCCGAACACCGGCTTTCAGCTGCTGAACAGTGGCCGTGATGCCTTCCTGGTGCGGGCTGCGCTGATCGAAACCGCCGACCAGTTTATTGATGCCCAGTATTACATCTGGAATAACGATGCCACCGGGCGCTACCTGGCCGGCCGGCTGGTAGCCGCTGCAGACCGTGGCGTTCAGGTACGCCTGCTGCTGGACGACATTAACGTGGCTGGCAAGGAGCCGCTGTTTGCCGCCATGGCAACACACCCCAACATCCGGGTGCGTATCTTCAACCCGGCCCGTTCCCGCAGCGGGGTGGGGCGTTGGTTGTCGCTGATTACCGACTTCGACCGCATCAACCGGCGCATGCACAACAAAACCTTTGTGGTGGACGGCCAGGTGGGCATCGCCGGCGGGCGTAACATTGGCGACGAATATTTTGACGAACATCCCAGCCTGAATTTCCGGGACCGGGATGTGATGGTTCTGGGGCCGCTTGCCGAAGATATGACTGCCAACTTCGAGGCCTATTGGAACAATCAGTGGGCCTACCCGCTGGCTACCCTCTATGACCTGCCTGACAACCTCGCTGGCCGCGATGCGCTGTCGCAACTGCTCAGGGAAACGGCGGCTGATCCGGGTATCCGGGCAGTTCCGCACCAGGAACAGGACGCGGCGGAAACCTATCTGAGGGGCTGGTTTGCCGGTCTGGTGCAGGCCCCGGGCGAACTGGTGTTTGACCCGCCACCGCAAAATCCCCAGGTTCCGGCGGATTCCCCCCAGAACACCGCCAGGGCCTTGTACGGGCTGGTTCAGGCAGCCCAATCCGAAATCCTGATTGAATCCGCTTACCTGATTCTGGCAGACAACCAGCTCGACAACCTCGGAGCGCTGGACAACCAGCCGCTGAAGGTGGCGGCGTTAACCAATTCCCTGGCAACCAACGACCTGGTGACCAACCACTCCGGCTATGCCCGCTGGCGCCGGGAAATGCTGGAGCAGGGCATCGAACTATACGAACTGCGCCCGGATGCGCCGGCCTGTCAGCACTGGGTAGCCAGCCGCCCGGCCTGCGAACAGGGTGCTGTCAGCCTGCATTCCAAGGCAGTGGTGTTTGATCGTGAAACCCTGTTCATCGGCTCGTTCAACGTCAACCTGCGCTCGATCTACCTGAATGGAGAAACTGTGCTGATTATCCATAGCCCGGAACTGGCCACCGCCGTTGCTGAAGACATCCGCTATGCCATGTCGCCGGAAAACAGCTGGCAGGTAAGGCTGGACGAGCAGGGCGACCTGGTCTGGCAGTCTAAGGGCGAGCAGGTTGGCCATGAGCCGGGCGTCGGTTTCTGGCGCCGGGCGACGTCGCGGTTCCTGTCCTGGTTACCTATCGAGAAATATCTGTAACCGGCTCAGGCCTCGTTGCCTGCCGCCACGCCGGACGCCCACGCCCATTGAAAGTTATGCCCGCCCAGATGGCCGGTCACATCCACCACCTCGCCGATAAAGAACAGGTTTGGCTGCTCCAGCACGGCCATGGTTTTCGAGGATAACTGTCGGGTATCCACCCCACCTAACGTCACCTCGGCGGTCCGGTAACCTTCGGTGCCGGCGGGTTTGATGGTCCAGTTGCCCAGGGTGTCGGCAATCCGCTCGATATCCTGGTTACGGTACTCCTGCAGCGGCCGGCTCCAGCCCTGCAGTTCATTAAAGGCCAGGGCGAAGCGTTTGGGCAGGTGCTGGTTCAGGTACTGCGCCATGGTGGACTGGGGCTTCTGCTTGCGCAGGGTAAACAGGTCGTCCTGGACGGATTGTGCCGGCAGCAGATTGATGTGCAGCTCGTCTCCCGGTTGCCAGTAGCTCGATACCTGCAGCATGGCGGGCCCGCTCAGGCCCCGGTGGGTGACCAGCATGGGCTCGCGGAAGTGCTGTTTGTGGCAGCTTGCGTCCACCGGGCAACTGACACCGGCCAGGGGCGCCAGTTGTTGCTTCAGCTCCGGGTGCAGGGTGAAAGGCACCAGCCCGGCGCGGGTGGGTAATACCGTCAGCCCGAACTGCTTTGCCAGTTCGTAGCCGAAACCGGTCGCGCCCATGGTAGGGATCGACAGGCCGCCGGTGGCAACCACCAGTGATTCGCACTCTAGGGTGCCTGCACCGGTTTTGACCGTATAGCCGGAACCGGATGCCTGAACGCCGGAAACCGAGGTGTTCATACGGATTTCCGCACCGGCCCACTCGCACTCGGTTAACAGCACATTGAGAATGTCTTTCGCGCTGTCTTTGCAGAACAGCTGTCCTGGCGCTTTTTCTTCGTACTCCACCCCATGGCGGTCCACCAGTTCGACGAAATCCTGCGGGGTATAGCGCTTCAGGGCAGAGATGCAGTAATGGGGATTGTCCGAAAGGAAGTTCGCCGGCGTACTGTTCAGATTGGTGAAGTTACAGCGGCCACCGCCAGACATCAGGATCTTCTTGCCGGGCTTGTTAGCGTGGTCAATCACCAGCACCTTTCGCCCGCGATAGCCGGCGGTGGCCGCGCACATCAACCCGGCGGCACCGGCGCCGATGATGATCACGTCATACTGGGATGTGGATACTGCCATTGCCTGCCCGCCGCTGATAGAAAACTGGCGGGCAGTATATCAGCTACGCCCGCAGGTGCACCGGGTCCAGCAACCCTGCCGCGATGGCAATGCCGGTCACATCCGGCAGGCGTTCAGCGCCCAGGCGCTTCATCACGCGGGCCCGGTACAGGTCGATGGTTTTTACGCTGACGTCCAGCTGCTCGGCAATTTCCTTGCTGGTGTAGCCCTGGGCCAGGGGAAGGAAAACGTCTTTTTCCCGGCGGGTGAGGGTGGCGATCAAGGCTTCGGTATCGCCATTGGCGGCCATCTTGCCGGTGACATCACCAGTGTCTTGCAGGGCCTGCTGCACGCTGTCCAGCAGCAACTGTTCGTTGAACGGTTTTTCGATGAAATCGAAGGCGCCGGATTTGAATGCGCGCACCACAATGGGCACATCGGCATGGCCGGATACGAAGATGATGGGAATCTCCAGCCCGCGTTTCTGCAATTCTTCCTGTACGTTCAGGCCGCCGAGCCCGGGCATGCGGATGTCCAGCACCACACAGCCGGGGCGGTTTTCGGCCACATCGTTCAGAAACTGGCGGCCGTCGCTGTAGGCACGCACCTGTAATCCAACCGATTCCAGCAGCCATTGGGTGGACTCGAGCATACCGGCATCGTCGTCTACCACGAACACGGTGTTGGCTTCGGCAGGAGTGCTAGCGGACATCAGGGGATCTCTCCGTATTATTGTTGGCGGCGGTCATTCTAGAGCCCCCGCGGCTGTTGTTGAAGGAAAGGTTAGCCGGAAAGCGGCAAATCAGTGACAGGCCGCCGGTGTCTGCGTGAATGGCATCCAGGAAGCCGCCAAAGCCTTCGATGATGGAGCGGCTCATGGACAGCCCCAGGCCCAGGCCCTTGGGCTTGCTGGTGTAGAACGGCTGGAACATCTGGCGAATGCCTTCGTCGTCCAGCCCCGGGCCTTCGTCGGTAACCTGGATCAGGGTTTCCTGCTGGTCGTTGATGCAGGTGCATACGGTAATGCGGGACGGTTCCAGGTTCTCGCCCTGGTTGGTAGCTTCCACGTTGGCTTCAATGCCGTTACGAATCAGGTTAATCAACACCTGCTCCAGCAAAATCGGGTCTGCGGTGATCACCGGAGAATTCTCCGCCAGGTTCTCTTGCAGCTTCACGCCGTTCTTTTCACCTTCCCACTGGCACAGGCGCACCACGTCGCTCACCACGGCGTTCAGTTGCACCGGGGCCATCTGCTTCTGGCCCTTGCGCAGGAAGGCCCGCAGGCGCTTGATCACTTCCGAGGCCCGGTTGGCGTGGTGCACGATCTTCTGCAAGCCATCCTCTACCTTGGCCAGTTTCTCCGGGCGCTTGTCGGCTTCTTTCAGAAAGCGCTGGCTGGCGCTGGCGAAATTCACAATCGAGGCCAGCGGCTGGTTCATCTCATGGGCAATGCTCGAGGCCAGTTCGCCCAGGGTGGCCAGCCGGGCGGTGTGGGCCAGCTCCTCGGCCAGCAGGCGGTTCTGTTCTTCCTGCTCGATACGAGGCGTGATGTCGCGGGACACGCTGATCACTTCCACCACAGCGCCTGTATAGGTTTCCCGGATGGCCCGGCTGGCAATCTCGAACCAGCGGCGGCTGCCGTTGCGGTGCTGGATTTCCAGGGTCAGGGTGGCGTAGCCGTCTTCCTGCAGGCGATTGCGGGTGTGAGTCAGTTGTTCCGCCACCTTGTCGTTGCCGAAAACCTCTTCAAGGGATTTGCCCCTGAGCTCTTCCGGCCAGTAGCCCAGCAGCCGCCAGGAGGCCGGTGTGGCGTCGATAAACCGGCCGTCCGGGGCGTGGCGGGAGATCAGGTCTGTGGTGTTCTCGGTAATCAGCCGGTAAAGCCGGCTGGAACGCAGGGCTTCTTCCTGGGTGAGTACATCGGTGGTGGCGTCTCGCCCGCGAATCATGACCTGCTGCTTGTCGGAGTCCGGAATGAAGGTCCAGAGGCAGATCTTGTCGGCAAACCGGGATTCCACGTTCTCGATGGCCCGGTCCTGGTTCAGGGCCGAGGCAGCAAGGGCCGGGGCGTTTACCGGCAAGAGTTCCCCGGCCTCGGCCAGGCGCGCGGCTTCCACCAGCTGGCGGGCGGCGGCATTGCAGCTTAAAACCCGGGCATCGGCGCTGGTCACGAGTGTGGGTTGGGGGTCTTTCTCGGGGATTTTCATAGATTATAGTAGGAGTCCTATAATACCATGGTAGAGTTTCTAGTATTGGTTTTGTTAACTACCATTGTTGTTAATGCAAAGTATAGCTGCTTTGGCGTTTCTACTGAACACGCATAAGAACAACATAAGCATACGAGGACCACACCAATGACTTCGATCTTTGATCAGGGCCTTGAGCCCCGGAACGCAAACTACGCGGTCCAGTCCCCCATTGATTTCATCGAACGTACCGCCAGTGTTTACCCGGATTATCCGGCGATTATCCACGGTGCCATCCGTCGCAACTGGGCCGAAACCTACGATCGCTGCCGCCGGCTGGCCTCTGCCCTGAAGGGGCGCGGAATCAGCCGTGGTGATACCGTTGCGGTGATGCTGCCGAACATTCCGGCCATGGTGGAATGCCACTTTGGTGTGCCGATGATTGGTGCGGTGCTGAACACCCTGAACGTGCGCCTGGATGCCGAAGCCATTGCCTTCATGCTGGAGCATGGTGAAGCAAAGGTGGTGATTGCCGACCGTGAATTCGGCCAGGTGGTCAAAGATGCTGTTCGTCACCTTGAACACAAGCCGCTGGTGATCGATGTTGACGATCCCGAGTACGGTGAAGGCGTTCAGGTAAGCGACCTTGATTACGAAGCCTTCCTGCAAGAGGGTGATCCCGAGTACCAGTGGAACTTCCCCGCCGACGAGTGGGATGCCATTTCCCTGAACTACACCTCCGGTACTACCGGCAACCCCAAGGGCGTGGTTTACCACCATCGTGGTGCCTATATTAACTCGCTGGGTAACCAGGCGGTCTGGTCTATGGACATGCACCCGGTGTACCTGTGGACGCTGCCGATGTTCCACTGCAACGGCTGGTGTTTCCCCTGGACCATCACCGCCATGGCCGGCACCCACGTGTGCCTGCGCCGGGTAGACCCTGAGAAAATCCTCAAGCTGATCCGCGACCACCAGGTAACCCACATGTGTGGTGCGCCGATTGTCCTGAACGCGCTGCTGAATGCCTCGCCGGAAGCTAAAGCCGGCATCGATCACGAAGTGAAATCCATGACCGCCGGTGCGGCGCCCCCAGCCCAGGTGATTGGTGCCATCGAAGAGATGGGCATCAAGGTAACCCACGTATACGGCCTCACCGAAGTGTACGGCCCGGTTACCGTGTGTGCCTGGAAATCCGAGTGGGATGCGCTGCCATTGCAAGAACGTGCCCAGGTCAAGGCGCGCCAGGGCGTTCGCTATCACACCTTGGGCGGCACTATGGTGGCAGACCCCAACACCATGCAGCCGGTGCCGAAAGACGGCAAGACCATCGGCGAGATCTTCCTGCGTGGTAACACGGTAATGAAGGGCTACCTGAAGAACCCGAGTGCCACCGAAGAAGCCTTCCGGGGCGGCTGGTTCCACACCGGCGACCTGGCGGTATGGCACGAAGACGGTTACATGGAAATCAAGGACCGCCTGAAAGACATCATCATCTCCGGTGGCGAGAACATCTCCACCATCGAAGTTGAAGACACCCTGTATCGCCACCCGGCGGTAATGGAAGCCGCGGTGGTTGCCCGGCCGGACGAGAAGTGGGGCGAGACACCCTGCGCCTTCATTACCCTGAAAGCGGAAGCCGGCAACGTAACCGAGGAAGACATCATCAGTTTCTGTCGCGAGCACCTTGCCCGCTTCAAGGTTCCGAAAACCGTGGTGTTCTCGGAGCTGCCGAAGACCTCTACCGGCAAGATCCAGAAGTTTGTGCTGCGGGACCAGGCCAAAGAACTGAACTGATCCGGCAAGGCTGCGCCGCCGGGCGCAGCCACACCTCTTTTCCACAAAAACAACATTGACTGGCACCCGACACTGGCGTGCCCGGAGGTAGTTTTATGCAAATGTTCCACAGAAAAAACGGTGAAGAACAGCCGTTCTGGCCGGCTGGCCCCTTCAAAATCCGTCTTCCGTTTGTCCACTATCGCTGGGAATTTGCGGAGATGGTGCAGGCCCTGATCATGTTCGTGGTCAGCCTGGCGATGATTCCCCTGCTGGAAAAATACCTTGGTGTTCCCTATGACGTGGCCCTGGCCTACGTTGTGGTGTGTGGTATCGGCTTCATGCTGCCGGCCCTGCTGGGCGTACCGCTGGTGCCCGGCTGGATTACCCCGGGTATACCCGTGGTGTTGCTGTTCCTTTCAGACTACGAGCCCGGCCCCGAGGCCATCCAGGCGCTGTTTGCCCTGCAATTCCTGGTGTTCCTGATCTTCCTGATCCTGGGTGTTACCCGGCTGGGCAGCAAGCTGGTGAACTGGATTCCCCGGTCCATGAAGGGCGGTATTATCATCGGTGCCGGTATTGCCGCACTGATGGGGGAGATCGAAGCCGGTGGCCGCCTGGCCAACACGCCGATCTCCCTGATTGTGGGTGGCCTGGTGTGCCTGTACCTGATGTTCTCCGTTTCCTTCAAAGGCTTTGTGGACAAGAGCAACATCGCCCGCAAGATTGCCAACTACGGCATGGTGCCGGGCATGGTGGTGGCCATCCTGGTGGGCTTTGCCGTTGGCGAGTATGAAGTCCCCGACGTACAGTGGGGCATCACCAAGCCGGCCTTTGACCAGCTGTGGAACTACCTGCCGTTCAGCGTGGGTTTCCCGGACCTGAACATCTTCCTGTATGCCATTCCGACCGCGGTTATCGCCTATGTCATCGCCTTCGGTGACATCGTGGTGGGGCAATCCCTGATGAGCCGTGTCGACCACCTGCGCAAAGATGAAAACATCGACAACAGCATCGACCGTGCCCACCTGGTAACCGCCATCCGGAACGGTGGCCATGCGTTCTTCGCGCCGTATCCTGGCCTGGCCGGCCCGATCTGGACTGCCGTAACCGCCACCATGGCCGAGCGCTACAAGTACGGCCGTAACGCCATGGACTCCATCTACAGCGGTGGTGGCACCTTCTGGATTACCGGCTTCATTGCACTGTTCGTGCTGCCACTGGTGAGCTTCTTCCAGCCGGTACTGCCGATTGCCCTGTCGCTGACCCTGCTGCTGACCGGTTACATCTGTTTGATGGTGGGCCTGGAGCAGCTGGAGAACAACACCGAGCGTGGCATTGCCGGCACCATGGGCGTGGTACTGGCGGTGTACGGCGCGGGCTGGGGCCTGGCCACCGGTGCCATCCTGTACTACCTGATCGAGCGTACTCACTTGTTGAAGTTTACCTCTGACCCGGAAGCGCCGGGGGCCGAGAAGAGCGAGTAATTCTGAACCCGGTGCCGCTGAGCTAGCAGCGGCACCAACCCACTGTGTGTCCTTGGGAGGCTTCGGCCTCCTTTTTTTGTTTTCGGTTAACGGATTTGTTGTCGTGGGCCTTTTTGTTAACTGCTTCACGGGGCGGCTGAAATTATCGCCTGCATGTGCAAGACTTGTGTCTCGAGAATAATCACAAGAAAGGGTGCTCCAGCCTGAGGAAACACCCGAACCCCGGAGGCCTTTGCACATGCGAGTTGGTTTGATCGTTGATTCCGCCTGTGATCTACCCTATGAATTTTCCCGCAAACACGATCTGTTTGTGCTGCCGGTAACGGCCATTATTGATGGCCAGACCTACATCGATACCCACGATCCTGTGCGTACCCAGGAGTTCTACCAGAGCGGCCTGCTTGATAAGGGCCACCAGGCGGAAACCGAAGCCTTTTCCGCAGAACAGATCCACAACCTGTTCATGGAAAAGATTGTCACCCAGTTTGACGTGGCCATCTGTGAAACCGTCACCCGAAGCCGTAGCCAGATTTTCGATCACGCCTCCGAAGCCATGAACACCGTAATGGCTAACTACGAAGGCGCCCGCAAGGCCGCCGGACGGGAAGGCAAATTCTCCATGCGGGTCATCGACAGTAAGCAGATCTTTGCGGGCCAGGGATTGCTGGCGGCCCACACCCTGCGGCTGATCAACCAGAAAGTCTCCAAGAATGCCCTGCGCCACGAGGTGGAAACCTTCACTGACAAGATCTACACCTGTGTGATCCCCCGCGACCTGCATTACATCCGTGAACGGGCCCGGCGCCGGGGCGACAAAAGTGTGTCTGCGATGGCCGCCTTTATGGGCAAGGTGCTGAACATCAACCCGGTGATCTTCGGGCAGGGCGTTGAAGGCAAGCCGGTGGCCAAAACCCGCGACTTCAACGTGGCGGTCGAGAAAGTGATGAATTACGCCATCGGCCGTCTGGAAGCCGGTTTGCTGACACCCTATGTAAGTTTGTCCTGCGGCCTGAGCTGGACTGAGATCGAAGAGCTGCCGGGCCTGAATCGCCTGCGCGATGCCTGTGAAAAGCACGGTGTAGAGTTGCTGTTGTCGCAGATGGGCATTACCAGCTCCATCTACGTTGGCCCCGGCAGCCTGTGCCTGGCGCTGGCGGCGGAACCCCACGAGTTTTCAGACTTCCAGTAACCGTCTGTTTTTGCCGGGCTGGTCGCCGGACTGGCCCATAATCACGGGTCCGCCGGTAATTCCGGCAAACCCCAGCTCCCTGCTTCCGTGTTAGCCTCACCGGCATACTTCAGGAATTCAGCCAAAGGATGCCAGCTCTATGAGCAAAACTGCCCCCAGTCTTGTCGATACCCTGTTTGAAGCCCACGTAAAGCACGAAGTGGCCGCCCTCAAAGGCGCCAAGCTGAAGAAGTTCCTGGAACAGGAAGTGGATGAATTGCTTGGCTATGCCGAAAAAGTGCCGCTGGGCCGGCTGATCAGCCCCGAGCAGGTAATGGGCGTGATCAAGCGCATCGCCGTGAACATGGAGCTGGATGCCGGCATTCCGGAACTGGCTGCGGAGATGGCGGCAGAAGTGCTCAAGGCACCGGTTCAGGCAGACACCACGCTGGGCGAAATCCTGTCACGGGAGCAGGCCAGCGGCTTTATCGAAGAGGCCCTGGAGCTGCGCCAGCAGCGGGAGCGGATCATCAGCGAGATCATGGCGCACCCGGTATACCAGGAGCTGGTGTCGAATGTGGTGTACCACGGGCTGGTGAACTACCTGTATGAAGATAACCTGATTACCCGCTCGGTGCCTGGGGTGGGGTCGGTGATGAAGTTCGGCAAGAGAATGGCCAACAAAGCCGTGCCCGGGCTGGATGAGACCTTTGAGCGGCGTATCAAGGCCTGGCTGGCCGACAGCCTGCCAGGGCTGATTGTGCGCAGCGAGCAGTTCCTGCATCGGGCACTGACCGATGATGAGCTTCGTGACAGTGTGATGGCGGCCTGGGTATCACTGGAGAACCAGACCATTGCCGAGCTTCAGGACGGCCTGGGCGAGGTGGAACTGCAGGAATTTGTGGTGCTGGGCTATGACTTCTGGCTGAACTTCCGCAAAACCGCCTACTTTGAAGGCTGTGCCCGGGCGGTGGTAGAGCACCTGTTTGCCAAGTATGGTGACCGGCCGGTGATGGACCTGCTGAATGACATCGGGGTGACCCGCGAAGTGATTGTGACGGAAATTGCCGAACTGGGCCTGCCGATTATCGACGTACTGCACAAGGAAGGTTATGTGGAGGCATTGGTGCGCAGAAGGCTGGGAAGCTTCTACAAGTCTGCTGCCGCGAAGAAGTTGCTGGCAGAGGGCTAAGCCGGGCTGCACAGGCCTGAAATAAAAAAGCCGGAAGAGGATCGCTCTTCCGGCTTTTTCGCAGCTGCTGACAGCGTTTGGCCTCAGCGCTCCAGGTACTGGAGCTTGTCGGGCTGGCCGTCCCACTCGTCGGCGTCTGGCAGCGGGTCTTTCTTCTCGGTGATGTTCGGCCACTTGCCGGCCAGGTCCGCGTTGATCTCAACGAAGGCTTCCTGGCCTGCCGGCAGTTCGTCTTCAGAGAAGATGGCTTCGGCGGGGCATTCAGGCTCGCACAGGGCGCAATCAATGCACTCGTCCGGGTCGATCACCAGAAAGTTGGGGCCTTCATAGAAGCAGTCTACCGGACACACTTCCACGCAGTCGGTGTATTTGCACTTGATGCAGTTATCAGTAACGATAAACGCCATAGTCAGATCCCTGGTTCGTAGAACATTCAGTCTCATCAGGAGCCCTGAAAATCCGGCCCCATCTATAATTTTGTGCGCGATATTGTAGGGAGCGGCCCCCGCAGCCGCAAGCGTTGGGCTGCTATAACCTTATTACACAGATCAAGTTTGGCCCAGTTTTCTGTTATTTGTTCAGTAATGCCCGCAGTTCGTACAGCTGGTTCAGGGCGTCCCGGGGCGACAGGCCATCAACATCCAGCTGCTGTAAGGCCTCTTCCACCGCGCTTGGCTCCGCCATGGCGAACATATCACCCTGATAAACCGTTTCCGCGCTGGTCGGTTGTTTGACGGCTTTCGGCGCCGGTTCATGCACATGCTCCGGGGCCGGCGCTGACGGGCTGGCGCTGCCTTCCAGGTGTGCCAGCTGGGCCTTGGCGTTACGGATAACATCCTGCGGCACGCCGGCCAGCTTGGCCACCTGCAAACCATAGCTCTGGCTGGCGGGGCCGTCATGCACATTGTGCAGGAACACGATGGAATCATCATGCTCGGTGGCGGTCAGGTGCACGTTTACCGCATGTTCCAGGTCATCCGCCAGTTGCGTCAGCTCGAAGTAGTGGGTGGCAAACAGGGTGTAGCAGCGAATGTCCTTCGCCAGGTGCTCTGCCGTGGCCCACGCCAGGGACAGGCCGTCGAAGGTGCTGGTGCCGCGGCCCACTTCGTCCATCAGCACCAGGCTGTGTTCGGTGGCGTTGTGCAGGATGTTGGCGGTTTCGGTCATCTCCACCATAAACGTAGAGCGGCCACCGGCAATGTCGTCGGAAGAACCCATACGGGTGAAGATCCGGTCTACCGGCCCCAGTACCGCCCGGTTGGCGGGCACGAAACTGCCGGTGTAGGCCAGCAGGGCAATCAGGGCGGCCTGGCGCATGTAGGTGGACTTACCACCCATGTTCGGGCCGGTGATCACCAGCATCCGGCGTTTGGTATCCATCAGCAGATTGTTGGGTACGAAGGGCTCGTCCAGTAGCTGTTCCACCACCGGATGGCGGCCTTCCTCCACATCAAAACCGGGCTGGTCGGTAAGCTCCGGTGCGGTGAAGCGTAGGCTGGTGGCGCGCTCGGCAAAGTTGCTGAGTACATCCAGCTCGGCCAGGGCCTGGGCGGCATCCTGCAGCGGTGCCAGTTGTTCGGCGACGGTTTCCAGAACGTCGTCATACAGGCCTTTTTCCCGGGCCAGGGCGCGGCTCTTGGCGCTCAGGGCCTTGTCTTCGAACTCTTTCAGCTCGGGCGTAATGAAACGCTCGGCGTTTTTCAGGGTCTGGCGGCGAATGTAATCCACCGGCGCCTGGGCAGACTGGGCCCGGCTGATTTCAATGTAATAGCCGTGTACCCGGTTGTAGCCCACTTTGAGGGTGGAAATGCCGGTGCGCTCCCGCTCCCGGGTTTCCACATCCAGCAGATACTGGCCGGCGTTTTCGCTGATGTTGCGCAGCTCGTCCAGCTCTTCGTCGAAGCCCTCGGCTATCACTCCGCCCTCACGGATCACCACCGGCGGGTTTTCGATGATGGCACGCTCCAGTAAGTCCGCCAGTTCCGGGTATTCACCGATGGTGCTGGCCAGCTGGGCTACATGGCTGGAATTAACCGGCTTCAGGGCTTCCTGAAGCTCTGGCAGGGTCTGGAAAGCATCCCGCAGGCGGGCGAGGTCCCGGGGCCGGGCCGAGCGCAGGGCTACCCGCGCGAGGATCCGTTCGATGTCGCCTACGCGCTTGAGCAGGTCGTGCACCGGCTCGTAGTGGAAGCCGTCCAGCAGGGCCGAGACCGACTGCTGGCGCTGGCGTACCACGTCCACATTCCGCAGCGGGCGGTTCAGCCAGCGGCGCAGTTCCCGGGCACCCATGGCGGTGGCCGTGCGGTCCATCACCCAGGCCAGGGTGTATTGCTGACCGCCCATCAGGTTGGTGTCGATTTCCAGGTTACGGCGGCTGGCGGCATCCAGGATCACCGCGTCTTCCCGGCGCTCCCGGGTCAGCTTGCGAATGTGGGGCAGGGCGGTGCGCTGGGTTTCCCGGGCGTACTGCAGCAGGCATCCGGCGGCACATATGGCCAGGTGCAGGTCTTCGCAGCCAAAACCGGTGAGGTCACGCACCTGCAGCTGCTGGGTAATCACACGCCGGGCTGAATCCAGCTCGAACAGCCAGGGGCCTTGCCGGCGCACACCGGTGAAGCCTTCCAGCAGGTCACCGAAAGGGAAGTCTTCGCTGATCAGGATCTCTGCCGGGCGCAAGCGCTGCAGTTCGCCCTGCAGGGCTTCCAGGCTGCCCAGTTCAGATACCGCAAAGCGACCACTGGAAATATCCAGCGAGGCAAAGCCGAACTGCTCTTTATGGCTGAAAATTGCCGCCAGCAGGTTGTCGCGGCGGTCTTCCAGGAAGGCTTCATCGCTGAGGGTGCCGGGGGTAACAATGCGCACCACCTTCCGTTCCACCGGCCCCTTACTGGTGGCCGGATCGCCAATCTGTTCGGCAATGGCAATGGATTGACCCGCGCGCACCATGCGGGCAATGTAGCCTTCAGCGGCGTGGAAAGGCACGCCGGCCATGGGAATAGGGTTGCCACCGGACTGTCCCCGGGCGGTCAGGGTAATGTCCAGCAACTCGGCCGCTTTTTTGGCATCGTCATAAAACAGCTCGTAGAAGTCACCCATGCGGTAGAACACCAGCTCGTTCGGGTGCTCCCGCTTGATCTTCAGGTACTGCTGCATCATTGGTGTATGTTGTTCTTTTTTTTCTAATGAACTCATGCCGTTACGCTGCTCTACTTATTGATTCATAAGTATTTATTGTTTTTATGTCGTCTCTTGTAATCTCATCGAGTCTCACAAAATATCATCCAATCTCAGGAAATAGTGTAACTTGAAGTGTAACTTTTGTTGGTGTAACTTTCCATTGAAATCCAAAAGTTACACTTTTTTCCATTGCGTCGGACAAACTGACATCAATTCAAGAGGATGCCAATGGCAACAGTACAGAATACCAAACCCTTGTCTTCCAGGACAGTGGAGACGATGAAGCCGGGAGATAAGATCAAGGCCGACACGGGGGAAAACATCGGCTTGCGAGTGAAGTGCGGGGCTACCGGATTAAAGACATTTTTCTATCGCTATACCAGCCCGATCACCTCAAAGCTCGTTCAGGTGAAAATCGGCAACTTCCCGGAGACCTCCCTGGCCGAAGCGAGATTGAAGCTCCAGGAACTTAAACAAGTTCGCCGCCAGGGGCACTGCCCGGCAACCGAGGCCAAAGAGGAGAAACGGCTGAAACGGGAGCAAGCCCAGGAATTGGAACTGGGACAACGAGAGTCAGTTGAGGAATCCTTCACCGTGGAGAATCTCGTAGAACTCTACCTGACCCAGTATATCGAAGACCGGAAATCTCCAAGCGGAAAGGTCATCGCCGGCGCACGAAAACCGAAAGGTCAGTCTGAGACGCGCAGAACCCTCTATGGCGATGTGATTCCCAAGTTGGGGGAGATGGCGGCGAATGCTGTCACGCGAAAGGCTGTGGTGGATATGATCATGGCAATTGTTCAACGTGGGGCAAATGTTCAAGCAGGAAATGTACTGAGAGAGCTTTCAGCCGCCTACGAGTTTGCGATTGGTCTGGGCTATTTTTCAGATGAGTTTGCAAATCCGGCAATTCTCGCCAAAGCAAGCCTCAGACAGGCCAAGGTGAAACTCACCCATCAGCGAGGAAAAAGAGTCCTCTCTGATACCGAATTGGCGACGTTGCTGAAATGGTTGCCTGGGTCTGATTACACCGCAACACAGAAGAATGTTCTTCGGTTTACCCTCTGGACAGGGTGTCGTACTGGGGAGGTCTGCAATGCGGCCTGGAAGGACATCGACTTGAAGAAACGGACATTCCACATAAGGGAGAGCAAGACGGAGGTCGAGCGCTATGTGCAATTGCCCAGCCAAGCGGTGGAGTTCCTGAAAACACTTCGCCTGACCACTGGAGACTACCCGTTCCCATCCCAGAAAACGCGGCTGCCTATCCAGCAAAAGCAGCTAACCGAGCAGGCCTGGCGGATGAGAGTAAGCAACAAGATGGTAGATCTTCCGGCCTGGACACCTCATGATCTGCGCAGAAGCGTCAGGACCGGCTTGTCACGCCTGCAATGCACTAACGAAGTGGCCGAAGCGGTATTGGGGCATTCACGTAAGGGGATTGAAGGAACCTACGATTTGCACCGGTACGAGGCGGAGTGTAGGCAGTGGCTACAGAAATGGGCGGATCATCTGGACGCGCTTATTCGTGACTGACGGTCACTCAATCAATTGGCCAGAGTCTGCCTCTTTTCTACGAGAAGTTTTACTACGGCTTGAAGTTCCTCTGTCGTTTTTCCCGAGGCAAATGCATTTAACATCGTGTCCACTTCATGGGCCAGCCATCCGACAGAACGATTACCAAGGGAAACACCGGGAGGGAACAAGCCTTCACTGATTCGACGATATAGGGTCGCGTGACTCATCCCGGTTCGATTTAACACCGCTGGCTTTCTTTCGATTCGGATTGGGTGAGGCTCAGGCATGCGCGATGAATACCCAAAGAGGGGGTTGCTGTGCGATTGCTGCTTGCCTCATGAGTTCACGTGTTCCACCCTGCTCTGATACACAGTTCATACTAACGGCGGGTCGTGCGAGAAAACGCGCAGAAGCGGGCTGGCAGGTGCGGTACGAGGTATACCTCCCATAGCTCGAGTAGCGACGGACAGTGCCAGGTCGCGCTTGGTGCGGCGGTAGATGAAGCTGGATTCGCGGCCGGCGCCAGTGCGGTGCAGGTATCAGGTGATCAGCCCGTCGGCGTTCTAGGCGAAGAAATCCACCAGCGCCGCCCGTCTTGTTGAGCAGGGTGATCAGAGTCTTACCCGGTAGGGTCTGGTCTACGTTGCTCATTGGCTCATCTCGTTAACTGGCAGCCCATTGCTATCTGGTACGATGAAAATATTCATGCTAAACATTAGCACGGTGCAAATATTTCAAGCAAAGGATAAATGTTTAGCACGAGGGTAAACGTCTACGATAGTCTGCATAGAGTGGAAATCATCATTAGTCGAACAGGTGTCCATCGGTTTGAAGTAAATCCACGAAATCCTAAGCATGGTCCGTGGAAACGGGGCAAAACCCGAGAAGGAAAATTGTGTAGTTGTGGAGTTCCTGTTCGACTAGAATTTGTTGGGGGCAAACCATGATCATCTTTGGCTTTTCTCATCTAGAACCCTATGCTAAGTATTTCCATGACACCAACATCTCGATCATGCACGATGACCGTGTCATGTTTGCATCCTTGGAGGAACGCTTTAGCAGACTGAAACATCATGCAGGCTATCCGTTTCTCGCGCTCAAGACCGTGCAGGAGAATCTTGGTTTTGCCTTGGCGGATGCGGATATCGTCGCCATCGCCGAGAACCGGTTACCTAGGGAAAATCGTGTAACTAACGCAGCGGAATTCCCTTTTCCTGCTGGTCGTATCAAGATGCCGGCCGCGTCGCCGAGTACCGTATTTTATTGTGACCACCAGTTGGCGCACGCATCCGTTGCTTTTAGGCTGAGCCCATTCGATGACGCGCTCGTCATCACGCTCGATGGCATGGGCCACGACCAGGGAAATCCTTGTTTTGGTGCTGTATTTCAAGGCAAAGGAAACACCTTGGTCAGAAAAAGGACCTGCTGGTCAGACGGTAATAGCCTTGGACTCCTATACGGCTTCGTTACCGAGGCCCTTGGCTGGCGCATGTCGGATGGCGAAGGGAAAACAATGGGTCTTGCTGGATATGGGGATCCGACGATCATTAAAGACGAGATCACAAAGCTCGCACCGCGGATAGAAAATGGGCACCTCGTCGGTGGCCGCCGGTTCAGGCCCAAAGGAGGCGTCGTCAATAATCGACATATGGTATGGGATCCAGTTGTAGAGGAACTGTCCGCACTCGCGGAAACCGCCGGGCGGGAGAATCTGGCCGCCGCCATGCAGGCGGTTCTCGAAGACACGGCGATTGCTTGGGTTCAATCCCAACTCAAAGCGTTTCCGAAGACCCGCAATGTGTGCCTGGGCGGCGGGATATTTCTGAACGTCGCCCTGAATAGCAGGCTCCGGCATACATTTCCCGGGATCAGTTTCTATGTTCCGCCGAGTCCTGCGGATGGCGGCATCGGCCTTGGGGCGGCTCTCGAGGCGGCAGCACAAAACGGCGCGCCGCGGACCAAGCTCCAGCAGTGTCAGTTCCTCGGCGGGGAATATTCCGTCGATCCGAAGATACTCGCGCAAAACGGATTACGGATCGACGCACGGGGAGACCCCACAGAGGCCATCGCAGAGTCCCTGGAGCGCGGCGAAGTTGTTGGCCTGTATCAGGGCCGCTCCGAGTGGGGGCCGCGTGCCCTGGGCAACCGCAGCGTCTTGGCCCATCCGGGGTTGCCTGGTATGCGCGATAGGATCAACAAAAAGCTGAAACGTCGGGAACCTTTCATGCCTTTCGCGCCTGCCATTAAACGAGCGAGGCTGCTGGACTGGTTCGATGGCCCCGATAGATCGTCGCCCTACATGATGTTTACCCATAAAGCGAAGCCGAGCATGGTGGAACGAATCGCGCAGGTGCTGCACGTCGATCAGACCGGCCGGGTTCAGACGGTTTCAGAAATGGACAATCCCTTGCTCAATGCCATCCTAGACGCTTTCGAATACCGAGTGGGCATGCCCTTGCTGCTCAACACTAGCTTTAATCTGCACGGCTTGCCTTTGGTCGAATCACCCCGTGACGCGAAGGATCACCTTCTCCGGGGATGCGTTGACAGCCTCTATATCGGCGGCGCCCTTCTTCGGCGTGAGGACGCGAAAACCGGTTCCTCTGCATGACCTCGCGAAAACGCCAACCGGGTGTCGCCGGGGCGGCCATCGGCGAAGGTAGATCTCCACATCGTGTCGTGAACGGCACAAATCGCCGGCGTGGCGCGCACTGGATTGGGCCAGATCGTGGACGTTGCCGATATCTCGCAACTGATAGTCGAGTTGTGAAGCATAGCAGGCATAAGCGGCTGCCCGCTCCGCGCTTACGGCGCCGACGTCCAGAACATGGGCCGTCATACCCAGTGTCCGGGATCGCAAATCGGACCTGCTGCAGCGCAATAGGTAGGGGCTATCTGCGTAGTAAAGTAGACGAGCCGGGGCAAATGCCATCTCGGCCGCACGAGAAACCAGGACATGGTCGACGTGGCCGCCGAGCCCGAGTGGCGCAATTACCCGGTAGGCCGACAGGTCGCATGCAAGCCTCGCGAGTGCTTGGCCAACGGCCCTCAAGAGCCGCTGTTCGTCGTGCCTCAGTAGCGGCCCAAACAACTTTTTCGCAGAACGGTATCCTCGGTGCGGGGCTTCGAGAAATCCCAGGTTGATTGCCTCTTCTATCTTGAGCAATACGCCGCAATTCCGGTCTTCCTGCCTGCGAATTGCCATGTAGTCCACCTCGCGTGGTATCCCCTTGGTCGTTTGGCAGCGCAGGGCAAACCCCTGCGGCCTGGGACGCCCGTGGGAAAAAACCGTCGCCCAGACCACCCGTGTCTCACATGTCGAGACCAGATGATGGACAAGTCCCGCGCAGGAGAACGCAACATCGTCGAAATGCGGCGACACAAAAAGGATACGGCTACCCGGCGGGCAAGCAGCCACTAGAGAAGCAGCGGGTTTAGACGATACCTGCACCTAGATGTCCTCCCTTTCTTTGGGGGGTCGGGGCAGTCCGGAGATACTGGGAGTGCATAGGCATATGTCGAGAGGATGGAATCGACGAGACTGCTCCAACCGTAGCGTTCTTTGACGAAAGTCTGAGCATCGCTGGCGAGACGTGCACGTTGCGCGGAATCCCTTAGCATCCGATCCAGCGCCTCGGTTACGGCGGATGCTTTAGCAACGGGGACAAGGTATGCGTTTTGTTCATGGCGGAAAACGTCCCGTACGCCGACCGTATCCGTCGTTACCAACGGTAGGCCGCACGCCGCCGCCTCCACCAGGGTGTTAGAGAAACCCTCCTGGTAGGTCGGCGAACAGAAGATGTCGCCTGCCGCCAAGAATCCGGGGATATCTTCATAGGGAAGCTGGCCGAGCCAGACGTACTGTCCCGGCGCTAGACACTCTTTTGCCAGCGCAAAGAGCGCATCGGCGTCGGGCCCGGCGCCCGCCACGGCGAGAACCGCCCTGTGACAGACGCTATCGTCGAGGCCCGCGAATCCTTCAATGAGTTCTCGCACCCCCTTCCGGTCGTCCAAGCGACCATGATAGAGCACGCCCAGGGCGTTGTTCTTCATACCGAGGCGCTCGCGCCACTCGCGCCGTTTCTCCTCGTTCGGCCGGAACAGAGCCGTATCCACAGCACCGGGAAGGACGCGGCCCTGCGTCGGCGATCCGGCCCTGCCTTCCACGCGCGCGCGAAAGCTCTCGGTTGGGAACAGAACGATGGAAGAGGATGCCAACAACCATTCGAGAACGGCTGCGTGTTGGTCGCAGCAGGTACCGAACCAGTGGCCATCGCCGCCCTGCATGGATACGACTGCCGGTACGCCGACGGCACGCGCGGCCAGCACCGCAGCGACCCCGCAGGGATAACCGTATTGCGCATGCACCACGTCGAAGGGACGCCGGGCGAATGCATCGATGGCGGTAGCAACGAGCACGTCGATATCCGCCTCGAAATCGCCGCGTTCGATTTCGTTGATCTGGGGGATGCCCGCGACCTCGGCGCCGGGCAACGAAATCGGGGGGCCGTCACCGTATCCCTGTGCACCGAGATGGTCCGGCCGATACTGAACGGCGACTCTCAAATCGACAGATCGAGCCACCATCTGCCGGCACATGTTGAACGCGTAGGTGCTCATACCCGAAAGCGTCGGGGGAAACTTTCGGGTGATGAAAAAGACCCTCATTTCTTCGCACCGGGCCGGACCAGGCCACGGTAGAATTCTGCAAGCTCGGGATCTCCGGGATAGTCGTTGAAGTCTACCCGCTGCTCCGAATCCAATAGGGGGTCGGGCTCGGTCGGCCCTAGTGCGTCGAGGCGCCACGCCTCTAGCTCGGCCGACAAGGCGGCGACCTGGTCGGGCAGGCGCTCCGAGATATCATCGAGTTCGAAAGGATCTGCTTCGAGATCATAGAGTTCGACGCGCTCAAGCGCTGCGGGACGAGCCAAGCCCGATTGCCGTGGATCGTAATGTTTGATCAGTTTCCAGCGCTCGTTTCTGAGTGCGCGCATGGCAGCGCCGCCATCTTGAATGCTAACGGTGAAACGCCGGTTCGGATTGGGGCCGAAGGGCGGCATCACGGCCCCGGTCGTTAGCCAGTCGGCCTCTATGCCGCATAGAGCCATCAATGTCGGCGCAACGTCATGATGCTGTACGAGGTCGCGGATACGACCGGTAACGCCGGATCTGAAATCGCGGACGATCATTGGAACATGCACGGTCGGTTCGTAGAGCAAGGAATGCTCGAACAGGACCTGGTGTTCGACCATTGCTTCGCCGTGGTCACCGAACATCACGACGATCGTATTTTCCAGGGCACCCGCCATCTCGAGGCCGGAGAACAGGCGCTCAAGTTCGTTGTCCAGGTAGAGGATAGAGCGGTCGTATTGCGCGATCAGTTCCGCGAACTGGCCGCTTATCTCATCCGCATAGCCCCGGCGCGGCAAATAGTCTCGGCCGTCGGGTGCCGATACTGCGTCCGGCAGCCAAAGGGGTAGTTCGGCGTCGTAGCGTTTTGGATAGTTGTACGGTAAGTGGGGGTCCCAGTAATGCAAGAAGGCGAACCAGGGGCCATCCAGCGCCTGTATGTTTGTCGACAGCATCCGGTCGGTGACCTGTTCGGCAAGGACGTGGTGATGGCGTAGGAACATACTGTCCGTGAGATTGATATATTCATGGAATCCACGCACGAACCAAGACGGATGCGAACCCATCTCCAAAAGATTGTCGATCGCGAGGGTGAAGTATCCGGCGTCGCGGAGTACCTCCGCCAGGACTGGGGCGGTATCGTCGAAGCGGACGGGCTTGTAGTTCGGGACATTCCAGGGGCTGGCCACGACCTTGCTACGGATCGGGTCGAGACCGCTCATGACGGAAGTGAAGGACGGTATGGTCCAGGGCGCGTGGCTTATGCAGCGCTCGAAAAGCACGGACCGTTCGGCGAATTTGTCGATGAAGGGGGATGTCGGCCTGTCGTACCCGTAGCATCCCAAATGATCCGCTCTCAGCGTGTCCAGACCCAGCATCAGAATGTTCGGTTTGCTATTCACTATCTCTGTCTCCTCTTCCTGGGAGTGACCACTCAAGTGTGTGCGCGACGGTGTTGCGCATGATTTCATCGAGAAGGACGAGTTGGCGCTCCAGTCTGTGATCTTCATTACAGAGCGTTCGTCGCAATTGGTTCGAATCGTCGAGGTCCAGCCAAGGAGGCGCGATCTCTATCAGCCAAAGTGTGCGATCGATGAAGTCGGCTTCATCGACGGCCGCCGTGACTTCCGTCGAGGGAGGCCCCTTTAACGACTGGAACAGAAATTGTCCCTCGCGTTCGCTCCCCAAGTCGGCGAGGAGCCGTCCGCGGGCGGCGGCCTCCATCTGTTGCAGACATTCGGAGCCCATCGAGGCCTCGACTAAATGTGGGATGTCGGGCATGAGCGCGAGGTGGGCATTGTGAACGAATGCAAGCAAAGCGGCTTCTGTGCCGGCGCGCAGGCCAGCGATAACCGCGGTTGCCAGAGCGTGCGCCGCCTGGCTTTCTGTCCAGGCGCCTTGATGCCGCACTCCGTCGGGACCCTCGTAGCCGGCGCGGGCGCGGAATACGAGATCGACGATGACTTCCGGCAGAATATTTGGGCTCAGGATGGGGAGATGGTTGCCTGGCCTGCGAGGCAAGGCGGCGTGCGTCGTGGAAGGCGCCATCGAACATAACGCGTTTGCCAAGTTCTCTCTGTCCGCAGCGCTCATTCGTTCGAAGTCGGACTTCGCAATCTCGCCGATTCGGGCCGCCGCCAATGTCTTCGCGATCATGCGGGCGACGAAATCATCGGGCGTCGTGTCTCGGCCGGAGAATGCCGCCGACATCGCGTCCAAGTAGAGTCTGTCAGCCAGGGTGACACCCTTGTCCAAACCTGGGCGTCGTTGCCCACCGAGCCTCTTGACGGATTGAACAAGCCGGTAGGTGCCGATGTCAAGGTTGTTCATTGTGCGAGACCCCGAAAGATATCCATGATCATGCTCGCGGCCCGCTCCGGGCCGACCTCGACCTCTCGTCGTTGGGGAGCACGCAGGCCGAAGCGGTCCCGTGTGCCCACGACGAGGCGGAACGGTATCCTGAATCTGTCCGAGTCGAAGAGTTTTCGACCGGCGCTTATGGGCCGATCGTCAACCAACACGGCGAGTTCCTGCTCGGACAGGGTCGAGATCGCCGCGTCTATCCGGCGCCGGGCGTCCGACGGTAACCGGCTTGCAACCGATACAACGTGTACGTGATAGGGAGCGACAGCCAAGGGCCACGGCTGGGAATCCGTCGATGCCAATACCCTGGCAAGCGCGTAGAGCGTCCGGTTGACGCTGAGCGAGAAACAGACCGTGCGCCCCCGAGACGCCGCACCCTTGGCCCCGCCGGGCACCAGGCCCAGCCGAACGGACGCTGCGTGTGTGAATTCGCACACTTGGCCGATACGGAACCTCTCGCCATCGTCGAATGTGACGGTCAGGTTGTGCGCGCTATATTCGCCCGCCGAATTCAGTGCCGGCACATCCCAGGAATACGTCAGGTTCAGGGAGGTGGTAGCTTGTTCAAGCAACTCGATAGCCTCCGCCGGTGGTTCGTGCTCGGCGATCCCGGTCCGGTAGGCAATGAGGTTTTCGTATTCGACCGAGTGGCGAAACCCACCGGACCCACCGGCCGCACGCCATTCCCGCGAAACCATCCAGACGGCGATGCCGTTCTGCGCGGGTATCCCCCTTTGAACCATGCGGCCGACGACTTCCGCCGTGTCGCTGATCAGACGCACTTGGCCGAGAAAGGGCGAAGATACGAGGCACTGAAAATCCTCGTAGTTGCCCGCGCCGGGCACATGCTGCTGAAGGGCGGAGAGCTGTATGGGTTCGAACCCCCTGGGTTCCACTAGGCGCTCGAATATCGCGATTAGATTCCGCCGCAACCGCGTTCCCGGCGGAAGATAGGAATAGACCTTGGACAAGGTTTTGGAGATGGCCCCGGCCTCAAGAAGAAGACGCTCGCCAGCGTCTTCGATGCCGCCGCCTGGCGGCGGCTGCCAAGGCATCGCGGATTGCAGGCTAATGCTCATGTAGCGAAACGTTCCCGCAGGCGGCCGATCGCTTCTAGTACAGTGTCCTCCTTGATCTCATGCACGTCCACACCGGTGCCGAGGTCCGACAGCAGGGTTATGGTCAAGCGGCCGCCGAGATGTTCCTGAAACTGCCGTAGGCCCTCGAGGACCGCGCGCCTCCCGTTCGCATCCTCTTTCAGCAGTGCGGGGTGCCAGAGAGAAAAGCCGAGTCGACTGAGAACATAGACTATGCGTTCGCAGTCGCTCGTGCTCAGCAGGCCGATCAGGGCGCTGTAGTGGGCATCGAGGGCCAGTCCGATCGCGACGGCCTCGCCATGACTAAGCTCGTATGCGGAAAGCACCTCCAAGCGGTGCGCCGCCCAATGGCCGAAGTCAAGCGGCCTCGAACTGCCGGTCTCGAAAGGGTCTCCCCCTTGCGATATTTGCGCCATGTGAAGTTCGGCGGAGCGTATGACCAATGCCTCCACGGACTCGAGTTCGAAATTGGCCAAGCGGTCGACTGCGCTTTCCAGGAACAGGAAAAACTCTCGGTCGCGAATCAAGGAAACCTTGACCGCTTCGGCCATCCCGGAAATCCGGTCGCGTGGCGGCAGCACGTCGAGAAAATCGAAATCATTCAACACGGCCCAAGGCGGCGCGAACGTACCGGTGAAATTCTTGCTGGAACCGAAATTGATGGCGTTCTTGACGCCCACCCCGGAGTCGCATTGCGCAAGAACCGTGGTCGGCATGCGGATGTGCCGAATCCCCCGATGCGCGGTCGCGGCGACAAAACCGACGAGATCGAGCAGCGAACCCCCGCCGATGCTGATCACATAGGAATGCCGATCGACGCCCAGAGTCTGAACCTTCTGCATCAATTTCCAGAAAAAACGGTCGCTGTCCTTCACTGACTCGCCGCCCGGCAGTGCGATTGGCGGGCAGATCAACTCCATGCCGGCGCTGTGGACATCCACGTGGCGAATGACCTTCGACATCAGATCAGGCACCACCTCGGCCAATCCAGCGTCCACGACAACGAGAATCTTGTGGCGCTTTTCCGGCTCCTGGATGCAAAGCGCGTTGATAAGCACATCGCTGTCTGGCGCCAGCAGGCCTCGTCCGAAGACCACGGGAAACTGGTAACGCGTGGTGAAATCCTGCCAATAGGTAACTGCAGCCCGATCCCTCATTGAACCTCTTTTCCCATTGTTTTCGATCCACCGAGTAACGGACTATCTGTCTCTATCAATTCAATGATCTCGCCGTCCGGACCCTTCAGATAAGCGATCCGGATTCGCGAACGTCGAGCATCCCCGAGGACCATCGTCTTCGGTGCGCCGTCCCAGTCAACGCCCTTTTCCCGGGCCCGGGCGGGCGCGTACGGATCGGCGCCGGCGGCCAGGGCCCGTACGTAGTCCGCATTGCAGTCGAGCGACGCAAAACACATGTGGTTGTAAGCGCGAACCGGAAAGTCCGGTGCGGGGGCGCCTGCGTCGGCGGGAAAGATCTCAATGAACGAGTTGGCGGAGAGACGCATGAATACGCCTCGGCCCGGAAAGCACTGCCCGGTATCGTCGATCACTTCGTTCCATTCGCTTGCGACTTCGGCGCCGAATGCCTGCGAATAAAAGCCGATCGATCTGTCCACATCCTCGGCGAAGATGCAGAAATGGTGAAGTTGTAAATGCGTTGACGAGGCACTCATGAAGCATCGCCCTCGCGTACCGCTAACCTCGTCCGCGACCCTCGGTCGCCGGGACTCTCTCCGCGCTTCACGGAGCCGAGATCATCCGCGAACGCCACGGTACCAAAGTGGGCTGCCAGGGACGGTTCGATAACCTCGACTGTTCCCCCTCCGCGCATGAACAAGACATGGCCGGGTCCCTGACGGACATGGTCGGTATTGTGGGAAGCGATCAGGCAACTCGCCCCGTTGGCCTCCAAGTAGTCCATAACCAGGGCCTGAATCTGACGCGAAGTCGCGTCGTCCAGCGCGCTGAAAGGTTCGTCCAAGAGCAGGCAGCGAGGTCGTACGGCCAGGCTGCGTAGGATTCCAACGCGCTGCCGCATGCCGCCGGAGAGTTGATGCGGCCAATCGAGACGGTTTGCGTACAGGCCCGCACGTTCAAGAAGTTCGCAGACGCGGTCGCTGATTTCGGCATCATCGCAGTTGGCGAATCGCAAGCCGGCCGCGACGTTTTCAAACACGGTCTTCCAGGGGAACAGCTTGTAGTTCTGCAATGAGATCGCCCGCGCTGGTCCAGGTTCGGCTACCTCCTTGCCATCCACGATGCAGGTGCCGGAATGAAGTCGATAATGACCGGCTACGATGCGTAGAAAAGAGCTCTTTCCGCCACCGCTCGGCCCTGTAAGCCACGCTATACGGGGTTGCGTTAGACGCAGGGAGATATCGTGCAGTATCCACCGGTCGTCCCACGAGAACTTGGCATTCCTCATTTCGAGCCAGAATTCACTCGACATGACCGTTGCCTTTCCGCCAAGGAGTAAGCCGTTCGCCGATCCACAGCATTCCCGCGTTCATGATCAGACCACAAACGCCGATTGCGGTCAGGTAAACGAAGAAACGCTCCATCTCAAGATTGAGACTGGCGATCTGAATTCCGTACCCGAGCCCCCCATAGCTGCCCACCATTTCGGCTGCGACAACGGAGAACCAGCCGATACCGATGCCGAGGCGGATGCCAGCTACCAGGGTTGGGGTCATGGAGGGCAGATAGACGTGCTGAATCCTGAATCGCCAATCCGCGCCAAGGCTGCGCGAAACCAGCACCAAATCCTGATCGATGCTGTCTAGCGCAAGGATAATGGAGACGATAACAGGAAAGAACACCGCGAACGCGACGATGGCGATGGCTGCGGAATCGCCGACCCCAAACAGCACCAACATCAGGGGAATCCAGGCGATCGGCGGGATGGGGCGGGTCAACTCGATCAGCCCGGCCAGCGAGGCTCTTACGATCGGGACGATGCAAAGAATGCCGACGGCAACGGAGCAGAAAATCCCTATGGTAGCGCCGACTAGGATGCGCCAAAGACTGGCGGACAAATCGAACCAGAGGCGCCCCTCCAGCGCCATCTCCCAGCCCCGCGCGATCACGTCGGATAGGGAGGGAATCACACCGTCAGGTGAGGGGAGTGTCGACCAGGCGACCAGAAGTAGTGCGACCCCCGCCATTCCCGCTTTACCGTGTCGTGCCGCCACTGGTTTATTTCGGTCAGTGCAGTTTGATGCGAGGGATAAGCGTTTCCGCTTCGCTACTCGTCCTCAGGATGGCTTTCATTGGTCCCATGTCCACGTAATCCGGATTCCGGATGTCGAGAGGGGCCTTGATTTTCTTACGACTGAACAGAAAGTCACTTGCCTGGTCGAAAATTGCGTAATCATCTTCCTCGAAAGTCATCCGGATATCCAAAAGTGATTTGGCGTTCAGGTTAGGTTCAATGGCTGCGGAGATATCTAGCGCTTGGGGCGAGATTTCGAGTGATGAGTCTTTGATGAATATCTGGTTCATTTCCTTGGGATGGGTCGCGTATTGGTGCCAAGACAAATAAAAAGCACGAAGAAAGCGCTCAAGCGCCTCGCTCCGGTTTTCGATCATATCGCGGCTTGCGACGACGACCGAGACAACCTTACCGCAATTAATCGTACGTGCGATCTGCCGGCTCTCGAATTGCGCAGGAAGAGGGTCAAAACCATACAACGCATCGATCGTAGTCCACCGGCCATCTTGCGCACCGCGTACGAGCAGCGCGGCCTGTTGTGCCATGTTCAAGTTGCCAAACTGAATTGTGTTCAGATCGACACCGGCATCCTGAATCGCCTTCAAGGCGATGCGTTCTGCCGCCGCGCCGACTGGGCCAGATATTGTTGCGCCAACCAGATCGCCTAGAGACTGAATATGAGATGTTGGCGGGACATACAGACAGGTGCGGTTGTACATCATGCGCGCAACAATCTTGTACGCGGAAGTTCGAGAAAGAAGCGCCACGGCGGGTTGATCTGCCGTTAGCAGGATATCTACCTCCCCAGCCAGCGCCGCTTGGTTCAGAGGTCCTCCGTAGGCAAAACCGAGATACTTAAGGTCGATCCCAACCAAGTTCGGAAGGTTTGTGTGTTTAAGGCCCATCACCAGCTGCCCTTGAGTTGCCCAAGGGGTTTGCCACCCCAAAACAATAGGTTGCGCACTTACACGTGCTACAAACATTATCGAACAAAAAATAAAGACGGCTATGAAGTGGAAGGGACCGTTGAACATTTATCTGAAACCCTTTATTGAATCGGAAGTTGCGAAAAATATATCTTATTTTTCATCGCTAAATAAAGATACTGCAGTTGAGTTCTTAAATTGGGAAGTCGAGATTCAACAGCAAACGTTTGCCGCTTAAATTTTGAGTGCTAATGCAAGTCCACCAGTATTGATAAGGCGCAAGCAAAGAAGGCCTTGATGGTGTCGATCGAGGTGACTTAACGGTTACTGAATAGCTTGCCACTATGATTGTTCCTCCCTGTTAAATGAAATGAGTAGAATTGTTCAAACCATCTCCCCCTTAAACACCACAACTCCACAAATTCGGGCATTCTGGTTGACCTCGATGATCCGATTTGGCCACTCCGGATTCAGCGCTTTCAGGTACTGACGGCCTTCCTCGACGATAAGTTGTTTGAAGGTGGCCTCTGCCGTGTCTTCAATCATCACGACCACATATTTCCCATGGATCGCGTCGACATGAGGGTCCACGAAAATCAGGTCGCCGTCATGGAATTTGGGTTCCATGCTGACGCCACGTACGCGCAGGACATAAGAATCGTTGCTGCAACTGACGGGGCAGGGTAGCAACTCCTGACCATATTGCGGTTGGAAACCCTCGGCGATTTCCATCCAATCTCCGGCCTGCACCCAGGAGATCACTGGGCATAGGCTGCGTATGTCCGGTCCGAGGTGGGCATTGACCTCCGTGCCGGCAATGTCCGACTGCTCCCATTCATCCCTGTGTGGTGCGTCCATCCAGCCCTCCTGCTTGTCCATTCCGCGTTCCAGCTTTTCCGCCAGATCGTCACCGATGCCTCGCGGAGTGCCTTTCTTTGTGCGCATCTGACGGCGGACCTGGCTGATATAGGAACTGTTGGTGCCGACGCGTTCGGCCAGTTTCGCAGCAGAGCCGGCTTCGGCAATCAGAAGCTCGAGATTCTTCAACCGAATTTTTTCTGGTATGCGCATCATGCAGGGAATATAGCAGAAATTTAGCATAAAGATAAACAATTAGTTGGCGAGTTAGCTTGCTGATAGATATGCATGGTGCTAATGTCCAGCACCATGAAGCTAAGGACATTTTTGAAATATGCCACCAAGCGGGAACGCGCCGAGTTGGCTACCGTTTGCAACGATTCAGTTGCTTATTTGTATCAGCTGGCTGGTAAGCACCGGCATGCGAGCCCGCAGATGGCGACACGAATTGAGCAGATCAGCCAGCGGGTGGCGGACCGATCAGGAGGGCGGCTTGAGCCGGTGCCGCGGGTAAGCCTGGTCCGTTACCCGGAGATATTCGTCGGCCTGCAGGGATGGGAATGACCAATGGCTGGCAAACCCACAACGCCGTCTGAGAATTTGTCGACCTCACAACCGGCAGAAGCAACTACCAGCCCGGCGCCACAGATGATCGACATCTCCCGAATCCAGCCATATGAGCATAATCCGCGTCACGGCCGCAATCCCGAATATGACCGGATCAGAGACTCGATTCGCAATACCGGTCTGGACCAACCTTTGGTGGTCACGCAGCGCCCAGAGGCGGCTGACTTTATCGTCCATGCCGGTGGTAATACGCGGCTGATCATACTGAAGGAGTTATTCGCCGAGACCGGTGATCAACGTTTTGCCGCAGTACCTTGCCTGCTCAAAGCCTGGTGCTGCGAATCTGATGTCCTGCTGGCGCATCTTCGGGAAAACGACCTGCGGGGAGGTCTTACCTTCATCGATAAGGCGCGCGCTGTTTGCGAAGCGCAAAAATTGCTTGCCGAAGAACTCGGTCTCGATGTGATCTCTCAAAGGCGTCTGGAAACAGAACTCCGCCGTGCCGGATATCGCATCACCCAGGCGCGTATTTCCCAGATGGCGTACACCGTCCATCGATTGTTACCCGTCATCCCCGTTGCACTCGAAGGCGGGCTCGGCAGGCCGCATGTCGAACGCATTCGCAGATTGGAGCGTGCCGCTCACAAGATTTGGCAGGATCGGTGTTCCGAGTCGGCAGAGGATTTCGAAGAGGTCTTCACGACACTATGCAAACGGTACGATAGCCCCGACTGGGATACAGATGTACTCCGCAGCGCTTTGGAATCTGAAATTGCTGCTGCATTGGATGTCAGCATTCATACCGTACGTGTGATGCTCGATGCCGAGATGGCCGGCAGGGAACTGGTGATTCCAGAGGCTGAAGTGGAACCGGATCCGAATGAGGAATCGTCAGAACTTGAGCGCCCTACAGACGAATCGTTCGATGCTGACCAGGATGATGGAGGTTCGCGTGTATCCAGTTCGGATCGAACATCCACTGATGAGTTACCACCGGAACTACGGGATCAGTCGAATCCCGGTAGTGCGCCGGATACTGGTCTTCTGGATGACGATGTCAAAGAGACTTCTGAGCCTGACACCGAGCTACCGAATCTCACCAACGATACCAGCCCGAACGATCTGAAGTCTTTGCGTGGTCGAGCCTGGACGCTTGCGACACGACTGGCCCAACGTAACGGTATGGCGGGCCTCGTTGAAGCGGTGTCCGGCAAAGGCTTGGGATTCGTATTACGCGATGTTCCAGATCCAACCCTGGCGGATCAGCTCGACGAGGATAGTTTGAGTCAGCTCACCATGCTGTGGTGGCAGTTGGCGGCTTGTGCGGAGATGACCTTTGCACCGCTCGGGGCCATGTTGCCGCTCCTGCCAGACGAGTCCATCCTTCGACGTGCACTCGAGACCGAAGATGCCGATCTGTTATTCAGCAGTATCTGGACACTGGATCCAGGTCACACCGGCTATCGGCTCTGGCGGCCGCTCGATGATCGGGATTGGCATGATTTGCTGGCCTTGATGGATACCTATCGACGTATCCGCCGTATCGCCGCGGAGACCGGTGTATCGGTCTGGGAGTAGAGGCGATGGAAAGCACGAAGGAATCCGATCTGGTCACCGCTGTACTGATGTATGCCATTCGCTGCCTGGCAGAAGGGGACCACGTGGCCCTGCAAAACATGAAATTCGGTCCACGGGAGATCGAGGCTCTGCGGGAGATGAACGTCTCGGACCTGTACCGTGTTGAATCGCTTCGTGCCCACTGTCTGGATATCGCCCTGAACCGGCAGGTGTACTGGCCGATGATCGATCACCTGCGGGTGCAGCGGGAATCGGAAGAAACCCTGCAGTCGCTGATCGCAGCTGATGCGCCGCATGAGATGCTGTTGATCCTGTTCGGATTGAATGCCCGTGATTACGGTCGACTAAGGCGTACTCTGTCTGTGAGCCCTTCAGTCGGACGCCCCCCCGAAGCCGATGAAGAAAGTTCCCACCGACTCTGGCAGGCCTGGTCGAGCCGGGTCGATGGGGAGACAACTGGATTACTCGCGCCCAAGGATTACCTGGAACTCCACCGGGAGACCGGGGTGCCGATGCGCGCCATCTGGAACCTGACCCAGCGATGGACCCAGTACGGAAACCTGACCGGCCAGAATGACGATGGTGCCGCTCAGGTAGGTGATGATGGATGAGCAGACAGGCGTCATTCGTCCGGAAACACTCGCCCTCGATAAACTGATCAAGGCCACCATCGATCGTGTGGAGGCATCACGCGATGGCGGTGCTGCCGATACGGTCCTTTTCCTCGGAAACCGGCACCAGTCTTTTCCCACTGCGGTAATCCGCGATCCGGTACTCGAGCCAGTCGACAAACTGGTGTGGATGGTCATCATGTTGGCGGTGCGGGAGACAGGGGCTAATGCCGCTTTTCCGAGTTATGAGACCATTTCCCGCCTGGCCAATGTTTCATCGCGTTCTACGATAGCTCGTGCGATTGCCATCCTGCGTGCCTCGCGCTGGTTGACCCTCTGTGGACGTATGCGTAAAGCGAGCGGACGGTTTCGCGGTAACGTCTATGCACTGCATGATGAGCCCCTGCCACTGGCCGATGTGATTCACCTGGATGGCGACTACATGGCCTTTCTGAACAAGGCCGTGAGCCATGGTCATGCCCGGGTGCGTACCGTGGCTAAGGGCGTGTTGGCGTCCATTGATGAGGATGTCAGGGGCGGGCGTGACGTATGCGCCCTGGAGCATCCAATCGAACGGCGGTTGCAGTCAGCGGTGAGCACAGGTAACGAAAGAGTACGCCGGTTCTTCTCGTTTACCCGCGATGCTATCCAGCAGATTCGTCAAGATTCTATGGGCAACAGTCAGGCGCGGGATCACCGTGACCAAAATTCGAACTCGGTTGAGACCCGAGTTCAAAAATCGAATGCACATAAATCGAACTCAGGTTGTAGTAGTAGTAATAATAAAAAAACAACAACTACTACTTCTGGTGAAGATGCGTCGAAATTTATGCATGCCGGTGAGCATGATGAGCCGCTGGTATATCCGCGGCGTCTGGGCGAGAACCAGCGAGACATCGCAAACCGCTATCTTTCCAAACTCGCCCCAGCGGATCGCCAGCCGATTCTTGATGAGCTGGAGGGACGGTTCCAGGCCGAGCAAAAGGGTATGAAACCGGTCTATGACGAGATCAGCTTCCTGTTCCGTCTCTGTGAACGGATGAAATCCGGCGAGTTTGTGCCCAATCTCGGCATCAAGGTACGGGATGCCCGGCACGCGCGGGAGATTCAGCGTCAACAGGTAGCATGCCATGACACAGCCACGGAACCGAAGGAGACTGAGGAGCAACGCCAGAAGCGCATGGCGCTGGCAAAAGTACGGATGGATGAAATGCGGAAGGCGTTGGGAATGCCAATAGATAAGGGGCCATCGTCCGAACCTAACGAGACATAAAGTCTCCCCTAGGTGATTCCACTGGAATCACCTGCCGAAATTCCAACTCATTACAGAACCCTCCCATTTGTCGACGGGGTTTTCCCTTGTTCATAACGAGTGCGCATGCGTTTATACGCGCAAACTCATGCAACTCTATCGACAGAGGGGGGAGCCCGACAACCTATGACCACGGAAAACCCGATCCCCAAACCGGCCGATGCCGACAAACTGGGTCCACTGCGTGGCCAGGTCTGGCTGACGCTGCAGACGAACCAGGCGCGTCGGCTTATTCGTGGTCGAAACGGCACGAAAGGACAATCACCGATCATTGGCCTGGGGCTCTTCGCTGAGCGGCTGCGACTGATCTGGCAGGCGTCGCGCAATGGTGATCCATACGCAGACTGGTGGCTAATCAAAGTACATGAAGCCATTGAGGAGCGGGAGGCGCTATTCCTGCGTCTCCAGCGGGATCTGGATGAGCGGTTGACACAGATGGGTTCGATAGAGGTCGCGGTCGCCGAGTCTGAGCGGCCCTACCGGATGCCTCTACAGTTCGCGAACCCCTATGCTTATCAGGCTGCACGCCTCGTATCGACATACGATACCCTGGTTTGTGCCGCGCTAACCGCCGGCCACATCGGTGTGCTGGACCGTGCATCACGCGACCACGTCATAGAGTTGGGCGCACGCAAGATCCGCGGTCTGTTCATGATTCCCCAAGGTTATCGCTTTCTGCGCATCGAGCGATCCGATATCCAGAAAGACAACGACAAAAATACACAGGCTGTACAGTTCATGGGAGTAGTTCCCGATGATGTATTGAGTGGCAAACGTCGTGCACAGATGGCGCCGATTCAACGTCATTTGTCATCAGGATTCTCCAGGAATCTCGGACTGCATTCCGCACCCTCCACACCGACCACAGCTCCTTCCTCTGACGAAAACGACGACACGTGATGTGTCGGGTTTCCTCTGGTGTGCCAGGTACGTGTCTCCATAATCCTGAGCTTGTTTGAAGTCAGTGGGGCCGTCTTGTTATGGCAAAAGCACAACCTGGAACCCGAGTCACCATACAGCTTGATCCTCGTGTGGCGCTGGAGTCCGTCCTGCTGAACCGACACAGACAAGTGCCGGCTAACCGCCGGCAGGAATGGTTGCGTGGGTTGCTGGTTCAGGGATTTAGATCCGAGATCGAATCGCTACGCAGTACATCTGACGATTCGAAACGCGATTCGACTACGGCATTTACGAAGTCGATGCCCCGGTCGCCGCGAAGGACTGCCGGACTTCCTGAATCGGTGCCTGCGGTTGTGAACGCTGAGCCAGTGTCGGCCACGGAGGGTACGAAACCCTTTGCGGCGCTAGGCAAGGTGATGGGCTAGGGCAGGCAACCAACAAACATACTCGATAACGAATCAGAGGATTAAAAATATATGGCTGACGCAAGCTCAATAAATCCCATCCCGGTTGGCCTCGACGATGGCTATGCATTCACCAAGATCGCACTTCCGGACGGCCGGTTACTCGCGATTCCTTCACGTGCTCGCGTGGGCCAGTCCGGTGTGACCTGGATCCATGAGGCCGAACAACGCATCTCTGAGTACGAGACAGAGGATACCGTGTATTCGGTTGGTGCCCTGGACGGTGCGCCCACGCATTTTGAGGGCTACCCGTGGTCTGGTCTGAACCGAGCAGTTGTTCAGCACGCCCTGCAGCAGGCCGGACTTGCTGGAAAGAGTGTGCATGCAGTGTCCGGTTTGCCTGTCAGTTCCTTCTACCGCAAGAGCGGTGAGCATCGGCAGGAAACCATTGCCAGGAAGCGCGATAGCCTCAAGCAGGCAGTTCGTCCACTTTCTGGTGCGCTGCCAGCGGGTATAGCGTTCCATGAGGTGATACCTGAGGCCTTGGCCGCCTGGTACGACTACGTGATCGTCGAACTGGAGGACGGCGTCACTCTCGATGCGGATCGTGTCTCCGTTCCGGTTGCCATCGTCGACATCGGTGGACGCACGACAGACTACGTCGTGGTAAAGGACCAGGGCATCTTACATGCCTCTTCTGGTTCCCTGCAGTGTGGAATGTTGAACGTGAAACAGAGTGTGGCCGATGGAATCCAGGAACGCTTCGATCTGGAGTCACTCAGCGAGCAACTGGTATCCCAGGCGGTGGAGCACAAGACTGTTCGTCTTCAAGGTGAGGCGCACGATGTTGCCGCGTTAGTTGAGGCAGCCATGCGCGAGGTCGTGGAACGCATTCATGACGAGACTCGCCGGCAACTGGGGTTAGGCATCGAGTTGGATCGTGTGCTGTTCGTCGGTGGTGGGACCGTGGCACTGTCTAAACACATCGCCAACTGGTTCCCGCATCAAGCGATTGCTGAACATCCTGCGTTTGCCAATGCACGCGGCATGCTTAAGTACCTGCGCTATGTCTGTGAGGCCTCTGATGCGGCTTGATTGTATTCGTTTTACTGGTTTTATCCGTCGTCACTGCGGTTCAGTGACAGTCGAGGCACCGTCGGGCCGTGCAATCGGTGCACAGCGACAGTTTTCTGTCGTCGGTCCTTTCTCAAGGGAGTGGAACCTGATTCCATTTCATTCACCCTGCCGGGCAAGCATCCCCGTCAGGGGCGCGCTTGTTCCGGGAGTTTTTAACCTCTAAGGAGCAAGTGCTATGTCAACCAACGAAACCAAGCAGTATTTCGACCTTCACACCACCGGCATCGGTTATCTCAATCGTGTCCGGGAGGTGACGCCCAAGGAAGGAGAGCCCTTCCTGAGTATCACC
This sequence comes from Marinobacter sp. P4B1, assembly GCF_001447135.1. Taxonomy (NCBI): domain Bacteria; kingdom Pseudomonadati; phylum Pseudomonadota; class Gammaproteobacteria; order Pseudomonadales; family Marinobacteraceae; genus Marinobacter; species Marinobacter sp. P4B1. The sequence continues at coordinate 137,276 of NZ_LLXM01000011.1, forward strand.
ATCGCTGCCCTTCGTGGCAGTGTCGACAACGCCCAGTACACGCATTTCGAGTGTCGCGTGTCCGGCAAGCAGGCGCAGGAAATCGTGCGTCAGCTCAAGCCGGCCGTCGAGGGCAATCTGAAGGTACTGATCGGCTTCACACTCAGTGATCTCTTTGCCGAGTCCTTCACCTTCAAGAACGGGGACAAGGCCGGCGAGACCGGTATTAGCCTGAAGGCACGGCTACTGCGCATCGCGTGGGCCAAGGTCGACGGGCAACCGTTCTACACCGCACAAGAAGACGCGGCGTAACTTAACGTTTGGCCGGGTAACACCATGTTACCCGGCCACTTTCCACCCATCGGGGGATCATTCCTCCGAGGGACTGGTCTCCCTTTCTCCTGAGGAGATCAGTCATGAAGAAAACGGATGCGTCCGTAGAGGCGCTGGTAGAAGACCGTTTGTCCGGTTTGAAACCAGCAGACTTGAACGATGTGGAAAAGCAATCAGTGATCACACTGGCGATGAAGGTGTTGTCCATCAAACATCGGGCCGGCAGGGTTTTGAGTAAACCGGACGAGACGCGGGATTTCCTGCGTCTGCGCCTGGCAGACTACCGTAACGAAGTCTTCGGTTGCCTGTTTCTTGATAACCGTCACCGGATCATCGCTGTGCGTGAGCTGTTCCAGGGCACCATCGATGGCGCCTCGGTTTACCCGCGGGTCGTGGTGCAGCAGGCCATGGAGGTGAATGCCGCCGCAGTGGTCTTTTTTCACAATCATCCGTCGGGCGTTGCTGAGCCCAGTCATGCGGATGAGGCGATTACCCGCCGTCTGAAAGACGCACTTGCACTGGTTGATGTGCGGGTGCTTGACCACTTTGTGGTTTCGGCTGGCGAAAGCGTCTCTTTTGCAGAACGTGGACTGCTCTGAAGTCCAACACTTTTCTACAAACCCTGCCGGGGAAGCATCATCTTCTCCGGCTGGGGAGGAGGTGTGACCTGGTGTCTATCCATCACAGGAGAATACCCATGAGTAACATTTCCAATGAACAGTCCGCCGAAGCGGTTTTCGGTGAAGTTATTTCAACCTATACCCGTGCGCAGGCCATCGAGGACGGTGTGCTGATCGATGCGGGTTCCATGGCCAGTGAGGCCGGTTTCAAATGGCCTGTTGCGCTGACATCTGCAGTTTGGGCCGATTGCGTGGCCTGGACCGAGGATGACAGTGAACAGCAGGTGCATCAGGATCAGTCGGGTAGGCTTTGGGACGTCCTGTATATGGCGTCCCACGCCATACGCACCGCCAAAGATTCGGGCCACCGGCTTCTGTTCCAGCTGTATCGGGTAGCCCGTGACGGTCACTCGACCGAAGCGGTGCTGGTCACACTGAAGCTCATTGTCGGGCCAGGTGATCAGGGTGAACCCGTGATTACCATCCTCTTGCAAGAAGAGGATTGAAAATAGCCGGAATACTCCGGCATCTTACCCCTGGCCGCTTGGGTTAAAGCGGCATTCCATTAAGAGCTTAACTGTCCTGACTCGGCCCATTTAGGCGAATTTTCTGGCAGTCAGTCCATTGCTTCGTGAAGTGTGCAGCGGTAATCGTGGCGATAATGCTCGCCAGCCTGGATTTGGGCGGGTATCTCGATTAAACTAACAGCTGGGTGCCAACCTTACTTGCACACGAGTAAAAAAGGGCGTTTGAAAAGTACAGTCATTGAGAATCTCTCTTTAAGGCCTCGTCCTCGGGGAATTAAACGTGTGCGTCTAACCCGTACGGGCGTGTTATGGAGAAAGATTTGTCATGACTATCAAAGAACTTGCGTATTCTGCGCAACAAAACCTCGAATCTATTACCGCATGCTCATTCAAGCGAGCTCATATTTATGAGTTGCTTGCGGCATTGTTTGGTTTTAAATCTTATGCGGCACTTTGCTCTGATAGCGTTTTCACACAGCGTGAAAAGAGTAAGGTGATACCTGATGAATATCGGACGATATTCCAGCAACGGGTCGTAGAGCTTGGGTACGATCCTAGTATCACTGATACTACAGCATCTACGTTTATTTCCTTCGTTGAAGAGAAGCACATTGATGTCTTAGCGGTCACCGATTTGGTGGACGGACTGAGCGATGATGAAAGCTACATGGAGGAATTCTGGACTTCTCCGAACAGCGGCGAATATCCACCGATATTATTGGAATCTCTGGAAGCAAAAGCCAGCAGAGGGGATCATCTTGCGCACTTTGCACTGGCGCTGCTCCACCGGCCCGACGATGATGAGGGTTCGCAAGGAGGAAGTGGTGAGTACTGGTATTCGCAGGAGAAGCAAGGGCGAGAGTTAACAGGTGTCGAAAAGGAGTGGGCGGATCAGTATGCTCGCCTGCTCAAGAAAACTGAAAATTACACATTTCATCTCCGCGAGGCCGGTCGACTCGGAAACACCTCTGCACTCCTAGCGCTCGCAGAGCTATTTCATGATCCATCTTATCTTGATGCCATAAATATGCATGGAATTTCTGATGATCCTATAAGGGTCGCAGAAGTGGCAGAGACACTAGGCCGGATGGAAGATGCGGTGCACTGGTTGAATGTAGCTGCAGAAGCGGGAGATACCGACGCGATGCGTCGGCTTATTGTTGAGTTCGAACGAGGGGATGTTCAACAGTCGTGGATGTGGTTTTACTTGGCTGAGATGCTGGGAACCAATCTGACAGAGTCTCATCTGCAAGCATTCCATGATGGAGGGCAATATGCAGATGAAATTTATGATGATGATGTTGGCGGACCGCTTTATGCCGCTGGTGATGAAGGGGTGGATCTGAAATCATTGAGCGAAGAAGGGAAACGCGAGGCTAGAAAGCAAGCCGAAGCAATTTTTGAAAGGATCCAGCAGTCTGAGTGAGAGTGCTTACAGGAAAACCGCCCTGCAACGTCCCCCAGGGCGGTTTTCAACATCCAACCGACCTAACCTACTAACTGTCCACTGAGTCCACATGCCTTGCCCGCCACGGCAACGCGAGCCTCTAACTCGCGTGCCAAGGGCGGGGCCGCACTCAGCGGCGCCTGTGGGCCCCAGTGGGCAGGTAGAAATGCTCCGAAGGATTGCACCAGCCGATTAGTAGCAGGCCGCGTGACAGGCGGATGCCTGGCACATGGCGTGCCTGAACCGAAGGCGCCCTCGTCACTGGCAAGCGAAGCGGGGTAGTGACGAGGGCGGCATTCCCGGAAACGGCGCGCGTTTTCGGCAGGATTACCCAGTGCAAGGCCAGTGATGAACACCGATACTGCCGCCCTCGACCGATTTTAACCGTGGCTACTGCGGATACAGTGGCAACAGAGCGCACCCGAACCCTTCGATGCGCTGCGGCGAAAGCCGTGGGTTCATTCTCCAATCCGAGCCGACCACGGGATCGGTTCTTTCTCGCAGGCACCAGCCTGTATTGACTCGTCGAGCCGAGACGCCCGCCTTTGGTGGTGCCGTTGATGCTCATTCTTCATTAACTGCGGAAGTATTCCGCCTATCTGAAAGGAGGTGATGTGTAACCACACTTAAATCGCGCCCGTAACGGCGCACGTTGGTCCACGCCAGACCATTCCCTCCGGGGAGAACCGGCGTTGCCTAGACCAGGCAGCTTTAGGTCGCAATGGGCGTAGTGTCCCATGACCGTACCGCGTACGCGGGACCGAATGGCTATGGCCACCGGTTGGGTCAGAAACACTTACCGATATGCGAGAACACTTTTGAGAGATCTGAACTACCAACTCAAGCAGATTTGCCGCCGAAACCGGGACGGCAGTTTTACCACCCAGCGAGACCGGGAGCGGCTGCTGACGCAGATCGCCGACCAGCTCCATGATCTGGGTTACCGTCATATGAGCGCACAGTCGCTCAAGCCCAAGCACATTGAGGCTTTGGTCAAAAACTGGCATGAGAAAGAGCTGTCGGCCGGGGCGATGAAGAACCGGCTGGCAGTCATTCGCTGGTGGGCCCAGAAGGTCAATCGTCAGAATGTCGTTGCACGATCGAACGACCACTATGGTGTTCCTAACCGGCAGTTTGTGACCAAAGAATCCAAGGCCCGTAGTGTGGGGGCGGAAGAACTTGGCAATATTCGAGATGCCCGAGTTCGAATGAGCCTGGAACTACAGCAGGCCTTTGGCTTGCGCCGAGAAGAAGCGATCAAGTTCATACCGGACTACGCCGATCGCGGCGACCATATCGTCCTCAAGGAAAGCTGGACCAAGGGCGGCAAGGCGCGAACCATCCCGATACGGACTGAGGCCCAACGTGCTGTCCTAGATCGAGCGCGACAGCTGGCCGGTAAAGGTTCTCTGATTCCCAGCGCAAAGAACTATCGACAGCAATTGCGATTGTACGAAGCCGAGACCGCCAGGGCAGGGTTGTCCAGGATGCATGGTCTTCGTCATGCCTATGCACAGAATCGTTATGAGGAACTGACCGGATGGCGTTCACCCGCGGCGGGCGGTTCTGCAGTCAAAACGCTCACGCCGGAACAAAAACGGATTGACCAGCAAGCCCGCCTGACAATCAGTCTCGAGCTCGGGCACGAGAGACCACAGATTGTGGCTGTGTATTGCGGGACGTGAATACAGCCACAAAAACACTGCGCCGGTGAGAATGGATTATCCATTTTCAGTACCCGAGCGCAGCTTCATGATGCCGGCCAGGTTGTATCAAACCACTGAGGCTGAATCCATTATGAAACGATCACTCTTTAATCCTGCTCACCATGGTGCAGTGACAGCGATATGTATCGCCGGCATTTGTACTGTCGCCAGCGTGAACCTTCATGCAAGCGATATCCAGACAGGTCGGTATTCGATGGTTTCCGCGGCCCCGACCCAGGCGCAGTCGGAACTGTTGGAAGCGACCGTTACCGTTCAGTTGCCGGATCGCATTCAGACCATCGGAGAGACGGTGCGATATCTTCTGCAGCGTAGTGGTTATCGGCTGGCTGCTACTGGATCCACCGCGCCGGAAACGCTCGCGTTATTTGCGTTACCGTTGCCAGCCGTCCATCGCCATCTTGGGCCGATGACCTTGCGCGAGGCGCTGGAGACACTCGCGGGACCGGCCTTCCATTTAGTCCAGGATCCTGTTCACCGACTGATCACCTTCGAGCAGTGTGCAGTGAAGCAGGTTGCTGCCCACGAGACCATGTACATGGCTAATGTGGAGGAAGTGCAGGATGACGACTGAGCAGCAACCGGAGCAGATCAATCCGTCAGAAAAGGAGAGCAAGCAGGATAAGGCAGAGAGGCAGCCAAGGTCCCGGCGGCTGGCTTATAAGTCCGTACTGACCGCCGTTGTGGTCGGTATCGTCGTCATCAGTGCGTTGTCGCTTTCCAAGATCCAGCGGCAAGAAAAACCGTTGGATGAAATCCAGATACAGAACTCCAATACCCAAACCCGGGAAGTGATCAAAACACCGGAACCGGAGATAGGCCCGGCCGAGGGCAAAGTAGAACAGATCGATCGGAGGCTGAGATCTCTGTCCGGGCGGATCGACCGCGGTTTCGAAGCGCAAGTGGCCCATAGTACAGATGTGAAGCAGAGCCTGGCTTCCATGGCAGAAGGTGTTCTCGCGATCAAAGTGGCCGTTGCCAATCTTGCGGAAAGTAACCGTGCCCTTCGTCAACGTATTGACGACTCCATTGCACGGCTAAATACCCTCATCAAGGAGACCCAGAAGCGCAAGGTCACCCAGCATAAGCCGGCGGCCAGACCGAAACCTGCACCCGCCAAAACTCCACCGTTTCATGTCGATGCTATCGACGTTTGGGATGACATGACCTACGTGGCCATCTCCCAGACAGGTCGCGTTGCATTCTTGAAGTCCGGCGAACAGCAATCAGGTTGGACAGTGGCTGGCATCGACCGCCTCAAGGGTAGGGTCGAATTCAAAGGGCCGCATGGCCAGAACCATTCCATTTCATTGCAGAGGTAGAGCCGATGGAAATCGTATTAGCCGTGTTATTGCTCTTCGGCAGTTTTGCGCTGGGATCAGCGACAGCAGAGAAAAATGATGGTGGTGAACCATCCAGCAATAGTGCATCTCGTATCCAAACTACGGCAGATTCAGTTCCCGCTACACAGGGGATGCGCGGGTGTTTGTCTGACAAGTCCGGAATGTACCGGGATCTGACGGTGCCCTATATCGTCCAGAGAGACCAGGCAGTACCGATGGCCGACACGTGTGAAGGGGAATGCACCGATGAGTAGAAGATGGAGATCTATGGTTTTTCTGGGTGCTCTTATCGCGTCGAATACCGTGATGGCGGCCGAGTTATCACATACCCAGATTGAGGAAACCCGGGAGGATAACTCGCACAAAGCCACGAATGTCTTGTCAGCCACGGATCTGGCGCATGCCCGTCTGTGGGGTTTGTCAGAGACGGAGTGGCGCCGTTACAAACAGTTGATGCAGGGCATTCGCGGGAGCATCAGTCCGGCGACGATATCGCCCATCGAAGTGCTCGGTATTCATGCGCGTGATGATGCGGAGCGGCAGCGGTATGCCGAAGTGTGGGCACACGCCATGTATGAAGACGCCGGTCGTATCCTTGCGTTCCAGCACGCCTACGATGCTGCAACCAAGCGCCTGTATCCGAATGTGTCTTTGATCGACATCAGCCGGTTACCGGGAAAGACCGAAGTGAAAAATACCCTTCAGTCCGGAGATCGCCTGTTGTTCTTTACGCGCCCGGATTGTCCGGCCTGTGATCTGTTACTGAATAAGCTGTTAAAGCGGATCGACGAAGTCAGCGGTATCGATATCTATCTCACCGATGTAGACAAGGGAGACGATCGCGCCGTCAGGGACTGGGCGTCCAATCACCAGATCGATCCGGACTGGGTACGCAGCCGGCGAATCACCCTCAATCATGATGGCGGAGCCCTCGACAAATTGACCCAGGGGCAAGGTGACGTCCCGTCCATATTGCGCCGTCGAGGAGAGGACGTTTCAAGACTACCGGTTTCGGAGCTCTAGCCCATGATGGCGTTGATACGAGTTTTCGGCTGGCCGATCGTATTTGCCGTCCTGACGCTTCCTTCCATAAGCAGGGCGAATGAATCCGTGCCAGCGGGTTATCGCATGATTGCGGCAGAGCACGGAATACCCCAGAGCGTTCTGTTCGCTGTGGCACTCACTGAAAGCGGTAAGCAGACGGGACAGGCCAGATCCCTCCGGCCCTGGCCCTGGACATTGAACGTGGCCGGCCGGGGTTACTTCTTCGATTCTCGGCAAGCGGCCTGGCAGGCATTGACGGCGTATCTGAAGGAGGGGAAGCGTTCCATCGATATCGGTCTGATGCAGGTCAACTGGCGTTATCACAAGAATCGGCTCGGAACCCCGTGGCAGGCGCTTGATCCGTATCACAACATACGTGTGGGCGCCGGGATTTTGCAGGATTGTTACGCCACGCGGCAGGACTGGTGGGGCAGCGTTGGCTGTTATCACTCGCCGAAGGATTCCCATCGAGCAGACCGGTACCGTCGCCGTGTTGTCTCCCACTGGCAACGCATCGTACAGGAAGGATGACTCGATGGATCGATTCAATCCTTATTGCCGCAAGGTCTTGGTCATGAGTTGCCTGCTGGTGCCCGTCATGGCCCGGGCCGAGCTGACTGCGATCTATGACAGCGGTCATACACAACCCATCGCACCTTTTCTGGAAGTTTTTCAAACTCAGGATGGTTTGCAACAGCAAAGTCAGGTTCCAACAAGACCCCAGCTCGGCGCCGCTGACCCCAAAACCTGGTTGCCGATTAAATCACCCAGCCTGACACCGGGACCGGTGCAGGCTCGTGCGCATGACCGGCCGTTCACGCGGCCATTTTTCTTGATCGGGTCAGACAGTCGTTCCCGACAGTGGCTACAGACACACCGCGATCGGCTCAAGGAGATCGGTGCGGTCGGGATGCTGGTGCAGGCCGAGACGATGGATGATTTGCGAACGATGGCCAGATTGGCTGACGGCCTACCGATCCTACCAGCCTCGGGCAGCGACATCGCGAAGGCACTGAGCGTTTCGCATTATCCGGTGCTGATCTCGGCGCACGGCATCGAGCAATGAGCGCGCACCCCATCGAGGCCCTGCTGCGGCCCCCGGTCGAGCTGTGGTCGACATTGGTGGCCTTTGCGACGGCAGCCATCGCCATTCTGGCTCCTTGGGCGCTGATGATGCCGCCGGGTGTCGCCTATGGCGCCGGTGCCGTACTGGTCCTGATCGGCCTGATCCGGGGTCGACAAGCCTGGCGGGTGCTGCGCTACCAGGGCAGCATGCGCCGACTGCCCAACTATAAGGTACGTTCCCGCAAGATCCCGCTGAGCCGCCGCAAGCTCTTTTTAGGACGCGGCTTTCGCTGGACCCAGAAACACACGCAGCGATTGCGCGATACCATCCGGCCAGAGGTCCAGCGCCACGTCCAGCCGGGAACCCTCTATCAATGGGCGCGCCGCAAGGAGGTCGCCTGGGAATCGGTCCCGATTCTGAGTTTGCTGGCGCGGCTGTTTCGGGTGCGGGCCTGGTGGAATCCGTTGTCCCCGTTGCCGGCGGTCGGTGGCAAACCGGCCCTACACGCTGTCGAGCCGGACGAGCAGGACGTGTGGATGGACATCGGCGAGCGGGTGGGTCATACCCTAGTGTTGGGGACCACTCGCGTCGGTAAGACCCGGCTGGCCGAGATCCTCATCACCCAGGACATACGCCGCGGTGACGTGGTGATCGTTTTCGACCCCAAGGGGGATGCGGGTTTGTTGCGGCGTGTGTATGCCGAGGCCAAACGGGCCGGACGGACCAAAGACTTCTATATGTTCCATCTGGGATTTCCGCAGGTCTCGGCGCGCTACAACGCCATCGGTAACTTCTCGCGAATCACCGAGGTTGCTACCCGCATCGCCAACCAGTTACCCAGTGAAGGAAATTCAGCGGCCTTCAAGGAGTTCGCCTGGCGATTCGTCAACATCATTGCCCGCGCACTGGTGGCGCTAAACCGCCGTCCGGACTATCAGCAGGTCCGACGCTACATCAACGACATTGAACCTCTGTTCACGGAGTATGCCGAGGCGCATCTGGATACACACGGCGCCGAGGACTGGAAGGAACAGGTCGAGGAACTGTCGAGCAAGATCTCGGAACGTAATCTGCCGGCAGCCCTGCGGGGTCGCAGTAAAGAAGCTATCGCGCTGATGCGGCACCTGCAGGCACAGGATCTCTACGATCCAGTCCTCGATGGACTGGTGTCTGCCTTCAAGTACGACAAGACCTACTTCGACAAGATCGTCAGCTCCGTCGGCCCGCTGATGGAGAAGCTGACCACGGGCAATATCGCCGAACTGATCTCTCCGGATTATCTGGATAAGAACGATACGCGTCCGATCTTCGAATGGATGGAAGCCATCCGACGCAAGGGGATCGTCTATGTCGGGCTGGACGCCCTGACTGATACCACCGTGGCCAGTGCGGTAGGCAATTCCATGTTCGCTGATCTGGTGTCGGTCGCAGGACACATTTACAAGCATGGCGTGGACGGAGAATCCATCGACACCCCACCCACCATCTCCATGCATGCCGATGAGTTCAACGAACTGATCGGTGACGAGTTTGTCCCCCTACTGAACAAGGCCGGTGGGGCCGGCTTTCAGGTCACGGCCTACACCCAGACCTGGTCGGATGTCGAAGCGCGCATCGGCAATCGCGCAAAAGCAGGGCAGGTCGCCGGTAACTTCAACACAATGATTATGCTGAGGGTGAAAGAGCTGGCTACTGCCGAGATGCTCACCGACCAGCTACCCAAGGTTGAGGTGTTCACCCTGATGAGCGTTTCCGGTGTCAACGATTCCTCGGAGCCGGGTTCCGGGATCGATTTTAGCTCCCGTAACGAGGATCGAATCAGTGTTTCAGAAGTCCCGTTGCTGACACCGGCCGAGTTGATAACCCTACCCAAGGGACAGGCCTTTGCCCTCCTGGAAGGTGGCCAACTCTGGAAGATTCGCATGCCGTTGCCCGCGACGGACTCGGATATGCCTGAGACGCTCACCGAGATAACCAATGAGATGGAGCGCACCTACATCACCAATGATCACTGGTACCGCGTGCAGGAACCGTGGTGGGGAGCCGCGCCGGACGTCAGCGAGCCCGAGGTAGAAGCGGAGGCATCCGATGGCTGAGCCCGTAGCAGATCCTCGTCGCCGTGTGGTTCAGCAAGGGCTGTTATCGAAGACCCTATCGGCTGTCGCGAAGGTCATCCTGTGGTTATTGTTTTCGCTGTTGTTCTCGATCATCGTGGAGTGGGCAGGCATGGTGCTTTGGTGGCCGGATGAAGGGGTCGATCACAGCCGTACCATGCTGGTCACGGAGATCAGCTATCTCGACAATGATTTTCGTCGCAGTGTTGTGACCTCCGATCCGGCACGATTCGCCAAACGGTTCGCCGATAATTCCTACCACTACCTTTTCGAGGTGACGCGGTTTGTGGATTTCATCCAATGGGTGTCACTGCCTCCGCGGAAGTATGAGCAGGGCGTCAGGGCGACGCTGCATAAGGTGTATAAACCCCTGGCAGAGTACGTACTGGCCATGATGCAGGTGACCCAGGTGTTCTCAGTGCGCCTTGCCATTTTGACCCTGGCGATGCCGATATTTTTACTGTTTAGCCTGGTCGCGCTCGTCGATGGATTGGTGCAACGCGATTTGCGCCGATGGGGTGGAGGTCGAGAGAGTTCCTTTGTCTATCACTATGCGAAGAAGGCGGCACTACCTTTGGTTGTCCTGACCTGGGTGACCTATCTCGCCTTGCCGTTCAGTCTGCATCCGACCTTCGTCATATTGCCGTTTGCATCGTTGTTCGCGCTGACGGTGGCGGTGACGGCCAGTACGTTCAAAAAGTACTTGTGAAAGATAAGGGTGGTTGCCGGGTGAACTATGGAGGAATGTATTTGATGAAGTATTGTTTGTATCTATAGACACATTTTGTTACCGAGGATCTTTAGTCAGCGTGGCGATGATAGCGCAGCGCTCTTGGCCCGATACGTTTTTCTTGCAGGCTTTGATCAACTTACTCAAACCACGTTGCATGGCGCTCAAATCATCAATGCGCTGTTGAATGACGTGCTGTTTGTGCTCCGCGATGGTACGTGCCTCGTTGCAATCCCGGTCATCCAGGGAAAGCAAGTCAGTGATTTCATCAAGGGAAAAGCCAAGTTCCTGGGCGCGTTTGATAAATCGAATACGCTCCACTGTTGAGGATGCGTAATGGCGATAGCCTTGTGCCGGTTTCACCGGCTCAGCGACCAGCTTGATGCGTTGATAGTAGCGGATGGTTTCTACATTGACGCCTGCGGCCTTGGCGAGCTGGCCGATGGTCAGTACCGAGTCGGTTTGGGCGGTTGCTCTGTTTGCGCTCAATTTGTTATTGCCTCATATGGGATAGTCTCTGTTCAGAAATCAGGTGATGTCTTCATTCTATTCTGGAATGCTGATTTTGAGAATCTACGAAGACGCATCATCCCGCACAGCAGGACAATTGTTTGACATCCTTTGTGAAGGTCTGGGCACAGAGCTTTAATCCTTCCACCATAGTGAGATACGGGAACAGCTGGTCCGCAATGTCATGCACCGTCATTTGGTTGCGGATGGCCAGCGCTGCGGTCTGTATGATTTCGCCACCCTCTGCGGCCAGTAGCTGGCAGCCGAGCAATCGGCCCGTTTCCTTCTCGGCCACCAGCTTGATGAAGCCGCGGGTGTCGAAATTGGCCAGGGCGCGGGGGATATTTTCCAAATCTAGAGTGCGCGAATCTGTATCGATGCCGCGATCATTCGCCTGGTTTTCGCTCATGCCGACCGTACCCACTGTGGGTTCGGTGAACACCACCGCGGGCATAGCGGTCAGTTCCAGCGCGGCATTGCCACCGGTCATATTGATTGCGGCGCGTGTGCCGGCTGCCGCTGCAACATAAACGTATTGCGGCTGGTTGGTGCAGTCGCCGGCCGCATAGATGTGGTCGATCGAGGCCCGCATGTGATCGTCGATTACAATCTCACCATTGCGTCCGGTTTCGATGCCGGCCTTGTCAAGATCCAGTTGATCGGTATTGGGTGTGCGACCGGTGGCAACCAGCAGCTGGTCGGCACGAATCTCACCAGCGCTTGACGGCAGGATAAACTGGATCCCGTCGTGCGCTACTGAGTCCGGTAGGGTATGCAGTAATACCCGCGCCCCCTCTTCCTGGAACACCTTGACCAGACCCTCGCCGATGGCGGGGTCTTCCTTCGACAGAAATGTACTGCGTGCCATGACCGTTACCTGGCTACCCAGTCTTAAAAAGGCCTGAGCCAGTTCCAGCGCAACCACTGAGCCACCAATGACAACTAGGTGCGCCGGGATCTCTTTTGCAACCAACACCTCGGTGGAAGTCCAGTAGGGCGTGTTCTTCAGACCTGGAATGTCGGGGATGGCGGGCCGGGCACCGCTGGCGATCAGGATACGGTCGGCGGTGACGGTTTTTTCGGATCCGTCGTCCTGTGTCACGATCAGCGTATGGGAGTCGTCAAACCTTGCCCAGCCGCGCATCAGATTGATCGAGGGGTTGGTTTCCAGAATACTTTCGTACTTGGCGTTGCGCAGTTCCTCGACCCGCGCCTGCTGCTGGCGAACCATGGCAGCGCGGTCGATCCCGGGTTCGTTCAGCGCAATACCATCGAAGGCATGCCGGGCTTGCACGTGCGCGATGTGCGCGCCGCGGATCAGTATCTTGGATGGCACACAGCCGACGTTGACACAGGTGCCGCCGATAATCTCGGCGCCCTCGATGATCGTCACCCGCGCGCCCTGTTCGGCGGCCTTGATCGCGGCGGCAAAGGCGCCCGAACCGGTGCCAATGATGGCCACATGCAACCCGCCGCCGTTGCCGCCGGTGATCGGTTCGTCACCCTCCAGCAAGGTGGCGTGATAGCCTTTCGAGGCCACCGCATCGAGCAGGCGTGCCGTTTCCACATTGCCGTCCGTTTCGACCTGCGCCCGTCCCTCGGCGAAGGACACCTCGGCGCGCACGCCGGGCAGGGCGTTGAGGGCATCCTGTGCGCTGCGAGCGCAATGGTCACAGGTCATATCGGTAATGTTCAAAGTGACGGTGGTCATGGTCTACGTTCCGTTGGTCGAACCTGGTTACTGTTGCTTGAGGGAGGAGGGATAGCCCGCCTCGAAGGTGGCATTAGTGAGCGTGTCGATGTCGGTCTTGGTCAGATCGAAGGTCACCTTTGCCCAACCTACGCCGTCACCTTCGTACTTGGCTTCGGCCTTGACCACGCCCGGCACCTTCTCCAGGGCCTTGCGCACGGTGATGGGGCACATGTTGCAGGTCATGTTCTCCACGTCGAGGGTTATGGTCTGGGTCTGCGCCTGTTCGGCCGCCGCCACGGTGTTGGAGAGTGCTAGGGTGAAACTGGAAAGGCCGAGCAATGCGGCGAGTAAGAGGGTTCGAATCATGGATGCGGTCTCCTTTGTCTATGGATCATCAATCAGCCCAGCAAGGCCGGGCCGTACCAGGGGAAGGCAACGAGCGCGGCCAGAATCACCGTCACCACCCAGAAAATGATCCGCTGGTTGCGCCGCGTGATCGGGTTGGCGCAAGGCTTACCGGCCTCGCAAGCCTCGGACACGAGATAAAGCTTTCGGAATGCCAGCCCTAGGAAAAGTAGTGTCACGCCGATGAAAATGGGCCGGTACGGCTCCAGCGCGCTTAGGTTGCCAATCCAGGCGCCGCCGATACCGAGCATTAACAGGACGAAAGGGCCGACACAGCACAAAGACGCCCCGATGGCCGCCAGTGCCGCCAGGATCAGGGAGCGGTTTTTGCTCAACGTGTGTTCCGCCATAGGATTACTCCTCAATTATTCAACCTTGGCCAAAAGTATAAACACCGTACCTAAGTACGGAGTCAAGGACTGATTTTGCTTGCATTCGAAGCCCGGGGTTCAACGGTTCACACAGGAGTAATGACACAGAAAACCCCGCCTCCTACGGAATTGATTTTCCATATCTAGTCCTCCTCGAATCCCCCACCATGCGCGTCATGCGCAACACGGGGAGAACTTCCATGCAAATTACCAAACTGCTGGTCTCAGGACTGTTGGCGTCTGTATTGCCGGTTCAGTTTGCCATTGCTGACGCAGACGGCGAACGGGCGGTACTCGCTCGGATTATTCACGAACTTCAGGCCATGGATCCACTGATCATGGAAGCGGCTTCTCAAGCCAATCCGGATGCCCGCGTTCGTTTCCAGTATGAGTGGCTGCGCCAGGATCTTGACCGGATTCGACTCGGGATCCAGGAGCATATCGATGCACCACGTTCGGAGCCACGGACTTTCCCGCCCCTGCGTGGCGATTACCGTCGGTGATGTCAGGTCATGACGGCAGCACAGAACACGGCATTTCAAGCGGGCTCCGGTTTTACACCGGCCACGTTGCTGACCGGCATCGCATCGGTCGTGCTGGTGCTGGCCTTCGTCTGGGTTATTTGGGTCTCGCTGGGCACCTTCCGTGCCTGGCAGAACGGGCAGGTCGTTTTGTTCGATGTGGTCTGGTCGGCACTGCGCGCCAGCATCGTGCTTATGGTGTTGGGTTTTTATCTGCGGTAGCGGCCGTTGGCCATTGTCGCAGAGGTTCGGGGAGTTCCCCGTATTTTTAACAGGGGGCAACCCCGTTACCTCGGAGAGAAAGTAATGATGAAGAAAGCAGTAAAAAAGGTGGTAACCGCAGCTGGGTTGCTCGCAGTTACGGCAGGCCAGCCGGTATTGGCAGCGTTGCCGACCCCGGTGGCACCCAGTACCGCACCCGCAGCCGGTGACTGGATTGGGCTCATTTCGGGTTACATCAAGGATGGTGGTCTGGTCCTGGGTCTGGCGATCGCTGTGCTGGGCTTCCTGTGGATTGCCTATCTCGGCTTCGCCAAGTTCAACGAGGCTCGCCAGGGTAAGGCCGAATGGGCCGAAGTGGGCGTGCTCGGCATCGTCGGTGCGATCGTGCTGATCTTTGCCAGCTACCTGCTCACTGAAGCCGCGGGCGTCATCTAACCGATGTCGGATCGAGACGACATTCTGGCCGACCGGCTCAATGTAGAGCCGGCGATCTTCAAAGGCTGCTCGTCGTCCGAACTGGGCATCATCGTGGGTGTGGCCGCGCTCATCTGGTTACCCGTTAGCCTCCTCCTGGCGGGTTTGTTGGGCGCGGTCACCATGGGGTTCGGCATGGCCGGTGTTGGTGTCGTGGGAACAGTCATCGTTATGGCGGGACTGTTCCAGCGGCTGAAACGTGGCCGACCGGATGGCTATTACCAGCAACAGATTGCCATCTGGTTGTCGGACCATGGTTTGCGCAGCGCGCCGTTCATTCGGCGCAGTGGCGCCTGGGATATTGGGAGAACACGGTATGCGACGTTACCGCACCGAGATCGATAACGTTCGCGCTCACCTGCGCTCACTATGGGTGGTGATCGGCCTCCAGTTCGTCGTGATCCTGGTTCTCTGGTTTGGCTGGAGTCAGGCGCCGAAGCAGTTGACGGTGCATGTCCCTCCAGATCTGCGCTCCGGGGCGACGCTCTCGGTCGACGAAGTGCCGGCGGCTAATGTGTATGCCTTTGCCTTTTACATCTTCCAGCAGCTTAACCGTTGGCCCGACGATGGAGCCAAGGATTATGGCAAGGCCATCTTCCGCATTTCTCCGTATGTGACGCCGCGATACCGGACGGAGCTCATGGCCGATCTGGAACAGAAAGGCCGTAAGGGTGAGCTGGCCTACCGGGTGCGTGGTGTGCATGAGATTGCCGGACATGGTTACGAGGAACGTCGCGTCGATGTGCTCGCGCCAGGCGTTTGGGTGGTCTGGCTGGATCTCGACTTGTTCGAGTCGGTGAAAGGCATGACGGTGAAGAAAACCGCCATTCGCTATCCCTTGCGGGTGGTCAGTCTCGCGGTCGATCCGGAAGCCAATCCCTGGGGGCTGGCGTTAGACGGCTTTGCGAGTGACGGGCCGCGTCGGTTAGAAGAATCAGAACTCGGTGTAGATGCCGGGCAAGAACAATAGCAGGAGCAACCCATGCGAAATAAACCATCGAACCATTCCGTAATGGCTACCTGGCTGGGCGTGACGCTGCTCTTGGTGCAGTCGCTCGTGCATGCCGAGACGGAAACGCTTGAGCGGATCGAGTGGAAAAAAGCACCGATACGGTTGGAACTCGCTGTTGGTCAGGAACAGCGGATTGAATTTCCCGCCGCAGTAAAGGTGGGTGTGCCGGCCTCCGTTCAGGGTGTGCTGCGCACGCAGAGTGTCAATGGGATGGTCTACTTGTTGGCGCACACGTCCTTCGGGTCCAACCGACTCATGGTACGTGAACTAGATAGTGGGCGTATCTACCTGCTCGATGTCACGGCCACTGAAGAGGGTGGGCCGGGCCATCCGATTCAAATCTATGTGACCGGTGAACAGGGCAGTGAGAAAGATCAGGCGACGGGCGGGCATGAGCCGGAACAGGATCGGCCTGATTTTGTTCAGTTGACCCGCTTCGCCGCCCAACAGCTCTATGCCCCGGCTCGCCTGGTCAAAGACCAACCCGGTATTGTCCGTGTGCCGGTCAGCCGTGATTCTGTCGATCTGTACCATGGTGGCGCCGTTGAAGGGGTCCCGCTGGTGGCATGGCGCGCCAAGGGTCTCTATGTCACTGCGGTCAAGCTCACCAACCGCACCGAACAGGCACTAACACTCGACCCACGCAACCTTCGCGGCACCTGGCTTACAGCTACCTTTCAGCACCACCGTCTGTTTCCCAAAGGCGATGAGGCTGATACCACGGCGGTTTACCTGATCTCCGCCCGGCCGTTCGGCGTTTCGCACTAGGGGTTCACATGGCGATTGCAACCTCCAACCGACTCTTACCCCTGCTTGCCGGTGCTGTCGTGCTAATGCTGGTATTCGTCACCCTGAAATCCTGTTCTCAGGAACCTGAAGATGCGCTCGTTCTGGAGAGTGTGCCCCAGGCGCCTGCGCCGGATGCGGACAGTCCTGCCGATACCATTAAGACGCTGACGGCCAATGTCACGTCCATGACCACGGAAGTACAGGCTTTACGCAAGGACAATGACCAGCTGCGCAAAGAGAACCGTGAACTGCTGGCTAATCGTCACCAGATCGAGGAGAACGTCACAACCCGGGTCAGGCGTGAGTTGCTGTCCCATGAAAAAGACCGGGAGTCACGCGACCGGATCGATGCCGGTGTGCTTTCTTCACTGACAGCGCGCGTGGATGCGCTGTCTCAGTCTCTTTCCCAGCGTTATCCCAACCAAAGTGGCAGTGACATCCCGGTGGGTTTGGGCCTCGATGACGTCGGAGAAGGTGCCGCAACTACTGACAGCCTGATCTGGGTCGAACCGCTGGATGTCGTCGATGATGCTGCGTTAGAGGCCAATGGAAACAGTCTGCTGCAGAGGGTAGGTCAGTCGACCGGAAGTGCGTTGACATCGGCGACTGAAAAGACCGGGAAACTGACTCAGGAACTCAGCACCGTCCATCCCGTTTATACGGTTCCCCGTAACGCCACCCTGATCGGTTCAACAGCCATGACGGCCCTGGTCGGCCGGGTGCCGGTGCAAGGACAGGTCCGTGATCCGATGCCGTTCAAGGTCATCACCGGCGCAGATAACCTGGCCGCCAATGGTCTCACTGTGCCGGGCGTTCAAGGCATGGTGTGGAGCGGGACTGCCGTTGGAGACTGGACGCTTTCATGTGTGACCGGTCGTCTCGATTCGGTCACCTTCGTCTTTGAGGATGGCACCATCCGAACCATTTCCGGCGACGACCAAGGCAATCAGGGAGGAGATGCTGCGAAGCCACTGGGCTGGATCTCAGATGAACAGGGCATTCCCTGCATTACCGGTGAGCGCAAGACCAACGCGCCGGCATTTCTGAGCCAACGTATAGGTGTGACGGCCATCCAGGCTGCGGCAGAAGCGGCGGCCAATGCCGAGACGACCTCGGTGGTGAGCAATGCGGGCAGTGTCACCAGCAGCATCAGCGGTGATACCGGCCGCTTCGTATTGGGCAAGACCATTTCCGGAGGTAGCGAGGAAGTGTCGAAGTGGTTGCTGGAGCGCCAGTCCCAGAGCTTCGATGCCGTCTTTGTCCCGGCCGGCATCCGCATTGCCATCCATGTTGACCGGGAACTCCCTATTGATTTTGATACCACTGGCAGGAAACTGACCCATGAAACCGACCTCGACCCCTATCGCCGCACTCGGCTTGATTAGCCTGGTGCTGGCCGGTTGCGCCAGCACCAAGGACACCGTGCTACCCCAGAATGGCCCTTCGATGAAGGCTATTTATGAGGGTCACGTACATGAGATGAATGCCGACAATCCAGAGGCTCTTCGTGGCGAGCTGGGTGACCGGCCCATCGTCTCGGAAGAGGCGGCGCTGCATGGCTACACACGAGATGCCTTCAACGAGATCGATGTGCTGTTTCCTCGCCTGCCCAACCCGACGCTGGTGATGTACATCTTTCCGCATCTGGCCGGTGATGCCGGCGCACCGGTGCCCGGTTATACGACAGCTTTCCCGATGTACGAGCAGGTGGAATATGCGCTACCCGGTGAAGTCCGTAGTCAGCAGGGCGGTGTCCGCCGGTGAGTCTCATGAAGTCAGTCCCTACACCCTCAAAGCGTGACGAACAAAATGACGATCTGCCAGTCACGACGAACCAGGTCAAGCAGCTGTATGAACGCCCGCCGTCGTTTACCGACTTTCTGCCGTGGATGGAATACAACCCGGCAAGCCGTACCTTTCTGCTGGAGGACGGGATCAGTGTCGGCGCCCTGTTCGATCTGATCCCGGCCGGTACCGAGGCGCGTACACCTGCGTTCATGACCCAGCTGCGCGATGCGATCCAGACCGCGCTGACCGATGCCATCCCTGAAGAAGACGATGCCCCGTGGATCTTGCAGGTATACGTTCAGGACGAGCCAAGTCTTCAAGGATTCGAGAAAGAAATCGCGAACTATGCCCAGCCTGGTGCACGGGAGTCGGACTATACCCGGCACTTCCAACAAACGCTGTCGGAGCATCTCGCCAGGATCACACGTCCCGGTGGTCTTTTTGAAGATACCTCGGTAACCGGCACCCAGTGGCGAGGCCAGATCCGGCGTGTGCGAGCCACTTTGTATCGTCGTCTGAAACCCAATGGTCGGGTGCCTTCGGCCGTGGAAATCGAGGAATCCCTGAATGATGTGGCCACCAAGTGGGTGGCCTCACTGGCCTCGGCGGGGATTCGGGTACGCCGTGGTACGGGTCGGGATCTCTACGAG
Source organism: Marinobacter sp. P4B1 (assembly GCF_001447135.1). NCBI lineage: Bacteria > Pseudomonadati > Pseudomonadota > Gammaproteobacteria > Pseudomonadales > Marinobacteraceae > Marinobacter > Marinobacter sp. P4B1. Next base: position 156,638 of record NZ_LLXM01000011.1, read on the forward strand.
TGGTTGCTGAAATGGTTCAATCCAAAGCCTGAAATTACGGGTGGTGATCCCGATAAGTTGCTGGAGGTGGCACCCTATCCGGGGGATGAAGACCTGCCATTCGGGCATGATCTTGCCGAACGGCTGACGTTGACGATGCCTCGCTCGGACAATACTACGGCCACCTGGTGGTTTGATGATCTGCCGCATACCCTGGTGACCGTTCAGGGACTGCGTCGGGCGCCTGAGGTGGGACACATGACTGCAGAGCGCCAGGCCGGTGATCACGTCTTCTCACTGTTTGACCGATTTCCTGAATACACCGTGATGGTAATGACCCTGACGGCTAGGCCCCAGGACTTCACGAGAAACCACATCGCCCAGGTCAAACGGGCCGCGGTGGGGGATTCCGCCGAGGCCGAACTCACCAAAGAAGACGCCGAGGCGGTGGAGCGAGAGATGGCGCGCGGTAACAAGCTCTATCCACTGGGCATTGGGTTCTATGTGCGCGGTAACGATATGAAGACCCTGCGTGCCAATGTCAATCAGTTGAACGCGTTGTTGTTGCCCAACGGGCTGCAACCGATTCTCCACGAAGCCGATCTGCTGGCGCTCGACAGCTATATTCGCAATCTGCCCATGGCCTACGATGCCGCGTTGGAGAAATCCAGTCGCCGTTCACGACTGGTGTTTTCCAGTCATACGGCGAATCTGCTGCCCCTGTACGGCCGATCCAAAGGTACCGGTCACCCGGGTCTGGTGTTCTTCAACCGGGGTGCCGAACCCCTTGTGTTCGATCCCCTGCACCGGGCCGACCGCAAGAAGAACGCGCACATGCTGATCCTCGGTCCCACTGGCGCCGGCAAGTCGGCAATGCTGGTTTATCTGCTGCAGCAGATGGCTGCCATGTACCGCCCGCGCATCTTTATCATCGAGGCCGGCGGTTCCTTCTCGCTGCTGGGGCAGCAGTTTCAGGCTCATGGCCTGGCCGTCAATCAGGTTACCCTGAACCCGAATACCGATGTCAGTCTGCCGCCGTTTGCCGATGCTTTGCGTGTGTTGCAGAAAGAACGTCAGCAGCAATTGCGCGAAGATCCGGACGCACTGGAAGAAGACGACGAGCTGGATGAGGAGGGTACCGGCCGTGACGTGCTCGGCGAAATGGAGATCGCGGCCCGTATCATGATCACCGGGGGTGATGAGCGCGAGGATGCGCGCATGACCCGGGCTGACCGACTGCTGATCCGGAATGCGATTTTCCTGGCGGCCAAAACCGTCAAAGAGGCTGGCCGCGATCAGGTGCTCACCCAGGATGTCGTCGCCGCACTCCAGAGTATCGGTCACGATGAAAGCCTGCCGGACCACCGGCGCAACCGGGCCATCGAGATGGGCGACGGCATGGCGTTGTTCTGTTCAGGTCTGGCGGGCCATTTCTTCAACCGGCCGGGTACCCCCTGGCCGGAGGCGGATATCACGATTCTGGAGATGGGGATACTGGCACGGGAAGGCTACGAAGATCAGCTCACCGTCGCCTACATCTCCATGATGAGCCATATCAACGATCTGGTAGAGCGCCACCAGCACGATGCAAGGCCGACACTGGTGGTGACCGATGAGGGGCACATCATTACCACCAATACGTTGCTGGCGCGTTATGTGGTCAAGATCACTAAGATGTGGCGCAAGCTCGGCGCCTGGTTCTGGATTGCCACCCAGAATCTGGAAGACTTCCCCGATGCAAGCCGCAAGATGCTCAACATGATGGAGTGGTGGCTGTGCCTGGTGATGCCCAAGGAGGAGGTTGAACAAATCGCCCGCTTCAAGGATTTGACCGATGTGCAGCGCAGTCTGTTGCTGTCGGCTCGTAAAGAGCCCGGCAAGTATGTCGAAGGTGTAGTGCTATCAGACAATATGGAAGCGCTATTTCGTAATGTCCCGCCGCCGCTATCCCTGGCGCTTGCCATGACCGAGAAACACGAAAAGGCCGAGCGTGGCGCGATTATGCGGGAGCGTAACTGCAGCGAACTCGAGGCGGTACATGTCATCGCTGAACGCATCGCAAAGAAACGTGGTGGTTAGTCGTCGCTCTGACGATTTCTCTTCAATAAACCCTGCATGCTCGTGAATCGATTTTCGGTATCGAAGCGCTTGTGTCCGCGCCACGATAGTACGCATATCGACACAGAGTTGACCACTATGATTTGCAAAGCCTCAAAACACCGTTCCCGCATTCCATTAGTTTGTCTTGCTTCCGTACTCCTGTTTTCAGGAGCCACGTTTGCGGATCAGCATCAACAGAACCAGCCTCATGTAATCGAGGCGTTTACATCGGTCAAGTATCCCTTCGTTGATGCCAGAGGCATCGGTAAAAAGTCACGTAGTACGGACATCACCGTCTACGAAATCGATGGCATCGAGGCAATGGAACGAGACCTATCTGTCGACATGCCAGCCGATCCGGAAAAGTCGAAGCGGATCGCGCTGGTTCGCATCCAGCACATGGATGATCAAACAAAAACAAAAATGCAAATGGCGGCGCAAGGGTTGGCTAAGGCGATGCAGTATGGTGTGGATCGCTATCCAGCCGTCGTCTTCGATGGCCAGGCAGTCGTATATGGCGTAACCGATGTGCTGACAGCGATTGCGCATTACCGGACATGGCGGCGGGAAGGTAAGCGATGATCCGCCAGAGATGTCTATCGTTCTGTTTTGCTATTGCACTATGGATTCCGGTCACCGGATTCTCCGGTACGACGACTACACCACAGATCGTTGCCCAGACGACAACGGCAGCATTTTCCTGCATGCGGTGGATGCCAATTGGCACCTGTTTCTGGTTGCGCTGTTCCTGGACCGGTTGCAGCGTACGCACCTCGATCAAGGTGGGGCATTACAACCCGGATCTGGTGGTCAGTACCTACAACGAGCTGGGCGGGAACCCGTGGACCGAGATCCGGGCGACGCTGGGTTTGGCGCAGAAGACGGCGGCCACGGGTCTGTTGGGTGCCTTGTTGCCGGTGCCGATCGATAGCGCTGGCAACCGCACGGAAGGAACCTCGGAGCGTGACCACAAGAACCTGGTCTACCGGGAAACTGACGCCATTGGCCACCCGCTGAGTTCGCTGACGGGTATCGTTGCCGGTACTGGTTTGTTGTGTCCGTCAGAGACCACTTCTTTCTTTCCCTATTTCCAGTCCGGCCTCGATGCCCTGTCGTGGCGGCAAGAGATCCCGGAGATATTCTATCCTGCCAGCCTGATTCCCGGTCTGCGCGAGCTGGGTACCTGGCCCCTCCAGACCTGGGGTGGTGTCTATCCGCGTACCGGCTGGACGACACAGGCCGAAGAACCCAAGGCCGCTGCCCTCAATACCCAACGAGCCGGTGACATCGTCACGCGTACGGGTCAACCGCATGTCTATGTGCCAGTCACTGGCTCATCGGGTTCCATGAAAGTTTGGTCACCCGGACCCTTGATGGAGAAGGATCGCACCACCGGTACCTGGCAGATGTTGTTGCCGCTGTCTGAATCGAGCTGCAACGTCTTCGGCACCAATGATCTTGCCAGCCTGACCGGCTGGGGTGGGGGTCGCGTCGATAGCGAAGGCGATTATGTCTGGAATCTATGGCGGCCCTACAAGTGCTGTGAGCGCCGCGGCCAGTGGTTTCTGTTTGATATTGACTGGATTGCCTATCCCTGATGAAAACGAACTCTGTACACACATTCCGTCTTGGATACGCTATCAGCTGGTTGCTGATTGGACTCCTCAGTTTGAATAATGCGCATGCCATCACTAAGGGGCCGACGGAAGACAGCTTCTGGTATTACGAAATCGGTGGGGCAGAGCCGGTATCGGCGCCTGCCAATCCTTCTGTCGTATCCGTTACCCTGGGTGGTTCGGCACAACTGGGACTAGGCTACAGCTGCGGTAAGTTCGATCCCGTGGCTGCTGTGACAAATACGCTGAACGACATCGGTGCTGGCATCGATAACATGATGAATGCGATGACGGCGGCAGCCAGTGCCGCCATTGCGTCATTGCCAGCATTGATCCTGCAGCGTGCCAATCCCGGACTCTACGACATGTTCCAGAATGCTTTGCTGCAGGCTGAGGAGACTATGCAGCTGGCGACCAAGTCCTGCGAGCAGATGGAGGCAGAGATCGCCCAGGGCAAGAACCCCTATGCCGACCTCATCACGCTGTCCAAAGGCAATGATTGGAAGCTCCAGATGGGCGTTGGTGGTAATGATGCGGTAACCGCCAAGGACGCCGTCGAGACCGCTAACGGAGATAACGGCGTGCCCTGGATCGGCGGGCAGGCCGGGGGCTCGGGGCAGCCAGTGCTGGAGTTCACCGGCGACATCGTCAAGGCCGGGTACAACATCAACATGAATCGTCCGATCACAACGGCAGGCCCGGTGCCTCCTGCATCGGCCACCCGCCTGACGGAGATCTGGACTACACCAACCGAGGCGCGGAACTGGGTCGTCGATGTGGTCGGCGAAAACATCGTTACGACCTGTGATACCTGCCGCAAGGACAGTATTCCCGGTACCGGGCTGCTGCCAAAGCTCAATCAGGAGGCGACTACCGTCACGACGGAAATCCAGAACCTGGTCTCCGGGGCTACGCCCCCGACTCTGGCCAACCTGGACAATATTACTGCCCCCGGTGTGGCCATCACCCGCCAGGTCATCGAGGCGATCCGGGAGATGCCGGCTTCCGAGCAGAGTCTCATCATGGGCCGGCTGGTGTCAGAGATCAGCACAGCCCGCACGGTGGAGAAGGCGCTATACGCCCGCCGTTTGCTGCTTTCCGGCCGCCAGGTGCCCGAGGTCTATGCCACCGAGGTGGCCCGCGAGCACGCGGACAAATCCATCGCCGAGCTGGACAAGGAGATCGAGAACCTGTTGTTCGAGACCCGGGTACGCAAGGAGGTGGTTTCGGACACGATTGCGACCTTGCTTCAACGCGCCGCGGCCCGTCGGCAGTCGTCCCTGAAAACGCCAGAAGTACCGACCATCGATCCACGTCCGCTGAGCAATGGCCGTGTCCAATAACGGAATTGTCATGCGTCGGCGCTGGTTCTTTTTGCTGACCCTGCTGGCGTTCGGTCTGACGCTGGGGGCAGGTGGCTTCCTCTGGTATTCAGTCCAGACAACCTCTGTTGTGGCTGTGCAGACACGGATCGATGCCTTGAAGCCGCTCCTGACTGGCATCCGGGTCTCGCTGATTGCCCTGTTAGCGATGGGCTGGCCATGGATCGTGAACACCCTTGACCGTTGGGGACGTCTGGATGAGACACAGGCCACGAACTTGCTCGCTGTACGCTGGCGTATCGTGACCTGGCTCGTCGTGATCGAGCTGGTGTTGGGGCAGAACCTGCTTGGTCAGGTGCTGGCTGCACTGCAGGGGAGCGGGGCATGACTGTCGACAGCTATCTCGAACTCTTTACGACACTGTTCGGCTGGACCTTCTATGGCATTTTGTGGGATGTGCTGGTCGGCACCGGTATCGTGTTCCTGCCGTTCCTTGGCATCCTGATCGACAATTGGCGGGAACCGGCGCAAGGTGGTGAGTTCGGTACTGTCACCGGATTGTCGCTGCGGCGTATGGAGTTGGAGCTCTTTATTGCATTACTGGTGGTTGTTTTATCTGGCCAACCGGCTGCGTTGACGCCACTGAACGCGGCTTCACTCAACTACACGCCGCCACCGACGCTGATTGATCCCACGCCACCGACGGCGACCGTGGCCGCACCTCAGAGCACCTACGGTTCCACCGGCTTCACAGGATCACCGGCAACGGCGAACATCCCGGTGTGGTGGTATGCGGTACTCTCGATGACCTCTGGATTCAATCATGCGGTGGTCGAAGGCCTTCCAAGTGCTGCGGACATGCGTACCTACGAACAACAGGCGCGGCTGGCGACCATTGCCGACCCGCGTCTGCGCCAGGAAGTGAGCGACTTCTTCAGCCAATGCTATATTCCGGCCCGATCGATGTACCAGTCAGAACGACCCGCCACCGCTGCGGTGAATGCCCTGCTGACAACGTATGGACCCGACGATCCGGACTGGATGGGTTCGCAAGTCTATCGCAATACGCCGGGCTACTATGACACCCTGCGTGCCACTACGCAGGTCAGCGGCTGGGCCTACAATGCTGCCCGTGATACCGAATATGATCCCGCCGCGCCACCTACCTGGGGCAGGCCTTACTGCAAGCAGTGGTGGGAGGATGCCTCGGCTGGTCTGCGTGAAAAGTTGATCACCGAGGCCGATGCCACATCGGCCGGCTTTTCAGGCCTCGTGGTTGCCATCGCACCGGCCCTGGCCAGTGAACAGCAAAATGATGCCGTGGCCAAGACCGTTCTGGCGAATGCGCCGCCATCGTGGTCGAACAACGACCTCGTGGCTCACAATTCCGGTAGTACCGGGTTACTCAGTACGGTAGAGAATGTCGCCAAGGGAGGCTTGGCATCGGGTGGCGTGGTCGCTGCATCGGCGTTGTTCTCGGTCACCATGACCGCTGTCCTGCAGGCGCTTCCGATGGTGCAGGCCGTGCTCCTGCTCGGCATCTATGCCTTGCTGCCCATGATCGTGGTGCTGTCGCGTTATTCCATCTCCATGATGGTCATCGGCGCCATGGCTATCTTTACCGTCAAATTCTGGAGCGTGCTCTGGTACCTGGCACTGTGGGTGGATCAGAACCTCATCCTGTCCATGTACCCGGATGTGAACGTCTTCCTGCAGATGTTCGCAAACCCCGGCGAGCATGACATCAAACGCATGCTGCTCAATATGATCACGACCAGCCTTTATCTGGGTTTGCCGTTGCTCTGGAGCGGGATGATGGCATGGACGGGGCTACATATCGGCCGCTCGATCAATTCGGTACAAGGCGAATTCACACGGCCAGCCCAGGATGCCGGGAGGCAGGGCGGAGGTATTGGGAAGGCTGTTGCTACTAAAGGGGCGAAGCGATAACGGATCTACAAGTCGTCTTCATACCATCCGTACGGATCAGTGCCATTGTCAAACTTGCGGGTGCGGAAATTATAGTCCCCGGTTAGATCATCGCCTTCAGAATCCGCGTCATCCTCGGATGCAATCGCAGCTTCGGCCAGCAGGCCGATGAGGCCCATGACAAACAGGCTCGTGGCGCGAACGATTGCCTTCGCGCCAGTCAGTATGCCTCCAAGGCATGCCATGAACACTGTAAAAGCTTTGCGCTGATCTTCCATCTCAATAAATCTCTATCTATCGCATCTCCCATGGTGAACTCCGTGCGCCAATGCTTCAGAATTCCCCATCCCGGACCACATTACCTTTGCTGATTATCTTGACAGTTTTTGGGTGAACCTGTTCGTTGTCCGGCAGCAGTCCCTTGCCTTTCTCAATCACCTTGGCAGCGACACTGGTCAGCTTGCCTAATGTGTCCGAGCCAGCAAGCGCCTTGCTATCGTTATAGTAATCAAACCAGGGTAAACCGGCACTCGTGTAATCTTTGGCTGTCGGCGGCGTATGCAGTGGCTGGTGTCCTGTAATTGCCAGATATTGCTCACTGTTGGCCAGGTGGATGAAGCACCGGAAACCATTGTCCTGATCCCAGGCATCGATGCCGTATTCGTCCTCGTAGATCTCCTGCCGCATCAAGCCGCCTGGAGCAAGACCCATATCCGGGGCAGCGGATTCGCAGACCGTGCGACTGAACATCGGCATCTCGAGGTAGTCCATGTCTGCTTCCACGGTTCGCTCGAAATGTTCGACGTAAACATCATGCTTCATCGGGTAGACGATGATCTGGAGTCCGCCATGTTCAACCTTACCGGTAATCTGCTCCTCGGCCGTGAAGCCTTCTCCCAGCGGCATGGCGACAAACTGCCGGATGAAATCCTCCGAGACGTTGAAACCGTCCAGCCAGGGCTGTTCCGGAATCACCGCATAGTCCTGCGGATCAGCCGAAAGCCCATTGCTCCAGGGTTCACCGGAAACCGCATTAATCTTGCCGGCGGCGATCTTGACGGCGCAGGGGTAGTCACCAGTGAAATTGATCCACAGTGCCTCTGACTGATACATGGGTATGAAGACGCCACCATGTGTCCGCCAGGTATCAGGCAAGTTGTCTGCGACGTCATCCACGTGCTCCACCGGAAAACGACCCAGGCCCGGGGGGAGGGGATATTCCCGGTTGTCATCCGGGATCCGCAGGGTGCGCTGGAAGTCGATGCTACACACCGCTTTCTTGTGGACCTCCGGAAACCGGAAGGTCAGTTGATTGTTCAATAGTTCGATCATTGTCTTTTCTCCCCTGAGTCAATAATTCAGGTGTTACCAGTCGCCATCACGGACATCCCGGGCAATACGCAACAGCGCGTGATCCGGTGCGGATTTGAGCTGGCGGATCAGGTCAGCGAACAGTTGCGGCCGCTTGCGAATGATCTCCTGCAAATCCGTCGATACCTTCCCGGCCATTGCCAGCAGCACATCCGGGTCTTCGCCAAGCTCCTCGGCCAATGCCCGGATCTTCGCCTCCGACGGTGGCGCCACATCCCCGCGTTCTATCTTGCTGAGGTAGGCTGGTTCCACACCGATTCGCTGAGCGACCTGCCGTACCGAAAACCGCCGATCCTCTGACTTCAGGGCCTCGCGATGTTCACGGATGTATTCTCCGAATGTCATGTGTACTATATACTACACATTGTTGATTTTGACAATCCGGCGACGGGTGTATGAGTGACAGTGGGGAGGGCAATTTCATTGAAATGCTGACCGCACCCATAAAGTCGACCCATATAGACGAAAATCGGGTTAAATCGGCAATAATCGGTTGACATAAGGTGCTAATCCGCATAATTTTCAATGATTTGGTCCAGACGCTGGAGACTGGTTGCTCCCGGGTCGGCAGTTCACGGACCTAAGACGTTTTTACTCATCGTTCACGAGGAATCTGAGGAATGGTTGAGATGGAAGACCGCTGGCTTTCAATCACCGAGATATGCAAACACCTCGGGGTCAGTAATGACACCGTGTACAAGTGGATCGACAAGCATGGTATGCCCGCCCACCGCATGGGCCGTCTTTGGAAGTTCAAGAAAGACGAAGTCGACGAGTGGGTTAAGGCTGGTGGCGCGGCGGAGACGAACAGACAGGATCAGGCTGAATGAATAACAAGAAGGAAATCGAACGCACGGAGCTCCACAAAACCATCTGGCGTATCGCCAACGATCTGCGTGGCAGCGTGGACGGCTGGGACTTCAAGAGCTACGTGCTCGGCATGTTGTTCTACCGCTTTATCTCCGAGAACCTGACCGGCTACCTCAATGAGCAGGAACGCAAGGCAGGCAATCCTGATTTCGATTACGCGCGCTTGAGCGATGCCGATGCTGAATTTGGCCGCACGGAAACTGTGAAGGAGAAAGGTTTCTACATCCTGCCGTCGGATCTGTTCACTAACGTCCGCGACAAGGCACGCGGCGATTCCAACCTCAATGAAACTCTGGCCCGCGTATTCAAGGACATTGAAGGTTCCGCCATCGGCGCCGACAGCGAGGATGATATCAAGGGCCTGTTTGACGACCTCGATGTGAACAGCAGCAAGCTTGGTCCCACGGTGGCCAAGCGTAACGAAAAGCTGGTGAAGCTTCTCGAGGCTATCGAAGACCTGCCGCTCTCCAACGGCTCCGGCAGCTTTTCGCACAACACTATCGACCTGTTCGGCGATGCCTATGAATTTCTGATGACGATGTATGCCTCCACCGCCGGTAAATCTGGCGGTGAGTTTTTTACCCCGCAGGAAGTCTCCGAGCTGCTTGCCCGCATCACCGTGGTTGGCAAAAGCGAGGTCAACAAAGTGTATGACCCCGCCTGTGGCTCCGGCTCACTGCTGCTCAAGTTCGTCAAGGTGCTGGGCCACGACAAGGTGCGCCAGGGCTTCTTCGGTCAGGAGGTCAACCTGACTACCTACAACCTGTGCCGGATCAACATGTTCCTGCACGACGTCAATTTCGAGAAATTCGACATCGCCCATGGCGATACGCTGATTGACCCCGTCCACTGGGATGACGAACCCTTCGAGGCTATCGTTTCCAATCCACCGTATTCCATCAAATGGGCAGGCAAAGACAACCCCTTGCTCATCAACGACCCGCGCTTTGCTCCGGCCGGCGTGCTCGCGCCAAAGAGCAAGGCTGATCTCGCCTTTACCATGCACATCCTCTCCTGGTTGGCGGTGAACGGTACCGCGGCCATCGTTGAATTTCCCGGTGTGCTCTATCGCGGAGGGGCCGAGCAGAAGATCCGCCAGTACCTGATCGACAATAACTACGTCGATACCGTCATCCAGCTGCCGCCCGATCTTTTCTTCGGCACCACCATCGCTACCTGCATTATCGTGCTGAAGAAATCCAAGCATGACAACGCCACCCTGTTCATCGACGCATCGAATGAATTTGTGCGCAGCGGCAACAAGAACAAGCTCTTGCCGGAGCACCAGCAGAAAATCCTCGATGCCTTTACCGAACGCAAGGACATAGACCACTTCGCGCAACTGGTAGAAAACGGCGAGATTGCCGAAAACGGCTACAACATTGCCGTATCTTCCTATGTGGTGCAAAAAGACGATCGCGAGGAAATCGATATCAAACAGCTCAACGCTGAGATCGCCCGCATCGTGACAAGGCAATCGGAACTGAGGACGCAGATCGACGCTATCGTGGCTGACCTGGAAGGGGGGCAGACATGATCCGGATTGATGAGTTGATTGCTGAACTTTGCCCCGAAGGGACCGAGTTTATTGAGATGCGTAAGCTTCTCGATAAGACTCCAAACATTAGATGGCAAGATGTGCAGGATGAGAAATACAAGTACATTGATTTGACTTCGGTGGACCGTACAACCCATGCCATCGGCGCTACCGAGACTATCGACAGCGAATCCGCGCCGAGCCGCGCTCAACAAATAGTGCGCGAAGGTGATGTGATATTCGGCACAACTAGGCCAATGTTGAAACGCTATTGTTTGATCTCTGCTGAGTACGATGGGCAGATTTGTAGCACCGGCTATTGCGTTCTGCGCTCAAAGGCCAAAAAGCTGCTTCCAAATTACCTATTCCATATTATCGGTACAGCGAACTTCTACGCCTATGTGGAAGCGAATGAGCGCGGCGCAAGTTACCCAGCAATTTCAGATAGCGCAGTGAAAGCATTTCGCATCCCCGTCCCACCCATCGAAGTTCAGCGTGAAATCGCGAAAGTACTTGACACCTTCACGGAGCTGGAGGCGGAGCTGGAGGCGGAGCTGGAGGCGCGTCGCCGGCAGTACCAGTACTACCGCGACGCACTGCTCGCCTTCGACGATCAGGATGTTCGCTGGGTTACGCTGGCCGAGTTAGGGGAATTTATTCGCGGGCGTCGATTCACTAAAGCGGATTACGTCGAGGAAGGAATCGGCTGTATCCATTATGGAGAGATTTACACTCACTTTGGGGTTAGCGCGAGTGATGTTATTTCACATGTTCGATCGGATATAACAACAAAGTTGCGCTTTGCTAAACCTGGAGACGTTGTCATCACCGACGTGGGGGAAACGGTTGAGGATGTCGGTAAGGCCGTAGCGTGGATTGGCGATAAAGATGTCGCCATCCATGACCACTGCTATGCCTTCCGTCATTCGATGAATCCAAAGTTCGTTTCTTATTGCATGCAAACGAGTTCATTCATTGCAGAAAAAGCGAAGTATGTTGCTCGCACCAAGGTAAAAACGCTCCTGATCGAGAGTTTTTCCAGAATACGAATCCCCGTTCCGCCGCTCGATGAACAAGAACGCATTGTCGCCATCCTCGACAAGTTCGACGCCCTGGTGAACGACCTCTCCAGTGGCCTGCCCGCGGAGATCGCCGCGCGCCGTAAGCAATATGAACACTACCGGGATCGTTTGCTTACCTTCCGGGAGGCGGCATGAGCGAAGATCTCACATCCAACCGCTATGAGCCGATTGCGCTATCCAATGAAAGTACCGTAGTTGCTGAGTTCTTGCCCGAGGGGGTCAGGGAGACCGCCTACCAGTCTGAGGCTGAGCTGGAAAAAGCCTTTATCAAGCAATTGCAGTTGCAGGCCTACGGTTACCTACCAATCACCTCGGAGGCTGATCTTATCGCCAATTTGCGCCTCCAACTGGAAAAGCTGAACAAGCTCGAATTTTCCGACGCGGAATGGGAGCGTTTTTTCGGTACCTGTATTACCAGTGCCAATGAAGGTATCGTCGAAAAGACTACACGCGTCCAGGAAGACCATATCCAGGTGCTCAAGCGTGACGATGGCACGATCAAGAATATTTACCTGATCGACAAGCAGCACATCCACAACAACAGCCTGCAGGTCATCAATCAGTATGAAGCGGAGGGCAAGCGGGTCAACCGTTACGACGTGACGGTACTGGTCAACGGTTTGCCAATGGTGCATGTGGAGCTCAAGCGCCGTGGGGTGGATATCCGCGAGGCCTTCAACCAAATCAATCGCTACCAGCGCGACAGTTTCTGGGCGGGATCCGGCCTGTTCGAGTATGTGCAGCTATTTGTCATCAGCAATGGCACCCTGACCAAGTATTACAGCAACACGGTCCGTGATGGCCATCTGGCAGAGCAACGCAGCAAACGCTCACGCCAGAAGACCTCCAACAGTTTTTCGTTCACCAGCTGGTGGGCCGACGCGAAGAATCAGCCCATCACCGAACTGACTGGCTTCACCAGGACCTTCTTTGCAAAACATTCGTTGTTGAACATTCTGACCAGGTACTGCGTGTTCGATGTCGATCGTAAGCTACTGGTTATGCGGCCTTATCAGATCGTAGCGGCAGAACAGATTCTGCAACGCATCGCGACCAGTACCAATCACCGTCAGCTGGGTAAGGCAGCCGCAGGCGGTTACATCTGGCACACCACCGGCAGCGGCAAGACGTTGACCAGTTTCAAGGCGGCGCAATTGGCGCGGGGCCTGCCGGATATCGACAAGGTGCTGTTTGTGGTGGACCGCAAGGATCTGGATTACCAGACCATGCGCGAGTACGAGCGATTTGAAAAAGGCGCGGCCAACTCCAACACGTCGACTGCCGTATTGCAGAGGCAACTGGAAGACCAGAACGCGCGCATCATTGTCACCACCATCCAGAAGCTCAGCCGCTTCGTGGCGAAGAACAAAAAACACCCGATCTATGAAGCGCATGTGGTGGTGATTTTCGACGAATGCCATCGCAGTCAGTTCGGCGACATGCATGCGGAAATTACCCGGGTCTTCAAGCGCTATCACCTGTTCGGCTTCACCGGCACACCGATCTTCGCCGACAATGCGAGCAGCCGGGGTAACCCACTGAGGCGCACCACCGAGCAGGCCTTTGGCGACAAGCTGCATACCTACACCATCGTCGACGCCATCAATGACAAGAATGTGTTGCCCTTCCGTATTGACTACATCAACACCATCAAGTCGCGCACAAGTATCAAGGACAAGAAGGTATCGGCCATAGACACGGAGCGGGCATTGCTGGCTCCGGAGCGTATCACGCAGGTAGTGAGCTATATCCGGGAGCACTTCGACCAGAAAACCAAGCGCAATGCCAGCTACCGCCATGATGGCAAGCGGCTGATTGGGTTTAATTCGCTGTTCGCCACAGCCTCCATCGACGCAGCTAAACGCTACTACACAGAATTCGCTGAGCAAGAAAAGGAGCTGCCGACCGCGCGGCGTCTCAAGGTGGGTCTGATCTACAGCTTTGCTGCCAACGAGGAAGAAGCCGATGGCCTGCTAAACGAGGAGGAGTTTGAAACCGAGGGGCTGGATCAAAGCTCGCGCGATTTTCTGGATGCCGCGATCAAGGATTACAACGCACTGTTCGGCACCAGCTTCGACACCTCGGCTGACAAGTTTCAGAACTACTACAAGGACTTATCGCAGCGCCTGAAAAAACGCGAGCTGGACCTGGTGATTGTGGTCAATATGTTCCTGACCGGTTTCGACGCCACTACGCTCAACACCCTGTGGGTAGACAAGAACCTTCGAGCCCACGGACTGATCCAGGCCTACTCGCGCACCAACCGCATTCTCAATTCGGTCAAGACCTACGGCAACATCATATCCTTCCGTGATCTTGAACAGGAAACCAATGACGCCCTAGCACTGTTCGGTAACAAGGATGCCAAGGGCATCGTGCTGCTGAAGCCCTACGCCGAGTATTACAAGGAGTACGAGAATCGGATCGAAGAACTTGTCGCCGGCTTTCCGCTCGGTAAGGCCATCGTTGGCGAAGCGGCCCAGAAGGCGTTTATCAAGCTCTTTGGCGCGATATTGCGGCTGAAAAACATTCTCACGGCATTCGACGATTTCGCAGGCAATGAAATCCTCAGCGAGCGTGATTTCCAGGATTACCAGAGTTTGTATCTGAACCTGTACGCGGAATTCCGTAGCGTAGCGGAGGCGGAAAAGGAGTCGATCAACGACGACGTGGTGTTCGAGATCGAGCTCATCAAGCAGGTCGAAATCAACGTCGACTACATCCTGATGCTGGTCGAAAGATACCTGAAGAAGAAAGGCACGGGTGAAGACAAAGAGATCAGGGCCACCATCGATCGTGCGATCAATGCCAGCCCAAGCCTGCGTAACAAGAAAGACCTCATCGAACAGTTTGTTGACTCCGTCTCCACAAAAGCCAAGGTGGATGCGGAGTGGGTTGCCTTTATCACAGCCAAAAAGGCGGAGGAGTTAGACCGGATTATTGCGGATGAAGGTCTCAACGCCGACGAGACCAAGGCATTTGTTGAGAATGCGTTCCGGGACGGCGCGATTCCAGTCACCGGCACCGCCATCACGAAGATTCTGCCCCCGGTTTCAAGGTTCAACAAAAACAACAGCCATGCGGTGAAGAAGCAAACGGTGCTGGACAAGCTGGGCGCATTCTTCGAACGCTTCTTCGGCTTATTCTGAGGGCATGACAATGATGGCGGTACTAGGACAAACAGGGAGGGAGACGCATGGACGTTAAGTCGGCCGCTATCCAGGTATTGCAGCAGGCGGGCACGGCGCTGCATGCAAAGGACATTGCCGAGAAGATCATGGCAGACGGTCTCTGGCAGTCCAAAGGTAAGACCCCAGGCGCTACGGTAAGTGCCCGGCTTTATTCCGACATCAAGAAGAAGGGGAGCAAGTCGCCCTTCGTGAAGACTGGCGCTCAGACATTCGCTCTTCGAGATTCCTTCACGCAAAAGAAAAAGACTCAGGCCACTGCTCCGCAAGGTGGTCAAGTTCTGAAAACGCCTTCCTCGAACGCTGGTTTGTCGTTTACCGATTGTGCGCAAAAGGTACTTGAGGAGTTTGGCGGCAAGAAACCGATGCACTACAAGAAGATTACTGAGAAGGCGCTTGGGAAAGGATGGCTGGTAACCAGCGGAAAGACACCCGAGGCCACCATGTATGCTCAGGTGATCACCGAAATCAAGCGACAGCAGAAGCGCGGAGACCGTCCTCGTTTTGTGCAACATGGCCGCGGCTACGTGGGGCTGAGTCAATGGATGGGGCGCGGTTTGGCGTTTCAAATCGAGCAGCACAACCAGCAGGTCCGAAAGGTTCTGCGTGACCGCCTGTTGGCCATGAAGCCCGGCGAGTTCGAAGAGCTTATCTCGCAGTTACTGGCGGAGATGGGTTTCGAGATGGTCGAGGTGACCAAGCTCAGCGGTGACGGTGGTATCGATGTTCGGGGCACCCTGGTGGTGGGCGACGTGGTTCGGATCAAGATGGCTGTTCAGGTCAAGAAATGGAAGCTCAAGAACAACATCCTTGCCCCGGTGGTTCAGCAGGTGCGCGGCAGTCTCGGAGCGCACGAGCAAGGTCTGATCATCACCACCAGCGATTTTAGTTCAGGAGCCGTCAAGGAAGCTGCCCAAGCAGACAAGACTCCTATCGCCCTGATGAACGGGGAACAGCTGGTGATGCTCTTGATGGAACACGGCATTGGCGTCCATCGTTCGACGCCTGATTTGTTTGAGATCGACGAAGAATTCTGACCGGTGATGAGATGACAGTGCTGAACCGTACTTCTCTCGTGGTTCACGGCAAGACAATCTTCTCCGACTTCAGATGATGAATGCGGAGTTATATTAGTCGTCCTTCGCCAGTATCGCACGATAACCGGAAGGTGTTTTTATCAGCAAAACCGAGGGTATTGCGATCTTTGCGGCGATCAAGGCGGCCGTCTGATAATCGCGGGGTGATCCTCCAGAATCTTGCAGGTGGCTGTGCCACGTGCCGACACAATGTAGGGTGAAGCCTGTCGGTTCCGCATAATCTTCTACCATCTGGTTAACACCCTGCGTACCGAGGATGAACGATGCAGCAGAGCGTTGTGAATCAGCGGGGGCAGGCAGGACATTGGTGATGGTTATCGTCTTTCTGATTTCGGAGGCAGATCCCATTATGATGCCACCCGTTTCAACATCCCGATATCGACCGCATTCCTCAGAAATCAATTGATGAACGCTTGGTGAAATTCGGATCTGCCAGGAAGGATCGTTTTCGGCTTGTATGCAGTGATATGGCCCCACGTTAACAGAGGTCCAGGTCAATCCCAGTCCATCGGGATCAAGTCTGCCGATAAGAGTCTGGCCGGATTCAGGTAGTTCCTGCTGCCGCACCTCCAATAACTTACGAGCCATGGATGCGGAGAAGAGCGAAATATCGGTATCGGGCATTACCATTGTTGTCGACGAACAACCCTGGCCAATTTCCTGGCGTTCCAGATCCCCATTGATACCGAAGAAACGTTCGCGGTTCGATTCGTCGGTTCGAATCATCTCGTAGGCCTCGTGGACCAGATCTGATGTGTTCGGATTTCTGTCGGGGCCTTCGATCGTCATCAGGCCGACGGAGCCTCCCGCGAATAGTGAGGTTTCAATAACACGTGCAGGCATGATGGCCGTGGGGAGTGCGCCCAGTGCGTCACGCACTGCAAGTGATGCGGTGGAATTAACCACGGCCCAGGTCTTTTTAGGTATGACCTTCCATAATCGCTTTTTGTCAGTACCGAGAGAAACAGCATCGATATTCGCGGCTTCTGCAGATTGACCCAGACCGTTGATGGCATCTGCCAGCGCTTCTGCCTTCGGGATCATCCACAGGATGTTAAAGCGCTCTTTACTGGGCACCAGAGCATGGCGGGCGGCATTATGCGGTGACATAGTCCGGTTATCCGCAACCACCGAGGGCGCCAGGCCGGCGCGAGCCATGTGCAGGGCAATCTTGGACCCCAGGCTGCCGCAACCAAGCTGTACAAGAATACGATCATCAGTCGTGTTAATGCCCGACACGTCCCGCAAGAGCTGTGGTGAGATGGCATGCCGTAATGCGACTGGATGTACTGGGGTGGCGGCATGGTCGTCTGTAAACATTGGCGCCGGGGTCTCGAGCAGGTAGGGGATAAGTTCCAGATTGCTGCTGGTACCGATTAGATGCGTCGGCCGTCTTGCACAAAGGATGACAAGAATGGGAATGCTTTGCGTGACAGTCGAGATATCGGCGGTTTGCCGCTGCAGGTGGGAGAGCGCATCTTCGAGTTGTTTCCCGCATCCGTAGTTATGGGCCTGCTGTACCAGCATCGATAGGTTGGTCACTGTTTCCGGTAGATACTGATCGCATACAAACGGATCACCGGAGGGCAATTTCCCGGGTGTGGCAAAAATGGCGATGGATTCACCAAATTGAAAACCTTTTGATGATGCTTGCGATACCCGCAAATCGCCCAACGACTTCCGGTTAACTGACACAGTCTCGGGAAGCACTGAGCCATAGAATAAATATCCTTTACCCGGTCTTTGAGCCTCAGCGGGTGCAATAAACTTGACGTATTCGACAGGAAGGAACCTGAATGCAGCGTGTTTTTGAACAAATTGTCGCAAGGAGCTGTGTTCTACGACCGCATAATCATCGATGACGTCACGGCGGATAGGCTCCCAGCCCTGTTCATGATCGATCAATTCATCTTTTGCTGCTCGTTCCAGCCAGTAGACCAGTTGATTGACGATGTCGCCAATCCCCTGCCTGTGAAGTAGTTCGCGCGGATCTCCATCAAGGTAGCATGGCTCAACCGGATCTCCCGGCAGCCCTGGCTGGATATGGGGTAAGGAGCGGTTGAAATCGTTGCGAAGATAGATCTTTGGCGGATTGGCAGGGTAATCTACCGGGAACTGGAAGACAACTTGTTCAACGAGCTGAACCCCGGTGGGGCTCTCGCCGGTAGCTCGCCATGCGGTGGGCAGGTTGGTCCTGATAGACACCGAAGCCAGGCAGATGCCGTCGGCATCGATTTCGACAGGCCCGACGGCATCCACATGCGGGTGTTTGCCGATCTGGGCCAGAGCATGTTTGAACACCCAGGGTGGTGTATTGTCAGAGCTACCGGAATTAGCCATGTGGCAGGGGTTGGCCACCAACCGCGCTGCTGGAGATGATAGCCGGTGCTGCGAGCGCGGCGCTTTTCAGCGACAGGCCATTCCGACCGATTTCATACTCCATGGGGGCCGGTTTTCCCTTGGAAGGGTATTCGCCGGTACAGCGGAATTCGCCTGTTACCGGTTCCAGAATGTCTTCGTATTCACGTTTCGCGCGAATGCAGGGCGGGTCTGAGTCATCATCCTTAACCGGTTTGCTGCTCGCAACGATATTCGCGCCGCTGAGCGCCTGGGAAAGTGCGCTGCGCGCATTTTCATTCACTTCGGCATCTTCGCCTTTCTCGCTCCAGCTATCGTATGACAGGGAATGCCAGGAACAGTGGTGCGGGGAGAGCAGGAGGTCATATTCCAGCCAGTGTGCGCGGTTCCTGTGCCGGTCCCACAGACGCTCCCAGATCGCCACCTCGGCATCGCCGCAGGTCAAATAGCGGCAGCTACCGCCGGCCGCGGTGATCGTGAACTGGAGTATGACGCTGGAATGGTTTTTCGTCAGTGTATCCTCCTCGCACTCGTCATCGCTTTGCGGCAGCGGCGCGAGCAGGCGCGCTGACATACCAGCGTCGTACTGGCCGTTAACCTTTTCGATCAGGCCGTCAACCTCGACCAGAATCCCTGAAAGGTCGTCGGTCTTTCCGTTCTCGTCCCGCCCCAGTATCTGGATACGGTCGCCATCTGAGACAGCAAGGCCGGATTCCCGGTAGCGGGAAACGCGCCGTTTTGCCTCGGTGTTGAATTTCTTGGCATCGGAGCAGAGCGTGTGATTTTTCGATGCACGGCGGAAAATCAGCGGCGATGACCAGATCTCACGGATGAAAATCTTATCTCCGGCATGGTCTGCCGGTTTGCCAAGGTGGAAATGCTTGTCCAGACCCGAGCAATGGTCCTGGTCGGGGTGGCTCAGTAGAAATGCATCGACGTAGAGTCGACCCTGGTCGTCTCTCTTCAGGCGGTCTCGCAGGTCCTTGGCAACATCGCGGGTCGAATCGTCAGGATTATCAGCGGCCGCACGGATATTGGTGTCGATGAGGATGGTCCGGCCGCTTTCAAGCTCCACAAGCGTCATGTCGCCGTTGTCGACCGGGAAAAAGGTAATGGTGGCGTTCATGTTCGGTTCTCCAAACGTAATTCATTAAACAGCCTGGCGCCCGGAAGGGCTTGACAGGGCCTTATGATCAGATAAGATACTATACGTATAGAAACTATGTCAATATACTAACTATACGGGATTGTTCTCATGAGTGGTGATGGCCCATCTGAAAAAATGCGTTGGAGCACTGAGCGCCGGCTGGAATTCATCGAGTTCCGTCTGTTTTGGGATGGCAGGGTAAATCGTTCGGATCTCGTTGAATTCTTTGGCATATCTGTGCCGCAGGCATCCGCGGACCTGGGTCGCTACCAGGAGGTGGCGGACCGGAATCTGGTTTATGACAAACGTGCCAAGTCATACCTAGTTACACCGGAGTTCAAGCCGGTATTGCTCGAACTCGACGCCCAGCGGTACCTGGCGCAGCTGCGATTGATAGCCAATGACATATTGCCAAAACAGGAAAGCTGGCTTGGGTGGATGCCACCGTATGCAACGGTACCCAGCATTGCGCGGCGAGTTGATCCTTTGAAGCTGCGGAAGGTGCTCGATGTCATTCGCACGGGGAGCGCAATACATGTTGAGTACCAATCGCTGTCAAGGCCCGATTCTCTTTGGCGCTGGCTGACACCCCATGCGCTTGCATTTGATGGTTTCCGATGGCACGTGCGCGCCTGGTGCCACACGAGGAACCGATTCCAGGATTTTGTGTTTGCCCGAATGCTTTCATTTGATGAGACGAAGCCTGACCAGATCAACGCGGAACATGACATCGAATGGCAGCGATTCCTGACTTTTCGTATTGGCCCACATCCGGATCTGGGAACAGCAAAGCGAAAGGCCATTGAGCTGGATTACGGTATGCAGCAAGGAGAGATTTCTGTCGAAACCCGGATCAGTCTTTCATTCTATTTCATGCGTCGATTCGGTCTGGATATGGATCCGAAGGACGTTCAACCGGAACGGCAACATATTGTGTTGCTGAATCGTGAAGAAGTCGACGAGGCGCAAAAGCTTGCCAGACAGGAAACTGCAGTGTTGACGTCTGAGTACATTCATAAAAATGAGGCACAGAACGATGGCGTATGACGTTGACAAGCTCGAGCGGATATTCGGAAAAACAAACGGGCAGTGTCATATCTGCCGGAGCCCGTTGAGTTTTAATAACTACGGAAAAACCGACGCCAGAGAAGCATGGGAAGTAGAACATTCTGTGCCACGGGCGAGGGGAGGAACGGACCATCTGAATAATCTGTATGCCGCCTGTGTCTCCTGTAATAGAAGTAAAGGCAGCTCCTCGACAAGATCCGCCCGCGCAAAGAACGGTTACACAAGTGCGCCACTGTCAAAAAGCAAGAAGATGAGTAACGCGTTGACCGGAGGAGCCGTCGGCTCGCTTGCGACACTTCTCGTTCCGCCACACCTGCGAGTGGCGGCCGCCGTATTTGGTGCGGTTATGGGGGCCGTGATTGGCCATGAAGTCGAACCGGATTAGGGCAGTCGGTACTGTGGCTCGTAGCGATAGATATTTGAAATCAGAAAACCAGATCTGGTTGTTTGGTTTTCTTGTCGTCAACTTGGCGGCATTCGCAGTCGTGACCTACATAGGCCTGGATGGAGTGTCCGGTGCCATTCAGTGGGTCCAGTCAAACTGGGAGAGTTTGAGTGCGGTTGGACTCGGGGTGGTTGTGACGACGGTTGTAAGTAACCTGATAAGCCCGCAGTTGAAGGCCGTTCTTGTGTTTTGGCGATGGCCGAATCCTTTGCCCGGTCATCGCGCTTTTTCGCGATATCTGGGCAAGGATCCACGCATTGATCCGCACAGGTTGCAAGATAAAGTCGGTGACTTTCCAAGTGATCCGTCGGAACAAAATCGTTTGTGGTATCGAATCTACCGGGCACATGAAAGTGAACCCAGTGTCATGGGTGCACATAAGGACTTTCTTCTGACCAGAGATATAACGTGGTTATCGTTTGCCATGTTTGTACTGTTTGGTCTGGGATCAGTTTTCATAGGGGAAACGACATTACAGACTGTCTGGTATCCCGCAATCCTGGTTTCTCAATATGTGGTGGCTGCTATAGCGGCTAGAAGGAGCGGGGTCAGGTTTGTATTGAATGTCCTTGCGGTTGAAGCCTCGTAACCGGATAGGACCCTAATTATGGACATCCATGAACTAAGCGGTAATTTGGAGAAGGAATAGATGGCATCCACCTTTGCCTGGCTCGATCATTCAGAAAGCGACCGTCGTAAAGCGCTCGATGTCGTTGATCTGTTCCGTGAACAAGACACGCGGGATGAGCTTGGCATTGGAACAGTCAGAGACGCGCTTGCAGATTCCTTGTTTCCAGGAATCAGCACGATCCAGACACGGGCCAAGTACCTGTTGTTCATTCCCTGGATATATCAGGCTCTTGAGGCCGGCAGGACAAAATCGAGTGATGTGGCCAGGCTGGCGCGCCGGCATGAAATTGATCTTATCTACCAGCTACTCAAGTCGGACGATACGGACGGCGTAATCGGTAAAGATGCCAAAGCCGGTCTGCAGAGATTGCCGAGTTCGGTGTATTGGGCGGGTCTCGGTGTTTTTGGTATCCGCCGATACCAGGGCTCGCTGGATCAATATCATCGGTCGCTTGATGGGTTCTACCTAGGCCGACGTCAGGTCCATGCCTCTGCCGAAGATGGAATCGTCGAGCTTTTCAAGCCACAGACCAACTGGCACGAGGGTTTGCCATCGGCACCGGATGGATTCCCTGAAGGAGTCTCGCTTCAACTGAGAGAAGAAGAGGCTGAGTATCTGCACCAGCAGATAATGACAAATGTTCCGGGTACCCTGATCGCATTTCTGGTCGACCAGGGGGAGTGGTGGGATGCGGTTAGCTTTCCCTGGCACCATCCACAAGTTGGTGAATGCGCAAGCCATGTGAAGGCGCAGCTGCACCATGCAGAACTCTTCTCGCTGATTATGCTCGGGGCGGCTTTACTTTATAACCTGATGCTGGCCGAAAAGCGGGCGTCGAGCGGTAATGGTGGTGCTGGCTCACAAGAGGGCCTTGTTGGTCGTTATCGAAATGCACTGGACGATTGGTATGGAGAGGTCGAAGACAAACGCGGAACATTAGATCGGTGGGTTGAGTCCCACTCTGATTTCTGGGAAGTCATTCATCGTGTAAATCCGCGTATTCCGATTCCAACTGTCCATTTCATAAATACCTGGACAGATATCGCACTTGGTTCGGATGGAATCGATACCCTCATTGGTGCTCGTGCCGCGAGAGACCTCATTCATCATCGTGAGCGTCGACTGAAACGAGCACTGGCCCGCCTTGATAACCCCAGGGCACTCGAGATGTGGAGCGGTGCGGCCGGTACACAACAACTCACCTACCGCTGGCAGCAGGTTCAGACCATTGTGCAGGATATCCTTCGTGGTCTGGGAAGGGGGCAGGGATAATGTTGGCACCGAAGGATCGTACTCTGCTGCTTGAATCACTCCGACCGCCGCCGGGATTCCGCCTGGATTCCGCGATATCGACGAGTTACTCCCTGGATCTTATGGCGCTATTGGTTGCGCCACTTGCATTTACCTTCTTTGACTGGGAAGGAGACAATGGTCAACCGACCAAGGATCCGAATGCCCTGCTGGAAGCGTTGCGCCGTCATGTAGATCGCATCCACGTGTTTTGCCAGGCAGGACAGATCGCTGTGCCAAAGACCTATCGTCTGCTCTTTGGTTACCTGGAATCAAGTGTCCACGAGGTGAGGGCGGTCAGGGATGGAGGCGTGTTTCACCCGAAAGTGTGGATCGTACGCTACGTGGCCGATGGCGAACCAGCGCAGTATCGCCTGCTCTGTGCCTCCCGTAATCTCACTTTTGATCGTTCCTGGGACACCCTGCTTGTACTGGATGGGGTAGTAGGCAAGGAGGCGACAAAGAAAAATGAACCACTCTCACGGTTCATCCGTTCGCTGCAGGAGATGGCTGTACAGGAGCTAACGGATAATACAAAAAATACGTTGGCGGAGCTGGCCAGAGAGCTTGACACTGTAGAGTTTCAGTTGCCAGATCATATTGAGAATATTGAATTCTGGCCGATCGGCTTGCCTGGTGAACAAGATGTGTGGCCGTTCCCGGATAGTGCAGACCGGGGTCTCGTGATCGCACCGTTCGTCGCGGAAGGCACCCTCAGTCGGCTGAATATCTCCGGTGAGCAGACGCTTGTTTCACGCGTCGACGAATTGGCAGCGATTGATCCCGACCAAATAGGCGACTACGAGATTTTCGCTTTTAGTGAAGGGGCAGACATAGAGCAGGAAGAAGGTGTTGAACCGGATGAAGGGTCTGACACCGGAAGCCTGCTTTCCGGCTTGCATGCCAAGTTGTTCGCTTTTGACGATTCGGGGATAGGCCGGGTGTGGACCGGCTCAGCGAATGCCACGAACGCTGCGTTTCACCAGAATGTTGAGTTTCTCGTGGAGATGCAAGGACAAAGCAAGCACATGGGGGTAGAAGCGATTCTCTGTCCTCAACAGAAAGGTATCAGTGTACTACGCGACCTCCTGGAGCCGTTCTCGCCAGGCGAAAAAGGCGGGGCGGACTCGACTCAACAGGCTCTGGAGAATTTGCTCCTGCGTCTTCGCCGTTTTGTCGTTGACCTGGAATTAGTGGTGCATGCTGAAAACTCCGAAGAGAATCTATTCGATCTCAGGCTGTTTTCAACAAAAGTCCCGGATCTCCTTGATGCAGAATTCGACCTGCAATGTTGGCCACTGACGCTCAGGCAGGAGGCGGGCGCGCAGCGCCTGATATCGGATGGAGGCTGGTCGTCCTCGTTCTCGTCAGTATCGTTTGAGGGGCTTACGACCTTTTTTGCCTTCGAGGGACGAATCTCCGTTGATGGTAGGTCAGGCGTTTGCCGGTTCGTGCTGAATCTCCCTTCAAAGGGATTCCCGGAAAACCGACGTCAGCGACTACTGCGCTATATGCTGAAGGATCAGCAGCAATTGATGCGCTACCTGTTTCTGCTGCTTGGAGAAGAAGGGGCGCTATCGCTTTCTGAAATCTCCGGTTCCTCACGGTATACAGGAACAGGGAACGGAGGGTTTCATGCGGATATTCCGATGTTAGAGGCGCTCGTTAAGGCGCTGGAACGTGCCCCGGAAAAGATCGACCAGGTTGCCCATCTGGTGACCGACCTGCAGAACACCGAGGAAGGGAGAGCGCTTCTCCCGCAGGAGTTCGAGCGGATCTGGCATCCCTTGTGGGAAGCGCGAGAGGAGTTAACAAGACGTGGGAGCTAGGGACAGCGAACTGCCGAATCTCGGCGAGATCGACCGCGGCTTGAAAGACTTTCAGCGGCGCACAGCGGCTGCGGTATTTCACAGGCTCTATGAGCAGGCACGTTCTACGCACCGGTTTCTGGTCGCGGATGAGGTGGGACTTGGTAAAACACTTATTGCCCGGTCTGTTATCGCACGCACATTGCATCATTTGTGGGATCGGGTCGATCGGATCGATATTATGTATATCTGCTCCAATGCGGATATTGCGCGGCAGAATATCAAGCGGTTGAACGTGCTGGGCGATGAAGGCAAGACGCTACCAACGCGCATTACGTTATTGCCCATCATGCTGCGCGATCTGAATAAGAATCGAATTAATTTCATTTCATTTACGCCGGGCACCTCATTCGATCTGAAAAGTCATCTCGGTGTAGCCCCGGAACGGATGCTGCTTTATTGGTTGTTGAAAGACATCTGGCATTTTTCCGGAACCGCTCCCATGAATGTATTTCAGGGAACGTCGGGAACCAAGCGATTCAGACAGCAATTAAAATATTTCCCTGACAACAATCGGATCGATCGCACACTTGCAAAGGAGTTTCGCAAAACAATAAGAGAGCATGTGCGAGAGGAAAGGGACAACGGTGAGTGGACATTGCGTGAGCGGTTCGACTGGCTTTGTCAGGAGTATCGGCGTTCAGATTCAAGGATTACGCGCGAAGCCAGGACTGAGCGGTCTGCCTTTGTAGGAAAACTGCGCAGTTTGCTCGCAGAGACCTGCGTCAGAATGCTGGAACCCGACCTGGTTATTCTCGATGAATTTCAGCGTTTTAAGCACCTTCTCAGCGGGGAAGATGATGCGAGTGTACTGGCGCGCAAGTTATTCGAATACTCCGATGGTTTGACCGCGGTGCGCGTGCTCTTGCTGTCGGCCACGCCTTACAAGATGTACACGCTGTCAGACGAGAGTGATGATGAAGATCACTATCGTGATTTCATTGACACGCTGGGCTTCCTGTTTCGCGATAAGCGGAAAGTGGAGAAATTCGCGGACTTACTTCGGGAGTACCGCTATGAATTACTCCGATTCAATGACCAGTCACCTGATCGGCTTGAAAGCATAAAGTCGGATATACAGAAATCCCTACGACGCGTTATGGCCCGCACCGAGCGGCTGGCAGTGACTGATGATCGTGCAGGCATGCTCACCCAGGTGGAGCCAAAGGATGTAGAGCTGTTGGCGACCGACATCCTAGCATACGTGGAATTACAGTCGATTGCGCGTGAGCTGGATATGCCGAATACGATCGAATACTGGAAGTCATCATCGTATCTTCTTAATTTCATGGAAGACTACAAACTGAAGCGCACATTCCATGATGCGCTGGATGGTGAGGGGAAGACGGAAGTTATTACGCGAGCACTGTCCAAAGTACAGCATCTGTTGCTTTCCTGGGATGACATTGAAGCTTACGAGGCGCTGGATCCGCGCAACGCACGCCTCCGAGGTCTTATTAAGCAGGTGATCGACACAAAGATGTGGCAGTTGCTTTGGCTGCCCCCGTCTTTGCCCTATTACGAATTGGATGGGCCATTCAGCAATCATATCCATGCGCAGATCACCAAGCGGCTGATATTTTCAAGCTGGCGCGTTGTGCCCAAAGTTGTTTCGACCATTCTCAGCTACGAAGCGGAGCGACAAGCGGTCAAATTGTTCGAGCCAGCCGCCCTGAATACAGAAGACGAGCGAGAACGAAGGGGTCATACCCTGCTCTTGCGTATTGCGGTGTCGAATGACCGGCCCACAGGCATGCCGGTGCTGGCTCTGATGTATCCATCAATCTCGTTGGCTCGCCGCTATGACCCACTGAGTCTGGCAAGGAAGTTCGGCAATGGTGAGCCGCCTACATTGAAACAGTTGCAGGGAATTATCTGGGAGGATATTTCAAAAGGACTCGAGGCGCTCGCAATGCCGACGGACGAATCCCGTGTCGACGAACAATGGTATTGGGCGGCGCCAATTCTTCTGGATAGACACCACTATCCCAAGGCAACGCAGGAATGGTTTGGGCAATCCGATCTTGAAGGTCAGTGGGCGGGAGAAGGTAGTAGTGGAGAGGATGCATGGTATGAACACGTTGATCGTGCCCGGCAGTTGCTCAATGGTGAGCTGACCTTAGGCCGACCGCCGGATGATCTGGCAGAGGTGCTTACTTTGTTTGCCTTGGGTGGACCGGGCGTGTGTGCACTGCGCGCTTTGGACCGCTTTACAGGCCCAACTCTGGCAAGTCATGCGGGTGCAAGAAATGCGGCAGGAAGGATTGGCTGGGCATTTCGAAGTCTTTACAACCGGATCGAAGTCACTGCGCTCCTGCGTGGATTGAAGCAGACAGAACCCTACTGGCGGCGGGTACTTGAATATGGTGCTGAAGGCTGTTTGCAGTCTGTACTGGATGAATATGTACACATTCTCAAAGATTCACTCGGCCTCGTTGGTGAAGAGCCTGAGGAGATGGTTGAGGATATTGCCGAAGCCATTCAAACAGCGCTCACTGTCCGGGCGGCAGCACTGGCTGTAGACGATATTCGAGCGGGAAATGGCGGCGTAACGGTACAGACGCATCGACTCCCGTCGCGCTTCGCCATGCCTTTTGGTCAAGGGCGGGACGAGGAAAGTGGCGACACGGCTGCGTCACGTGCGCAGAAGGTGCGCGAGGCATTCAATTCACCTTTCTGGCCCTTCGTTGTCACATCGACCTCTATCGGCCAGGAAGGACTCGATTTTCACTGGTACTGCCATGCCATCGTGCATTGGAATTTACCCGCCAATCCCGTGGACCTGGAACAACGTGAAGGCCGTGTGCATCGCTATAAGGGACATGCGGTACGAAAAAATATCGCGAGCCAGTATGGACACCATGCCATGAGATCGCGCGATAAAGATCCGTGGTTTGCGATGCTGGACGAAGGCAGGAAGGACCGGCAGAAAGGGGAAAATGACCTTGTGCCGTACTGGATTTACCCGATCGAGGGTGGGGCGCGTATCGAAAGATATGTGCCATCACTTCCACTGACGCGAGACAGACAGCTTATCGACGCGTTGCGTCGGTCATTGGCGGTTTACAGGTTGGTATTTGGTCAGCCAAGGCAGGATGACCTGGTCGAGTACCTGATAAAGCATGTCCCGAAGGAGAGGCTGGACGAACTGGTCGGACGCCTGAAGATTAATTTGAGCCCATAGGTTGAGAAATGCTCGGAATACATAGATACAGGAGAATCATGTGGCGTACATAGTCCCATCCGACCTATCTCGCCTGTCCCTCTCCGGCGCGCAGAATGCCGAGCTCAAAGCTTTGCAAATGCTTAAAGAAGAGCTGCCCAACGATTTTACGATTTTCCATGGGGTTCACTGGTCAAGGGAATATGAGGCATGGACGCATTTTGGAGAAATAGATTTCGTCGTGCTGAATCGGTCTGGAGAAGTCCTTTTTATAGAACAGAAGAATGGAGGCCTGGAAGAAACAGACGAGGGACTCGTCAAGCGATATGGAACTGACGAGAAGAATGTCGCCCAACAGGTTCACCGATCCATTGACAAGGTGCGTGAAAAATTCAACTGGCTGAACGGCAAAAGTCGATGTCTCGTCGTCGATTACCTCATTTACTGTCCTGACTATCAGGTCAAACAGGTCAATGCAGCCGGGCTGAATGCTGAGCGTATCGTAGATGCGGCTGCAAAAGATGGGTTGTCGAAACGAATCCAGACATTACTGGGGCCTGGCACGGAAACGCGCGACGGTTGGTATGAAAAGGTTGAAGATTTCTTTTATCAAACGTTTGACCTTGTTCCCGATATTCATACCCATATTGGCTCACAGGAAAAGCAGTTCGTGCGTCAAAGCGGGGCGTTGGCGGATATTCTGACCAATCTCGAGATGGAGCCGTTCCGGCTCAAGATCTCAGGTGCGGCCGGAAGTGGCAAGAGCCTGTTTGCCAGAAGGTTCCTGGATCGTGAGGTATCCGAAAACCGAAGGGTCTTGCTGATTTGTTATAACCGGCCGTTGGCTGATCGCATCAGGGAAAGCGTTGGCGATGCTGGAATGGTCAGCACATTTTATGGTTTCTGTGATGAATTTTTGCAATCTCTCGGACAGAGATTGGACTTCTCGTCGATGACGACAGATCCGGGTTTCTGGCAGCGTGTACAGGAACAGGTTCTGGTGCAGGAAATTGGAGAGGAAAGTAAATACGACACGCTGATCGTTGATGAAGGTCAGGATTTTGAGCAGGAATGGTTTGAGATTATCCAGCTCTTCCTTCGTGAAGGCGCGAACATTCTCTGGCTGGAGGATGGTGACCAGAACCTGCAGGATAAGACACCGGTATCGCTGGATGGGTTTGTTCGCTATAGCAGCAAAATCAACTACCGCTCTCCGGAGTCTATCGCAAGATTTATCAAGGATACGCTGCCTATTCCGTTTGAGCAGGGTAATGACTTGCCGGTTCTGGGCGTCGCTGTTCACGGCTATATAGATGCTGATGAGCAGCCAAAAATTGTAGGAAAGATCGTGCAGCAGTTGATGCGCCATGGTTTTACGCGTGATGACATTGTAGTGATCACGTGTCGGGGCGCGCAGAGTTCCGTATTCAGTCAATGTGATCAGGTCGGTGGTGTGGGTTTGCGACATTTCACGGGTGAGTACGATGAAGACGGGCGTCAGGTGATGACAGAGGGTCACCTGATGTTCGACAGCGTTTATCGATTCAAGGGGCAAGAGGCGCCAGCTGTGATTCTGGTGGATATAGATCCGAATACAGAATACCTGACGCGCGCTGAAAGAATACTGTTTTGCGGAATGACTAGAGCGACAGTCCGGCTTGAACTGGTAGTGAACAGTGAAAACGAATACAACAGCCGGTTTCTCAGCGAACAAAAATAGGAACTTAGCAGGTAAAGAGAGAATAGTGTCTAGACAAAACCTTCAATACCTATTGGTACCTGATGCTGGCGCGGCTCGCCGCCTGCGCCGCATCTTGGCGGAGCGAAGCGCGCGCTCCGGTATGGTCGTAGGCACATGGTCGGAGTTGATGGAATGGGCGTGTCGTGCATACCTGGTACCGGAAACGACCGATGACGACGACAGTGGCTTCAGGAATGCACTGGAAGAGCTCGAAGATGCATTCTGGACTGAGAGCCTATCGGTTGCGCCTGTAGAAACCAGCGAAGCGGTCAAATCGGCGTTGATAAAGATCGTATCTTCCACCGATCCCACGAGCGATATCGGAATTGCCGGTTTGGAGGGTCTTCCTGAAAGACCACGGCGGCACCTCGACGATCTGTTCCGACTGGCCAAGTTGCTCGAAGGACGATGGCCACAGGAACTGTCAAAGATACATTCGGTGCTGTCGGCTGATGCTAACGATGCCCTCCATACCATCCGTGTGTACCGCAGTGAAGGGAACCCCCGGTTGACCCGGTGGCAAACCGAACTGATCGAAAAACTGAATCAGGACGCGGATCACTCCGAGGAACGTCACGACGAAGCGTTGCCCCAGATTCTGAACGAAGTGCTGGGTAGTGATTTCGCCGGGGAGCCAGGAAGTGGCCTGCGTGTACTGCAAGAGCGGCTGTTCGAAGCAGTCACGGACAAAGGTGAGGTAGACACATCGGTACAGTGGGTCGGCACTCGGGACTTCCTGCAAGAAGCAGAAGTCGCGGCCGGTATGGTGCAGACCATGCTGAGCGAGAATCCCGACCTTGAACCCGCCGACATCGGCCTGCTGATCCCCGATAGTTTCGAGTACGCCACGGCGTTGGAGGATGCGTGTGCTCTGGGTGGCATCGCGCTTTCGGGGTTGCCCGCGGAGCGCTGGCGCCGTGATCTTGGCCGCGAAGTTGTCTTCCATTTTCTGTATTGCCGGCAAAAGCCTGCGCCCGCCATGGCGCTGGCGATCTGCCTGTCATCGCCATTGATGCCCTGGTCTCGTGAGGAAGGGGCGGTGCTGGCTCAAACGGTGATGGATGGTGATTACCGGTTGCGCCCGTTGTCCTCCACCAGCCGGGACGGGCGATTCATGCTGGATCAGTTGCGGGACGGTGACAGCGAGCCTGCCTCGTTAGCCAAAGCGTTGCCGGAATTCGTGTCGTTGCTTCGAGGCGGTGAAGATCTTGTCGGGCACATCCAACAGGCAAAGGCAGCGGTCGAACAGTTGAATGACGCGCTGGAAGGCGCGGCCTCCGTTGACTGGGCGGGATTGCGTAGAACCGTGAGTCCGAGGTTCATTACCTCGGGTGAGTCACCCGACTTCAATCTCGAAGGCGTGACGGTGTGGCGAGAATCCCAGGAAGGCTGGCGAACTGTAAAGCGCTTGATCGTCCTGGGTTTCGCGCAGGGGCATTATCCATCAACCCTGGCGAGTGATCCGGTTTTCTCGGCCGACGATCTTGGGTCCATTCGCGAGCAGACTGGCCTTGCCGTCAGCTCGCCATCGGAAGAGCTGGAAGACCGGCGTCTACGCTTCAAACGGCAGTTGGGGGCTGTCGCCGAATCGGTGACCTTTCTCGTGCCGCGCCGTGACGCGAGAGGGGAAAGACAATCGCCCTCGGAGAGCCTGGTGTTCATGCACCAGTTGTTTACCGGACCGGACTCAGCCGACGAAAGGGTCGTCGAGCTGGATTCTGCCGATGATCGTGCACAGGTTAGACACCTCGCCCTGGCTGCCCCTGCGTCTCCACAATCACCGCGCACGCTTCACGCGGAAGACCTGAATTTTGATCGTGACTTACTGGCCCTGAGAACTGACAAGGAAGGTCAGTTAAAGCCTGAATCGCCGAGCAGCCTGGAGACTCTGATGGTCTCGAGACTGGCCTGGCTGCTGCGCCGCCTCGAGGCAGAGCCTCTGCTGTGGGCGCCGGAGTCAGCGGACGTGGCCTTGTTGGGGACGCTTGCGCACAAGGTGTTCGAAGACATGTTTCGCCCCGGGGAAGTGCTGCCCGATTCAAGCGAGATTCCAGGACGTGTGGAAACCCTGCTGGACGATGCCATCCGACGACTGGCCCCTTTTCTCCGGTCTTCCCAATGGCAGGTAGAACGGCGGCACTTTACAGCCGAGACCATCAAAGCCGCACAGGCCTGGCGCGATGTACTGGCCCGATTGAGCGCCGAGGTCCTCGCCAGTGAAGCCTGGCTGCAGGGAACCTGGTCGGGGATCCCGATTCATGGTCAGACTGATCTGCTTTTGGGCTTGCCCGGAGACCGGTTGTTGGTCGTGGACTATAAACGCTCAAAGTCAACGAGTCGCCGGCCGCGCATGGAGAAAGGCTACGACTGTCAGGCGAACCTCTACCGGGCAATGCTGGAAAGTGGTGGCCCCAAGGATGACACAGACGAAACGCTGCTGAGCAGGATTCGTAGTGCGGCCCGGACGGGGATCGTTTACTACATGCTGAACGATCAGGTTTCCCTGTCCGATTCGGTACTGTTGGAGTCCGGTGCCGTCCCGGGTTGGCAGACGCTGGAGAACGATGTGGCAAGTCGGGCAATGGCGCTGATTCAGCAGCGGCTTGGCGAGGTTAGTGCCGGCGAGGCACGCCTCAATCGGGAGGGTGACGCCGAGTTTTTCGAGAAGCAGGCCGGGATAAAACCTTACGCCTTGGAAAACAGCCCGCTGATCGATTTGTTCACTGTGGCGGGTGAGGCGGAGGAAGCGCAATGACTATACCGTCTTTGACTGTCATTCCTGCCGGTGCGGGCTCGGGGAAAACCTACACGATCCAGCAACAATTGGGAGACTGGGTACGCGACGGCCTGATTGCGCCGGAACGGATCGTCGCGGTGACCTTTACCGAAGCAGCGGCAGCCGAGCTGCGGGAACGTATCAGTGCCAAATTGCTTGCCATGGGACGAGCGGAAGATGCGCTGCGCCTCGACCAGGCCTATATCTCCACCATTCACGGTTTTGGACTGCGGGTGCTGACGGAATTCGCCTTTGAAGCCGGTTCATCGCCTCAGCCTCGACTGCTTAACGAAGATGAGAAAAATGCCCTGATCCGCCTGGCATTGTCGCGTACGGACAAGGCGGACGAGATCATGTCCAATCTCGCGGCCTATGGTTACACCTATGACTTCGTCACTAAAAAAAGCGCCGAGGATAGTTTCCGTGACGACCTGCTGCATATCGTCGAGCTGTTACGGTCGCTAGGCTGGCAGGCGTACACCGATGTCTACGCCACCCAGGCCGCAGCATGGATCTCGGAACGTTACGGGCCGACCGCGGATGGCGATGCGCTGAGTCTTGCCCTGCGGCGAAGCGTCGAGGCCTTACTTGAGGCGTATCCGGAAATCCTCGATCGGGAATACGGAACCAGTGCTGCCGCGACCAAGGCGTTTTTCAACGACTTTCAAAACCTGAACCGGGCCCTCGAGGGGGACGCCCTGGACAGGGACTGGAAACTTTGGAAAGGCTTGCGTGAGCTGCGCCAGTCAAAGCGAGGGACGGAACTGCCGGAAAGGTATGACACGCTGTCGTCCGCGGTTATGGCGGCGGCAAACGAGTTACCGCGCCACCCAGGTCCGCTGGCACATGCGAATGCACACGTGCAGGCACTCTTGTCGGCGGGACAGGAAGTGCTGGTCCACTACGCCGAGGCCAAACATGAGGCGGGACTGGTGGACTACAGCGACATGATCGCTATGGCGGGTCAGCTGCTCCGCTCGCGTCCCGATGTACTTCAGACGCTGGTACAACGTGTGGACTGCCTGGTGGTCGACGAGTTTCAAGATACCAATCCGCTGCAGTTCGCCTTGTTGTGGCAATTGAAAGAGGCCGGTGTCCCGACAATCGTGGTCGGCGATTTGAAGCAGGCCATCATGGGATTCCAGGGAGCCGATCCGAGGTTATTCGAGGCCCTGATAGGTCAACATCCGCAAGCCTTGCAGCCATTAACCCGGAACTGGCGCTCACAACCCCGGCTGATGGATTTCGTCAATGCGCTTGGACCTGGCCTGTTCCGCGAAGCCTACGTCGCTTTGGAACCGCAGAGTGAGGAAAGCCTCCTCGCGCCGCTCGATGTGATGTCGTTCCCGAAGAAGGCCAAGAAGGGTCAGCACGCTATACGCGCTGTTGCCGTGGGCGAGCATTTGAAAGCGTTGCTCGATGATAGCGATCAACAGATTGTGGATCGGCGAACGAAGAAGCTCCGGCGGCTTCGTGGGGGCGATATCGCTGTACTTTGTCCGACCAACCCCATGTTGGCCACGTACGCCGAAGTGCTTCGTGCGCAAGGACTGCGCGTACGGCTGCAGGCGGATGGCTGGTTCTCCTCGCGGCCCGTGCAGATTGCCTGGCACGCATTGGCTTACTTGGCCAATCCTGCGGATCGCCACGCGGCGTTGTACTTGGCGGTGACCGAGCTGGGTTCCCTTAGCCTCCAGGACGCGTTGGCCCAGCTGATGGATCAAGGTCGTATTGACGAGCCGTTGCTTGCGAGGCTTGACGAACTGGCAGAGGGGGTAACTGAGCGAACCGTTTATGCATTGGTCGCGGACATGATTTGCGCCTTGGGCCTATTCGACGTGGTGGCACTCTGGTCGGATGGGGAACAGGCTCGTGCGAACCTGCTGCGTCTACTGGCGGAGGCGGGCGAGTTCATGGATGCCAACCGCGAAGCACTGGCTAACGGTGGTTTTCACGGTTCCGGAATTCAAACCTTCCTGGCCTGGATGGCTGCCAGGGTAGAGGAAAAGGATGGCGACAAGCGGCCGGACCCTCGGGTACTCGATGAAAACGCGATCGTGCTCACGACCTGGCATGGTTCCAAGGGGCGGGAGTGGCCGGTGGTCGCGGTATGTGGACTCGATCGGGAGATCAAGGCACGGTTACCCAACGTCGAACTGGGTTACAGCACCTTCGACGAATTGTCGCGATTGCTCGAGCATGCCCGGATTGAATACGCCCCGGCATTCGCTGCTTCGGAGACCAACGATGGGTTCCTGGCCGAGCTGCAGAACGCTGAGGAAATCGGGGCACGACGGCTACTGTACGTTGCGCTGACACGGGCCAGGGACAAGATGGTCCTGGAGTGGCCGGGTTATCTTGCGCAGGCGAAAACACCAAAGATTACCTATTGGTCGATATTAGCGGAGGATTGTGACCTCTCGTTGGACGAGGAAAACATCCAGGCCGGTGAACAGGACTTTCCCTGTACCGTGATCGAGGGACCGGCTGAGTTTCCGGATGACCTCGACATCGGCGCTGTTCTGGAGGATTCGGAATTGCCGGTCACGGGCCGGCGTGCGATCCAAGCTGGTGCGCTCCCTGAAATGCTTACCCCGGACAGCCGAGCGCCCTCAACAACGGAAGTGGTTGCCGATGCGCAGGCTAGGGCAGGTTTGCTCGTTGAGCGGTACGGTGCGGGATTAGAGATTGATGTCGGTCTGACAGGGATGAGTTTCGGAACCTTTATTCACCGATGTTTCGAGGTATTGGGAGCGAAGCCCGACCTCAAGGAGAGAATCCCCCAGATTACCGGTGTGGAAATCGAGCCGGATGGGTTAGAAAAGATCGCTGCCGCCGTGGGGCAATTCGAGTCCTGGTTGGCGGATCACCTTGACGGTACCTCGGTGCTGCGGGAGCAGCCAATCCTGGCGCTGGACGAGCGGGGGACCGTCGTATCCGGAATGGCCGACCTGATTGTGGAAACTACGGAAGGCATCTGGGTGATCGACCATAAGTCCGATCAGGTCGATGATCCGGAGACAGCGTTTATCAATTACAGACCACAGCTTGAGTCTTATGCCAACGCCCTCACAAACGCTGGGAAGCAGGTGTTGGGCACGGGGATTAACTGGATACGGCGTGGTGAGGTGGTGCTCTCACGTGCGTAGATTATATACAAACCTCTGGTGTAGAACTCATGTCTCGTAAAGAAGTCATCGACAAGACATTGGGAGAGATAAGAAGCTTCTTGGATGAGCTTTCAAATGGTACTTCTCGCTATCGGAGTCTGCACAATCTTACTGAGCAAGTAGAACATCAGTATCACGGGCGTTTTCTGATCGAGCTCATCCAGAACGCACACGATGCGCTTTTCGAAGTAGGCGTCATGGAGACACCACAACGGATCGAGATTGTTCTGGCGGATGATGAACACCCACATGGCGCTCTTTACATAGCAAACGATGGCCAGCCATTTACTCCATCCAACTTTAAGGCGCTTTCAAATCTCGGGCAGAGCGATAAGGATCCTCAGAAATCTATCGGAAACAAGGGAATTGGTTTTCGCAGTGTTCTCGAAATAACCAAGGCGCCGGAAATTTACTCGCGCAATGAAAGAGAAAGCTCAAGCTTCGACGGCTATTGCTTCAGCTTTCGGCCCGACGTAATTCAAATGTTTGAGGGGCCGATACGTCGTGTTGTTGATGGTGACAACAGCGTTGAATCACCAGAGGCCATCGGGGGCCGGCTCCTGGAGTGGGATGATGCCCGATACGAATATTTTCGGGAACGATGCCGGTCCTTCTCGAAAGACTGGTTGCGTGAAGAACTGGCCTTTCTATCTCCATATGCATTGCCAATTCCCATGGATACGCAGCAAGCAGCGCCAAGGGTGGCGGACTTCGAGCAGAGAGGGTTTTCAACAGTTATAAGATTGCCTTTCCTTAATGATCGTGCAAAGGAGATCGCAACTAATAAGCTGGAGGAAATGAACGAAAGTACGGCTATCTTCTTGCAGCGGGTTAATGAGTTACGGCTCGCAACTAATAGCCAGGACAGATGCTACAAAAGAGAACAGATATTCCGGAATGACGATCCTGAAGGAGGCTTCGAGGTTCAGATAGCCGCGGATGATCCTGAGACTGAGGAGAGGGAAGATTACAGCAGGCGGTACTGGTTGTGGAAAAGAACCGTCGGTGGAGAAAAAAACCCGAGTGAGAAGGAAGAGATCCAGTCTGCTGTTGCCGATTTGCCCGGCAAGTGGCCGGAAGTCGATGAGGCAACCGTTGAAATAGCGGTGCAAGTAGGTAGTGAACCTGACGACGGTGTACTCAATATCTATTTGCCAACACAGGTTCCAAGTGGGTGTGCAGCACATTTTAGCGCGCCATTCTTCGGTGATATGAGCCGTACTGATATCGATTTTGAAAATCCACTAAATTCGCTGTTGTTAAGAACGATTGCCGAAAAAGGGGTTGATGTCATTCTGAAAAGCCTGTCAGGTAAGGGAGAGGGGGAAGCAGCAGCAATTATCGACATATTGGCTCCGACGGATAGTGATGAGGGGCAACGCTGGTGGGCAGCTCTCGGGGAAGTGTTTTCTGGCAGAGAAATTGAAATAGAAAGCCAGGATATTGCGCTGTCAGATGAAGGCTGGCGTAGCCTTGTTTATACCAGTCTACTGCCGGCACTCGAATCGGATGTTGTCATCAAGGCCTCGCTACTACGTTCCGAAGCAACATACCCGGTATTCGTTCAGGCTCTTCGAGAACGAGAGTCGGGAATAAGAAGGATATTTGATGAAGTCAACATCAGCCCCGAAGCGATGCCAGATGATAACGCGGCGACGATAGAAGCAATAGCAAGAAAATTACATGAATCCAAGGAGCCGGTTGATTGGAGTGGATTCTGGCAAGACGTGGAGTCTCTGTTCGGAAAAGATACCAAGCCGCTCATTGGCAAAAGCGTTCTTTTAGGAACTGACAATCAACTTCATTCTTGTGACGATCGGTGTTCGGTTTTCTTCCGGCCTCGCAGCAGTGGTTCCGATGATGAGGTGTTGGCTGAGGGCGGGATTGACGACATTCCCAAAAACCTGAGGCCTTTTATCGCTTTTCTTAATGAGGATATTCAAACCCATATCCCCAGAGCCAAGGGTGGTGTCGAGACGACTGCTGTTCACAGGTATCTTTCTACAGGGTTGGTGCAATCCTACGGGGTAGAAAGAATATTCAGTGGCGTCCTGGTGAAAGCCACGCCCAAGCTTCCGCATGATATTGATGGCCCCGACTCACAGTTGTGTCGGGATATCCTTCAATGGGGCCTGAGGCTACTGCAAGCATCGAAGCACAGTATGGAGGAGCCCATACGCCTGCTCAGTAAGCTATCGGCGCCATGTATTGGCGGATGGTTTCCAATAGATGAGACAAGTTTCGGCCCCGGTTGGCCAGGAAAGAGCGGGTCGGAACTCGATGCCTATCTTCGACGTACAGCTACTCCCGAATGCAGTAATGCGCTAAAGCGCCTGCTGCTTCCACCAGACCATCCCTTGTGGGGTGGCATGGGCTTGTCCTCGGTAGATCTTCTGGAAAAAGCGGGCGCGTTCAATGGAATTCGGCTTGTGCCTGTAACAGGCAAAGACTGGGACGCAAGATTCACCATAGCGCATTGGAAGGGAGTGAAGCTGCCCGAAAAGGGTCCAGCAGGCTATAGCCCTGATGTTTGGGATGCCTATCGAGAGTATATTAAAAATACCGAAAGCCCACGTTATTCCGGTGAGTTCAGCTACGAGGTACAGGATGTATATGCTCTGCCAGGCTTCGAAAAGCTGGAAGGCTTTTATGATGCAGCCCATAAGCTTTTGATGGAATTATTGTTGGTTTCCATTCCATCGTGGCAGAAGCGGTGGAAAAACTGGGAGAGTGCCACGATTCGCAAGATCGGGGGCGAAGCACATAGATATTCATCGGTTTCACCACTTGCATTCTCATTAAGGGCGACGAAATGGATGCAAGGTGAGACTGATGAGGAATCGATTCGATTCCGTCCCTCGGATCGCTGGCATATACCATCTCCTGCCTTGATTGGAGGACTGCATCAGTTCTCTCACCTTATGCCGATGCCGGTTTCCGTTGCTTCCGTGTTAAGCAGGAATCAAGGGCTCATTGCATCAATGAAAGAGCTGGGTATGCCTAGCTACGATCCCGAGGAAGAAACGGCAGATCCAAGGTTGCTGAATGATCTGGCTGTTGCCTTACAAGATCCAGCGATTGATATATCGAATTCGAGCGTCTTTTTGGGCCAGGTCAGGACTGCTTGGGGTCAGTTCTACCCGGATGAAGAAGATGTATTCCCGGACAGCGTCATTGTTCAGAATGGTTCCGGATCACTGATCGTTGTAACGCCATCCGAAGAGGAGGCCGTATACCTCCCAGATGCTACCTCTGCTGTTCATGGTGGACTGGAATTACATTCCAAGCCTGTTGTTGCGATGGATACGAAGGATGCAAAACGCCTGCAAGACCATTTTCAGAATGCATACGGGAATGGTGTACGACTTGCGTCTGAGCTGACCACGAGAGCTCTTGTTGATGGAAGTCAGTGGCAGGGACAAGAAAATACACCACAACTATCCGAAGAATTGCCCTGGCTGATCCCGGTCGTTCTTTCAATATTTGCTTTCTCTAGAGGGCAGAGTCGAGGGGTAGGCACGAAAACATTCACAAAGGCGATTGATGCATTGCGAAGAGCCCGAATAGTTTGGGTAGACACGCTAGAAGCTGGGCTATGGCATGGCGACGTGTCAGTAGCGAGAACCCCAGTGCCCGCATTATGGCTGGCAAAAGATAACACATTGCTGGCCATCAGCGATGCTCGGACTGAAGTGAGCCAGCTTAGCGAGGCGCTGGCATCCATAGTAGATCGTGGTGATATAGATATTTCGTTAAAGCTTGTCCTCGGAGACTATGAAAGCGCAGATGAAATATCTGAAGATGTTGTGTGTGCATCTCTTCGAAAGCTACACATTACTGCAGATCATTATCAAGAGGTTCAGCAGCGCTGGTTAGGAGATCTTGCCTGGAGGGTGCGACTTGTCAGGCCGCTGATTCTGCTTATGCAGACCGACGCCGATATAGCACCTCTGGATGAGGTGTCTTCAGACGAGCAATACCGGGATGCCCTTCAATCATACAGTATCGCTCCGCTTGATCTTGAGGACGTATTGTCCATTGTCAGGGACGCCGCAGGATTGAAGTCAGTGGGATATAAAGCCTGGGAAATCCTCGGAGATCAGGCGCAGCTCGATCAATGGAATAAGGTTCTATCACAATCAAGCGAATCGTTGGTTTCCAACGACCAGGCAAATGCGCAATTCCAGGAGCATATGGATTCATGCCGCACGATAATGCGTTCTATTATCCGGCACACGATACGCAAGCATCCTGAATCTCGAGGTTTTAAGGATTTCGAAGCCGAGCTGTCGAGCCTTGAATGCCCTAGAGAGTATGCGGAACACTACTGGGTCGTGGCCTTTCCCGAGGTGATGAACAAGGTGCGCGATATTCTGGTTGAGTGGGATACAGACTCAGATGTGATTGCATTGGTGGAGAGCGCGGCAAGTGTGGAGGAGCTGCGTGATCAGCTTGATGAGTTGGGCCTGGAGCCGGATCTCGATCCAATAGAAATTCATGCGGATAACCGCAAGAAATTTTTTCGTGTTCTGGAGGGTATCCAGAAATCTGCTTTAGCCTGGTGTATCAGGGAAAACGCCGATGTGGGGATGTGGGGGCAAGATAACGATATCTTTGAAACACAGCTGGCAGATGATTTTGCGAAAACCGCATTTGTTGATGTCTGGAACGAAGCAATGTGCTTCAAGCTGGTAGGGAAATTGAATCAGTCTCAAGTACATGAGGGATTCTGGACTGCGCTGGGTATGAGCTCTACTGTGAGCGAATTGATGGACAGGCTGGGGATCTCAGACGCTGAGATCGCCAAGGCGCGTGATCGACTTGAAGAGCGGAAACAAAAGCAAGAATTACAGAAAAAGACGGTGGAAGTATGCGGGATGGATTTTGTAAATTCCGAGGAAAATTTACTCAACCTCTGGGATCACATTCTCGGAGCTATTGAAGATGACAGCGTGGCGACGGCAGATCTCACTGATCTCGAAGAACTAAAGGAGCAGGGGGCTTCTAAGAAGCGCAAGAAAGGCAATAAGAAACCTACAAACAAGAAAAAACCCAAGGGCCGGATGAGTCAAGCCATGAAAGATCTTGTCGGACTGGCCGGTGAAATCCATGCATTTCGAGCATTGCAAAAGTTCTACGGTGTTGAAACTGTGGGGCCGAGCAGTTGGATTTCAGAGAACAGTCGGCACAAGTATACAGAAAATACTACCGATGACGGGTACGGCTGTGACTTTGTAATCCACAAGAACGGAAAAACCCATTACGTGGAGGTGAAGGCAACCCAGGCAGAAGATGAGGCTTTTGAGCTTGGTTCTTCAGAGGTGGAGTTGGCCATCGATTCTGCAAATCGCAGGAAAAAAGAGTTCGTGATATTACATGTGCTGGATGCGCTCTCCGATAGCCCGCAATTCCGGTTGTTGCCAAATCCATATGACAGAAAACACAAAGGTAAATATCACTTCGAGGAAGCAGGTCTGAGGGTCAGATATGAGGTGTCGTGACCACTGATGCACATGATGACAAAAAATAACATAGAGGGACAAAGATCAGCGGAGACACCATGCAGAACTGGGTAGAGCTTCACCTCAAACCCGCCACCCTGGAGCGGTATCGATTGCCTGATATTCCATATTACATAACTC
The DNA here is from genome assembly GCF_001447135.1 of Marinobacter sp. P4B1. Lineage (NCBI taxonomy): Bacteria > Pseudomonadati > Pseudomonadota > Gammaproteobacteria > Pseudomonadales > Marinobacteraceae > Marinobacter > Marinobacter sp. P4B1. The sequence goes on from NZ_LLXM01000011.1 coordinate 198,028, forward strand.
AGACGGACTTGCAGTCAGTGATTTCGGGAGAGGAGGATCTGCCGTTGGCCGTGTTGCTGAACGGCCTGCAACAGCGTAGTCGGGATGGTGGAGTCCAATGGCAGGAAGTCGAGCCCGCGATGGACCGAATTGCCGAACTGCTGGCTCCCGACGACGCCCGAGAGGTGATTTCAGCCGCTGGTGACCACTGGTGGCTCGAAATCGGTCCACTGGACCTGAACACCAAGCTGGTTACCATCCAACGTGGCGATGCTCTGATCGCTGCCATTACCCCACGGAATGACGGGCGCTTGAGTGTGGCCGTGTTTCGCCCATTGGATGCCAAAAGCGCGGAATACCTAATTGGGCTGGGGCAGGTGCCACACCCAGAGCACGGTGTCTGCATGCGCGAGAACAACTGGGAGTATGCGCTCGACTGTTCCGCTGGCAACGGTAACAACTATGCCGCCGATAGAGGTGAGGCTTATCTGTCTTATTGGGAGAAAGGTCTGGGTATTAGCTGGGATGGCTCCGATGTGCCTGAGTGGCGAAAGCAAATTCACCTTGTTGCACGGCCTGCCGCACGCGTGGCTACGGAGTTGGGCGTCTACTATGCGTTGTCCGGAGAAGAGGACGTGGAGCCAGACACCGAAACTGGCGAAGCAGAGGCGACAGACGGCTTGGTACCACCGGCTTGGCGCAGCAAACGTCAGCAAAGACGCACTGTCCAGGGGCGCTTTCTAGGCTGCCTGCTAGGTGGGGCGGTCGGCGATGCCCTGGGTGCCTCAGTCGAGTTCATGAAGCGGGCCGAGATTCTCAGTCGCTTTGGCCCGAAGGGCATCAGCCAGTACGCACCAGTTTATGGTGGTCTGGGGAAGATCACCGACGACACCCAGATGACCCTGTTCACCGCTGAGGGGTTGATCCGAGGCTGGGTGCGGGGCTGTTTCAAGGGTATTACCACCTATCCCGGGGTGACCGCCAATGCCTATTTGCGCTGGCTGCAGACCCAGGGCGAACGTCCAAGCTGCGACATCGACTTCGGTGTCGATGAGCCAGGTTGGCTCTTTCAGCAGCGTCAGCTGCACAGCTGCCGCGCGCCAGGTAATACCTGTATCTCCGCACTGCGGGCAATGAGTTCACTCGGGGAGCCAGCCCGCAACGATAGCAAAGGATGCGGCGGTGTCATGCGGGTTGCTCCAGTAGGACTGTTCAGCTGGCGCTTGCGCCAGCACGAATCGCCCCAAGACGCCTTTCAACTGGGCACAGAGTTGGCCGCGTTGACCCATGGCCATCCCACTGGAGCACTGACTGGCGGTGTTCTGGCTGTGTTGATTCTGGCTCTGACTGACGGTGCTTCGCTGGCTGATGCGCTGGCGGCTTCGAAAGCCATCCTTCGAGATGAGCCCAGCCATGAGGAAACGCTGCGAGCTATTGAGTTGGCTGAGGAGCTAGTTGTTTCTGGCTTGCCGCACGAAGAAGCGATTGCCCGGTTGGGTCAGGGCTGGATCGCTGAGGAAGCCCTGGCGATCTCTATCTATTGTTCTTTGGTTGCACGCAACTTCAAACATGGCGTCATCCTGGCTGTTAACCATGATGGTGACTCGGACTCGACAGGAGCAATCACCGGCAACCTGCTGGGAGCGATGCTCGGCGTGAAGGCGATACCTGCCGAGTGGCTGGAGCCGCTGGAGCTACGCGAGGTCATTACCGAGCTGGCGGAAGATCTCTACGCATTCAAAGATTGGGATATCGGCGAGTACAGCGACAACGAAGAGTTGAACCAACGGATCTGGCGGAAGTACCCGGGGTTTTGAGATGGAATGAATTGGCATGAGCAGAAATCTATGGGACTGGCCGGGCGTATGGACTCCAGACTGACCCCAAAAGGTGCTCCAGTCTTGGAGGAGGACATTTGAGAACAATGAAAACAGACTTGATCGAAAGGTATGCGCCGATTCTCTGTGGGTCGACGCCCGCAGTTGTGCGCGACCCGCGGCTACTGATGGATGCAAGCGGCGATGTGAAGATCTACTACGCACCTTTCGAGTACATCAATCCGAGTGCGCGAGTCGTTCTGGTGGGGATCACGCCGGGCCCCACTCAGATGGTCAATGCAAATAACGAGGCGCGGCGCGCTCTTCAGGCCGGCAAGTCGAGTCTTGATGCAGTCCAGGCCGCTAAGAGTGTCGGCGCGTTTAGTGGCGAGCCGCTGCGTAGCAATCTGATTAATCAGCTTAACCATTGGGGATTCCACAAGTGGCTCGACCTGAGCGATGCGGCCGATCTGTTCTCCACCTCGCGCCATTTGGTGCAGACCACATCCCTCCTGCGATATCCGGTGTTCGTCAAAGACAAGGATTATCGAGGTACCCCGGATATGACCAAGCACCCTTTGCTGAGAAAGTACCTGTTGGAGAATTTCGTGGCAGAGGTCGAAGAGCTAACGGATGCCGTGTTCGTTGGGCTAGGACCTCAGGTCCAGAAGGTGCTGGACCGCCTGATTCAGGAACGGGCCCTGAAACATGACCGGGTGATTGGCGGAATGCTACATCCGTCTGGCAACTGCACTTACCGGATCAACTACCTCATCGGCGACAGAACTGCACCGGTTCCTCATGCCACTAATCCAGTTCCTTACGATCAGGGGCGACGTGCGTTTCAGGAACGGTTCCTGAAAAGTCGGAATGAAACTACATAGTTACGGAAGGTATTTTTATCATCACCAATAGTAAAAAGGCTTCGTTTATCGGCTGGGATGTCGGTGGTTGGAATTGCGACAAGAATCAGAACAGTCGCGACGCCATCGTGATTCTCGACGCCAACCATGAGATCGTCGGTACTCCCTGGCGCGGCAACCTTCGCGAGTGTATCAATAGCTGTTCGACGAGTATGGAGTGGATCGCTGCTCTGTTCGATTTGTGTGGGAGTAGGGTATCTCCGGAATCCGGTCCAGTGACCCTCGCCATTGACACCCCTCTGGGTTTCTCCGAAGCCTTTATCCAGCTGGTAACCCAAAGTAAGGCGGCAGCCTCCATTGAGGCATCCAACACCAATCCCTATCTGTTTCGCCGCACTGAGCATTACCTGTTTGAGCAAGGCCTTAGTCCGCTTTCGGCCATTAAAGACATGATCGGCTCCCAGGCCACGAAGGGGATGCACGTCCTTGCGCGTTTTGTGCCGAAGATAGTGGGGTGCGGCGTCTGGAGTGATGGCAGGAATCTAGCCGCCATCGAGGCCTATCCTTCGGCCTGCAAACGCTCAGAAACCATTCAAGCTCTGCGCCGGCCTTACCCCGCGCTCAGTCATGCGGACTGCGAAGATGCGCTGACCTGTGCCTTGGTCGCCAGTCTGTTCGCGGAAAAGCGGAGTGCTCTTATGCCGCCTGAGGCTGACGTTACCCCAAGTGAGGGCTGGATATGGGTGCCCAGGGATGCTTTTGCTCAGGATGCTGCGTCATAAGACTGCACATAGTGCAGTGGATCTGCTAAGCTCCTGTTTTAGAAAAACAATACTGTTTTCCTAAAAAATACTAGCATTGGAATATGTCACAAGGTATTGAAAATAAAGTTATTTCACGGATATATGGCCGTGGTAGGGGTTGGGCATTTACCAAGACCGACTTTGTGGCCGAATTTGGCGAGGCTAATATCCACCAGGCGCTTTCCAGCCTGACCAAGGCTGGCAAGATTCGCCGTGTCTGTCGAGGGGTCTACGACTATCCTCGCTATAGCGAGCTACTGGACAGTCAGTTGAGCCCGGATCTCGACCAGGTGGCTCATGCTTTGGCTCGCAAATTCAACTGGCGCATTCAACCTTCCGGCGATGCGGCTCTCAATCTGCTGGGCCTTTCCACCCAGGTTCCGGGGCGTTGGATTTACCTCTCCGACGGTCCAGGCCGTGAGTACGAAATTGGGAAGCATTCCCTGGTGTTCAAGAAATCCGCCTTGAAGGATGTGGGTTTCAAATACCGGGAGAGTGGCCTGGTAGTGCAGGCCCTGAAAGCGCTGGGTCGGGAGCATGTGGACCAGAAGGTGGTCGAGCGTATCCGCCAGCAGCTGGAGTCCAATGCGTGTGACCGTATCCTCAAGGACACCCGTTCGGTCACTGGCTGGATCTATGAAGCCATCAAACGGATCTGCAAGGAGGCTAACTGATGGATAAGGTTGCCCGGCTTCCTGCGCAGCAACGTAGCGAGTTGTTTTCGGAGACGGCGACGCAGAAGGGCACCACGCCAGCTGTTGTCGAAAAGGACTTTTGGGTTACCTGGGTACTCAACCGGCTGTTCCAGGAACCGGATCTCGCGCGGTTGCTAATGTTCAAAGGTGGCACCAGTCTATCGAAGGTTTATAACCTGATTGAACGTTTTTCGGAGGATATCGACCTGGTCCTCGACTGGCGTGTTCTGGGTGGCGATGACCCCTTGGCTGAACGCTCCAAAACCAAACAGGCTCAGTTGAATGCGGCGATCAACGAGCAGGCACAAAAGTACATTGGCGGGGAACTGTTGAGAATGGTCGAATCTGCACTCGACGGCGTGTGTGACTGTCGTGTAGACGATGATCCATTCGTGATTGATATCAACTACCCCGCGGCCTATCCTGATGATTACCTCCGTTCCGAAGTGCGCCTGGAAGTCGGCCCACTGGCGTCATGGCTGCCTTATGAAGATCGCAGTATCAGCTGTTATGCAGCAGAGGCCTTTCCCGATGTGTTTGAGCAACGAGAATGTGCGGTTAGAGTCATCAAGGCGGAACGCACTTTTTGGGAGAAGGCTACGATTCTGCACCATGAGGCTCATCGCCCCGAGGGAAATGCACAGCCACCTCGCTATTCGCGCCACTATTACGACCTGGCCAAGATGGCCCAGTCACCGGTCAAGGAAAAAGCTTTGGCCGATCCAGAATTGCTGGCCAGCGTAGTGGCGTTTAAGCAGCGATTCTATCCCCGGGGGTGGGCCAGATACGACTTAGCAAAGCCAGGTACCTTGGTGCTGGTGCCTGAAGGCCATGTGCTGGTCTCGGTCAGGTCCGATTATCGCGCAATGGGAAACATGATCTTCGGTGAGGTGCCGGATTTCGAGGAGATTCTGGCGGTGCTCCAGACGCTTCAAGAGGAAATAAATGGGCCGTCCGGTACAATATAGTTATATTTTTTCAAGGAATTTCTGAGCATGGTATTTTTCATGGTATTACCGTTTAGCAGGAAAATAAGTCATTGAATATAAAAGATAAAAAATGCTTATTTACAATCGAGTGGGAGTGATCGGAACTGGCAGGCAATGACTGGCACTGGCTGGCATTTCGGCTGAGGCTTCAAGGTCTCTCAGCCAAGCTATAAACTGTATCAAAACACAGTATCGCAAGGACGACCCGCGATATATCGAAGAAGTGCTGAATCAAACCTACAGGGATTCTACAGTGCGCGGATTTTAGTCCACGTGTCGGCCAGGACGGCGAGCCGGGGTCGTGATGTCAGCAGTTACCAGCGTCACTGGCTCGAGCAAATCCTTCTCAATTCGGATCGTCGAAGCGTATTACACGGCGTTCACTGCTCATTTGACGGGGCGGGGTAGCCAGACTATGTGCAGTCGATATCATCCAAAAATAACATTTCTCATTGAAAGAGATCCCAAATCGAACCCTTCGTTTGGGAAGATTATGGGGTCATCTTCGGTTGAAGCACCAGCGGCATAGATCAACGGTAACCAGTGATCTGGCGTGGGATGTGCGAGTTGTGCGTCGTCTGTTCCTGGATACAGCGACAAAAGAGTTTCAATGTCATGCGCTAGCAATGCTTGTTTGACAGTTTCATCAAAACGACTGGCCCATTCAGGTGTGGTAGTTGTACCGGATCGAATTTGTCTGAAAGCATCGGGAAGATTGTGCACAATATTCCCGCTGGCCATTATGAGAATGTTTTGATTACGCAATCCTGTAAGTGATCTGCCAATAGCATAGTGCTGCCGCACATCAAGCTTTCGATCTATACTAAGCTGCACGACAGGGATATTTGCTTCTGGATACATCCAGTACAGCACTGACCAGATTCCATGATCTAGCCCCCAATCCTCGGTAAGCTGCACTTGCCACTCCCCAAGGAGATCGCGCACTTGCTCAGCAAGTTTTGGGTCTCCAGGAGCAGGGTACTCTATGTGATAGAGCGTATCTGGAAAGCCGCCAAAATCATGAATGGTTGGTGGATGTCGATTAGATGTCAGATAGCTGCCGCTCACATACCAGTGTGCCGAGATTGCCAAAATAGCCGCCGGCCGGGGTACGTAGTCGCCTAGCCGTGCAAAGCCACGACTCCACTGATTATCTTGAATCAAGTTCATGGGTGAGCCGTGACCAGCAAAAACTACCGGCATTCGGTCATCGGATAGGCCGCGTTTTTCTTCGGTCATTTTTAGTTCCTATCAGGTTAATCCGTTCTTCATGTGAATGTTTTTCCCCAAAAGGGGCGGCTAGTATCACCATAATTCCGTGGGACCAACCGGGACGATACCCGAAGGATTCAAGGCTCGGATTGAGTAGTACCCAGTCGTGATGTGCTCCGGTGATACCGTCTCTGCGATGCCCGGCAGCTCATAGATGCGCTTCATGTAGGCGGTAATATTCCGATAGTCGCGCAGCTGACGGAGATTGGTCTTGAAAAGCCCGTGATAGGCGATATCGAAGCGGATCAGGGTTACGAATGCTCGGACATCGGCCTCGGTGAGGCGGTCGCCAACCAGAAAGTTTTGATTATCGAGCTGTCGGTCAATCCAGTCCAGACTATCGAACACCTCTTGGACAGCGTGCTCATAGGCTATCTGGGTTGTCGCAAAACCGGCGCGGTAGACGCCGTTGTTGAAATGGTCGTAGAGACGCTCGTTAACGTTGTCTATTTCAGGGCGTAGGTCGGTCGGGTAGAGATCGATGCTTTCCTTAGCCAGATTACCAAACCCGTCATTGAACATGCGGATGATGTCGGATGATTCGTTGTTGACGATGGTCTCTTTATGCTTGTCCCAGAGCACGGGCACAGTGATCTGACCGGTGTAGTCGGGTTGGGCACGCAGGTAAATCTGGTAAAGGTATTCGGCACCGTACAGTGGGTCTGACTGGGTTCCTGGAATGGCCCTTATGTCGTCACCAAAACGCCAGACCTTCTCGGTCAGGCGGGGGTCGAGCACGGTAACCGAAATGACATCTTCCAGGCCCTTGAGTTTACGAGCCATCAATGTGCGCGAGGCCCAGGGACAAATCAGCGCAACATACAGGTGGTAGCGGTCGGGTTCCGCGACAAAACCGCCCTCACCAGATGGTCCCGGGCTACCATCAGAGGTGATCCAGTTGCGAAATCTGGATTGCTCTCGAACAAATCCGCCTTCATCGTCAGTGCCTTGTACGGGGTGAAAATCTTTCGCCCACTGCCCATTAATTAACATTTAGAATCTCCTATCAACGTTTCTGCTTCAGTTAAGCGGGGACGAAGTGTCCCGGCTTAGTCGAGCCTATACATATGGTCTCAATTATTCCTTGGACAACATGGCGTCGAGAGAACCCCGGCCTGCACCACTGATGGCAAGGGCAACCGATGCAGCCAGTAATGCCAGACCAAACTCGTAGCCGTCATTGCTCATAAACAGGCCGTTACCGATGTGGACCGTAACGATGGCAATAACCATGGTAAAGGCAAGCACCGCGGCTGCCGGGCGAACCAGCAAGCCCAGGATCAGGGCAAGGCCGCCAAAAAATTCGGCACTGCCGGCCAGTAATGCCATCAGGTAGCCGGGCTCCAGGCCGATAGAGGCCATCCATTGACCGGTTCCTTCCAGGCCATACCCACCGAACGAGCCGAACAGTTTTTGCGCGCCGTGCGCGACAAAGATGATGCCGACCGGGATACGAAGGGCCAATTGGCTCAAACTGGTGTTGGTTGCTGCGACTTTTTTCACTAACGTTTTCATGATTTCACCTCTAAAGTTCCAAGATATTTACTTGAAGTATGTTGACCAATACGCCTATCAATCTGACTAGGCGTCCCGCATCCAGGTTGGCGCGATGTGTGTACCGAAGCCCGCGCCGTATCCGAGATAGATATTCAGGCCAGCCAGCGGTTCCAGATAACGCGCATTCTTAAGTCCACCGGCGTCGACCGTTACAAACCCCATGCTTTCGGCCACTGCGCGTGCCTTGTCCTTGCTCTGCTCGCTGTCTCCGGCGATGAATACGGTCACCTTCCGACCGTCGCCGAAATCTCCGCCCTCGGCCAGGACCTGGGCAAACACGGTATTGAAGGCTTTTACGACATCTACGCCAGGTACAGCCTTGACGATTTCCTCTGCGGCTGAGGTCTCATGGCCTATGGTCAGGCCCATAAAGTCAGAAGTCAGTGGATTCGTGATGTCGATGACAACTTTGCCCTGAAGGTCGCCTATAGAACGCAGCGCGTTCACCGCGTCGTCATACGCCGTAGCGATGATCACGACTTCAGCCTGGTTAGCGGCAAGCTCTGGGCTGACAGCTTTTGCGCCCGGATGGGCTGCCGCGACAGTGTCGGCTTTGGCAACATCGCGGGCGGTGACAGTGACCTGGTGTCCTGCAAGGGTCAATTGCTTAACGAAGGCCGAACCCATGTTGCCGGCTCCGATAACAGTAATATTCATTGTGTATCTCCTAATTTTAGCAGTGTTTTAACAGTCGCCTTCCGGCGGGTTCGGGTGTATCCCGAGTACGAGTAAAACTTTACATATTCAGTAAATTGAGATAAACACATGAATATGAAATGAACTATACCGATATTAGGAATAATGGATCGATTTCAGGAAATGCAGACTTTTTGCGCGGTGGTGGATGCGGGTAGCTTTGTAAAGGCCGCTGACGCCCTGCACATGTCAAAGCCGGCGGTGTCTCGCTATGTGGCCGACCTTGAGGCGCGACTCGGCGTGCGGTTGCTGCATCGAACCACGCGGAGGCTTTCACTCACGGAAGAGGGTGCTGTGTTCAATACCCGTTGCCGAGAATTATTATCCGGCCTTGAAGAGGCGGAAGCCGAGGTCAGTTCGCGCAGTGGTGCGGCACGCGGACTCCTGCGAGTGAATGTACCGGTGTCCTTTGGCATTCAAACCCTTGCACCCCTCTGGGATGCATTTCACGAACTGCACCCTCAGGTGCGGCTCAATGTAGAACTCTCTGATCGTGTCGTGGATGTGGTTGAGGAGGGATATGATCTGGCGATCCGCATTGCCACCTTGTCTAGCTCATCGCTAATCAGCAAGCGTCTTGCCAGGACTCGAATTGTCCTTTGTGCCTCACCAGAGTATCTGAATAAATATGGTGAGCCCTCCAATCCAGCCAATTTGGCCGAGCACAAAGTGATCGGATATAGCTACTGGTTGGATGCGGATGCCTGGGAATTCGAAGGTCCTGAGGGTCCGGTTAACGTGAAGATTCACCCATGGATGTTCACAAACAATGGGGACACATGCCGGGCCGTTGCACTTGCACATCAGGGTATCATTCTACAGCCGACCTTCCTCGTCGGGGACGATCTGGCAGCTGGCAGACTGGTGGAAATACTTCCCCAATACCGTTCGATTGAGTTGGGCATTTATGCCGTCTACCCGACACGCAAACACGTCGCACCCAAAGTACGTGCGCTCGTCAACTTTCTTGAAGAGAAGTTATCAGAACTTGAAAGATGCTGACCGTGTATAGTCTGGAATCAGTTACGACCACAACTGGACGCTCGATTACCCAGCACAGGCTTAACTGGTTCACGACTTTGCCCCTCTGGTCGGATCTTGGAGATCTGAGAGTCATTCATGCTTGTTGAGATAAGCATGAATTTGCTGAAATTTTGCAGTACCAGGATCGGGATAAGGTGGTTTAGGGTGCTGTGTGGCAGCGTTTGTTCGGCAATTTTAAGTGGCGATTAGCAACAATTTCTGAACATGGTATTGCCACATGAGCCAACAATTAAGCCATTGATATTAGATCGAAAAAATGACTCGTTTACAATTGAGTGGGAGCAGGTGGAATTTATAACCTATTGAAATATAATAATTAATCTACTCTGATCAATAATATAATCTACATCATCAATGGTATTTTTCATGGTATTTTCTACGCGTTGCAAGGCAGAACGCATCGATACCAAGAGAGGAAAATTAATACTGGCATGGTATCGGGTAGCTTGAGCTGAGGGTGCGCCGGAGTATTCCGGAAACCCGCTATACCTACTGCACATGGGTTATGCCTGGTTATTTCAGATGGCGTTGTGGATCCTGGCGGCCATGTAGTACACGGATGATTTCAACCCTGTTGGCGGTCACACGGTAAAACAGAGTATGGCTTTCTATAGGGAGGCTTCTGGTGTCTGGCAGGAGTTCGGTGCGCTCGATGCCCATAAGTGGCTGGTCAGTCAGCAACCAGAATTGGTTCTTTATAGTGGACAGGTGGCTTTCGGATTGCGCCTGTCCCCACTGTCGCAGGCCGTATTGGTATATGTCCTTGAGGTCATTTTTAGCGGCTGGCGCAATGACAAGCTGATGGGACGCCATGAGGGTCAGCTCTTGATATCGTCAAACAAGGTGTCGAGCGCCGCTTTTGATTCGATTGTGATACCTTCTGCACGGTCTAGTTGGTCTGCTCCCACTTTTAGTTGCTCACGTAGTCGAGTCAGTTTGATCTCGTGAATCCAGTCTTCATGGGTTTCCATAAAGCGGAGCGCTTCACGGATGACTTCGCTGGCATTATTGTACAGGCCGGTTTCCACTTTGGCTTTTACGCGAGATTCCAGTTCGGGAGTTAGTGATATATGCATAATCGCCTCCAAGTGCAAGCTCTTGCACAAAGAATGCTAGGTCGGAATACAAAGATTGTCAATGTTTGTATTGACTGGTCGAGGATCTCAGGAGTTGCTGTGTTACAGCGTTCATTCAGGAATTTTTTCGAGCATTTTGAAGGATTTTCTGAGCATGGTATTTTTCATGGTATTATCAATTAACTGGAATATAAGTCATTGATATTAAATCGAAAAAACGGCTTGTTTACAATCGAGGGGAGTAGGCGTGTTTTAACTGATTGTTTCTTATTAGGTAAACACGCTCATCGAGCATGTAAATCACATGCTCAACGAGAGGACATGCCATCTATGTCAATAACTCAAAAGTTCTTGGTTCGGCAGTACTCATTTACGTCGGAATATTTCATGGTACCGACTGGCTGTCCGATGCAAAGAAGGTAACGATAACCCATCGTGGTATTGGTTTAGATACGCCGATGTTTGCAAGGTGGGGCATCCTGATTGTCATTTGTTGTTTGCATGACGGTATTCGGGCGTGATACGGTATTCGGGCGTGATTTAGAAATCCGCACCCGAGTAATAATGTGGCACTGGGAGATTGAATAATGAACAAGTTCGGTTCAACACGTCGCGGTTTTTTGAAAGCCATGGGGCAAGTATCCCTTGGGATGCTTGTAAATGGATCCATAGTGATGCGCACGCTGGCGCAGACCAAGGATCCAATGATGCAGCATGACTATACGGGATGGGAGAATTTCCATCGTGAGCAGTGGTCCTGGGACAAAAAGACCCGCGGCACACACTTGGTCAACTGTACAGGTTCTTGCCCGCATTTCGTCTACACCAAGAATGGTGTGGTGATGCGTGAAGAGCAATCAAAGGATATGCCAAAGCTAAACGGGGTTCCTGAGTACAATCCGCGTGGTTGTAATAAGGGCGAGTGTGCTACTGACTATATATATAGCTCCCACCGCATCAAGTATCCGCTAATCCGTGTAGGGGAACGGGGCGAAGGTAAGTGGCGTCGAGTTTCTTGGGATGAGGCGCTTGAGTATGTCGCAAATGGAATTGTCGATACGCTTAAAAATGACGCTTCCGACTGCATCAGCGTATACACTCCAGTACCGGCAGTTTCCCCAGTCTCTTTCGCAGCTGGGCATCGTTTTGCCTCATTTATCGGGGGGCATACGCACACCTTTTTTGACTGGTACGCCGACCATCCTACCGGTCAGACACAGACTCAGGGTTTTCAAGGAGATACATGCGAAACCGCTGATTGGTATAACGGCCGAACAATCCTGATGTGGGGTGCTAACAGTGCTCAGACCCGTATTCCAGATGCACACTTTCTCCAAGAAGCAGTATTGAATGGCAGTAAGATGTATGTCATCTCCCCCGATTTCAATTCCACTGCCACCAAAGCAGACGTGTTTGTTCCAATAAAGCCGGGAACTGATGCTGCCTTGGCTTTGGGCATGGTAAATGTTATTGTCAAAGAAAAACTCTACGAAGAGCATCATCTGAAAGAACAGACAGATCTGCCGTTCCTGATTCGTACTGACACCAAGATGTATCTGCGTGAGGCCGATATGGTGAAAGGTGGATCAAAGGAGAAGTTCTATACCTGGGACACCAAGACTAAGAAGCCGGTATTGATGAAAGGTAGCTGGGGTGAAGAGCCGGAGATGAAAGCCAAAATCCAACCGCCTTTCATGGGTCGAAATACGCTTACTTTCCCAGATGGCTATCTTGAGCTGGGTGATCTAGATCCTGCCCTTGAAGGTACATTCAAGGTTAAGCTTGCAGATGGTGAGAAGATTAAAGTTCAGCCGGTATTTGAGGCTTACAAGCCCAAGCTAAATGAGTACACTCCGGAAAAAGTTTCGAAGATCACTGGTGTGGCGCCTAGCGTTATCATACAAATGGCGCGTGATTTTGCCATGAACAAGCCATCAATGATCATCATGGGCGCTGGTACAAACCACTGGTATTGGAGTGACACTGTTATGCGCACATTCCTCTTGTTGTGTGCAATGACCGGCAACGAAGGTTACAACGGAACAGGTGTCAATCACTATGTTGGTCAGTGGAAGCCTACTCCCTTGCCGGGCGTTGGTAAGCTCTCCTTCCCTCTCGGTGCTAATAAGCATCGCTTCTGTCAAACTACCATCTGGACCTACTACCATGGTAATGTCTATGATGCGATGGAGAATGAAAACATTGATACCGCGAAATATCTCCGTGAATCATTGAAAAGCGGACAGATGCCACTTTTCCCGGAGAATGGGCGTGACCCCAAGGTCTTTATCTGCTATCGAAGCAATTGGTTGAATAATGCCAAGGGTCTTGATTATGTATTACGCAACTTGTGGCCAAAACTGAATTTGACGGTGAACTTGAATATCCGTATGGATAGCACGGCACTATATTCAGATGTGGTATTGCCAAGTGCACATTGGTATGAAAAGACCGACCTCAGTATGAACGAGGAGCACACCTTTATACACATGACAGAGCCAGCTATAGCACCTCTGTGGGAATCAAAAACGGACTGGGAGATTTTTGCCCTGCTATCCAAGAAAATGGGTGAAGTTGCCAAGAAAAAAGGATATACAAAGTATTTTGATGAGAAGTTCAATATAGCGCGAGACCTCACTAAGCTCTATGACCAACAGATTGATGGTGGAAAGTTGGCGACTGATGAACAGGCTTGTCAGTTCGTTCTAGACAATGCACCTCAGACACATGGCATAACCTTGGAGATGATTCGCAAGGAAGGACCACAGCGCTTCAAGAGCAACTGGAGTTCACCTATGAAAGAAGGTGTTCCATACACGCCATTTCAATACTTCATCCAGAAGAAGAAGCCGTGGCCGACGCTGACTGGACGCGAACAGTTTTACATAGATCACCCGACATTTTTCGATTTGGGTGTTGAATTTCCTGTATACAAGACTCCTGTTAATGCGGATCAGTATCCATTACGCTTCAGCACGCCACACAATCGTCACAGTGTTCAATCCAATTGGAAGGACAATATTTTGACGTTGCGTCTGCAGCGAGGAGGTCCTATGTGCGAGATTTCACCGGTGGACGCAAAGGCTCGTGGAATTAAGGACAACGACTGGATAGAGGTCTGGAATGATCATGGCAAGACGATGGTGCGGTGCAAGATTCGCAATGGGATGCAGGCAGGCATGGTAAGTATGCATCACGAACCTGAACTCTACATGGGTAAATTCGGAGGGGAAAATACACAGAACCCATTGCCTATACGCATAAATCCGACATCCCTAGTCGGCAACTATGCACACCTTAAGTTCAGGGCTAATTACTACGGACCGGGTGGTGTTCAGCGCGATACGCGCGTCGAGATACGTCGCTATACAGGTTCTGTTACCGCTGGGTTAACAGCAGCAGCTACCCAAAATGAGAAGGATATAAGTCATGTCTAAGAAGATGATAACAACCCCAAAGCGTCAGTTGACTTTCATTGTTGATCTCAACAAATGTATCGGCTGTCAAACTTGTACCGTGGCCTGCAAGAAATTGTGGTCCACAGCCCCAGGTCAGGAGTTTATGTACTGGCGTAATGTAGAAACCACCCCAGGCTTGGGCTATCCAAAAAACTGGCAGAGTAAGGGCGGTGGATACAAAAACGGCATGCTTCAGACGGACGGTCATTATCCAACCTTGGATGAATACGGCGTACCGTTTAAGTACGACTTTGCAGCTCGCCTGTTTGAGGGCAAAAAAGGTTCTGTAAAGCCAAGCCCTGAACCACGCTGGGCGCCGAACTGGGATGAGGATCAAGGTGTCGGTGAATACCCAAACAATATATTCCAGTATTTGCCACGCATGTGTAACCACTGTGAGAATCCAGCGTGTCTGGAAGCCTGCCCAAATGACGCTATCTATAAGCGTGCAGAGGATGGACTGAACATTGTTAATCTGGAGAAATGTAAGGGTGCGCAGGAATGCATCAAGGCCTGCCCTTACGGCAAGGTGTATTTCAATGAAACTGACCAGAAGGCGAATAAATGCATCGGCTGCTTCCCCAGAATCGAAAAGGGAGTAGCTCCAGCCTGCGTTGCTCAGTGTGTGGGCCGCGCAATGCATGTTGGCTTCATTGATGATGTGGAGAGCTCTGTATACAAGCTTGCCAACGTCTGGAAGGTGGCTATACCAATGCATCCTGAATTCGGAACCAAGCCTAATGTGCTCTACATTCCACCCTTCGTGGGGCCGGCTATGCAAGATGAAAATGGCAATATGATGATGACGCAGAAAATGCCATTGGATGTACTGCAAGGTTTATTCGGGCCTGAGGTCGGTGGCGTGCTTGCGGTGCTGAAGGCTGAGCGTGCAAAGAAGATTGCCGGCCAAGGTTCCAAGCTTATGGACACCATGATTGGTGAGTTGAGTGATTCAATGATGATTTCTCCAATGACCTGAGGATGATTACGGGGTGGGGTTGTTGTTGGCCCCACCTCAATTTCCACGGCATCAATACGCAAGAGGTTTTTACGATGCATATTAATACCAATCTATCTGGCATAATTTATTTCGCTCTTTTGTCAGGTGCCCTTCTGCTCAGCCAGCCAATTCATTCGGCCGACCTGGCTGCAACCTATGAAGGCAAGGAGGTCTGTATCAAGTGCCATGACCTCCAGGGTGAAACCTTCGAGGAGACAGCGCATGCGAAGGCCTTCGACTCCCTCAAGCCCAAGGTAAAATCAGAAGCTAAACAACTGGCAGGTCTCGACCCAACCAAGGACTACACCAACGATACCAACTGCATCGGTTGTCACACCACAGGCTACGGCGAGCCCGGTGGCTATAACACGGATTTACCCGGTGGCTTGGCTAAAGCACTGCGGGGGGTGACCTGTGAGGCTTGTCACGGAGCAGGTAGCATATTCCGTGAGCAACATGGCGAGGCGGAGAACAAACTTAAACGTGAGGGTGAATATACCGATCGAAAAGTCTTGATCGCTGCGGGCCAGAACTATGATTACGAAGCCAAGTGTGTGGCGTGTCATCTCAATTACGAAGGTTCCGACTACAGCGGTACTCATCCTCCTTTCACGCCTTTCACGCCGACATTGGATGAAAAATATAAGTTTGATTTCATCAAGTCAGTGATGCACAGCGGTGAGAATGGGATTAAGTCTATCCATGAGCATTTCAAGCTTATCGGTGTATTCCAAGGAGAAGCGCCGGCTCTGCGGGATGAATTGCAAAAAAATGCCATCGATCCAAATGACTATTGATCGGGATGAGTGGATCCCTGTCCTGAAATGCGGGTAATTAGGTGCAAGAACGATGAACGAATCGGTTAGTGGACAACAGGAAGGGCGCGCAAGTTTGTATGGAATGTTGGCGCTCGGATTTACATATCCAGATACGGCATTGTATGAATTCTGGAATAATGGGAGTTTTGTTAGGGAGCTTAGTGTGGCAATAGGCAAAGCAGCACCTGAGATTTTGGAGGTTTTTGAGGTTACGCTTGCCCCAGAACTCAAGATGACGGTGAATTACGAGGAATTTGAAGCGCTTTATCTGACTGCATTTGAAACTAATTTTCCGAAGCGTAGTGTCTCACTTTATGAGGGGGATTATGTAAAAAAAGGTGGCAAACCGGACTTGTTGCTGGAACTCAAGGATTTCTATAGCAATTTTGGTTTGGAGGTTAGCGAAGAGCTTCATGAGTTAGAAGACCGGATTACAGCCGAGCTGGAATTCATGCAATTCCTAGCATTGAAGCAATCCCAGGATGGGATCGATAAAACCCCGTACATTATGGCGCAGCGTGATTTTCTAGAACGTCATCTGGCACCTTGGATGCCTCATCTACAGAAAGAGGTATACAAGCGTAACATAGGTACCTTCTATATAGGTTTAACGGATTTGCTGGCCAGATTCGTTGAGGCTGATCTGGAATACCTCAGGAAGATTGATCCAGATATTGAAACGCGGTCCGCACAGCGTTAAGGAATATCAGATTCCGTTACTGCGTACCATAGATTGAGAAGAGAAAAGTTGAAATGAAATTGCCAGGTTTGACTAGAAGAATTGGATGGTTCGGTGGTACTACGGTTCTTGGCGCAGTGGTATTCGTTTTTGCGGGAATAATATTTTGGGGCGGTTTCAATACCGCCATGGAGGCAACTAATACACTGGAATTTTGTATCAGTTGTCATGAAATGGAGCAGACAGTCTATCGCGAGTATACCCATAGTATCCATTTTTCCAACAGGACGGGTGTCCGTGCCACATGCGCTGATTGTCATGTGCCCAAGGACTGGATGCATAAGGTCGTACGTAAGGTGCAGGCAAGCGGTGAAATCTACCACAAGTTGATGGGTACTATCGATACTCCAGAGAAATTCGAAGAACGACGGTTGTACTTGGCCAACAGAGTGTGGGCAACCATGAAGTCAAATGACTCCAGAGAGTGCCGGAACTGTCACAGTTGGGAGGCAATGTCTTCGGATGCACAGAAGCCGACCGCCAAGCGCCGGCATCGCAAGGGTTTGGCAAATGGCGATACATGCATTGACTGTCACAAGGGTATCGCTCACAAGGATATTTCCAAATTTTATGATCCCGAAGCGAATGGAGGTTAACAAAATTATGACGCGTAACAAAGGGAATGTCTCAATAGGCACAGAAGACTCCGTCATGACAGCAACACCAGGAGGCCCAGGCAAACGGAGAGATAAGTAAATGCATCAGTGTGATTGGTGTTTTACGCCAGTTAGATTTTTAGCCACCGGGGTGATCCTGGAATCTTTAAATAACCTAGCTTTACGATATAGAGAAGGAGATAACACTGTGACTTTAAATAACCTAGCTTTACGATATAGAGAAGGAGATAACACTGTGAACAAATCAAAGCGAATCCTTACGGCAATTGTCGGGATCGGACTGATGGGCATGGCAACACTTGCCGTCGCGGCCGATAAGATGATGGTAGATCCGGCCAAGATTTTGAGCGAAACGAATGTATATGGTTTGTACAATACCTTTAAGGTGCAGCCGAGCTACTATCAAATAAGCATGGCTGACCGCAGCAAAGCAGCCGCCGAAGTTGAGGCCGTAGTCAAGAAGCACAGCGACTCGGTCTTTGTTCAGGCGTACCTTACGCGGGGTTTTAAGAGTGAATCAGACTTTCTCCTGCGGATGCATGCTTATGAACCAGCTGCCGCGCAGGCGTTTCTAACTGATTTCTCGGCCACGAGTCTGGGCCGGAACTCAAAAGCAACCTTGGCCCTCATCGGTGTCACTAAAGGTCTTAATCATACAACCAAGGAAAAGTCGCCCAATCTTCTGAATGCACTGAAAAGCACGTCCTACTCGGCAGATGCGCCTAAATACGCGTTCGTGATTCCTATCGACAAGAGCCCCGAATGGTGGAATAAGACCGAAAAGGAAAAACTCGCAATGATGGAAGATCACACAATCCCAACATTGCCGTACCTGGTTAATGTCAAGCGCAAGCTCTACCATTCCACAGGGCTTGATGACACTGACTTCATAACCTACTTCGAGACCTCTGATCTGGTTGCCTTCAACAATCTCAATATCGCGTTGCATTCCGTATCGGAGATGCTCTACAACACGCGTTATGGCGATCCCATCGTGATGGGAACAATCATGTCGGTTACCGATGTCGTGGAAGCCATTTCCAAATAGTGAGTTCAAGGCAAGGTAAGTTCCCCCGGCAAAAGCCGGGGGCTTTTTAGAGTCCCCGATAGGGATCTGTAAACCCCTCGCCTTTAGGCGACGGATGGCGGGGTATAGGATATGCTCGGGAAATGGAAGCATACAAGAAAGGGAGCTACACGGTATGGGATTGTAAGTACCATCTGGTGTGGACGACAAAATATAGATATCCGGTCACTGCTGTCCCATAAATGCTTAACGAAAAGGCCTGATAACCAACTTGTTTTGATACAATGAAATCGCGACAACAAGTCATTGATCAACAAAAAAGGAAATCGGGCCTTGGCTCATAATAATACCGTATTTTCTCAATTACTCAAATTGGTTCCGCGACATGAATTCGAGGTCCTGGCAAACCAGCACCATGCGGGCCGAAAACTCCGCAAAATGACCCGCCGGTCCCAGTTCGTCGCCATGGCGACAGCACAGCTATCGGGCCGCTCCAGCCTGCGTGACATGGTCAGCAACCTCTCTGCACAGGCTGCCAAGCTTTATCATTTGGGCGTCGCACTGGTCAGCCGTTCCTCTCTGGCCCGTATCAACGAGCAACAACCCTATACCTTGTATGAGCAGTTGGTCGGCAAGCTCCTTGCTCGTAACCGTCCGGCGTAAAAAAGTCATTTTGTGTTATTCGGTAGGCATTTTGTGGGTGTATCTGGTGTGAATCCAAGTGGTCATTTACGGGGCATGAAGAGTTATCACAAAAAGTCGCCGGACGGTTACGAACTTACTGGCGTTCTGTCAAACTAGTGTACCCCGCCGTATTTAATGTAAAATAAGGGCTGTTTCTTGGTTCTGGAAAAACATTATGCGGGTTGCAGTTGATATTGAGCTCAAAGACGAAGAGCGTGAATTACTGGAGCGACTTTCCCGCTCTCGTTCCACATCGGTCAGATTGGCGGAACGATCAAGAATCGTGCTGTTGGCTGCACAGAAGAAGACCAACGGCGAGATCGCCGAAGAGCTGGGCATCAGCCGACAAAAGGTGGGGCGCTGGCGTGATCGTTACCAAGAGTTTGGTCTGGCCGGTATTGAAAAGGACGCGCCGCGGCCTGGCCGTAAGAAGAGCATATCTTCGCGAAAGGTCAAGAAGATCATTGAGCTGACAACCCAAGAAAAGCCGGACAATGCCACGCACTGGAGTCGGCGGTTAATGGCCGAGCGCATGAATGTCAGTGAGAGTACGGTTGGACGGATCTGGAGCGTCCATGGTCTGAAGCCGCACCGGGTCACGGGATTAAAGCTCTCCAATGACAAGAGATTCCAGGAAAAACTCGAGGATGTCGTGGGCTTGTACTTGTCACCTCCGGAGAATGCAATGGTGTTTAGCTGCGATGAGAAAAGCCAAATGCAAGCGCTTGATCGTACCCAGCCTGGGTTGCCACTCAAACCCGGTCGCAACGCCACGATGACTCACGACTACAAGCGCAATGGCACTTCAACCCTGTTTGCGGCTTTGAATGTACTCACTGGAGAAGTACTGGGACAGTGCGCTAAACGGCACCGTCATACGGAGTGGCTGGATTTTCTGCGGCTTATCAACAAGAACACGCCGGCGGATAAAGAAGTCCATATCATCTGTGACAACTATGCCACGCACAAGCATCCAAAAGTTCAAAGCTGGTTAAAGTATCACAAGCGATTTCATGTTCACTTTACGCCCACAAGTGCTTCTTGGTTGAATATGGTGGAGCGGTTTTTCAGAGATCTTTCTGAGCGGCAGCTGCGGCGCGGCATCTTTTGCAGTGTCGCCGAGCTTGAGAAGGCGGTGATGGATTACATCAGCAAGCACAATGAATCTCCTGCTCCCTTCATTTGGACGAAGTCGGCAAACGATATTCTTGAGAAAGTTAAACGTGGACGTCAAACGCTTGATAAGTTACAAAGCGTTTGACGGGGTACACTAGCAACTCCTGACTCAGCCTCCGGGGCTGGCGCCCCTGGGAACAGAACGCGCTGCATCGAGTAGTAGCCGGGCACTTATGTGTCCCGCCTGACAGGCGATTGGCCGCAGGCCTCCGGACCTGGCCTGTCAGGCGGGTTTATCGGGCACCACAGGGACGTGGGCCTGACCCTTTTAGAGAACACGCAAGCACACAACAGATCTCATCAACCCAGCGACAGGAGCACCACCATGGACTACGACATCACCGACTACGACCGCATCCCCAACCTTGAAGACACCCTGGAGTTCGAGGAAAACCCCGACCAGCGCACCCCCTGCGCGCTGCTGCTGGACACCTCCTCGTCCATGAGCGGCGACCCTATCGCCGAACTCAACCAAGGGTTGCAGGTGTTCAAGCAGGCCCTGATGGAAGACCCGTTGGCGCGCCGGCGCGTGGAAGTCGCCATCCTCACCTTTGGTGGCGAGGTCAGGCTCGTGCAGGACTTTGTCACTGCCGAGCAGTTCACGCCGCCGACCCTGTCCGCGCAGGGTGGCACACCCATGGGCGCGGCCATCGAGCGGGCCCTGGACCGGGTGGCTATGCGCAAGACTGTGCTGGCGGAGGCGGGTGTCCCCAAGACCCTGCCGTGGATCTTCCTGATCACCGACGGGGCTCCGACCGACGACTGGCGGCGGGCCGCCGAGCGGGTGCACCACAGCAACGCCAACAAGGACGTGGCGTTCTTCGGTGTCGGGGTCCAGGGCGCGGACATGCGCACCCTTGGTCAGATCACCGGCCCTGATCGGGTACCGCTCAAGCTGGCCGGGCTGCAGTTCCGGGAACTGTTCACCTGGATGTCGGCCAGTCTCCGGTTGGCCTCGTGTTCCGCTCCCGGTGCACAGGTGGCCCTGCCACCACCCGACGGCTGGGCCCAGGGCTGGGGGCAGGTGGGATGAAAACCTGGCGGTGCACAGGGGCGTCGGTTGTTGGCCAGGGCCACGAGCGTTTTGGGACTCCGTGTCAGGACGCACATGCCTGGGCACAGCTCAACGATATCCTGATTCTGACGAGCGCAGACGGGGCGGGTTCGGCGAAGCATGCTGAGTGGGGTAGTGCGCTGGCTGTTGAAACGGCAGTTGAACACCTTATCACCCACATTTTGGCGCGGCCGGAAGATCACACATCCAAGAAAGGCACCGGGCGCTTATTGGATGCAATCGCCGACGCTTTTGCGGCTGCGCGGGATGCCGCGGTCGAGCTGGCCGATAGCAAACAGGTGGCATTGCGTGACTTGGCCTCGACATTGCTAGTAGCAGTAGTGAGCGGAGGATTCATGGCGGTGGGACAAGTTGGCGACGGCGCGATCGTGGGTTCCTTGGATGGAGATGAGGGTTTCAGGGCGATCACCAAGCCTTTCCACGGGAGATACATCAACGAGACCGCGTTTATCACGCAGGAGAATTACACGGACTATCTGCAACTCCAGGTGATCGAAGGAGAGGTACGAGAGATCGCGGTGTTCAGCGATGGGTTCGAGACAGTGGCCATCAACTATGCGACTGGCCAACCGAATTCGGCGCTGTTCAACGGGCTATTTCAGTTCATGAACGCCACACCTGAAACGGCTATCCGTTTGGAGGCCCTTCGCCGTCTGTTGTCAGGTGAGCGCATCGCCCAAAAGTCCGACGACGACAAGACAGTGATCCTTGCCACATGTATCGATGACGCGAATGCGGAGCAGAGATGCGCCTGAACTCCTCAACAGGCCAGATTGCGCTGGATACCAACCAGATGCTTGGTAGTGGTGGTGAAGCGAAGGTCTATCAGGTTAAGGGTAATCGTAGACTGGTAGCCAAGGTCTACCATCAGCCGACTACCGAACGAGGGGAAAAGCTGCGTGCGATGCTGAGTCATCCCCCTGCCGATCCAGGAGCATCCCAGGGACGCGTTTCGATTGCCTGGCCGGTGGATGTGCTGACAGATGCTAGCGGAGCCGTGGTGGGGTATCTCATGCCGGCCTTGCGAGGCACCTACCCGTTCTCGGTGGTCTACCATCCGGGCGCGCGCCGGCAATCGCTACCGGCTGGCTTTGACTACCGGTACCTGCTGCGGACTGCACACAATCTGTCTGCAGCCGTGGCGGCCATTCATGACATGGGTTACGTGATCGGGGACCTCAACGACTGCAACATCCTGGTTCAGCCCGACGCCACGGTCACAATTATCGACTGTGATTCATTCCAGGTGGGTCCATACCTGTGCTTGGTTGGACGGCCGGAATTCACGGCCCCCGAGGTGGCGGGGATGAACCTGTCCGTCACTGGTCGTACCTTCGAGCAGGATCGCTTCGCGCTCGCGGTGCTCGTGTACCAATTGCTTATGTCTGGGTATCACCCCTATGCGGGGGTTGGTGAGCCAGGAGCAATTGCAGAACGGATAAATGCAGGCTTGTGTCCCCATGCCTCCGGTGGACCTAAGCCGCCCCGTGGCGCTCCGATGTTGGACTGGCTCCCAACACCCCTGCAGAAATTGGTGCGAGGCGCGTTTGTTGACGGACACAAGCTTCCCTCTGCGCGACCCAGCGCCAAGGACTGGTCTGACCAACTGCTGCAGGTTGAGAAAGATCTGATAGGTTGCCGTCGTAACGGAAGCCATGCGCATTTCAGCCACCATGCGAAGTGCCCGGCCTGCCAGGCTGAGACGGCGCGAAAAAAAGCGCGAAAACAGGCAGGGGGAGCGGCCGCGCATGCGACCCCCGCGCAGCGCCCGATGCCGGGGGTGAGGCGCATAGTGCCTGGATTCGTGTGGCCAAGGTGGACTACTCCTATCGTGCTGCTGAGCGTAATGCTGCTTGCCTACAACTGGTCAAACTTGAAGCGCCTGTCTGGGCAGTGGGATCTGCACGCCATGCTGCCGCAACAGGGGGGCAACGGTGTCGCTACCTATCTGATGGAGCCCAGGATTCCCGAGAAGCATGAAACTCGGAAGCTGGAGAGTGGTTCCGACATTTATCGGAGGTTAATTGGGTTCTCTCCCTATGAACCATTGGCACGTAACCTGCTACCCACTGAGCAGAGGATATCCCCCGACGAGGCGCAGGCAGAATACGGAAGGGCGACGAAGCAAGACCAACCGGAGCTCGAAACGGGCTCGGAGATTTATCGGAAATACATTGGCACGGACCCATACTGAACTGGGGCATCAGGAGGCAGCGATGGACAAGATTCGTATAGTCATAAAGCCGGCCAAGCGTCGTAATCCGGTCGCTGTACACGCAAGAAGGCACAAGGGTGGGCCACACCGGAATCGGCGCAAGGACGGCCCATCTCGCAAAGAGTGGGCCAAGGAAATTGACGAGTAGTTCCGTATCTGAAGGCCGGAGGTGAAGATCTGAACCGCAGGAGGGAACTAAGTCATGCCAAGTCCTAACCCACTATTTCGGCTGCTGCTGGTGGAGGATGATGACGGCCGAGTGGAGATGTTCCGATCCTGGGTTCCGCCGGGTGTGCATATCGTCTGGGCCCGATCAGCTGGTCTGGCGATCGGGATGATCCGACGTGATCGCAGTGTGGACTATGGTGGCGTGCTTCTGGATCATGACCTCCAGCAACAGGTGATCACCTCAGACGATAGGAGCCTGTCTGGCAGTAATGTAGCGCTGGAACTGATCGCGAACAAATACTTCGATGTGCCCGTTCTTGTGCACTCAACAAACCAAGTGCAAGGGCCTCGAATGGTAAGCCAATTGGATCGCGCTGGATTCTGGGTCACACACCTTCCGATGTACAACATGACACAAGAACTTTTTTCGGCGTGGGTGTTGGAGGCGAAAGAAATCTGGGAATCGGAGCAGGCGTAACGGGCAATCACGTGTTTTGCTGCCTGATCGGCAGGCTCCCCCTTTGTGCGAATGCCCACCACAAGCCTGATCTTGCCGCTTTAGGGCGCCTGTTCCTCTTCCAGTGGCATGGAAGACAGCCTTACCTCAATGGCAGCGTCCCCTAGAGGCGGTAGGTAAATCGATCATGGGTAAAGTCGTGTTAATTCCATCGTTGATGGGGCGATATGCCAAGCTGATATCGGCAAGCAAGAGCAAAGCTGAAGTCCTTGAAATAATAGAAAATATGGAACTGTTGTTTGAATTAGGGGTTTTTCATCCCCCAGATGATTTTTGGCCCCTAATGACGAAACTTGTCAAAAAGAAAGTGGAGCTAATGTCGTTGAATAAAAGACAAATGTTGCGGTAATTCAGGCGGGTCACGAGTAGAAAGCAAGAATTGGGTGGTGCCCAGACTTTAGATTCGAATGGTCGCCTGGTCTGATTCTGTATCCGTTGACTTCAAAACAACAAATGATTCAATAAGTGGGGGATACGTCATGGGGATTCGAATTACTCTTGGTGCTGATGCGCGCACAAACAAAATTGCTGGCGTAGACGTAGAAATTCCAGAAGACCTGCTTGAGTATTTTGAGGCTATGGCTCGGCATGCGGATAAATCTTTCAAAGAATATGTAGAATACATTTTGGCCGAATACAGTCCTTCTACTCTTTGGCCTGCCTATCCGCCCGAGGCGGCTATCCTGCTAACGTTGTATCGGTATGCCTATGCAGAGCGAGATCGCACGATTCGTACATTTTGCAGCATTTGGCAGAGAGCCTGATTTTGATATTGGGAACAGAGAGCTCGCAATTAACCTGATTAGATTTGATCAGCGCAAGCGGAGACCTATATGCAGCCAATTCTGAGTATCTCACAGTGGTCGAATGAGGCGTTGGAATCCGGCCATGACTGGGTACAGAGGGCATTTCCCACAACACAACGCTCTGCGGTAACCGGTGAGAATCACAGGCTGACTGAAAGCGATGTAGAGCAAATGGCGCAGGATCGGGATAATATGGCGAAATTATCCAACAATACCAACCGGTTTCTCACGTTCATGAAATCAGATCCACGGGCCATGACAACCGGGTTCAATCACAATTATCAACGCGTAACGCGTGTTATCGAAAGCCTGAACTTGTTCGGGCTAGAGGATGCTGCGCGAGCTTTTTATTCGGAATTGATTTCAGCGTTCAGAGCTAGGCAAATGGCTGTCCCGGCATCGGACAGGGATTATTGGTTGCCAGCACTATACGGCAATACCAGCGTACGCAAGAAGGTAGGCAACACGGGCAAGCCGCCGTCTACTGCAATTCCTGACCTATATGTTTTTGGAGAAGATTCAATGGGGATCTCTATGGCCCATGCGCTTGGCGCGACCGTCATATCGAGTGACAACACAGTCCCTCAGTTATTGCACAGCGAAGCGCTGGTGCTTCCCATAGAAGCAGATGGCGAAGCACTTGCGGCCTGCTCTGGGGATAGCCTCCTTCGTGGAGGCCTTGATCGGGTCTTAGATCAGGCAAAAGAGCGTGTTCAGCATCGCATTGGTGAGTTATTCAAAACAGGACAGGTACCTGTTGGTCAGGGTTTTGTCATAGAGTTGGGCTCCGAGGATGAGAAGACTGCGCCTGGTTTGCCCCAGTGCTTGATCGCGATAGCTGTTGCGCCATTGCTGCCTGATACATCGAGAAGTGATGTGCTGAACATCACCCAAAGGGCCGTGGCGGAGATTCTCCAGCTTGCAGTCGAATCCGGTGCTTCCGCGGTGTATTTTCCGTCGAATTTGATCAATGTATTTGCTCCTTCGGCAGGCTCAGTGGAGCCCGTGCTTGATGCCTTTTCGGCGGCTTATGATGAAGTCGATCTGCAGCTATACGACAGGTATGGACATCGGGCACCTTGATGTCCACCGAATCAAGGCGGCAGGATCAGTGGCTATGGATGAAGTAACTGCAAAACGAATCTTCGCCCAAATGATGGCTAGCAAGCAGGAAGAGCTCACTCGGCAAGTGCTTAAGTCGGCTATACGTTACGCACATTTTCGCGCCGAGTGGTATCTGATGTCCGTTGAAGAACGGGCAGAAGTAGATAGAGCGAGAACCCTCGCGCACAATAGCTTTATCGATGCCTTGAACATTCTCAGTAGGAATGCGGCCGCTAGCGGTGAAGCGATCGATTGGCGGCGGGAGTTAGGTGAGGATAGGCGCTGGATCGGAGACTATGGATGCTATGTTGCTTGTTTCCTTGGTCTGCAGTCGCGGTAAGTGGGCGTGCCGCCGATTGAGACGACCAGGGAAATGTTCAGTGTGTATCCTTGACCTCTGCTAGTCGTTCATAGCCAAGGAGAAGGCGAAGTGGAAAACCAAGAGCTGCGAGGGGGAGGGCATTCACCTGGAAGTCAAAGCCCGGAAGGTAGCCTAGTTACAACATAAAAACACACTACGAAGCAAGGAGCTGAAAAAACTGTAACCAATAGTGTAGCTTTTATGTTGTAGATCTTAAAAAAACATTATTAAACAAATATAAAACACCTGTGCATCATGGGGGTATGCTTGGAAAGATCGGTCTGGGTTGCAGGCATGGAAGCGTCCGGTTGATCGTGCGTTTGGGTCAAAGCGGGGATTGTAAGAAAATAACGCCCGGGATGAAACGAAGGGTTTGGCAACAGGATCTTGGAGAAGGCTATGCAAGCAACCGATCAGCAACTGGAAACCGCCGGCAATGCGCTGGGAGACTTGTTGATACAGCAGGGCAGAACCATGGCCACCGCTGAAAGCTGCACCGGTGGCTGGGTGGCCAAGGTGCTGACAGACAGGGCGGGTTCCTCTGCCTATGTAATGGCCGGGCTGGTGACCTACAGCAACGAGGCCAAACAGGCCATTCTGGGCGTAGAAGAAAAGGTGCTGGCCGAGCACGGCGCTGTCAGCGAACCGGTGGTGCGCCAGATGGTGGCCGGTGCCGTTCGCGCCACCGGTGTGGATGTGGCCGTGGCCATCAGCGGCGTTGCCGGCCCTGGCGGCGGCAGCGAGGAAAAGCCGGTAGGCACGGTATGGTTTGCCTGGGGAGCCGGCCCGGACAACACGCAAACCCGTGTTCAGCACTTTGACGGCGACCGGGAACAGGTACGCCGGCAATCGGTTTTGTATGTGTTGCAAGGGGTTACGGAGTTTCTGAAAACACTGTGATGTTTTTCACCCCGGCAGGGGTTGGTCTGTGCCAAGGCTTATGTTTTAATACTGTTCAAATATACAGGAAAACACTGGATACACCTCCGGTGTCGTCATATCGAATAGTGAGGGGCAGGTAACAATGGAAGACAACCGCAAGAAAGCACTCAGCGCAGCACTGGGCCAGATTGAACGCCAGTTCGGCAAGGGCGCCGTGATGAAAATGGGCGACCAGCCCCGTGAAGCCATTCCTGCGGTATCCACCGGCTCCCTGGGGCTGGACGTAGCCCTGGGTATTGGTGGCTTGCCGTATGGCCGGATCGTAGAGATCTACGGCCCGGAAAGCTCCGGTAAAACCACCCTGACCCTGCAAGTGATCGCCGAAGCGCAGAAAGCCGGCAAAACCTGTGCCTTCATCGACGCCGAGCACGCACTGGACCCTATCTACGCTGAAAAACTGGGCGTAAACGTTGACGACCTGCTGGTCTCCCAGCCGGACACCGGCGAGCAGGCCCTGGAAATCGCGGATATGCTGGTACGCTCCAATGCCATCGACGTCATCATCGTCGACTCGGTAGCGGCCCTGACTCCGAAAGCGGAAATTGAAGGCGAAATGGGCGACAGCCACGTAGGCCTGCAGGCCCGTTTGATGTCCCAGGCGCTGCGTAAGCTGACCGGTAACGTGAAGCACGCCAACTGCCTGATGGTGTTCATCAACCAGATTCGTATGAAGATCGGTGTGATGTTCGGCAGCCCCGAGACCACCACCGGCGGTAACGCCCTGAAATTCTACTCTTCCGTACGCCTGGACATCCGCCGCATCGGTGCGGTGAAGGACGGCGACGAAGTGGTAGGTAATGAAACCCGCGTAAAAGTCGTCAAGAACAAGGTGTCTCCGCCGTTCAAGCAGGCCGAGTTCCAGATCATGTACGGCAAGGGCATCTACCACATGGCCGAAGTTCTGGACATGGGTGTTAAAGAAGGCTTCGTCGACAAATCCGGTGCCTGGTACGCCTATAACGGCGACAAGATCGGCCAGGGTAAGGCCAACGCCTGCAAGTTCCTGGAAGAGAATATGGACATCGCCAACGAAATCGAAGCCAAGGTTCGCGACAAGCTGATGCCCAAGCCGGTGAAGAAAGAAGCGGCAGAAGCGCCCGTGGAAGCGAACGGTGAATTGCTCTAAGTAAGAACCCGGGAGGCGTTACATGAAGCGACTGTTGATAGTAGCCCATGCACCGTCTCCCAATACCCTGCGGTTACGGGAGTCCGTCGAAAAGGGCGCCCGTAACCGGGATATTGAAGCGGTGGAAGTGGTGGTGAAAGCGCCGCTCGAAGCCGGCCCCGAAGATGTCCTCGCCTGCGATGCCATCATCCTTGGCACCACCGAAAACCTCGGCTATATGTCTGGCGCCCTCAAAGACTTCTTTGACCGTAGCTATTACCCCTGCCTGGAGAAAACCCAGGGCCTGCCTTTTACTTTCTATATCCGCGCCGGGCACGATGGCACCGGCACACGCCGCGCCATAGACAGCATCACCACTGGCCTGCGCTGGAAACTTATTCAGGAACCCCTGCTGTGCCGGGGTGATTACCAGCCCGAATTTGCCGACCAGTGTGAAGAGCTGGGGCTGTTTGTGGCGGCCAGCCTGGATGCCGGAATTATCTGAAAACCCCGGCGCAACGGCGTTTAATCGCTGCTGGCCACCGCCGATAGGCGAGGAGGGCTATTCGGTAACAAGGAAACAACGGAATTGGCTAAAATCAACTGCTAGTATTCAGGTGCTAGTAACTTGTTAATTTCTCCTTACTTCCGGGCGACAACAAAGTTTTTTCATGCCACAGCCAACTCGCGACCTCAGGCTCCAGGCCTGCTTACTGATTCTCTTTCTGTGCGGCCTTCAGGCCGGCGTCCTGGCATTAATTATCACAGCCTTCCCGATGGTGCCGATGCCTCAGAGCCTGATGCTTACGGCAGAGGGGGCGCTGGCGATTATTGCCGGTGCAGGGGCAATGACTGCTATTTTCTTTCGAAAGCGCCTCTGGCAACTCGCGTTCGGGATAATGCTGGTGGGCCTGGGTGCATACAGTCTGGGCCACAACCTACTGGATAGCGGGGACGGCTCAGCGGTGTCGCTGCTCAGTGGACAGTCCCGGCTGATGAACCTGCCTGCAGTCGCCGTGCTGGTGCTGGCCAGCGTATCTCTCATCGGGCTGCGCGGGGCAGCAGGGCGGTTGTATGCGCTGCTTGCCGGTTGTTTTGGCTTGGCCATTGGCTCCTATGCGGTGCTGGAGAATGTCCGCCCGGGCCTGTTGGGTGCTCCGGGCGGTCTGGTTGAAGGTTTTTCGCTGATTGCCGGGTTGTTCTGCCTGGGGTTTGGCATCGCGTTGATTATCCTGGCCCAGCTCAATCCCAATAAGCCGTTCATGCTGCGACGAGACGGCGTAGTTGCTGGGGTGGCTGGCGTATTTGGCACGTTTGTGTTGTCGGTCATTGCCAGTTGGGGCACCCATGAAGAGCGACACCACATCGCCCGCTCTACCATTCAGTACTATGCCAGCGAGCTAAAACTGGAGTTGCAGTCCTCCGTCGCGTTGATTGATCGGCTGGCCAACCGGTGGGCGTCGTTGGGCTTTGAAGTGCCTGAAGCTCTCGAGCAAACCGAAACGCGCTGGTATTTCAAAGATACGCCGGCCCTGAAGTCCCTGGTGTTGTTCCGGGATGGTCGGTCTCCGGTGTGGCGGCGGAGTCGTAACCCTGAGGATCTGCTGTGGGTGATGGATCAGACCGTCAACCCGGAAGTGTTGGGTTGGGTTCGCAAAGCGCGCGACGAACGGTTGGCCAGCGCCTGGATATTCCCGGACCCGGCTAAGCCGTTTTCGGCGATCGCCCTGGTGCGGCCAGACCTGGATTCGGGTGCGTATTTCCTCGCGGTATTTGATGTGGCGGAGTTGCTGGCGCTTGAATCATCCAGGGACTATTACGATTTCGAGATCCGGCTTGAGGGAGCGGACAGCCCGGCTGTGGAGCGAGCTATTGCACTTCATCACCTGGAACATGAGGTTTACGAGCATGTGCCAGTAAACATTCCCAACGGCCCGGACCTTGTGCTCAGTGCCACGGCTGGCCCGGCATCGGTACTTTCTCTGCGGGGAATGCTGCCGCCGGCACTGTTTGGTTTCGGGCTGTTGATGAGTTACATGCTGATTATGGGGCGCAGCCTGTTGGGCTTGCAGAAACGGCAGGCCAGGGAAATCAACGTGGCAGAGCAACGCTTCCGGTCGTTGTTCTCTCAGTCGCCGGATGCAGTGTTTGCCTTCGACCGCGAAGGGGTTTACCAGGCGGTTAACCCGGTAGCCCAGAAGATCGTGGGGTTTACCAACCGGGATCTGGGGGTTACCCGTTACCAGGATGTTCTGACTCACGGCGCTATGGATGAGGCCGACTTTGTTGTGTTTGATACGGCCTTTCAGAATACCGTGGCAGGCCATCCTCAGACCTTTGAAGTGGCCTTTCTGAACGCCCTGGGCAAACGCAGGAACTATGAATGTGCGTTTGTTCCGATTGTGGTAGATGCCGGGGTAGTGGGTGTCTTTGCCTTGGTGAAGGATGTAACCGACCGGCACCAGGCGCAGGAAAACCAGAGGATTCTGCAGCGCAGCCTGGAGTCCAGCGAGAACGCTGTGGTGGTGGTTGATGTGCGGGAAAGCCACATGCCGGTGGTGTTCGTGAACTCTGCGTTCACGGCCATCACGGGATATTCCCGCGAGGAAGTGATCGGAGCGCCGGTAAAGCAGCTCACCGGCCCGGAAACCGAAGAGAGCGATATGGACGCTATCTGGACCGCGGTTCGGTTTGGGCGTGCAGCCAGTGTCACCTTGAAAAGCTATCGTCGGGACGAAACGCCGTTCTGGAACCATGTCGCGCTGGCGCCAGTGAAAGATGACGATGACCGGGTTACCCACTTTACCGCCATCATGACCGACATCTCGGAGAAGAAAGAGCAGGAAAACCGACTTGCCTATCAGGCTACTCACGACGTGTTGACCGGGTTGGGTAACCGCAGCCTGTTTGAAGATCGGCTTACTCACGACGTGGCGCTGGCCCAGAGGAATGATCAACAGCTGGCCGTGCTGTTTGTAGACCTGGATGAATTCAAGCCGATCAATGATGCTCTTGGCCACAAAGTGGGGGACGGCCTGCTGATCAGCATTGCCAGGCGGTTGGAGCTGGTGACCCGGCCGGAAGATACGCTGGCCCGTTTTGGCGGCGACGAGTTTGTGTTGCTGTTACCTGACCTGACCTCCCCGGCCCAGGCTGACGAAGTGGCAAACCGGATTCTGGATAGCATTGCGGACCCTCATCAGGTGGGCAGCCATGAACTTTATATTTCTGCCAGCATCGGCATCAGCTTGCTGGACAAGCAGTCCACCGGGCCGGAAAAGCTGATTCAGCAGGCTGATATGGCCATGTACAAGGCCAAGCAGCAGGGGCGTGATACCTATGTGGTGTACTCCGAAGACCTGGATTCCAAGCTGTCCAAGCGTGTGGAGTTGCGTAATGAATTACAGGAAGCCATCAAAACCGGCCAGCTGTTCCTGAATTACCAGCCCCAGGTGGATCAGGACGGTCACCTTTGCGGCCTGGAGGCGCTGGTTCGATGGAAGCATCCGGAGAAAGGCTTTATCTCACCCGCAGACTTTATTCCCGTAGCCGAGGAAACCGGCCAGATTGCCCACCTGGGCAAGTGGGTAACCACCCAGGCGTGTAAAGACGCCCGGCGGTTGCTTGAGATGGGGCTGCTGAAGGGCCGTATGGCGGTGAACCTGTCGCCGCTGCAGTTCCACCGCCCGGGCTTTCTGACGGTGCTCAGGTCGATTCTGGAAGACACCGGTCTTGCACCGGAACACCTGGAGCTGGAGCTGACCGAAGGCATCCTGATGAAAGACAGCGAAGGCGCCATTGAGATCCTCAATGCCCTGAACGGCATGGGGGTTGCCACGGCCATTGATGATTTTGGCACCGGTTTTTCCAGTTTCAGTTACCTGAAAGACCTGCCGGTGGACAACATCAAGATCGACCGCAGCTTTGTGGACAATGTCACCACCAACGAGAAAGACGCGGCGGTGTGCAAGGGTGTGATCACCCTGGCCCGGGAAATGGGGCTGAACGTGGTGGCCGAAGGCGTGGAAACCCAGGAGCAGTTTTGCTACCTGAAGAGCCATGGTTGCGAGAGCTTCCAGGGCTACTACTTTGCCCGGCCCATGTTGTTCGAGGATCTGGTGCAGTGGATTGGTAAAACCGGGTAAGCGGGCAGGCGGTGGCCTAGCCGGCCAGGCGGCTGTAAAAGCCTTCAATGCGTGACAGGGCATTGTCGACGGCCCGGGAATAGCGTTTCTGGTCCAGGCAGTAACTGAACTGAACGCTCACCCGGAAGCCGGTGCGCCATGGCTGGCAGCGGACTACGCGGGCCGCTACGCGGGGTTCGTTTATGTATTTGCCGCGGATTTGCAGGTACAGGCGGGCGCCGGGTTCGACCGGCCGGGGGCACTGAACCGCCATGCCGTAGCGGTTCATATCCAGGCAGTTCACCGCCACCGGGTTCTTGCCACGGCCAAAAAAGCCGCGTTCACTGAGCTGCACGTCCAGGCAGGTGGCGGGAAACCGTTCCTTGATTCGGCGATCTGAGGGCTTACTTGCCATGGCTGCATCCACTGTCTTTTTGTCTTTGTTGTTTCCGGAAGCCATCCGGACCCTCAAGTGTAGCCAGCACCGGGTTGTCTGAAAATTGATCAGCATGAAAAGTGTGACCGGCGTCTCACCCGGCAGTCGCTCCGGCCTGATCGGATAAAACCGGAACCGGTAGGCGACAGTCTGTCTGGCAAACACTACAATGGCGGGTTCAAAACCATTCAATCCGATGTCGACGGGAAGCAAACTTGAAGTCATTGCCGCTGCACCAACTCTACAAATCCTGTGTTCTGAAAGAGCTGCCATTCAAAACCACCCGGCAACTGGAGCCGCTGGCTGAGATCGTCGGCCAGAACCGTGCCCAGGAAGCCGTGCGTTTCGCACTGGCCATGCCCCACGGTGGTTACAACGTGTATGCGGTAGGCCGGAACGGGTTGGGCAAGCGCACCATGATGCTGCGCTACCTGGAGCACCATGTAGACACCGAACAGCAAAGCCATGACTGGTGTTACGTGGCCAATTTCGAAGAGCCCCGTAATCCGAAGTTGCTGAAGCTGCCCTCGGGCAAGGGCACCCAGCTGAAGCAGGACATGGAAAAGCTGATGGCCCGGCTGGTGAAGATGATTCCCCAGACCTTTGAGGGCGACAGTTTTCTGGAACGTGCAGAGCAGCTGAAGAACGACTACGTCAAACTGCAGGAAGACGAACTCGAAAAGGTGGCTAACCAGGCCAAGCGCAAGAAAGTGCGCCTGACCATCAGCACCCCCGGCGGATACCGGCTGGTGGCCATGAACGGCGAAGAGCCCCACACGGCGGAAAGCTTCCAGGCCCTGACCCAGGAGCAGCGGGACAAGTTCGAGGAAGTCATCAATAAGCTGGAGAAGAAACTCCGGCAGGTTCTGCGCAAGCTGGCAGACTGGGAGCAGGAATACGCCGAGAAACAGCAGGCCCTGAACCAGGAAACCCTGGAAGGCATCTCCGGCCACCAGATTGACGAGCTGAAAGACAAATATAAAGAGCTGCCAGATGTAACGGCCTACCTGGAAGCGGTGCGCAAAGACCTGGCTGAAAACCTGGATATCTTCCTGGAAGACGACGAAGAACAGGCGGCCATTGCCTATGCGTCTCTGGACAAGAAAACACCCCGCCGCTATATCGTAAATGTGCTGGTACACCAGACCAGCAACGAAGTACCTGTGGTGGTGGAAGATAACCCCACCTACCACAATCTGTTCGGTTACGTGGAAAACGTCACATACAAGGGCACGGTGTTTACCGACTTCTCGCTGATTCGCCCCGGCAGCCTGCACAAGGCCAACGGTGGATACCTGCTGATGGATGCCATCAAGGTGCTGGAGCAGCCCTTCGTGTGGGATGGCCTGAAGCGGGCGCTGCGCTCCCGTACCCTTCAGATCAACTCCCTGGAGCGGGAACTGACCCTCTCCGGGACCATTTCCATCGAGGCGGAATCGGTGCCGCTGGATGTGAAGATTGTGCTGTTCGGGGACCGCGAAACCTGGATGCTGCTGCAGGAATACGATTCCGAGTTTGCCGAGCTGTTCCGGGTAACGGCGGACTTCGAGAATGAAATGTACCGCACGGCGGAAAGCCAGCTGCAGTACGCCAAGTTTATTGCCAGCCTGGTGGTGGAAAAGAAACTGCTGCACTGCAACACCAGGGCGGTGGCCCGGGTAATCGAACACAGCGCCCGTATGGCCGACCACCAGGACCGGTTATCTCTGCATGCCGCGGATATTGCCAATCTGCTGCGTGAATCGGATTTCTGGGCCCGCCAGGCCGGTGCCCGGTTGATTACCGAGGTGCACGTGGAGCGGGCGCTGGAAAGTGCCCGTTACCGCAGCAGTCGCATTCGTGACCAGTTCTACGATTCCATCCGCGACGGCACCACGCTGGTCACCACCTCCGGCACCTGCGTGGGGCAGGTGAATGCGTTGTCTGTGCTGTCTACCGGCGGTTTCGAGTTCGGCTTGTCTAACCGGGTAACGGCAACCTGCTACTATGGTGATGGTGCCGTGATGGATATCGAGCGGGACGTAAAGCTGGGTGGCAACATTCACTCCAAGGGCGTGATGATTCTCAGCTCCTGGCTGGCGTCTTACTTTGCGGTGAACGACCCCATGCACCTGTCTGCCAGCCTGACCATGGAGCAGAACTATGGTGAGGTAGACGGCGACAGCGCATCGCTGGCGGAGCTGGTGGCGCTGATCTCGTCGTTGTCCGGTGTGCCGGTGCGCCAGGACCTGGCCATTACCGGTTCAGTGAACCAGTTTGGCGAGGTGCAGCCCATCGGCGGTGTGAACGAGAAAATTGAAGGCTTCTTTGCTACCTGCGAGCTCAAGGGCGGTTTGACCGGCACCCAGGGTGTGATCATTCCGGAAACCAACGTGCAGAACCTGATGCTCGACAGTGAAGTGGTGCAGGCTGCGCGCAATGGCCAGTTTGCGGTTTACCCTGTAAGCCGGGTGGAAGAAGCCGTTGCCTTGCTGCTGGGCAAGCCCGCCGGCAAGGCGAATGACAAAGGCCGGTATCCCAGACAGAGTGTTTTTGGCATTATTCAGCAGCGGCTTGAGAAAATGCGGGAACACGAGCGGCAGGAACACGCGCGGGACGAGCAGAAAGACCCGTCCATCCACTGACCGGGACCATAATAAAACGGACAGGAGAATAGAGATCCATGACTGATATCCAGCAAACTGTGTACGTGGTAGAAGACGACGAAGCCGTCCGCGACTCCCTGGAGTTGTTGCTGAAATCCGATGGCAAGCCGGTGAAGACCTACGAAAGCGCCAACGCCTTTCTGAAGGACTACTCCGATAAAATGGCCGGCTGCATTGTGCTGGATATCCGTATGCCGGGTATGGACGGCATGGAGCTGCAGAAGAAGCTGAACGAAAAGCATTCGATTCTGCCCATCATCTTTGTGACCGGTCACGGCGACGTGCCGATGGCGGTAGACGCCATGAAAGAAGGCGCGGTGGACTTCATCCAGAAGCCGTACCGGGAAGAAGCCCTGCTGGAAAAGATCGAGGCGGCCCTGGAGCAGGACCTCGAGCAGCGCAAGACCCTGGACGAAAAACAGGAAATCATCCGCCGGGTGAAAAGCCTGACCCCGCGGGAAGCCGAAATCATGGACCGCATGATTGCCGGCCAGGCCAACAAGGTGATTGCCATCGAGCTGGAGATCAGCCAGCGCACCGTGGAAATCCACCGTTCCCGGGTTATGCACAAGATGGGTACACATTCCCTTGCACATCTGGTGCGTATGGTTCTGTCCGTAAAGGACCTTATCGACTAAGCCGGTTGCTGTGGTCATCATGCCAGAACGTTTATAACCGGCCACGCTTGTATGACTGAAGTTGTCAGTGAGAACTCAGAGGTGACGGTCCTGCTGGTTGATGACAACCCGCAGAACCTGAAAGTCCTCTACGAGACCCTGAAAGACAAAGGCTACCGCCTGCTGATTGCCAACGAAGGCGAGAAAGCACTGGACCTGGCCCACCGTCACCACCCGGAAGTGATCCTGCTGGATATTATGATGCCGGAGATGGATGGCTATGAGGTGTGCGAGCGCCTGAAGGCCGATCCGGAAACCGCCGACATCGCCGTGGTATTCCTGTCCGCCCTGGACGACCTGCAGGCCAAGGTGAAGGGTTTTTCCCTGGGTGGGGCCGATTACATCTCCAAGCCGTTCCAGTCCCTGGAAGTGATCGCCCGGGTGAAAACCCATGCCCGGGTTATCCGGCTCGAACGTGAGCTGCAGGCCCGTAACCGGGAACTGCAGGGCGACCAGACCCGCATTCTGGATTCCATCAGCGAAGGCATCTACGGGCTGGACGAAAACGGCCTGATCGAGTTTGCCAACCCGGCTGCCGCCGCGATTGCCGGCCGCCCGGTTGAAGAGTTGATCGGCAAATGTTTCTTTGACCTGCACTTTGCCACGGCTGAAGAATGCCGTGACAGCCTGCCGGTGATGGCGACCTGTAACAAAGGTGTGCCTGAACACCAGCGGGATATCCAGATGCTGCGTGCCGATGGCAGCAGCTTCCCTGCAGAATACCGGGCCACCCCGAAGCTTGATGGCGATGAGCTGCATGGCGCTGTGGTGGTGTTTCACGACATTACCGCCGAGCTGGAAAGCGAAAAAGCCCTGGAAGAAGCCCGTGAGCTGGTGCAGGAGCAGCGCGATCAGCTGGCCCATACGTCCCGCCTGACCACTATGGGCGAGATGGCCGCCGGCTTTGCCCACGAGGTAAACCAGCCGCTGACCGCGATTTCCAACTATGCCCGGGTTTCCAAGCGCATGATGGCCAAGGACGAGCCGGACCTTGAGCTGCTGGGTGAAACCCTGGATAAAATCGATGCCCAGTCCCACCGGGCCAGCGAGATTATCCGCCGCATCCGCCGCTTTATGAAAAAGCCTGCCACCGGTAAGGAAGAATTGTCGGTGCCCGAGTTGCTGGAAGACACCCGGCAGTTTGCCGAGGTGGACATGCGCAACAATGAGGGCGGCATTGAGGTGCGGATAGACGACGATCTGCCGGGTGTACTGGCAGACCCCATCCAGGTGCAGCAGGTGGCCCTGAACCTGATCCGCAACGCCCTGGAGGCAACCCGCAGTGCCGGCTCGTCCCAGCCTGTGGAGGTTTCAGCACGGCGTTGTGGTGAGCAGTGCGTTCGGGTAGAGGTGCGTGACCACGGTGTCGGTGTGCCGGAAGAGGCCGAGGACAAGCTGTTCCACCCGTTCTACACCACCAAGGAAGATGGCATGGGCATTGGCCTTGCTACCTGTCGCTCGCTGATGCAGGCCCAGGGTGGCGATATCGGTTACCAGCGCCCGGAAGGCGGTGGTGCCTGTTTCTGGTTTGTGTTGCCCATTGCAGGCGCCGAGGGCGCACCCTGCACCCCTGACGAAGCCTGACCCCCTTATAGCCAGTCTATGCGCCCGGTAAGGTGGGGCGCGTCTCCCTTGGCATTCAGAATCTGATAGTCCCAGCCGTCTGCCCCGGTGCGCCAGTTCAGCTGCGCGGTGCCGGGCAGGAACAGCGGCTTCTTGAACTGGCAGCTGACCTTCACCGGCCCTGACTGCCAGCCTTCCTGTTGTTCCAACAGCGCCAGTGCGTGGGCCTTGCTCCACATGCCATGGGCAATCGCCCGCGGAAAACCGAAAGCCCGGGCACTCAAGGCATGCATGTGGATGGGGTTGCGGTCACCGGATACCTTCGCATATTGCCGGCCGATGCTTTCCGGCGCCTTGATGGCTTCAAAGAACGGGTAATGGTCCGGTTGCGGGGGATTCTTCCTGCCTCCGGAGGTTCCCTGGCCGGCCATCCGGAACAGGTTAGTGCTGGTTTCTTCCCAGATCAGCTTGCCGGCGGCCCGGGCTTCGGTAATCAGGTCGAACTCCATGCCCCTGTCTGTGCGCTGCTGGTTGCCCAGCGTTACCCGGATATCCAGGTTTTCGCCGGCACTGACCGGGCGATGCTGGATGATGGTGTTGCGCAGGTGCACCAGCCCCAGCAAGGGCAGGGGGAAGGATTTTTCCGTCAGCAGCTTCAGGTGCAGGGGAAACGCCAGGATGTGAGGCCAGGTAATAGGGGCCCGGGAGCCAGGCTTGAACCCGCATATGCGCTGATAGGTTTTCAGGGCCGGAGTGTTGGTGGCAATCCCCAGCAGGTCTGCCTGCAGGTCCGGAATGCGGGTTTGCTCGCCCGGCTTGTGTTGTTTGGGCAGCAGGGCCTTGCCATACAGTGGCAGCAAGGCCGGCGGTGCGCTGTGGTAGACCAGTGAATCCGGCATTAAGGCTTTCTCCCGATTATTAATGGTTTCAGGTACAACTGTGCGTGCGTGGCCTGATATGCTCTAATGTACGACGAAAGTCTGGCAAACCCGGCCAGAGGTGGCATTGACCCGGCGTGCTCCGGACCCTGTCCGGTGGGTCAAAGTGGTAACTGATAAATAAAAAAGCGGGACTCTATGCAGGAACTACGTGATGCGGGCGTGATGCTGCGCCTGATTTATGAGGCGATGAAGAAAAAGGGCATTGATACCAATGCTATTTTCAGCCGTCTGGGTGTAGACGAGCAGTATGTTTATACCGATCAGCTCCGAACTCCCCACAATGCCCAGCTGTATTTCTGGCAGGCGGTTGAAGATGTATCCGGTGATGAAGATGTTGGCCTGCACCTGGGGCCACTGTTGCCGGCCTACAAAGGGCAGGTACTGGAATACCTGTTCCTGAGTAGCCCCACCTTTGGCGAAGGTCTTCGCCGGGCCCAGAACTATCAGCGCCTGCTGAGTGATGCGGCCAATACCGATTTCTTTGTGGAAGGCGACGAAGCCTGCATGGTGCTGGATGCAGCCTCGGAAGAAGTCAGCCGGCTGCGGCACTTCAACGAGTGTTTTGTGCAGGGCTTGATTACCTTCTTCAAATCCATCACCGATGGCCGTTTTTATCCCTCCCGCATCGAGTTCGAGCATGAGCGGGAAAAAGGTATCGACCACGCAAAGGAAGTGCTCGGTTGTGATGTGGTGTTCGGCGCCCGTGAAAACCGTCTGTACTTCCCGGTGGAAATTCTGTCCTATGCCTCGCCCCATGCCGAGCCGGAACTGCTGGCCCTGCACGAGCGTTTTGCCAGTGAGCAGGTAGCGAGGCTCGAGAAGAAAGACATCGTAGGGCAGGTGGAGCGGATTATTGCCGAGCTGCTGGACAGCGGTGAGGTGACACTGGATGCGGTGGCCGAACGGCTGGGTATCAAGCCCAGAACCCTGCGCACCCGGCTGACCGAAGCTGAAACCAGTTTCAACCAGGTGCTGGCGGATTTCCGCTACCGGCTGGCCCGACAGCTGCTGGCAACCACCGACGAGTCCATCGACGAGATCGTGTATCTGACCGGTTTCTCCGAGCCCAGCACGTTTTACCGTGCGTTCAAGCGCTGGTCTGGCATGACGCCGATCGAGTACCGTAAAACCGCCCAGACCAAGGATGTGATGGTCGACGCCATGTAAGGCGGTTTTCTGAAAATCTGAAAAAAGTTCTTCAAAAGCGTTGACATAAACGGGGGCGTCGTTATAATGCGCCCTCGTTGTCACAGAGCAGTCGCAAGACAGCTCAGGCACGCCGCGCGGAGCGGTAGTTCAGTTGGTTAGAATACCGGCCTGTCACGCCGGGGGTCGCGGGTTCGAGTCCCGTCCGCTCCGCCATTTATCTCCTCCCCCTTGTTTTCGATATCCCCTTTTTATTTCCAGCTTTTTCTCAGCTATCTGAGCTGATTTGTTTTCGCCGTTCGCCCGGGCTTGTTCCGTGCCAGCGCTGGTATGCCTTGTGAAAGGCCGGCGGGTTGGCAAAGCCCAGCAGCCAGGCAATTTCCGCCAGTGATGTATCGGTTTCCTTCAGGTAATCCTCTGCCAGTTGTTTGCGGGTGTCGTCCAGCAGTTGCCGGAACCCGGTACCCTCGGCGCTCAGTTGCCGTTGCAGGGTCCAGGCCGTGGTGCCCAGCCGGGCCGCCAGTGTTTCCAGCGTAGGTGTTTCACCCCGCAGCAGGGGGGTTAACAGATGGCGCACCCGGTCGGCCACGCTCCAGCCTTTGCGGATTTGCCGCAGCTCCCGTTCACAGACTCCTGACAGCTTCTCGTACATGCCCTCATGGGCCTGGGACGGGCTTTGTCGCCACACGCTTTCCTTGAAGCGGATGGCGTTTTCCCGGGCGCCGAACTCTACCGGGCAGCGAAACCAGCTTTCGAACACGTCGTCCAGGCCAATGGATGGATACTCTATCCATACCTTTTCCAGCACGTCGTAGCGGCCGGTGATATGCCGGGCCAGTTGGGTCCAGGCGGCCAGTATGGAATCCACCACAAAGTAGTTGTACGGGTTGTAGGGCTGGATCGAGTAGAAGCGCACGGTACGCTGCAATTCATCGACCGAGGGTTCGCCCCGGGAATTCTGGCTGGTGAGCAGGGAATAGCGAATCAGGCTACGGAAGGCCTGGCGCACCGAGCTGGCAGTTTCTGCGGCCAGTCCGGCCATGCCGGCGTCCACCGGCCGAGTCAGGGCGCCCATGCGCAGGCCCAGGGCGGGATTGCCGGTTGCGGTGATGGCAGCATGGCCAAGACGCATAAAACGGGGGATGCTGATGCGGGCATCAGCCGAGGCCAGTGCAGCATCATCCAGCCGGAACCTCGCTTTCAGTTTGTCGATATTGCCGCCTTCGGCTTCGGTTGCGCGCAGCAGTACTGCCGCATACAGCAGGCTGATATCGCCGAGGGCGTTCTGCTTAGGGGGTGTATTTTCAGGCATGCCGGTATTATTGCTGTTATTTAAAGATAATAAAATGTTTGGTTTGGATATTGTTGGCGCCTTCGGTGCTGGGTAGTGTAGGCCCATAACAACGGGAGCCTCGACATCCCGCCTGATAATCCGATGAGGAGCACCGCAATGACCGCAACACCTGGCACCAGCAAGTACCCGCACCTGCTTGAACCCCTGGACCTGGGCTTTACCAAGCTTCGCAACCGCACCCTGATGGGCTCCATGCACACGGGCCTTGAGGAAGTGAAGGGTGGTTTCGACCGGCTTGCGGCATTCTATGCCGAGCGTGCCCGTGGCGGCGTTGGTCTGATTGTGACCGGCGGCATCGGCCCCAACAGC
Source organism: Marinobacter sp. P4B1 (assembly GCF_001447135.1). Taxonomy (NCBI): domain Bacteria; kingdom Pseudomonadati; phylum Pseudomonadota; class Gammaproteobacteria; order Pseudomonadales; family Marinobacteraceae; genus Marinobacter; species Marinobacter sp. P4B1. Next base: position 239,826 of record NZ_LLXM01000011.1, read on the forward strand.
GAAGGCGCGGTGTTCCAGCACGCGGCCAAGATGAGCACCGAGGAAGAGTCTGACAAGCACAAGGTGATCACCCAGGCCGTGCACGAGGCCGATGGCAAGATCTGTATGCAGATCCTGCATGCTGGCCGTTATGCCTATTCTCCGGAGCTGGTAGCGCCCTCTGCTATCCAGGCACCCATCAACCCGTTCAAGCCCAAAGAACTTGATGAAGCGGGTATCCAGAAGCAGATTGACGACTACGTGAACTGTGCCGCCCTGGCCCAGCGCGCCGGCTACGACGGCGTCGAGATTATGGGCTCCGAGGGTTATTTCATTAACCAGTTCATCGTCAAACACACCAACCACCGCACCGACCAGTGGGGTGGCAGCTATGAAAACCGCATTCGCCTGCCGATTGAAATCGTGCGCCGTGTGCGTGAGCGGGTGGGTGAGAACTTTATTATTGTGTACCGCCTGTCCATGCTGGACCTGATCGAAGACGGCAGCACCTGGGAAGAAGTGGTGCAGCTGGCCAAGGAAATCGAAAAAGCCGGCGCCAGTATCATTAACACCGGTATCGGCTGGCACGAAGCCCGCGTGCCGACCATTGCCACCTCGGTACCCCGCGGTGCCTTTACCAAGGTAACCGCCCACCTGAAAGGCGAGGTAAGCATTCCGCTGGTGACTACCAACCGGATCAATATGCCGGACGTGGCCGAGAAGATCCTGGCTGAGGACGATGCCGACATGGTCTCCATGGCCCGGCCGTTCCTGGCGGATGCCGAGCTGGTACTGAAAGCAGCCGAAGACCGTGCCGAGGAAATCAACACCTGCATCGGCTGTAATCAGGCCTGCCTGGACCACACCTTCAGCGGCAAGCTCACCACCTGCCTGGTGAACCCGCGCGCCTGTAACGAAACCCTGCTGACCTATGTGAAAACTGCCCAGCCCAAATCCATCGCGGTGGTGGGTGCAGGCCCCGCTGGCCTGGCCTTTGCCAGCGTAGCCGCAGAGCGTGGCCACAAGGTGACGGTGTTCGATGACGGCAGCGAGATTGGCGGCCAGTTCAACGTGGCCAAGCGGATTCCGGGTAAGGAAGAGTTCTACGAAACCCTGCGTTATTTCCGGGTGATGCTCGATAAGCACGGCGTGGATGTTCGCCTGAACACTCGGGTCAGTGCAGACGACCTGAAAGCCGGTGGCTTTGATGAAGTGGTTATGGCCACCGGTGTCGAGCCTCGTACCCCCGATATCGAAGGTATCGACCATCCGAAGGTGATCGGTTACCTGGATGCCCTGATGGGTCGCAAGCCGGTGGGTCAGCGTGTCGCGGTAATCGGTGCCGGTGGTATCGGCTTTGACGTGTCCGAATTCATTGTGCACCAGGGCGAATCGCCGTCCCTGAACACCGAACACTTTATGAAAGAGTGGGGTGTCGACCTGACCGTGGCGCATCGTGGTGGTATTCAGGGCGTGCAGCCGGAAGTCCCGGCCCCGGCCCGTGAAGTGTTCCTGCTGCAGCGCAAGGCGTCCAAGGTCGGTAAGAACCTGGGCAAGACCACCGGCTGGATTCATCGTACATCCCTGAAGAACCGCAATGTGCAGATGGTTCCGGGTGTCTCTTACCGCAAGATTGACGACGAAGGCCTGCACATCACGGTTACGCCCAAGGGCGCAGAGCAGGGCGAAGACAAACTGCTGCCGGTGGATACCATCATCGTGTGTGCCGGCCAGGAACCCTTGCGCGAACTGCAGGCAGGCCTTGAAGCCGCAGGCCTGCCGGTGCACCTGATTGGTGGTGCCGATGTTGCCGCCGAGCTGGATGCTAAGCGGGCAATTGACCAGGGCAGCCGCCTGGCAGCGGAGATCTGATCACAAATCGTTGCAGTTTTTCTCTGTGTTTTGGGGCCGGTCTGGCTAGACTATGGAAATCCGGCAAGGGGGTAGGGAACCCTCGGGCCGGCCCTGTCGTTCGAATAACAAGTTACAAGCATGGAGAAGGTTGATGGTCAGTGCCGCCCAGGCAGCCGAGGGTAACTCAGCTGTCTTCTTGATGGATGGTAGCCAGGTTTCCCGGCAGATGCGTTGGTCGGAGTTTGGTGCCTTCCTGGATGGCTATGTTGGGCTTTCGGACCTTGCCGAAACCGATGTGCGCGCCGTGCTGGTCAATCTCAATCCGGACCTGACGGTGGCGTCCCTGGTGTTCTTCCGGATCTGGTTTGACGAAGAAGGCCGCGCAGACAGCAGTTGGAACGTGCCCATCGAAGCGCTGGCGGAAAAGGGTGCCAAGGGCCCAGACCTGGGCGGTGGCGCTATCCGCCTGGTGTGTCGCAGCCAGTGTCCGGACCCTGCTTTTGCAGAGGAACTCTGGGACCCGGATATGACCCCGGGCAGCAACCATTTCCACTCGATTCGCAAGGCTGTTGAAGCCAATACCCTGCATTTCCGCCAGGCCGAGCCGGCAGAAGAGAATATCCCTGTTCTGGTGAATTCGTCGTCTGCGGCCACCGACGAGCGTGTCGATATCGAACGTGCCCGCCTGGCCCAGGTGCTTCGGGAGCAACGGCTGCGCATCAAAACCCTGCAGAGCGTGCACCGGGATGCAGTGTCTGACCTGCAGCGTGACCATCGCCTGGAGATGCAGGCTTTGCGTTCGGAGATGACCGAGCTGGACCAGAAGTACGAACGGCTTCGGGTCAGTAAGGAGCAGCTCAAGAATCGCCTGCAGGAGCGTAATGAGCAATACCTCGCGCTACAGGAGCAGCTGGGTAAAGAGGCCCCGGCCGATCCGGAAGCAGGGCCCGACGTTGAGGGCGGCAAATCGGATGCCGAAACGGTCCTGCTGAGGGAGCAGCTGGAGCGCAAGGAGCGGGAGCTGGAGCTGCGGGAGGAAAGGCTGGTTGCCCTCGAACAGGAAAACCAGGAACTCAGAAATCGCGAAGTGCCGGAAGATTCGCTGCTGGAACAGTTGCGAAACCAGGTGGTGTTCCTGGTGGCTTATCACCCGGGTGTCGGCCACATTACACTGCCGTACGATGATATCGAAACTTACTTTGCCAATCCCCAGGCCTACGCCGCTGACCAGTGCGGCATGAACGAGGCCGCCTACCGGGAGTGGCTGGCCCACTATGAAAACCCGGTGTGCAACCATGCCGATACCGACGGCAATGCGTGCGGTGAACCGATCATGAGAGTGTCCCAGCCGGCGGATTTCGAGGCCGGCAAAGACGACCGCTGCGAACAGCATAAAGCCTGATCCCGCGAAGTTTTTTCAGTATCCGCCCGAGTTTCGTTAAACTGTGGGTCTGTTCGTCTCATTCAGACACCACGGGATACTTCATGGACCAGTTCAGGAATATCGGGATTATCGGGCGCATGGGCAGCGTCAAGGTAGTTGAGTCGCTGCGCCAGCTGAAACAGTACCTGACCGCAAACAACTACCACGTCATTATCGAAGAAGACACCGCGACCATGATTCCGGGCCACGGCCTGCAGGTGGCCAGCAAGAAGCTCCTGGGTGAAATCTGTGACCTGGTAATCGTGGTCGGTGGTGACGGTAGTTTGCTGGGTGCCGCCCGGGAAATGGCCAAGGCCAAGATTCCGTTGCTGGGTGTTAACCGGGGTCGCCTCGGATTTCTGACCGATATCTCCCCCAACGACCTAGAAGAGCGGCTGGCCCAGGTGCTGGCCGGTGACTACATCGAAGAATCCCGGTTTCTGCTGGACGGCCACGTAGAGCGCAACGGCCAGCCTCTTGGCTATGGCTCTGCCCTGAATGACGTGGTGCTGCACCCGGGCAAGTCTACCCGGATGATCGGCTTCGACCTGTTTATCGACGGCCACTTTGTTTACAGCCAGCGCTCTGACGGCCTGATTGTAGCCACGCCCACCGGTTCGACGGCTTATTCACTGTCTGCCGGCGGTCCGATTATGCATCCCAAGCTGGATGCCGTGGTGCTGGTGCCCATGTTCCCCCATACCCTCAGCAGTCGCCCGATCGTGGTGGATGGCAAGAGCGAGATCAAACTGGTGATCGGCGAGACCAACGAAACCTATCCGCAGATCAGTTTCGATGGCCAGATGAACATTTCCTGTGCGCCGGGTGACATCATTCGCATCACCAAGAAGCCCTTCAAGGTTCGGCTGATTCACCCCACCGACCACAACTTCTACGCCACCTGCCGTGACAAGCTGGGCTGGGCAAGCACGATTACAGCGAGTTGAGTATGGCGGGTTACGACATTATCGGCGACATCCACGGTTGCGCTAATACGCTGCAGCGGCTGCTGGATCAGATGGGCTACCGCAAGGTGAACGGGGTTTACCGGCACCCGAAGCGGCAGGCAATTTTTATTGGTGACATTATCGACCGCGGCCCGCGCATCCGCGAGGCCCTGCACCTGGTGCGGGATATGGTGGAGCATGGCGCTGCCCGTATTGTCATGGGCAACCATGAGTACAATGCGCTGGGTTACTGCACCCGGGCCCGCCCGGGCAGTGGCAAGCAGTTCCTTCGGGAGCACAACCCGCGGCATGACCGGCTGATCAAGGAAACCCTTGAGCAGTTTGATGCGTATCCTCATGAGTGGAATGAATTCCTGGAATGGTTCTATACCATTCCGCTGTTCATCGACGATGAGGATTTCCGGGTGGTGCATGCGTGCTGGGACCAGGACCTGATCGACAAGTTCAGGCAAAACCAGGGCGGAGCCTGCATTGATGAGGACTTCCTGCATGCCTCTGCAGCGATCGAGTCGTTTGCCGGGCAGGTGATGGATACCTTGCTGCGGGGAACCGACCTGCGCTTGCCGGAAGGCATGTCGATTACCGGCAAGGACGGTTATGTACGGGAATTCTTCCGCACCAAGTTCTGGGCCGATGATCCGAAAACCTACGCCGACGTGGTGTTCCAGCCAGACCCGCTGCCCCCGGAAGTGGCCCGTATGGAGCTGACGGATGCCGAGTACCGGCAGCTGATCACCTATCCGCTGGATGCGCCCCCGGTGTTTGTGGGCCATTACTGGATGGATGGCAAGCCGGCGCCGCTGAAGACCAATGTGGCCTGTATCGATTACAGTGCGGTGAAGTACGGCAAGCTGGTGGCGTACCGGATGGACGGCGAAGACGTGCTGTCGAAAGACAAGTTTGTCTGGGTGGATGTAGACCGGCCGGAACAGCCGGATTATCCCACCAGTGAAGACAGTGTGGCACGCTGAGGCGGGGAGAGCAGGTGGATAACGAAAGGTCTTACCCGATTACCCCGGACGGCCGCTGGCAGCCCGCGCCTCGCCACGCCCCGTTTGTGATCGCAACCATAGTGATCGCGGTGGTGATGGTGTGGTTTACCGGCATGGGCCAGAACGCCCTGGCGGCAAACCTGATGTTTGTGGATCCCCGGCCATTCAGTTGGGAGGTGTTCAGCTCGCTGGCTGGCCGCCTGGAGGCGCTGTCGGCGTCCCTGGCCAGTGGCCAGGTGTGGCGGCTGATTACCCCGGATTTCCTGCACTTCAGCTGGACCCACATCATCTTCAACTCGGTGATGTTGTGGTTTCTGGGCAGTCAGATTGAGTGGATAGACGGCCGTGCCCGGCTGGCGGTGCTGTTTGTGGTGGCAAGCCTGCTGTCCAATGGCCTGCAGTACCTGGTGTCCGGCCCGCTGTTTGGTGGCTTGTCCGGTGTGGTGTACGGCATTCTGGGTTACTGCTGGATGAGCCAGCGCAGGCGCCCGCGTTTCCAGTTCCCGCCGGCACTGGTGACCTTTGCGCTGGTGTGGATGGTGATCGGCTTTACGCCGTTGCCGGAAATGCTTGGCCTTGGCCGCATGGCCAACGAAGCCCATCTGGGCGGTTTTGTGGCAGGGTTGCTGGTGGCCGCGTTGTCGCCCTTGCGGGGCAAGCGCTGGCGATAAACCAAAAAAAAAGCCCCACCGGAAGGTGGGGCATAAAAAGAGCGTTTTAGCTCCTGATGAGAGAGACCAAATGATACGACCGTCTGTCATTTGGTGAATTAATGATAATTGTTATCATTTGCGTCTGTCAAACGGATTTGCCGATTTTTCAATGAACAAATTTTCAGGAGGTGGGCAATGACCTACGAAGAGTTGATCGAGCGGCTGGATCCGAACGTGTACCGCAATCTGAAACAGGCGATTGAGCTGGGCAAGTGGCCGGACGGCCGTGCCATGACCCGTGAGCAGCGGGAAATCAGCCTGGAAGCGGTGATCTATTACGAAGAAAAGCACAAGGTGCCGGAAGAACAGCGTGTCGGCTACCTCGACCGGGGTGAAAAGGCGGGTACCGCCTGTGACCCGTCTGTGCAGTTCCGCAAGGATCGCCAGGGCAACGATGATGTCGATCCGGATCAGTTTGTAGAGGTCAAGGTTTGAGCGACTCCATTGATGTAACCGGCCGTCTTCGCAAGATGCCGGCCGAAGCCGGCGACCCGGTAGCCTATACCCTGGCGGTGGGCGATACCCGCATTCCGCTGAATGATCTGGTAGGGCGCAAGGTCCGGCTGGATTTTGATGGCGTGATCCGCTGTATCCATTGCGATCGCACCACCAAGAAGAGTTTCAACCAGGGCTATTGTTACCCCTGCTTCCGCAAGCTGGCAGCTTGTGACAGCTGCATCATGAGCCCGGAAAAGTGCCATTTTCACCTGGGCACCTGCCGGGAGCCGGAATGGGGCGAAGCCAACTGCATGGTGGAGCACGTGGTGTACCTGGCCAATTCCAGTGGCCTGAAGGTGGGTATTACCCGGGGCTCGCAAGTGCCTACGCGCTGGATTGACCAGGGCGCGGTGACGGCGATCCCCATGCTGCGGGTTTCCAGCCGGTACCTTTCCGGGCTGGTAGAAGTGGCGTGCAAGAGCCATGTGGCCGATCGCACCAACTGGCGGGCCATGCTCAAGGGCAATGTGCCGGAGCTGGACCTGGCTCAGGAGCGCCAGAGAATCCTGGAGCTGATCGAAGACGACCTGGCGCAATTGCGTGCAGAGCACGGCGAAGACAGCATCCGGATTGTGGACGAGGCCTCACTTGGGCTGGGTTATCCGGTTCAGGTATGGCCGGCGAAAGTGAAAACCCATAATCTGGATAAAACGCCGGAAGTGGAAGGGCTGCTTGAAGGTATCAAAGGGCAGTACCTGATGCTGGACACCGGGGTGATCAATATCCGCAAATTTACCGGCTATGAAGTCCGGTTCCGGGTTCTCGACTGAGCCCGCCATGTCTTTTGTCTGGAGAGTATGAATGCGAACCAACCAGCCACAAACCATTTACCTGAGTGAATACAAGGTTCCTGCGTATCTGGTTGACCACGTGGATCTGCGTTTCGAATTGTTTGAAGACGGCGCCCGGGTGCACAGCACCCTGTCTGTGCGTCGTAACCCTGAGTCTGCGGAGGCCGGTGCCCCCCTGTTCCTGCACGGCGACAGCCTGAAGCTGGAGTCGGTGGCGCTGAATGGCTCAGCGCTGGCTGCCGGTGATTTCGAAGACCGTGGCGATGCGCTGATCGTGCCTTCGGTACCGGCGCAATTCGAATTGCAGGTGGTTACCTGGATCGAGCCGCAGAACAATACCCGGCTGGAAGGTTTGTACAAGTCGTCCGGAATGTTCTGTACCCAGTGCGAGGCCGAGGGCTTCCGGTGCATTACCTTCTACCCGGATCGCCCGGATGTGATGGCCCGGTTCCGCACCCGGATTGAAGCCGATAAAGGCGCTTACCCGGTACTGTTGTCTAACGGCAACCCGGTAGCGCAGGGCGAGCTCGAAAACGGCCGCCACTTTGTCACCTGGGAAGACCCGTTCCCCAAGCCGGCTTATCTGTTCGCGCTGGTCGCCGGAGACCTGGTAGAGAAAAAAGACACCTTCACCACCTGTTCCGGCCGTAACATTGACCTGCGAATGTACGTGGAGCCCCGCAACGCGCAGAAGTGCGATTTCGCCATGGACGCCCTCAAGCGCTCCATGCGCTGGGATGAAGACGTCTACGGCCGCGAATACGACCTGGATATCTTCATGATCGTGGCGGTGGATGATTTCAACATGGGGGCCATGGAAAACAAGGGGCTGAATATTTTCAACTCGTCCTGCGTGCTGGCCAGCCAGGACACGGCGACCGACGCCACCTTCCAGCGTATCGAAGCCATTGTCGCCCACGAGTACTTCCACAACTGGTCCGGCAACCGGGTTACCTGCAGGGACTGGTTCCAGCTGAGCCTGAAAGAGGGCTTTACGGTATTCCGGGATTCCCAGTTCTCCGCCGACATGGGATCGCCAACGGTCAAGCGCATTGAAGACGTTACCCTGTTGCGCACCGCACAGTTCGCGGAAGATGCCGGCCCCATGGCCCATCCGGTGCGGCCCGCGTCATACATGGAGATCTCCAACTTCTACACCCTGACCATCTACGAGAAAGGGGCGGAAGTGGTACGGATGATTCACAACCTGCTTGGCGACGAACTGTTCCGCAAGGGCAGTGATCTGTACTTCGAGCGCCACGATGGCCAGGCGGTGACCACGGATGATTTCGTCAAGGCCATGGAAGATGCGTCCGGCCGCGACCTGAGCCAGTTCCGGTTGTGGTACGAACAGGCAGGCACGCCGGTGGTTAGCGTGGAAGATGACTACGATGCGGATAAGGGTGTGTATGGCCTGACCATCCGCCAGAACATTCCCGACACGCCGGGGCAGACCGGCAAGAAGCCTCAGCACATTCCGTTCGCCATGGGCCTGCTCGACAGCAAAGGCCAGCCGTTGCCGCTGAATATCAGCGCTGGCGAACAGGACGGCCCGCTGGAGCGGGTGCTGGAGCTGACTGAGGCCGAGCACCGTTTCGAATTCCATGGCCTGGCTGAACGGCCGGTGCCGTCCCTGCTGCGGGATTTCTCGGCGCCGGTGCGGGTGCAGTATCCGTGGAGCCGGGAACAGCTGTTGTTCCTGATGAGCCACGATCCGGACGGCTTCAATCGTTGGGATGCGGGCCAGCGCCTGGCCGTGGATGTTATCCAGTCTCTGGTGGGTACGCCGGAGCAGGCCGAGGTTGAGCCGCGGCTGGCGGATGCCTACCGTAAATTGCTGAACGATGCCTCTCTGGACCAGGCGCTGGTGGCCAAGATGCTGTTGCTGCCGTCGGAAGCCTACCTGGTAGAACTGGCGGAGCAGGCCGATGTGCCGGCTATCCACGCGGCCCGGGAGCGGGTGTTGAAGCACCTGGCACAAGAGCTGAAAGATGACCTGCTGGCCTGTTACCAGCGCAACCGGGAGCAGGGCGATTACCAGCTGGGCCCGGATGCCATTGCCCGTCGCAGCCTGTGTAATACGGCACTGGGCTGGTTGATGAGTATTGACGATGAGCGGGCCCGGGAGCTGGCGTTAGAGCAGTTCCGCAGTGCAGACAATATGACGGATCGCCTGGGTGCCTTGCGGGCGCTGGTCAATTCCGGCTTTGCAGCAGATCGTGAGCAGGCCCTCGAGAGCTTCTACCAGCGCTTCAGCGATGATCCGCAGGTGGTGGAGCTCTGGTTCTCGGTACAGGCGTCCAGCGGCCAGGCCGGCCAGCTGCCACACATCCTGCAGCTGCTGGAGCATCCGGCCTTTGACTGGAAAAACCCGAACAAGGTGCGCTCCGTAGTGGGTGTATTTGCCGGCCAGAACCTGGCGGCGTTCCATAATCCTGATGGCAGTGGCTATCAGTTCCTGGCCGGGCAGGTTTGCCGCCTGGATGACAGCAACCCGCAGATTGCCTCACGCCTGGTGACGCCGTTAACGCGCTGGCGGAGGTTCGCACCTGCCTACTCCAGCCAGATGAAAGCGGCACTGGAAGGCATCCGGGACAAAGATAACCTGTCCCGTGACCTTTACGAAGTTGTGCACAAGAGCCTGGCAGGCTGATCTGCTGGCGGGGCCCGTGCCAGGCGCGCGGGCCCGCGCTGGCTGTGTATCTGTATGTGTTTTTTCCACCGTCGTCACACCCTGATACAAAATCGCACTTTCGGTCGATAGACAATGTTGCTCAATCGGCTAATCTGTTGGAAAGTCTGCGATTGCATCAGACCATAACAATAAAGCCCGACAGAGGCTTCCAGACGGAAAGGTTGCACAATGAGATACAACAAAAACGTTCTTTTGGGTGGGCTGCTGGCAGCTTCCTTCGCCGCATCCCCCGTTTACGCGGCTGTGTCTGCTTCAGAAGCAGCACGGCTGGGTAATGACCTGACCCCTTTCGGTTCGGTCAAGGCCGGAAACGCCGATGGCACCATCCCGGCGTGGGACGGTGGCCTGACAGAGCCTCCGGCCGGCTATCAGGGCAGTGGCCAGCACCATATCAACCCGTTTCCGAATGACCAGGTGCTGTTCACCATAAATGCGTCCAACATGGACCAGTACAGCGAGCACCTGACCGATGGCCAGAAGGCCATGTTTGAAACCTACCCGACGACCTTTCAGATTCCGGTTTACCAGTCCCGCCGTACCCATGCGGTTCCTGACTGGGTTGCCGAGAACACCCGCAAGAACGCAGTGAATGCGGAAGTGGTTGGTGAGGCTGAAGGCCTTGATGGCGCCTTCGGTGGCTATCCTTTCCCGATCCTGCATGGCAATAACGAAGAAAAAGCCTGGCAGGTGATCTGGAACCACCTGACCCGCTGGCGCGGTATATCCCTGACCCGTCGTTCCAGTGAAGTGGCCGTGCAGCCCAACGGGGATTACGGCCTGGTGACGTCCCAGCAGGAAGCCTTTTTCAACTTCTACAGCCCTGAAGGCAGCGAAAAAGACCTCGATAACATCATTTTCTACTACCTGTCTTTCACCCAGTCTCCGCCTCGCCTTGCCGGTGGTGCGATCCTGGTTCATGAAACCCTGAACCAGATTGTCAGCCCCCGTAATGGCTGGGGTTATAACGCCGGGCAGCGCCGTGTGCGCCGGGCACCCAACCTGGGTTACGACTCCCCGATCGCGGCGGCCGATAACCTTCGGACGGCCGACGACACCGATATTTTCAACGGTGCCATGGATCGCTATAACTGGAATTACGAAGGGATGCGGGAAATCTACGTGCCCTACAACAACTACAAGATTGGCGAAAAGGGCACTCCGTATTCCGAGATTCTGGGTATTTCCCACCTGAATCCTGACCTTACCCGCTGGGAATTGCACCGGGTGCACGTGGTTGAAGCCACCCTCAAGGATGGTGAGCGCCACATCTACGCCAAGCGTCGTTTCTATGTCGATGCCGACAGCTGGAACACTCTGCTGCTCGACCAGTACGACGGCCGTGGTGAGCTCTGGCGCGTAACCATGGGTATCGCTAAGAACTATTACGACATGCCGGGTGTGTGGACAGCACTGGACGTGTACCACGACCTGCAGGCCCGTCGTTACCATGTTCTGGGCCTGGATACCGAAGAACCCAACACCCGAGTGTTCACTGACGACGTGCCCAGCAAGCGTTACTTCTCGCCGGCTTCCCTGCGCAGACGAAGTGTACGCTGAGTTTTGGCGCGGGCTCAGGCCCGCGCCGGCAGCTTTCTGATCTAACCAACGTAAAGGCAATCTGAATGGCTAATAGGTTCATGTGCGAGACACTGGGTTCTGCCTGTCTTGGCCTGTCCATGGCATTGGCAGCACCTGCGGCGTTTGCGCTGACAGATATCATCGAGACCCCGGCTTTAATGTCGGACCTGGCTCCGGAATCCCTGCTCAACGACGCCACCCGTGCGGGTGACCGCATTGTTGCCGTTGGCGAGCGCGGGCATGTGATTTACTCCGATGATGAAGGGCAAACCTGGACCCAGGCCGAGGTGCCTGTATCGGTGACGCTGAACGCCGTGGATTTTGGCAGCGACAGCAGCGGCTGGGTTGTTGGCCACAGCGGTGCGGTGCTGCATTCCGGGGATGCCGGGGCTACCTGGCAGCTGCAGTTCGATGGCCTGCAGGCGGCCGAGCTGGTGATCGAAAGCCGGGAAGAGCAGATTGCTGCGATGGAGGAGCGTATCGAACAGGCTCCGGAAGCCGAAAAGGGCGACCTGGAATGGGCGCTGGATGACCTGTTCTTTGCCCTGGAGAACGTGCAGGCAGACATGGAAATCGGCCCGGTTAACCCGTTACTGGATGTGTGGTTTGAAGACGACCAGCACGGTTTCGTGGTGGGTGCCTACGGAATGGTCCTGCGCACGCAGGATGGCGGTGAAACCTGGGAAGACTGGGGCCCGCAGCTTAGCAACCCGCAGAACTTCCATTTGAACAGCGTAGCCCGGGTAACCGGTGGTGGGCTGGTGATCGTGGGCGAAGCCGGCCAGGTGCATGTGTCCGTAGATAACGGTGACACCTGGGAGCGGCGCGAGAGCCCCTACGATGGCTCACTGTTCGGCGTGATGGGTACCGGCAAGGTAAATGAAGTGCTGGCCTTCGGTCTTCGCGGCAACACCATGTTATCGACGGATCTGGGCCGCAGCTGGACCATGGTTGCTAACGAAGGCGGCACCACCCTGAACAACGGTTCGGTTGCAGACGATGGCCGGGTCACCCTGGTGGGTAACAGCGGCGCGGTGCTGATGAGCAGTAATGGTGGCGAAAGTTTCCGCGCGCACTTCCGGAACGACCGGGAGGGTGTCATGGGTGTGGTTCCACTGAGCGGAACCAATCTTCTTCTGGTAGGCGAGGGCGGTGTGATGATCACCGATTCCCGCGGCCGGGACCTGTAACAACGCCCTGGTGTGGCATCAACGGATTTAATGGATAGAGGGGTTTTTTAATGTCTGACCCGATGCATGACAGGGGTGAACATTACCTGACAACGCCCAAGGCGGAGCCGTTCCTTGAGCGTTTGATTTTTAATAACCGGGCGCTGATTCTTATCGCGTTCTTTGTGCTGACGCTGTTCCTCGGCTACAACGCCGTGAAGATCCAGCCAGACGCCAGCTTCGAGCGGATGATTCCTCTCGAGCATCCGTACATTGTGAATATGCTCGAACACCGGGACGACCTGGAAAACCTGGGTAACTTCGTGCGTATTGCGGTTGCGGTGGAAGACGGCGACATCTTTACCGCCGAATACATGGAAACCCTGAAGCAGATTACCGACGAGATGTTCTACCTGAACGGTGTTGACCGTTCCGGCCTGAAGTCTCTCTGGACCTCCAACGTACGTTGGGTGGAAGTGACCGAGCAGGGCTTCCAGGGTGGTACCGTGATTCCGGACACCTACGACGGCACCCGCGAGAGTCTTGAGCAGTTGCGCCAGAACGTACTGCGTTCGAACGAAGTAGGGCGCCTGATTTCAGACAACTTCCGTTCCACGATTGTGTACGCGCCGCTGTACGAGACCAACCCGGAAACCGGCGAGCCGCTGGATTACGCCGCGTTCTCCAAAGAGCTGGAAGAAAAGATTCGCAGCAAATACCAGGAGCAGAACCCGGAAATCAGCATCCACATTGTTGGCTTTGCCAAGAAAGTGGGCGACCTGATTGAAGGTATCGGTTCCATTGCCTGGTTTGCCGGCATTACCATCCTGCTGACCACGTTGCTGCTGTTCTGGTACTCCCGCTGCATCGCCGGCACGCTGATCCCGGTGCTGACCTCCATCATCGCTGTGTTCTGGCAGCTGGGTACCCTCCGGCTTCTGGGCTATGGACTGGATCCGTACTCGGTGCTGGTGCCGTTCCTGGTGTTTGCGATCGGTATCAGCCACGGCGTACAGATTGTTAACGCCATGGCTGTGGAAGCGGCCAAGGGCTTTGATGCTGTAACTGCAGCCCGCCTGGCATTCCGTGCCCTGTATATCCCGGGCATGCTGGCGCTGATTTCCGACGCCATGGGCTTCCTGACCCTGGTGTTCATCGAAATCGACGTTATCCGTGACCTCGCCGTTGCCGCCGGCCTGGGTGTGGCGTTTGTAATCATCACCAACCTGGTGCTGCATGTACTGATCATGTCTTACATCGGCATTTCCAAGGGCGGTGTGCGCCATGTGCAGAACCACGGCGACAAGCAGGACCGCAAATGGCGGGTTATGTCTTACTTCTCCCACCCGGGTGTGGCACCGATTTCCCTGCTGATTGCCGTGATCGGCCTGGGCCTTGGCTTGTACTACAAGCAAGACCTGAAAGTAGGTGACCTTGACCAGGGTGCGCCGGAGTTGCGTGCAGATTCCCGCTACAACAAGGACAACGCCTACATCATCAACAACTACTCCACCAGTGCCGATGTATTGGTGGTTATGGTGAAAACCCCGGAAGAGCAGTGCACCCAGTACAACGTGCTACGCGCCATGGACAGCCTTCAGTGGCAGCTGCAGAACACCCCGGGCGTGCAGAGTTCCGCATCCCTGGCAGATGTTTCCAAGCTGGTGACCAAGGCCCTGAACGAGGGTAACTGGAAGTGGTTCGAGATTTCCCGCAACCAGACCATCATCAATGCGTCTATCCGGGATGCGCCGGCCGGCCTGATCAACACCAGTTGCGACCTGACTCCGGTGCTGGTGTTCCTGGAAGATCACAAGGCGGAAACCCTGGAAACCGTGGTTGAGCGCGTTGAAGCCTTCGCCCAGACCAACAGCAACGAAGAGCACACCTTCCTGCTGGCGGCCGGTAACGCAGGTATTGAAGCGGCGACCAACGAGGTAATTTCCAGCGCCAAGGATATGATGCTGATGCTGGTTTACGGTGTTGTGAGCTTGCTGTGCTTCCTGACCTTCCGTTCACTTCGTGCGGTGGCCTGTATCGTAATTCCGCTGGGCCTGACCTCCATTCTGTGTGAGGCGATCATGGCGGTGTCCGGTATCGGTATCAAGGTAGCGACCCTGCCGGTAATCGCGCTGGGCGTGGGTATTGGTGTCGACTACGGTATCTACATCTACGCCAAGCTCGAGAAGTTCCTGCTGGAAGGCAAGACGCTGCAGGAGGCTTACTACGAAACCCTTCGTTCGACCGGTAAGGCCGTTATCTTCACCGGCGTGACCCTGGGCCTTGGTGTAGTGACCTGGATCTTCTCGCCGATCAAGTTCCAGGCGGATATGGGCTTCCTGCTGTTCTTCATGTTCCTGTGGAACATGGTGGGAGCGATCTGGCTGTTGCCAGCACTGGCCCGGTTCCTGCTGAGACCGGACAAAATGCTGGCGAAAGCCCGCGCAGCCAAGTCTTAATGATTGGCTAAAGCCCCCGAAAGCCCGCGTAAGCGGGCTTTTTTCTTGAATACTCAGCTGGTTAGCGAACTAATCCTTTCTTTATTTATCGCCCGAAGTGTTCTATGTTTTAAAACGAACCGGATGTTTGTCCGTATTTCTGGGCGGGCAATTGATTACAACGACCAAGAAAAAGGAAGAGCACACATGACACTGAAACTCAAAGCGTCCGCTTTTGCCATGGCTGCAGCTGTTTCTCTGGGAGCTGCATCGACTGCAGTTTCTGCCCAGGAGCAGCGCTTCGTAACCATCGGCACTGGCGGTGTAACCGGCGTTTATTACCCGGCGGGTGGCGCGATCTGTCGTCTCGTGAACATGGATCGTAAGGAACACGGTATCCGTTGCTCGGTAGAGAGTACCGGTGGTTCTGTCTATAACCTGAATGCCATTCGTGCCGGCGAACTGGACCTGGCGGTTGCCCAGTCTGACTGGCAGTACCATGCCTACAACGGCACCAGCGAGTTCACTGACGCGGGCAAGAATGAAAAGCTGCGCGCGGTATTCTCCATGCACCCGGAGCCGTTCACCGTTGTTGCCAGCAAAGGCTCCGGCATCAAGAACTTCGAAGACCTGGAAGGCAAGCGGGTTTCCGTGGGTAACCCGGGTTCCGGCCAGCGCGCTACCGCAGAAGTTCTGATGAAGGAAATGGGCTGGGAGATGGACAAGTTCTCCCTGGCGGCCGAAATCAAGGCGGCAGAGCAGTCCCAGGCCCTGTGTGATGGCAACATCGATGCCTTCTTCTATACCGTTGGCCACCCCTCCGGTGCCATCAAGGAAGCCACCACTTCCTGTGACAGCGTACTGGTGAACGTGGATAACGCAGCCACCAAGAAGCTGATCGACGATAACCCGTACTACCGTAAGGCGGTTATCCCCGGCGGCATGTACCGTGGTTCCGACAATGACGTAACCACTTTCGGTGTGGCAGCTACCTTTGTGTCTTCCACCGATGTGCCGGACGACGTGGTATACGAAGTGGTCAAGGCGGTATTCGAGAACTTCGACAGCTTCAAGCGCCTGCACCCGGCGTTTGGCAACCTGAAGAAGGAAGAAATGGTCTCTGATGCCCTGAGTGCACCGCTGCACCCGGGTGCGGCCAAGTACTACCGTGAAGCTGGTCTGATCGACTGATCAGCCGGGTAGAGAGCAGAGCGGGCGCCAAGCCCGCTCTGTTGATTCAGTCAGACTGTTTTTTATTTGCAGGAACGTTCTATGGCAACGAATGACCCGGGCACCGGGGCAGGTGCGGATGCCGCAAAGGTAAGTGAGGTACTGCAGACCGAAACCGGTGGCCGTGCCCTGCAAGGCCCGGCAGCGGTGCTCCTCTTCATCATTCCGGTATGCTGGTCTTTGTTCCAGCTCTGGATCGCATCACCCCTGCCGTTCATTCTGAACTTCGGTATTTTCAACTCGACAGAAGCCCGCTCCATTCACCTGGCGTTTGCGGTATTTCTGGCGTTTTCGGCATTCCCCATGATCAAGGGGGTTCATGCCAACAAGGTGCCCATCTATGACTGGGTGCTGGCCCTGGCCGCGGCCTTTGCGGCGTCTTATCTCTACGTTTTCTACGACCAGCTGGCTACCCGGCCGGGCGCACCGATTACCGCGGATTTGTGGGTGGCAATGGTTGGCCTGGTGCTGTTACTTGAGGCAACCCGGCGGGCGCTTGGCCTGCCGTTGACGATTGTTGCAGCGGTGTTTATAGGCTATTCCCTTGCCGGCCCCTATATGCCGGATGTCATCTCCCACAAAGGGGTCAGCCTGAATAAACTGGCTTCACACCAGTGGCTGGGCACAGAGGGCGTGTTCGGTGTTGCTCTCGGGGTTTCCACCAGCTTCGTCTTCCTGTTCGTGCTCTTCGGTGCTCTGCTCGAGCGGGCGGGCGCCGGTAACTATTTCATCAAGGTGGCCTACGCCATGCTCGGCCATATGAAGGGCGGCCCGGCCAAGGCGGCGGTGGTGTCCAGTGGCCTGAGCGGTGTGATTTCCGGGTCTTCCATTGCCAACGTGGTGACTACCGGTACCTTTACCATTCCGCTGATGAAGCGGGTGGGTTTCCCGGCTACCAAGGCCGGTGCGGTTGAGGTGGCTGCGTCCACCAACGGTCAGCTGACCCCGCCGATCATGGGTGCTGCGGCGTTCCTGATGGTGGAATATGTCGGTATTTCCTACCTGGAAGTGATCAAGCATGCGATTCTGCCGGCGCTGATTTCCTATGTGGCACTGATCTACATCGTGCACCTGGAAGCCTGCAAGCTGAAGATGCACGGCATTGAACGGCCGAACCGTCCCTCCCTGGCCCAGCGCATGCTGAACTGGGTGGTGGTACTGATCGGGCTGATTGTGCTGACCTTTGCCGTCTATTACGGCGTCGGCTGGACCAAGGGTGTGCTTGGAGAGGCGGCACCCTGGGTACTTGGTCCCATCCTGGTTGCTATCTACGTGGCGTTGATTGGCTATGCCACCCGCTTCCCGGAGCTGGAGGAAGATGATCCGGATAAGGCCATGGATGAACTTCCGGAAGTCGGCCCTACGGTGAAAACCGGGTTGTATTACCTGCTTCCGGTGGTGGTGCTGGTCTGGTGCCTGACGGTTGAGCGATTCTCGCCCCAGCTGTCGGCGTTCTGGGCCACCCTGTTCATGGTGTTCATTGTCATCACCCAGCGCCCGCTGAAGGCGTTTTTTCGCAAGCATGGCGGCTTCATGGACGAGTTCACCGGTGGTATCGGTGATCTGTTCCACTCCCTGGCCACCGGTGCCCGGAATATGGTGGGTATCGGTGTGGCAACGGCCACTGCGGGCATTGTGGTGGGTACGGTTACCCTGACGGGTATCGGGCTGGTGATGACCCAGTTCGTGGAATTCCTGTCTGGCGGTAATTTGCTGCTGATGCTGATGTTTACCGCGGTGATCAGCCTGATCCTGGGTATGGGTTTGCCCACTACGGCCAACTACATTGTGGTGTCCACCCTGATGGCGCCGGTGATTGTGACTCTGGGGGCCCAGAACGGCCTGCTGGTGCCGTTGATTGCGGTGCACCTGTTTGTGTTCTACTTCGGCATACTGGCGGACGACACGCCGCCCGTTGGGCTGGCCGCCTACGCGGCGGCGGCCATATCCGGGGCAGATCCCATACGAACGGGTATTCAGGGCTTCACCTACGATATCCGGACCGCGATCCTGCCGTTCATGTTCATCTTCAACACCCAGTTGTTGCTGATCGGGCTGACCGGTTGGGTGGATCTGTTGATTACAGTCTTCAGTGCGGTGACCGCCATGCTGGTATTTTCTGCGGCTACCCAGGGCTACTGGTTTACCCGCAGCTACAAGTGGGAAACCGTTTTGCTGCTGCTGATTACCTTCACCATGTTCCGGCCCGGCTTCTGGTGGGATATGGTTTATCCGCCATACGAGGAACGCCAGGGCGAAGCCATCATGGAGTACGTCGAGCAGGCTGAGCCAGACGAGAAAGTGGTGTTCCGTGTTTCCGGTATGGCACTGGATGGCAGTGATACCACAACCTACACCCAACTGGAGATTCCTGCCGGCGATTCGGCAACTGAGCGGTTGTCTGCTGCAGGCCTGGAGGTGTCTGTCAGTGGCGACATGCTGGCAGTCGACTTCGTGAACTTTGGCAGTGCCGCGGAAGAAGCCGGTATCGATTTCGGCTGGAACATCGAAGCGGTGCAGGCCAAGCTCGACAGACCGCCGAAGGAAGTGATGTTCATTCCGGCCCTGTTGCTGCTTGCGTTGGTGGCCTTTGGCCAGCTCAAGCGGAAGGCCAGGGAGGATGCTCAGCCCCAGGCTGCGTAACCTGAATCGGCGTTCGTACAAACCCGGCATTGTTGCCGGGTTTTTTTCTGTTAAACTCGCCTCCAAACCGATCCGCGGTTTGTATCGCGGCAGCCGGCCACCATGTGATCTTTGGTATAGATCACCGCTGAGAAACCACAGGAGAGCATCATGCCCGTTATTACTCTGCCCGATGGCAGCCACCGTAGTTTTGCCGAACCCGTAACCGTTCACGACGTTGCCGCCGATATTGGTGCAGGCCTGGCGAAAGCCGCCCTGGCCGGAAAGGTGAATGGCAAGCTGGTCGACACCAGTTTCCTGATCGAGAACGATACCGAGCTGGCCATCGTAACGGAACGTGATGAAGACGGCGTGGATGTTATCCGCCATTCCACCGCTCACCTGATGGCGATGGCCGTACAGGAGCTGTTCCCGGGCGCCCAGGTGACCATCGGCCCGGTAATCGAAAACGGCTTCTATTACGACTTCAAATACGAGCGCCCGTTCACCAACGAAGACCTGGCGCGTATCGAAAAGCGCATGGAAGAGCTGGCCAAGCAGGATCTGCCGGTATCCCGTTCTGTGATGTCCCGGGAAGACGCGGTCAAGCTGTTTGAGAAAATGGGCGAAGAATACAAGGTGCGCATCATCGAGGATATTCCCGGTGAAGAGGACCTGTCGTTCTACAGTCAGGGCGACTTTATTGACCTGTGCCGGGGCCCCCATGTGCCCAGCACCGGCAAACTGAAGGCCTTCAAGCTGACCAAGGTTGCCGGCGCATTCTGGCGTGGTGACCAGAATAACGAGCAGCTGCAGCGGATTTACGGTACCGCCTGGGGCAACAAGAAAGAGCTCAAGGCCTACCTGAACCGGCTGGAAGAAGCCGAGAAGCGGGACCACCGCAAGATCGGCAAGAAACTGGGCCTGTTCCACATGCAGGAAGAAGCTCCGGGTATGGTGTTCTGGCACCCGGATGGCTGGTCTCTGTACCAGGAGATCGAGCAGTACATGCGGGCCAAGCAGCACCAGCATGGCTACCAGGAAATCAAGACTCCGCAGGTGGTGTCCCGTACCCTGTGGGAGAAATCCGGGCATTGGGACAAGTTCAAGGACGGCATGTTTACCACCGAGTCCGAGAAACACGACTATGCCATCAAGCCCATGAACTGCCCCTGCCACGTGCAGGTGTTCAACCAGGGCCTGAAGAGCTACAAGGATTTACCGCTGCGCCTGGCGGAATTCGGTTCCTGCCACCGGAATGAAGCTTCCGGTGCGCTGCACGGCCTGATGCGGGTGCGTGGATTTACCCAGGATGATGCGCATATCTTCTGCGAAGAAGATGCGATCCAGCAGGAAGTATCGGCATTTATCGAAATGCTGCACGAAGTCTATGCAGACTTCGGCTTTAACGAGATTCTGTACAAACTGTCTACCCGCCCGGAAAAGCGCGTAGGTTCCGATGAAGTCTGGGACAAGGCCGAGGCCGCCCTGGAAGAAGCCCTGAATCGCGAAGGCGTTGACTGGGAATTGTTGCCGGGTGAGGGTGCTTTCTACGGGCCCAAGATCGAGTTCTCCCTGAAAGATTGTCTCGGCCGGGTGTGGCAGTGTGGTACCATTCAGGTCGATTTCTCCATGCCGGGTCGCCTTGGCGCCCAGTATGTGGCCGATAATTCCGAGCGGAAAACGCCGGTTATGCTGCACCGGGCGGTGCTCGGGTCTTTTGAGCGGTTTATCGGTATACTGATCGAAGAATACGAAGGGGCTTTCCCCACCTGGCTGGCACCAACGCAGGTTGCGATCCTGAATATCACCGATAATCAGCGTGACTACTGTCAGAAACTGGCCGAAAAGTGGGATTCTTTGGGGTATCGGGTTAATGCTGACTTGAGAAACGAGAAGATCGGCTTTAAAATCCGCGAGCATACTCTTAACAAGGTTCCCTATCTTGTCGTTGCAGGCGACAAGGAAATCGAAAACAACGCCGTTGCCGTACGTACTCGCAAAGGTGAAGATCTGGGAACCTTATCGCTCGAAGCGTTTGAACAGCTGCTGGCTGACGACATTCAACGCAAGGGCAGAACCAAGACGGAGAACTGATTATTAAACAGCGAACGAATCGGGGTGGGCGCACTCCTAAAGCGCCTATCAATGAGAATATTGACGCAACTGAAGTCCGCCTGATCGATGCCGAAGGCAACCAGGTAGGTGTTGTAGCAATCGAGGAAGCCCTCCGGATGGCGGAGGAGGCAACCCTGGATTTGGTACAGGTTACGGATTCCGATCCGATCGTCTGTAAGATAATGGATTACGGCAAGAAGATCTTCGACGAGAAAAAGGCGAAGGCTGCTGCCAAGAAGAAACAGAAGCAGACGCAAGTCAAAGAGCTTAAGTTCCGTCCAGGAACTGAAGAAGGGGATTATCAGGTAAAACTACGCAACCTGGTACGTTTCCTTGAGAACGGGGACCGCGGCAAGATCACGATTCGGTTTCGCGGCCGTGAGATGGCACACCAGGAACTTGGTATGAAGCTCATGGGCCGGATTGAAGCCGATATCGAAGAGATTGCAACGGTTGAAATGCGGCCGAAAATGGAAGGCCGTCAGATGACCATGATCGTGGCTCCCCGCAAAAAGAAGTGAACCTGATCCTCTGACGGGTCCCCCGCATTGGCGGGGGATTTGTCGTTCAGGGACACAATTTGTTTTATTTAAAAATAGAATGCGGAGTTTTAAAAATGCCGAAGATGAAAACCAAGAGCGGAGCTACCAAGCGGTTCAAAAAGACCGCCACTGGCTTCAAGCACAAGCAGTCCTTCACCAGCCACATCCTGACCAAGAAGAGCCCGAAGCGTAAGCGTCAGCTGCGCGGCACCAAGCTCATCGCCAAGTCAGATGTTGCATCTATCAAGCGCATGACCGCGTGCTGATCCAGCCGCGCGAAACGTTCCTTAGAAAGTAAAGGTAGAAGGATTATAGTATGGCTCGTGTAAAGCGTGGCGTGGTAGCACGTCGTCGTCACAAGAAGATTCTCAAGCAGGCCAAGGGTTACTACGGCGCTCGTAGTCGTGTATTCCGCGTTGCCAAGCAGGCGGTTATCAAGGCTGGTCAGTATGCCTACCGTGACCGTCGCAACCGTAAGCGCGCGTTCCGTGCACTGTGGATTGCCCGTATCAACGCTGGCGCCCGTGCAAACGGTCTGTCTTACAGCCGTCTGATCGCTGGCTTGAAGAAAGCGAATGTTGAAATCGATCGTAAGGTTCTGGCTGACCTGGCCATGAACGAGCAGCAGGCGTTTGCCGCTGTTGTTGAGAAGGCCAAAGCGTCCCTGTGATCGCTTAAGCTCTTTCATCGATGACTGATCGATCCGGGTGCTTCATGTCATCGTGAATGCACCCTCTGATAGGGGAAGGGCACGCTCTTCCCCTATTTTTGTTTTAACCTACCCCATTTCTGGTTTGGAGCAGGGTCAATGGAAAACCTGGAGCAATTGGTTCAGGACGGGTTGAACGCCGTTGAAAAGGCAGACAACCTGCAGGCACTTGATCAAATTCGCGTGGAATACCTCGGCAAGAAGGGCGTAATTACCCAGCAGGCAAAGACCCTGGGCAAGCTCTCGGCAGAGGAACGCCCTGCGGCCGGTCAGAAGATCAACGAAGCCAAGGGGCAGGTTGAACAGGCCATCAATGCCCGCCGTGCGGATCTCGAGAAGGCGGCCATCGAAGCCAGGCTGGCCAGCGAATCCATTGATGTTACCCTGCCAGGCCGTGGCCAGGACCTGGGTGGCCTGCACCCGGTAACCCGCACCCTGCAGCGTATTGAAGAGATTTTTGCCCGCGCCGGTTACAGCGTGGAGCAAGGGCCCGAGATCGAAGACGATTACCATAACTTCGAGGCTCTGAATATTCCCGGGCACCACCCGGCCCGCGCCATGCACGATACCTTCTACTTCAATCCCGGTACCCTGCTGCGCACCCATACCTCTCCGGTCCAGATCCGTACCATGGAAGCCGGCAAGCCGCCGTTCCGTATGATCTGCCCGGGCCGCGTTTACCGCTGCGATTCCGACATGACCCACACCCCCATGTTCCACCAGGTGGAGGGGTTGCTGGTTGAGAAGAACGTCAGCTTTGCGGATCTGAAAAGCACGGTGGAAGAATTCCTGCGGGTGTTCTTCGAGCGTGACCTGAAAGTACGTTTCCGTCCGTCTTATTTCCCGTTCACCGAGCCATCCGCCGAGGTGGATATCGAGTGGGGCCGGGAAGCAGACGGCAGCATCAAGTGGCTGGAAGTCATGGGCTGCGGCATGGTGCACCCGAAAGTGTTCGAGCATTGCGGCATTGATGCCGAAGAATATCGTGGCTTTGCCTTTGGCCTGGGCGTAGAGCGCCTGGCCATGCTTCGCTACGGCGTGAAAGACCTGCGCATGTTCTTCGAAAACGACCTGCGTTTCCTGCGCCAGTTCCGGTAAGGCCCAGGGCAGAACGGCGTACGCAGAGCTCAGAATCAACCGCACAAATCGCATCAGGACAAGGCAAGAACGATGAAATTCAGTGAACAGTGGCTGCGCGAATGGGTTAACCCGAATCTGGGATCCCAGGAATTGATGGACCAGATCACTATGGCCGGGCTGGAAGTGGACGGCTTCGAACCGGTGGCTGGCGAATTCACCGGCGTGGTGGTTGGCGAGGTGATCTCCGCCGAACCCCATCCGGATGCTGACAAGCTGCGCGTGTGCCAGGTGAGCGATGGTACCAACACCGTGCAGGTCGTGTGTGGTGCGCCCAATGTGCGTGCCGGCCTGAAAGTGCCGTTCGCGGTTGTCGGCGCGGTGCTGCCTGGCAACTTCAAGATCAAGAAGGCCAAGCTGCGCGGCCAGCCTTCCGAAGGCATGCTCTGTTCCGAGTCCGAGCTTGCGCTGTCCGAGAATCATGATGGCCTGATGGAGCTGCCTGCCGATGCCCCTGTCGGCCAGTCCGTGGCGGATTACCTCAAGCTGAACGACATCACCATTGATGTAGATCTCACCCCGAACCGCAGTGACTGCCTGTCCATCAAAGGCCTGGCTCGTGAAGTGGGTGTTCTGAACAGCCTGCTGGTGAACGCGCCGGCTATCGAGCCGGTTGAAGCCGTGCATTCAGAGGTTCCTGACATTCGTGTGGAAGCTCCCTCCGGCTGTCCCCGCTATCTGGGCCGAGTACTGCGCAACGTGAACCTGCAGGCGGAAACCCCGCTGTGGATGCAGGAAAAGCTGCGTCGCTCCGGTATCCGTTCCATTGACGCGGCGGTGGATGTCACCAACTACGTCATGCTGGAACTTGGCCAGCCCATGCACGCGTTCGATCGCGAAGAGATCCAGGGCGGCATTGTGGTGCGCATGGCAAAGCCCGCTGAAAAGCTGGTGTTGCTGGATGGCCAGGAAGTGGAACTGACTGAAAACACCCTGGTGATTGCCGATCACGAGAAGCCGGTGGCCATTGCCGGTGTGATGGGTGGCGAGCACTCAGGTGTGAGCGCCAAGACCCGGGACCTGGTGCTGGAGTCTGCCTATTTCGACCCGATTACCCTGGCCGGTAAGGCGCGCGAGTATGGCCTGCATACCGATGCTTCCCACCGCTTCGAACGTGGCGTCGACTACGAGCTGGCCCGGGATGCCATGGAGCGGGCTACCAGCCTGCTGATGGAGATTGTCGGTGGTGAGCCCGGCGAAATTGTTGAAGTGTACAGCGACGAACACCTGCCCAAGGCGCGCACCATCGACCTGCGAGAGCAGCGCCTGGCGGATGTGCTGGGCCTGGCGATCGACCGGACCACGGTTGAAGAAATCCTGACACGCCTTGGCCTGCGAACCGACAAGCTGTTGAAAGATGGCTGGCGCATCAGCGTGCCCAGCTTCCGCCCGGATATTTCCATCGAGGAAGACCTGATCGAGGAAGTGGGCCGGATTTATGGTTACAACAACCTGCCGGTTACCGAGCCAACCGGTTCCCTGGGTCTTCGTGCTCGGGAAGAAGCGGTTCGCCCGCTGTCTGCTATCCGCAATTTCTTTGTGGCGCAGGGCTACCAGGAAGCAGTTACCTACAGCTTCGTAGACCCGAAGGTCCAGCAGCTGCTGGATCCTGAACGTGAGGGCATCGCCCTGGCGAACCCGATTTCCGCTGATCTTTCAGTCATGCGCACCACCCTGTGGAGCGGCCTGCTGAAGACGGTTGCCCATAACCAGAACCGTCAGCAGCCACGGATTCGCCTGTTCGAGACTGGTCTGCGTTTCGAACAGAATGGTGATGGCATCGATCAGCAGCCGATGCTGGCCGGTGTCGTGGTTGGTAACCAGGTGCCGGAAAACTGGGTAAACGGTCGCAGAACCGCCGACTTCTTTGATGTAAAAGGGGAGTTGGAGAGCCTGTTCAAAGTGCTGGGTATCGAGATTCAGTTCCTCGCCAGCCAGCACCCGGCTCTGCACCCGGGCCAGACCGCCGAATTGCTGCGCGACGGCGAGCATGTGGGCTGGTTGGGTACATTGCACCCGCAAGTGCAGAAAAATCTTGAACTTAATGGCACGATCCTGATGTTTGAGCTATTCTTGAATTCGATCGTTACCGGATATGTGCCTAATTTCAAAGATATTTCGAAATTCCCGGAAGTTCGTCGGGATTTGGCTATTATTATCGGGAGCGATGTGGCGTTTGCTCAGGTTGAAGAAATCGCCCGTAAGCATGCCGGCGAGCACCTGACAGCGATGCGTGTGTTTGATGTCTACGAAGGCGAAAGCCTGGGCGAAGGCAACCGCAGCCTGGCGGTCAGCCTGTTCTGGCAGCATCCGGAGCGCACGCTCAACGAAGACGAAGTGCATTCGCTCTTCAACGGGGTCATCGACGCCCTGAAGGAAGAGCTGGGGGCAACACTGAGGAGTTGACAGATGGCGGCTTTGACGAAAGCGGACATGGCGGAACGTTTGTATGAGGAATTGGGTCTTAACAAACGGGAAGCCAAGGAAATGGTGGAAGCTTTCTTCGATGAGATCAGGGGTGCACTCAGCCACAACGAACAGGTGAAGTTGTCGGGATTCGGCAACTTCGACCTCAGGGACAAGAAACAGCGGCCGGGACGGAACCCGAAAACGGGTGAGGAAATCCCTATCAGTGCCAGGCGTGTCGTGACTTTCCGGCCAGGCCAGAAACTCAAGCAAAAAGTAGAAACGTATGCTGGAACCGAGTCATAACAACGAACTCCCCGCCATTCCGGGGAAGCGCTATTTCACCATCGGTGAAGTAGCCGATCTGTGTGCGGTGAAGGCCCATGTACTGCGGTACTGGGAACAGGAATTCCCGCAGCTGTCGCCGGTGAAACGCCGGGGTAACCGCCGTTACTATCAGCGGGCAGACGTTATCACCATTCGCCAGATTCGCAGCCTGCTTTACGATCAGGGCTACACCATCGGCGGTGCCAAGCAAAAGCTCAGCAGCAGTGAGGTGAAAGACGATACCTCCCAGTACAAGCAGCTGATCCGCCAGATGATTACCGAACTGGAAGAAGTACTGGATGTGCTGAATTCGCCAGCGTCCTGAGGCGAATATCCCGCAGCAAGGTACTGTAACGAAAAGGCCGTGGCATTTTGCCCCGGCCTTTTTGCGTTAAGGCTGAGCCAGGGCTTACTTGTTCTTGCAGGTTTTGATGCCGAAGATAGAGTAGGCCGGGCAGTTGCCCATTAACGCAGTGGCCAGCGGCACAATACCAATCCAGCCCCAGGGGGTTTGCGGGCCCACAAATACCAGGGCAATCAGTACAATGCCCACAACTGCGCGGATAATCCGGTCTGCTGATCCCATATTAACCGTCATCGTTCTCTCTCCTGTGTGATGTCGGATGTTGAAACAACTATAGTCCGCAATCCGTGACTGTTCAGTGATAAAGTCACACAGAACCTAATAAACCGAGCAAACAGGGCGCCATTCATGGCAAGGCACAGCATTCTGGACACCCTCAACGATTCGCTGCGAAAAGATACGCTAGCGGGCATCAGCACCATGCGCTTTCCTCCCGGGCAGGTGTTGTTCAGTGCCGGTGAACATTGCCGTGGCTTGCCGTTGGTACTGGGCGGAAGCATCAAAGTCCAGATGACCGGGTTGTCCGGCCACAGCATCGTGTTGTACCGCATGGGTTCTGACGATATTTGCACCTTGTCCATCGGTTGCCTGATGACAGGCCGCGGCTACCGTGCCGAGGCCATTGTGGAGGAAGAAACCGAGGCTGCTATCATTCCCCGGGGGCTGTTTGACCGCCTGATGGACCAGTCTGCGGAATTCCGCCTGGGCATCATGGAATCGTATGGCCGGCGGCTGGACGACCTCATGTTGCTGGTAGAGGAAGTTGCCTTTCACCGCATGGATGAGCGCCTGGAAGAGTGGTTGCAGGCTAGGGCGGCGCAGGGGCAGCGGACACTGACCATCACGCACCAGGAGCTGGCAACGGAACTGGGTACCGCCCGGGAAGTGATCAGCCGTTTGCTGAAAGAGCTGGAGCGCCGGGGCCAGGTTGGCCTGGCCCGCGGCAAGATTGAGCTGACCGGCTTGAAGAAGCGTTCAGCGACGGCCTGACAGGCCATGAAGCAGCTGGGCCAGTTGCTCGGCGGATTGCTCCAGGTTGGCCTCAGCCTGCTGGTAGGCTTGCTGGAGGTCCATTGGGGCAGGTGTGATCGAGAACGCAGCGGTCAGGCCCAGCTTGTGTAGCTCCCCCAGTTCCGAGCCCAGTTTGCCGGCCAGCCCAATCACCGGTACACCGTATTTGCTGGCAAGGCCGGCCACGCCGGCCGGTGTTTTGCCGTAGGCGCTCTGGGCGTCGATGGCCCCTTCGGCCGTGATCACCAGGTCTGCACCTTTCACATGGCTTTCCAGTTCGACGGTTTCCATCACCAGCTCGATGCCCGGGCGCAACTGTGCGCCAAGTATTCCGGCCACCATACCGCCAATACCTCCGGCCGCACCGCTGCCCGGAAAACTCGCGATATCAAAGCCCTGCTGTTGCACCAGCGCGGCAAAGTGCCCCAGATTGGCATCCAGCTGCACAACCTGTTGGGCATTGGCGCCTTTCTGGGGCCCGAAAACGGCGGCAGCGCCGTTAGGGCCGAGCAGGGGATTATTCACATCGCAAGCGACGACCAGACGCACTCCGGACAGGCGATCAATAGCAGGTTTAAGGTCTACACTGGCCAGTTGCTCCAGGCCGGTTCCGCCGGCAGGAATGTCCTGGCCCCGGGCGTCCAGCAGCCGGGCGCCCATTGCCTGAAGAATTCCCGCACCGCCGTCGGTGGTGGCGCTGCCACCCAGCCCCATGATCAGGGTTTTCGGCCGGTGAGCCAGCGCGGCAAGCAGCAGCTCTCCGGTGCCCCGGCTGGAGGCGGCCATGGCATCCCTGGCGTTGGCGGGCACACAATGCAGGCCGCTACCTTCAGCCACCTCCACAATCGCCGTCTCACCATCATTCACCAGCCCGTAGCGTGCAGTCACCGGCTGTCCGAGCGGGCCGGTTACCGTCACCTCATGCAGTTCTCCCATACGGGCCTCGGTGAGTGCAACGGTAGTACCCTCACCGCCATCGGCCAGCGGTACTTCAGTAATCTGGTCCGCCGGCGCCGCCCGGCGCCAGCCGCGCGCGATGGCGCTGGCTACCTGTTCGGCAGCCAGGCATTCCTTGAAAGAGTCCGGGGCGATGACGATGCGCATGTTACAAAGCCACCAGGGATGTCAGCCAGACTGCGGTAATGGTCACAAGGCCCATAATCAGGGTGGCTGTCGTGTGGGATTTATAGGCCGTGGCCACGTTCATTTTGCTGAACTGGGAGACTACCCAGAAGTAGCTGTCGTTAGCGTGGGACACCGTCATTGCGCCGGCACCAACGGCCATAACTGTGAGTACCCGGCCCATATCCGAATCCAGCCCCAGCTGAGGCAGCAACGGTGCGACCAGGGCAGATGCTGTAACCAGTGCGACCGTGGACGAACCCTGGGCTGACTTCAGGGCGGCAGCAACAATAAACGGCATGACAACACCAAGGCCAAGCGTTGAAAGGGTATCACCCAGATACTCGCCAAGCGGGGTGGCGGCGAGAACTGCACCAAAGGCGCCGCCGGCACCTGTGATCAGGATGATCGGCGCGGCCACTTCCAGGCCTTTGCTGGTGTGGCGTCCAAACTCTTCCAGCTTGCCTTTGCTCTGCAGCAGGGTCAGCGCGAAGCCAAGGCCGATCAGCAAGGCGTTCAGGGGTTTGCCCAGGAAGTTCAGTGTCTCGTACAGCAGGCCGTCCCCCAGCGGAGCCGTAGGATAGCTTGCGACCGAGCCCAGGCAGATCAGGAGGATCGGGATAAAGATCGGAGCAAAGGCTTTGCCGGCGGAGGGCAGTTCACCGTAGTGCTGCTTTGCTTCCTCGAAGGCTTCCTCTGCCTGTTCCAGTTCGGTGCTGCTCAGGTTTTTACAGCGCGAAGCCCAGAACAGGCCTGCCATTGCGGCGATGATGGCGAAAACCAGGCCAACACCGATGACCATGCCGAGGTTGTCCTCCAGCCCGAGGTTGCCCGCTGCAGCGATAGGGCCGGGGGTGGGGGGTACCAGCGTATGGGTTGCGAACAGGCCGGTAGACAGGGCAACGGTCATCGAGACCGGCGATACGCTCAGGGAGCGGGCCATGGAACGCTTCAGGCTGTTAAGAATGACATAGCCGGAGTCGCAGAAGACCGGTATGGAAACAATAAACCCGACCAGTGACATGGTGAGGGTAGGAAACTTCTGGCCCAGGATCTTGATAATGGTTTCGGCCATCACGATGGCTGCGCCAGTGCGTTCGAGGATAACGCCGATAATTGTGCCCAGCACGATCACCAGGCCAATGTAGCCCAGAATGTTGCCGAAGCCGGCACGGATGGTTTTCTCGATATCTTCAAGTGGTAAACCAAACGCGAAGGCAGCCAGGAAGGATGCCAGTAACAGGGTAATGAACGGATTCAGTTTCAGTCGGCTGGTGGCGAACACAATGAAAATTATGATCGCGACCAGGATCAGTACCAGATGCATCGGCAATCTCCAGAATAGGGCTGGGTTAATATCCTACTAATCAGGTTGGTTATTCGGCGCCAAGTTTAAAGTCAAACATGGCTCTGCGCACCCCCGCTTTGTGGGATTTCCGTAAACGGGACTATTTAATCCCTACAATCCCCGATCTTTTACATTCTCCATCACCGCAAATGAACTGGTCTGTAGCACATGGGGCAGGCTGGAGATCTGTTCGCCCAGTACCTGGCGGTATTCGGCCATGTTCTTTGTTCTTACCTTCAGCAGGTAGTCGAAGTTGGCGGCCATCATGTGACATTGCTCCACCGCAGAGATCTGTTTGACCGCAGCGTTGAACGCCGCGAGGGCTTTGCTGGAAGTGTCGTTGAGGGTTACCTGGGCGAAGGCGACGTGGGACTGGCCCAGCTTGGTCTGGTTCACCATGGCGCTGTAGCCGGTGATATAGCCCTGGTCTTCGAGCCGGCGCATGCGCACCTGGCAAGGGGTTTTCGACAAGCCCACCCGCGAGGCCAGCTCGGTGACGGTGATCCGCCCGTTTTTCTGGAGTTCCCGGATGATGGAAAGGTCGATCCTGTCGAGATCTGACATGGCTGCTATCCTTGAAGGAGGTGGCTGGCTTTCATTGGTTTGGTGAATATGGCTGATTTTAGTGAATTTGTGGGCGAAACGGTAATTTTTAACGTATCAGAAAAGGAAAGTATCTCGGTGTTTCGCGCTGTATTAGGTAAATAGCATATTCCCCGTTGGCTACAATGCGGTCAGTAATCAAAATAATCAGGAGGTACATCCATGAGTCTGCAGCAATCCGTGTCCCCCGGGCTTCAGGACATTCGCCAGGCCATCCGCAATAACTACCTGGCGGATGAATATGAAGTGATTCACCAGCTGATTGAGCAGGCTCAGCTGTCTGATGAAACCCGCAAGGCCATTTCAGCCCGGGCAGCGGACCTGGTGCGGGATGTGCGTGATAACGCCAAGCCCACCATCATGGAAAAGTTCCTGGCTGAATACGGCCTGACCACCAAAGAGGGCGTGGCCCTGATGTGCCTTGCCGAGGCGCTGTTGCGGGTGCCGGATAACCTCACCATCCAGGATCTGATCGAAGACAAGATCACCTCCGGCAACTGGGGCGCCCACGTAGGTAAAGCCAAGTCCGGCCTGATCAACTCGGCCACGCTGGCTCTGCTGATGACCAGCAACCTGCTGAAAGACTCCGAGCGCCAGAGCGTGGGTGACACCCTGCGCAAGATGGTGAAGCGCCTGGGTGAACCGGTGGTGCGCACCGCCGCTGGCCAGGCCATGAAAGAAATGGGCCGGCAGTTTGTGTTGGGCCGTACCATTGAAGAAGCCCAGGACCGCGGCAAATCCCAGGAAGAGCAGGGCTACACCTATTCCTATGACATGCTGGGCGAAGCGGCCCGCACCGATGCCGATGCCGAGCGTTACTTCAACGCCTATTCCGATGCCATCGACAGCATCAGCAAGCGTTGCGAAGGCGATGTGCGCACCAATCCCGGTATTTCCGTAAAACTGTCTGCCTTGCTGGCCCGTTATGAATACGGCCAGAAGGAGCGGGTGATGACCGAGCTGGTCCCCCGCGCCCTGACACTCGCCAAAAAAGCCGCCGCTGCCAATATGGGCTTCAACATCGATGCCGAAGAGCAGGACCGCCTGGACCTTTCTCTGGACGTGATCGAAGCTATCCTCTCAGACGAAGAACTCAAAGGTTGGGACGGCTTTGGCGTGGTGGTCCAGGCCTTCGCCAAGCGGGCTTCCCAGACCCTGGACTGGCTGTATGCCCTGTCTGAAAAACTCGACCGCCGCATCATGGTGCGACTGGTAAAAGGCGCCTACTGGGATGCCGAGATCAAGCGGGCCCAGGTGATGGGGCTGGACGGCTTCCCGGTGTTTACCCGCAAGGCCTGCAGTGACGTGTCTTACCTGGCCTGTGCCCGCCAGTTGCTGGGCATGACGGATCGGATTTACCCGCAGTTTGCTACCCATAACGCCCACTCGGTGTCTGCGGTATTGGAACTGGCGAAAGACCTGGGCCGGGACAAGTTTGAGTTCCAGCGCCTGCACGGTATGGGAGAATCACTGCACGACCAGGTGCTGGAAAACAGCAAGGTGCCGTGCCGTATCTACGCTCCGGTTGGAGCCCACAAAGACCTGCTGGCGTATCTGGTGCGCCGCCTGCTGGAAAACGGGGCCAACAGCTCCTTCGTCAACCAGATTGTCGACACCAGTATTACGCCGGAAGAGATCGCCAAAGATCCGATCGACGTGGTGATGCAGCTGGGCCATGACATTTCCAGCAAGGCCATTGTGCCGCCGGCGAAAGTGTTTGGTGACCAGCGTCGTAATTCCAAGGGCTGGGACATTACTGATCCGGTGACGGTGGCGGAGATTGACGCCGGCCGTAACCAGTACAAAACCCACCAGTGGCAGGGCGGCCCGGTGCTGGCTGTGGAATCCACCAGTGATGAAGTGGTGGAAGTGCGTAACCCGGCCGATCCGGATGACCTGGTGGGCCATATTACCTACACCTCCGAAGCCGATATCCATGCGGCCATGGACGCCGCCCGGGACGGCTTCAGCCAGTGGTCGGCAGTGCCGGCGGAGCAGCGGGCCGAGATGATCCGCAAAGTCGGTGACCTGTACGAAGAGCATGTGCACGAGCTGTTTGCGCTGACCACCCGTGAAGCCGGTAAATCCCTGCTCGATGCGGTGGCGGAAATTCGCGAAGCCGTCGACTTTGCCATGTACTACGCCAACGAAGGCATCCGCTACAAGGACGATGGCCAGGCCCGGGGTGTGATGTGCTGTATCTCGCCATGGAACTTCCCGCTGGCGATCTTCACCGGCCAGATCCTGGCGAACCTTGCCGCCGGTAACGCGGTGCTGGCCAAGCCGGCGGAACAGACCTCCCTGCTGGCCGTTCGTGCGGTGGAACTGATGCACCAGGCGGGTATTCCGAAAGCCGCCGTGCAGTTGCTGCCGGGTACCGGTGCAACCGTGGGCTCAGCTCTGACCTCAGACGCCCGGGTGACCGGCGTGTGCTTCACCGGCTCTACCGCCACGGCACAGCGCATTAACAAGGCCATGACCGAGAACATGGCGCCGGATGCCCCGCTGGTGGCAGAAACCGGTGGCCTGAATGCCATGATTGTGGATTCCACGGCGCTGCCCGAGCAGGTGGTGCGGGATGTACTGGCTTCGTCATTCCAGAGTGCCGGCCAGCGCTGTTCCGCCCTGCGCATGCTCTACGTGCAGGAAGACATCGCCGAGAACCTGCTGGAAATGCTCTACGGTGCCATGGAAGAACTGGGCATTGGCGACCCGTGGCTGCTGTCTACAGACGTGGGCCCGGTGATCGACGAGAACGCCCGCAAGAAAATTGCGGATCACCGCGACAAGTTTGAGCAGCAGGGTAAGTTGCTGAAGAAAGTGCCGGTGCCGGAGAAGGGCCGGTTTGTGTCGCCGGCGGTGCTCAAAGTCAGTGGCATCGAAGAAATGGAAGAGGAAATCTTCGGCCCGGTGCTGCATGTGGCCACCTTCGCAGCGAAGGACATCGACAAGGTGATCGATGCCGTGAACGCCAAGGGTTATGGCCTGACGTTTGGTATCCACAGCCGTGTTGATCGTCGCATCGAGCACATTTCCAGTCGTATCAAGGTGGGCAACACCTACGTTAACCGTAACCAGATCGGTGCCATTGTGGGCTCCCAGCCGTTCGGCGGCGAAGGCCTGTCCGGTACCGGCCCGAAAGCCGGTGGCCCGCAGTATGTGCGCCGGTTTATCAAAGGCGAGGTGGTTGAAAAGGCGGCCCCTGCCGATGCCAAATCGGTTACGGCCAGCAAGGTGCAGAAGCTGATCGACCAGCTGGCGAAGGTGGATGCTCCGGTCGCAGAAGGCCGGCAACAGGCGCTCAAACCGTACTTTGGCGACCTGCCCGCACCGCTGGACGAAGGTTACGAGGAAATGCCGGGGCCGACTGGCGAGCAGAACCATCTGTCCTGCCATGCCCGTGGAGTTGTGCTTTGTCTTGGGCCGGATGCGGAATCTGCGATAGAGCAGGCGGGCACTGCGTTGTCCCAGGGCAACAAGGTGGTCGTGATCGCACCGGGTGTTGAAAATCTGCTGGCCGACGCCATCAAAGGCGGCCTGCCGGTGGCCGCCGCAGACGGCCTGCTGGAGCCGGAAGCGCTGATTCAGCTCAACGGTTATGAAGCGGTTACCAGCGTGGCTGAAAAGCCGCTGCTGAAGCAGTACCGCCAGGCCCTGGCCAAGCGCGATGGTGCCTTGCTGCCGATCATCACTGAGCACAAGCTGGACCAGCGCTACGTGATCGAACGCCACCTGTGTATCGACACCACCGCCGCCGGCGGCAACGCCAGCCTGATCGCCTCAGCCGAATAAGCGCGTCAACCCCGGGGTCAGACCCGGGGTCTGACCCCGGGGTTGAAAGGCCTGAGATGACAGGCTTGATCATTAAGGCCAGCTTCCGAAAGGGGCTGGCCTTTCTTTTACGGGCGTGGATTTCACCCCGCTTGCCGGCCGCGTTAAGATAGTCGCCTAACCATCCGCCAGGCCCAGCAGGACGACCCCTTGCCTTCATTCTTAAGCCCCGACGCTGACCGAAACTTCTTTGCCGTCTGCCTCTCGCTCACCTTCTGCTTTGTGGTTTATTCCATGCTGATTGTGGCGGTGCCGGTTTACGGCTTGCAGTTGGGCGCTTCGCCGCTGGTACTGGGTGCGGTGCTCAGTACCCAGTATCTGTTGCCGTTGTTGCTGGCGATTCCCCTCGGGGGCGTGGTTACCCGTTACGGTGGCCGTGCCACATTGATCGCCGGCGGAGTGTTGATGGTAGCGGGGCTGTTGTCCATGCACTTCTGGTATGGCTATGGCGGCCTTGTGCTGGGCCAGTTGCTGGTGGGGCTGGCGCACCTGCAAATGGTGCTGTCCGCCCAGACCATTATTTCCAATCTGGGCACCGGGCCCTCGCTGGAGAAATATTTCGGCTGGTATTCCACCTGGCTGTCCGGCGGGCAGGTGGTGGGCCCCTTGCTGGCCGGGGCACTGCTGGCAAGCGAAACCGGCCGGGGGGATGTCTTTTTGGTGATGGCGCTGTTTGCGGTGCTGGCAGCCCTGTCTGGATTACTACTCACCGGCCAGGCCCGGGAGCGGATGGCGGTCACCCGAAAGCAGGCGGGCTTCCGGGCTCAGTGGGCGTTAATGAAGGCTAACCGGGGCGTCCAGCTCTCTGTGCTGGTTACTGTGCTCGGGATGTTTGCCTTGGGAGTGTACGGCAGCTACCTGCCGGTTTACCTGGAAAGCCTGGCCATGACACCGGTGGTGATTGGGGTACTGGTCAGCCTGCGGGCCGGTGTGTCGATGCTGATCCGGCCCTTTATGGCGCGCATGATTGCCATGGCGGGTGGGCGCGAGAATACGGTGTTGCTGTCTCTGGGAACCCTCGCCGCAGGCATTGGCCTGCTGGGCCTGTTCGGACACATGGTTTTACTGGGGCTGCTGGCGGTGCTGGTGGGCATTGGGTCCGGCCTCACTCAGCCACTTTCGATGGTTATCCTGGCCGAAAGCGTGGAGCGGGAAAAGCGCTCCGGTGCGCTCGGTATGCGCCTGACGGCCAATCGCGCCATTCACTTCCTGGCGCCGCTGATGTTCGGCGCCTTGCTAGAGTTGGGCGGATTTGCCCTGGCTTTCGGGCTGTCCGGCGCACTGATCGCGGTTGCCCTGCTGCAAATGCGCAAATTGTTCGACACGGGGTCAGACCCCGCCCTGTGATGCCTTGATCAGACAAACTGAATAAGCTTTGCTGAATTCTCCGTTTTCATTCCGGGCTTGTTGTTCCTATAGTCATCCTTCAACCTGGATGCCCACAAAAAAGGACTGAACAACATGTCTCTGAAGCTTCAAACTATTATCTGCAGTACCCGCCCGGGCCGTAAGGGGCCGTCTGTTGCTGAATGGTTCAACAGCCATGCCAATGAGCAGGGCGGTTTTGAAAGTGAGCTGGTGGACCTGGCGGATTTCAATCTCCCCGTCTTCGACGAGCCCAACCACCCGCGCATGCAGAAATATGAGCATGCCCACACCAAGGCGTGGTCTGAAAGCGTGGCCAGGGCCGACGCCTATGTATTTGTCATTCCCGAGTACAACTACTGCCCACCTCCTTCATTCGTGAATGCACTGAACTATCTCTACAACGAGTGGAACTACAAGCCGTGCGGCTTTGTAAGCTACGGTGGCGTGTCTGGTGGTTTGCGCTCGGCCCAGAACGCCAAGCAGCTGGTAACCACCCTGAAGATGATGCCGATGGTGGAAGGCGTGATGGTGCAGATGCCATGGGAGCACATGGATGATGCCGGTAAGTTTCAGCCGGCGCAGCCCCATTCCGAGTCCGCAACGGTGATGCTCGAAGAAATGGCCAAGTGGGCGCAGGCCCTGAAGGCGATGCGGTGAGCAGGGTGAACCTGTTTTACCTGTCCCACGGTGGCGGCCCCATGCCGCTGCTGGGGGATCCCGGGCATCGTCAGATGGTAGAAAGCCTGCAAGCTGCTGCGAAGCGGTTGCCCAGACCGTCTGCCATTCTG
Organism: Marinobacter sp. P4B1; assembly: GCF_001447135.1. Taxonomy (NCBI): domain Bacteria; kingdom Pseudomonadati; phylum Pseudomonadota; class Gammaproteobacteria; order Pseudomonadales; family Marinobacteraceae; genus Marinobacter; species Marinobacter sp. P4B1. Next base: position 276,450 of record NZ_LLXM01000011.1, read on the forward strand.
GTGGTGAGTGCCCATTGGGAGGAAGGGGTGCCCACGCTCACCTCCGGTGCTAATCCGCCACTGATTTACGACTACTACGGGTTCCCGGAGGAGTCTTACAGTATTGAATACCCCTGCCCGGGGGAGCCGGTGTTGGCGGATAAGGTGCGGGCAGCTCTGGAACAGGCGGGCATAGACTCGAAGCTGGATGGCGAGCGTGGCTTTGACCACGGCCTGTTCGTGCCCCTGAAATTGATGTACCCCGAGGCTGATATACCCTGCGTGCAGCTGTCGCTGGTGAACTCTCTGGATGCCAGGGCGCACCTGGCGATTGGTCAGGCGCTTGCTGATCTGGAATACGACAATCTGCTGGTGATCGGCTCAGGGTTCTCATTCCATAACATGCGGGCGTTCTTTGATCGCTCCGATACCGAAGCGGATACGAAAAACGCGCAGTTTCAGGACTGGCTGGCGGAGAGGTGTGCCGGTGCGGACCTGACTGAAGCCGAGCGTACCGAACGTCTGGCTCGCTGGGATCAAGCGCCCTCTGCGCGCTTCTGTCATCCCAGGGAAGAGCACTTGTTGCCTCTGCACGTGTGCTACGGCATGGCCGGGCGAGCTTCAGATGACGTGGAACCGGTAACGGTGCTGGGGAAGGATTCCCGGATGTTCTACTGGTTTGCGAGCTGAATACTCTGTCCTGAAATCCGAGAACCAGAAACAACAAAGCCCGGACCTTTCGGCCCGGGCTTTGTTGTAGGGAATTCTGGTCGGGACGGTAGGATTTGAACCTACGACCCCCTGCACCCCATGCAGGTGCGCTACCAAGCTGCGCTACGCCCCGTAAACTGCTGTCCACCAAGAAAAGAGGTTTATCTCAGTGGCTTAGCGGGAGCGAAGTCTACACCAGCCCACGGTAAAAATAAACAGGGGGCTGGCGATTTTCTTCGCGGAATTACCGGAGCTTGGTTTCCCGCAGTTTCAGGATGAATTCCGGCGGCTCGAAGGTGTCGGCCCGGGCATCGTCCCAGTATTTGTCGAAAACGGTCAGCCCGGTTTTGCCTTCCAGCAGGGCGCCGGGTTCCAGGAAGGGGAAGAGATCCAGGTAGCTGTGTACCTCAGTTTTGGACACCCGCCGAACAATGTGTTCCGGCCCCAGTTCCGACGGATGCTTCAAGCCGGAGGCTTCCAGCAGGTTCTGAAGGGCATCCAGGGTGTTCTTGTGGAAGTTGTACACCCGCTCGCTCTTCAGTGGGACATCCAGTTTGTTACCCCGGCGGGGGTCCTGTGTCGCAACGCCGGAAGGGCATCGGCCGGTGTGGCAATTCAGGGCCTGGATGCAGCCGAGGGCGAACATATAACCGCGTGCCCCGTTACACCAGTCGGCGCCCAGGGCCAGGGTGCGGGCAATGTTGAACGCAGACGTGATCTTGCCGGCGGCACCAATGGCGATATCTTCCCGCAGGTTGGCGCCAACCAGTGTGTTATGAACCAGCAGCAGGGCTTCGGTCAGCGGCATGCCCAGCCGGTTGATGAATTCCAGCGGTGCGGCACCGGTACCACCTTCTCCTCCATCCACCACAATGAAGTCCGGTTTCTTGCCGGTTGCCAGCATGGCTTTGACGATGGCAAACCATTCCCATGGATGGCCGATCGCCAGCTTGAAGCCCACCGGTTTGCCACCGGAGAGTTCCCGCAACTGGTCCAGGAATTCCAACAGCTCAACCGGGTTGGAAAAGGCGGAATGGCTGGCCGGTGATATGCAGTCTTCCCCCATTTGAACGCCACGGGCTTCGGCGATTTCACGGGTGACTTTTTCGCCGGGCAAGATACCTCCGTGGCCAGGTTTTGCCCCCTGAGATAGTTTGACCTCTATCATTTTCACCTGGTCCAGCGTGGCATTCTGCCGGAACATGTCCGGGTTGAAACTGCCGTCCGGATTGCGGCAGCCAAAGTAGCCTGAACCGATCTCCCAGACCAGGTCACCACCGGGTTCCCGGTGGTAGCGGGATATCGAGCCTTCGCCGGTGTCGTGGTAGAAGCCGCCTTTGCGGGCTCCGGCGTTCAGGCTGAGGATGGCATTGGCGGACAGGGAGCCAAAACTCATGGCGGAAATGTTGAACACACTGGCGCTGTAGGGTTTCGCGCAGTTTCTGCCAATCACAATGCGGAAGTCGCTGTTATCCAGCCGCGTCGGGGTGAGGGAGTGGTTCATCCACTCGAAGCCTTCCTCGTACATGCTTAGCTGGGAGCCGAAAGGGCGCTTGTCCAGAACCTGCTTGGCGCGCTGGTAAACGATGGTGCGCTGTTCCCGGGAGAAGGGGCGCTCCTCGGTGTCGGACTGGATAAAGTACTGGCGGATTTCTGGCCCCACAGATTCGAACAGGTAGCGGAAGTTCGCCATGATCGGATAATTGCGGCTCACCGTATGACTGCGCTGCAGTAGGTCCCAGGTGCCCAGGGCGGTCAGCGCCGCGAAGATCACCGGTATGAGGTACCAGCCGCCAAGCCACAGGGTAACAGGCAGGGAGATGATCAGCCCGGCAATGCTGATGGCGTAGGCGGAATAACGTACTGGGAAGGTGGTGGTTTTCGCCATAGTGACCTCTGGAGGACGAACGGATGTGTGAAGCCTGCAGCTACAAAACCTATCTTACGGAAACCTTGCCGGGTTGGAACCGCTGATTGTGAAAGTTTTCAGGCACTTCCTGAACGTTTGTCTATGCTTATGGTTGGTGGCGTGATCGTTTTGCTGCTTTGATATTTTGAGTTCAAAGTAATAAGATGACGCGCCTGTAACGTTTGAATATCCATTCATGCGTCTGAATATAGAACTGTCAAAAATCACACCAGAATCAGGAGGCTCCAACGTGGGCGAGGTAGTGAAAGACGAGTATCAGACGGACTACGTCGCAGGCCAGGATAATATCAGTCCGTTTGGCCTGGACCTGCATAACTGGGTGTTCCCGGTAACAGCAGTCATTGTAGTTCTGTTTGTTATAGCCACTCTGCTGTTTCCGGCTATGGCCAAGGAAACGCTCGATGGTGCAAAGTGGGGAATTATTGCCAGTTTTGACTGGTTTTTCCTGCTAAGTGCCAACATCTTCGTGATTGTCAGCCTGGCGCTGATCTTCATGCCGGTGGGCAAAATCCGCCTGGGTGGCCAGGATGCCAAGCCGGAATTTACCACTTTGTCCTGGTTTGCCATGCTGTTCGCGGCGGGTATGGGTATCGGCCTGATGTTCTGGGCCGTCGCCGAGCCGGTTGCCTACTACACGGGCTGGTACGAAACGCCGTTCAATGTCGAGGCGAACACGCCCGCAGCCCGCGACCTGGCGATGGGTTCAACCATCTACCACTGGGGCCTTCACCCCTGGGCAATCTACGCCATTGTGGCGTTGTCCCTGGCGTTCTTCGCCTTTAACAAGAACATGCCACTGACCATCCGCTCGGCGTTCTTCCCGCTGCTGAAAGACCGCGTATGGGGTTGGCCCGGGCACATCATTGATGTGCTGGCGGTTGTTGCGACTATCTTCGGCCTGGCAACCTCCCTTGGCTTCGGTGCCCAGCAGGCAGCCTCCGGCCTGGATTACCTGTTCGGCCTGGGTTCCGGAACCAACGTACAGATGGCGATCATTGTGGGTGTTACCGCAGTGGCACTGGTCTCGGTTCTGCGTGGCCTGGACGGCGGTGTGAAGGTGCTGAGTAACATCAACATGATGACGGCTGGCGTACTGCTGTTCTTCATCCTGTTCGCCGGCCCCACCATGACCATCCTGGAAACGATCTGGGTAACGTCCTCCAGCTATGTGGCCAATGTGGTGCCCCTGAGCAACCCGTTCGGCCGTGAAGATTCCGCCTGGATGCAGGGCTGGACTGTGTTCTACTGGGCCTGGTGGATTTCCTGGTCACCGTTCGTAGGTATGTTTATTGCCCGTGTATCCAAGGGCCGTACCGTGCGTGAGTTTGTGACTGCTGTGCTGATTATTCCCACCGTGATCACTACCGTGTGGATGAGCGGCTTTGGCGGCACCGCGCTGGAGCAGATCCAGCAAGGCGTTGGCGTGCTGGCAGAGAACGGGCTGACTGAAGTGTCCCTGGCCACCTTCCAGATGTTTGAAGGCCTGCCGCTGACCGGCATTATCTCCTTCGTCGGGATTATCCTGGTGCTGGTGTTCTTCGTAACCTCATCGGATTCCGGTTCGCTGGTTATCGACAGCATCACTGCTGGCGGTAAAACCGATGCACCCACTGCGCAGCGCGTGTTCTGGGTGGTTATGGAAGGTGCCATTGCTGCGGCGCTGATCTTTGGCGGCGGTGATGATGCGCTTGGCGCTATTCAGGCCGTGGCCATCAGTGCGGGCTTGCCGTTCACGGTGATCCTGCTGATCATGACCTGGGGCTTGCTCAAGGGCCTCACCCATGAGCGGAAACTGTTGCTTCAGCGGGGCGAATTGCTCTGATCAGCTGAAGTAACGGAATAAAAAAACCGGGGCTGTGAAAGGCCCCGGTTTTTTTATGGCTTAAGAAAACGTTCAAAGTTTACCGAACGTCTCCATGGCGTAGTGCACCCGTTCCCTCGGGCTGAAGTGGGGCCGCTTCAGGGCTTCGATATTCTTCAGGCGGGGCAGCAGGCCGCAGCCATTTGCCATCTGGATGGCCAGCCCCGGCCGGGCATTAAGCTCCAGCAGGAGCGGGCCCTGATGGGCATCGACTACCAGGTCTACACCCATGTAGCCGAGGTCCGTCGCTTCATAGCAGCGGGCGGCCATTTCCAGCATGTTTTCCCAGTCATCAATCCGGATGTTTTCCAGGGCCAGGCCGGTATCCGGGTGCAGGGTAATCGGGCGGTTGAATTGCACGGCATTCAGGCTCTGGCCTTTGCCGATGTCCAGGCCGACGCCCACCGCACCCTGATGCAGGTTGGCCTTACCGTCAGAGGCCTTGGTGGCCAGCCGGAGCATGGCCATTACCGGGTAGCCCTGGAAGATGATGATGCGGATATCCGGCACGCCCTGATAGGAATATTTCGCCAGGGCAGGGGAGGATTGCACCAGGTCTTCGACAATGGCCACATCCGGCGTACCGGCCAGCGAGTAAAGGCCGGCCAGGATGTTGGTCAGGTGTCGCTCCAGCATGGCCACGCTGATGCGGGCGCCGGAGGCTTTTACGAAGTCGTCACCATCGCGCCCGGTGATTACGGTAATGCCTTTGCCCCCGGACCCCTTGGCGGGTTTGATGGCAAAGCCGTCCAGGTCTTCGGCCATTTCCCGGAAGTGGGAAATTTCGTGCTGCTGGCGCACAACCTGAAGAAGTTTCGGGGTTTTTACCCCGTATTCGCTGACAGCGAGCTTGGTTTTCAGTTTGTTGTCGACCAGCGGGTAAGACGAGCGCTCGTTATACCTGGCAATGTAATCCACATTACGCCGGTTCATGTTCAGCATGCCAAGCCGGGTGAGCCTGCGCGGAGATATCCAGCCGCCCATATCAGTCGTAGGCCTTCATGGGGGTGAACCGGCGCAGTTCGCTGAGCTTGTAGCCGGTGTACTGGCCCATCAGCAGGATCAGCCCCAGAATCACCAGGTGCAATTCCGGGAAGTTGAACGTGAGATGGCCGGCCAGCGGCAGGCTCATGACCAAATAGGCGCAAATCGCCACAAACAGGCTGCCGGAGCCCTGCACCAGCACTTCCCGGGCACCTTCCTCTTCCCAGAGAATGGACATGCGTTCGATGGTCCAGGCAATGATCACCATGGGGAAGAAGGTTACCGTCATCCCGGTGTTGAAGCCCATCTGGTAGCCGATGATGCTCAGGCCGGCGGTAATAAAGATAACCAGGATAATCAGCGCGGATATCCGAGAGACCAGCAAAAGGTTCAGGCTCGACAGGTAGCCCCGCAGCACCAGCCCGATGGCCACCACAGACAGAAACGCTATCAGGCCGGGCACCAGGGTGGTCTGCACAAAGGCCACCGCAATCAGCACGGGCATGAAAGTGCCGGAGGTGCGGACGCCGATCACAATCCGCATGAACGCGACAATCAGTGCGCCCAGCGGTAACAACAACAGCATGCGGAACATGCTTTGTTCTTCGATGGGCAGCTGGTAAAAACTAAGTACGCCCAGCCCGTTCTGATTGGCTTCCAGCGTGGCCAGCTGCAATGCCGGCACGGTTTGCCGGAGCATGGAGAAGCTGACCTGGGAGTTGTCGCCACCGAGAACATCCAGCAGGGATTCCGAACCCTGGCGCCACAGTAGCAGGTTTTCCGGCACGCCTTGCTCGCCGGTGCGGGGGTCAAAGGTCAGCCAGCGTTCACCGTTGTAGATTTGCAGGAAGGGCACCAGCTGCTGGCGCCGGCGGGCATCTTCCAGCTTCAGCGCATCGGCGGTGCGGGCGGCAATGCCCGCGTGGTTGAGCATGCGCACCATCAGCTGCAGGTAATTGTCTTCAGAGACCAGCAGGGTGGTGTTCTGGGTGCGGGTGTCTGGCTGCATCAGGCGGATCAGTTCCCGGGTCATGCTTTCCGGGCTGCTGGAGCGTTCCATGGCCTGGTCCAGCAGTTCACGAACCGCGGTGGCCTGGGGTTCTTCCCAGAATACCGCCTGGGGCCGGGGCGTGCGCACCGGCGTTTGCTCGGTAACATCTTCATCCGGAACGAACTGGGCCTTGAAATACAAGGTCTGGGGGCCAGATGCTTCACGCTTGGTCCATTCCGCCCGCCGGCTTCTGGGGGATTCGAGGATGGAGAAGCCGTAGCCGGGAGAGGCCGCCTGTTCGGTCAGAATACGAAAGCCGGGCGGCTGCTCCGGAATGTGCAGGCTGACCTCGGCGGCGTCACCCAGGGCGTCGAAATCCACCCGGGCTTCAATCATCCATACCGGGCGCTGTTCGCCGGTCATCCAGGGAATGCCGAGTTCCAGGTGGCGCCAGGTGGCAATAGAAATCCCGGCCGCAATCAGCAGGAAGACAAACACATAGAACGGAACTCGTGAGCGGGCGGTCATTCATTGCCTCCGCTTTCGGCCTGTTCGCGATAGGAGGCCGGCAGTTCTGTGGCGTATTCCTTGCCAACATCAATCAGCATGACATCCCTCAGTATGTTTCGGCCGATCAGCACTTCGTGGGTCAGGTTGGTGCGATCTGCCAGGGTGAACTCCGCCACTTGCTGGTGGTCGCCAATGGCAAACTGCAGTTCGACCACCACCCGGCGCTCGGCTTCATCGGCGGCCGACTGGATGATGCGTACCCGGCGGGAGATTTCCCGTTCCAGGGTAACCCACTGTTCGTAGTCGGTGCCTGGTACCGGCACGTCAAAGCGAACCCAGTTGCTGCCATCCCGCTCGAAACGTTTGATGTTCTGGGCGTGGATAGAGGAGGTTTCGGCGCCACTGTCGATACGGGCGGTGTAAATCAGGCCCGGGTCAGCCAGATAGAATTTTTCCACCTCGCCCACAATCACCTTGCCCTTCAGCCGGTCTGCGCGGCCGGTGTCTTTGGGGATTGGCGGGCATACTTTTTCTTTAACCGGCGGGCACACGGGTTTTTCAACCTGGGTGGCGATGGCATCCAGGATGGTCTGGGTAGACTGGCGGTTATCGGTAAGCAGCTGGTTGTGCCGAACGTTGGCGTTTTCTTCCATGGTAACCAGTGTGGAGCGCTGGGTTTTTACCGTGGCGCGAACGTCTTCAAGCCCATCCTTGGGAACCATAAGGTAGCGGTCTGTGGAGCAGCCCGCCAAGGCTACAGCGAGCCCGGTAATGGCCAGAAAGGTAAGTGTACGGGCTTTCGGAAACCTGTAACCCATGAATATCCCCTGAAACGGCTGCCCGCCGGTGGTCATAAAGCGGTAGCGCTGGATGTGTTGTCGGTCAGGCGGGGAAGTATACTACAAGCATCTGTGTGTTGACTTTACAGATGGTTAAGGCGCTTTAGCCGGCAAAAAACGGACCCTGCCCGAGCGGGGTTTCCGCCCTCAGGTACTCCTGGATCACCGGCGAACAGTTGAGGTAGAACAGCAGCAATTCCCGCTGGATATCCTGATCCTGGGTGCGTGCTGCAAAGCTGATCACCTGCTTGAGCGAGTGGTCGCTGGCGGCGGTGTCGTCCGGCACAACAAAGCTTTTGCCGTAGCGCGCACGTAGCAGCGAGGTCAGGCGCTCCAGGTGGAACTCGCCGGTGTGGGTAATGTGAGGTAGTAGCCGTACACCGTGAGACACGCCTGCACCGCCGGGATACAGCCCGTCTCCGCGCTGGCCATCGGCGCCATCGCTGTGCAGAAATTCTGCTCCCAGTTTTCTCCAGAGTTCCTTCAACATGCTCCTGTCCTTGCCAGTGAGCGCAACACGAGAAAGGTTTTGATTAACCTTTAATCCGTTTTAGATGAATTTACGGCGGGCGTCCAGCAAGAGATCTATACAATTCCTTTAATTGCCAAACAGTCGATACCCGATTTGCGTGGTGGTTCCGCCACCGTAACAAGCTTGTGGCAATCAGGTACACTCTCGGGTTTGATGGTTCCCGTATCAAGGAGTTCAATCTTGTGACAGACGTACTCATCCGGGCAATGGCTGAACGCCCCGAGTGGATGGCGGGCTGGTTTCTGGGGCTGATTGCGGCCTGTGCTGTTCTGCTGGTGCTGACGCTGTGGGCGCTGTTCAGGCTTAAGGCCGGGCAGCAGCATACTGGCGCCCTTCACAGCCAGCAGGTTCAGCACCTGGAGCAGTCGCTGACAGAGCAGAGAACGCGGTCGGCAAAGCTGGAAGCAGCGATAGAAGGCTGGCGTAACCAGGTAACCGAACTGAAAGCCGATCTGCGGGAGCAGCAGGTAACCCTGGATAAAGAACGCCGCAATGCCAATGAAAAGCTGGAACTGCTGGAACGCAACCGGGATGCCCTGAAGCAGGAATTCGAGAACCTGGCCAACCGCATTTTCGACCAGAAAACTGAGCGCTTCAGCCAGCAGTCCAAAACCAGCCTGGATTCCTTGCTCAACCCGTTCCGCGACCAGTTACAGGACTTCCGCAAACGGGTGGAGGACGTTTATACCACCGAAACCCGCGACCGCCAGGCCCTGCGCAGCGAGATCAAATCCCTGCAGGAGCTGAACCGCCAGATCACCGAAGAAGCCGCCAACCTGACCCGGGCCCTGAAAGGGGACAAAAAAGTGCAGGGCAACTGGGGCGAACTGATTCTGGAGCGGGTGCTGGAGCGTTCCGGCCTGCGCAAGGGCGTAGAGTATGAAACTCAGGGCAGCTACCGGGACGACGACAGCCAGCTGCTGCGTCCGGACGTGATTGTGCACCTGCCAGACCAGCGCAACCTGGTGATTGATTCCAAGGTTTCGCTGGTGGCATATCAGCAGTGGGTGGTGGCAGAGGAAGACAGCGCGCGTGAAGAGGCCCTTAAACAGCACGTAGAAGCCGTGCGCAACCACATCAGAACCCTGAGCGAGAAAGACTACAGCCAGCTGAATGGCCTGCATTCACCGGACTTTGTATTTTTGTTCATGCCCATTGAGCCGGCTTTTGTGGCAGCATTCCAGCAGGACGAGAACCTGTTCGCGGAAGCCTTCGAGCGAAAGATTATTGTGGTGACACCCACCACCTTGCTGGCCACCCTGCGGACAATCGAGAACATCTGGCGGTACGAACGGCAAAGTCAGAATGCCCGGCGCATTGCCGACAGGGCCAGCGCGGTGTACGACAAACTGCGGGTGTTTGTGGAAGCTATGGAGCGTTTGGGCAGCCAGCTGCACACCGCGCAGGGCACCTACGACAACGCCATGAATACCCTGACCCGTGGCCGCGGTAACCTGATTTCCCAGGCCAACCGGTTTGTGGAGCTGGGCGTGCGGGTTAAAAAAGAGTTGCCCAAAAGTATTACGGAACAGGCTGAGGTAGATGCGGACGACCCTTACGAGCCCGATGAGCCTGAAGACAGCACAGAGAAGACTCAGGAGTAGCAGAATGTTGGTATCGAACAAGCGGCAAACGCTGGTAAAGCGTTCATGGCTGGCCGGCCTGGTGCTGTCTTCCGCGCTGGCGGCCTTTTCCGGACAGGCGTTTGCCCTGGAGCCCGAGCATGAAATTCGACGGCTGATGCTGGCCACCGAAGCCGCCGTGCAGGCTGACAACTGGGCCGAGGCCGGCGAGTTCCTGAACCGCCTGCAGGCGATGGAAGGTGAGAAGCCGGCGGAATACTACTATTACCGTGGCCGTGCGATGCTCAAGGCTAATCACCTGAACGAAGCCCGGGCGGCACTGGAAACCTACGTGAGCCAGGTGGGGGCCGAGGGCCAGCATTATCAGGAATCCCTGAAGCTGATTACCGATATCGAGAAGGTAAACCGGGATAACGTACGCGCTTTGGCCGAAGGCGCTGCGCAGGTAGAAGAGCCGGTTGCCGTGATCGAACCCGCCGGGCAGGAAAGCCTGAAAACCCTGCGTCAGCTGTACCTGGCCAGAACTGACCGGGAAGCGCTGGTTATTCACCTGAATGCCGTGCTGGATACCGCAGGCTGGCGCAGGGACAAAACCGTGGTGCGGCTGGACCGGCCGGCCGACATTCAGTACCGGGTGACGATTGATAACAGCAACGTGAATGTCCAGGAGATTCGCCGGGAGCTGGATAACAGCTTTGTGCGCAAAACCAGCGTGTTGCCTGTGTTCGGTGTAAACCCTCAGCTGCGTTGGGATTGCGAGCCCGCTGTTGCGGCCTGCTGGGTATACGACCCGAGGGACGGCTCCCGACTGTTCCAGATGACCCAGAACCAGGACAAAGCCCGGGAGGCGGCCCAGACCCTGGGTAGGCTAATTCGTAACCTGCAGCAGGGCCGTTCCGGCTCCTGAGCGGGAATTATTGCACCAGGTCGCCCCGCTCGCCTTCCCGCCAGGCGCCCGGGGTAACCCCGGTCCACTTCTTGAAGGCCCGGTGGAAGGTGGAGGGCTCGGTAAAGCCTACCCGCTCGGCGATATCGTTAATGGGCAGTTCCTGATGGCTCAGGTAGTAGATGGCCATATCCCGCCGCAGTAAATCCTTGATCTCCTGAAACGATGTATTCTCCTGCTTCAGCCTTCGGCGCAGGGTTTGCGGGCTGGTGTGCAACTCCTGGGCAATCCAGTCGAAATCCGGCATGGGCCTGGAGAAATCCCGACCAATCAGGCCCCGGATGCGGCCGGTCCAGGTGTTGCTTTCATCTGGTCGGGATAGCAGGTCCGCAGGAGACGTTTTCAGAAACTGCCGCATCTCCGGCTTATCCCGAATCACCGGGGCAGACAGAAAGCGTTTGCTGAAGGTGAGGGCGGTGCAATCAGAGTCAAAGCTCAGCGGGCAGTGGAAGATATGGCGGTACTCATCGCCATGCTCCGGCCGCGGGTAGTTGAACTCGGCTTTCTCCAGTTCCACCGGCTGGCCGATCAGCCAGCTGCCTAAGCGGTGCCAGATCACCAGAATGCTTTCTCGCAGGTAGTAGTCCGGATCGTGGATTTTACCTTCGATTCGTGTCACCAGCCGGGCGCTCTCTTCGCCCACTTCCAGTTCCATGGCCACCATGGGTTCGAACAGGCGGGAGAACTGGAATGCCCGCTGATACACCTCTTCCAGGGTTTGGCAATCGATCACCAGCGCACACATGGTGGCAAAGGTGCCCGAGCGGGCCCGGCGTGAACCCAGCCCCATAAACTCATCGCCGGTGCGGCTCCAGATTACCTGCATCAGGGTGCTGAACTGATCACTGCTGACTCGCGCTTTCTCGATACGCAACAAATCCGGCGAGATACCGGCTTCCTGCAACAACTCGTGCACATCCAGCCCCAGCCTTTGTGCGCCGGACAGGGATGCTTCAACAAAGTGTTTGGAAACCGTGAGGGTAGACATAACCTGAGCCAAAATTAAAAACGTGTTTCATCATAAGTGGCCGGCGCCACAATGCAACCACCTGATTTGCCGGCTATTGGAAGAAACTGCCAATAGGAATGAAGTAACCGGCAGTTGGCCCCGCCGGCAAAACCCGTCAGCATGATGCACAGTAACCCTATACCCATAACAACGAGAAGGAGCACCTCTATGCCCGGCCCACTGAGTACCCTGAAAGTCCTGGATTTCAGCACCCTGCTGCCCGGCCCCTACGCCACCATGATGCTGGCTGACATGGGCGCCGAAGTGCTGAGGGTAGAAGCCCCCGACCGGGTAGACCTGGCCAAGGTAATGCCGCCCTTTGATGGCAAGTTCAGCACCACGTTCTCCTACCTGAGCCGCGGCAAACAAACCCTGCAGCTCAACCTGAAACAGCCGGAAGGCGTGGAGAAGATCAAGGAGCTGGTGAAGGACTACGACATTGTGGTGGAGCAATTTCGCCCCGGCGTTATGGATCGCCTGGGCGTGGGTTACGAAACCCTGAAAGCCATCAACCCGAAGCTCATCTACTGCGCCATCACCGGCTACGGCCAGACAGGCCCCTACAAAGACCGCGCCGGCCACGATATCAACTACCTGGCCATCTCTGGTGTTGCCAGCCACTGCGGCCGTGCCGACAGCGGCCCGCCCCCCATGGGTATCCAGATTGCCGACGTAGCCGGCGGCTCCCACCACGCCGTTATGGGCATCCTCGCCGCCGTTATCCAGCGCCAGCAAACCGGGCAGGGCGCCTTCATCGACATCAGCATGACCGATGCCGCCTTTGCCTTGAATGCCATGGCCGGCGCTGCGGCACTGGCTGGCGGTGTGGAGCAGAAACCCGAAGGTGGCATGCTTAATGGCGGCACTTTCTACGACTACGACCAGACCAGCGATGGCCGTTGGTTGTCTGTTGGTAGCCTGGAACCGCAGTTCTCGGCACGGCTGTGCGACACGCTGGGCATCAGCGAAATGAAGAGCTTTGCCTTGAGCCAGAACCCGGAGCATCAGCAAAGGCTGAAAGCGGCGATTAAAGAGAAGATTGCCGGGAAAACGTTTGCCGAGTGGCGGGAGATTTTTGCAGAGGTGGATGCCTGTGTGGAGCCGGTGCTGACCATTGAGGAGGCGGCGGAGCATCCGCAGATTGTGGCGCGGGGGATGGTGGTTGAGAAAGACAGGGGGGATGGTTTGGGGCAGAGGCAGTTGGGGTGCCCAATCCGGTTCAGTTCGCTCTGAAATTACGGAGGGCGATTCGCCGCTACTTTCGGGAAAAATTAACGTCGTCTGCTAATTTGAGATAGTGAGCCAGGTCACTGGCTCCTAACCAATAATTACAATGGACGACTCATTATGAAATGGCTAAGCGATCGTTCTCGACACGCCCATCCGGGCGTCTTGAAAACTGCTGGAGTAGTACTTGCCTCCAGCATCATGTTGGTCGGTTGTTTTGATGGCAGCTCATCGGGTTCGGGCTCGAGTGTCGACGAAACGCTCTTCCCCGCAGACGGCAAGTTCAATGCCACCATTCGCAGAACCACCAATGGTGTACCTCATGTAAAGGCCGACAACCTTGCATCGGCAGCCTTTGGCGCGGGATATGCCCAAACTCAGGACAATGTGTGTTTGCTGGCGGAGGCAATCGTCAAGGCCAGGAGCGAAAGGGCAAAGTACTTTGGGCCAGGGCCCGGAGATATTAACATCATCAACGATTTCAGTTTCAAGGCCCAGAAAATTCTGAGTGGGGCCGAAGCTGAATATCCGAGCCTCAGTAGTGAGACCAGAGCCCTCATCGAGGGATTTACCGCTGGCTACAATAAGTATGTGAAAGAAACAGAGTCGGCAGATTTACCTCCGGAGTGCCGGAATCAACCTTGGGTAAAAGAGATCACACCTGTTGATCTGTTTGCTCACTACCGGATCGTCGGTCAATACGCCAGTGGCGCGTTGTTTGCCACGGGGGCAGTATTCCTGGCTGTGCCGGCCGGCGAATCACCTTTCCCATCACCGGTTATGGATGCGGTCTCACGGGATAAATCTTCGGATGAAATGCTTCGGAAACTGGTTGCCAACGCGGCTTCCAATGCGGCTAGTCAAATCGATTATCAGGATTTCGGACTCGGTAGTAATGCCTGGGGCATAGGTCGGGATCTGACCGAACAAGGTAAGGGTGCCTTGCTGGCAAACCCGCACTTTCCTTATACGGGACACCGTAGGCTCTATCAGGTTCAGATGACAGTGCCTGGATATTTGAATGCCAATGGGGCAGGGCTTCTGGGTACCGCCATACCTCTGATTAACTTTAACGAGAATCTGGCATGGTCCCATACGGTAACCACCAGTCGTCGTTTTACGCTGTATGAACTGCAGCTCAAAGACGGCGACAACTTCACTTACCTAAAGGATGGTCAGGAGCGGCCCATAACTTCAGAAACATACAGAATCGAGGTTAACAACGGCTCCCCAACACCAACTATCCTCGAGAAAACGTTTTATTTCTCAGAGTATGGCCCCATGCTGGCCGCTGATGCGGTGACCAGTGGCGGTCTCCCCGCCTGGGGGGCAACGGGTACCGCGTACACCTACCGGGATGCGAATGCCTCTACTCAGAGGCTCTTGGATACCTGGCTGCAAATGAGCCGGGCCAGTACTTTGGCTGAGTTTCAACAAGTGTTCCAGAATTGCGGGACCACCTTCTGGACGAATACCACCTACACGGACGATCAGGGCAACGCCTACTACATTGACAGCAGTTCGGTGCCGCACCTGTCGGATGCCGCGCTGGCTGTTGTAGATTTTAAGCGAAAGGTCAGCCCTGCGTACAACCAGTTGTTTAATGCTGGCCTGACTTTGCTGGACGGGAGCAAATCCCGCGATGATTGGGTGGAGGGTGAGTGTAGTGGTTTGGTGCCCTATGACAAACGGCCTCAGTTACTTCGTACTGATTGGGTGCAAAACTCCAATGACAGTTACTGGGCAACTAACCCGGATGCTTTCCTGACTGGGTTTTCTCCTCTGTTCGGCTCTGAAGAAACGCCTCTGAATCCAAGAACCCGTATCGGTATCAAAATGTTGCAGAATCCTTCTGATCCGGGATTTTCGGACGGCACGCCGGCTGGGCAGGACGGCAAATTTGGGGCGATCGATCTGATCAGTGTGATTTACAACAACCGTACCTGGTACGCAGAGGAGTTCCTGCCCGAATTGCGGGACCGTTGTACGTTGATTGGTAGCGACCCCGTGAATCTCTCGGGCGGTGGCTCCAGAACTGTGGGCGAGGCCTGTGACGTCTTGCAAGGCTGGAACGGCGTTTATGATGTGGATAGCGTTGGTGCCCATGTGTTCCGGGTATTTATTGCTAACTACCGGGATAGTTTTGGGGCGGACTTGACCGTTCCGTTTGATCCGAGCGCCCCTGTTGCAACGCCCGCCTCACCGTCAGAAGCCGCCAAAGGTACTGCGAATGACGCAATGTTGATTGCACTTGCAGACGGGCTTGAAGCACTGGATTCTGTCGGAATTGCCTACGATGTGGCGCTGGGAGAGGTGCAATACTATCAGCCGAGCGGCGGTGTGCCGCCTAGTGGTACTCCAGTTGAGCAGCTTCAGTCGTTTCCTTGGCATGGTGGTGACGGGACTATCGATGGCGCCTTTAATGCGATTGGTGTAGTGGCCTCGCCGGTTGCCGAAGACACGGTGTTTCCAAGGATTGCGCCTTCGACCATTGATAACACGGCGGGGCTGTCCGATCAGCCAGGCGAAGGGTGGTTGATGGCTAGGGGTACCAGTTGGCATTTTGGACTGGAGTTCACAGACGAGGGCCCTCAGGCCTATGGACTGGTGAGCTACTCTCAGTCGAGTGATGAGGTGTCCCCTTACTTCAATGATCAGGGGTTGCGGTATTCAGAGAAGGATTATCGGAAGCTGTATTTCAATGATCGTGAGATTGAGGCTAATCTAATCCCCAACGGGGTAATACAGATTATGATCGAGTAAAACGGGAAGGGTGGGTATGACAGTATCGGGCACCTGTCCTCCTATTTGGGTCAGATAAAATAAAAGAGGCGGCCTAAAAGGCCGCCTCTTTTATTTTGGTTCGATGATCAGTCCTGTTGGACAATGTCCACGTAATTCGCGTTACCGAGAATGTTGGGAACAACGGTTCCCGCCCCTCCCAGTTCTTCGATGATGCTCACCGTCTGGCTTACCATCTCTGTAAACGCGAGTGCGTCGAGAGGACCGCCCTGCGGCAGCACGGGGGTGCTGTGGCTGCCTTCGGTGTAGCGAGTTATCGCAGGAAGGTTAACGGGGGTGCCGGCAGTTGTGACACTGCTGGCGTTTAACAGTCGGGCAAGAGGTTCAGTTCCTGACAGGTAAGCATCGAATGCATTACCGAAAGGAGCTGCCAGTGCATCGTTTGGTATAACGTTGTCACCGTTCACTTGTGATAGGAGCACTGGAGTAGCAGATGCATTCAGACTGGCAGTGAAGTTAATCGGATCCGTCGAGTCAATGGCGGCCTGGAATACGTTAAGGAACGTCTCCAGTTTGGAGTCGCCTTGCTCAAGGCCTGCGGCTTGCTGGAGGCCCCCCAGAATTCGCGGTGCAAAGGTCGGGGAGTTCTCAAGCATTCGAACAACGCCAGCTCCTGGAGTTAGCAGTTGAGCTGCCGCAATGTCATCCTCAGGTGCCGCTGTTTCGTTGGCTACTGCAACGAAAGGCGCACCAACAATGGTTCCCAGAGAGTGGCCTGCGAAGTAAACGCTGTTAGCGTCTAGGTCGGGCGTTTCATCATCGTTAATATCTAGCCCTGCCAGCGAGGCGCGCACGTTTAAGAGGTCTACAACACCTTGGCGGATCTTGTCTCGGGTATTGGTAAAGTTCGTCAAATTAATGAACAGACTGCCGGAGTCTCCGGAGGTTGCCGTCATTTCGGTCGGCTGGTTCGCAGCATTGGCAGTGAAACCAAAGTGCCTTTCGTGCTCGGTTATGGCAATGCCAGGAACGGTAGAGCCTGCGTTCGCAACAGTGTTTTCGAAAGAACGGAGAGCGCGAACAGCCGCATCCAGTCGTGCGGCTTGGACTGGATCGGTTACGCCAAGCACGACAGCAGAACTTAGGCCTCCGGCTATGGCGTCAACGGCACCCGGGGCAGCAGCTGCAGCAGCCTCCGCGGTTTGGTCGAAAGTGATCAGAGTTTGGGTCAGGAACCCAACGGCAATCTGTCCGTTGATAACGGCCTGAACGTTGGTGTCGTTAGGAGCCAAGATCTCTGGTAAACCGTTAGCTTGACCGGATGCAAGCAATTGAGTTGCTAAGCCGGCCTGAGCTTCCTCAGTGAATGGAGTTACGCCATGAACTGGCTGATCAATAACAACGACTGCCACTTGGGAGTTATGGGCTAGAGCACTCCCAAATGTTAGTGCAGTACTCCGGTCGGTGGTAATGCCATGCATGTACATGACTGTCTCAAGCTTCTCGCTGCCATCGTAACCTGCTGGGTAGAGAACCATGATGGGAACGGTGACATCTTGCGTCTTGGCCGGGAATGGGAATCGGTAGTTTACGACATCACTAACCGATGTGTCTGATTGTGCAAGTTCAACGCCAAGCTGATCGCCAGCGACAGCCGCCAAGGCTGCATTGGCTTTCCAGCTTTGAGTGTTAATTACGGAACCTTCGGCATCCGACGATCCGGTTGGAACCCCGAGATAGTAGGGAAGGTCGATGGTACCCTGAACAATATTAACGTCACCGAAATCGACAAACTGGCTCGCGATTGCCGATACCTGAGTCACATCCTGCGGATCATCAAACTTTGCTGTAGAGCTGAGGTCTGTGGGTGTTGGAAGTAGGCCACCGACAGTAAATGCGCCCACCAATGCCTCCGCTTGGCCATTGGCGGTTGGTTCTGCTGCAGCTACCGCAGCGGAGCCTTTGCCAAACAAGGCAAAGAAGTCTGTTTCGCCGTCTTTCCGAGCAGCTTGTACTGCATCAAATCTGATTGAGCCGAGTATAGTTTCTTTAAAGAACGTTTTCGGATCTGCAATGTACTGCAGAACACGTTGATCATTTGAAGTTGTAAAGCTGTAGGAAACAGCAATATCTTCTTCGTCAACCGGAACACCCAGATTTCCTGCGTAGCTCAGCGCCACTGGTTCCCAGAAACCATTAACCAATTGTCTAACGGGCGCAAGAGCGGATGAAAGCAAGCCAGCGTTGGGGTTATCTTCTGTTCCGGAAGCCGTAATGTTGCCATATACGGGATCTTGAATAATCGGATCACCGTTGACATCTAACACGCCATTAGTGACTACAACAAGATAGCGCTTGAACGGATTTAATGGTTTTGTGGGGTTGATTCGTACGGCGGACTCACCGTCCAGAGTAACAACTTCCGCTACATATTCCGGTGCCTGGGTTAAACCATAGAGGTAGGCGGCTGCTTCAGCTTGTCCTCGGCCACTTAGATCTTGGGGGGCGCCACCGGCTGCAACTTGCGCAGTGATCGCGAGTGGAATGGTTGGCGCTTCACCGGCACTAAGTCCCCGTACTGGATCTCCGCTTGCGTACTCTAATTCAATCAAGAATACATTCTGATTTGGGTTCGGCATGACGCTTGTTGGGTCAGCTTCGTCAGCCAGAATAAAGGCTCGTGAATCGACGGAATCCTCGTCAATTGTTCCGCGGAACTGAACTACGGCGGGGGCAATTGAGGAAGCGCCGCTTAACTGGTTCAAGGCTGGAGTAACGGCTGGATCAGAGATAGCTACTTGGAAGGATCCATCAGCCTCATTGATCGAGGTATCTTTGTCGTCTGAGCGGAAAATCAGGTCATTCGGCAGCGGCAGCTGACTGGTAGCCGGATTAAAAATCGGCCAGGTCTTTCCATCAATCGCAGGATCAGTGTACTTCGGGTCAGGGTTAGCGTTTTTGGTGTCGCTGCCGCTGTCAAAACAGCCAGTCAACCCAAGGGAAGAAGCCACGGCAAGACTTATTAGAGTTTTCTTGAACATGGGTGGAACCTTTTCCTGTTGTTGTTTCGTTATATCCGGCTTAGACGGAACCGGTCGGCCCCTGAATTCCGCTCTTTTGCCTGTTCTGCTTGTCTGTTTGGTTGTCCGAAATTGTAGCCAGCACGTTTAGCCAATTTCTGTAGCTTTGACTATAGCGACAGAGTGGCAAGTGTTGATCAGCCAAAAGTGTGATTCTGCTTCTGGAATCCCTCCTCGCACGGTTGGAGTGGCCTTCCTGAAAAATAGTGGGCTGTGAGGGGTTTGTCGAGTGGCCGGGTGCACAGAAACGCCGCTTTTAACAATTTGTTGCGAATATGAACGGAACGGGCCATAGATTTTGCCGTTTCAGGTAATAGCGCCGTTCGCCTTCCGTCGCATCACGCGCCGGCGGGAATTTCTGGTAAACTCTCGCTTCCTTATTTAAAGGCAGGGGCTGCCTTGGCAGTTCCGCACCATTCCCATAATCAGAAAGCTGATGAGGCGACTATGACCACCGTAATCCGCCAGGACGACCTGATCGAAAGCGTAGCCGATGCGCTGCAGTTTATTTCCTACTACCACCCGAAGGATTTCATCCAGGCCGTGTACGAGGCCTACCAGCGGGAAGAGTCCCAGGCGGCCAAGGATGCCATGGCCCAGATTCTGATTAACTCCCGTATGTGCGCCCAGGGCCATCGCCCGATTTGCCAGGACACCGGCATTGTTACCGTGTTCGTGAACATCGGTATGGATGTGAAGTTCGAGTGCGACATGGCGCTGGACGATGTGATCAACGAAGGCGTTCGCCGCGCTTATACCCATCCGGACAACGTGCTGCGGGCCTCTGTGCTGGCAGACCCGGACGGCAAGCGCCAGAACACCAAAGACAACACCCCCGCCATCATTCACTACAAGATGGTGCCGGGTAACACGGTGGAAATCCACGTGGCAGCCAAGGGCGGCGGTTCTGAAGCCAAGTCCAAGTTTGCCATGCTGAACCCGTCTGACTCTGTTGTGGAGTGGGTTCTGAAAATGATTCCGCAGATGGGTGCCGGCTGGTGTCCGCCTGGCATGCTGGGTATTGGTATTGGTGGTACCGCCGAGAAGGCGATGGAACTGGCCAAGGAAGCGCTGCTGGACCCGATCGATATTCACGATCTGCAGGCCCGTGGCGCCTCCAGCCGCGCTGAAGAGCTGCGCCTTGAGCTGTTCGAGAAGGTAAACGATCTGGGTATCGGCGCCCAGGGTCTGGGTGGCCTGACTACCGTGCTGGATGTGAAGGTAAAAGATTACCCGACCCACGCGGCCAACAAACCGGTGGCAATCATCCCGAACTGTGCCGCTACCCGCCACGCGCACTTTGTGCTGGATGGCACTGGTCCGTCCCTGCAGACTCCGCCGAGCCTGGACGACTGGCCGGAAATCACCTGGGAAGTGGGCGAAAACGTACGCCGCGTAAACCTGGACACCGTTACTCCGGAAGATGTAAAAGACTGGCAGCCGGGTGAAACCGTTCTGCTGTCCGGCAAGATGCTGACCGGCCGTGATGCTGCCCACAAGAAGATGGTGGATATGATCGAGCGCGGCGAAGAGCTGCCGGTGGATCTGAAAGGTCGCTTCATTTATTACGTGGGCCCGGTGGATCCTGTTCGCGAAGAAGTGGTTGGCCCGGCTGGCCCCACCACCGCTACCCGTATGGACAAGTTCACCGACACCATGCTGGAGAAAACCGGCCTGACCGGCATGATCGGTAAAGCCGAGCGTGGCCAGGTTGCCATCGACGCGATCAAAAAGCACGGCGCGGTGTACCTGATGGCCGTAGGCGGAGCCGCTTACCTGGTGTCCAAGGCCATCAAGGGTGCCAAGGTTGTGGCTTTCGAAGAGCTGGGTATGGAAGCCATTTACGAGTTTGAAGTGGAAGACATGCCGGTCACCGTAGCGGTGGATTCCCGCGGCAGCTCCGTGCACCAGACCGGCCCGGTTGAGTGGCACGACAAGATCATTGCTGCCAAGGCGGTTTGATCTGAGTCTGCAGTAATATCAGTGCGGCCCTGGGCTTTCGGCTCAGGGCTGCCACTGAAAGTCTTTCATTTTTACCCTTCCTTTATGCACCTCCACCCCTTCGAGTCTCAGCTTCTCGGTTTGAAGCTGGCAGGTTTCTGTGCCTTCAGGAAAAGCGATCTGGCCGTTGCTCCGGATAACCCGGTGCCAGGGGATGCTGTGGCCGGCGGGCAGTTTGCCCAGCGCCCGGCCAACGAAGCGCGCCTGGCGGCCAAGGCCGGCCATGGCGGCGACCTGGCCGTAGCTGGCCACCTTTCCTTGCGGAATGGCGGCCACGACTTGCCAGATTTTCTGCTCTTTAGTCGGTTCCTTCTCGGACTCGTTCATTCAGAGCTCCGGGTTTGGCCGGGTTACAGGCGCAGGGCGCCGTCCACCTCGATCATACGGCCGGACACGTAGTCGTTCTCGAAAATGAACGCTACCGCAGAGGCGATTTCCTCCGGCTTGCCCATGCGCTTGAGCGGAATGCCGGCGGTCATTTTCTCCAGGGCTTCCGGCTTCATGGAGGCGGTCATTTCCGTTTCGATAAAGCCCGGGGCGATGCCCATGCAGCGGATGCCGTAGCGGGCGAGTTCCTTGGCCCAGACCGGAACCAGGGCAGACACGCCAGCCTTGGCGGCAGAATAGTTGCTCTGGCCCATGTTGCCGGCGCGGGAGATGGAGGCGATGTTGATGATCGCGCCCTGGTCGCCGTTTTCGATCATGCGGGTGGCGGCTTCACGGCCACACAGGAACACGCCGGTGAGGTTGACGTCGATGACGGATTGCCACTGTGCCAGTTCCATGCGCTTTTCCAGCTTGCCGTCTTTGAACTTCACCAGCAGGCCGTCGCGCAGAATGCCGGCGTTGTTCACCAGGCCATTCAGGTGGCCGAAGTCGTTGATGATGGCCTGGAAGGTAGCCTCTACATCATCTTCTTTGGCTACGTTGCAGACGTAGGTTTTGGTATCGCCACCGGCTTTTTTGCAGGCTTCGGCAGCCTCTGCCAGTTTGTCTTCCATCAGGTCGATGAGGGCGATCCTGGCGCCCTTGGCTGCCAGGTATTCCGCCATGGCGCGGCCGAGGCCCTGGCCACCGCCGGTGATTGCAATTACCGAGTCTTGAAGTTTCATGGTTTGCCCTAATTAAAGTCAGAAGTGGTTCTACGTTCTGTGTGTCTGCGTCGTTTTTATGGGAGGCATTTTGCCCGTTTTCTTTTTTCTTTTCATCGTTATGCCTATCGCCGAGCTGGCGGTGCTGATTCAGGTTGGCAGCTTGATTGGCGTGCTGAACACCGTCGGGCTGGTTTTTCTTACTGCGGTAATCGGTGCCTGGTTGTTGCGCCAGCAAGGGCTGGCCACGTTATTGCGGGCGAATGAACGGCTCAACAGTGGTGAACTGCCGGCGAAGGAAGTGGCCGAAGGGCTGATTCTTGCGGTGGGTGGTGCCATGTTGCTGACTCCGGGCTTCATTACCGACACCTTTGGTTTTCTGTGTTTGTTGCCGGGTACGCGGCACTGGCTGGCGGCGCAGGCGCTGAAGCGGATGACCGTGGCCGGGCAGGTTCACAGCCGGAGTTTTTTCTATCAATCCCGGGACGCCAATGGCGACATTATCGAGGGTGAGTACCAGGATCAGACCCGGACAGACCGCGATCGCCTCGAAAAAAAGTGAAAAATTTTTCGTTCAGGGGTGTTGAAAACGTTTCCGGCAACCCCATTAACTCACCACAGATTCGTCTCAGGCTGAAAACTACTGACTATCAGTGGCTTGGATGCCGGGGCAGTTTGTCCGGTCCGGGGTTCCGGCCAGACATTTTTAACATGCAATTGTCATTGCCACATTAATCTGACTATTGGAGAAACAGAGCAATGAAAATTCGTCCGCTCCACGATCGTGTTGTCGTACGCCGTAAGGAAGAAGAAGAGAAAACTGCGGGTGGCATCGTGCTGCCGGGTAACGCCAAAGAGAAGCCTTCCCAGGGCGAGGTTGTTGCAGTAGGCAACGGCCGTGTTCTGGATAACGGCGAAACCCGTGCACTGGCGGTCAAGGTGGGTGACACCGTGGTCTTCGGCCAGTATGCCGGTAACACCGTTAAGGTTGATGGTGAAGAGCTGCTCATTATGAGCGAAAGCGAAATCTACGGCGTGCTTGAGTGATCGCAACCGCGATAAGCACGAACGCTCATTAACCCGATCTGATTCAACTTCGGTTTAACGAACAGGAATAGAAGACATGGCAGCAAAAGACGTTAAGTTCGGTGATAGCGCCCGCAAACGCATGGTTGCAGGTGTAAATGTTCTGGCAGACGCCGTAAAGGTAACGCTGGGCCCGAAAGGCCGTAACGTGGTTCTGGAGAAGTCGTTCGGTTCTCCGACTGTAACCAAAGACGGTGTTTCCGTAGCCAAGGAAATCGAACTGAAAGACAAGTTCGAAAACATGGGCGCCCAGATGGTCAAGGAAGTTGCTTCCCAGGCCAACGAAACCGCCGGTGACGGCACGACCACCGCAACCGTTCTGGCCCAGGCCATTGTGAGTGAGGGTATCAAGGCGGTAACCGCCGGCATGAACCCGATGGACCTGAAGCGCGGCATCGACAAAGCCACCGCTGAAGCCGTAAAGGCCATCCGTGAAATGGCAACTCCTTGCGACGACAGCCGCAACATCGCCCAGGTTGGTACTATCTCTGCCAACGGCGACGAGACAATCGGCCGCATCATTGCCGACGCCATGGAGCGTGTAGGTAAAGAAGGCGTTATTACTGTTGAAGAAGGCCGTGGCCTGGAAGACGAGCTGGACGTAGTCGAAGGTATGCAGTTCGACCGTGGTTACCTGAGCCCGTACTTCATCAACAACCAGGACAACATGTCTGCTGAACTGGATGACCCGTACATCCTGCTGGTAGACAAGAAGATCTCTAACATCCGCGAGCTGCTGCCGGTGCTGGAAGCTGTCGCCAAGGCGGGCAAGCCGCTGCAGATTATCGCTGAAGACATCGAAGGCGAAGCGCTGGCAACCCTGGTTGTGAACAACATGCGTGGCATCGTTAAAGTCAACGCCGTCAAGGCGCCTGGCTTTGGTGACCGTCGTAAGGAAATGCTGCAGGACATCGCCATCCTGACCGGTGGTACTGTGATTTCCGAAGAAGTAGGCCTGACTCTGGAGAACACCACTCTGGATGACCTGGGTACTGCCAAGCGTGTCAACGTAACCAAGGAAAACACCACCATTATCGGCGGTGCCGGTGCCCAGGGCGACATCGAGGCCCGCGTTGAGCAGATCCGCAAGCAGATCGAAGACAGCACTTCTGACTACGACAAAGAGAAACTGCAAGAGCGCGTAGCCAAGCTGGCTGGCGGTGTTGCCGTCATCAAGATCGGTGCCGGTTCTGAAGTGGAAATGAAAGAGAAGAAGGCTCGCGTTGAAGACGCGCTGCATTCTACCCGCGCTGCCGTTGAAGAAGGCATCGTAGCCGGTGGTGGTGTAACCCTGATTCGCGCTATCGCTGCGCTGGACAAGGTTGATGCTATCAACGAAGAGCAGAAGGCCGGTGTTAACATCCTGCGTCGTGCCATGGAAGCTCCGCTGCGTCAGATCGTATTCAACGCCGGTGGTGAGTCCTCAGTTGTTGTGGCCAAGGTAAAAGAAGGCCAGGGCGCCTACGGTTACAACGCGGCCACTGAAGAGTACGGCGACATGCTGGAGATGGGTATCCTGGATCCTGCCAAGGTAACCCGCTCTGCACTGCAGGCTGCGGCTTCTGTTGCGTCTCTGATCATCACCACCGAGGCGATGGTTGCAGACGAGCCGGAAGACGAGAAAGCCGGCGGCGGCATGCCGGACATGGGTGGTATGGGCGGAATGGGAGGCATGGGCGGCATGATGTGATGCCGGCCAGGTCCCGACCAGGTCTCAGTTTTTGAGGCTTGGCCCGATCTACCCCTGAGAAACCCCGCGCTGGTTCACACTGGCGCGGGGTTTTTCGTTTTTTTGTCATGAACTTGCAGGGTGGCTTTGATAGACTCGGCTACCGGTTTTTAAATGTGCAGGATGCAATGAGCGAATCCCCGAAAAAATCCTTCCTTGGCCCCGGCAAGTTTATTCTTCTGCTGCTGCTCGGCCTTGTGGTTTATGGGGTAACGCTGGTGTTCTGGGTGCCCGCCGGATGGCTTTGGCACAAGGCTTCCGGGCATATCCAGTTACCTCCCCAGATTCAGGTGCAGCAGGTTTCCGGGCAGCTCTGGAATGGCGCCGCCGGATTGAACCTCGGAGGCTTCCCGGCAAGGGTGCACTGGCAGTTAAGTTGGCCTTCGGTCACGGAACTGGCATTGCCTGTCGAATTTTCAGTGTCTTCGTCACAATCCCGCATTGAAGGCCTTGCCAGCTTGGGCTGGCCCGCTAATTTTGAAGTAAGCGGCAAGGGTGCCGTTACCGTGGCCGAATTCAGGGACCTGATTCGCCAGAGCGGTGGTGCGATGATAGAAGGGCAGGTATCGGTTGATCATTTTCAGGTAGCCTGGGCCGATAACCGTTTGCAGCAGGCGGAAGGTTCAGGGCGCTGGCCCGGAGGGCTGGTCACCTGGCCCATGGGTAACGACACCGGCCAGGCACGGTTCCCGCCCATGCAGGCCAACTTGGACACCGTGGCAGACGGAGTCGCCCTGACCATCGCCGAGCAGGGTGCCAGTGGCCCGGCAGCCGATGCCAGCATAGGCCGCGATGGCATGATGGGGATTCGCGTGTACAAACGCATGGTGGACCTGGCAGGACAACCCTGGCCGGATTCCGCAAGCCCGGATGATGTAGTCTTCCGGGTCAGGCAGCCGCTGCTGCCTGGAGGGTTCTGAGGTGGCAGGTTTGTCGGTACAGGTTCAGGAGCGCATGGCGCGGCTGGTCGCCAATCTGTTGCTGGTGGTGTTGGTCGTGGTTCTTGGTGTTGAACTGGCGAAGATCACCTGGTTGTTCGCCTGGAACGACCGGCCGGTTCCGGAGATTTACGGCCAGGCCGGTGGACCTGCGTCAGGGTCGGCCGGTGGTGAGCTGGCTTCGGTGGCCGGGTACGAATTTTTCGGGCGGCCGGAAGGGCAGGCTGGCGTGGCGGATGTTGTACGTCGCTCGGCACCCGAGACCGGCCTTCGGTTGAAACTTGAAGGTGTGCTGATTGGCCCTGTGCCGGAAGAGTCCGGAGCTATTGTCGCCGGCAGTAACGGCGAAACCGAGTATTATCGGGTAGGGGATACGCTACCGGGCAACGCCGAGTTAGCGGAAGTAGAGCCTCAAAGGATTTTGTTGCGCCGGGGTGGTCGATACGAATCCCTGGCGTTCGAGGAAGACATCGGAGTGGAGGCAATGGTTGCGGAACAGCCGCAACAGGCGGCACAATCGCCAGACTCCTATCTTGCCGATGCCCGGGCCCTGCTGGATTCCGAAGGCGCGGCAGCGCTGGCAGCCTACGGTTTGAGCCCGGCAGACGAGTCCGGGCAGTCGGGTTATGTGTATGATGGTTCCAACCCGATGCTGAATGCGGTCAATCTGCGCCCGGGGGATGTCATTACAGCCATTAACGGCCAGCGCCTGGGTGATGTAGAACAGGACAAGGCGTTGCTGGATGACTGGCGGAACCAGAGCCAGCTGGATATAGAAATAGAGCGTGACGGATCCATACTCACCGTCAGTTATGCCATACCCGAACAGTGGCGCTGAACGGGTAATTTACAACAGGATGATATCGCCAGATGTATAACCACAAAACCAATCTTCTCCGGACCCTTCTGTTTGTAATCCTGCTGCCGGTGATGTCGGTGGTTCAGGCCCAGGAGGAAACCTGGCGGCTTAACCTCAAGGATGCCGATATCCGGGCCTTTGTCACCCAGGTGGCCGATATAACCGGCTACAGTTTTGTGGTGGACCCCCGGGTAAAGGGCAAGGTAACGGTGTTGTCCAGCGCCCCCATGAACAAAGACGAAATCTACGACCTGTTCCTGGCCGTGCTGAACGTTCACGGTTTCACCGCCATACCCGGTGAGGAAGTGGTGAAGATTGTTCAGCAGGTAGATGCCAAGCAGTCTGCCGAGATTCTGGATCGCTTCCCTGTTACCCCTTCGGAACAGCTGATCACCCGGGTAATCCAGATCGACAACGCCAACGCCCTGGAGCTGGTGCCCATCCTGCGCCCGCTGGTGGCAAAGTATGGCCACCTGGCCGGTGTGGCGGCAGCCAATGCCCTGATTGTCAGCGACCATTCCTCCAACATTCAGCGCATTGAGCAGATTGTGCGTGAACTGGACAGCCCGTCGAAATACGAAGTCGAAGTTATCCAGCTTAAAGAAGCCTGGGTCGGTGACATGGTTAAGCTGCTGCAGGAACTGGCCCCGGATGAGCTGGGCCGCTCCGGTGGCGATAACGTGGCGCGCAAGTATAACGTGACGGCCGATGAGCGCAGTAACCGCCTGATTCTTCGCGGCGACCAGACCTTTCGCGACAAGATGCGTGGCCTGATCCGCCAGCTGGACCAGCCCTCGGCTACCGGCGGTACCACCAATGTAATCCGCCTTCGCCATGCCGATGCCAAGGTACTGACCGAGATTCTCAAAGGTGTGATGGGTGAAGTCGCCCGTGAAGCGCCCGGTGCCAGCGGTGCTGCCGGTGGTGGGTCTGGTAGCCGCCAGTCTTCCTCGTTTTCCGTGTTTGCTGACGAAGGTCTGAACGCACTGGTGGTGCGCGGTGAGCCTTCTCTCATGCAGGAGGCGGAGCAGATCGTGGCTGCCCTGGATGTGCGTCGTGCCCAGGTGATGATTGAGGCCGCCATCGTTGAAATCAGTGACGAGCTGGGCGACCAGTTGGGCGTTCAGCTTGCGGCCGGTGATGAATCTGTTGGCTCGGTACCGGCAATCGGCACCAACCTGACCAGCGGTGAAGGTATGGTGGGCCTGAACTCGGTCATCGGTGCGCTGGTGGGCGATATGATTCCCCAGCTTGGCGGCGGTATTACCATCGGTGCCGGCGAGCGTGACGAAAACGGTATTACCTGGGGCGTGTTGATTCAGGCGCTGTCGTCTTCCTCGGCCGCCAACCTGTTGTCGACGCCGAGCATCATTACCCTGGATAACCAGGAATCCGAAATCATCGTGGGCCAGAACGTTCCGTTCCGGACCGGTGAGTCCACGGTAACCGGGGACGGTACCACCAACCCGTTCACTACCATCGAGCGACGGGATGTGGGCCTGTCCCTGAAGGTGACGCCAACCATCAGTGCCGATGGCCTGGTACGGCTGGTGGTTGAGCAGACCACCGAGGATATCTCTACCACCAACGTGGCCGGTGCCTCTGACCTGATCACCAACAAGCGGGAAATCAAAACCACGGTGCTGGCCGATGACGGCGAAACCGTGGTGCTGGGCGGTCTGATCAAAGACGACTACCAGGTGAGCAAAAGCAAGGTGCCGCTGCTGGGAGATATCCCGCTGCTGGGCCGTTTGTTCTCCTCGGAATCCGAAACCCGCGTGAAGCGTAACCTGCTGGTGTTCCTGCGCCCGACCATCATGCTGGGCAAAGACGAGAGCGTGGCGG
This sequence comes from Marinobacter sp. P4B1, assembly GCF_001447135.1. Lineage (NCBI taxonomy): Bacteria > Pseudomonadati > Pseudomonadota > Gammaproteobacteria > Pseudomonadales > Marinobacteraceae > Marinobacter > Marinobacter sp. P4B1. Next base: position 304,923 of record NZ_LLXM01000011.1, read on the forward strand.
CAACCACCGACAAGTTCAATCGCCTGTGGGATGTGGACCTGAGCGTGCGTGAGAAGCTTGGCTTGCCAGCCCCGGACCAGCAGCCGTCGGTCGACATGCTGTTTGAAGGCCGTCGTCAGTAACAGACGCCGAATCGAAAAAGGCCAGGCTCCCTTTCAGGAGTCTGGCCTTTTTATTTCTGCCGGGCGAAATCAAAGTGGTGGCATCGGGCAATCCAGCTGGTCTGCCACCAGTCTCATCAGTTCGTATTCTTTTACGTCTACCTTGCCGTCGTGGCTGATGCAGTAGCCACAGGCGTCGATGATGCCCGGTTTCAGGAGTGGCGACAGGCGGCTCAGCATATGCAGGGCTTCACTCAGCTGGCGCATAGACACTTTCTGTTCTGCATCCTGCTCTGTGCCGCTGCCAAAACCGGCCATGGCCTGCCGGTACAACTGCCCGGCTTGCTCGCTTGAGTCGCTGCCCGCCCGGGCAAACAGGCTCAGCACGCGGCTGATGGCGGGTAATACCTGCCGGTAGTTGCGGTATTTCACCGGAATGATCTCTTCGGCACCGGCACCCAGGTGGCGGTTCAGGAAGGTGGTCAGGGCCAGTTCGAACAGGTTCACCCGCCTGTCTGCTGCCACCAGCTTCTGAACATTGCTGATCAGCTGTTGTCGTTCGTCCGGGTCCAGCTTTCTCAGGGCGGGCATGGCCAGTTCCAGTACCGGGAAACGGGCGGAATCGCCCAGCCTTGCCAGGGTGGGCAGTAATTTGTCGAGCAGGGTCGCCTTGGCGCCCAGCAGCGAATGCTCGGGAATCAGAGCCAGCCATTCCTGCTGTTGCTGGCCCGGCAGTTCACGGATCAACAGACCATAGCAGAGCTGAATGGCGCCGGCCCGGGTATAGAGCAGGCTGCGGAAGGTGGATGGCAGTTGCTGCAGAAGGTGGGCCGCGAAAGCCTCGCTTTGGGGGGTAACGGTGCCCACTCTTTTCGACAGGGTGGCTGCGTTTTCTCCGGTACCGGCGGCCAGCGAAGAGCGCACAGGGGAGAAGCGGTTGCCACCATGGCTCCCGCGGGCCGGTTCGACGACCTGATTGACCAGGTCGCCAACGCGTGTGCTGACGCTCTCTGCCGGCCTCTGGCGCAGGGCGCTGTCCGGTTCGGTATCCCTCAGCCGGCTGCGCAGGCGCGCCAGTAGCCCGGGCTGGATGGCGTTGATGCGTTCGTCGACGGGGGGATGCGAAGCCAGCAGGCTGGTGAATTTCATCCGGGCGGATTCGCCAAAACACATATGGTTCATATCGCTGGCGTGGCTGGTGGTGTCCAGGTAGCCGCCTTTAATTCCGATTTTAAACAGTGCACCACCAATGCCTTCCGGATTACGGGTGAACTGTACCGATGACGCATCGGCCAGCATTTCCCGCTGGCGGGAGACTGCCGCCTGAATCAGTCGGCCGAAGAATACCCCCACATAACCGATGATCATCAGGGCCAGCCCCATCACGCCGATCAATGCCTGGGCGCGGCCATCCCGGTTACCACGGCTGCGGGCGGCGCCACTGTAAAACCCGGCCCGAAGCAGGAAGTGGCCGATCTGGCCAATCATCAGGATACCCGCAAGCAGGGAAATAAGGCGTACGTTCAGGCGCATGTCGCCGTTGAAGATGTGGCTGAACTCGTGGCCCACCACGCCCTGAAGCTCGTCACGGCTCAGGTGGGTGAGGGCGCCATGGGTCACCACCATGACTGCCTCACCGGGTGTGTAGCCTGCCACAAAGGCATTGATGCCGGTTTCCTGGTCCATTACATAGAGTTCCGGTACCGGCACGCCGCTGGCAATGGCCATTTCTTCGACAATATTGCGCAGCTTGCGCTCTTCCGGGTCCCGGGTGTCGGGTTCAATGAGCCGGGCACCGACCATCTTCGCTACCCGACTGCCACCACCGGCCAGGTCCACCCAGCGGATCAGCGAGCCGATCCCGACCAGCAATACCACGGCAACTGCGGTGACCAGGCCATGGCTCGACAGCAGCCAGGTGTGGAAGGGCAGGTAGGAGGTGTCGCTGCGGGTGATGGCGTAGCCCACCAGGCATACTGCGAGGGTAATCAGGATAACGGCGGTCAGGAACAGGACCACGAGCAGGCCGGTGTTGCGCCGGGCGTGGGCCTGGCGCTGAAAGAAACCGGGGTTTGCCATGGATCAGGCCTCAGAAGCTGACTTTCGGAGCCTGGCGAGCTTCTGGGGTCTCCAGTTGCAGCTGGGCAGTTTCCTTGAAGGCGAACATGCCGGCAACAATGTTGTTGGGGAATTTCTCCCGGAAGATGTTGTAGCTCATGACACCGTCGTTATAGGCCTGGCGCGCGAAGGCAACCCGGTTTTCGGTGCTGGACAGTTCTTCCATCAGCTGCTGTACGGTTTCGTTGGCCTTGAGGTCCGGATAGTTCTCGGCAACCGCGTAGAAGTTGGCCAGGGCCTTGGTCAGCAGGTTTTCGGCGCCACCCAGGCGTTGGATCTTGGTGCTGTCGCTGGGGTCAGTGGCGGCATCTTTCTGGGCGCTGACGGCGTTGTTTCGGGCTTCCATCACCTGGGTGAGGGTGGATTTTTCATGATCCATATACGCCTTGGCGGATTCCACCAGGTTGGGAATCAGGTCGTGCCGGCGCTGCAGTTGCACATCAATCTGGGCGAACCCGTTCTTGAACTGGTTGCGCAGTGATACCAGCTGGTTGTAGATAAAAACCAGGTAGAAAACGACAACGGCAATAACAACAAGGCCGATGACAGTGGTTCCCATGACGACTCCTTGGAGGGTTAACAGGTTGTTCAGGTGTTATTTTCCACGATATTCCGGTGGAATGTCTTTAAGAAGCTCTCAAAATCCCTGGGTGGTACCGGTTTGCTGAAGAAATAGCCCTGGCCGATATCGCAGCCTCTGCGGGTAAGGTAAGCCTCCTGTTCCGCAGTCTCCACGCCCTCGGCAATAACCTTGAGTTTCAGGCTGCGGCCCAGGTCGATGATGATGTTGGCAATGCGGGTGTCTTCCTCGTTAACCAGGAGGTCCCGGATAAACTGTTTGTCGATCTTGAGGCTGTGTACCGGCATCTTCTTCAGATAGGTCAGGGAGGAGTAGCCGGTACCAAAATCATCCACCGAGATAACAATGCCTGCCTGCTGTAGCTGGTTCAGCTTTCGGATGGCGTCGGCCATGTTGGTCATGAAGCTGGTTTCTGTCACTTCCAGTTCCAGCAGGGCGGCGGGCAGGTGATGGCGATCCAGTGCACCGAGGATATCCTCCACAATAGACTCCTGCCGTAGCTGAACCGCCGAAAGGTTAACGGCCACCCGCAGTGACTTGCCCTCGCTGGCCCAGCGGGCGGCCTGCCAGCAGGCCTGGTCCAGAACCCACTGGCCGATTTCCACGATGGACCCGTTGGCTTCTGCTACCGGGATGAAATGGTCCGGCGGAACCAGGCCTTTCTCCGGGTGCTCCCAGCGCAGTAGGGCTTCGGCACCGATCACTTGCTTGTTGCTGAGGTTGATCTGGGGCTGGTATACCAGGTGGAATTCGTGGTTTACCAGGGCGGAGGCCAGGTCTTTTTCCAGCTGTTTGCGCTCGCGGATCTGTTTGTCGATGCTGGCCACGTAGAACTGGAAGTGGTTGTGGCTGCTGCGCTTGGCCAGTGCCATGGTCTGCTCGGCACTTTGCAGCAAGGGGTCTGCTTTCTTGGCATCTGATGGATAAAGGGCGATGCCGATGGTGGCCGTCAGTGAAATTCGGTGGTTGCCGGCATTCACCGGTGTTGCGAAGCTGGCGAGGATCTTTTCTGCGGTTTCTGCAGCCTGGAAGCCGTCTTTCAGGTTTTTCTCCACGATGACGAACTGGTCACTGCCAAGGCGCGCCACCATGAAGCGCTCGGTGGGCAGGTTGGCGGTCAGTCGGCTGGCCATGGTTTGCAGGATGATGTCGCCGGTGCGGAAGCCGCATTGGTCGTTTACCGACTTGAAGTCATCAATGCCGCAGACCATCAGTGCCAGTGTCCGGTTGTTCTTCTGGGCCGTGATTATTTCGTCCCGAAGGGATTCCAGGAAGGTATCCCGGCTTGGCAAGCCAGTGAGTTGGTCGTAGCGGGACAGCCTGGTGACCCGGTCTTCTGCCTCTCGGTGGCGTTTCTGGCTGTCTCCAATGCCCACCAGAAGGTTGTTGGTGGCGTTGACCCAGAGCCCCAGCTCATCATTTCTGTGGCCCTTGGGCAAGGCAATCAGCCGGTCGTCGGGCTTTTCCGGGTCGACTTTCTTTACCGAATGCACAATGCGCAGCAGAGGGCTGGTCAGCAGCAGGTGGAATACCACGAACATGATCAGGCCGAGTATCAGCGCTAGGGCAATGCCGGAGGCAAAGGTAACGGCGGCCCGGGTGAGCCAGGTGGCTGCCAGCGGAGCGGTATCAAAGTGGATTTCCAGGTAACCGTAGACGGTGTCGGGGCTGGCGCTGCGGCTGAGGCTTTCGCGATACTCCTGCACAGCACCGAAAATCGGGTCGGTGATCGGTCGGAAAGCGTTATCCCTCAGGGGGCGAACCCGGCCACCCAGCTCTTCGCCCGTAGGGTGGGTGATCCTGGCGAGATGGATAGGTTTGAGCGCAAAGAGGCCGTCGATTACCTGCCGGGCCAGGATGTCGTCAATGCTGAACACCGATTGGGTGGCGGCATCGCGGACCATGCTGATGGTTTGCGCTGCCTGGGCCTCCAGTTCCTTGGAGACTCTTCGGGCATCAAGAACCACCTGTACGGAACTCACCAGTACGCCGCAGATGACGGCTGTAGCCAGCATCCAGCGTAGAATCCGGTATCCGAGGTGTTGCTCTACATCCAAGGCTCTGGGCATCCTGCAGTTTCTTGTGTTAACGGCACGGGTGTTTTTGAGGGTTTGTCACGGTTTGTCCGATCAGGACAACAGTATGGCCCAGATTTGCTGTAACTGCATGGAGTATGGACGATTTTTTCGGAGTTTTGTGATTTGCCTTGTATCTGATTGTAGCGGATTGATGGTGTTCAGAAACACAAACGCCCGCGCGGGTAACCCCGGGCGGGCGTTTGCGGCGTCAGCAGTTTACCCGCTGATGCGCTTGGTGCCTGATCAGGCCAGGTTTTCGTTCACGAAATCCCAGTTCACCAGGTTCCAGAAGCCCTCCAGGTAGTTCGGGCGGCTGTTCCGGTAGTCGATATAGTAGGCGTGTTCCCATACGTCGACGGTAAGTACCGGCTTGTCGGCGCCAGTCAGCGGAGTTTCCGCGTTGCTGGTGTTTACGATGGCAACGCTGCCGTCAGCCTTCTTCACCAGCCAGGTCCAGCCGGAACCGAAGTTGTTGGCGGCCTTGTCGTTGAATTCCTTTTTGAAATCTTCGAAAGAGCCGAAAGCCTTCTCGATGGCTTCCTTGGCTGCGCCAGTGGGCTCGCCACCGCCGTTCGGGCTCAGGCAGTTCCAGAAGAACGTGTGGTTCCATACCTGGGCGGCGTTGTTGAACAGCGGGCCGCTGGCGCTCTTGATGATGTCTTCCAGGGACTTGCTGGCATTATCGGTGCCGTCAACCAGACCGTTCAGCTTGGTTACGTAAGTCTGGTGGTGCTTGCCGTAATGGTATTCCAGGGTTTCCTGGGACATGTGCGGCTCGAGTGCATTCTTTTCGTAAGGCAGTGCGGGAAGTTTAAATGCCATGAGGTCGTTCTCCCTGTCTCTCTGTGTTTATGGATGTACGTTCAAGCAATATAAGGGCGGTTTGAGTTAAATCAACCCTTTGCCGTTAATGAACTTTTAAACTCCGGGCAGCCCGGCAGGAACTGGGCGCAGGTGCGCACCCGCCATACCAGTTCTTTGTAGCTGTCTGCCAGGATGTTCACATGGCCCAGCTTGCGCCCCGCCCGTTCGCCTTTGTTGTAAAGGTGCACATGAGCGTAGGGCAGTTCCAGTATCCGTTCAATGTCGCCATGCTCGCCGATGATGTTGATCATGCAGCTCAGGCCACGGGGTTCCACGCTGCCGAGCGGGTGGCCGCTGACGGCACGGATGTGGTTCTCGAACTGGCTGGTCATGGCGCCTTCGATGCTCCAGTGGCCGGAATTGTGCACTCTGGGTGCCATTTCGTTGGCTACCAGTCCTTCCGGTGTTTCGAACAGTTCGAGGGTTAATACGCCCACATAGTTCAGTTCGTTCAGCAGGGCCTTGATGTAGCGCTCGGCGTCTTTCTGGACGTGGGCTTGAAGGCCTGGTGCCGGGGCGATGGAGTAGCGCAGGATGCCTTCGTGGTGGGTGTTTTCGGCAATGGGATAGAAGGCAACGTCACCGTCTTCGGCCCGTACCGCAATGATGGAGACTTCGCGGCTGAAATTGACGAATTTCTCTACGATAACCTGTGGGTGGCCGATCATATCCCAGGCGTCGTCGGCCTGGTCCGGGCTTTTCAGTACAGCCTGGCCTTTGCCGTCGTAGCCTTCGGTGATGGATTTCGCGACTACCGGGCAGCCGAGTTCCTCAGCAGCAGCTTTGAGGGAATCTGCGCTGTCGGCCACTTTCCATTCCGGGGTCGGAATGCCGAGCTGGCCGAACAGGGTTTTCTCGGCGACGCGGTTCTGGCAGACCTGCAGGGCCCGGGGGCAGGGGTGTACCGGTTTGTGTTTGGCGAGTTCTTCGGCAACTTCTACGGGAAGGTGCTCGAATTCGTAGGTTACGCGGTCGACTCTGGACAGGAAGTCGTCCAGGTACTTGCCGTCGCGGTCTACGATGGTCTCGCCCAGGCCTGCGCTTGGGCTGCCGGACATGTCATAGAAAACGAAGTCTTTGGCCAGCGGGTATCCGGCCAGGGCGAGCATGCGTCCTAGTTGGCCAGCGCCTAGTACACCGATTTTCATTCGAGCTCTCCTGCCTTTCAAGCTTTGGGAGTGTGATCAGGTCAGGCAGCGCTTTCCAAAACACGCTCCTGCGGCACTTCCCTGTGACGCTTGGGCTCCGCCATCCATGGCTCCGCACAGTTCTGGAAAGCGCTGCCTGACCTGATCAGCAGGTTCTGGAGTTGGTTTCACTGATCCTTGGGATCAGGATTATCCAGGATCGTTTGTGTTTGGGTTGCCCTGAATTCGTCTACGGCCTTTCGCACGCTGTCATCGTGCGTGCCGATAATCTGGGCAGCCAGCAGGCCGGCGTTGGTGGCACCTGCTTTGCCGATGGCCAGGGTGCCCACGGCGATGCCGCCGGGCATTTGTACGATGGACAGTAGTGAGTCCAGGCCGTTCAGGGCCTTTGATTGTACGGGTACACCCAGTACCGGCAAAGAGGTTTGCGAGGCAACCATGCCGGGAAGGTGTGCGGCTCCGCCGGCGCCTGCGATGATTACCTTTAAACCGCGGTCTGAGGCGGTTTTGGCGTAGTCGAAGAGCAGGTCTGGGGTGCGGTGGGCGGAGACTACCCGGGTTTCGTAGGCTACGCCGAGTTTTTCGAGCATTTCGGCGGCGTGTTCCATGGTGGGCCAGTCGGATTTCGAGCCCATGATGAGTCCTACAAGCGGCTGCATGTGCAACTGTCCTGTGATAATTGGAAAGCCGGCCATTGTATGTTTTGGCTACTTACCATGCAACTTCTGCTTTGTTGTAGGATCCGTCCGGGCCGTCTTTTCCGGAAACCGCTACAAGCCCGTCCATGGGCGCTTCTCTCAGGCCATCCATGGCCTTCGAAATTTCCGGAAAAGACGGCCCGGACGAATCCCGGAATTCGGTGCAGTTATCCGCCACTGATAAACCTTTATAAGCTGTCATTTTAAGAGTCACGTAACAGCGGGTATTATCGAGGCCATTATTGTTAATACCCATTTTTCAGGAGCTGTAATGGAACCTATCCGCCCGGATGATGACGAGCTGATTGCTGACGAGCCTTTTGGTGCCGCAGAGCCCAGGGAAACTGCGCCCGGAAAGCAGAAGCCGGTGAAGGCGGATAAGCCGAAGCAGAAGGCTGAGAAGCCGCCAAAACCACCTAGGCCGCCGAAGCAGGATAAGGCCGGGGGTTCCGGGTTGGTCTGGTTGCTGTTGCTGGTGGTTGCTGCGGGTGCTGGGGCGGGCTGGTATTTTCAGGAGCAGCGGATTCAGGCCCTGGAGGGGCAGCTGGAGGAGGCTGATTACTGGGCGCGGCAGAGTAAGCTGGCGCTGGCGCGGTTTGAGGGTGAGCTTTCGGAGACTGGCGAATCTTTGCAGGAGCGGGGCGCTTCCCTTGAAGAGCAGTTGGCGGCTAATAAGAAGCAGATTGATGCGGCCGACAGCGAGATCCGCAAACTCTGGGCGATTGCCAATGAACGCAACAAGAAGCGGCTGGACGAGCACCAGGAGCGGCTGGCGTCGATAGATGGCAAGCTCGCTGAGGCCGAGAAGGCAATTAGCGGAGTGGGCGAACAGGTTGAGCAGGTCCGGGCTGGGTTAGGTTCGGATGTGGACGCGGTGGAAACCCGGGTGGCCGAGCTGGCCAAGGCGGGTGAAGCGCTGCAAGGGGAGGTTGCGGAGGTATCTGAGCAGGTGGCCGGGGTTGATGAGCTGGTTGATGGTCGTATTCGCCGGTTCCAGCAGGAACAGAAGCTGACACTGGATGGCATCGAAAGCCGGATTGGGTCTTTGGAGAAAGCATCAGACAGCAGTGCCGGCGATGCGGAGGTGAGGGCGTTGCGTAATGAGCTGGCTCAGCTGAAGAAAACCGTAGCGGCGATTGATGCTTCCCGTTCGCAGCTGACTTCCCGCCTGGTTCGTTTGTCTGAGGAGGTTAATCAGCTGCGCGCCCAGTAAGCTCAGGCAGGAGCTTTTCCGGCGTCGTGTAACGGTTTGTAGCCATCCCTTGCGGTAGCTCTCATTTCTTGGAGTTGGCAGTTGTTATGATCAGCCAACTCGATAAGGGATGAAGAGCACATAACAATGAAAATCCGAGTACCTTTCCTGAGGCCGGTTGCGGTGCCTGCGAAGCCAGTGGCTGCACTGCTTTGTGTGGCGATGTTGTCCGGCTGTACGGTTTACCAGTCGATTGGTAAAAGCGTGGGGGCATTTCTGCACCCGGTTTCCGGCCACGACTTTGTGCATATCGACAACGACCAGTGGGACCAGAACAACGCCCTGTTGTATTTCTACCGGACCCACTCCCAATGGGCGGCCGATGAGATCGAATCGCCCAGTGTCTATATTGATGACCATCATTACTTCAATATCCGCAACAACAGCTACACCTGGCTTGAGGTAAAACCGGGTGAGCGGCATATTGCCATGCGCCGGCCGCTTTTGGGGTTGGAGGGTCTGAACTCCTTCAGCCTGAGCCTGATTGCCGATGCTACGCTGGAAGTTAAGCCGGGGCAGATTTACTACCTTCGCTATAACGAACTGACCGAGCCGGAACAGCCGAACCCGGGCCTGGACCCGGAGCATCCGCTGGCGTCCGGCGATTTGCAGCTGGTGACCCGTGACTACGCCATGCAGGCAGACCAGATTGTGTCTACGCTGTTTCTGAACAGCGATCTGTTGGCGCCGAACCATGCGGCTACTTCCATTGTTGAAGTGAATGAGGATGAAGATTACGAAAAGCGCAAAGCCGCACTGGAAGAAGAGAGAGAGATCGAAATCGAACGCCTGAAGGAGGAAGGCAGGTACGGGTCTGCCTCCTGGTACTGGCCCTTCGGAGGCGGCCCAACCGTGCCGCTTGAGGCGGATCGCAAGATGGAGGAGCTTGAGCGGGAATATGCCATGCTCGAGCGTGAGCGCGAACGCAGGCGTGAAGAGGAATCCGGCGGGGGATGGTGGATCTTTTAGCGCTCAAGCTTATGATTTTGATCAACAAATGGTCAATATTGCCGGTGCCGGAAAAAATTTAAGAAATTTTCGGGAAAACATTTGACACTGTGAGCGAAATGCTTAAAATGCGCGTCTCACTTGGTTGAGACAGCAACGCTGAATCAGCAAGCGCCAAGCGCAGCAAGTGACCGCTTTAAGCCTGAAGAACAGTAAGGCTACGAAGTGGGTGGTTAGCTCAGCTGGGAGAGCATCGCCCTTACAAGGCGAGGGTCGCAGGTTCGATCCCTGCACCACCCACCACTTTTAAAGCGGATTGCCGGTTTAACTTTTTCGATAAAGTTGGATCGTTGCGGAGCGGTAGTTCAGTTGGTTAGAATACCGGCCTGTCACGCCGGGGGTCGCGGGTTCGAGTCCCGTCCGCTCCGCCAACCTTTTTCCCGGGTGGTTAGCTCAGCTGGGAGAGCATCGCCCTTACAAGGCGAGGGTCGCAGGTTCGATCCCTGCACCACCCACCAGTTTTGAAAAAAGCAGATCCAAACGGATCTGCTTTTTTTTGCTTCTTACTTACCAATCAGTGACTGACCGCATACCCGCACCACGTTGCCGTTTACACCTGCAGAGGCCGGGTTGCAGTACCAGGCGATAGCTTCAGCGACATCCACCGGATGGCCGCCCTGAGACAGACTGTTCATGCGCCGGCCCGCTTCACGAATCGTAAACGGCATGGCCGCGGTCATCTGGGTTTCGATAAAGCCCGGGGCGATGGCGTTAATGGTAATGCCGTTTTTCAGGTGCTTCGCCATAGACTCCACATAGCCGATCACGCCGCTCTTGGCACAGGAGTAGTTGGTCTGGCCGAAGTTGCCGGCAATGCCGCTGATGGAGGAAATGCACACAATCCGGCCGTTGTCGCGCATCAGGTTACGCTCAGCCAGTTCCTCGTCGATCAGCTCCTCGGCAGTCAGGTTTACCGCGATGGTCATATCCCAGAAGTGCTCCGGCATATTGCCGAGTGTTTTGTCGCGGGTGATACCTGCGTTATGGACTACAAAGTCCACGCCACCGGTTTCCTTTTCGATGAAATCGGCAATCAGCTTGGGGGCTTTTTCATCGGTAATATCGCAAGCCAGTGCCTTGCCTTTGATGGCGCCGGTAACCTTCTGCAGTTCTTCCATGGCCGGGGGAATGTCCAGGCCGATTACGGTGGCGCCATCCCGGGCCAGGGTTTCGGCGATGGCTGCACCAATGCCGCGGGAAGCTCCCGTAACCAGGGCAACCTTGCCGGTAAGCGGAGCAACCGGATTGGTGGCCCTGGCTTCCTCAGCCTTGCCGATGCGAACGACCTGGCCGGATACATAGGCAGACCGGGCCGACAGGAAGAAGCGCACGGTAGAGTCCAGCTGGTTTTCGGCGTTTGGCGCAATCCATGCCAGGTTAGCCGTAGAGCCTTTCTTGCCGATTTCCTTGCCAACGGCCCGCACAAAACCTTCCAGTGCTTGTTGTGCGGCGGCGTTCGGGGCCTTGCGGCAGGTGTGGGGGTCCTGGCCGATCACCAGCACCCGGCCATTGGCGGCCAGCTTGCGGATGGTCGGGTGGAAAAAGTCGTACAGGGCCCGCAGATCCTGCGGGGTTTTCAGGCCGGTGGCATCAAACACCAGGGCGGAAAACTTACCTTCACTGTTGGCGCCCACCTCAAAAGGCTTGGCCTTGTTGCCGGCCTGGGAAGATTCCGCCAGGGTGTCCGGGCCGGTGGCGTGGAACAGGTTGGCCGGGCTGGCGCCAAGAACAGAGCCGAGGGTTGCGATGGCTTTGGCGCCGTTACCGGCACCAATCAGCACATCGCCTTCAATAAATGGCTGATCCACACGCTTCAGGCGTTTCAGCGGAGCCGGCGAGGGCAGGCCAAGGGATTGGGCAGCCGTTTTGCCGGCAGGGGTGTTTACGATTTTCAGGTAGAGGTCAGACATGGTTTCTTCCTTGTTGATGCGGTTGAGTGCAATTTAGGCTAAAGGGTAAAGATTCTGCCGGCTAATGGATTGACTCAACGCAGGGACCGCGTTGTCAGACTTGCCAATGAGCCCGGGGCGTCAATCGCTAGACTTTGCTGTAACCTCAGATTATCTGAATCCGTACTTATTGAAAGGGAAGACTGCAATGGCCCAGGCAAAGAAAACCACCCAAGGCGCTACTAGCACCGCAGGCAGCACCAAGGGAAATACCCAGACCGTTCGCCGCGTTGCGGTGATCGGCGGCAACCGGATTCCGTTTGCCCGTTCCAATACCGCCTACAGCAAAATCAGCAACCAGGAGTTGCTCACCTCAGCACTGCGTGGCCTGGTCGACCGCTACAACCTGCAGGGCATGCGAATGGGCGAAGTGGTTGCCGGTGCAGTGATCAAGCACTCCCGGGACTTCAACCTGACCCGGGAATCCGTGCTCAGCTCCGGATTGGCCCCGGAAACTCCGGCCTACGATATCCAGCAGGCCTGTGGCACGGGCCTGGAGGCTGCCATTCTGGTGGCCAACAAGATTGCCCTGGGGCAGATTGAATGCGGCATTGCCGGCGGCACAGACACCACTTCCGATGCGCCTATCGGCGTAGGTGAAGGTCTGCGCGAGATTCTGCTGGATCTTAACCGCGCGAAAACGACCAAGGAACGCCTGAAAATTCTGGGTCGGTTCCGCCCGGGCCACCTGGTGCCGGAAATTCCGGAGAACGGCGAACCCCGCACCGGTATGTCGATGGGTGATCACTGCCAGGTAACCGCAAAGGAATGGAACATCGCCCGGGAAGATCAGGACCGGCTGGCCTGGGAAAGCCATCAGAAGCTGGCCAAAGCCTATGAAGAAGGCTTTTTCGACGACCTTGTAACGCCTATGGCCGGGCTGGAGAAAGACAACATCCTGCGCCCGGACACTACGATGGAAAAGCTGGCCACCCTGAAGCCCTGCTTTGATCGTGAGACCGGCACCATGACCGCCGCAAACAGCACCGCGCTGACGGATGGCTCATCCTGTGTGCTGCTGGCCAGCGAGGAGTGGGCCAAGGCCAACAATATGGAAGTAAAAGCCTGGCTGACTTTCTCGGAAGTGGCTGCCGTAGACTTTGTCGACAAGAAAGAAGGCCTCCTGATGGCGCCGGCCTACGCCGTGCCCCGCATGCTCGAGAAAGCCGGTCTGACCCTGCAGGACTTCGATTTCTACGAAATCCACGAAGCCTTTGCCGCACAGGTGCTGTCTACCCTGAAAGCCTGGGAAGATCCTGCCTTCTGCAAGGAGCGGCTGGGCCTGGATAAACCACTGGGCAGCATCGACAAGGCGAAACTGAACGTGAAAGGCTCCAGCCTGGCCACCGGCCACCCGTTCGCGGCAACCGGCGGCCGTATTGTCGCGACGCTAGCTAAATTGCTGGAGGAAAAGGGCAGTGGCCGGGGGCTGATCTCCATCTGTGCGGCCGGTGGTCAGGGCGTAACAGCGATCCTGGAGCGCTAAGTTACGGGAAAACCGTAATAACCTTTGACAGGCAGCATTCCAGCCCGTATTATTCGCGCCACGTTGATCGGGGCTGGCCCTCGAAGCCAACAACCAGTTTGATGCGGGGTGGAGCAGTCTGGTAGCTCGTCGGGCTCATAACCCGAAGGTCGTAGGTTCGAATCCTGCCCCCGCTACCATAAAAAAGAAAGGCAGATCAGTTAGTTACTGGTCTGCCTTTTTTTGTTTTCTGGGTGGTCTTTTTTCCGGATGCTATGCTGTTGCGGAATCTGCCATCCCCACCAAGCAACCGGAGCTTTTGATGTCTGGCCTGTACAAGCTTTTCCGCCCCCTTATTCAACTTGGCCTGATTCCGCAGATCACGCTAGGCATTATTGCCGGTGTCTTGCTGGCCGTGGTGTCGCCTGAAACGGCTAAATCCTTCTCGATTCTGGGCCAGCTGTTCATCTCCGCCCTTAAAGCCGTCGCACCCATCCTGGTGTTTGTGTTGGTTGCCGCAGCGATTGCCGCACACCAGAAAGGCCAGCCCACGCATATTCGCGGTGTCCTTGTGCTGTATGTGGTTGGCACCTTGATCGCAGCGCTGGTGGCGGTGGTGGCCAGCTTTGTTTTCCCCACCGAACTTACGCTGGATATGCCGGAGGTGAGCGGCAATCCGCCCGAGAGCATCATCCAGATCCTCCGGGACTTGTTGCTGAGCATGGTCGCCAACCCGGTTACCGCGCTGATGGAGGGCAACTTCATTGCCATTCTGGCCTGGGCGGTTGGCCTCGGGATGATGCTTCGCCACGCCAGTGATGCCACCGGCAAGGTACTGAATGACGTATCTGATGCGGTTTCAGGCATTGTTCATATTGTTATCCGCTTTGCGCCCCTTGGTATTCTGGGGCTGGTAGCTAACACCCTGGCAGAGGCCGGTATTGGCACCTTACTGGAATACGGCCGGCTGCTGGGTGTTATTGTGGGTTGCATGCTGTTCGTGGCGCTGGTGACCAATCCGCTGATTGTGTTCCTGAAAACCCGCCAGAATCCGTTTCCCCTGGTATTTGCCTGCCTTCGGGGCAGCGCCATTACCGCATTCTTCACCCGTAGTTCCGCCGCCAACATTCCGGTAAACCTGGAGCTTTGTGAGCGCCTGGAGCTGGACCCGGACACCTACACCATCTCCATCCCTTTGGGTGCCACCATCAATATGGCTGGCGCTGCCATCACCATTTCTGTGATTACCCTGGCTGCAGCCAACACCCTGGGTATACCGGTTGATTTCGGTACCGCGTTGCTGCTTTGTGTGGTGTCTGCGCTGGCGGCCTGCGGGGTCTCCGGTGTGGCGGGTGGTTCGCTGCTGTTGATTCCCTTGGCCACCAGCCTGTTCGGTATCTCCACCGATATCGCCATGCAGGTGGTCGCCATCGGTTTTGTAATCAGTGTGGTGCAGGATTCCACAGAAACGGCCCTGAACTCTTCTACGGATGTACTGTTTACCGCAGCCGCCTGCCGCGCGGCCGAGCGCAAAGAGGGGTAACAGGGCGATGTCTCGAAACCTGATTTTTATCGGCATGCCCGGCAGCGGAAAAAGTACCGTGGGCGTGCTGGCGGCAAAGCGGCTTGGTATGGGGTTTGTGGATACCGACCTTCTGATCCAGGAAGAGGCCGGCCGCACCTTGCAGGAGATTGTCGACCAGGACGGTTACCAGGCCCTGCGCCATATTGAAGAGCAGGTGCTGCTGAAGCTGTCCGTGGAAAACCAGGTTATCAGCACCGGCGGTAGCGCTGTTTACAGTGATGCCGCCATGCGCCACCTGAAAGCCAATGGCACCGTGGTTTTTCTGGATATTCCGCTGGATGTGGTCATTCAGAGAATCGGTGACTACAGCCTGCGGGGCATTTCCCGCCGGCCGGACCAGTCCCTTTCCGAGTTGTTCGACGAGCGTTTTGCGCTCTATTCCCGCTATGCAGATATCACAGTGAAGGGCGAAGACCTTACCCAGGACCAGGTTTGTGAAGCGGTGGTCAAAGCATCGGATCCGAAATCGGAAACTTGAGGGTAAAGGTTGTGCCTTCATCGGGGAGGGAGTCTACCTTGATCTCGCCCCGGTGCTTCTCCACCACGGTTTTCACAAACGATAATCCCAGGCCGGCGCCCAGGGTGCCGGCCAGCTCGCTGCGCTTTTGCCGGTGGTAGCGGTCGAACAGGTAGGGCAGTTCATCGGTGTCGATGCCGCAGCCTTCGTCGGCGATGGCCAGGCAGGCCAGGTGGGCAGCGCGATACACGTGGATGCTCACGGTGGCGTCTTCCGGGCTGTACTGCACGGCGTTGGTCAGCAGGTTGATGACCGCCCGCTCCAGCAACTCCGCATTGCCTCGCATCCACAGGTCTTCGGTGCCGATCAGTTGCAGTGAAATGTTCTTGCGCTGGGCCTGCTCATACACGCTGTCCCGGGCGTTTTCGACAATGGCCAGCAGTTCGCACTCGTAGAAGCGCGGTTCGGTCAGCTGCTCGGCCCGGGCCAGTTGCACGAATTCTTCCGCCAGGTTGTAACTGCGCCTTGCCAGCATCCGGAGCTGGTCCAGGTGCAGTTCGTCTATGCTGGCGGGGTCCCGCTTCAACTGCTCAATCAGGGCCAGCTGAGACACCAGCGGCGAGCGCACATCGTGTGAGATGAAGTCGATGGCCTCCCGGTGCTGCCGCTGTTGTTCCCGCAGTTCTGAAATGTCCGATATGTTGGCGATAATGCCGAACTGGCCGTGTTCGGGGAGTTCGAAAGGCGCAAAGTGAACAAGGAAGTCCTTGCCGTGTACGGTCAGGTCCAGTGTGCGGCTTTCTTTCAGGGTCAGGGTTTCGGAAATCACTTCGTGCCAGGGCGGCGTATCCTTCGGGTCGTGGCCTTCCAGCAGGCTGGTCAGGGGCATGCCGGTGATGCTGGGCATGGGCTCCCGGAACCAGTCTTCGATGTGCTGGTTGGCAAACCGGATAACCCCCAGTTCGTCGGTTACGATAATGCCGTCCGGCATGTGTTCGAAGCTGTTGCTGATAAAAGCCTGCATCTGGGCCAGGCGTTCGCTGGCCAGGATCACCTTGCGCAAGCGCGGCGAGTGGCCGAGCCCGGGGCTGAGCGGGCCGGTAGCGGGTTGCGAGTCCAGTTCCAGTTTGTGCAGGAAGTGCTGTATCACTTCACGGCTGAGGTCGTTGCGCAGGGTGAGCCCGATGACGTAACTGGTTTCGCCCCGGGTCAGCCGGATCCAGCTTTGCTGCTGCTGGTGCTGCCACTCACCGGGTTCCGGCAGTGGCGGGGCCTCGGCAAGGCTCATGCCATGATTTTCGAGTAAGTCGCCGTCTTCTGCCAGCAACCAGCCTTCCGGGCGCAGCAGGGCCCGGAAATGTTCCAGTAAGCGATGGGGCTGTCTTTTCGACGGTTCCGGCAGTGATAAGGTCTGCGTTCTGACCATTTTATCGAGCTGCCGGTTCAGCAGCCGGTTGGTTACAGCCAGTTGCACCGCCGCGGCTACCGGCAAGGCGATCAGCGGTATCGCCAGCAGGTTGGTAGGTGAAAGCTGGAAGCCGAATACGACCAGCGTCAGAACGTAGCTGCCAGCAAGCACCCCGAAGACCAGCAGGCCAAGGCCCCATGGTGAGAGCTTCCGGTCAAGCAACGGCTTCGAGCCTGTAACCGCGCTGGTAGATGGTTTTGATGCGGAATCCGTTTTCAGGATTCAGCCCCAGCCGTCTTCTCAGTCGGCTCATGTGGGTATCGACCGTGCGGGTGTTGATGTCCTTGGTCAGCCCCCATACCCGTTCCAGCAACATTTCACGGGTCAGCAGGCGGCCCTGGTTCTGGAACAGGAACAGGGTCAGGTCGAAGTCTTTGTCGGTCAGGCTCAGTGGCTCACCGTGCAGGCTGATACTGCGCTGCTGGGTGTTTACTTCGAACGGGCCGTATACCAGAACCTCTTTCTCGCTGTCCGGGTTACTGCGGCGGGCCAGAGCATTGATGCGGGCCAGCAATTCGGCAGCCCGCGCCGGTTTGGCCAGGTAGTCGTCGGCGCCGGCATCCAGGGCGCGTACTATGTCTGACTCGCTGTCCCGCTGGGTCAGGAAAATGGCCGGGATAGGCCAGTTCAGGTGCGCCCGCACGTTCTCCAGAACGTCGATGCCGGTCATGTCCGGGATTTGCCAGTCGAGGATCATAAGGTCGTAACTGCGGTGCAGAACCGCGCCCAGAAAGGCCTGGCCGGTGGGAAAGCTGTCACAATGGTGGCCTTTCTCGGAGACGATGGTCTGTATCCTCTGGGCCTGTTCGTGCTCATCTTCAAGAAGCGCAATGCGCATCAGGCGTTTCCTTCGTTAATAGGGCTATCTGCAATATCCGGCCATTATTCCAGAAATTCAATGTTCGATCAGCCCTGCAGGCGCTATTTCCTTGATGTAAGCGCCGGTTTTCCATTGTCGTCGTCCACCGTTTGCCGGCAGCCGGGAAAGTTGCTGCAACCCCAGAACCAGCCTTTCTTGCTGTGCCGGCGCACCAGGGGTGAAAAACAGTGCGGGCAGGGTACCGGTTTCTGGCTGGTGCCGTCTTTCGGCTGGCTGTCTTCCAGCGGCCGGGTGCCCTTGCAATCCGGGTAGCGGGTGCAGGCATAGAAACGCCCGAACTTGCCGTCCCGCTCGACCATCGGTGCCCGGCATTTGGGGCAGTGGATGGCTTCGTTGCCGGCAACGCTGTCGTCGTTGGCCGGCTTCGGGCGCCGGTTTATAAAGCCGGTGATTTCTTCCTTCAGGCTGGCCAGGAATTGCCGGGGGTCATCTTCGCCCCGGCGGATGCCTTCAAGGGTCGCCTCCCAGACAGCGGTGCGATCCGGAGTGCGGATGGAATCCGGCAGGGCGGCAATCAGCGCCTTGCCTTTGTCTGTGGCTTTAATGTAGCGCTTTTCCCGGAACAGGTAGTCCCGCTTGAACAAGGTGTCGATAATCGCTGCGCGGGTGGCCTCGGTGCCCAGGCCATCGGTTTCCCGCAGGGTTTTTCTGAGCTCCGGGTCCGCGACGAAACGGGCAATGTTGGTCATCGCCGACAGCAGTGTGGCATCGGTGAAATGCTGGGGTGGCTGGGTTTTCTTTTCCTTTACGCCAGCGTTGGTGCACAGCACCGGTTCGTTTCGCTCCAGCCTTGGCAGGGGGGGCTTTTCCGGTTCGCTGTTGTTTTCCCGTAGCCGGAGCTCCAGGGCTTTCCAGCCTGGTGTGAGTATGGCGGTTTCGGTCGCCCGGAACTTGTGCTCCAGCACTTTCACCGTCAGCTTGCCTTCCCGGTGTACGGCATCTGCCGCAAACTGCATCAGGTAGTAGCGGCTGATCAGCCCGTAAATTTTCTGCTCTGCCGCAGTCAGCTTGCCGTTGGCCGACGGCCGCACAGTAGGAATGATAGCGTGGTGCGCGTCCACCTGTTTGTCGTCCCAGGCGGAGGAGCGGCGGCTGGTGTCCAGTTCGCCGAACTGCGTTTCCAGCTCGGGCGCGACACGGCCGATGGCGCGGATGACCTGCTCGCGTTGGTTATAGTGGCCTTCGGGCAGGTAGCGGCAGTCAGAACGGGGGTAAGTGATCAGCTGGTGCCGCTCGTACAGGTTCTGGGCGGTATCCAGTACGTCTTTGGCACCCATGCGGAACAGCCGGCCGGCTTCTATTTGCAAGGCAGACAGAGAAAGTGGCAGTGGCGGCGCTTCCGGCCGGTCCCGGAACCGGGATTCCACAATGGTGCCCGGGCGGCCGTTTACGTCTGCGGCAATCTGGTCTGCGATTTCACGGCTGAGCAGGCGGTTTTCTTCGTCCAGGTGATCCTGGAATTGTTCGTCCGGCAGCCATCGTGCGGTGAAGGGGCGTTGGTCTGCGTCTTCTTCACGGGCGCGGAATTCGCCTTCAAGCCGGAACCAGGGTTTCGGCTCAAAGTCCTCGATGGTGTTGTCCCGCTCCACCACCAGCCCCAATACCGGTGTCTGTACACGGCCGACCGAGTACACGCCCTGTTCGCCCTGTTGCTGATAGGTGAGCGTGTAGAAACGGGTCAGGTTGATGCCATACAACCAGTCTGCGCGCTGGCGGGCCAGGGCCGAATGGGACAGGCGCCGGAATTCCCGGTTGTCTTTGGGCGCCTGTATGGCCCGGGCAACGGCGTTGGGGGTCAGGTCGTTGATCAGTATCCGTTGCACCGGCGCCTCGGTGCCCACATAACGGAGTACCTCATCCACCAGCAGCTGGCCTTCCCGGTCCGGGTCGCCGGCGTGGGTAATGGTGTCGGCCTGGCGGATCAGGGATTCCAGCACTTTCAGTTGCTGGCGCACGCTATCTTTGGGGGACAGCTGCCATGGCTCCGGAATCATGGGCAGATCTTCCAGTCGCCACTTTTTCCACGCCGGGTTATAGCGGGCCGGCTCTGCCGGTTCCAGCAAGTGGCCGATACACCAGCTCACCGTAGCGGCGTCTTTGCCCTGGCCACAGCGAATCCAGCCCTGGCCTTTCTGGTGTGGGCCGGGCAGGGCGGCAGCAATGGCTCTTGCCAGGCTGGGTTTTTCGGCTATGTAAAGATGCATGGGGTCTTGGCGTTGCTGGATCGGTTCGGGAATGTGGCCCTTTGCCGGATTGCTGTCAAGGTTTCGGGGGTAAGGGCCAATGTGTAGTAGACTGACCATTCAGGGAATTGCAGGAGTGAAACGAAGATGAAAGTACAGAGTGCCATTGAAACCAAACTGGCAGATGCCTTTGAAGCCAGGTTGCTTCAGGTAGAGAACGAGAGCCACATGCACTCGGTGCCGCCGAATTCGGAAACCCACTTCAAGGTGACCCTGGTTTCACCGGATTTTGCCGGCCAGATGAAGGTTCGGCGGCACCAGGCGATCTACAAGGTGCTGGCAGACGAACTGGCAGGCTCGGTGCACGCGTTGTCGCTGCACCTGTTTACGCCGGAAGAATGGCAGGCCAGTGGCCAGGCTACGCCGGATTCGCCGAATTGCATGGGTGGCTCGAAGGGTGATGCCACCATGGCGGCCAAACTGGAACAGGGAGCAGATTCATGAGTCAGTTTTTCCAGATTCACCCGGAAAATCCGCAGAAGCGGCTGATCAACCAGGCCGTGGAAATTCTGCGCAAGGGTGGCGTGATCGTGTACCCCACCGATTCCGGCTACGCACTGGGTTGCCATCTTGGCGACAAGCAGGCGGCCGATACCATCAAACGTATCCGCAAGCTGGATGACAAGCACAACTTCACCCTGGTGTGCCGGGATTTGTCTGATATCGGCGTCTACGCCAAGGTCGACAACACCCAGTACCGGTTGCTGAAGACGTTCACCCCGGGGCCCTACACCTTCATCCTGGATGCCACCAGCGAAGTGCCACGCCGCCTGCTACACGCCAAGCGCCGTACCATTGGTGTCCGGGTGCCGGATAACGAGATTGTACGTGCGTTGCTGGGTGAGCTGGGCGAGCCGATCATGAGCAGCACCCTGATTTTGCCGGGGGAAAGCGAGCCGATGACCGACCCCTACGAAATCCGGGATACCCTGGAACACGAACTGGATTTGATCATCGACGGCGGCTTCTGCGGAATGGAAGCCACCACGGTGGTGAACTTCACCGGCGATGCCCCGGAAGTTACCCGGGTTGGCAAAGGCGATCCGGCGCCGTTTCAGGTCTAGGGCTATTGGTTGCCGGGGCAGTCAGCCCCGGTGGTCAGACACAAAGGGATTGGTGGCTTTTTCGTGCCCGAAGGTAGACATGGGCCCGTGGCCACAGATGAAGGCCACATCATCTCCCAGCGGGAACAGTTTTTCCCGGATGGAATGAATCAGGGTGTTGTAGTCGCCCTTCGGGAAATCCGTGCGGCCAATGGAGCCATTGAACAGCACATCGCCCACCTGGGCCAGTTTTGAGCCGCGATGGAAGAACACCACATGGCCCGGAGTGTGGCCCGGTGTATGCAGCACTTCCAGGGTTTCATTGCCCACCGTTACCGTGTCTCCGTCTTCCAGCCAGCGATTGGGCGTGAACACCTCCGGTGCTGGAAAGGCGAACATCTGCGCCTGCATGGCCAGGCCCTGAATCCAGAAATTATCTTCTTTGTGCGGTCCTTCAATCGGCAGCCCGGCGGATTTGGACAACTCCGCGGTACCGCCGGCGTGGTCAATGTGGGCGTGGGTGAGCAGGATTTTCTCCAGAGTAACGCCTTCGGCTTCCACCGCCGCCCGAATGCGGTCCAGGTCCCCGCCCGGGTCTACGACTGCTGCTTTGTTGGTTTCAGTACACCAGAGCAGGGTGCAGTTTTGTTCAAAGGGGGTGACGGGAATCACACGGTACTTCAGGGACATAATCTGCCTCGGGTTGTAAACTTTTCGGCAAGTTTACCAAGGCGGCAACAGGTGAGCCATTGAACGACTACCTCCAAAAAATCCTTAAGGGCCAGGCGATCAACTACGAGGCCTTTCTTAAAAAGCTGCCGGAGGCACTGCGGCAGAGGCATCGGGAGCTTTTTTCGACCGAGAAAACGGGGCCGAACCGCTGGCGAGTAACCGTGCTGGATGAGGCTGTTTTCGAAACGCTTCGGGAACAGGCTGCAACTCCGGTGAGCAGGGTGGATGCCGTCAGGAAAGGAGACTCCCACCGTCACGGGACCGAGGTGAGTTTCCTGCTGGTTTACCATCAGGCTCTGCCCGGCAATCGGCCGGATTCAGTGGTGATTACCGGGGATTCGGTGGGTATCGGCTTCAGGCCGGCGCCCCGGGTTCTGGTGGTGGAAAACGAGCGGAATTTTTACCATTACCGCCAGATGCTGGCCTTTGCCAGTGACTGCCTTGGCCAACCGTTGGAACTCAATAATTGCGATGTTGTGCTTGGTGGCGGTAACCGGATTACCCGCGCGTCAGATCTGAACTGGCTGAATGGGTACCATGAGGTACTCTGCGCCTTCGATTATGATGCCGGCGGTTTGCAGATGTTTTCATCGGTGCAGTCCGCACTGGGCGATAAGGCCCGTTACCTGCAGCCGTCTGACTGGCAGCCCTGGCTGGGCAGATTCCGCAAAGCCCCGGACGCCACCGAAAGGTTTACAAAGGCCATCATGCTGGCGGAAGATCTGGGGTTTGTGTCGTTGGCGCTGGCCTTCCGGGCCACTGGCAAATTCATGGAGCAGGAGATGATTCTGGATGAGTGATTCACAGGCGAGCGCGAGCACCTTTAACTTCGGCATTCGCCGCCTGGTGTTGGTGGATTCCGCCGGCTTCTGTTACGTGGAAATTCCGGTGGACAACCACGGCTTGATTCTGGGGCCGGGCAATCTGGGCAAGTCCAGCCTTTTGAACAGCTTGCGCCTGTTCCTGTTGCCGGAAAACAACTTCAAGAACAGCCGCAAGAAATTCGCCTTTCGCAACGCCAGCGCAGGCAGCTTTTACACCAACGAAGAAAGCTACCAGCATTATTTCCCCAGCCAGTTCAGTTTCCTGATCATGGAAGCGGAAAACCCGGCCGGCACCCATTGCCAGATTCTGTACCGGGACAACGCCAGTCAGCTCAGCTATGGCCGTGCCTTTGTACCGGTGAGTTACGACCAGCTACGGCCGCTGTTCTGGAACGGCGATGATGAGGACGGCATCGGCCAGGCGGTGCCGGAGCTCTCGTTCAGCCGGTTGTCGGAAGCCCTGAAAAAGCTCTCCAAAGACACCAAACTGGTCAGCGACCCGGCCAAACTCAAATCCATGCTCTACAGCAGTGAGCTCATGAACGCCGACGCGGTTCGCTATTCTGTATTGCCGCTGGGGGAATCCGACGAGCGTCGGGTGCAGTCCCTGCGCACCCTGATTCTGCTGCTGTTCGAAATGAAGGCCGACGACCAGGCCATGGCCAACGCGGTGGCCAGCATCATTGAGGCGGACAAAAAGTTTGCCGACGACGCCTTTGATTTCAACATCGACGATTTCCTGAACCGCCACGACCAGCTGAAACAACAGCAAAGCCAGCTCAATCGAATCGAGAAGGAGCGCCCCCGGTTTGAAAAGCTGAACCGGGACTATCAGGCCTATCAAGCGTTATTGCGCAGTCAGCACGATTTTGCCGCATTCCGGGATGGCGTGGCGAATGCGCTGCAAGACATAGGTGCCAAACGCCGGGTAGCGCTGGAGGCGTATAACGAACAGAACGAAACCCTGCGCCATGTGCTGCAAACCCTGAAAAAGCTGGAACAGGAAGAAAGCGGACTGAAAGGCGAGATCCGCTCCGCCGACCGGCGAATCAAGCAGGCGGAACAGAACCAGAAAGACGGCGAGCTGCTGGTTGCGCAATACGGCGAGATGACCCTGCAGGAAATTGCGGACATCCAGAAGGAAGAGCTCGAAGGCAAGCGGGGCCACCTGGCCGCCCTGAAAAGTGCTGCCCAGGCCGAGATTCGCCTGGAACAGATCCAGCGCAAGAAGCTGGAGCTGGAACGCCAGCTCGAGAGCCTGAAAGACCGGGAAAGCAAACAACAGTGGCAGTTGCAGAACCAGCTGGACGAAGCCACCGCCGCGCCGCTGCGGGCGGTCGACCCCCGCCTGATGATGGCCAGCCCCGGCCAGGACCTGGACGCTGACAGCAAGGCCACTATCGAAGCCTTCGCCCGATTGTTCGCGCCCAATGACCATGGCTTTGACTGGTTCGACACCGAATACCAGAGCCAACCGGCCCGGCATACCAATTTCGCCGAGCAGCGCCACCATGTTGAGGGCGAGCTGAACGGCCTTGAGAAAGAACGCTCAGAGCTGGCAGACACCGCTAACCAGGAACACGACCGGCCCAAGCTGATTGAACGCACGGAAAAAGAAATCCGGGCCATCGAAAAAGATCTTGAGACGCTTCAGCGTTATCCAGCCGCTGCCACCACCCTGCGGGACGCCACCGAAGAAAAACAGGCGGCCGAAGAGCAGCTGGCGAAGCTGGACGAACAGGCCCGTCTGGAGCAGGAAAAGCAGGATGCACTGCAGCAGAAAGCCGCCAGGGCCAGGGCTGAGAAAGACCGCATTGAAGAGCGGGAGCGGGAACTGGCTGCGCTGAGCAAAAGCGTGGGCACCGTAGAGCATCGTTTCCCGCACCTGAAAGCAGTGCAGGCAGAACAACCTTTAGACATCGAGCGGGTGTCTGCCGCCGCGTTTGATGACCTGCAAAGCCAACTGGACGACCTGGAAGAGCGCCGCCGTAACATCCTCGATCACCTGCGCCAGTTTGTGTACCTGGGTATTCACGAAGACAGCGACGGCGAACTGCAGAAAGACAGCCCGACATCCTCGGTTATTCGGGAAACCTTCAAGAGCCTGTCGGACTTGTTCGCCGGCATGGCCGAGCGCTGGAGTGTGCTTGAGCAGCAGGTGGGTATTCACAACGAAACCGTGGCCAGCTACCGTCAGGCCCTGAAGTCCAACCACGAACACATCGCCCGCTTCGAAGCCCAGCTCAACCGGGAGCTGGACGGCGTGCGCATCAACGATCTGGTGGAAATCCGGGTGGACATCCATACCGACCCGAAATTCCGCAACCTGGTGGAAGAAGCCAACAACATTGATCCGTATGGCAACCAGCTTCAGTCTGATGCCTTTTACGACCGCCTGCGGGTGTTTGTGGCGGACTTTTTCGGGGAGCAGGGCGGCAGCAAGCGCCTGACCATGGACAAGGTGATCACCGGTATTTCCTACCGCACCCGCAAGGAAAACGCCGCGAACCTGGATAAGAAGGGCCAGTCCACCTCCACCACGGCATTGATCAACCTGGAACTGGTGTACCGGCTGCTCAAACGGGTGTTGTACCCGGGCGTGCAGCTGTCCTTCCCCATGGTGCTGGATGAGCTGGCCAGTGTAGACATCAGCCAGATGCCGTCGTTGCTGGAACGGCTTCGCAAACAGGGCTTCAACTTGTTCTCCGCTGCTACCCACAGCGCCAGTGCCGAAGTGATCTACCTGATTGGCCGGCACCTGGAAGTGGGGCAGATGCGCACCGCGCGGCCTTACAGCAAGGAACGCACACTGGTGTTCTGGGGTGGCGCGGAAGGCTTTACCGGCGGCGAGCCCCTGAGCCACTGGGCGGACCAGACCCAGAACAGCCTGCTGGAGCCTGCGGATGAGTAAACGCTTCAGCACCCTGGACACCACGCGGCTGCTGTTCGAACACCCGAAGATCCTGTTCCGGATGATCGAGCGCATGGACCGAAACGAAGCCCGGTACATCCGCGAAAGCGACCTGGTGGCCGAGGTGATGGACTACACCCGTAATCTGGGCAAGGCGGACCGGGAACGGGTGCGCCTGGCCATGAACACCGACAACCTGTTCCGCAGTGGCCTGATCATCGACATTATCAAGGCAGAGGGCGAGCGACGGCTGGTGTTCCAGGATGCCCTGATCAACCTGATGCGGGCCTGCAACGCCTCGCTCTATCAGGAACTGACCGACGCTCGCCTGCGGGGCCACCTGGTGACCCTGCGGGACGTACGCAACCGCCTGGAAATCAGCAGCTTCAGCGAGGTTGATCCGGATTACACCGAACTGCGGGACGACCTGAACGAACGGGTCAGCCAGCTGATCGGCCTGCTGCGCCAGAACGTGCTGCGGATGCAGACCATCAGCGCCCAGCTGGCGGACCTGTCCGGCGACGCCAGCCGGGTGCCGGAGAAATACCTGGAGTTCCGACAGAACCTGTTCGAGCAGATCGTCACTCTGTATGAGCGCCACATCAAGCCCACGCTGGTGTTCCTGAACCCGGACACCCGCCTGCCAGATGGCAGCAACCTGTTCGAAACCCTGGAAGCCATGGTGCGCCTGCTGGAGAGCCATGACGACCACAGTCTGGCGGACCAGTTGTTCCGTTCGTCTATCAGCCTGAACGCCCTGTACAAGCCCATCCAGGCCGTAGCCCAGGAGGTGGAACACTTCCTGCGCAAAACCCGCCGGGGCATGGCCCAGTACAACGCCATGGAGCATTTCTACGGCAAGCTGCGCACATTGAAAGACGACACCGAAACCCTGAGCCTTCGTCGTAAATGGCTGGAGGGCGGCGACTTTGCCCGCAGCACGGGCTTTCTGGTGGGTTTGCGGGCGCAGCAGCGGCCGAAACACTACGCCTTCGGCCAATCCTCCAGCTATTACCAGCTGTTGTTCAGCGAACTGGACCTGCGCCTGAGCGACCTGCGCCGGAAAGCGGAAGTGCCGGTGCTGCAGGAAGTGGACGGCAGCGGCCGCCACAGTCGCATCGACGTTCAGCGCATCAACCAGCTTTACCAGTGGCTGGAAACGCTGGAATTACGACCCACGACCGACCTGGTACGGGAACTCCACGGCCGGCTGGACGGTTTTATTCCCGGCTATCGCTTTCCGGACCTGCTGGCGGCGTTGAACCGGCTGGTCAATTCACCGCCCGAAGGAATGCAGGTAACGACCACCAATCGTTTCCGAACCCTGGAGCAGGCGCCCGACAGCGAGCAGTTTGTTTACCGAAAACGCCGCCTCGAAACCACTCCGACCCACACCGAACAAGAGCCAGACCATGCCTGATTTTGTGGAAACCCGGGATGCAGAAAACAACCTGAACGAACCACAAGCCAGCAGCTTCGACCAGATCCTGCCGGCCCACAGTGCCGCCATCTACCGGGAATTCCAGGCTGGCCGCGTGATCGTGCGGGATGTCTGGGATGCCAACCGTTCCGAGCTGCGGGCCAATCCGCTCTACAACCTGCTATACAATCATCTTTCGCATTTCCGCACTTTCTACGAACACCTGGGCAGCGAACTGGTGTTCAACGAAACCGGCTCGTTCTTCTTCCTGAAAGAAAGCAGTGACGATGAAAGCGAAGAGCACGATGAGAATGCCTTCCGGGTGCAGGTGGTGCTGTTACTGATTGGCCGTTACTTTGCCCGTAGCGGGCGGGACCTGGATTACCTGGGGCGGCCGGAAGCCGGCCTGAACGAGCAGGACCTGGCCAACCTTGCGGCCGATGAGGAGTACCAGGACATTCTGCGGGCAGCTCGATTCGAGAAAGGCCTGAGTGAAGCGCTGGATTACCTGGAAAAGCGAAATCTGGTGTTCCGCTCCGGGGCTGGCCGGTATTTCCTGAGCTCAGCTGGAATGTACTTCCTTGACCAGCTGGTTCAGGAGTACGAGCAGGGCGGTCAGGCGTAGGCCAGGTTGTTCCGGCCACCGGCTTTTACCCGGTACATAGCGGCGTCGGCTTCCCTCATGAGATCTTCGGCGGTCATGCCGTTATCCGGATACAGGGCAATGCCGACGGAAGCGCCAATACCGATCGTGTGGCCCTGAATCTGGAATACCTCATTCAGGGTTGCAATCATTTTCTCTGCAATGTGCCGGGCACCGTCGTCGCCGTTCAGGGGCCCGGTAATCACCACAAATTCGTCTCCGCCGGTCCGGCCCACGATATCGCCACTACGCATGCAGTGTTTCAGGCGCTTGGCCACTACCCGTAGCAGTTCGTCACCCACCGGGTGGCCATGGGTGTCGTTGACCGGCTTGAACTTGTCCAGGTCCAGGAACATCAGGGCAAAGTGGCCATTGGAACGACGGGCCTGCTCTATGGCTTGTTGCAGGTAATTCTCCAGGGCCGCACGATTGGGCAGGCCGGTGAGTTGGTCATAGTGTGCCAGCCGGGCCATCTGTTTCTCGTTTTTCACCCGCTCGCTGATATCGCTGAAGGTCAGAATGTACTGGCTGATCTGGCCCTGATTGTTTCGCACCGCAGACACCGTCAGCAGGTTGGGGAACACCTCACCCTTGGGGTTCCTGAGCCAGACCTCTCCCTGCCAGGCACCCTCGGCGATCAGCTGGCGGTGCAAGCGTTCGCCGACGGGATCCCGGTCCTGGTTGCCTGCATCCAGAAACTCCATCATGTTGCGCCCGGACAGCTCCCTGGCTTTAGTCTGGGCCCTCTCCAGAAAGGCCGGGTTAGCCCGGACAATGGTGAAATCCGTCTTGCAGATGGCTATGGCTTCCTGGGTGTGTTCGAACACCTGGTGGGCCAATCGCAGTTCTTCGGTGGATCTGGCGATCTCGGATGTCTGGGACACCAGTGCATGCATCAGCGGTTGCAGGGAGCGCCACACCACCAGCCCGGCCACCAAGGAAAGCAACGCAATGATGGCGATGCTGATGATGATATCGTTTGTGACTTGAGCGTATACCTCAGAGACCTGGGAATTCATGTGAACTTCCCAGTTGTAATCGCCCAAGGGTCTCATGAACGCCAGTACCGAGGCACCGTCCGGGTCAGTCAGTTTGAAGGTGCGGGGCTGTTTGTCGCCCGTCAGGCGCTCGCTGGCGGTCAGGCACTCGCTGGCCGGGAAGATCTCAGGCATCTGAGTGGTGGGGTCCAGCTCTACCCGGCGGGTGCGCGCGTCATCGAGAATGCAGATGTTTGACCAGGTGTTGGTCAGCAACGCTCCCTGAAGCGGAGAGAGATCGAACAGGAGCAAGTCTGTGCCAACCCGCTGACCATCATGCTCAATGGTACCGGTGGCATGCAGCAGCGGTTTGCTGGTTTCGCCATTGGCAAGGCGATATTCCCGGAAGTCCAGGCCGCCTGGCAGGGTTATCCTGCCTGGTAATGACGCCGCCAGGGGGCCGACACGGACCAGTTCCTCACCCGATGCGTCGTAGCGTATCAGTGCCGCCAGGTTGTCGATGATGTTGGCGGCATCTTCCAGCCTGGGCCGGGAGAAGGTCCTTGCAACGCCAACGGCCAGGTTACCGTTTACATATTCGCTCATCACCCGGGCCAGTTCGGTTCGGCTGGCGGTCTGGCGGGCCAGGTCCTGATGTTGGTCCAGGATGGCCTGGATGTTCTGGGTTTTGGCGTCGGCAACATTGCCGGCCGAGCGGGAGGCCTGGGAATGCAGCTGGTTGATCAGCGGGGTGGCGACAATCGCAGCAATCACAATGCCGGTGAGCACCACTGCGATGATGGCCGTGGCGATTACACGGCGCTTTTGTTCAAGTATATCCATCGTTTGTGGTCACACCCTCCGGTCGCACAGCTCTATCTTAACTCCAGCCTTAGCCAAAGAGCCAATGGTTAGTGTGCTTCTGTCTCTCTAGTATCCGCGCCTTAATAAAAATTCCAAATCGCGAGTGGTTATGACAGACAACAACGCTAACAACAGCTATTTATCTGATCGAAAACCCCGGTCGCACTTTGCAACGCGTCGGGAATACCTGGAGCATGAACTGCAGGTGATGGCGCCGAGGCGGTGGCGGCCAAACCTGCCGTTCCGTGATTACCGCTTCGAGTGGGAAGACCTGGTGCCCGCCATGGCCGCGACCATCGGCAAAGTGGTGATGGTTGCCGCAATCGTGGCCGCCTTCGCCGGCCCGCTGGGGCTTTCGAAAGAATTCGTAACTGAAAACGTGCGCTTCGAAATGATCATCGCAGCGCTGTTGTTTGTCATCCTGATTTCCGGTTTTCTGAACCCCACCAGTAACCTGGCCGGTACCCACGGCCCGCTGATTCCCATGATTCCATTGATTGTCGCCTCTGGCGGACATCCCATGGCGCTGGGGATCATGATCGGTGTGCTGGGTTTCATTCTGGGTATTACCCGGGGTGGTAGCCTGTTGGCCCGGCTAACCAGTAACGGCGTGTGTGGCGGATTGCTGCTGTATCTCGGCTTTATCGGGGTAACCAGCCAGATCGGACGGTTGTTCACCTGGGCAGAAGGGTTCGATAAGGGCCACATCGCCTTTGTGGTGGTGCTGCTGACCATCGTGATGTACGCCTGGCTGGAGCATGTAAAAATGCGTTGGCTGGCGATCCCGCTGGGATCGTTGATAGCCGGTGTTGTGGCCTTTGCCCTGGGTGCG
Source organism: Marinobacter sp. P4B1 (assembly GCF_001447135.1). NCBI lineage: Bacteria > Pseudomonadati > Pseudomonadota > Gammaproteobacteria > Pseudomonadales > Marinobacteraceae > Marinobacter > Marinobacter sp. P4B1. Next base: position 335,063 of record NZ_LLXM01000011.1, read on the forward strand.
CCGTTCGAGTTTGTGACCGAACCGGGCATTCCCAATATGAACCCGGCCTATTGGTGGGGCGAAACCACCGGCTGGCAGCTGGGCCTTCCGGACGTCTACAGCTTTATGGCCGTGGCGCCGTTTGCGGTGCTGGCGGTAGCCATGTGGTCTCCGGATTTTCTGGGGCACCAGGTCTTCCAGAAACTGAATTATCCGCCAAAAACCGAGCGTGTGCTGATGGATATCGACGATACCATGGTCTCTGCCTCGGCCCGCCAGGTAGTCGGAACGGCGCTGGGTGGCGGTAACATTGCGTCATCCTGGGGTACTTACATTGTGCCCGCAGCCATTGCCAAGCGGCCCATTGCGGCGGGTGCGGTGCTTACCGGGTTGTTGTGTGCGGCTACCGCGGTGCTGGGTTACCCGATGGACCTGGCGGTATGGCCGCCGGTGCTGAGTGTGGCGCTGATGGTGGGCGTGTTCCTGCCGTTGCTGGAGGCAGGTATGCAAATGACCCGCAAGGGCAAGACCACCGAGTCTGCAGCCATCGTGATTTTCTCGTCTGCGCTGGTGAATCCTGTGTTTGGCTGGTCGCTGACCGTACTGCTGGATAACCTTGGGTTGATTGGCTGCAAGGAACGCGGCAAAGAGCTGGGCCATATCGGCCGCTGGATCATCCCGGGTATTGTCTTTGTTATCCTGTGCGTGGTCATGCTGGCCATCGGAATGTTCCCGGGCATCGAGCCTATGGTGGACGCTTTCCGTGTAGACTGAGGTTTTTCGCAGTAGCAGGAGTGGCGAATGCCGGAGCCCGTGCTGTTCAGAACCCATCGCCGCCGGAGCTGGCCCTGGCTGGCGGTGTTTGCGCTGATTGTGGCAGTCCTTGTAGCGCTTCGTTTACCGCCACAACCGGTAGAAGAACGCTTGGTGCGCCTGCATTCCCAGGAAGTGTTCGGGGCGGATTCTCAGCTCCTTGCAGAGCCGCTGCCGGTGCAGGCCACGCTGCTGGATTACCGGAGTGATCGCCTGCTGCTGTTAAAGGCGCAGGCGGCCTTGCAGGTGTACCCGGAGCATGCCCGGCAGTTGCTGGAACTTTTCGGTGAAGAGCCGGAGTTCCGGGAAGCCCTGAAAACCCACGGCGAATACCTGATTCCGCCCGTTATCCACTTCTACCGCAACCCGGTCAGCTCCATCGAGATGCTGAACCGGGTGGCGGGAACCCGACAAACCCTCACTCCCGAGCAGCGGGCCTGGTACGCAGTGAACTTTGCCAACAAGGAAGGGCAGGATTTCACCGGCCAGTTTGTGGTGGCGCCGGATGGCAGCATTGAATGGATCTGGACCGAGCGGATCACCGAAGGCGTTACCCAGTTTTTCACCAGCGGCATTCACACCCTGGAGTCCCGATACCGAACCGACCAGCCCATCCGTGCCAGTGATCTTGGCTGGGCAGCGGTGGATGCCGTAGTGATCGGCAGCGCGGTAAAATTCCTCAAAGCCGGTCGGGCAGCGGCCACTACCGCCCGGGCAACTACCGTAACCGCACGCTCAGCTGCCTATGGCTCCCGTTTGGCCAGGGCAGGGCAGATGGCATCAACCATGATCGGCTATGCCAAATGGCCAGCCGTGGCGGCGCTTGCTTACGTAGCGGTGCGCCACCCCGTATTACTGAACGACCTGTTTGCCGGGGCCGCAAAAGTCCTCGGTGTGCCACCGTGGATGATACAGGTGCCCGGCTGGTTCCTGATCCTGTTACCCTTGTTGCTGATACTGCGATGGGTGGCCCGGGTGTGCCTCTGGTTCATCCCCGCCCGCCGATAACTAACTGGGGTCAGACCCCCAATACATTTGCTGCGGCAAAGTGTACCGGGGGTCTGACCCCGTTACGGAGATTCTGAGATGAAAACATTGTTGCAGGTGGATTTTCCCTTTGATGGCCCGTTCGGGCAGGAAATGGCCGATGCCATGAAAGAGCTGGCGGAATCCATTGCCAAAGAACCCGGGTTTATCTGGAAGATCTGGACCGAGAATGCGGGAACCAGGGAGGCTGGCGGTATTTATCTGTTCGAAGATGATGCCAGCGCCAGGAAGTATCTGGACATGCACACGGCACGCCTTAAAGGTTTCGGAGTGCCGGTGGTGAATGCCAAGGTGTTTCAGGTGAACGATGCGTTGTCGGCGATTGATCACGGCCCGGTCTGACCGGGCCGGTTAAGCCTACCAGGCCAGCCAGATGGTGTGTCTTGCGCCTTTGCCCGGGCGCAGGGCACGCACCACTACCGCTTCTACCGAGAAACCGGCCCGGCGCAGCCTTTCTGTAAAGGCCTGCTCAGGGCCTGCGGACCAATAGGCCAGAATGCCGTCCGGGCTCAGGGATTTCTGGGCGGCGGCAATGCCTTCCGGCGAGTAAATCCAGTTATTTTCCTTGCGGGTGAGGCCTTCCGGGCCATTGTCCACATCCAGAAGAATGGCGTCCCAGTTGCCGTTACCCTCTTTGAGCAATTCCGCCACATCACCAATGTGTACCCTGGCTCGTGCATCGTTCAGCGGGTAACCTGCGGCCGCGCCCAAGGGCCCGCGATTCCATGCTTCAACCTCCGGAACCAGCTCTGCCACGGTGACCTGAGCCGTGTCGCCCAGTGAAGACAGAGCCGCCGCCAGGGTGAAGCCCATGCCTAGCCCACCAATCAGCACCCGGGGCTCGGGCAGGCGTGCGATACGTTCGCAGGCAAGGGTGGCCAGAGCGTCTTCCGAGCCGTGCAACCGGCTGTTCATCAGCTCACCGGGCGCACCGGCAATCTTGATGGAGAATTCGTCATTGCGTTGCAGCAAACGCAAACGGGTTCCGTTGCCGGGAATGGTTGCTGTGCCAATTTCATCAAAGCGGGCCATGAGGGGTTCCGGGTGGCGGGATCAGGCCGCATTCTAACCTGATGGCACCGTTGTTTTCAGCCAAAACCCCCTTGAAGAATAGCTGTTAGACTGCAGTTATTGTCAAATAGCCGTATTTTTAAAGCCCAGAGTACAGGAGAGCGCACTTATGACAGATCAACCGGTCATGCTGATAACCGGAGCTTCATCGGGCATTGGTGCCGAAACGGCACGAGCTGCTGCCCTGCAGGGGTATCGCCTGGTACTGGCGGCGCGCTCCGAGGACAAACTGAAGGGGTTGCAGCAAGAGCTCGACGGCAGGTCGCGTCACCATTCCGGGCTCCATGTACAGCGCCACCAAGTGGGCGGTCTCCGCCATTGGTTATGGTGTGCGTGAGGAGCTTCGTGGTTCCGGCATCCGCGTAACCCTGATTGAACCGGGTATGGTGGATACGCCGTTCTTTGGCGAACGCCCAGCCCACGCGCTGAAGCCCGAAGATATTGCCAATGCGGTGATGTATGCCGTGGCTCAGCCTGCTCATGTCGATGTGAACGAAATCCTGGTGCGGCCAACGCCGGCCGTGGAGTGAAGGTCAGGAACTGTTGGAGCTAAAGTTGGAATCAACACAAAGCGTGGCCCTGGTAACCGGCGGGGCAAAGGGTATTGGCCGGGGCATTGTGCTGCACCTGGCCTCCGCCGGTTGGAAGGTAGCCTTCTGTGATACCGACCGAATTGCAGGCGAGCAACTGGTGGCCAGTTCAGAGCACGACATCCTGTTTATCCAAGGCGATGTGGCCAGCGAACCGGATGTTCAGCGCATAATCTCGCAAACGGTGAACTGGGCAGGTGGCCTGAATGCAGTCATCAATAATGCCGGCATTGCTGACCCCCATACCGGGCCGGTAGAAGAGCTTAGCCTGGAACAGTGGCAGCGCCGTCTGGACGTGAACCTGACCGGGCCATTTCTGGTGACCAAACACGCGGTTCCGCATCTACGAGAAACTCAAGGTGCCATCGTTAATATGGCCTCCACCCGGGCGCTGCAGTCTGAGCCGGAGTCCGAGGCCTACGCGGCAACCAAGGGTGGGCTGGTTGCGCTGACCCACGCACTGGCGGTAAGCCTTGGCCCGGATATTCGTGCGAACTGCATCAGCCCCGGCTGGATTGATACCCGTGGCTGGCAGGGAACGACTGAAAAACCGGAGCCACTGTCAGCGTCAGATCATCAGCAACATCCCGCAGGCCGCGTGGGCACCCCGGGGGATATTGCCGCCATGGTGGCTTACCTGATCTCGCCGGAGGCGTCATTTATCACAGGGCAGAATTTTGTTGTGGATGGCGGCATGACCCGGAAGATGATCTACGAAGAGTAGTCGGTTGCGGCCAGATTGAACACCGGGCCGCAGCAGGCTTACTGTACGCGGAATTCTCACGCGATTCCCGTTCTAGACTTATTCTAAATATGAGTCTAGAATGGGAGTGTCAGGCGTGAAGCCAAATTAGCTGCAGGAGGTTCGCCATGGGTGCACTGGCAGAGAAGAAATCGCCCGCTGAAGCCCGCAAGATGGGAGTCAGCGGCCTTAAGGCGGCGTTCAATATTCTCGAGAAATGGGGATGCAGTGCCGACCAGATGCAGGCCATTCTCCGCCTGCCCAAAGCCACCTTCTATAAATACCGGAATGATCCGGACAGCGCCCGCCTGGATCGGGACCAGCTTACCCGGATCAGTTACCTGCTGAATATGCACCAAGCCCTGCGCATTGTGTTCGAGAACCCGGATAACGTGTATGGCTTCATGCGCAAGCGTAATCACAATCCGTATTTCCATGGCCGGGCTCCGCTGGAGGTGATCGAAAGCGGTGATTTCGCGGCCTTGTACGAAACCTTCCGGCGCATTGATTCGCTGCGGGGCGGCCTTTGGTAATGGTGCCGCAGTTACCCGCCATCACCCTGCCAAAAACCAAGGGCTTTCGCCTGATCAACACCCGGCTGCCACCCATCGACATTTTTAACGATGTAGCGGATGCGGACGAGTTTCAGGACTTGTTCGACCTGCAGGCACTGACCAACCCCAGGCTTCGGCAGGAAGTCGGCAGCCTGAATTACATCGACCTGAACGAAATCCCCTGGGGTATTCCTGGTTGCCACTATGCCGCAGCCCCCTTTACCCACGTTGCACCGGAGGGAAGCCGGTTCAGCAGCGGTGATTTCGGTATGCTGTACATCGCCGACACCATTGAGACCGCGCTTTCGGAAGTGCAGTACCATCAGGGCCGGTACCTGGCCAACATTGAAGGCCTGAAGTTCGATCGGTTGATGTTTCGGGGGCTGGCCTGCACCTTTGCGGGCGAAGAGATTCATGACGCAACGGTGTTACCGGAATCCAGCGACATTTATCACCCTGAGGATTATTCCGCCGCCCGCGCACTCGGTGCCCAGCTTCGTTCAGCCGGTTCCGAAGGGATCCAGTACTGGTCAGTAAGAAACCCGGGAGCCACCTGTTGGGGGCTGTTTACGCCCAGGCGGGTGCGGTCGATTGTTCAAACGGCGCATTATGAGTTTATTGTGCGGGACGGGCAGATTGTGGACCGGAAAAAGGTGGTTGGGATTTGATTGTGGCGCAGGGAAGGTGGTACCCCCGGCAGGACTCATAAAGTTATGTAAGTAATTGTTTTGTATATAGGTAATCGTTTTTGTGTTGATATATGCCCCCATTTGTACCCCCGAGATGGCTTGTGTGCGTTGGGGTAAGGCAATTCCTCAAGAAACTTGATAGTAAGCGTCAATGTGCAAAGAGCAACTAGATTGCGAGGTAATTCACGCTAGGCGATCTGTACCATTTACGCCAGAACTCAATTACAGCATCTTTTCATATGTCCGTAATCCCCTCCGTTGCGGCGCACCACGTTGATGTCATTGTTGTTCCACTTTTAAACATAAGCGAACATTCACGGCTGCTCTTTCGCACACGCTTCTTTCAACAAAAACACTTCGATATTTATCAAATCGTCTAACTGAGAAGCTGGCTTTTTGGTTTGGCTATGTACTGCAAGAAGGTCCGGGCTGTTCTTGGCGTTTGGAATGTCTTGTCAACAGCGCAAAGAAAAGCAGAACAATCAAATTGCCTCTTGCACATCTACCTACTAATAGGTAGATTAATTGGCGCATGTTTAATGACCAACAGAGGCAATCAATGAAAATCTACGATATCGAAGGCTTCCCGAACCCGCTCCGCGTTCGCATCGCTCTGGCAGAAAAAGGCGCAACAAACCAGGTGGAATTCGTCCCGGTCGATGTCATGGGCGGCGAGCACCGTTCCGAGGCGTTCAAGACGAAAAACCCGGATGCCACCGTGCCCATGCTGGAACTTGACGACGGCACCTGCATCGCCCAGTGCAATGCCATCACCGAATATATCGACGGCGTCTTTGATGGTCCGTCCCTTATGGGTACAACCCCAGCGGAGCGTGCCCGTATCGCAATGATGAATCTGCGGGCAGAAAACGGTCTGATGAACGCCGTGGGTGCCTATTTCCACCACGCGACCCCGGGGCTTGGTCCGGATCTGGAAACCTGGCAATGCGCTGAGTGGGGTAATAAACAGAAAGAAATTGCCAGCGCAACCATGGCCTACCTTGACAGCGTTCTGGCGGACAACGAGTTTCTCGCAGGCGACAGCTTCTCGGTCGCAGACATCACCGCCTTTGCCGGCCTGGGGTTTGCGGATTTCGCGAAGGTTGACATTCCCGAGTCTCTGACCAATCTCCAGGCCTGGCGCGCAAAAGTCGCAGCCCGTCCTTCAATTGCCGGGTAATCCGAAACCTTCGGATTTAATGCAAGCGCTGAAAACATGAAGGGCACAAAAGGGAGGAATATCATGGAGATTAATGCAGATTTCTCCAAACCGGTGGTTATGCATTCCGACCAGATTGAATGGCAGCCCTCGCCCATGAAAGGGGTGGAGCGGCGCATGCTGGACCGGATCGGGGACGAAGTTGCCCGCGCCACGACCATCGTGCGTTATGCGCCGGGCAGTCATTTCTCGGCGCATACCCATACCGGTGGAGAAGAATTCATCGTACTCGATGGCGTGTTCCAGGACGAGCACGGTGACTTCCCTGCTGGCACCTACGTGCGCAACCCCCCAACCACGTCACATATTCCGGGCTCTGAAACGGGCTGTACGATATTTGTGAAACTGTGGCAGTTCGACCTGGCCGACCGCACCCAGTTCAGCAAGAATATGGAGGCCGAGCTGGGCGCCCCAGTGGGCGGCGTTGCCACCGCAAAGCTGCATGAGGACGATCGTGAGATCGTGACCTACAGCCAGCTCGATGCGGGGGCGACACTGACCTCTGAGGCGCCCGGCGGAATCGAACTGCTGGTGGTCGAAGGTTCGGCTATCAGGGATGGCGAGGTGCTGGCCAGGCATGACTGGCTGCGCCTCCCTGAAGGACACAGGTTGTCCGTGACGGCCGGGGACGACGGCGCCAAGATCTGGATGAAAACGGGGCACCTGCGATTTGCCGGGGCACCGAGGGTATAAGCCCGGCAATAGCGGGATTGAAAAGGCAGACAGGTGAACAACCATGAACCGTGATACCAGAACAGCCCTGATGGATCTTGCCGAGCACACCGTCCGGTCACGGGGCTTTGACGGGTTCAGCTACGCGGATCTGGCCGAGGCCATCGGCATTCGAAAGGCCTCGATCCATTATCATTTCCCCACCAAGGCGAAGCTCTCCGAAGCCTTGATCGAGCGCTATCAGACCAGTCTGCAGCAGGGTCTGACCGAGATAGACGCAGCCCATGCCAGCGCTGGCGCGCGCCTCAAGGCACTCATTGCCCTGTACCGCGGGGCGTTGCATGATGGCCAGACCGTGTGTCTGTGCGTTGCCTTTTCGACCTGCCGCGAAAGCCTGTCCGACACCGTTATTGCCAGAGTCGGCGCCGTTCGCGCAATGGTTCTGCAGTGGATTACGGCAACGTTTGAACTGGGACAAAGGGATGGATCCGTCTCGGCCATCCTGGGTGCCGCCGATGAAGCGCAGGCGACCCTGGCGATGCTGGAAGGGGCCCACCTTGCCGCGCGCACCGAAGAAGACCTCGCCGTGTTTGATGCCGCAACGCGACTGCTGCGCGCCCGCTGCCAGTAACGACGGGACAGGAATCGCGCTTTGATGTACAGAATCGCTACGCAAATTGACTCATAACGAGCGAAAAGGAGCAAACAGATGATGAGCACCCTGAAAACAGCACTGGCAGCAGCCACGCTGTCACTCACTGTTGCAAGTACGCAGGTACTGGCAGAAACGCAAACCAGAACCATCGAGTATCAAGTCGGCGACGAGACCTTCACCGGCTACATGGCCTGGGATGATGAATTCGGGCAAAAGCGTCCGGGGGTTCTGGTGGTCCATGAATGGTGGGGGCACAATGAATTTGCCCGGAATCAGGCAGAACGACTTGCCTCGGCCGGCTATACGGCGTTTGCGCTGGATATGTATGGCTCTGGCAAACAAGCCGACCATCCCGATACCGCCCAGAAGTTCATGCAGGAAGCCACTCGGGACATGAGTCAGGTCAAGGCGCGCTTCATGAAGGCGATGGACATCCTGAAGAACCACGAAAGTGTTGATGCGTCCCGAATTGCGGCACAGGGTTATTGTTTTGGCGGCGCCGTGGTTCTCAACATGGCGCGCATGGGCGTCGATCTGGACGGCGTTGTCAGCTTCCACGGCGCGCTCGGCAGCCCCCTCACGGCTGAACCCGAGTCCGTGAAAGCCAGGATCCAGGTGTACACCGGCGGTGCCGACAAGCTGGTCCCCTCGGATCAGGTCGCGGGCCTGGTCAAGGAGATGCAGGATGCCGAAGTCGACCTGACACTGGTGAGCTTTCCCGGAGTACTGCACTCATTCACCAACCCAGGCGCCGACAAGATCGCCGAGGAGTTCGGCATGCCGGTTGGTTATGATGAAGAGGCTGCCAGCCGTTCCTGGGATGGCACCATGCGTTTCTACAAGGCCATCTTCACCCAGTAACACAAGCGAGTGCAAACAAACCGAAACCGGCAGTATTTACAGTGAATTCTGGAACACCAACCGAAAAGCATGATGAGGTGCAACATGGCAACTGAGAGTTTACCACTGTTCGATGGAGACAATCGTCCAGGCTACAAGTCGCTGGGCAACTCGGGGCTGTTCGTATCCGAACTGTGCCTGGGCACCATGACCTTCGGCGGCGATGAGGACATCTGGGGCCTGATCGGCCAGTTGCAGCAGGAACAGGCCGACGAACTCGTGAAGATCGCCCTGGAGGCGGGGGTCAACTTTATCGATACCGCCAACATCTATGGTTTCGGCGCCAGTGAGCGCATCGTCGGCCAGTCCCTGAAGAATCTCGGCGTTCGCCGCGAAGATGTGGTGCTGGCGACCAAGGTGCTCGGCCCCATGGGCGCAAGCCCCAATGCCCGTGGTGCTTCCCGCGGCCATATAATGAGCGAATGCAAGGCGAGCCTGGCGCGCCTGCAAACGGATTATATTGACCTGTACCAGATCCACGGTTTTGACCCGGCCACGCCGATCGAGGAAACTCTGGAGGCACTGAACACCCTGGTGCAGCAAGGCCATGTGCGTTACGTGGGCCTGTCCAACTGGGCCGCCTGGCAAGTGATGAAAGCCATCGGCATCACCCGGGCCCGCAACCTGTGCCCGATCATATCCATGCAAGCCTACTACACCCTCGTAGGTCGCGATCTGGAGCGGGATATTATTCCGATGCTGAAATCTGAGAACGTTGGTCTGATGGTGTGGAGCCCACTGGCCGGGGGTTACCTGTCCGGTAAATACGAGGGGCCGGACGTTTCCGAAGAAAACCGGCGCGCCAAGTTTGACTTTCCACCCGTCAACCGCGAGCGGGGCAGCGAAGTCATCAAGGTTATGCGGGAGATTGCCGATGGCAAACAGATCGACGGCGAACCGGTCAATGTGGCACAGATTGCCCTGTCATGGCTGCTACACCAGAAGCCTGTGACCAGCATCATCGTTGGCGCCAAGCGGCCCGAGCAGCTCAGGGACAATATCCGCGCGGCCCAAATCCGCTTGTCCGACGATGAACTGGTAGCCCTGGATGAAGTCAGCCGCCTGCCCGAGGAGTACCCGGGCTGGATGATGGCAATGATGGCCGGGTACCGAAACTCTACCGAGTCCTGATTCCAAAACCGACCCAACCCAACCCAACCTTCACATCGTGCTGCGCCCCGACGGCGCAGCCGCTATGCTGGAAAAACCGTTAATGCTGTCAAAACGTAGACGTCCGTGCCTACTGGCCACTTCGACGACTCTCCTGGCTGCTTCAACACCTGACTTTACCGGTTCTGGTGTTGTCGGCAAAACAGGTCGTGTGTAAGGGTTATTTCAGAACTCAATCACCTTCCTGGAAGACTTAAGTGAGTTGTAATTGCTAACAAAATTGGCGCTCATTCAAACCTACCTCAATCTTTTATCTGTAAGCGAAACCAAAGGGCATAAAGCGCCGGGACAAACAATAGCGTGATCAGAGTGCCCACTGCTACGCCACCTATAAGCACATAAGCCAGCGGCCCCCAGAACAGGTCAAAGGTCAGAGGAACAAACGCCAGAACGGCCGCCAGAGCGGTGAGCACCACGGGGCGGGAACGTTGCACTGCCGCCTCGACAACGGCTTCTCTCGCAGCCATCCCCGCTTTGAAGTTGTCCTGCACCTGCTGCGTCAGAATCATGGTGTTTCGCATCAGGATGCCGCCCAGGCCAATCAGCCCCAGCAGCGCGGTAAAGCCAAAGGGTTGATTAAACAGCAGCAGAGCCAGCACAGCCCCAATCAGCCCCAGTGGCGCGGTGGCAAGAACAGTCAATGTGCCGATAAAGGAACGCATCTGAAGCATGATAAAGATCAGCATCAACGCCAACATCACCGGTTGTAATGTCTGGATTGAAGCATTGGCTTTGGCTGATTGTTCCACCGTACCGCCGATTTCAATACGGTAACCCTCCGTCAACTGTTCGCGCAGGCCCGTCATCGCACTCCATATCTCCTTGGTAACATCCGGTGGCTGGGCACCTTCTACATCGGCCTGAACGGCCAGGAAGGGGTCACGGTTGTAACGCTTTATGACGGGGTCCTCGTAACGAACCTGCCACTTGCCCAGTTGCTGTACGGAAAGTTTGCGGTCGTCGCGGGTTTTGATTTCAAGATCTTCCGGCATGATCACTTCGCCACGGGCATTACGCGCCACCAGTTGAACACTCCTTATGCCCTGACGTAGTTCGGTGACGGCCACTCCGCGGAGTTGGAACTGCAGTTGCCGGGCAACTTCCGCCGGGGTCAGGCCCATCCAACCCAGGTTTTGCGGGTCCATATCAAGATAGAGAGTGGGCACGCGCTCATCCCATTCGAGATGCGGCATGACGATATTCGGATGCCCGGTCATGAGAGTGCGGATCTGGTGCGCGATCTCTCTGAGTTGATCGGATTCCGGACCCAGCACACGAAAACTGACCGGCCAGACCACCGGGGGACCGTACAGCAAACGCGTCACCCGCACTCGTGCCTCCGGAAATTCACCCGCCGCGATTCTGGTTTCCAGCGCCGAGATGATGCGATCGCGCCCTTCAACGTCCTGCCCAATGGCAATCAACTTGGCAAATGCCGGGTCCGGCTGCTCGGGGTTGGCCGATACGAAGAATCGGGGCGCACCGGCACCGATGTAAGCAGAAAGGCTTTTCACCTCCGGCATGTCCATCAGAATCGCTTCCAGGCGTCTGACACTTTGATCCGTGGTGGCAATAGCGCTCCCCTGCGGAGCATAGACACTGATCAGAACTTCGGGGCGATCAGAACTGGGAAAAAATTGCTTCTGCACCTGGGTTGCCATACCGAAAGCACTGATCGCCAGCAAACCCACTGTTATCAAAACAACGGTTTTCCGGTACTGTACACACGCTGTGATCACCCCGCGCAACCGCTGATAAAACGCGCTTTGGTATAGGTCCTGGCCCGTATGCCCGGTGTAATCGGGCAAGAGCTTGACGCCCAGATAAGGCGTAAAGGTTACCGCCACCACCCAGGAAATCAACAACGAAAAAGCCAGCACCCAGAAGATGTTGCCGGTGTATTCTCCCACCCCGGACTGGGCAAATCCGATGGGAACAAATCCGGCCACCGTCACCAGCGTTCCAAACAGCATGGGCGCGGCGGTTACGCTCCAGGCATGACTGGCTGCCCGTACCCGGTCCCAGCCGCTCTCCATCTTCACAATCATCATTTCAATGGCGATGATCGCATCGTCCACTAACAGGCCTAGTGCGATAATCAACGCACCCAGGGTGATGCGATCAAGGTTAATGCCTGCCATTTTCATCAATAAGAAAGTCAGGCCGAGAGTCACGGGAATCGCAATACCCACCACCAAACCCGCGCGCAGACCGATCGCCAGTATGCTGACCCCCATCACCACGACCAACGCAACCAGAAACTTGACCTGAAAAAGATCAACCGCCTGAGTGATGGCTTCCGCCTGATCGGTCAGGGTCTGTATTGACATTCCCAGCGGCAGCCTGCCCTGTTCGGCACTGACAAACTCGCGCAGCCGCTCACCAAACTCCAGGCCATTTTCACCCGCGCGCATGACGACACCTAACAGGATCGCATCCTCACCGTTGGAGCGGACGATGTAGCTCAAAGGATCTTCATAACCTAAACGCACCTCGGCCAGATCAGACACGGTGATAAGCTGGTCTCCGATACGCAGAGGTACTGAGGTGAGGCGCTCAAGGTCAGACAGGTCGATGTTGCTGCGGACATAAACCCGCGGGCCGGCAAGATCAACAAAGCCAAGAGGCTGAAGACGGTTGTTGGCCTCTATCGCCTGCAACACCTCTTCTGCCGACAAACCGAGGTTGTTGAGCCGGTCCTGATCAAATTCGAGATACACCCGCTCAGGACGCTCCGCCAGGAGCTGTGCTTTTTGCAAGCCGGGCAGCCGTTGCAAGCGATCCCGTATCGATTCTGCCTCTCGGGTCAGTTCACGCATTGGCATCCCGGGTGCCGTCAGCGCCAGCAGGGAGAAATACACATCCGCGAAATCATCGTTGACGATGGGGCCGATCACACCCCGGGGCAGATTGGGCTTCTCATCGAGCATGCGTTTGCGGACTTGATAAAAGAGGTCCGGCACTTTTTCGCTGGGCGTCGAATCCTGGAATCGGATAAGCATGGCGGCCTGCCCGGGCCGAATGGTTGTTTCAATGGTATCGGTATACGCCACCTCCTGAATTTGCTTTTCCAGACGATCCACGACCTGATTCTGCAGCACCTCGGGGGTTGCTCCTGGCCAGGCTACCGAGACCACCATCGCCCGGACGGTGAACGCAGGGTCTTCCGCCCGACCCAGGGACGAGAACGCGTAGAAACCGGTAACAACGGACAGCAAAAGAAAAAAGAGGGTGACCGAACGCTCGCGCACTGCCAGCGCGGAAAGATTCGGTAAGCTCATTGAGCCAGCTCCCGCACCGCCATGCCAGGCGTGAGTAGGTGTGTCCCCAGCGCGACGATGGGCGTTCCCGCCTTGATGTCGACCTTGATCTTCGCATACTCCTCACCCAGATCGATAACATCGACCGCCAGGGGCGTTACCGTGCCGTCGGAAACCAACCAGATCTGCGGCGTTTGCCCTCTCTCATCCAGGGCACCCAGCGGTACGCGATGGCTGGGGGCGGTTTGCTTCTGCGCTAACCGCACACTCACCACCGACCCCAGGGTTAAAGACGAGGGGTAGGGCCCCTCCAGGCTGTATCGGGCACGCCAGCTCCGGCTTGCGCGGTCGGCAGCCCCGGCAATTTCTCTCAGGCTTACAGCTAGCTGTTCGCCATTGGGCAAAGGAACATAACCACGCCTGGCCGGGTTACTGCCCTCTGGTAAAAAAACTTCCACTTCCAGCGATTGATCTTCGGCCAGAACGGCAAGGGTTTGTCCGACACCCACAACCTGACCGGGTTCAACGTTGACCTCAGTGACCACGCCTGCATGGGCGGCTTTCAGTTCCGCATACCCCAGGGCATTCTGAGCCTGCTGATTGCGTGCAGAAGCCGTTTGCACCTGGCTGCGCGCCTCACGCTCTGCCAATTCAAGGCGTTGCAGGGTTTGTTCGCTGACAAACTGACGCCCCACAAGTTGCTGTTGGCGCTGGAGCTCATTGGTGGTAATTGCCAGGGCCGCTTCTGCACGCTTCAGATCCGCGGCGGCTCCCTCCGCCGTTGCTACAAGGTCTCGTGTATCGAGTTTGAACAGTAAGTCGCCTTTTTCCACGCGTTGACCGGCATCAATGTAACGATGTTGAATCCGACCGGCGATCTGAAAGGCCTGAGGAACTTCGTGGCGGCCTCGCAGGGTTCCTGAAAATCTGTGCGCTGTTGGGCCGGCGTCCTTTAGTTCAACTGTTTTTACCCAGGGGATAGGGGCGCGGGCCTCTGGGGGCGGTTCCGAAGACTGCTGACAACCAGACAGAATGAGCAGCGAGATAAACAGTGTCAGCATACAGCGCATGGCAGGTGTCCCGATTGGCAAAATCAAGGTGTGGGTATCAGTTCTCGCGGTGTCTGGACAAAGCAAGTTGCAGGATGGCATCGCGAACGGCTTCCTTCTGTTCCATGGGCAGAAAATGAGTCGTACCCTCAAGAACCCTCACGTCAGCCGAGGGCAACAAGGTCTGCAGACGTTTTTGCGCCGCCGGCGAGAAGGTTGACCCGCGTTCCGCCGCCAGCGCGATAACCGGGCACCGCAACTGACGAATACCGGGCCAGGGGTTGTGTTCGGTATGGGCAAAGGTGGTGCTCTCCCACTCCGGCGCACACGCCAGGCGAACTTGATCGTCCTGCGGCAGAAAAGCGTGTTGGATGTAGGCCTCCAGCCATGCATCGGGCCAGGTCTTGAAGCCACCGCGGCCCCGATAGTTGTCCAGCGCAGCAGCGTGCGAGTCGAATACCCGGCGCCGACGGGCGGCTCCGGCGGCCAGTGACAACCGATGTGACTGGCGTAGCAGCTTGGCCAGCCACAACTTCAGGCCCTGCCCCGGATCCATGATCACCGGTTCCGCCAGAATCAGGCCCAGCACTTTGTCTGGCCGTCGGGCAGCGGCCATGATGCTGGTGGTGGCACCGATAGAATGGCCGGCGAGCCAGACCGGCTCGTCCAGGCTACCCAGCAGAGCGGTCATGTCGCGATAGTAGGTTTCCCAGCCCCGGAATGTCGAAAAGTTCGCCGCACCGGCGCTGGCCCCGTGCCCCCGCATGTCCCAGGCCAGGACATTGACGTCCGTGGCAAGCCCATCAAGGAGGGGGCGGTACAGGCGGCCATGGAAACCCGTTGCATGCGCCCAGTGCACCGTGGGGCGCGCTTTGGATTGCGGCCAGCGCCACAGTGCGATCTCCGCGCCATCCGGCGCCTGGAATTGGTCGCGTTCAGGGTTGTTGTGCTTATTGTTCATGAAGATCTGCTTCTTTGGCCGCCACTGTCGGGAGCAACAACTGAACCTGACCGCTGGCGATCGGTTTGCGCTTATCGCCCTGCCAGCAGGTCACCCGGACCAGGCTGCTCCGCCTGCCTTGTCGAACAATTTCGGCGCTGGCGAACGTCGATCGGGCCTGCGCGGAACGGAGGTAGTTAATGTGGCTGTCGAGAATGCGTGGGCAACGTTTGTCGGTATCCTGGCTTTGCGCAGCGACCCGCGCGGTGAGTTCGATCAGGGCGCCAAGCACGCCGCCATGGAGGGCGGGTAGCATAAAGTTGCCAATGAGCGCTTCACGACACGGCATATGAACCACTAGACCTACATCGTCGCGTTGAACCTCAAGCCCAAGGTGCCGTGCGTAGGGAATGCGCTCCAGCAGAGCCTGCCAGTCGGAACATTCTTTCCCGCTTTCGGTAGGGCCTGAGATGGGTTGTGCCGAATCGCCAGTCGTGCTCATGCGCCCTCCTTTTTTCGTCCACCGGCCTGGAATCGCTGGCCCTGGGTGTTGCGCATGAAGGTGGCGTTTGCCGTCGCTAACAGTGCACTATCGCTCTCGCTGAGGATGTCGCAATGGATGAACGCGACCTCGTCCGTTAAATGACGACAGGTGGCCACCGCCAAGAGGGCACGGTCGCCGATGGCGGGCCGCAGATAATCCATGCGCAGATCCAGCGTGGCAATGGGCATCAACTCCAGGGCCCCCGCGAATACCGCCAAGCCTCCGGCGGAGTCGGCCAGCGAGTAGAGCACGCTGGTGCAGATTTCTTTTGTATCCTCTTCGGCGAACATCCACGGCTGTGGGGTCAGGCGCATGCAGACCTGGTTTCCGTTCACAGAGACAACCTGCATACCCAGATCCCTGCCGTGGGGAACCTGTTCGGTGAACTGCCACGCCGTCGTCACAGCGTCACTGTGCTGAGCTCTGTTCGACTCCGTCATCAGATCTGCCCACCCCGGTTTGCATTTCGCACAGGGGCGGAAGTGGCGGGAAACAGCTGATTGTCATATGTCATTGCCATGTCAGTTTCTTCCGAATAACATTGTTGCTGGATTTTGGTTGGTTAACCAACCAAAAGTCAAGAATCTGTTGAGGCAAATGGCACGCCACCCGTGCAATGGCGTACGATCAGTGTAACAAGTCAGGTGGTGGCCGCTCTGATGAATAACGAACTGGCTTGCTGAGGAGATACTTAAGCGATGGTTAACAGACAGATGGCTCCTCCAAGCAAACTGGGCGACCAGGGCGACGTTTTGTCTAACGCAGCCAGGCTTTTTCGTGAGAAAGGCTTTGAAAGGACGTCGCTCAAGGAGATTGCCGAGGCCTGCAATATGCTGCCCGGAAGTCTGTATTATCGTTACAACAGCAAGGAAGCGCTGCTTGTCGAGCTGATGCGCCGGGGGGTGGACCTGGTTACCGCAGAGGTCGAGTCGGCTTACGCCAGTTCGGATGACCCGGTTGAGCGTTTACGTCTTTGTATCAACGCGCATCTGCGAGCCCTGTTGGTCGATTCGGACGCGGTTTACGTGCTGCTGTTTGAATGGCGGGCGCTGGGCCCGGAGGCTCGCGAGGAAATCATCGAACTGCGTGACCAGTACGAGTCCCTGTGGGCCGGTATCCTCGAAACAATGATTGCGCAGGGCGTGGTCCGCAAGAATATTGATGGCCGCCTGCTTCGCCTGATCGGCCTTGGGGCGCTCAACTGGGTTGCAACCTGGTTCGACCCGAACGGGGCTCATTCACTCGACACCATTGGCGACTTGATCTGGCAGATCGCTATGGACGGTGTGATCAATAAAGGGGGGCAGGCATAGGTTCTGGCTTCACAAACGCAAGCAAGTAGCCTCTGTTTATGATCGCTAATCATGCGGATGCACGGTTTGTGATCTGACATTTTGCCTGAACTGCTCAGGCGACTGGTCAAACCAGCGCTTGAAGGCGCGTCTGAAATTGGCACTGTCGTGATAGTTCATCAACGCGGCAATGGCCTCGATTGACAGCTGGCTGTCACGCAAGTAGGTCGCTGTCTGCTGGGACAGAATCTCGTCGCGAACTTTCCGAAAACCGCTGCGTTCCTGTTTGAGTTTGCGTGCCAGGGTGCGTTTGCTCATGAACAACGAGGCTGCTGCTTCGTCTTCACTGAGCGTTCCGGGCGGTCGGGACAACATCATCATCTTCAGCTGGGTCTGATAGCTCGGTTTATCCGACTGAAGTTGCGCAAGCATCGATTCACACTGTTGCAAGGCCAGACGATAGTTTTCGTGATTGGCGGAGGCATTCGGTTCCTGACACAACGACATCGGCAACGTAAGTTTTAACTGGTCGCAATCAAAGCGAATCTGCCCGGGCAAAAAATCGGCATACATTGCCTGATACGGGGGTTCAGGATGAGCGAAGCATATTTCAGCCTCATGCAAAGGGCGACCAATTATAAACTCGCCAAATTCAAAAAGGGCCTTAACCATCGCATCCGACAGGCACCGCTGTATGTCATCGTCCAGCGACTCCTGGTAGTCCAGAATACATTCCAGGCGCTCGTTGACTTGCCGCAAATGCAGTTGGATGAAGCTCGCGCGCGTGGGCAGAAAAGTATGAATCGCTTGCAGCGCAGTGAGAAAGTCGGGGCTGCTGTAGGCCACGAATCCCATCGCACCATGGGTTGCCGGGGTCAGTCGCTTGCCTAGCCATAACCCTAATTCCGGCTGGCCGGACAAATCCAGTGCGTTGCGCAGAATCCGCACCTGCTGCGCTGCGGTAAGCAGGCTTTCCTCGCTCAGGAATTGCGTCACACCAAGCCCGGTGCCGAGCAGCAGACGTGGCAGTTGTTTGGCTGTTAAATCGAGCTCACGTGCAATGAGCCGTGAGTAATTCGATGGAATACCGGGACCGGATTTTTGCAAATCACCCGTCTTCTGCGTCGTCATCATCGATCTTCCCCGTCCTAAATGATCGTCATTTTGTCTTTAAATGACCTCAGCTTGTCAAGAAATGACCTGACAGGAGTGTCGTCAGACAGACAATATCTATTACTGAACACTACTGGCAGGAGAACAATAATGGGCAAGATTACTTTTATAGAACATGATCAAACTGAACATGTTGCTGAATTCAAAGCTGGTTCCTCGGTAATGCAAATCGCCGTTGACAATCTGATTCCCGGTATTGACGGGGATTGTGGGGGAGAGTGTGCCTGTGGTACCTGCCACGTGATCGTCTCGGACGATTGGTTCAGAAAGACAGGTACGCCTGGTGGTGAGGAAGAGCAAATGCTGTCAATGACCCCGGAGCGGGCAAGCACTTCGCGCCTGGGCTGCCAGGTGGTCATTACTGATGAAATGGACGGCATGACCGTGCATTTACCCGAGTTCCAGATGTGAACATAGGAGGACGCATGCCAACACTGTCCAAAACATTTGACGACATTCAGTCCCGAGTGATTAATGCTACCTCCAGGGTGGTGCCGATGCACAGGCAGATCCAGGGGCTGAAACTGTTAATGGGCGCCAAGAAGAAGGCCTTCGGCCCACGCCGGCCCGTGCCCGAATTTGTTGAATCAGCCATCCCGGACGTTAACACGCTGGCCCTTGAGGACATCGATGTCAGCAATCCGTTTTTATATCGGCAGGATCAGTGGCGCGCCTATTTCAAACGGTTGCGTGATGAGGCTCCGGTCCATTACCAGAAGAACAGCCCCTTCGGCCCCTTCTGGTCGGTGACTCGCTTTGAAGACATCATGTTCGTGGATAAGAGTCACGACCTGTTTTCCGCCGAGCCGCAAATCATTCTGGGTGACCCTCCAGAGGGGCTGTCGGTGGAAATGTTCATAGCCATGGATCCGCCAAAACACGATGTGCAGCGCAGCTCGGTTCAAGGCGTGGTGGCACCAAAGAACCTGAAGGAAATGGAGGAGCTGATCCGATCGCGTACCGGCGATGTGCTTGACAGCCTGCCTCTGGGCCAGCCCTTCAACTGGGTGCCCACTGTATCGAAGGAACTCACCGGTCGCATGCTCGCAACCCTTCTGGATTTTCCTTACGAGGAACGTCACAAGCTGGTTGAGTGGTCGGATCGGATGGCCGGGGCAGCATCGGCAACCGGCGGCGAGTATGCCGATGAAGAGATCATGTTTGACGACGCGGCTGACATGGCCTGGTCCTTCTCCAGGCTCTGGAGGGATAAGGAAGCGCGCCGCGCGGCGGGCGAAGAGCCCGGTTTCGATTTGATCAGCCTGCTACAGAGCAACGACGACACCAAAGATCTGATCAATCGCCCGATGGAGTTTATCGGCAATCTGACGCTGCTTATCGTTGGCGGCAATGATACCACTCGCAACTCAATGAGTGGTGGCCTGGTGGCCATGAACGAATTCCCAAAGGAGCTCGAAAAACTGAAGGCAAAACCGGAACTGATTCCGAACATGGTGTCGGAAATCATCCGCTGGCAAACGCCGCTGGCCTATATGCGCCGAGTCGCCAAGCAAGATGTTGAGCTGGGCGGCCAGACCATCAAAAAGGGCGATCGCGTTGTGATGTGGTACGCCTCGGGCAACCGTGACGAGCGCAAGTTCGAAGACCCCGATCACTTCATTATCGATCGCAAGGACGCACGAAACCATATGTCATTTGGCTACGGTGTTCACCGTTGCATGGGCAACCGCCTGGCCGAATTGCAACTGCGTATCCTATGGGAAGAGATTCTCAAACGCTTTGACAAGATCGAAGTCGTCGGCGAGCCGGAGCGCGTGCAGTCCAACTTCGTGCGGGGCTATTCGGAGCTGATGGTCCAGCTGACACCAAAAAGTTAATGAACAGGCTAACCAGGATGACGACCGAACAATTTGACTATGTCGTGGTTGGCGCGGGCTCGGCCGGATGTGCTGTCGCCAGCCGCCTGTCGGAGAGCGGTCGCCATTCTGTGCTGCTGCTTGAAGCCGGTCCGGAGAGCCGCCGCAACCCTTTCGTGAACATGCCGCTGGGTTTCCTGCAGCTAATGTTCAGCCGCCGCTACAACTGGCAGTTCAATACCGAACCGCAGCGTCACATGCACGACCGGGCGCTTTTTCAGCCGCGGGGCAAGATGCTTGGCGGTTCCAGCGGCATGAACGCGCAGGTCTATATTCGCGGGCATGCCCGGGACTACGACGAGTGGGCACGGCTGGGGTGCAAAGGGTGGTCATACGCCGAGGTGTTGCCCTACTTCCGCCGATCGGAACATTTCGAGCCCAAACTTACGCCGAATGAGGCAGAATTTCATGGTCAGGGTGGTCCGCTGAACGTTGCCGAGCGCCGCTATACCAATCCGCTGAGCACGGCGTTTGTCGAGGCGGCGACCCAGGCAAAGTACCGGCTCAATACAGATTTCAACGGCAGTGAGCAGGAGGGCGTGGGCTTCTACTACGCCTACCAGAAAGACGGCACACGCTGTAGCAACGCGCGGGCCTATCTCGAACCCGCCACGGCGCGTTCCAACCTGACGGTTTGCAGCGGCGCGTATGTCACCCGGGTGCTACTCGAAGACACCCGCGCCACCGGTGTCGAATACCGCGATACAAAGGGGCTGACGCAGGTTCGTGCCGGGCGCGAAGTTGTGCTCTGCGGCGGCGCGTTCAACTCGCCGCAACTGCTGATGCTGTCCGGGATCGGTCCGCGGGAGGAGCTGTCCCGGCATGGCATAGAACTGCGCCATGCGTTGGAGGGCGTCGGGCAGAATCTCCAGGATCATATCGACGTGTTCGTGCGCGTCAGCGCCCGCAGCCGCCAAAGCATCTCGATGCATCCGAGCTACTGGCTCAAGGGGCTGTGGGGCGCTTTGACGTATCTGAGCGGTCGGCGGGGCGTGCTGTCGAGCAACGGCGCCGAGGCCGGCGGGTTCATCCGCTCCCGGCCCGAGGAGCCGGTACCCGACCTGCAGCTGCACTTCGCGCCAATGCTGTACGACGATCACGGGCGAGACCTGAAGACCGCGATGAGCGGTTATGGCTACGCGGTGATGATCTACGGGCTTAGGCCGTCGTCGCGCGGGCGCGTCGGTCTGCACAGTGCCGACCCGTTTGCCGCGCCGCTGATCGACCCCAACTACATGGCCGAGTCCGCCGATGTCGAGCGACTGGTGCGCGGTGTCCACCTGGTGCGCAAGATCCTGGCGCAGGCGGCGTTTGCCCCGCACCACGAGGTTGAGGTCTTGCCCGGGCCGGCGCTGCAGAATGACGACGATCTCGCCGCATGGGTACGGCGCAGCGGTGAATCAGCGTACCACCCGGTTGGCACCTGCAAGATGGGTGTTGATCCGATGGCGGTGGTCGATCCGCGCCTGCGCGTGCATGGCCTGCAATGCCTGCGGGTGGTCGATGCCTCCATCATGCCGACGCTGGTCGGCGGAAACACCAATCAGCCGGCAACCATGATCGGCGAGAAAGGTGCCGCGATGATACTTGAGGATGCCGGGGAGATGGTCGGCTGAGCTCCGCGCGCGCGGGCGTCACAGGGCTCAGTTGGCATCTGGACTTCTGATCAATCTGATTCCAAAGAACAGTAGAAAGAGACAGGCTATGGCAAACCAACAGAAAGAGACGACAGTCATCGTTGGCGGCGGGCACGCAGCAGGTGCGCTCCTGACAACCTTGCTGCAAAAGAAATATCAACATGAGGTGGTCCTGGTGGGCGAAGAGCCACATCCACCCTATCAGCGGCCGCCCCTGTCCAAGAACTACCTGGCAGGCGAGGTGGATCAGGAGTCGCTGTACCTCAAGCCGCGCTCGGTGTACGAGAACGCCGGCCATCAGTTGCGGCTCGGTGTACGTGCCGAACAAATTGATCGGGACAACAAGACCATCAGTTTGTCGGACCAGAGCACATTGAAATACGATCGACTGGTCCTGGCCACGGGGTCACACGTTCGACGCCTGAACGCACCCGGGGCTGACTTGAAGGGCATTCATTACCTACATGACATAGCTGACTCGGATGCCCTGCGTGAACAACTGGTTCCGGGGAAACGCTTGGTCATCGTGGGTGGTGGTTACATTGGCCTTGAAGTGGCAGCCAGCGCTACCAAAAAAAGCGTTGATGTCACGGTACTGGAAGCGGCCGAGCGTCTTATGCAGCGTGTAACAGGCCCGGAAATGTCGGAGTTTTTTTACACCAAACACAGTAACGCTGGCGTGGATCTACGCCTGAACACGGCGGTAACCGGTTTCGAAGCTAGCGATCAGGGGCATGTGGCTGGCGTGACATTGGCGAGCGGCGGCACTGTACCGGCCGACATCGTGCTCGTTTCAGTGGGTGTTGTGCCGGAAACCGCGCTGGCTGAGGCCGCCGGCCTGCCCTGTGATGACGGCATTATTGTTGACGAGTTTACCCGCACAGAAGATCCAGCCATCCTGGCGATCGGCGACTGTACCCGCCACCGGAATCTTTTCTTCGAGAAGATGCAGCGCCTTGAATCTGTCGCCAACGCGGTTGATCAGGCCCGGACAGTGGCGGCAACCCTGATGGGCGAGAAGAAACCCTATAATAGCGCTCCATGGTTCTGGTCGAACCAGTATGACGTGCGTCTGCAGATGGTGGGGTTGTCGCAATATCATGATCAGCGTGTGCTGCGCGGAAGCCCGGAAGACAAGGGATTTGCGGTGTTCTATCTCCGCGATGGCTGTGTCATTGCTGTTGATGCGGTCAACCTGCCCATCGCTTTTATGGTCGGCAAGACCCTCGTTCAACAACGCAGGCAGGTCAATCCTGAAATGTTGAAGGATCCGGATATTGAACTGAAGTCCTTGGTGAGCGGTCAGTCCATAAATTGAAATTGACGACCGAGTAGAGCTGTGCCCTTAGTTTGCCCAAAATTGCGAAAGCAATGCACAACTCATACGGCCTATGGATATCATATCCTACGACCGACAGCTTTCAGTGAGCGCAAAGGATGCGTGAGCCACAACCGGCGGAATTTCCCGTAGCCAGACACATTACTGTTGCTCTGGTAAACCGAGAGCACCATAGCGAATGATATGGACTCCCCCTGCTCCCACGGCATCGATGTGCCACATTGAAGGTGTCTGACATCTTCAATCAAAAGCAGGAGGAGTCATCATGAATGTTACAACCATTGGCATCGATCTGGCGAAAACTGTGTTCAGTATTCATGGCACCGATCAACACGGCAAGGTCGTGGTTCGCAAACGACTGAACCGGCCCAAGCTGTTGCCTTATATCGCTCAGCTCCCACCCTGCCTGATTGGCATGGAAGCCTGCTCGGGTGCCCACCATTGGGCTCGGGAAATGACCAAACTCGGCCACGATGTCCGAATCATTGCACCCCGGTTTGTCGCGCCCTATCGCAAGAGCAGCAAGAACGACGACAACGATGCCGAGGCCATCTGTGAGGCAGTAGGTCGGCCGAATATGCGGTTTGTTCCAATCAAGACCGAAGACCAGCAAGCCGTACTGTGCCTGCATCGTATTCGCCGTGGACTGACCAAAGAACGCACCGCGCAGATCAATCAGATTCGTGGGCTGCTGGCCGAGTTCGGACTGATCATTCCCCAGGGCCGTTACGCCGCACGGCGCCGGGTTCCCGAAATCCTGGAGGATGCCGAAAACGACTTACCCATGCTCGCTCGCCGCTTAATCAACAACATCAACCAACGCATTCGACAGCTCGATGAAGAAATCCTGGCTTACGATCGGGAGGTCGAAGCGATGGCCCGGAGCGATGAGCAGGCCAAGCGCCTTATGGCCATACCGGGTATCGGACCACAGACCGCAACAGCCCTGCTGGCCAGTGCGCCTGACCCCAGACAGTTCAAAAGTGGGCGACACTTTGCCGCATGGTTGGGTCTGGTGCCCCGACAATACTCGACCGGTGGCAAGGTGCGACTTGGCCGAATCACCAAGCGCGGGGACAAATACCTGCGAACGCTGCTGATCCATGGCACCCGGGCAGTGATTGCAAAATTACCGGATAAGAATGATCGACTCAGTGACTGGGCCAAAGACCTGGTGGAACGACGTGGATACAAGCGGGCCGCCGTTGCGATGGCGGCCAAGAACGCCCGGATTATATGGGCACTACTCATGAATCAAACCGAGTTTAAGACACAGCCTGTGGAGGGCTAAAACCGAGCACCAACGACAGGCAGAACAAGCCTGCCAGAAGAGTCTTGCAACGGCAAGCGATGACGGAACGGTCAGACCGAGAGTGGGAGAACCTGTTTATTTCTGCGGCTCAGCGAAGCCGACTAACGAATAAGGTCCCCGCTCACACGCATCATCATCCTGGCCCGGGCAAAAACGCCCACAAAGAGGCCGAATGTAGAGCCGCAGTCTCAAACCGCTTCGGATTCAAATGGCGTTGCTTGACCGCAGGGGGAGTCCATGTAGGTGAAATAATTCTCTATATGTCCCACTAATAACCTCACCTTGCAATTACCGACGAAAATATGAACTTGATTTTACCCACAAAGAAAAAGCGAAGTCTCTATCGGCCATTATGGGTAGAGGTTCCGATCACTCAATCCTTCATAAGCAACATCGCCCATTCGGTGTCGACCTCTTGTTTTGGTTCATCTGAGCATATGCTTTTTCATGCGGATGGGTGGTGGCAGCCAAGACAGGGCTTTTCAGACTGCAAGCTTCAAGCGGTGTGTAAATCAAACACAGTAAGATTCCGGCTTATTGATGGTGGACATCAAGAACCGATAGTTACGAGCGGTATTAATGTTAAGACACTTGCTCGATTAAATGAAACTTGCGGGACTACTGAAAAGGTTTTCTATAGTAAGGACGTGCCGGTCCTGATGGCTATATACTACTCGACTAAACGATACGAGACCTTTAAATGATGCATAAGGCTGGGGCTATATACCTAAGGAAGATCTGAATAACCGCTGGTTTTTGCCCCTTTTCCGCAATCTTGGCGGAAAAGGGGCGCATTGGTCTTACGCTGCAGGTTTTTATCAATCAGCAGGTTGCTGAAAGCGACCAGCAAATGCAGACGGTTGGTATACTTGGCATTTAAAAGCGATATGCAACACCGATGCTCACGATAGTGGGGTCCACTTCCACTTTTGCCTGAACAGGGGCCGGGCCCAGGTTACCGGTGATATCCGCCTCGAAGGGTGCATATCTAACGTCAAAATTTGCCGACCAGTTATTGTGTATCCTCCAGCGAAAACCAGCCTGAACCGCAGGGGCCCATGTATCTTCGACGTCGAAGTCGGTTAGTGCGCGATCCTTCTCATCTAAAAAGAGAATCCGTCCTACACCCGCTCCAAAGTACGGAGAGAAGTTGCTACCCGTCAAAACATGATACTGAAGCGAAAGAATTACCGGACCATAATCTGTTTGACCAAGAAAAAGACCGGAGAGAGACTCTTCGCCCTGGAGGTCCGCACTAGCGGGAATGCCGCCAAAAATGTTAAATGCCAGCTGATTACTCAGAAAATACGACACGTCGAATGATACGGTCGTATCGTTGTTAATAGACAGGTTGGAATTTGGAACGGGGGCACTCCCCGCAGAGGCTGATCGCAAATCTTCATCGGTTAGAACTCTAGTGGCATTCAGCCCAACCACCCAGTCGCCTCTACTGTAAACCGGCTCAGATTGAGCGTTGGCCAGGCTCGCAGCAAGTGAAAGTAAAAGGAACGCCACTAACGAGACTTTACTAATTATTTTAGGTTTCATTTTTTATTATCCTTTTTGGTATTAAAACAAATTGGCTTTAGGTAAAACTGCAATTTTTCGTAACACAAATGCCACTCATTGAAGCTAGCTTGCCGGTTTATTGACTAATACTTCCCCATACTCAGAACGCAGCTTGTTTTTTAATACTTTCCCAGTGGCATTGCGTGGCAATCCTTCCACAAAGATCGCGCGATCCGGGATCTGCCACTTGGCGACTTTCCCTTGATAATGAGCAAGAAGTTCCTCCTCAGTAATATTTGCGTCGGGTATTTTTACTGCCAACAGGATCGGTCGTTCGTCCCATTTATCATGGGAGGCCGCCACTACGGCAGCTTCATTGATGGCAGAATGGCCCATTGCGATTCCCTCCAATTCGACTGTAGATATCCATTCACCACCAGATTTAATAATATCTTTTGAGCGGTCACGTATTGTCATAAATCCATCATCATTGATCGAAGCAACATCACCTGTCTCGAACCAACCGTCTTCCTCAAGAGTCTGATTTGGTTCAACACCGAAGTAATCGGCTACCACCCAATGACCACGGATGCGGAGATTTCCCTGAGCAATGCCATCTTCGGGCAGTTGATGGCCGTCTTCACCCACAATTTTGAGCTGCACCCCGTAGGGAGGCCGTCCCTGGCTTTCACGGATTTTGTTTCTTCCTTCCTCCGAAAGAGTATTGTGTTTCGACAGCAGTGCATTGACGGTTCCGATCGGTGATGTTTCTGTCATTCCCCATGCATGGACAACTTCTACGCCATACTTACCACGAAACTCCGACATCATTGAGGGCGGACAAGCGCTACCCCCTATCACCGTCCGTTTAAGCGACTGTGCCGAGGAGCCAAGCTCGTCCAAAGCCGAGAGAAGTCCCTGCCAAATCGTAGGCACACCCAGCGCAATCGTTACGCTTTCTGAATCGATCAGCTTGACCAAACTTTGCCCATCCAGGCCAGGACCAGGCAACACCAGTTTGGCTCCAACCATCGCCGTAATGTAGGGTACCCCCCACGCATTTACGTGAAACATAGGAACAACCGGCATCACCACATCCCGTGCCGATAAATTCAGTGCGTCGGGTTGAGCAGCTACCAGCGCGTGCAGAACGGTGGAGCGGTGTGAATAGAGCACCCCTTTGGGATTTCCAGTGGTGCCCGATGTATAGCAGAGGCTTGAAGCCTGGTTTTCGGCGATTTCAGGCCAATTCGCGTTAGGCGTTCCTCGCTGGAGAAACTCTTCATAAAACAACAATCCTGGAAATTGCGCTGCAATTTCTTCGTCCGGTTCGGACATCAATACAAATTCCTCAACCGTCTCCAGTCGGTCTCGGATATTTGAAACAATGGGAAGGAACGTTTTGTCAAAGAATATGACTTTGTCTTGAGCATTGTTGATAACGTAAACGAGTTGTTCTGGAAACAGTCGCGGGTTAATAGTGTGACACACCATCCCGCCACCAGAGATGCCAAGATAACATTCCAGGTGCCCCACGTTATTCCAACAAATGGTCGCGCACCGATCCCCCTGGACATAGCCTGCCGTTCGAAGCGCTGACGCAAGTTGTCGCGACCGCTCCGAAACAGTTGCCCAGTCAGATCGACTGGGATTTCCATCCGTTCCTATCGACACAATCTCAGCGTCTCCATGGTAGCGAGCAGCATGGTCGATCAAGGAATTCACGGTGAGCTCCATGTTCATCATTTGGCCAAGCACGTTTATCTCCTGTCGTTTTTGTAGTTGGTTGACGCGAGTATCTGGCGTCATTAAGGTCCAATGTAGAAGGCATAATCCGGGTTTGAACCTAAACATTTCCCAAGAGGATGTCGGCTGCATTTTCGGCAATCATCATGGTGGGTGCGTTGGTGTTACCGGCAACCAAACTGGGCATTATCGAGGCATCGACAACTCTTAGCCCTTCAATCCCTCTGACTTTCAATTCCGGATCAACGACTGAATCCGGATCCGCGCCCATACGACAAGTGCCAACGGGGTGGTAAATAGTCTCTGCATTTTCCCGGATAAAGTCCGCAATCTGACCGTCCGAAGACACCAAGTTTCCGGGCTTAATTTCTCGTTCACTATGTAAAGCCATTGTTGGTGCCCCGAGTATCCGTCGTCCAAATTTAACGGCCGAGATCATTGTTTTGATGTCTTCGGGGTTACTGAGATAATTGGGTTGAATCAACGGGTCGGCCAATGGGTCAGGGCTTTTGAGGCCAATAAAACCGCGGCTTCTGGGCATTAGATCGCAAATATGCAAGGTGTACCCATACCCGGCCATCACTTTTCGTCCATGATCCTTCAGGTAAGTTGGCAAAAAGTGGAATTGCACATTTGGCCGTTCGCACGAGCGCTCGGATTTAACAAAGCCTCCGGACTCGGCAACATTACTGGTAAGAAATCCACGTCGCGCAAAGATATATGAGAATAATGCGCTCACGCCCCGAAACAGGAAACTGGGAGCAACGCCAATGGGCAAACGTGAGTTCGCCGCGTGCATGATCGTAATATCCAAATGATCAACCAGATTCTGGCCGACCTCAGGAAGATGATGCACAAGGGGGATCCCGTGTTTTCCAAGCTCTTGGCTATCACCGATTCCCGAAAGCATCAGCAGTTGTGGTGAATGAACCGCACCACCAGACAATATGATTTCACCGCCGTTATTGAGTCTAAGCTGGCGATATTCGCCCCCCTGGTTCAGTGTCACACCGACTGCCCGCTTACCGTCCATTACCACCCGGGTTACCCGCGCGTCCGTTAGCACATCAAGATTAGGCCGGTTCTCCGCGACACGCAGAAATGCCTGCGCTGAACTCCAACGCCGACCATTTTTTTGTGTCACCTGGTAGAGTCCCAATCCCTCTTGCGTCTCTCCATTAAAGTCCGTGTTTACCGGGAGCTCTACATGAGGTGCCGCTCGAACAAAATCTCGACTCAACGGATTGACTGATTTGAGTTCACTTACGGTGAGCTCACCGCCCTCCCCATGGTAAGAATCTGCGCCAAAACGTTTATTATCTTCCAGTCGACGAAACAATTTTAAAGCGCGATCCCATCCCCAGAGGTCGGTCCCGGCAACTTGACCCCAGTGGTCATAATCGGCTTTGTGACCTCTGATATAGACCATGGCGTTGATAGAAGAGGACCCGCCAAGCGTTTTACCACGAGGCCAAAACAGGCGGCGCTCCTTCAGATGTTCTTGAGGTTCGGTTTCAAGAGCCCAATTCAGTTTTTTACTATTGGAAAGGAGTGCTATACCTATAGGCATATGTATGAGTGGATTTTTATCCTTTGGGCCCGCTTCTAGCAACACTACTCGCTTTGAAGAGTCCGCCGTAAGCCGATTGGCCAATACACAGCCCGCCGATCCCGCACCGACAATAATGTAATCGTACATAATAACTCTCTTATTATTTGATTATGCTCAGCCCAGAATTCGAACAGCTGCCTCTATAAGACGCCGGACCCAGGCTGTATAGGGTGGGAAAAGAAGATGCATAAGAGAATGTTTATCCTCCATCAACGCCTTTTCATGCGAAAAAGCGCGGAAGCCGTATTCACCGTGTGCCGCCCCTATCCCGGAATTATTAACTCCACCAAACGGCAGACCCGGATGTAGAAAATGCACAACTGTAAGGTTGACTCCTACAGCGCCGGAGCTCGTTCGCTCGATAATATCCGTGGCAAAAGACTCTTTTTTGTCGAATATGTAAAGCGCAAGCGGTTTAGGGTTATCGTTGATTTTCTTGATAACCAGATCAATATCGTCGAATTCAATAACGGGTAAGATCGGGCCGAATAACTCCTCACGTGAAATATCCATGTCACTGGATACATTTGAAATTAACGTCGGAGCAATAAAATTCTCTTCAGCATCTGTAACACCGCCTTCAAAGACTCTTGCACCTTTGCTTTTGGCATCATCTATCAGGTTTGAAACTCGCTGGAAATGACGTCGATTTACAATCCGGCAATAGTCGGCGGTCGATTTCTGGGCTTCTGGTGTTTTTCCATAGACTCGCCCAATTTCCGTTTTAAGTGCTTCATTGAATTGATCTGCGATATTAACGTGCACAAAAACATGATCTGGGGCGATACAGGTCTGTCCATTATTGGCAAACTTACCCCAGACAATGTTTCTTGCAGCCCTCTTTATGTTGGCATCTGGACCGACAATGGTCGGGGACTTACCCCCCAATTCCAGTGTCACTGAGGAAAGATTCTTGGCGGCAGCCTCCATGACCAGCTTGCCGACCGCAGGACTGCCCGTGAAGAATATATGGTCGAAGGGCAAGGCCAACAGTTTCTGCGCTACCGCGGCATCACCCTCAATCACGGAAACCAGATCGGGAGGGAAGGTTTCGGCGACAATGTTGGCAATCACCTTTGAGGTATGGGGTGTCATTTCCGAGGGTTTAATGATGGCTCCGTTCCCTGCAGCTAACGCTGAGACGAGAGGTCCGAGCGCAAGATTGAGCGGATAATTCCACGGTGCAATAATCAGGCACACTCCCTTTGGTTCTGGCCGAACATAAGATTTCGTGCCCAGAACACCAACGGATGCAGCCACTCGCTTCGGACGCATCCATTTACGCAAGTGTTTTTTAGTGTGTCGAATTTCCTGAAGCACCGGCAGGAGTTCAGTTAATTTGACTTCTGGAGCGGGTTTTCGAAAGTCCGCCGCGCACGCCGCAATGATGTTTGATTCGTGGCGTTTAATTGAATCCCGCAGCTGGTCGAGCTGCGCTATTCGAGCCTCCAAGGTAAAGCTTCCGCGACGCGCAAGTTGTGCCCGCTGTAGGGCCGCGAACGTTGAATCAATCGTATCGCTGGTTGACACATTGGTCACCCCAACCTCCGCCAGACTAGCAATCTGCATTATAAAATCACCTCTTGCTGAACGAGACTGTTGTTATTTTCAATCGGATTACTAGTCTTCATAGAGGACATAGTCCTCTTTTGTGGCACCACAGTCCGGACAGCACCAATCGTCTGGAATATCTTCAAAACGAGTGCCCGCAGGGAAGCCTTCGGCTTCATCTCCGAGAGCTTCATCGTAGATATGGCCGCAAGTGATGCAGACCCACTTCCGATAGGTATCTTTTTGAGTCGAGTCTTTGGGCGATTTTGAAGAGGTGGGCTTCGGTTTCGCTTTGGGCTTTGTTTTATTTTTAGCTGAAGGAGTAGATGCGTCCGTTGCTTTCTGCGATGCTCCCTCGGTCTTAGCTTGGCTGGCAGGGCGGACCGCTGTATTGGTTGCGGACACCGAAAGTTCCGGGTTCGCTTCTTGAAGCGCAACGAAGTCAACCTTATCCCTGACGGCACAGTCTGGACAGGACCAGTCTTCAGGAATTTTTTCCCATGTCGTTCCTGCAGGAAAGCCTTCGTGCGGATCACCAACCACTTCGTCGTATACATAACCACAATCAGGGCATTGATATTTAGCCATTTAGAGCACCTTTCAAACGATATTATTGTCTTTGTTTTGGTAGCGCCCGACGCGCACCCTCTTTCAGGTGCACGTCAGAGGCTCTTTTTCTGCAACGTAAATAAAGTAAACGAGGTATATAAGTTCCGATTAGCCGATCATTTAGCCGCGGCGGTATCGACTGATTCAGAATCAGTCCCACCAAATTTACGCTCATAGAATTCACGCTTGCCGGGTTGAATCTGAATCTTGTCGAGATCTCCTTTAGCCCAATCCAGCACCCGGTGGTCCATTATCGAACGAAACCATGAGGGAAACATTGCGGCCAGGAACATTCCGGGATATCCCGAAGGTAAGGAAGGCAGGTCTTTGAAATCGCGAAGCGATTGATAGGACCTTGTAGGATGGGCGTGATGGTCGGAATGTCGTTGCAAATGAAACAGAATCAGGTTCGACATAATATGGTTTGAGTTCCATGAGTGGTGCGGTTGTTGACGCTCATAACGTCCATCCGACATCTTCTCGCGCAGCAATCCGTAATGCTCAATGTAGTTGGCGCTGGTCAGCTGCCACCAGCCAAAGGCCATTTGAATGGGCAAAAAGATCAGCATTAAGGGACCAAAAAACGCCAGCAATCCCGCATAAAGCACAGCGGTCAAAATCATAGGCTGAAGAACTTCGTTCTCCAGGCTCCAGACACTTTTTCCACAACGACTGAGGCGCTGTTCCTCTAAATCCCATGCCCGCTTGAAAGCACCGGGAATTTCACGCAGTGAGAATGAGTAAATGGACTCACCCATGCGGGATGTCGCCGGGTCCATCGGCGTAGCCACATCACGGTGATGCCCCTTATTGTGCTCAATGAAGAAATGACCATATCCGACCACGGCGAGGACAAGCTTCGCCATCCAACGGTCAAACGTTTCTTTTTTATGGCCAAGTTCGTGGCCTGTGTTCAGAGCCAGGCCATTCACGATTCCCAGGGAAAGGGCCAATGCCAGAAACTCGAAAACACTCATTGGTTGCGTGGATACCCACCAGGCACTGACAATCAAGGCGGCATAGTGAATAGGAACCGTCAAGTAGGTCAGTACCCGATAGTAACGATCCTGTTCAAGCCGAGGCACAGCCGACTCGGGGGGGTTTGAAAAATCCTCTCCAAACATGGCATCAATCAAGGGAACTGCGCCATACCAAAGGATCAACACCAATCCGTACCAAATGCTCCATCCAGTCTGGGATACCAAATAAAGGCCAATAAGAGGCGTCGCTGGCCACAGCACAGAAAGGACCCAGAGGTGGCGTTTTCTGTCGACATAACCTTCGGCATCAGGGTCTCTCTGAAGAGACTCTGTTGTTAAGACATTTTCTGACATTGACATTAGGATCACCTTATTGTTTTTCAGCTTGATCATTTTTCTACATTGTGCGAACACCGAGTCCCTCAGGTGAACTGACAAGTTGTAGGCATGAACAGGTTTGGCCAGAACCGGATATCAAACAACTACCCTAAGGGGTAGTTTTCGCACTAGACATCTATCAATATGCTTTCACCCCATAGCGCCCTCGCGTTTCGGGGAGACGAAGCAGGAGATCGGATTGTCATGACCCGCCATAGCTTGGAAGACTGGTGTCGGAGGATGTCTGAAAGGATGTGGGCTCGTCAGTGTTTCATTACTCAAGGGTGTTTAGACCGCTATTGCCTGAGCGCTTCTGCTACGCCTGAATCAAAGGTAGTTCTGTATCGGGCCCCGCCAGGCTATGGAAAATCTGTACAAGTGGCCTTTGCAGCAAACACTCGCGAACTGGAACTTGAGAGCGTCGTTTACATCAATACCCGATCTTTCCCTGACTCATATGGCGTTAATGACAGTTTGTTTGCAGCGTTAGTTTTATATCAAATCGAAGGAGTTGAATCTTGGCGCACGATAAAAAGTGACATCGACACCATCGAAGCTCTTCGAAACGCACTGTGTAATGCAAAAAAGACGATAAGAATTTGCCTTGATGGGATTGGCGAGGCTAAACATACCGCGGATTTGATTGAGGATTTAATCTGTGAAACACCGAGCAATGTGAAATTTTTCATTGCACCGAGTCGCGTCGGGGCGTTGGCGCGTTTGTCTATGATGACGGGTGTTGTAACGTATGGTGCTGATGAACTTGTATTTACAGAAGAGGAGGTTAGTGAATTATCGGGTATGGGTGGCCCCGAAGCCAGCAACATCATAAAAGCCACCGGTGGATGGCCAGCACTTGTCAGGCTTATGTGCCAAACCCCAAACCCAAATCTCCCCGCAGCGACTTGGCCGGAAACTCGCTCGTATTTCAGGGACAACCTCTTAACTGCATTACCCGATAGTACGAGGACCTTTCTTTGCAATGCAGCGATGCTCGAAGTAATCAGCGCTGAATGCTATGGCTATGTCTATAAGACAGAAGAGGCCGACCGGGAAATTACGTTTCTTAACGAACATTATGCTCTTTTAGCTCCCACCGGAACTTCTGGTGATCGTATGGATATGCACCCTGTGCTGCGAGAGTATTTGCGTAGTTTATTTAACACCACCCAACGAGAACGTCGCTCGTATGTACTGAAACGGGTCGCGTTCTGGCATTGGCGTAGGGGAGAGTACTGAGGTGGACCCCATCAGTTGGACAGCCTGAAGGTGCAGTTAAGCTCTGATCCGGCTGTATTCCCGGCTCAAGCTGCCAGGGTCATGGGTTGTTGGTAGTACACCTCATCCGGTGTTTGGTAATCAAGGGTTTGGTGGTACCGGGTCTGATTGTAATGCCGGAAGTACCGGTGGAGCGCCTGCTTCAAGTGTCGGCCATCCTCGAAGGCAGTGAGGTAGACGCACTCGTGTTTGACGCTGCGCCAGAGCCGTTCCACAAAGATGTTGTCATGGTAGCAGCCTTTGCCGTCCATGCTGATCCGGATGCCATGCTCTTTGAGAACGCTTGTGAAGGCCTCGCTGGTGAACTGGACGCCCTGATCGGTGTTGAAGACCTCCGGTGTTCCGTGGCGCTGTAGAGCCTCCTCCAGTGCATCGACGCAGAAGTCTGTGTCCATGGTGTTGGAGACTCGCCAGGACAACACCTTGCGGCTGTACCAGTCGATGATGGCAACCAGATACATGAAGCCCCGGGCCAGCGGGATATATGAAATATCTGTTGCCCACACCTGGTTGGGGCGGTCGATTTTCAGCCCTGTGAGCAGATACGGGTACACCTTGTGCCCATCGCCCGGAATGCTGGTTCTGGGGCGCGGATACACCGCCTGAATGCCCATGGTGCGCATCAGCCGCTGCACCCGCTTCCGGTTGACCCGATAGCCCTGGTGCTGCAAGTGGACCCGCATCTTGCGAGAGCCATAGTACGGCGTTTCCAGGTGCTGTTGATCAATCAGGTACATCAGATCCAGATCCTCCTGACACTGCTCACGAGGGACGTAGTACACCGATGAGCGGCTCAGCTTGAGCAGCTCACACTGGC
This sequence comes from Marinobacter sp. P4B1, assembly GCF_001447135.1. Lineage (NCBI taxonomy): Bacteria > Pseudomonadati > Pseudomonadota > Gammaproteobacteria > Pseudomonadales > Marinobacteraceae > Marinobacter > Marinobacter sp. P4B1. The sequence goes on from NZ_LLXM01000011.1 coordinate 370,067, forward strand.
GCGAAAGACTGACTTGGGGATGACCACGCTCGATCATCGCCAACCGCTGTTGACGGCTTACTGATCGAGCTTGCGCGACAAAAAATCGCGTTCCACCGTCAGTCGGCCAATCTCTCGGTAAAGTTCGTCTGTGCTGGGCTCATCGGATTGCTTGCCGGCTTTCTTCTTGCCTTCGAAGAGGCCCGGGGCATTCTCCAGCAGTTCGCGCTTCCAGGTGCTGACCATGGTGGGGTGGATCTGGAAACGGGCAGCAATTTCGGATGTGGTCTGGTCGCCCTTGAGGGCAGCCAGGGCGACTTTGGACTTGAATGATGCGCTGTATTGCTTGCGTTTCTTGCTCATGATTCTCCTCCTTATGGAGATGATGAATCAGAGCTTAGGCACCTGTCCAAAATTTGGGGTCCACTTCA
>NZ_LLXM01000012.1:0-11415 GCF_001447135.1 Marinobacter sp. P4B1
AACATTGATGAGTTGGCGTCGGCTATTGATGATGTGCTCGCCAACCCCAATCAGTTCGACCTGGCGGAGCGCGCAGGGTTCTTTAGTCAAGATAAAGCGATTGATAAATATATTTCAGTGCTCGAAAAAAGGTACTCATAGCTGGGATGAAGGTTCTCCATGTAATTACTGGGCTTAATGATGGCGGTGCAGAAGCAGTTTTGTATCGTTTGATCACCAAAAGTTCAGAGCATACTCATATCGTAGTTTCTCTGATGGATATGGGTAAGTACGGCCCTTTGCTTGAGGACCTTGGGGTTAAGGTTTTCTGCTTAGGAATGAACCCGGGTAAGCCGAGCGTTGGGCGATTTTGGAAGCTCACTCGCCTCATCCGTGCGGAGGCGCCGGATGCTGTGCAGACCTGGATGTACCATTCGGATCTTTTTGGTGGCCTTGCAGCCAGGATGGTCGGTGTAAGGAAGATATTTTGGGGCATTCGCCACTCAACGCTGGAGAAGGGGAAAGCAAAGCGAACAACGATTGCGATTGCCAAAGTTTTGGCGTTGCTTTCACGTATTGTCCCCGAGAGAATAGTTTGCTGTGCGAAGAAGGCGCTAGAAGTGCATAGTGATATTGGCTACTCCCGGAGCAAACTCTTAGTCATCCCGAACGGCTATGACTTGTCGAAGTTCATGGTTGATGAACCGTCAGGCTCGGAGCTGAGAACATCGTTGTGCGTCGGCCCGGAAACCTTTCTTCTCGGCAAAGTAGGCCGCTATGATCCGTTTAAAGATCACGACAATCTGCTTTCCGCGCTCTATGAGCTGCAACTCTCCGGCGTGGACTTCAAATGTTTGCTGGTGGGCCGTGGCCTCACCACCGAAAACTCGGAGTTAATGGCTCGAATCACTGAGCTCGGGTTAATCGAAAAAATCATCCTGGCTGGCCAGCGCACAGATATACCGGCGGTAATGAACGCGCTGGATCTTCATGTTCTTTCCAGTTCCTCTGAAGGGTTCCCCAACGTTCTGGCTGAAGCGATGGCTTGCGGAACCCCGGCGGTCTCTACCGATGTAGGTGATGCCGGTGAAATTGTCGGCGATCCTGCCTTGCTGTGCTCACCCGGAAACCCGAAAGCGTTGAGTGATCTCATGCTGACGATGCATTCTGAGTGGTTGGAGCGGCCTGATGAATGGGCCGAGCGGCGAATCAGGTGCGTTGAACATATTAAGAATAACTTCTCGATCGAGAGAATGGTTGCCGCGTACGAACAGTGCTGGTTTGGTGATTGAACCGGTTTAGCGCCACAGCATCAGTGGTTTCCAATTTGAATCTTCTCGTATTTTTATCAATTTAGTATCCGTTATATAGGTCATTTCATGGACAGATATAAAGCTATCACCGAGGCTTTGCCCGCGGCCCCCAAAACTTGGCTAATCACCGGAGCAGCCGGCTTCATCGGCTCCAACCTCCTCGAACACCTCCTGAAACTAAACCAACACGTAGTAGGCCTGGACAACTTCGCCACCGGCCACCAAAGCAATCTGGATGAAGTTCAGTCCCTGGTGTCGCCAGAGCAGTGGTCCCGCTTCACCTTCATCGAAGGCGATATCCGTAATCTGGAACACTGCCAGCAGGCCTGCGAGGGCGTGGACTACGTACTGCACCAAGCGGCACTGGGTTCGGTGCCCCGGTCTTTGAATGACCCCATCACCACCAATGCGGCCAATATTACCGGTTTCCTGAACATGCTGGTTGCTGCGCGGGATGCGGGGGTGAAGAGTTTCACGTATGCGGCGTCCAGCTCTACCTATGGCGATCACCCGGCGTTGCCTAAGGTGGAGGAGAACATTGGCAAGCCATTGTCGCCTTATGCGGTGACCAAGTATGTGAATGAGCTGTATGCCGAGGTGTTCGCCCGCAGTTACGGCTTCAAGGCCATTGGCCTGCGTTACTTCAATGTGTTCGGCAAGCGCCAGGACCCGGACGGTGCCTATGCCGCGGTTATCCCGAAATGGACCGCCGCCATGGTGCGCGGTGAGGATGTGTTCATCAACGGCGATGGCGACACCAGCCGGGATTTCTGCTTTATCGAAAACGCGGTGCAAGCCAACCTGCTGGCGGCCACGGCGGAGGATTCTGCCAAAAACGAGGTTTACAACGTGGCGGTGGGTGACCGCACCACGCTGAATGATCTGTTCGCCGCGTTGAAGAGTGCCCTGGCGGAGAATGGCGTTGTGTATGACAAAGCGCCGGTGTACCGGGATTTTCGGCCGGGGGATGTTCGGCATTCCCAGGCGGATATTGGTAAGGCGGCGGGTAAGTTGGGGTATGCGCCGGAGTTTCGGATTTTTGAGGGGATTGCTAAGGCGATGCCTTGGTATTTGAAGAACTGAGGCGGTTTCGTCTGTTTGGTGAATGGCGCTGGCTTGTGTAGGGAGCCTGACCCGTGGGGTCAGACCCCTTTGTAGATTCAGGCTAAGAATATTTTTTAATCTTTAATGGACTAACATCATGAAAAAAATTGCTGTTATTGGCCTCGGCTACGTAGGCCTCCCCCTCGCCGTGGCCTTCGGTGAAAAACGTCCGGTTGTGGGTTTTGATATCAACGCTAAGCGCATTGCCGAGCTGAAGCAAGGCGAGGATTTCACCCGGGAAGTTTCTGCCGAGGAACTGGCCGCTGCTTCCCAGCTATCGTTCACTGATTCCCTGGATGACATTGCAGACTGCACGGTGTTTATCGTTACCGTGCCCACGCCCATTGATGACTACAAAACTCCGGACCTCACGCCGCTGGTGAAGGCCAGTGAGAGTGTGGGCAAGGTGCTTAAATCCGGCGATATTGTGATTTACGAATCCACCGTGTACCCGGGTGCCACCGAAGAGGTGTGTGTGCCGGTGCTGGAGCGGGTGTCTGGCCTTAAGTTTAACGAGGACTTCTACGCCGGTTACAGCCCGGAGCGGATTAACCCGGGAGATAAGGAACACCGGGTAACCACCATTATGAAGGTCACCTCCGGCTCTACCCCGGCCATTGCCGAGGAAGTGGATGCCTTGTATGCGGGTATCATCACCGCCGGTACCCATAAGGCCAGTTCCATCAAAGTGGCGGAAGCGGCCAAGGTGATCGAGAACACCCAGCGGGACCTGAACATTGCGCTGATGAATGAGTTGGCCATGATCTTCGCCAGGCTGGGTATTGATACCCACGAAGTGCTGGCCGCAGCCGGTACCAAGTGGAACTTCCTGCCGTTCAAGCCCGGCCTGGTGGGCGGCCACTGCATTGGGGTAGACCCGTACTACCTCACCCACAAAGCCCAGGCCATTGGCTACCACCCGGAAATCATACTGGCCGGCCGGCGCACCAACGATGGCATGGGGCCCTATGTGGCGTCGGAACTGGTAAAAGCCATGATTAAAGCGGGCCACACCATCGCCAATGCCCGGGTGCTGGTAATGGGCTTTACCTTCAAAGAAAACTGCCCGGACTTGCGCAACACCCGGGTGATTGATGTGGTGAAAGAACTGCAAGATTTCGGCTGCCAGGTGGATGTCACCGACTGCTGGGCCGACAGCGCCGAAGCGCTGCATGAATACGGCATCAGCCTGACGGAAAAGCCGGAGCAGGGCAGTTACAGCGGAGTGATTGTGGCGGTGCCGCACAAAGAATACGCGGCCATGAGTGCCGATGATCTGCGGGGATATCTGAGGGCGGATGGTGTGTTGTTTGACTTGAAGGGTGTGCTGCCTTTGGGTGAGGCGGATTTGCGGCTTTGAAGACGTTTCTGCTGATTGCCAGTTTCCCTGATTCGCTGATCAAGTTTCGCGGGCCTTTGCTGCGTGCCTTGGTGGCGAAGGGGCTGGATGTGCACGTGGCCGCGCCGGATCTGGCCGATGTGCCGGATATCCGCACCGAGCTGGAAGCACTGGGCATTACCCTGCATGACATCAGCCTGAAGCGCACAGGCACAAACCCGGTGGCCGATCTGGCTACGGTGGCAGAGCTTTGGCGGTTGATGCGGCGTATTCGGGCGGATTATGTGTTGGGGTACACCATCAAGCCGGTGATTTACGGTTCGATGGCAGCCTGGCTGGCGAATGTGCCCAACCGTTTTGCTCTCGTGACCGGTTTGGGTTATGCCTTTACCGGTGATGCGTCTGGCAAGCGTGGCTTGCTGCGCAAGCTGATTCAGCGGTTGTACCGGTTCGGACTTTCCAAAAGCCGCAAGGTGTTCTTCCAGAACCCGGACGACGAAGCCCTGTTCCGGCAACTGGGGTTGTTGCCGGCAGACATTCCTTCCTGCGTGGTGAATGGCTCCGGTGTGGATGTGGCGGATTACGCGCTGGCACCCTTGCCGGAGAAGCCTTCGTTTCTGCTGATTGCCCGTTTGTTGGGCGACAAGGGCGTGCGGGAGTACGCTCAGGCGGCCCGAAAGGTCAAAGCCCAATACCCGGATGCGGTGTTCCGATTGGTGGGCTGGATAGACGACAACCCGGATGCCATCAGCCAGCAGGAGCTGGATGGGTGGGTGAACACGGGTACGGTCGAGTTCCTCGGCAAACTGGCCGATGTGCGCCCTGCAATTGCAGACTGCAATGTGTATGTGCTGCCCTCGTATCGGGAAGGGACACCCCGAACTGTGTTGGAAGCCATGGCCATGGGCCGGCCAGTGATTACCACCGACGCACCCGGTTGCCGGGAAACAGTTACGGATGGTGATAACGGGTTTCTGGTGCCGGTAAAGGCGGTGGATGAGTTGGCTGCGGCGATGGTTAAGTTTATAGAGAACCCGGAGCTGGTGGCTGGTATGGGTGAGCGCTCGCGACTGGTGGCGGAGCAGAAGTACGATGTGCATCGGGTGAATGAGTTTATGTTGGGGGAGATGGGGGTAGAGTGATTAAGCGATTGTTCGATGTGCTGGCTTCTGCCTTTGCGTTGGTGGTTTTGTTTCCGGTTATTGTGGTTGTTGCTGTGCTGATCCACCGCAAACTCGGCTCCCCCGTATTCTTCCGCCAAACCCGCCCAGGCCTGAACGGCAAACCGTTCAAGATGGTGAAGTTCCGCACCATGCTGGACGCCACCGACAAACACGGCAACCCCCTGCCAGATGATCAGCGCATGACGCCGTTCGGCAGCTTCCTGCGCGCCACCAGTCTGGATGAGTTGCCGGAGCTGTGGAATGTACTCAAGGGCGATATGAGCCTGGTAGGCCCACGGCCGCTGTTGATGGAATACCTGCCGCTGTATTCGAAGGAACAGTATCGCCGCCATGACGCGCGGCCGGGTGTGACCGGCTGGGCTCAGGTGAATGGCCGAAATGCGATTTCCTGGGAAGACAAGTTCCGGCTGGATGTGTGGTATGTGGACAATCAGTCGCTTTGGTTGGATGTGAAGATTCTGTTCCTTACGGTGAAGAAGGTGCTGGTTCGGGATGGGATTAGTGGGGAGGGTGAGGTGACTATGTCTAAGTTCACCGGGAGCAAAGACTGATGCGCCTTGCCATTCTCGGTGCCAGTGGCCACGGCAAGGTGGTAGCCGATGCTGCCGGGCTGGCGGGCTGGGATGAGGTGGTGTTTTTTGATGATGCCTGGCCGGGGCTGACGAAGAACGGCCCTTGGGCGGTTGTTGGCGACACCGCTGCGTTGTTGAAAGATGTTAAGGGCTTTGATGGCGTTGTGGTTGCCATTGGTAATAACCGGATTCGCCAGGTTAAACAGCGTGAGTTGGCGGCTTCGGGTGGCCGGCTGGTTTCGGTTGTTCATCCTGCTGCAGTTGTTAGTGAGTATGCGCTAGTTGGCGCTGGCTCTGTGGTGTTCGCCAATGCCGTTATCAACGCCTGCGCGGAGGTTGGTGAGGGCTGTATTGTGAATACCGGGGCGGTGGTGGAACACGATTGTTTGATGGGTAATTTCGCCCATGTTAGCCCGAATGCAGTGTTGGCCGGTGGTGTTAAGGTAGGCCCGTTGGCTTGGGTTGGTGGGTGTGCTTCTGTGCGGCAGTTGATTGAAGTGGGTGAGGGCGCTGTGGTTGGTATGGGCGCCGTGGTTACTAAGGACGTACCGCCGGGAGTTATGGTGGTGGGTAATCCGGCTAGGGTGCTTGAGCCCCGTTAAGGCTTTTAGCCACGGACACTCACGGACGCTCACGGACAAAGAAAATTATTAGTTTTTCGTCCGTGTGGGTCCGTGAGTGTCCGTGGCCATAAAAGGAATTCTAACTAACTCCAGGGAATAAGGAGGCACCATGAAAAACATCATCATTTGTTCAGACGGAACCTGGCAATCGCCGGAATCCGACACGTCCACCCACGTTCTGCGCCTGGCTGAGGGCATTGCCCCGGAAGATGCCGCCGGTAACAAGCAGGTGGTGTTTTACGACTGGGGAGTGGGTTCGGAGGGTGACAAGTTCTCCGGCGGTATTACCGGCCAGGGCATCGACAAGAACATTCAGGATTGCTACCGCTTTGTGGTGCATAACTACGAGCCGGGTGATGCGCTGTATCTGTTCGGGTTCAGCCGCGGTGCCTATACCGTGCGTTCGCTGGCGGGGCTGATTCGCAACTGCGGGATTTTGCGGCGTGAGCATGCCGAGAAGGTGGGCCATGCCTATGCCCTGTACCGCAACCGCGGCCCGGCCTCTGCCCCCGGGCGGGAGAAGGCGGAGACTTTCCGCAAGAATTATGCGGTGGCGGATGTCAGCCGTATTCATTTTATCGGGGTGTTCGATACCGTCGGCGCCCTGGGCATTCCCGCACCGTTTCTGGGTACCCTGGGCACCAGCCGCTACCTGTTCCACGACACCGAGCCCAGCCGCATCATCAACCACGCCCGCCATGCGGTGGCCATAGATGAAAACCGGCAGGATTTCGAACCTACCCTGTGGAGCTCCAAACCGGGGATTGATTTGCAGCAGGTGTGGTTTGCCGGTGTGCATACCGACATCGGCGGCGGCTACCCGGACCACGCCCTGGGCGATATCCCCGGCGAATGGATGGCCCGCGAAGCCCAGGCCTGCGGCTTGGGGCTGGAACCGCACTTCCTGCTGCGCCTGAACCCGGATTATGCGGGGCGCAAGCACAATGAGTACAAGGGCTTCTATAAGGCCATGGGGCGCAAGCACGTGCGGGCGGTGGAGCCGGTACTGCATGAGAGCGTGCGGCGGCGGTGGGAGGATGATTCGGTGCCGTACAAAAGCCCTGGCTTGGCGGAGTTGGTTGGCCGTGTGGGGTGGGGCGGGGTTGCTGTGGTGGGTGACTGCTAAAGACTTTTTTTGCCACTAAATCCACTAAAAAACACGAACAAAGATTACTGACTGAAAAAACCAAAATCTCTTTGTCTTTTATTTCGTGTTCTTTCGTGTTCTTTCGTGGATTTCGTGGCAAACAATCTTTCATCTTTTTCTTTAACGACATACAGAGTGACCATGCTGAACGGACCTTTTTCCCCGTGGCCTTCTTTTTCTGATGAAGAGGCCAATGCAGTACGCGATGTTCTTCTCTCCAATAAGGTGAATTACTGGACTGGCCAGGAGTGCCGGGAGTTTGAGCGGGAGTTTGCGGTGTTTGCGGATTCTGAATACGCCATTGCCCTGGCCAACGGTACCGTGGCGCTGGATTTGGCGTTGAAGGCGCTGGGGATTGGTGCGGGGGATGAGGTAGTGGTTACACCGCGTACCTTCCTGGCGTCTGCTTCCAGTATTGTCACCGCCGGGGCGGTGCCGGTGTTTGCGGAGGTTTGCCCGGAGTCCCAGAACATTACGCCGGACACCGTGCGCCAGGTGATTACCCCCCGCACCCGGGCCATTGTGTGCGTGCACCTGGCCGGCTGGCCGTGTGACATGGACGGCTTTATGGCGCTGGCGGAGGAGTTCGGGCTGTATGTGATTGAAGACTGCGCCCAGGCCCACGGCGCGCGCTATAAGGGGCGTTCGGTGGGGTCGATTGGCCATGTGGGCTGTTGGTCTTTCTGCCAGGACAAGATCATGACCACGGGCGGCGAGGGTGGCATGGTGACCACCAACGATAAGGCTCTGTGGTCCAAGATGTGGTCTTACAAGGATCACGGCAAAAGCTGGGAAGCCGTCTACGAGCGCGACCACGAGCCCGGGTTCCGCTGGTTGCATGAGAGCTTTGGCACCAACTGGCGGATGATGGAAATGCAGGCCGCCATTGGCCGCATCCAGCTGCAGCGCATGCCGGACTGGACCACCAGCCGGCAGAGCAACGCCCAGGCCATCTGGGACTGCGCCCGCGAACTACCAGGCCTGCGCGTGCCCGAGGTGCCGGCGAATGTGGAGCATGGGGCTTATAAGTGTTATCTGTTTGTGGAGCCGCAGCAGCTGAAGCCGGGCTGGGACCGGGACCGTATCCTGAATGCCATCGTGGACGCCGGCGTGCCGTGTTTTTCTGGCTCTTGTTCGGAGGTGTACCTGGAGAAGGCGTTTGATGGCACCGGCTGGCGCCCTGAAGGTGGCTTACCTGTGGCGCGGGAGCTGGGGGAGACAAGTTTGATGTTCCTGGTGCACCCTACGTTGACGGAGGGAGAGATTGGGAAGACTTGTGAGGTTTTGGCTTCTGTGATGGCTGAGGCTGGGGTTTAAGGACTTTTTTTGCCACTAAATCCACGGAAGGACACGGAAAAATGAAAAGATAAGGACTGTTTGGCCACGAAATCCACGAAAAAACACGAAATTAAAGATAGAAAGCTTTTGGTTTTTCTTATCAGTCATCTTTGTTCGTGTTTTTTCGTGGATTTCGTGGCAAAAAAATATTTCACTCCAAGGAACGGGAGGCCCAGTTTCGGTTGAGCCGTTAAGTTTTTCTAACGGCTCATTTTTCGTGCTAAAGTGAGCCGATAGATTTCTTCTAATGGCTCATTCGATGTATACATGGCAACTGGACAACTGGCCCGCTTACAGCTTTGATCAGAAATCTGCAGAGCTCTGGACGAGTAAGGCTCTTGCGGCGTCTCATAAGATTCTTGGGGCGATGGCGGTTGTGCCGGAAAGCCTTGGTAGCGAAGCGAAGTTGGACCTTCTGGTCAGCGCTGCGATCGAAACCAGTGCGATTGAGGGTGAATCGCTTAATCGCGAGGATGTGCGCAGCTCCATCAAGAATCATTTTTTGAGCCCCAATGAGAAGATGGCGGTACATGACCCGGTAGCGGCAGGTATCTCCGCTCTGATTCTTGAAGTGATGGATCTTTACGAAGAACCATTAACAGCGGAACGCCTGCACCACTGGAATGAACTGGTGCTTCCGGCGCACAATTCTGGCCCGTTTCTGGGCCCGGCCGGCATAGCGGGGCAGTGGCGTACCCATCCAGATGCCATGCAGATCGTCTCTGGCCCCGTTCACAATCCAACGATTCACTTCGAGGCCCCGCCTTCTGTGCGTGTGCCCGAGGAAATGCAGCGGTTCCTGGATTGGTTTGAGGATGGCTCCCGCGCCTTACCTGGTGTGGCGCGTGCGGCGATTGCTCATCTGTGGTTTGAAACGATTCACCCCTATGAAGACGGTAATGGCCGGGTGGGGCGGGCTGTTGCGGATGTGGCTGTGTGCCAGATGCTGGGGCAGCCGCTGATGATGAGCCTGGCGACGGTGTTAAGCCGACATCGGAAGGCTTATTACCAGCAGCTTAACAAGGCGTCGAAAGATACGCTGGATGTGACGCCTTGGGTTAATTGGTTTGGCGAGCGGGTTGTTGAGGCGTTGGATGGTGCGTTTGATGTTATTCAGTACGTGGTGAAAAAGGCCCGCTTCTGGGACGGGCTCGACACTGAATTGCTGAATGACAGACAGCTTAAGCTGATTCGCAGGATGCTGGGCCAGGATGCGCCGAGCTTTGAAAATGGGATCAATGCGGCGAAATATCAGAACTTAACGCGTTGCTCCAAAGCCACTGCTACCCGGGATCTCCAACACCTGGTTGCGGAGGGCGTGCTGGCGCCCATTTATAGAAAAGGGCGCTATGCTCGGTATAAGTTGGATTTGTGATTTTATGGGTTAAAGACTTTTTTGCCACGAAATCCACGAAAAAACACGAAATTAAAGATAGAAAGCTTTTGGTTTTTCTTATCAGTCATCTTTGTTCGTGTTTTTTCGTGGATTTCGTGGCAAAAAAATCAGTAAAAGGACTAGGTGATGCTCAAGGAAAAAGAGCTCTGTTTGAGGTGGACCCCATCAGTTGGACAGCCTGAAGGTGCAGTTAAGCTCTGATCCGGCTGTATTCCCGGCTCAAGCTGCCAGGGTCATGGGTTGTTGGTAGTACACCTCATCCGGTGTTTGGTAATCAAGGGTTTGGTGGTACCGGGTCTGATTGTAATGCCGGAAGTACCGGTGGAGCGCCTGCTTCAAGTGTCGGCCATCCTCGAAGGCAGTGAGGTAGACGCACTCGTGTTTGACGCTGCGCCAGAGCCGTTCCACAAAGATGTTGTCATGGTAGCAGCCTTTGCCGTCCATGCTGATCCGGATGCCATGCTCTTTGAGAACGCTTGTGAAGGCCTCGCTGGTGAACTGGACGCCCTGATCGGTGTTGAAGACCTCCGGTGTTCCGTGGCGCTGTAGAGCCTCCTCCAGTGCATCGACGCAGAAGTCTGTGTCCATGGTGTTGGAGACTCGCCAGGACAACACCTTGCGGCTGTACCAGTCGATGATGGCAACCAGATACATGAAGCCCCGGGCCAGCGGGATATATGAAATATCTGTTGCCCACACCTGGTTGGGGCGGTCGATTTTCAGCCCTGTGAGCAGATACGGGTACACCTTGTGCCCATCGCCCGGAATGCTGGTTCTGGGGCGCGGATACACCGCCTGAATGCCCATGGTGCGCATCAGCCGCTGCACCCGCTTCCGGTTGACCCGATAGCCCTGGTGCTGCAAGTGGACCCGCATCTTGCGAGAGCCATAGTACGGCGTTTCCAGGTGCTGTTGATCAATCAGGTACATCAGATCCAGATCCTCCTGACACTGCTCACGAGGGACGTAGTACACCGATGAGCGGCTCAGCTTGAGCAGCTCACACTGGCGCGAAAGACTGACTTGGGGATGACCACGCTCGATCATCGCCAACCGCTGTTGACGGCTTACTGATCGAGCTTGCGCGACAAAAAATCGCGTTCCACCGTCAGTCGGCCAATCTCTCGGTAAAGTTCGTCTGTGCTGGGCTCATCGGATTGCTTGCCGGCTTTCTTCTTGCCTTCGAAGAGGCCCGGGGCATTCTCCAGCAGTTCGCGCTTCCAGGTGCTGACCATGGTGGGGTGGATCTGGAAACGGGCAGCAATTTCGGATGTGGTCTGGTCGCCCTTGAGGGCAGCCAGGGCGACTTTGGACTTGAATGATGCGCTGTATTGCTTGCGTTTCTTGCTCATGATTCTCCTCCTTATGGAGATGATGAATCAGAGCTTAGGCACCTGTCCAAAATTTGGGGTCCACTTCA
>NZ_LLXM01000013.1:0-249551 GCF_001447135.1 Marinobacter sp. P4B1
GTTCCCGGGCTCCACGAGCTTGCCATACCGACCGTAATCCAGAATTTCGCGGGGACCGCTTTCGCAGTCAAAGGAAACGACAGGAGTGCCAAGCACAATCGACTCAATCAGAACATTGGGGAAGCCCTCATAGTTCGACGTGAGCAACGTCAGGCTGGCGTTCTCATAAAAAGGGATAACATCCGTTTGAAAACCTTCGAAGTTAACCCGGCCTTCCAACCCAAGCCCAGTCACCTGGGCAACCAATGCAGGCTTTAAACTGCCATCACCGACAAACTTCAAGCGCAAACTCTGGTGTTTTTTGGCAACTATGGCAAATGCATTGATGGCGTGATGGAAGGCTTTAACCTCTTCCAGTCTGCCGACGCACAGGATATAAGGTGAGGTTTCCGAAGCTCTAACTGGCTGGTCGGCCTTTTTGTATTCCTCAATGTGAGCGCTGACTGGGTTGTGGATGACGACACTTTTATCTTTCAATGACGGTAAGTGCTTCAGAAGGTCTTTCTGCATCTCGTAGGACTGGTTGATGACGCAATCCACGCGCTCTATAGGCTCACCGAACAGTTTTTTGATTATTTTCTGTCGAATACCGACTTTTGCTTCTTTCTTTTTTCCGAAAACACTTATATTTCGTCCAATTACATCCAGATTTAACCGGAAAATAATCTTAAGAATGATGAGCAAATCTATAAGCTCATACTTAAAAACAACCAAACTATCTGGTTTATTTTTGATCAGGTACCAAAGGACCGCTGGCCCCGCATAACGTGCGCGCCTCGCTTTTAGCTCAACCAATTTCACCTTGTTAGACAAGCGGCTAATATAGCTATTTTTACCACTATGCAAAACAAGAAGATCAACCTCCCAACCTCGCATAACTAAACCATTCGCGATATTTAGACAGACTGATTCCGCTCCCCCTCCGGAGATCGTGCTAACTAATAACGTTGCAACTTTTCTCATATTAAAAATCACCGACTGAGCTGATTATAGCTACCTCGCCAACCTCTTTGCCATGAAACTCACAACAAATACAATAAAACATAACATAACACTGTTACCTAATGTTGGAAAAATTGACCCCCTCGCCAAAGAAACGGAACTCATTATAAAATAGAAACCCAACACGTACCAATAAACACTACTCACCCTGACATAAAATCTATAATCAATTTTCAGGAAAAGCCTACCCATAAAAAATGCAACTAAAAGCGACAAAACAAAACCAACATTTAATAACGCATCGCCAACAACCGAGTTGCCTAGGCCATAGCTTTCGCCCGCTTGGGAGGTAACTGTGTGTGATACGTTGATGTCGACCTTCTCTAAAGAAAACAGCTTCATAAACACAGTAACAGCGTATGGAATACTCATTAGGATTCCTGCCACAACCCCAAGACCATAAAGGCTATGCCCAGACTCCCAAAGACTAAAAGCTGTATTGTACGAACGAAACGAGCCAGACAACTCTGCCGTTGCAGGAAATATAGAAGTAAATTTATTAGAAATCGACAACCTTTCATATGCACTGAAAAAGCTTGAAATTACATCCCCCTGATATCCAACTGACCCCATTGCCTTGACAGTGCTCAAAAAAATTCCAGCACTAACAATAACAGCAATGAATGCAAACAATGAAACACTCCTTTCTGTGGCGACAAAATAACCAACCACAAGAAGCATTAGCGCACGTATCGCCGGCCCCCTATCACCAGCAAGGAAAGTCATAAAAGAAAAAGCCAAAATTACAATGACAAAAGTCAACGGAAATAGCTTAATGTAACCAAGAAAACCTAGCCTAACCTTCGGGCCAGAAACTTTAAAATTATAAATAACAACACCGAAGCAAATTGGCATGAGCAAAATGAAATAGCCAAGAACACTACCGGCTAAGCCCTGAAGATCCCCCTTCCGACCACCACTATAATAACCTGAATCCATAGTAACTAGATGCAGAACAAGAAAAAAATAAAACAACAAAAAGAAAAACTTCTCGGGGCATGTACCCTTGACACAAATCGAACCTTTAATATTTCTTAGCTTAACCGCCTGAAACGCCATACCCAAGCAAATAAAGATGAAGAAAATTAGCGCATACCAAACAGATTTTAAAAAAACGGAATTATCGAAAATTAAGACCTCATAAATCGATTCATCTGAATAGCTACCCAGATATACATCAATGGGAAACTGAAAAAAAACAATTGCGTATGACAACAAAAAGAGCACACTCAAAGAAAACGGCTTTGCCCTTATATCAACACACCTTCTAATATAGAAAAATAAAACAACTGAGACAAAAAACAAAACTAGAGCGAAAAGCAAGTGATGATCACCAGTAAAGACCGACGAAAACTGGTACATCAAAAGAGACGCAAAAGCCATAAAAAATAAAAAAACAATACAGTAAATCATCGGCTTACGAATCATAAAAAACTGCCTGGCTTGGGACTTAACAGAACGCTCTATTTAAAACCTTAAATCTGAAACATCAAAACTTATAAAAAAGATAAAAGAAGCAAGAAATCTATAAAATTTAGAGGAACCATTAATGAAGGTGCCACTGGCGTCTAAAACAGTGTCATAATTTGGTTTACAGCCTCCCAGAACAGTTTTTTGGGTTAAACTCATCGTATTCATTCCTGCACCTCTAATCTTTAGAGATAATTTCCACCATCCATTCCTGAGGAACAAACCCACCCTCAACCCAATTCAATCCCTCATCCCAATACCCCGGACAAGCATCATAAGGCTCTACAGCAAACCCATAACAAATCTCCACAATCAAAGGGTTTCCCGTTTCGTCGTACACAAAGTCATAAGCCACTACCTGGGCACCAAGCTTCTTATTAACCTCAAACGCCAACGCCACACACCGCTCGTCCATAGCTTCCCGGCCAAACTCTATAGCCCCACTACCTGACGCCCGGAAATCATTCTCTCTAACGAACCGCTTAACGGCGAAGGCTCTGCCCCCAATAACAATCACCCGCAGGTCCGAATCGTTGCCAGGTATGAATTCCTGAAAGTACACATATCCTCTTTCGTTGGGCTGCTGCTTGGCAAAATCTGTGGTGTACAGTAGGCGCCCAATGCCTTTCAGCACATAAAACAACGAAGCCTGCTTTTGCCGAAACTTTCGGAACCGCTCCTTCAGCGCCGCAAAGCGATCATACTGCGGAAAGCCCCTCCCGAAAGCTTTGCCGATCAGCTTTCTTGCCTCGCCTTCGGAGCGAACCAGGCGCACGTTTGCCGCACCTGCACCGCCCTTGAGCTTGAAGACCTTGGGATAGATTGTAGCCTTGGCCCACGCAAGCGCTTCTTGCTTGTCGTAGAACACATAGCTCGGTACCAACGGCGCACCGATAGCTTCCAGCAAATACTTCTGAGCAACCTTGTCGTCAAAGTGCCAGCCAGTTTTGAAATCCGGGAACACCTTAATTCCGGCGTGCTCCAGCGCGAACAGGATCTTCTTGGCTGCTACCACGTCTTTATACACCGCGTGATGGTGGTGCCACATGAAAGCATCGCAATCGCTCAGCTGTTCAACTATGTCGCTGTCAAAGGCGTTGACGAGTTTGTAGGGAATGCTTGTCTTTTCGCAATAGGCGATCCAGCGGTCAGAGAAGCTTCCGGGGCGGTGGTGGATGGCGATTTTCATGGGTTTTGGCTTATTGAGTAGGATGTTCAGTGAAGCGGATACAGAGATAGATCATTTTTAGGCCTAAAGAATCCTGAATCACCTAATGAAAATCTCGATGTTATGCTTAACGAGAAGTATAAAAATCTCTTTAAAGTCCAACGTTTTTATGTCTAACTTAAGTCTATTGACGATCATCTTCTTGAAATATTTACGCTCAAACGACTTCAGCCCCCGTAAATTAATTTTCGAAAGTATTGACCTTTCGTAATCAGACTTACCCTTAGACAGCGATGCGCCATCAGATGTATTGTAAACGGCTGTCACCTTTTCACTTTTAATAACCTGATACACCCTAGCCAACCGAGCCCAAAGATCCAGGTCCTCGCCACGATTCAGCTTCTCATTAAACCCGCCAACCACATCAATGCAACTCTTATGAACCACCACAATACTGGTCCACATCAAGCTTTCCTTCATAGCTTCCTTAAAGTAATTCTCTACCTTAAAAATTGGCTCGCTACGAGGGTGCCTGAACATCGGCCGCTTATCTGAATACTCAAACGACGTCACAAAAACCTTGTCGTCCGGGAACTTCTGCATCATTAATGAAATCTCTTGAAGATGCGACTCGTCCCACAGGTCATCACCATCCAGAAAGGCAACCCACTCGCAACGAGCTTCCTCTATACCCCGGTTCCGCGCAGCGGAAACGCCTTGGTTTTTCTGATGGATCAGCCGAATCCGGTCATCTTCGATGGCTTCGACCACCGCAGCACTGTTGTCGGTGGAACCGTCGTTAACAACAACAATCTCAAAATCCTGGCAGGTTTGATCAAGCACCGACTGGATGGTGTTTCGGATGCTGAGTTCTTTGTTGTAGAGGGGGATGACGACTGAGAACATTTTAAAATTCCACCCCAGTGAAATTGAGCCGGGCCTTGGATCTCACAGATTCCTTCTTTGATGGCTCTATAAACTTTTCCCGGTTAACTGCCTTAACTATCATGCTTGAAGTTTCTTCTATTGAATACTCACTATCATAAATTCGGTAATTTTCGTGATATCCGACCGTATTCAGAAAATCAGCGCACTTTCTATGATATTCATTAAGTATAAAAGGCACTCCAGCAAAGCAGGCAAATATTGCAGCATGTAAACGAGTTGAGATCATAAAGTCACAGCTATTCACTTCGTTCCACATGGCCATCGTCTCCCTTTGATAAGGGACTATCTCAAAATTTTTCAGCTTAGCGTCTGCTATCGTTCGTTTCGTCAGCTCTAAGTCGCCGATACGTGCATGGCCGTTGATTTCCAAAAACTTGAAGTGCACATTTTGCTTCTTTTGGATATCAGCCAAAAGCTCACAGAGCATTCTGTGGCGCTTCTGTTCATTAGCGATTGCACCTGGATTACTAATACTTTCATACGGGCAGACACTAATACCAATAACCTTTCGCCCATCCTCTCGTTGAGTATCGGGTTTTGAGGTGTAGATTTCAGGCAACAAAGCGGCAAGGTCAAAGGCGTTCACCGGCTTATAAGGAAGATCAAGCTGCTCGACATACTCGAACGACTGCTGATCACGAACAGCCAGAAAATCTAGGTCCTTCAGGTATACCGCTACCGCTTTCTCATCCCCTGTATTCTTAAACGGCCCGATTGATACGCCAATCGCGCCCAGCTTTAAGTTTCCCCCATTCCGCTTCCGCTCTGTGGCCATAGCTTTGATATTTCTTTTTGCGAGCCTGCTATGTATGGTTGAGCCGCCAGCGGAGATTAGGCATTTCGTGTTTCTAAGCAGTAGCTGATTCTGGAGGTGGTAACTCCTTGGGAGAGTGAAAGGGTACCCTTTCATCGTGTTCTGGGTTATCGGAAGACTGTTTTTTCGTGCCAGGAAGGTCGGTCGCTCTACTTGCCAATACTGCTTAGCACCCCAAGCCGCAACCTCAACAAAGGCATCATCACCCGTATTTTTTTGACCGTAGAAGCCAGTGAATAGAATATCTGAAGTAAAAACACTCACTTTCTTAAGCTCCAAACAATGTTCTTTAGCTCTCTATCTAGGAGAACACAGAGTCCAGCGTATAGTATCGGTAGAAGTGTTCCAAAGATCAGAATTGAGATGATGTCTGAGCTCAAAAATTGATCCAGATAACTCTTAGCCAAAAAGAGAGACGCAAAGGTTGATATGCCAATTGCTACGACAACCGCTAGATCTTTAACCTGTTCCAGTAACCTATAGCTTATCAACTTCCCACTATAGATTGAGTTTATGAGATAGGAAGCAAACGAAAATGCAACTAAAGAAATAACAAGACCGATCACATCAAACGCCAGACCAACCACTAGGAAAAGAACCCCTATGATTTTTTTTATAATCTCGACCAAGAGAAATAAGTCGCTGCGGCCTTTTACTTTCAAAATATTCAAATTATATGAACTGACCGGCCTTATGATAGACGCCACTGCGAGCAACTGAAAATAGGGAACGGCAGGTAGCCATTTTTCGCCGAACACGAAACGAAAACCCTCTTCAGCCACTAATATTAACGACAACATTACTGGAAGCGTGACGAACATTACCAACTTCATGGTTTTTCTATATGCGCTTTTTAAGGCTACATCGTTGTCAATATTCGAAAAGTACGGGTATGTAACCTTCCCAAGCACCGCGCTAAGTTGGTTCACGGGGAACAAGCGCAAGGTTTCAGCCTGATGAAAATACCCAACCTGAGCCGGAGAGTAGAATTTACCGATCACGATTCGGTAGGCGTCGTTGTATACGGTATCGATCAGGCTCGAAAGCGTTAGCTTGTATCCAAACTTGAAGTGGTACTTGAAGCGCTCTTTGTCGAAAACCAACGACGGCTTCCAGGGTATTAACACCCAGTTCTGGACGGTAAACACAATCGCCTGCGCGAGATTGAGCCATACCAGGCTCCACACTCCATAGCCCATGTACGCCATGGTAACGCCAACAATACCCGACATGATTGTTGCGGGGATTTGCAGCTGCATTTGCAGCTTGAAGTTCATTTCTTTGGTGAGCTTTGCTACGTGTACTGCTACAAAAGCCCGGATGACGAAGCTAAGCGCGAGCAGGCGGATTATGTCTGTGAGGACGTTCTGATCGTAGAAGGCGGCGATATAGGGCGCAGACAGGAAGACAACTCCATAGACTGCAAAGCTTACGATCAGGTTTGTGACAAATACAGTGGAATAATCTGTCTGGTCTGGCTCTTTGGTACGGATGAGCGAGCTGGTCATGCCGCTGTCCATCAGCGCTGTGCCGATGGAGATAAACACGATGACCATGGCAATCAGGCCGAACATTTCCGGCATCAGCAGCCTGGCCAATATGACTTGAACACCGAAGTTTATGATTTGTACGCTGAATTGCTGTACAAAATTCCACTTTACGCCGGTGATGGCTTGTTGCTTAAGGCTCACTGGGAGAGTACTACTCTTTGGGGGAGTGTCTGGCTTTGGGTGGGGTCTGACCTCGTAGGGTCAGACCCCTTTGTAGATTGCTGGTTGTGGGGGCGCTGGTCTTTGTCCGTGAGCGTCAGTGAGTGTCCGTGGCTAAAAGCTTTTCTTTCCGTGTTTTTCCGTGGATTCCGTGGCAAAAAACCGGGCTTTTAGTTCGTCGCTGGCCTTGGGGGGGTCTGACCTCGTAGGGTCAGACCCCTTTGTAGCCTGCTGGTTTGGGTGCGTGGGGGCAGCCCCCTTTGTAGCCTGCTTACTTTGCGGATTTGTAGGCGTAGTTGTAGTAGCCGTAGCCACCATAACCGTAATTAGAGGCTTTCTTCTCCACAGCGTTAAAGATCACACCCTTCACCTCTATGCCATTCTGCTCAAACCGCCGCTTGGTCAGTTCCAGTTCTTTCGCCGGGTTGGCGCCGAAGCGGGCTACCAGCATGGTGGTGCCGGCGTGCTTGCCTACGATGGCCGGGTCTGTCACTGCCAGGATGGGCGGGGTGTCTACAATCACTAGGTCGTAGTTTTCGCTCGCTTGTTTCAGGAACTCGTCAAAGCGCTTGCTCATCAGCAGTTCAGACGGGTTGGGCGGCACGGTGCCGCGGCTGATGAAGTCCAGGCCTTCTACGCCGCTGTGTTCGGTGGCTTCTTCCAGTGTGGCTTTGTCAGCCAGGAGGTCCGACAGGCCTTTGTGGTTGCTTACGCCAAAGACATCGTGGGAGAAGCCGCGGCGCAGGTCCGCATCTACCAGCAGTACCCGTTGGTTGGCCATGGCCATGACGGCGGCCAGGTTAACGGACACAAAGGTTTTGCCCACACCGGGGCTGGGGCCGGAGATCATCAGGATGTTGTTGCGGGCGTCCATCATGCCGAAGTGCAGGCTGGTGCGCAGGCTGCGCAGGCTTTCTACGGCCAGGTCGGCCGGGTTGACCACAGCCAGCAGGCCGGAGGTGCGGTCCTGGCGGCCCCGTTTCTTTTTGGCCATCTGTTCCTGGGTGTCAGACAGCGGCACGGTGGCGTAGACCGGCAGGCCGAGTTTTTCGATGTCGTCCGGGTTTTCGATGCCGCGGTTGAGCATGGCCCGTACCAGTACGATGCCGGTGCCGATCATGCCGCCCAGCAGCAGGGCCACGGCGGCTATCAGGGCGCGTTTGGGCTTTACCGGGGCCTGGGTGTTTACGACTGCGTCGTCCACTACCCGTACGTTGCCCACGGTGCCGGCCCGGGCGATGTCCAGTTGCTGGATGTTAGAGAGCATTTGAAGGTAGATTTTGTTGCCCACTTCCACATCACGGCGCAGGCGTACCAGTTCTTGCTGGGTTTCTGGCAGGCGGCCGATGCGGGCGTCCAGTTCGGCGCGGCGGCCTTTGAGTTCGGCCATTTGAGAAGCCCAGGCCCGGTAGCGCGGGTGGGTGGGCTGAAAGCGTTGTTCAATTTCGGCGCGCTGGAATTCCAGCTGTGAGATCTGGGCTTCCAGGTTGACGATCTGGTCCAGCACTGCCGAGCCTTCGGCGCTGATGTCGATGGTTTCTTCCTGCACCTGGTAGTTATTGAACTTCTCTTCGGCGGCTTCCAGTTCCTGCTTTACTTCCGGCAGGGTTCTTCGCAGGAATTCCAGGGACTGGGCGGCTTCGGCGCTGGCGCGCTCTACGTTCTGGCGTACGTAGTTCTGGCCCACTTCCGCCAGGATGGCTTCGGCCATGGCCGGGTTGGTATGCTCAAGGGCCAGTTCGATGATGCCGGAGCCTTTGCCTTTTTCGCTGGCACTTACCTGCCCCTGCAGAGACATGGTGGCAGCATACTGGGTGCGCTTGGTTACGTTGAAGCGGGTGCCGGGGCGGGCGTGCAGTTCGGTGACCATTACGCCGAAGCCGTTGGCATCGGCCGGGGTGTCGGTTTGGCCTTCCAGTACCGGCTCTTCGTCCTGGTTCAGCAGGGTCCAGCGGCCGTTTTCGCCTGCTTGCAGGATGTAGCTGCCAGAGCCACCGGGTACGTCCATGCGGGTGATGGTGAGTTTTTCACCGCCCCAGGCGTAGCCTTCGCCCCATTTGGGCTCGGCCAGTTCTCCCGGTTGGCCACCAAAGCGGCGGGCCAGGGTGGCGCCTACTACGGGGAAATAATCCGGGCTGGTAACGATGTCCAAGTTCAGGTTGTCCACTACCTGGCCCAGTACCCGACGGCTTTTGATCAGTTCGATTTCAGTGCTGGCGTTAGAGGTGGTTTCCAGCAGGCCGCCCAGGTCTTCCATGCCCGGCAGGCCGCCTGTTTTCTCTTCTACCTGGATCAGTGCGTTGGCGCGGTACACCGGCGGCTGAATCAGGGCGTAGAACACGCCGATGGCGGTGAACACTACGGTTACGGCGGCAATCAGCCATTTGCCGTCCCACAGGGTGCCTATCAGGGCCAGCAGGTCTATTTCGTCGTCTTGCGGGGTTGCAATGCTGGTTGTTGTGTTGTCTGTCATGTAATTCAGTTACCCAGGTATTTGAGCCAGCTGTCGCAGGCTTGGTCGATCAGTTTGTAGGCGTGTTCGAAGGCGGGGCGCTGTTGCCGGTAGGGGTCTGGCACCGGCTGGTTGTTCTGCCATTTGCCCAGCAGGAAGGCGCGGCCGCGGATTTGCGGGGCGATTTCGTGCAGGCGCTTCAGGTGGCCGTCTTCCATGGCCAGTATCAGGTCGGCACTGGCCAGCATCTCTTGTGTTACTTGCCGGGCCCGGTGGGGGCTTGCGTCTATGCCCTGCTCTTGCAGCAGCTCCTGCGCGGTGGCGTCGGCCGGTTTGTCCACCAGCGCGCCGATGCCGGCGGAGTGGACTTGTTTGCCGCTATCCGCCGGCAGCCTGGCTTTGAGCAGGTACTCGGCCATGGGGCTGCGGCAGATGTTGCCTACGCATACGATGAGGATGTTGTTGAACATGCGGTGTTAGTTGTCGGTAACTTCGTCTTCAGCCCGTGCGAAGAAGTACACAGCCTGCGCGGTGGGCACGATTTGTGCTATCAGGCGGTTCCAGCGGGCGATGGGCGCGGCGGTTACGTACACGATGTCCCGCGCTTGCAGGGTGAACTGGTCGGCCAGTACCAGGGCGGTGGCGTTGCGGGCGTGTAGCTGAAACACGTCGGCAATTTTGCCGCTTTCTTCGGCCGCTTTGCGGATTACGAAGACGCCGCTGGCATCGGCGGTGGCCTGGGCAAAGCCGCCGGCATCGGCCAGGGCTTCGGCCAGGGTGATGTCTGAGCGGCCGATGTTCAGGCTGGTGGGTTTGCCCACTTCGCCCAGTACAAAGATTTTGGCGGCGTCGTTACGGGCTACGTGGATGATGTCGTTGGGGCGCAGCAGGATGTTTTCCCGGGTGTCGCCTTGGCGGTACAGGTCCCGCAGGGAGTAGCGTTTGGTTTCGCCGTTGCGGGTAAGGGTTACGTTGGTCCAGTCGGCCGCATCGCTCAGGCCGCCGGCGTTGCTGACGGCTTCCAGCAGGGTAAGCGGTACGTTGGTGATGGGCTGGGTGCCGGGTTGTTTCAGTTCGCCAGTCATGTACACGCGCTTGGAGCGGAATGAGGCCACGGTTACGTCTACCTGTGGCGAGGCGATGTATTTGGCGAGCTCTTTGCGCAGGATGTCGCGGATTTCGGTGACTTTCAAACCGGCGACTTTGATTTCGCCCACGTAGGGGTAAAAGATGGTGCCGTCGCTGTGCACCCAGTTGCCGGCTTCAGACGGGCTGCGGTCTGATCCGGCGGGAATAGTGAGTTCCGGGTGGTCCCATACGGTGATATTGAGTATGTCGCCCCGGTTTACGGTGTAGTCGTAATCCTGGATTTCCAGTTCCAGCTGGTGGTTGAACACCGGCGTGGTGTCTGGCTTGGCCATTCGTTCCTGGAGCAGTTTGGGGGTGATGGTGTGGATGTTTACCATGTCGTCCAGGTTGGTGCTGTCATCGCTTTCGCTTTCATAGGGTACATGGGCGCCAGGTATAAAGGCGCAGCCGCCCAGGCTGATGAGCAGAACCAGTGCGAATAAAGCTTTCATCCGGTAGAGACTTCCTTGGGGATTTCGGGGTCAGACCCCCGATACATTTTGCGGTGGGAAATGTACCGGGGGTCTGACCCCCGGTACTTATTTTGCGGTTTGGGGTTTAGGCTGCGCCTTGACCGCCGCCAGTTGCGCCAGTTGCGCCGGTGCCTGGCTCTTCAGCCGGCTCCTGTTCTTCCTGGGTTTCTTCAGCGATGGCTTCTTTGATGACTTCCTGCGCGGCTGTGATGGCCTCGGCTGCATCGTTTACGTCGTCAACGGTGACGGCTTCCGGAGCGGTAGTGTTGTCAGCTACGGCTTCGTCTGCGATGGCAGCAAGCTGCTCGCCAGTGATATCCGGGCCGGTAACACCGCCTTCGGCCAGCTTGGCATCAACCACCTGCTTGATAACCGCTACTTTCTCGGTCACTTTGTTGGTGGCGGCGGCCAGGATGGCACCTGCGGAAGCGCCGGTTACGGAGCTGTTCGCTTGAGCTACAGCTGCAACCAGTTGCTTGGTGATTACCTGGTTAACTACGCGCAGCTGGGTGGCCAGGTTGGAGTCGCTGCCGTTAGCCTTGGAGACGGCTACGGCGTCGAAGTTAGCCAGGTCTGTGCCTTCCGGTGCGCCCAGAGCGGCGGCCAGGTCTGCCTTGGCTTTGGCTTCGGCGGCTGCCGGGCTGCTGCCTTCAGCGATCAGGCGCTCGGTTTCTACCTGGATGATGGTAGAGAAGCCGGATACGGTTGTAGCGCCCGCCGGAGCTACGTAGTTGAAGTTTTCGGTAACCGCTTCACCGGTATCTTCATCAACGGTTACACCAGCGATGGCTTCCAGTGCCAGCGGGTAACGTTCCTGGGCCGGGGTCAGGCCTGTCAGCAGGAAGAAACCGCCTTCACCGGTTGTGGTGCTGGGCTCGGCCTCGTTAACATCAGGTGTGTTGGGATCATCTTCGTCACACTGCTTGTTCAGGTTTACGTCTGCACAAACGGTTGCGCCGCGCAGGTAGCCGTCGTAGGCCACACCGGCTTTTTCGCCCGCTTCTTCACCGGGAATGTAAGCACCGTCGTTAGAGCAGGCGGTGATGGCCATTGCTGGCGCCAGTACGGCGAGGGCCAGCAGTTTTTTCTTGAAATTTCCTTGTTTGGTCTGAGTCATATTGCCTCTTCTCCTGAGTTTGGCTGTAGCACGTGCTTTTTTATGTGGGCTGCACTGCTTTTAACAGCGCAACTGGGGAAACCGTTATTAAACTGGCTTGGTTAGTCACTATATGTGTTCATTTTATAAACGCAAGTATTGCAACTATGTTGCATTGTTACTGCGCCACCCTGCCCCGGTTCAGGTAGGTTTTCTGAAGCGGGTTGGATGAGGTCACCACACCGGCGCCGCCGAACGAGACGATGTTGGCGTCTTCGTTGATGCGGGTTTGTACGGCGTAGTTGAAGTCGGCATTGCCTTTTACCTGCAGGTAGCGGAACTGGCGGTCGCGTACCGGGGTAAGCGGGATTACCCAGCCCAGGCTGACGAATTCGGCGTCTGTGTTTTTGTATTGCAGGGTGAGGGCGTAGTCGCCAAACCAGAACCGGCTGTCGATGCGGAAGCCTTCGTCTTCGGCGAAGAACTGGCCGCCGTATACGGTGAACTGGGCATCCAGGCCCGGGTTGTAGTAGGTGTACTGGGCCAGGGCCTGGGTTCTGTCTTCACCGTTGCTGTCGGTGTGGCTGAAGGTGCCACCGAGAAAGCCGATGGCGTGGCGGCCGCCGGGGCTGAGCAGCAGGGTTTCGTTCAGGCCGCCGTTGTAGTCAATGGCGTAGCGCCCGGCGTGAAAGCTTGTGTACAGCTGCGGGTGCAGTTTGAAGGTTTGCTGGATTTCCGCTTCTACCAGGTCTGTACGCTGGCGGTTGCTGTAGAAGATGCCGCCTTTGTCGAAGTCTTCGGTCTGGTAGATTTCGGCATCATAGCGGGCAGAGGCCAGTGCGCCGGGCCAGAGGTTAATGGCCAGCTCGGAGCTGATGGCAACCGAGGCATCCCACACGCCGTATTCGGTGGCCACGCCACTGCTGATGGAGGGGCTGAGGGTAAGGCGCGGCTTCCAGCTGGGGCCATAGCTGCCTTCAAAGTCCCACTCGGGTTGTTCGCGATTGAAAACGGTGTTGTCCGCAAACTGACGGCTAACCTGGTACGGCTGCTGTTCGCTGAGCGACACGGTTTGGCTGATTACCGGCAGGCCCTGGTTGAGCAGGGTGAGTTCGGCTTGCTGATGGCTGCCGGCGGCCTGGTGGGCTTTGCGGGCTACATGCAGGATGCTGTCGCGCTCGTCCCGGTTGTAGAGGTTGTTTTCCCACCAGATGTGCAGGGTGCCGTTGTTACTGGCGGTGCGTACGTTGTCGTAGCCTTCGGCCACCAGTTGTTCGCCGATGCGTTGGGCGGTGGTTTTGGCGGGTTGTTCGGCTGCTGAGGTATTAACCGGCTGCGCTTGTGGCTTTTGCGCCGGCATGGGCTGCAGCCGTTGTTTGCGCGGGGCGTTGCCGAAGGGGATAGACAGGCCGACGGAGGCGAAGTTGCGGTCGTTGTCGGTATCGCCTTCATCCCACGCCAATACTTTACCTTTTACCTGAAGGCCCCAGGGCAGCCAGCCTTGTGGTGTGGTGGCGCCGATGCCGACGCGGGCGTCCTGGCTGTCGTGTTCGGCAATCAGGTTAAGCCACGGGAACGGCCGATAGCTGATGGCCCCGAAGGCTCCGTCCAGGTAGCGCGGAGTTTGTTCCGGCTTGCCGTAGCCCAAGGAGACTTCCACCGGGCCCAGTTGTTTGCCGGCGACTACGTAGTAGGCTTCAAAATCCCCGGTTTCCCCACCCAGGTCCTGCGCGCCGGCGGCCAGGCTGAACCAGTCTTCCGGTATAAACGGCGCCTGGATTTTCACGTTGGCGGAGAGGTCGCGAATGCCGCAGTCTTCCCGGTAACAGTTGTTCTGGGTGGTATCCCACGCCAGCCGGCCACCCAGCTCCACATAGGGAAAAATGCCAAAGGTGCCGCTTACGTTGTTGTAGTGCCCGTAACCGCTGCTGCCCCGCCGGTTCAGAAACGCCTGATCCGACCACTGCACATCTGCCTGGCCATGGTTAAGCACCGTGGCCGAAGGTACGTTCAGAAACCCGCTGTAACCGGGGAAGGCAAGATCTGTCTGAGGCTGCTGCGCGTGGCCATTAACACCGATCAGGCACGCTACCGCCCCACCGACCAGGGCCCAGTGTTTTGAGGACATAAGAAGACTGTTCAACGTTTGGACAAGGGGCAGCGGCTGTGCCGGAGGGAAGATTTCCCAACTGACTCCTTGTCAGGGTTAAGAGGATTCACTCGAAAACCAGCGCGATTCTACGGGTTCCGGTGTTACAAGCAAGTGACACCTTTGGCCAATTATCCAAAATCAAGGACTTACACCTCAAAAACAATGTAAAAAATTGCAAACCGGAATCTGCGAAGGAATCTGACAAAGGGGTCTGACCCCACGGGTCAGACTCCCTGCCTACTCCGTACTCCCTGCCTACTCCGTACTCCCTACCTACTCCGTACTCCCTGCCTACTCCGAACTCCCTGCCTACTCCCTGCCTTCTCCAGCGCCATTCTCTAACCAGGAGATCGCCGCCGGCAGAAGGGTGGGGTCAGGCCACGTAGGGCCCGACCCCTTTGAAGCCTGCAAGGCCTGGAGCACATAACCAGAAGGCTACAAAGGAGTCTGACAAAGGGGTCTGACCCCACGGGTCAGACTCCCCACCCAACCCAGCGCCATTCACCAAGTAAAGCATAAAACCCCACAAACGATAAAATTTAAATGCAAACTTGAAACACCCCGGTTATGCCACTACTCTCTACATGTCGGCCGAAGGATTCGGCCAGTAGTGACACAAGAAAGGATTCTTCCTCATGCAGTTTTTCTCTCTCCCACAGTTTTCTCTCTTCTCGCATCAGGGCCCGGGCTGCCTGGTGTGGGTTTTCGCCTGTGCGCTTGCAGGCGTTTGCGGTTTCCCCTGCCCGGAACAAAAACACCAAGGAGTTAAAGGATGAACAAGGTAAGGTTTGGGCGGTCTGCGCTGGCTGCTGCTGTGGCGGCTTCTTCGTTGTCTTTGAGCGGTTGCTGGCTTACGGATAACGATGGGGCTTACATTCCCGATGATGACGATATGGGGCTGTTTGCCGTGGCCGGGAATATTCCAGCCAACGGCGTGTGCCCGGAAGGCGGCCGCGAGATTGCCGCAGGGCTGGACGCCAACTTCAACAGCATTCTGGATGCCGATGAAATTACCGACCGGGTGCAGATTTGCAGCGGTACGGTTGTGGAAAACATGGACGGCGACCTTCTGCGGGTGACCACGCTGGATACCGGCAGCGAGCGCTGTGCCAGCGGCGGCTACCTGGTGGAGGCCGTACGCGATGGCACGGTGGAGAAGTCTTTTGATGTGTGTAATGTGGTACCGGATGGCAATGCTGACACCGGCGAAGACACTTCCACACCGGAAGAAAACACCACTGAGGTGGAAACGGTAGCGACCGGCTCGGTAGCGGTCTCTGTACCTGCGGAATTCGATGTGCCTGAAGAACAACCGGGCGGCGATTTCGACGGTGCGATGATGTTTGCCGGCTCTTCAGAAGCAGTGGCGGAACCGGCGTCTGTTCAGGCATTCGCGGCCCCGGCCACTTCTGAGCCGGTGCGCATGGCTTTCGCCAGTTCGGCCAGCACGATGGAAGCCACTAATACTACCGCCAGCTCGCTGGCCACCCGCGAGGTAGCCTCGTTTGTGGCTGAGCGGCCGGTGATGTCTGCTGGCTCTGATGCGGGCGAAGTGTTGCAGAACTTCACCAGCCAGATTAACACTAACACAGACCTGAACATGCGCGCGGCCAACGTTTCCACAGGCCAGTTGTTCGGTGGCATTATCTACAACGGCGTTTATACGCTGTCGGTAACGAACGGCGCCAAGCCTACTGAGGTGGCCAATGCACTGGTTTCACTGCTGGGCGTGAACGCTGTGGGCGGCGAAGTGACCGGCCTGCCGGCGAGCCTGGCTTCTGAAACGCCTGAAACCGATTTCCGCCTGTTCATGACCGTGGTGTATCAGGACCAGGGCACCGCGGAAGCTGATGACGACAAGCTGGTGCTGATTGCATCGGTAACTCCGGCCGCCAAGCTGAACACCTGGGAGAACGCGATTTCCCGCCTGAACAGCGGCCGCAACGTATCTGCCCCGGGCGTTACCCGTACCGCCGGTGAACAGCAGTTCACAGTGGAAGGCGGCAGCAACCTGGCGGACTTCCTGTTTGTGATCGATAACTCCGGCAGTATGAGCGACGACCAACAATCGCTGGCAGATGCAGCGGATTCGTTTGTGACTGTGATGCAGAGTTCCGGGCTGGATTTCCAGATTGGTACGATTAATACCGGTGAAACCATTGAACTGGCCGACACCAATGAAGACGGTGCGTTCACCAATGATCTGCAGGAGTTCCGTGATGATGTGGTGAACCAGGGCACCTACGGTTCTGCAACCGAAACCGGCATCTATAACGCTGAGCAGGCGCTGCTGTCGACCGCACAGGGCGATGCGGAGGATGGCGTGGTGACTGCGGAGGGTTACCCACGCAGTGGTTCTTCACTGTCTGTGGTGATCCTGAGCGACGAGCCCAGCCAGTACACCCGCCGCTCGGCAGGTGGTGCGGAGTTTGATCCTCAGATCAACCTGTTCACCGAACGTGGCTACACCGTGTATTCGCTGGTTGACGAGAACGACGCGCCCAACAGCCAGTACGATGACCTGGCCCTGGCCACCGGCGGCTCCTTCGGCAACATCGGCGCCACCCAGGACTTCAGCGCGTTCATGGAAGAAATCTCCAAAAACGCCGGCGGCGTAAGCAACCGCTTCGAACTGCCGGAAAACGTAGACCCGGTAACCATCGAAGTGCGCAAAAACGGCACCGTAGTTCCGGTAAGCCAGGACGCCCAAAACGGCTGGATCTACCGCCCGCTGTCGAACACCGTACTGCTGCGCGGCACCGCACTGCCAGTGGGTGGTGATGTGATCACAATTCGATATGAGGTAATTAACTAAGCCAGCTACAAAGGGGTCTGACCCCACGGGTCAGACTCCCTACCCAAGCCAGCGCCATTCTTAAACCACCACCTAAGCCCGAATCGCCGAAACCGGCACACTAACCCGCTGCTGCTTCTGCATAAACGAAATCAAAACAATCGCCCGCTCTTCCCCATCGTAAGCCTGAAAAATCGCCCCGATGCCCTTAAACGGCCCATCATCCAGCTCCACCGCCTGCCCGGGCTTAATACCACCCTGCTCCGCCACCTTATCCATGCTGGCCTTGATGTGGTCAATCACCTCATCCGCAATCGCCGCCGGCTTATTGGCAAAACTCACCACCCGGATCACCCCCCGGGTAGACCGCAGCTTCGCCCACATCGGATTCGTCTGCTCCAGGTTCACAAACACATACCCCGGAAACAACGGTTCCAGCCGCTTCGCCCGCTTGCCGCCTTTCACCTTCTCCACCTCAATCTTCGGGTAGAAACAGGCAACATCCTGGTTCTGCAAATGCTGAACCGCCCGATCGCCCTGCGCAGGCTTATGTTGTAACGCGTACCAGGTCATCCCATTCCCCAATCCGGGGTCAGACCCCCGATACATTTGCCAGGGCAAAATGTATCGGGGGTCTGACCCGCTCGTTAAAAATACCACCCGCCGGCCGCAATAAAGTGCGGGTTCAGAATATCTTCCTTGCCATACACCAACGGCTTACCATCCACAGTCTGCACCTGGCCACCCGCCGCAAGAAGGATGGCGTGGGCCGCGGCGGTGTCCCATTCGCTGGTGGGCCCCATGCGCGGGTAGATGTCGGCGTGGCCTTCGGCGATGCGGCAGAATTTCAGGGAGCTGCCGGCCTGCACGGTTTCGTGGGGGCCGAGTTTGTCGATGAAGGCGCGGGTTTCGTCGTTCAGGTGGTTTTTGCTGGCCACTACCCGCAGGGTTTCCCGGGGTTCCGCCACGCGGATTCTGTGTACCCGGCCGGTGCGGTCGCGCATGTGGGCGCCTTCGCCTTTGATG
The DNA here is from genome assembly GCF_001447135.1 of Marinobacter sp. P4B1. Classification (NCBI taxonomy): domain Bacteria; kingdom Pseudomonadati; phylum Pseudomonadota; class Gammaproteobacteria; order Pseudomonadales; family Marinobacteraceae; genus Marinobacter; species Marinobacter sp. P4B1. The sequence goes on from NZ_LLXM01000013.1 coordinate 18,233, forward strand.
CCCCAGAAGGCTTCTTTCAGAGCAGGTGCCGTAACCACGCCCATCACCGGCACGCCGTCTTCGATCATCGCGATGTTCACGGTGAATTCGCCGCTGCGCTGGGTAAAATCCTTGGTGCCGTCGATCGGGTCAATTAGCCAGAACCGGCGCCAGCTTTTGCGCTCTTCCCAGGGAATCTCCGCACCTTCTTCCGAAAGAATCGGAATGTCCCGGCTGATGTTACGCAGCCCCTTGTAGATGATCTCGTGAGCTGCCTCATCTGCCGCGGTAATCGGCGAGTTGTCTTCCTTATACCGCACCTTGAAATCGGACTCGTAGATATGAAGCACCTTCTCACTGGCCTCATCCGCCAGCCTGATCACATCCGGAAGTATGGAGCTGTAGTGCATGATTGCATCCTGCCTGACCGTTTCCCCCATGTTAACAAACTTTGGGGGTCAGACCCCCAGTACATTTTGTGAGGTGAAATGTATTCTGGGTCTGACCCGGGGTTGAAATTTTGGCGCAGCTGGGGCAGATTGTTGCGCTTTCAAATTAATCCACAAGGAATGTGTGATGCCCCGCCGACCAAGGATTTGTCCGGCCGGGATGCCCCAGCATGTGATTCAGCGGGGCAATAACCGGCAGGTTTGTTTTCAGGATTTGTCTGATTTCGCCACCTATTCGATGTACCTCACGCGCTACCAGGAGAAGTTCGAGGTAGATATTCACGCGTGGGTGTTCATGACCAACCACACCCACCTGCTGGTAACGCCGAAGACTGATGACGGGCTGTCGGCTTTTATGAAGTCGATCGGGCAGTCTTACGCGCAGTATTACAACGCCCGGTACGAGCGCACCGGAGGCTTGTGGGAGGGGCGTTTCAAGTCTTGCCTGGTGGATACCGAGGAGTATTTCCTGCAATGCCAGCGCTACATTGAACTGAACCCGGTGAAGGCGGGCATGGTGGATTACGCCGGCGAATACCAGTGGTCCAGCTACCTCTGCCATGCCTACGGCAGCGGCTCGCGCTTTCATGTGCCCCACCCTTGTTACCTGGAATTGCAGCCGGATGCCGATCAGCGGCTGGTCAGTTATCGCAATTTTGTGGCCAGCCCGATGGCGGAGGCGGTGGAAGACCAGATTCGCTATTCCGCGATTGCCGGGCTGGCGCTGGGTTCTGAGGGATTCCAGAAGCGGATGAAGGAGCGGTATGGGGATGCTGCGGGTACCGGGACGGCGCCGGTGGGGTTTCGGCGGGAGCGGGTTTCCTGGATTTGATTAGGCTATGGAAGCGGAAGAGCACTGGTACGAGGCATCGCTTGAGCCGCGTAAGCTCTATGAACTCATCGATGACCCACAGGCGAGGGCCGTCGGGATGCTGCGGGTGATCGATGAATCCGGGGAAGACTACCTCTTCCCTGAGCAGTTGTTTGTCCGCATTACGCTGCCGGAAAGTCTGGAGAAGCAACTTTCCGAGGTGGCTTGAAAATACGGCAGGCGGCGAAGCCGGGTTCAGATCTCCACCTCTTCAAACAACTCCGGCACCTCCGCATGCCAGCCAAATTTCTCAGTAATGCGCTTGCGCATGGTATCGCTGGCGAGCATTTCGCCGTGGGTAACGTACACGCGCTCGGGTTTCAGGTGACCCTGCTCCAGCCAGGCCAGGATTTCGTTGTAGTCGCCGTGGGCACTCATGGAATTCAGGTTGTGGATTTCGGCTTTCACGGGCCAGTATTCGCCGTGGATTTTCACGTCTTCGGCGCCGTTTACCAGCGCATCGCCACGGGTTCCGGGGGCCTGGAAGCCGGCGAAGACGACACTGTTGCGCGGGTTCGGCAGCAGGGTTTTCAGATGGTGCAGCACGCGACCGCCGCTGGCCATGCCGCTGGCAGAGATGATGATGCAGGGATATCGGGCGGCATCCAGCTCGATGGACTCTTCCACCGTGCGCACGAACTGGGTTTTGTCATCGATCAGTTCGCACTGAGCATGGTTCAGTTTGTGCTCTTTATGGTGTTTGATGAAGATTTCCGTGGCTTTGATGGCCATGGGGCTGTTCAGGTACACCGGCAGTTTGGGAATGCGCCCCTGCCCCATGAGTTTGTGCACCACATATAGCAACATCTGCGCACGACCCACAGCGAACGCGGGCATCAGCGTGATACCACCACGCCCGGCGGTTTTGGTGATGATCTCGGCCAAATCCCGCTCCGGATCAGACTCGCCATGGGTACGATCACCGTAGGTAGACTCGCACACCAATACATCCGCCTTCTGTAACGGCTCCGGCGGTCGCATGATGATGTCATCTTGCCGGCCCACATCGCCACTGAACACCACGGTACGGTCCGCACCTTTGTGGTGCACATGCACGCAAGACGAACCCAGAATATGCCCGGCTGGCGTGAAGGTAACCTCAAAACCCTTCACCGGCTCGAATTTCTCGTGGTAATGCAGCGACTCGAAGTGCTTGAGCGCTTCCCAGGCATCCTTCTCGGTAAACAGTGGCTCCGGGTGTTCGTGCTTGGAAAACTTCTTCCGAAACGCGTATTTGGCGTCTTCTTCCTGCAGGAAACCGGCATCCGGCAGCAACACCTTGCACAGCTCATGGGTGGCCTTGGTGCAGTAAATCTTGCCCTTGAATCCATTCTTCACCAGCGCCGGCAGGTACCCGGAATGGTCAATGTGCCCATGGGTAAGCACCACCGCATCAATCGTGGAAGGATCCACCGGAAACTTCGCCCAGTTCCGCCGCCGCAGGGTTTTCACGCCCTGATACATGCCGCAGTCGACCAACAGGCGATGGGAGTCATCTGAAAGCAAATAACGGGAGCCCGTTACGGTGCCAGTACCACCAAGGAAGCGAAGTTTCATAGGCGTGTATGTCCTTGTCTGCCGAATGATATTTCCAGCTTACCCCGTACTGCGGGTCTGACCCAAAAACATTTTGCGGGGTGAAATGTATTGGGGGTCTGACCCCCAAGTCGGTTTTTCTTGATCTTTGGCAAGAATGGCCTGCGGGCATGTCTATATTCTTGGCACAATTTTCAGATAGTAGGGTGCGAGATGCTGCGGAAGTTGTGTTTGGGTGGGTTGGTGGTGGCCGGAATGATGACGGCGCCGGTGGCGTTTTCTCAGTCGATTTACCAGGCCATGGCAGAGCTGGAAACGATTATGGCCGATGATGCCCGCCGCGAAGCGGCCTATGCGGCGGGCCAGGAGCGCATTCTGTTTTGCGGCTCCTGCCACGGGAAAGACGGCAACAGCAAGCGTGACTACATCCCGAACCTGGCAGACCAGCACCCGCTCTACCTGTTCGAACAATTCGAAAAGTTCGGCAACGGCCAGCGCGAAGACTATGTGATGAGCAATCTGGCAAAAGTTCTCACTGTGGAAGATCGCATTAACATTGCCGTGTACTACTCACAGCAAGAAGCCAAACCTCGCACCAGCCCTGCCCCCGCGCTGGTAGACGCCGGCCGCGCCAAGTTCCAGACCAAATGCTCCGCCTGCCACGGCAAAGATGCCGAAGGCTTCCGCGATATGCCGCGCCTGGCTGGCCAACCGTCGGAATACATCAAGATCGCCCTGAAGCGATTCAAAGAAATGGACCCCGCGGTGCAGAGCTCACCGATGATTGGGATTGCCGCCCCGTTAACGACCGGAGATGTTGAGGAGCTGGCGGCGTTTTTGACTACCTTGTGATTTTGGGGTGGGGGTCAGACCCCCGGTACATTTGGTGGGGTGGAATGTATCCGGGGTGCTCTTCATAGGCCATCTGGACAAAACCCACGAAAGCAACTAAAGTTAGTCGCAATAAAGGGAGCCCTACTGATGTCAAAGCAAGGAAAGCTACTGGCGAAACTACTGAATAAGCAATCGACGTTTACCTGGCAGGAACTAGCAACGCTTCTAAAAAGTCTCGGCTATCGGCAGATTATCGAGAACCTTAAATCCGGAGGGCTGATTCAATGAGCAGCATGCTGAAATATAGAGGCTACTACGGCTCGATTGAAGTGAGCACGGAAGATAACTGCCTGTTTGGAAAATTGCAGTTCATTCGAGCACTGGTTAATTATGAAGGAGAAACAGTCGCAGAGCTTGAGAAAGCCTTTCAGGAAGCGGTTGACGACTATCTGAACACTTGCGAAGACCAGAACATAAAACCTGAAATACCCTGCAAGGGTTCATTTAATGTCCGAGTTGGCCACGATTTACACTTGGCGGCGAGCGTCGCTGCCCGGCGCCAAAGCATCTCTCTGAACGATCTCACTCGCAACGCTCTCAGCGAGTATCTGGAGCACCACCCTTGAAGCCCCACAGTCCGGTACATTTGGTGGGGTGGAATGTACCTGGGATGCAGGTCCGTGTCTGTCCATGATCACCAAATCAGATGCACACCAGGCAGCATGCGCTTGTGTAGGATGCGGATAATTTCAACAACATGGTCGGTGGCAAACCGATAGAATATGATGTGGCTTCCCTGAGGGTACTGCCGGTAGCCTGGACTTATCTCATCGCAGGCCTGCGCCAGGTTTGGATTCTCACCCAGAAGGTGGAAGCATTGATCAAACTGAAGAATATAGTGGTTTCGTTGATCCCGGCCCCATTCACGCTCCGTGTATAGGGCAATAGATTTGAGGTCAGCTTTGGCCTTCCTGGAAAGCTTGAAACCTGGCATCAGCGTTCTTCGTTGTCCAATTCACGAATAAACGAGTCATAGGAGTAGTCTTCGAAACCACTGTCCTCGCCTTCCTTGAGCAGTTTACGAAGTCTAGTCAGGCGTGCTTCAGACTCTTCAAGCAGGCGCAATGCAGCACGAACGACTTCGCTGGTAGAGCTGTATCGGCCATTTTTGAGCTGTTCTGCAATGAACGTATCAAAATGCTGGCCTAGAGTGATGCTGGTGTTTTTCATGGTGCCACCTCGACAGTACCAATAATTGGTATATTTTGGTCCAGGTGGCATAACAATTCAATCCATGGTCAGGCGAGTGCCGGTCAGGCCCGTGCCTGTCCTTGATCAGCCTCAAAAGCCCAAAAACAGCATATCCAGTGCTGCGACAATTTCATCCTGCAGCTCAGCAAGGCTACCGGAGCAAAAGCGCAACTCAGTTTCCGGTACAGCGGCTATATATTGAGTAGCCATGACGACTTCCATGCCGTTGATGCTGAACACCGGATTGAGCCTCTGCGCAGGGAATGGCGCCGACGATTTGGGCAGTAACGGCACGACTACTCGTGTGTTCAAGCCACTGAGAAGGTCGGACTGTACATCCAGCAGGTACCCTGCCCCTTCTTCATTTTCAAAAATATCGAAACGGGACATCAGAACTGCCGATGTCGTGCAAGAGGCAAGCCGTTGGCTTCAACATAGGCATTCGAGCTTTCAAGTGCCTTGGCGTTTTCGTTAAGCCACTTATTCTGCCTATGAAGTTTGACTGCTTCCGCAATTCCTGCCTCTGCAGACCGCGAGACATTGATTCCAAGGGATTTTGCCTCTTTAAGAAGAGCACTATCCAGCGACAGATTCGTCGGTTTACGTACGGATTTCGCAACTTCAGTAGTTCGCATGGCATGCCCCCTCGAACAGTATTTGGATCAGTATATGCGCATGGTTCTTGGGCATCAACAGTGCACAGGCAATGTATCCGGGGTCTGACCCCGCTATGCCACCACAGCCCGAAATGTCAGATTAATCCGCGGCGTTTGCACCGTCTTCGTCGCCGGGAGGCTGTGCTGCCAGAAGGCCTGGGTAGCGCCACTCATTACCAGCAGGCTACCGTGTTCCAGCATAAGCTTTATTTGATCCTTGCTCTGCTTGTGCCGGAAGACAAAACGCCGCGGCGCCCCGAGACTCACCGAAGCAATTGTCCCGTGCTTTTTCAGCTCCGCCTCGTCATCACTGTGCCAGCCCATGGCTTCTTCGCCGTTGTGGTAAAGATTCAGAAGGCAGGAGTTATAGCGCTCGCCACTGTGCTGCTCGACCAGAGCTTTCAACTCCGCCAGCACCGGAACCCAGGGCAGCGCCTGCTTGGTGGCCCTTGAATAGGTATAAGTAAACGGCCGGTCGCCATACCAGGCCACCTTACGGCGAGTGACCACGGGCCGGCCGAACATCACCAGCTCGTCGTGGGCCCAGGGGATCTCCTCCAGCAAACGCCGGAAGAAATCATCCGCCTGACCTTGCCCCATCACCGTGCCGTAATAACGGACATCACCATCGTATGGCAGCAGGTTTTCTGGCGGGGTGAATTGGTCAAAGAGATCCATAATGCCCTCGTTAATTAACAAGTGCCTGTCCACGGGATCTTAATTAACAAGTGCCTGTCCACGGGATCTTGCAGTATATTAGCCGCCCAATTTAATTAACAAGTGCCTGTCCACGGGATCTTGCAGTATATTAGCCGCCCAATTTATCAGGAATCATGGCCATGCTGAGTGTAAACGAGTACTTCGACGGCAAAGTAAAATCCATCGCCTTTCAGGGCGAGACACTACCTGCCACCGTGGGCGTCATCAGTCCGGGTGAGTATGAGTTCGGTACCAGCCAAAAGGAAGTGATGACGGTTGTCAGTGGTGCGCTGACGGTTCAGCTGCCGGGCAGTGAGAACTGGGTTCGATACGATGCCGGAAAGGCTTTTGAGGTGGCCGCGAATACCAGTTTTAAGGTGAAGGCTGAGGTGGATACGGCTTACTTCTGCACTTACGAATAAGGTCGCCGGGGGTCTGACCCGGTTATTTGGCAGGCTAGTGCCTGTCCGCGCCCCCAAAGCCGGAGTGTAAAAGCTCGCAATTGTTGACCCCCAGTAAACTCAAAAGTAAACTCGCCTGATGTACAAACTAACCTACAAAAAGTCAGCCCTGAAAGCCCTGCAAAAAATGCCTAAAACAAAGGCGTTAAAAATGCATCAGGAACTTACAAATATGGCTCAAGCCCCATATACCTATGAAGGCGACTGGAAACCAATGAAAGGCCAGCCCTTCTGGAGGCTGAGGCAAGGGAGTTATCGGGCAATATGCCGTATTGATAACGGTGAATTGGTGGTACTGGTGCTGAAGATAGGCACAAGAGGAGACGTTTACAAATGAGTGCTCAAATTATTGAACGAGAAGGCAAACCAGAATATGCCGTGGTGCCCTACAACGAGTATCTCGAGCTGCTGGCACTTGCTGAAGATGCGCAGGATGCTGCAGACGCCGGCGCTGCAATGAAGGAGCTGGCCATCGGCGAGGATGAAACCGTTCCGGGAGACATTGCCGAACGCCTGATAACCGGGAAAGAACACCCGGTGAAGATCTGGCGAGAATACCGCGGGCTGACCCAAGAAGCCCTTGGCAAGGCGGCCGGAGTTGGCAAGTCATACATCAGCCAGATTGAGAACACTGGCAAAACTGCGTCCACCAAAGTTCTGAAAGCCCTGGCCGAGGCGCTTGATGTTGGGATGGACGATTTAGCTTAGTTATAAATACAAAATCTCGATGCCCTTTCTTCTCACAAGGTTCAACAATTTCAGTGATGCTCCGGCAGGCTTTTTCTCACCCGTCTCCCACTTCTGAACGGTTGAAACACTCACGTTAAGAATGGCAGCAAACACAGCCTGACTCATACGGGTCTGGCTGCGAATATTCCGGATTTCTTCCGGCGGGAGCTCTCTACTGTCAGTGCGACACAGCTCTTCGTATTCGCCGAGTTGGGTCAGGCTAGTGCCTGTCCATGATCATTCGCCGGCTCCCGATGAGCACGGGCAGTCAAGTCCACACCCAGGGCGCGGGTCACTGTGAGCATGGTTTTCAGGGTAGGGTTGCCCTGCTCGCTAAATGATCGATACAGCTGCTCACGGGAAAGCCCCGTTTCACGGGCCAGTTCTGTCATCCCCTTCGCCCGAGCCACCACACCCATGGCTTTGGCGATGTAAGCCGTATCACCGGTCTCCAGGGCATCGGCGAGAAAAACCGCAATCGCGTCCTCACTATCCAGCGCCGCTGCTGGATCGTAATCGTAGATCTTGTCGCTCATAACGCCTCCCACTCTGCTTGAAGTAGACCCGATACCCGGGGCCATGATGAATGCGCAGCTCGCAGACACCCTGCCCTACCGGCTTTACATCCCCTGGCAAACCATTGGCCAGCCGAAATATACGCGCTGCAATCAACGCCTTGCCACGCTGGTCACGGAGTTTGCGCTCCCACTTTCGATATGTGTCCGTTTGCTTGATTTCTAGCATGAGTCAACTGTAGTTCTTAAACTACAACAATGCAAGGCAAAAGAAATGGACAACAGAGAATGGGGGGGCTAGTGCCTGTCCAAGGGAGGCTCTGGCCGGGGGTCAGACCCCCGGTACATTTGCCGGGGTGAAATGTACTGCGGGTCTGACCCGGTTATTGAAGTATTCGCCGCCGCTCCGCACGCAGGTGGTCGATTTCCCGGTTAACTCCGTCAATCTCTGCCTGATACCGCTTGCGAAGCACCTCTGCTTCCTGAGCTAACGAGCCTTCCCAGGTGGCACCGGCCAGGTTGTTGTTGGCGTTGGCTTTTTGCCGCTGATAGCGAATGAGCGCGTTGTCCATGTTCATTTTTGCACGGGCTTTCTGACGTTCCAGGCGCTCGATACTCCGGTCTATGCTTTCGACCTCACTTTTCCGGTCCCTGTGATCGAGAAATTCCTGGCCACTCTTACCCAACATTGAGCCTCCGCCAATACGTGCCGGGGCTTTAACCTGAATGCGCCGGGCATCTTCGCCACAGGGCTGGTCTGAAAATACCGTCTGGCCGTTGGTCTTGCATTGGTAAACTGCAGTGTGGCCGAGTGCGGGAATGGAAAGACTAATTAAAAGCAGCGTCCTTTTGAGCATGCTAACCTCCTTTTTATGCTTACCATAGCGCAAATCTGGAGGGGTGTTGGTGAAAGAGTGTAAAAGATGGTTGGTGGCGTGATTGGTCAGGCTAGTGCCTGTCCATGAATCACGCTGTGCTCAAATTCTAGCGCAGTAGATTCCCTCGATTGTTGTGCATTATCCCAACCTCTCAATATCGGACTGACTGTGGGTTCTCAGATACTCCTGAAGCGCCTTGTCCATTCGGGTTTGCCAGCCGCTGCCTGTGGCGCGAAACTGCTCAACGACCTCCGGTGAAAGTCTGATAGTTATCCGTTCTTTAGTGGTCTCCGCTTTGGGCCGACCAACCGGACGCAACCGGCGGAACTCTTCTTCCGTGAGCTCGCGTGTATCTTCGTCTTGTGCAATCCCCTCGTTAATGCCTGACTCTTCATCGCTCGAAGGCAGTGTAAACTTCCGACCTGATTTAGATTTTGTCTGCATAAAGCCTCACCTCCCGACGATTTGCCTTTCGAAGACTGATTATGCGGCGGATGCCTTTTCGCTCTGTGTAAACAACACAGTAGACACGATCGCCTATGGGGCCATACCCAATCATTCGGCGCTCGCCATAATCATTACGAAAATCCTCCATAGCCCACACCCAATCCCATTCGAGCCTGGCGGCATCAGCTAACGAAACACCGTGCTTTTCAGTGTTCTTCTCATCCTTCCTTGGATCGAATTCAATATTCATCTGGATTTATTGTACATACAAAAATAGAGTTTGAGAAATAGCAGAAATAAGGGAAACACACTAAAACACCAAAATACTGTACATCTATACAGATCCGAATTATTGATGCATGATATGACCATGTCAACAGTCACGGAAGACAAGGACTTCACCATGCCCAAAGCCAGAGCAGAACTGGTCAGCGTTTCAGATACCCCCTTCTACCACGTGATCTCACGCTGCGTGCGCCGCACATTCCTGTGCGGGCAAGACCGCGCCACTGGGCGCTGTTATGAACACCGGCGAGGATGGATTGAAGAGCGAATCCGGCTTCTGGCATCTGTGTTCGCGGTAGATGTGGCCGCTTATGCGGTGATGTCGAACCACTACCACCTGGTGGTGAAGCTCAGCCCCAATGACGTGGAACCGTGGAGCATGGATGAGGTGCTGGCGCGCTGGTGCAGCCTCTATAAGGGGCCACCACTGGTACAGCGGTACCATCGGGGTGATGAGTTGTGTGCGGCCGAGCTTCGGCGAGTGGAGGAGTATGCAGAAACCTTCCGGCAGCGGTTGGCGGACTTGAGCTGGTTTATGAAATGCCTGAATGAGCCAATTGCAAGGCAAGCCAACCGGGAAGACGAATGCACCGGCCACTTCTGGGAGAGTAGATTCAAATCCCAGGCTCTGGATACCGAAGAAGCCCTCCTTTCCTGCATGGCTTATGTTGACCTGAACCCTATCCGGGCCGCCATGGCGGAGACACCAGAAACTTCCGACCACACCAGCATTAAGGAACGCATTCATCCTACCTTCGATCTGGCGGAAGCCATTGCACGGCAAACGGAACAGCAAGCGTTGAATGATTTTTCGGTACCGTTAAAACCGCTGCTGGGTTTTGAAGGCGTGATTCGAAACGACTTTCAGCGAGGTATTCTGTTCAGCTTTGAAGATTACCTGGAACTGGTGGATTGCACCGGGCGCATCAGCCGGAGCGACAAACGCGGCTGTATTGACGAAAACGCGCTGCCGATTCTGGAACGGCTGAATCTGGACCCGGAACGGTGGTGCCACCGGGCGACTGCCTTTGAAGATAGCTATCAGGATTACCGAAATCCTGGACGGCGACGACAAGCGGCTTAGGCTCCCTCCCCTTCTTTTTCAAATTTAACTATCGGCGGACCTGCCGAGCACTTCACACGCCTAGAATCCAGGAATTTCCAGGATTCGCCGCGAGTTGCTGGCGCTGCTTTGCCATAACCCCGAATTAGGCGCAGTGAAATAGAAAGCCAGAAACGACAAAGGCCCAGGGTCGAAACCGCCGGGCCTTTGGGGATCTGGTCAGGCTAGTGCCTGTCCATGATCAGTCCAGCCAGGCCTTTGGGGATCTGGTTAGGCTAGTGCCTGTCCATGATCAATTTGTGTCCATTAGTCAGGCTAGTGCCTGTCCATTAGTCAGGCTGCAGAAACGCAAAAAGCCCGGGGACGAATCCACCGGGCTTTTCGAAATCAGGTCAGGCTAAGTTGTGCCTATCCATGATCAATTCGTGCATCAAACACCAGTGCAAGACTTCGGCAAATACTTCTGAGCGATTGTTGAAGTGCAGCTAAAATCGAATGAGGTCGGATCTGTGTTCAGTGCCGGAGGAGTCAAAGTTACGGTTTTACCGGCAATGTTTGCGTTAACGTCGCCAACTGCCTTGAAAGTGATAGTAATGATACCTGTATCGTCAGCGACAGCGGCATCAGCATACTGGCCGCCAACAGCCAAATCTGCTGCTTTGGGATCAGTCGCAGCTCCCGGGTAAATGCCATTAATCTGACCATACTCCGCAATTGCGGTTTTGGCACCACTTGACATTGAAAAAGCTTCTGAAACCTGAGAGCGCGCAATATAATCTTGATACGCCGGAATAGCCACAGCCGCCAAAATACCAATAATCGCCACAACGATCATCAGTTCGATCAGAGTAAAACCCTGCTGACCTTTGTTCATCTGAATCTTTTGCATGTTATCAACCTCAAGAGTTGTCATTTTTCGTTTATCCAGCTCCGGGGCGGTGGAGCTTTGCCCCGTTTCCGCGCTGAGCGTGGTGTAACTTAAGCAGGCACCATGCCAATTGCAAGAAAATATTAAAAATCAGCGTTCACACAGTGACTTAAATCAAAAAACGCCAACCACGCCAGTCCACTCGCCCAAACCCTGGTGCCCCTCCCCGCCCAAAGGTGACAATTTCCGTCACCCAAGCCGGCAATTTCAGACAGGCCACTTTTATCTACACGTCCTTGAGAAAGATCAAACCTGAGACACACCCCGCTTTCCAAAGCGGAACCATCCATCTAAACTCTGGTTCATAAATCCGAGATTCAGCCACTTATAAGACTTTCCTCAGAGCATTTATGGCGAGCAGCAACCGAAACGTGACGCTGACGGGCCTGGCCCGTCGATTTGTGGAAGACGGGCTTCTGGAAGAAGACGTGGCTAAGGATGCCTTTCTTCAGGCCTCCAAGAACCGCATTCCGCTGATTACTTACCTCACCCAGAACGACCTGGCCGACAGCCGCAGGCTGGCGTTTTCTGCCGCCATGGAGTTTGGCGTATCGGTACTGGACCTGGACGCCTTTGCCCCGGAAATGCTGCCGGAGAAAACGGTCGACGAGAAGCTCATCCGTAAGCACAACGCCCTGCCACTTTATAAACGTGGCAACCGATTGTTTGTGGCCATTTCAGACCCGACCAACCTGCAAGCGCTGGATGAGATCAAGTTCAACACCGGCCTGAGCACAGACTCGATTCTGGTGGACGACGCCAAGCTCCGTGCCGCCATCGATAAATATCTGGAAAGTCACGATTCCACCATGGGCGACCTGGAAGACGCCGATCTGGAAGGGGTGGAGACGGAAGCTGGCGACCAGGAAGACGACAAGGCCGTCACCGCAGAGATAGATGATGCCCCCATCGTCAAGTATGTAAATAAAATGCTGCTGGATGCCATTCGTGGCGGTGCATCGGATGTGCACTTTGAGCCTTACGAAAAGTCCTACCGTGTTCGATACCGTACCGACGGCATTCTGAAAGAGATTTCCCGCCCGTCCATCAAGCTGGCGCCAAAGATCTCTGCCCGGGTGAAGATTATGGCGCAGCTGGATATCTCCGAGCGGCGGGTGCCGCAGGATGGCCGGATCAAGATGAAGCTGTCCAAAACCAAGGCCATCGACTTCCGGGTAAATACCCTGCCCACCCTGTGGGGAGAGAAGATTGTGCTGCGGATTCTGGATCCTAGCCAGGCCAAGCTCGGCATTGATGTGCTGGGTTACGAGGAAGATCAAAAGCAGCTGTACCTGGATGCGCTGGAGCAGCCTCAGGGCATGATTCTGGTTACCGGGCCGACCGGTTCCGGTAAAACGGTTTCCCTCTATACCGGCCTGAACATTCTGAACACCACCGAGCGCAACATTTCCACGGCGGAAGACCCGGCGGAGATTAACCTGGAAGGCATCAACCAGGTGAACGTGAATAACAAGGTGGGCTTGGGTTTTGCGGAGGCGCTTCGGGCCTTCCTGCGGCAGGATCCGGATGTGATCATGGTGGGCGAGATCCGGGATCTGGAAACCGCCAACATTGCCATCAAGGCGGCACAAACCGGCCACCTTGTACTGTCCACCCTGCACACCAACAGCGCGGCTGAAACCCTTACCCGGATGATGAACATGGGGGTGCCCGCGTTCAACATTGCCACCTCGGTAAGCCTGATTATTGCCCAGCGCCTGGGCCGGCGGCTGTGTAATGGCTGTAAACAGCCGGCGGATATTCCGGCGGATGTGCTTTTGCAGGAAGGGTTCACACAAGAACAAATTGATACAGGCTTCACGTTGTACCGCCCCAAGGGCTGTGATAAATGCAATGGGGGATACAAAGGCCGCGTTGGTATTTACGAGGTGGTAAAGATTACAGACGAGCTGGCGAACATGATTATGGAAGAAGCCAGTTCCATAAAAATAGCAAAGCAGGCTCAGGCAGAAGGCTTCCGCACGCTACGGCAGTCCGCCCTTTTGAAGGTAATTCAGGGGGTGACCAGCCTTGAGGAAGCCAACCGCGTGACGAAGGATTAAGCATGGCACAAAAATCACATAGGCTGGAAACGTACGTTTGGGCAGGTAAAGACCGGAAAGGCAATGCATCCAAGGGCGAGATTATGGGGTCCAGTATTGCCCTGGCCAAAGCCCAACTGCGTAAGCAGGGTATGATTCCGGACAAGGTCAAGAAAAAGCCCAAGCCGTTGTTCGGCGGCAGTAAGAAGATTACGCCGTTCGACATTGCCATGCTCACCCGGCAGCTGGCCACCATGATGAAAGCCGGTGTGCCTCTGGTGCAGAGCTTTGACATTGTGGCCGATGGGCTTGAGAACAAGGGCCTGCAGGAGTTGGTGGTAACCATCCGGAATGACATTTCTTCCGGCTCCGGCTTTGCTGCGTCTTTGCGCAAGCACCCGAAATACTTCGATGATTTGTATTGCAACCTGGTGGATTCCGGTGAGAAGGCCGGTGCACTGGAAGCCATGCTGGACCGAATTGCGACTTATCTTGAAAAAACTGAGATTCTCAAGAAAAAAGTCAAAAAGGCCATGACCTACCCGATAGCGGTTGTCGTCGTTGCAATCGTGGTCACGGCAATTCTGCTAGTTAAGGTTGTTCCGCAGTTTGAGTCGCTGTTTAGTGGCTTTGGGGCGGAACTACCGGTGTTCACGCAATTTGTAATACGAATATCCGAATGGCTTCAAGCTTGGTGGTTTATCGTTCTGCTCGGTATCGTCGGTGCGATATTTCTGTTTAAGGAATCCAGACGCCGATCTCAAAAGTTCTCCGACTTGATCGACAAATACGTCCTTAAGCTGCCTATCGTTGGGGAAATCTTGGACAAATCCGCCGTAGCCAAATTCGGCCGGGTACTATCCACCACCTTCGCAGCCGGTGTGCCGTTGGTAGATGCCCTTGATTCCGTAGCCGGCGCCACCGGTAACGCGGTTTACCGGGATGCCATCCAGCGTATCAAGAACGATGTTTCCAGCGGTACCCAGCTACAGGCTTCCATGCGCCAGCAGGACATCTTCCCGGTAATGGCGGTGCAGCTGACAGCTATTGGTGAAGAATCCGGTAACCTGGATGAAATGCTGCAGAAGGTTGCCGAGCACTACGAGGCGGTGGTGGATGACATGGTAGACAACCTGACCGCCCTGATGGAGCCTATGATCATGGCGGTTCTGGGTGTGCTGGTAGGTGGCCTGATCATTGCCATGTACCTGCCGATCTTCCAGATGGGTCAGGTTGTCGGCTAAACACCGGCCCGTTCCTGCTCCCCGCTTCTTTTGGGGAGCAGGCATTCCCACAACATTTCCAATGAGTTCCTGAATGCCCTCTCTAGACGTATTCCTCAACACCCCCTGGCTCCTCTACCTAACCGTAACCCTCGTCTCCCTCTGCATCGGCAGTTTCCTGAACGTGGTCATCCTGCGCCTGCCCAAAATGATGCACCAGGACTGGCGTTGCCAGTGCGAGGAGTTCCTGGAGGTTCCGGAGGCGCAGCGTAAGAAAGAAGAAACGATCACCCTTTCCAAGCCCGCCTCCACCTGCCCTTCCTGCAGCCACAGGATTCGGGCCTGGGAGAATATTCCGGTGGTGAGTTGGTTGTTGCTGGGCGGCAAGTGCTCTTCCTGCAAATCCCGGATTTCGGTTCGTTACCCTCTGATTGAGGCCGTTACCGCAGCGTTTTCGGTAGTTACGGTGCTCCTGCTGGGGCCGACGGAAGCCGCGCTCTGGGCTTTGTTGCTGGTATGGGCGCTGGTGGCGTTAACGGTAATTGATTTTGATACCCAGTTACTGCCAGACAGCATAACCCTGCCGCTGATGTGGCTGGGCCTGGTGCTGAATTATTTTGGCGTGCTGACGGATTTCGAGAGCGCCTTCTGGGGTGCTGTGGCGGGGTATTTGTCGCTTTGGTCGGTGTATTGGTTGTTCAAGCTGGCCACCGGCAAGGAAGGTATGGGCCACGGGGATTTCAAGTTGCTGGCGGCGCTTGGGGCCTGGCTGGGATGGCAGTTGTTGCCGGCAGTGATTTTGTTGTCGTCCCTGGTGGGGGCTGTGGTTGGTATTGCGCTGATGGTGTTTAAGAAGCACGGGCGTGAGGTGCCGATTCCGTTTGGGCCTTATCTGGCGGCTGCCGGGTTGTTGGGACTTTGGTTTGGGGCAGAGATTCAGCGCTTCTGGTTTGGCTTTTTGGGAGTTTGATGCGTGAGGGTTATTGGCTTAACAGGCGGTATCGGCTCCGGAAAATCCACCGTGGCGCGGCTATTTGGCGAACTGGGCGTGCACTGGGTGGATGCCGATAACGTAGCCCGTGAAGTTGTAGAACCGGGGCAGCCGGCGTTGGCGCAAATTGCAGAGCATTTTGGTGCTGAGGTGTTGCAGGCGGATGGTTCGCTGAACCGCGCCTGGTTGCGGGAGCGGGTGTTTGCGGAACCTGCGGAGCGGGAGTGGCTAGAGCAGTTGTTGCACCCGGTGATTCGGGAGGAGCTGGTTCGCCAGCTGCATAACCCTCCCAGCCTTTCGGCTAAGGGCAACTCCGGCGATTATCCGTTACCTTATGTTCTGCTGGTATCTCCCCTACTTCTGGAAACCAATCAACATCAGCTGGTTGAGCAGTTGATTGTGGTGGATGTGCCGGAGGAGGTGCAGCTGGAGCGCACTATGGCCCGCGACGCCAATTCCCGGGAACAGGTGGAGCGGATTATGGCGGCGCAACTGGGCCGGGACGAGCGGCGGGCGCTGGCAAGCGCTATTATTGATAATAACCGCCCGCTGGATAACGTGGAGCTTCAGGTTTGTGAGCTGCATAACCGTTTGCTGGCTGAATTCAGTTAAGGAGCTTCGGCTGCGTTATACCTCGTTTTTTGTCTCGTTCCTGGCCTTCGGCGCGGTTCTGGCACCCACAGCCCGTGGCGGCGAGCCGGTGTTCAATATGCAAGCGGCGCCGGTGTCCGAAGTGCTGTCGCCCTATCACCTGCCGGCGTCTTTCTATACCTTTGATCCCGATGAATACTGGGCCGAGCCGGAGGATTCCTGGTGGCTGGATTTCAGTAACTGGGTGATTCGCCAGGAACGCCGGCACGGGGTCAACGTTCAGTCCATGGGCGCGTGGGCAGACCAGACCCTGTCTGGCTCAAGCCACGTGCTCCCAAACAATGAAAGCTACCTTCGCTTGGGGTTTGCCGCAGAATCGGAATACAGCGACCTGGCCAGTTTCGAGCCGGAAGCCCGGTTCCGGCTGGATGTACCCACGGCCGAGGAAAGGCTGCGACTGGTGGTGGAAAGCGAAAGCGAGGAACTGATCCCCCTGGCCGAGCGGGAGCGAGACCGCACTTTAACCGAGCCCGAGCGTACCGAAACCGAAACCACCGGTGCCCTGCGCTACCTGACCCAGGTGGGCGATGCGATCAACCTGTCCACGGATATCGGCGGCCGGCTGCGGCTGCCCCCGGAAGCCTTCTGGCGCACGACCGCCAGCAAGGGCTGGCGAATCGATGAAGACTGGGCGTTCAACCTCAAACAACGGGTTTACTACTACCACACCGAAGGCTGGGGCGCCCGCTCCTGGATGGGCTGGGACCGGCCGGTGAATAATGGCTGGCATTTTTTTGCGTCGTCAGAACTTGAGTGGATTCACGATGAACGCCGGTTCGATGCGGCGCAGATTTTCAGTGTGCGCAAGCGCCTGAATAACCGGTCGGTGGTTACGCCCCGCATAGGCGTTCTGGGCGAGAGCCAGCCGTCCTGGCGCACCACGTCCTACTTTGCGGACTTCACCTGGCGTTATCGCATGTACGAAGACTGGCTGTTCGCCGAGGTGGTGCCGGCCCTGGAATTCCCCCGGGAAGACAGCTTCCAGGACCGGGCCTCGGTGGTATTGCGTATCGAAATGTATTTCTCCGGAACCATCAGCCGTGACTAGACCCCGCCACAAAAGCAAACCCGCTGCGGAAGCCCTCACCCTTACCCCGATTGCCTACACCCGCTCCTGCTTTCAGGACAAGTTCGGGGTGCCGCGCCAGCCCGGCCTCACCAGGAATGCCCACGCCAGCCTGGTGATTGAACCGCCGTTCGACCGGGAAGACGCCTTCCGTGGCCTGGAATCCGCCAGCCACCTGTGGCTGGTGTTCCAGTTCCACGAAGCCGTGCGGGCGGAGTGGCGGCCGGTGGTGCGCCCGCCCAGATTAGGCGGCAACAAGAAAATGGGCGTGTTCGCCAGCCGCTCGCCGTTCCGGCCTAACAGCCTGGGCCTGTCGGTGGTAAAAAATGAAGGCCTGGACAGGCACAACGGTCGGCTGGTGCTGAAGATCAGCGACCACGACCTGATTGAAGGCACACCGATCCTGGATATCAAACCCTACCTGCCCTTTGCCGATGCGCTGCCGGAGGCTTCCCTGGGCTGGGCAGAGGAAGAACCCTTGCAGCGCCTGCCGGTCAGTTTCACCCCGGAGGCCGACGCACAACTGGCTTCCCTGCCCCCGGCCGATTACCCGGATTTGCGCGGGCTGATTGAAGATGTGGTGAGCTACGACCCCCGCCCGTCTTTCCGCCGGGGCCGGGATGAAGAGCGCATTTACGGCGCACATCTGTACGATCTGAACGTTCGTTTTCGTTTTGTAAACGAGGGCGCTGCCGTGCGTGTGGAAGTGGTATCTGTCTGCTAAACTGCCGCGAGTGATTTTGTAGTCGACACAGGGAACTTGTGCCTTTGCCTTCCAAGCGGTTTATCAAGCGTTTAGGTGTTCGCCCGCTGGCGTTGCGGCTGCTGGCCTGGGTGCTTTTGTACAGCGTGGTGCTGTCGCTGGTAGCCACCGGTGCACAGATGTATGGCGAGCTTTCAAAGGTATCCTCGTTCCAGCAGTTCTATGACGAGGTGCTGGGCCAGGCACTGCACAATCTCTGGTTCCAGTCTGTTGTGGTGATGCTGGGCACCCTGGGCCTGTTGTTGATTGTACGCCTCACCCTGTTCCGGCACTTGGAAACCATGGCGGATTACGCCGCCAAGCTGAATCTGGACGCCCTGGTAGACCCGCTGAAACTGCGCCGCAAGGCCCCCAAACGGCCGGATGAACTGTCAGAACTGGAGCAGGCCCTGAACCGCATGCGCCTGCAGATCCTGGAAGACACCCGTTCCCTGCGCCAGGACTCCCTGAAATCCCGTGACGAACGCGACGAAGCCATCCGCGCCAACCATGCCAAGAACCAGTTCCTGGCCAACGTCAGCCACGAGTTGCGCATTCCCCTGCAATCCGTGCTCGGTTACGCCAACCTTCTGACCGACACGCCGCTGGACCAGGAACAGCGGGAGTATGTGAACACCCTGCTGGGCGCGTCGGAAAACCTCTCTGCCATCATTAACGACTTGCTGGATATCTCGGCCATGGAAGCCGGCAAGATGGAACTGGAAGCCATTCCGTTCGACCTGCGGGAAACCCTGAACGACCTCATCCACATGCTCGGCAGCCGTGCCCGGGAGAAAGGCCTGGCGCTGGAAGTACGAGTAGATGAGAACCTGCCCTGGGCGCTGGTGGGTGATCCGGTACGTATTCGCCAGGTGATGCTGAACCTGCTGTCCAACGCCATCAAGTTTACCGATTCCGGCCATGTGCTGATCAGCATTGAAGTGCTGGGCCGGCGGGGCGACAAGGTACGCCTGCGGTTGGCCGTGGAAGACACCGGCGTGGGCATTAACCCGGAAGATGTTCCGCTGGTTTATGAGCCCTACGTGCAGCTGGGCCAGCAGTTCCAGCGGCAGACCCCGGGAGCCGGGCTGGGGCTGACCATCTGCCGGCAGCTGATCGGGCTGATGGGCGGCTCGCTGGACCTGGAAAGCCGCCCCGGTGAAGGCTCCACCTTCTGGGCGGAAATCAGCCTGCCGGAAGCGGCAGACAGCGCGGCCCGGGTACGTCCGGATTCCCGAAAGGTGCATCACAAGCGCATTCTGGTAGCGGATTCCTATGAGTTGTCCCGCAAGATTACCCTGGAAATGCTGTCCCGCCACGAGGTTCACATTGAGGCGGTACGCTCGGCGGGCGAGGCGCTTACCTTTCTGCGCCAGGCCTTTGATGCGGGCACGCCCTACGATGCAATCATTCTGGACGGCTTTGTGCCGGATATGGACAGCGACCTGCTGTGCCGCCAGATTCGCGGCAACCAGCAGTGGCAGGATATGCGCCTGCTGATTCTCTCGTCCAACCCCCAGCGGGGCGATGCCGAACATTTCCGCCAGGCCGGGGCCGATGCGTTCCTGAGCAAATCCCTGCGGGAGTCTTACCTGATTCCGATTCTGAACCAGCTGTTTGCGGATGCAGAGCAGCAGGAACGCCGGTTCCTGACCCGCTTTTCCCTGCAATCCATCAACCACACCGGCTCCGTACGCAGGGAGCTGGCCTGCGGCTGTATGCAGGTGTTGCTGGTGGAAGACAACCCGGTTAACCGCACCCTCACCCGCCGCCTGCTGGAGAAACTGGGCTGCCAGGTGATGACCGCCAACGATGGCGAAGCCGCGCCCTCCCTGTACCAGACCCACCAATATGATGTGATCATGATGGACTGCGTGATGCCCCGGGTAGACGGTTTTGAAGCCACCCGCCGGCTGCGCCAGTGGGAGCGGGACAACCACAAACCCCGGATACCGGTGGTGGCCCTGACCGCCAGCGCCATGGAAGAAGACGAGGAAAAATGCCGGGCGGCGGGCATGGACTCCTTCGTAGCCAAGCCGGTGAACATGGAGATGTTGCGGGCGGTGCTGGACCAGTATTGCCAGGCCGCGGCCAGTACAGACTAAGCTCGCGCCTGATCACTCGCCATCACCCCTTAACAACGACTTACAGCCATTTAAGTTGTGGCGCCGCGCGCAGGTGTTTACCATTCCCTCCGAATTAAAATGAAAGCAACAAAGGTGTCATCATGAAGATTACCCGCATCTCTGCCCTCGCTTTGTCCCTGGCTGCCGCTCCGGTATTCGCCAGCGACCTGGACCTGAGCCTGACCAACGATTCCGTTAAGGGCCAGGTAAACTTCTTCGGCACCCAGGACGAACTGCAGCTGGGCGCTGGCTACACCTATCACGAAGGCAGCCGCCACATCGGCAACGTGGACTTCCACGCCCAGGGCCGCACCGCCCTTGGCAACCTGCCTACCACCGCTGGCATTGGTTTGCGCGGCATCGCCTGGGATGACGACCAGGTAGACGGCGGCGCTGTGGGCCTTGGTGGCTTTGCCACGGTAAACATCCCGGATGTACCGGGCCTGTCGGTTTCCGGCAGCCTGCACTACGCCCCGAGCATTCTGTCTTTCGGTGATTCAGACGACATGACCAGCGTAGAACTGCGCGGCAGCTACCGTGTAATCCGCAACGCAGAAGTGTTCGCCGGTTACCGTTACCTGAACACCGAACTGGATTTCCGCGGCTCTCCGGATATCAACCTGGACGAAGGCGTGATGGCCGGTATGAAGATCTTCTTCTGATACCCGCCTTGCGGCCGCCCGGTTTGATGCCGGGTGGCCGATTCGTGCCCGCTTTCACGCTCTCCCCTTTGTTTTGCTGCTAGGCTGTGCCGAGATACATCATCCGGATTGCCTTGCATGAAATGTCGCCTGATTCCTGCCCTTGCCCTGCCCTTCCTACTGACCGCCTGCGGCGGTGGTGACAGTGCCATTGATGGCGCCCGCGAGATTCCCAACCGTTTTGGCAATACCGTTAACGCCTTGGACGACTTTAACCCCGGCAGCACCGGCGACTCCGGCAATACCGCCGGCCTGAAAGCCAACGAAGTCCGAATCACCATGGAGGTGCCCGCCTTTTATGCCCCGGATGCGGAACAAACCCGGCGCAACCTGAGAATCGTGATTCCGGACCAGGTGCAGGTGTACCGGAGCAACCAGGGCGGGCAAAACCTCGGCACCGTGCCCTATAGCACCAGCACTGGTGAAGACGGCCACTGGATTGTGGCCTTTCCGGACGGCCAGCCCATCGGCCCGGATGTGGTGATTGAAGCCCGCTATTCCGGCGGCGGCCAAACCATTGCGATGAAAGCCCTGGCAGCCGATTCAGACCGGGATGTGAAGGTAAACCCCTTCTCCCATTACCTGGTGCAAAACGGACTTGGCGGTTACTCCTCCACAGAATTCCAGGCAGTGATGGACTGCGTGAACGACCGGGGCGGCGCCCTGTGCCTGAACAAGTATGTGTGGTCCAGCCTGGCCGACCAGGTGCACGATTTCGAGATTGATATTGCCGGCAACCTGACGCTGGATGCTGCCGTCAGTACGCTGGCCGGGCGGGCAGATTTCGCCGGCTATATTGAGCAGATGGCAGACTATGCTCTGCTAGGCCCGAATGCGTCTGGCACCATCCGCGCCAGCTCCGCAGATTACAACTCGGTGTTTCTGGGGCTGGAGCTGGGCCCGACTTTCCGTGATGCCCGCTTCCCCGGTGCCGGCCAGTGGGGTGCTCGTACCGCACAGGAAGAAGACCTTGGCGGGGCATTTCTGTACCCGGCCCTGACCCTCACCTCCTTCGAGGCCTTCAATATCAACGTGACCTCCCTGGCCACCGATATTCCCTATGACCGGAGCACCCTGGTTCACGGCTTTACCAATCCGGACGGCCACCAGTTCTCCCGGGAAACCGGCTGGACCCGGAACAGCCATTCCAGCTCACCGGGAGCGGCCACTCTCACACCGCCCTCAGAAGACGGCTCCGACCCTGCCCGCCTGCTGGCCGGCCGCGCCCTGTACCAGAGCATTACCGATGAACCGGGCAGCGCCAACAATGGCTGGACCCGCAATCCCTATTTCATGGATGCCTTCACCTCCGCCCCTGGCAATGAAAACCAAAGCCCGGACCGGGTGCTGGGCAGTTACTTTACCGCCGGCAAGGCCATCGCCCTGGCGGATGCAGACGGCAAGCTGAAGCGCCAGGAAACCCTGGAAGAACAGTATCTCTCCGTGCTGGAGCTGCACCTGTTGCGCAGCGAAGCCTTCGACATGGCCGGCATTACCGAAAGCGATTACAACCTGGTGTATCTGACTGCCCAGTTTGGCGGCAGCAATCCGCTTACCTTCGAGACCGGCTATGGTGAGCTGGGCGGCGCTGATGGGGCACTGACCACAAATAACGCGGCCATCTACCGTGACAACACGGGGGCTGCGGGTGCAGGAGCGTCTTTAGCCGTGACCGACACTTGGAACATTGCCAACCGGCCCGCCCAACTCAGTTCCGGCCCCAAGGATATTGGCCGGCTGGCCCTGTGCCGCAGCTGTGCCGAAAGCGAGCCGCCGCTGGGTCTTGGCGCAGCGACACCCGATGGTTCCTTGCTGGCGTTCAATCTCGACGACGCGGGACTTGGCGATGGCCTGGTGATCGCCGGCAAAACAACCTCCCTGGCCGCCCCCGTTACCGGCGATTACCGGGTTCAGGGCACGATGATCGCTTTGGATACCAACCAGAACCAGCTGTACCAGGTGGCCGGAGGAACGCTCACTCTATCCGAAACCGGCGCAGACCTTACCGCCGCCAGCTACCGGGTTAGCCATACCATCACAGAGAACGCGGTCGGCACTCCGGAAAATGAGTTGCTCGACCTTGGGTTCACCGTGACACCCGGTGGCAACGGCACCATCCAACTGGCGGGAGGCGAGCTGGTTCTGAACGGCTTCTACACCAAATCCGGTGACCAGATCTTCCTGGTAGCTCAAGACAACACCGGCCCGGAATTACGCACCGGCTTGCTGATCGCGACACTCATTCCGGAATCACCCGCAGCTCAGTGAACAGGAGTAAGCCGTATAACCTGTTATAATTCCAGCCATATCGATTTTGGCGAGAGGTTTTATGACGTTAATCTCCCGGGCACTTTTGCTGTGTGTTCCCCTGGTGTTATTTGCAATTGCCGGTGCTTTGTACTCCCCCGAAGCCCCGGAAAGTGAAGACACCGACATTGCCCTGGGCTCCCTGCCCAAGTTGCCTGAATGGACCGCCGACGGCCTGCCGGATTTTTCCGGGTACCAGGACACCACCGAAAAGAAGGCCGCCTTTTTCTCGTTTCTTTACCCTCGCATTGAACTGGCCAACAACCGCATTCTGCTGGAGCGGGAATACCTGCAATCCCTCTCTGGCAAAGACGAGCTGGCTGACGATGAGCTGGAGTGGCTGGAACGGCAGGCGGACCGGCTGAGAGTTGAGGCGAAGAACGGCAGCCCCAAACAGTTTGAGCAACTCACGGAAAAGCTGGATGTGATTCCTCCGTCCCTGATTATGGCCCAGGCCGCCAATGAATCTGCCTGGGGCACTTCCCGCTTTGCCACCGAGGGCAACAACCTGTTTGGCCAGTGGTGTTTTACCCGTGGCTGCGGGCTGGTGCCGCTGAGCCGCCCTGAAGGGGCCAACCATGAGGTGGCAAAGTTTTCGTCGCCTTATTATTCTGTGCGCTCTTACATCCAGAATCTGAACCGGCACCCTGCCTACCAGCCGCTGCGGTCGATACGCTCAGCGGCCCGGGCCGACGGTGATGCTTTTTCCGGCATTGCCCTGGCACAAGGCCTGCTGAGCTATTCCGAAAGGGGCGAGGAATATATAAAAGAGATCCGCGCCATGATTCGCTACAACAACCTGGAATTCTACGACAAGCAATTCCGGGCTCAACTGGACTGACGAGACTTTCCCATGCTGGACTTTTTGCCCGCCCCGTTGAAAGGGGTCCTGGTGGTTTTGCTTATCCTGCTGAACACCCTCATTTTCCTGCCGTTTTTGCTGCTGTTCGCCATCATCAAACTGATTATTCCGGTGAAATTGGTGCGTACCCTGTGCACACGGATGGTGAACCTGATTGCCTGGTACTGGATTGGCTTCAACAACACCCTGGCGGACCTGTTCCACAAGATTGAGTGGGATGTTCGCGGCGTCCGGGAGCTGAGCAAGAAGCACTGGTACTTCGTAACCTGTAACCACCAGAGCTGGACCGACATCACCGCCATCCAGTACGCCCTGAACAGCAAGATTCCTTTGCTGAAGTTTTTCCTGAAAAAGGAGCTGATCTGGGTGCCGCTGCTGGGGGTTGCGTGGTGGGGGCTGGACTTCCCCTTCATGCACCGGCACACCAAGGAACAGATTGCAAAGCGCCCGGAGCTGAAGGGCAAGGATATCGAAGCCACCCGCAGGGCCTGTGAGAAGTTCCGCTACACCCCAGTGACCATTTTTAACTTTATGGAAGGCACCCGCTTTACCCCGGAAAAGCACGCCCGGCAGAATTCCCCCTACAAGAACCTGCTGAAGCCGAAGGCCGGCGGCACCGCGTTTGTGTTCGGCGCCATGGGCGAGATGATCCACACCATGCTGGATGTGACCATTGTGTACCCGGACGGACGGCCCGGGATCTGGGATTACCTGAGCGGCAAGGTGCGCCGGATTATCATCGATATCCGCACCCGGGAAGTGCCGGAGCGTTTTCTGGGCATGGATTACGAAGGTAACCGGGAGCTGCGGGCAGACTTCCAGCGCTGGGTGAGCGAGATCTGGGCCGAGAAAGACGCCCGCATCGAGGAGCTGAAAGCGGGCGCCTGATTACAGGATGCCCAGCTCACGAGCCCGGACAATGGCCTGGGTTCGCGATTTCACATCCAGCTTGGCGTTGATCCGGCGGGCGTGGGTTTTCACGGTGTGCAGGGAAATGTGCAGCTTGTCTGCGATCTCCTGGTTCGACAAGCCCTGGGCAATCAGCTCCAGCACGCCCTGCTCCCGGTCGCTGATGGGTTCAGCAAGGGTCTCGGTGGCGACAGGCGCATTGTTGAGACCAAACAGCTGGCCCAAATCCCGATTGAAGGCGTTTTCCGGTAATTGCCGGAAGCATTTCTGCATCAGTGGTGTGAGTTCGTTGACCAGCTCCGCAAACGGGCTGATAAAGCGCTCGCTGGCAGCCTGGCGAATCACCTGCTCCAGCTGTTTCCTGGCGGCCGGCAAACCTTTCTCCTGTTGCAGCAGGACAGCACTCAGCAGGCCAACGTGCAGCTCCAGCCCCCAGGGCAAGGTATCGCCGTAACGGCCCAGAACGGCGTCCAGCTGCTCCCTGGCACGAACAAGGTCACCGCTGGCCATGTCCGCCCGAACCTGCAGGCAGTCCATCAGCCCCGGCATCATGGGGAATAATTCCGGCACGCAACCACCCTGTCGATACGGCTGAAGCTTTTCGATGGCCTGGGCGGCACTTTCTGTCTGGCCATGGGATAACCAGCAGCTGGCCTTCAAGGCTTCCAGTACCGGCACGTACAGGGATTCATCCACCTGCCAGGCGTGCATGGCCCGCTCTGCCCGGCCA
The DNA here is from genome assembly GCF_001447135.1 of Marinobacter sp. P4B1. Taxonomy (NCBI): domain Bacteria; kingdom Pseudomonadati; phylum Pseudomonadota; class Gammaproteobacteria; order Pseudomonadales; family Marinobacteraceae; genus Marinobacter; species Marinobacter sp. P4B1. The sequence continues at coordinate 44,164 of NZ_LLXM01000013.1, forward strand.
ATCCACACAAAGGCATCTTCCAGCCGGCCCTCGGCTTTACACATCAGCACCCTCAGGGCCATGGCCAGCAACAGGCCCAGGTCCCGGGTCTGTTCGGCATGGCGGGAGCAACTTACCAACAGGCGGTCGGCTTCGTCCAACCGGCCCTGATGCCACAGCACCAGCACCAGGTTCAGTTCCAGCCGGGTTTCGCCTATGCGCGCCGGGCGGCTGAGTTCGTGCATGGCGGTGTCCAGGCCGGTTCTCAGCAGCTGCTCGGCATGCCCGAGCGCGCCCTTGCCCAGCTCAATGCGGGCGTGGGCGTAAACCGCCAGCGCCTCGGAACCGGAGTCTCCCGCTTCCCGGGCCAGCTTGGCCGCGGCGCGGTTGGCGTCCCGGGCTTCATGAAATTTGCCGGCGGCACACAAGGCGCTGGCACGAACAATCTGGGTGACCAGCTGGGCCTGGGGTGATAAGCCTCCGGCAGCGAGCGCCTTGTCTGCCATGGCCAGGGCTGGCTGCACGTAGCCTTCGCCCCGCAGGATAAAGGCTTTCAGGGCATAAATACGGGCTTCCTGCTGTTCCCGGTCTTCCGGCGAGAAGCCTTCGAGCAACTGCCGGGCCTGGTGGAACTGTCCGCCAATGGCATGAACCCAGCTGTAAACAATGCGTAATCGCGCGCTGCGCTCCAGCAAGCCGGCCGGCAGGTGTTTACGCAGGGTAAGCAGCGATGCGGTGTCCTGCCCCAGCAACAGGGCTTCAGTGCCCTCAGAGGCAATGCGCACGACTTCTTCGGCATCTCCGGACAGCAGTGCGTACTTCAATGCCTCCGGAAACTGGTTGCGCTGCCCGAACCAGCGGCTGGCCAGCAGCATGCGAGTGTTGTAACCACCCAGTGCCGGTGTTTTCAGCCAGGCCTGAAGTAACGGATTGAGGCGATACCAGCGGCCACGGCCGGATACCGGCTGCAGGGGCAAGCCCTTTTCACAGGCAACGGACGGCAGCATGCCCGAGTCGCCAACCGATGCCTGCAGGGCGATAAACAGTTCATCCGACACCCCGTCCAGCTCCGCCATCATGCGCAGCGAATTCATCTGGCCGGGCGCCATCTGCCCCAGCACCGAGCCTTTCAGGAAGCGTTCAACGGAGGCGGTTTCCTGCATCGGCCGGCGTTCCGGACTGCGCAGCAGCTCCCGCCGGTACAGGGCCAGCGGTGTAGGCCAGCCTTCGGTGAGGCTATACAGATGATCAATGGCGACACTGGTAATCAGGCTGTCCGGCCGGGCGTCCTGGAAGTAGGCAAAGGTTTCCGAGCGGGTGAATTCCAGGCTCTCGCGGCCAACACATTGGTAACGGTTTTCCAGCTCAAGGGTGTGGCATTCGAACGGCAACGGCAGCCGGGAGGTAAAGGCTACCGACAGGTTGCCCGGCATATCGCAGACAAGCTGCTGTAGCAGCCCGCCCACCGCAGGATTGGTCAGGTGGTGCAGGTTATCCAGTACCAGCACATCCCGGCCTTGCTGCTCCAGCCGACCCTTGGCCACCAGCATAACGGCCAGGTTGTCTTCAAACGTTCCACCGCCCTGATTGCCGGGGTGCAGGGACTGCGGCAAATCCAGCGCCATGGCGATGAGGGATAATAAACGGGACGGCGCGTTGTCGCCGGCATTCAGGGTAACCCAGCGAATCCGGTCAAACTCACTGGCACCCTCGCTCAGGGCGCTGACCAGGCTGTGGGTTTTGCCGTAGCCGCAGGGCGCTTCCAGCATCAACAGGGAGCGGGGCGCGAGGCTATCCAGGATCTGTTTGGAAAGCGCGGGGCGGGGCTGGTGATCTTTTGGAATGGCCGGCAACTGAAGCCGGTGCTCCAGTAAATCCCGAACCAGCTCGCCATTTTGCAGGCTGGTATTGGCGCCCTGAAACTCGTCGTTGGCGGCGTTGCCTTCGTTAAAGGATTTCACTCACGGCCCCGATTACACCTTTAGTATTAGAGATTGGCCTCGAGAGTAAACCAAAGCGGGGTCTGGCTGCAAAAAATTGGCGGGGCTAAACGGGGTTAGTGACGATTTTCCAGCGCAGTAATGTGATAGCGCTCACAAAAAAAAGGCGAGCCATCGCTGGCCCGCCTTTCTCAACCGATTACGTGTGGCCGGTTAGCGAGTTCCAGCCCGGCGCAGAGCCGCCGGAGTGAAATCGCGGGACTGGCGCTCAACGTCGAAGGAGTACGGAGTGTTCTCCTCGTTGGTCAGGCCCAGTGCCAGGTAGCGGCCAGAGAGCAGGTCGTACAGTGCTTCGATGGCGTACCAGGGAACGTCCTGGTCATACATCTGAACCGCATGTGCTTCGCCCACACGCCACAGCTCACCACGGCCATCGTAATGGTCGATCACAGAAGCCTGCCAGGTGTCTTCATCGATGTAGAAGTCACGCTGGGCGTAGACGTGGCGCTCGCCCTCTTTCAGGGTGGCGCGCACATGCCACACACGGTGCAGCTCGTAGCGGGCCAGGTCCTGGTTGATGTGGCCAGGCTGGATAATCTCGTCGTAGCTCAGGCCACGATCCAGCAGCTTGTAGGAGTTGTACGGGATGTACATCTCTTTCTTGCCAATCAGCTCCCAGTTGTAGCGGTCCGGAGCACCGTTGTACATGTCCAGGTTGTCTGAGGTACGCATACCATCAGCCGCGGTACCCGGGCCGTCATAGGCAACCTGGGGCGCACGGCGAACACGGCGCTGGCCAGCGTTGTACAACCAGGCACGGCGTGGTTCGGCTACCTGGTCCAGGGTTTCGTGAACCAGCAGTACGTTACCCGCCAGGCGCGCCGGCGCGGTGATGGACTGTTTGAAGTAGAACAGGACGTTATCGTCTTTACCCGGCTTGTAGTCGGTCAGATAACTGTTCCACACCAGTTCTTCCTGGAACTTCACCACAGAGAAGTCGCCGCCCGCGGTAGGAGTTACCTGACCCACGTTACGCTGCACCGAGCCACCCCGGTAACGGGTAATGTGGTTCCAGATCACTTCCAGGCCGTTCTGGGGAATCGGGAACGGGGTGGCGTCCTGGTAGTTGTCGATACCGTTACCGCCGGACACCAGTTCTGCCTTGGTCGCATTCGCTACGGTCTCATCCATGATCTTCTTCGGATAAGTAGCGGTACGATGTGTCGGATATACCGGAATCCTGTAGTTATCGTACTTGCGGATCATCTCGACCTGGCCCGGAGACAGCTTGTCTGCGTACTGGTCGACATTGCTCCGGTCGATAACAAACTTCGGTTGCTCACCGGCGAAGGGGTTCACGTAAATGCCGTCCCCCTTGTATCCGGCCGGAGGCGTGGAAAGCCCGCCGTCCCAGGCCGGAATGTCGCCGCCGTTGCCGGCTTTCTCCGCACCCATCGGGGTGAGGGTATCACCCAGCTTGGCTGCTTCCTGGGCAGAAACCGCGCCCCAAGCCTGGCCTGCAAACAAACTTGCAGTCAGAACGCCGGTGGCCAGTAGTTTCTTGTTCAGTTTCATTTAGGTTACCTCGTTAAACGAATTCGGTCCGGTTCAGAAGGAGTAGGAAACACTCGCGCTCACGAAATCCCGGTCGGTCATTTCGTTATACGGCTTGCCACCGAAGTAGTTGGTATAACCGATGTTGCCGGTGATCTTGTTCTGGTATACGCCTGTCAGAGACAAACCGATGGCTTTGTTGCCTTCGTTGAAGGCACCGCCAGGTTGCGGGGCGTAGCCTTTGATATCGTGGCTCCAGAAAACAGACGGAGTCAGGTTAATGCCAGCGATGGCGTTCGGGTATTCCCAGGACAGGTTGGTACGGTAGCCCCAGGAGAAGGAGGTTACGAAGCCATCGTTGGTGCAGTTTTCGGGGTTGATGTTATTGGTTTCACAGGCTGCGCTCGGAGTTGCCCCCAAACCAAAAGTACCCGAGCGACCATATCGAGCTTCATCCTTGCCCGGCAGGTCATGGATATAGGTTGCACCCACTTCCGCCACCAGGGACATCCGGCTTGCACCCATGACCTGATCGAAGAATTTAATCAATGTCATCTGTGCTTGGGATACACCGTAACGATCGTATCCAGATACCGCTACACCATCGGTATTGCCATTGTTCTCTGCGGCAATTTTTTCCTCATCACGAGCATAGAGCAAACTGAAGGGCGCCTGAAGACCACCATAAATCAGCTCAAACGCGTTCCACTGGATCGGCATCTTGTCACGATACGAGTATTCTGCACCGAGCGACCAACCACCCGGGGTAGTGGTGTTGATACTGAGACCATAGAGGTTGATATCTTCCGGATACTCAATGAAATAATTAGGGAAGTTCGGGTTGTCTTCGCCACCATTAGTACGGCCGCTGATGTACGGTAAACGGCTGTGGTACTTGATGTAGTAAAAGCCGAGTTCGGAATCGTTAAGAGCCGGCACATACCAACGCATAGCGACACCAAACTGATCTTTCGCATCTGGCTCGCGATCACCTTCCCTCGCAATAACCAGCCCTGACGCCAGGTTAGCAGCTTCTGATGCAGCACCGGTGAGGAACACCGGGCCACAACCATCGGCCACGAAATCTACGGTAGAAAAGAAGGTTCCGCAGTCATCTATGCGAACCTTTTCCCAGTCTGCTTGTACAAAGCCTTCAACTGTGATGTTCTCGGTAATACCGGCTGACATATAGAACATTTCAACCGGCAGCAGCGCGTCTTTCAGCTGGGCACCGGGAGCACGGAAGGCAGGAATATCTACCGGGTTAATGGTGTTGATACCGCCCTGGATATAGGTACTCTCACCCCAGCTCACCACCTGTTTGCCGTAGCGGGCACTGACCGGTATGTCGCCCAGATACCAGTCTGTGAATACATAGGCATCCAGCAGTTCGCCACCGGAGGCATTTGCCTTAGCCTCGTCGTTCAGCTCAACGTAACGCCGACCTTCGTCCTTGAGCTCAAAGTCATACCAATAACGACCGCGAACAAGGGCACCCACACGGGTCAGATAGTTGGAGTCAACGCTGTAATCAAGAAACAGCTCACTGTTGCCTTTAACAATCTTGGAAACGGTGTCCCCTTTATCGAAGTTCCGGTTACCGTCATCGTAGTTGTTGGTAGAAGCATAATCGGTCACCGGCGCCCCTGCTGGCCTGTCGTGGGGTGCCAACAATCGATTGTCCGCATCCTCGGTCCGCCAGGAGGCACCCGCAGACAACGTCGTGTTGAACTGAGCTTCTACATCGCCCATGTAAAACGAAATGGCGGAGGCCGGTGTGGATACGCCGGCGGCTATGGCTACGGCCAGTGGTAACTTGGTCCAACGCTGCCACGGTTGAGTTTTTCTTGTCATTGGAAGGCTACTCCGTTGTTGTTCTGAGTCGCTGCTCGGTTGTTCTGGTGTTTTTGTCCTGGCGGCTGTACTTACAGTGCCGTGATGCTTGCACTATATCCAAGGCCTGTGGGGGCTTTGATCAGTCAAAAGTATGATTTTGCAGTCACTCTCCGTTCATGGTGTTCTCGCACTCCCTCACTATAGACAAGATTCGGGAGTGCAACCACTTCGGAATGACTAAGGGCGAAGCTTGGGTAGAGCGGCCACGAGTGTCCGTGGCCGAATGGCTCTTTAAGGCTTGTGCGGTGCTTCCAGATACTCCCGGGACTGCATTTCCAGCAACCGCGATTCGGTGCGCTCGAACTCGAAGCTCAACCTGCCGCCGGTGTACAGCTCGGTGATGGGCGCGGCGGCGGAGATGATGACTTTTACGTTGCGGTCGTAGAACTCATCGATCATGTTGATAAACCGGCGGGCCTGGTCGTCGTTGTTCTTGCCCAGCTGCGGCACGTTGCTGATGATGATGGCGTGGAACTGGCGGGCCATTTCGATGTAGTCGTTCTGGCTGCGGGGGCCGTCGCACACGGCTTTGAAATCGAACCAGACCACGTCGTCTGCATGGGCTTCGGCGGGGATTTTGCGGCCGTTGATTTCCATGGTTTTGCTGTGCTTTGCCGCTTCTACCGCCAGGGCATCGAAGCTGTTACGCAGGCTGATATCGGCCTGGTCGTCCAGCGGGCAGTGGTAGAGCTCCGCCTGCTCCAGGGTACGAAGCCGGTAGTCCACACCACCGTCGACATTCACCACATCGGTATGCTGTTTCACCAGGGCGATGGCTGGCAGGAAACGGGCCCGCTGCAGGCCGTCTTTATACAGCCCGTCCGGCACGATATTGGAGGTACACACCAGGGTAACACCCCGGCTGAACAGGCCATCCATCAGGGTGGCGAGGATCATGGCGTCGCCGATGTCGGACACAAAGAATTCGTCAAAACAGATAACCCGGGTTTCGTCTGCGAATTTCTTGGCGACCATTTCCAGCGGGTTCTTCTCGCCTTTGAGCTGCTTCAGCTCGTTGTGCACCCGCTGCATAAAGCGGTGAAAGTGCACACGCATTTTGCGATCAAACGGCAGCGCCTCGAAGAAGGTGTCCATCAGGTAGGTCTTACCACGGCCAACGCCGCCCCAGAAGTACAGGCCTTTTACCGGATCTTCCTTACCCTTCTTCAGTTTGCGGCGGAGCTTGGACAGGCCGCCCTTGCTGCGTTCGCTTTCGGCCTCCACCAGTTTGTCGTACAGTGCCTGCAGGCGCTTTACGGCATCTTCCTGGGCCGGATCCTTGTGAAAGTCCGGGCGCTCAAGATCCTTTTGGTAGCGTTGCCAAGGGGTCAGGTTCGCGACGGTTTCGGAGGACATGGCTTCTGTCATCAGGATTTTCCTGCCTGCTAGGTGGATTTTCGGGCGCAGTATTGTCGCTTATTTCACGTTTTTTCGCCACGCCGCACAGGCGCCGGGGCAATAAGACGATTGGCGCAGTGTTTCGGCATGGGATACATCCGTTCGGGGGGTTATACTCCTTGAATGAGGAATGGCTCACTTGCAGGCAATGAAAGGACGATTTTTATATGACAAACCTGATTGTGGCGGCGGTTGTCGCGTTGGTGGTTGGCATTGTCATCGGGCTTATGTTTGGCCGGTCTGGCCAGGGAGCTTCGTTGCGACAGCGCCGGGCGGAGCAGCAGGTTGATGAGTTGCGTAGTGAGTTTACGCGGTATCAGGCCCAGGTGAATGAGCACTTTATGGAGTCTGCACATTTGCTGCGGCGGTTTAACGATACGTACCGGGATGTGAATCAGCATATGGCCCGGGGCGCGAATCGTCTGTGCAATGATGAAGACTGGCTGGAGGAGCTGGGGCAGGATTCTTCTGGTCGTCTTGGCCATTCCGAGGCTGAGCCTTCCGAGCCGCCTCGGGATTATGCGCCGAAGTCTGATCCGGAAGCCAAGGGTACTTTGGCTGAGGACTATGGCCTGAATGCGGATGGTTCTAAGCGGTCTGCCTGATTCTTTACTGAGTAGATACAGGCCTTAGAACTAGGCGCCTCGGATCCGCCAGCCTTCTGGGTTTGGCGGCTGGCCAGTCTGGGAAACGCCTCTCCAAAAACCGCTACAAGCACATCCATGTGCGCTTCTCTCCGGCCATCCATGGCCTACGACATTTTTGGAGAGGCGTTCCCCAGACTGACCGACCCTAACAGCTCAGGGGCCGTGTCATTTACACCGGGTTATCGCAGTCGATGAACTGGTGCATTACTCCGAATTCCCTTGCTAATGCTTCGCCCAGAGCCTGAACACCATACCGTTCGGTCGCATGGTGGCCGGCCGCGTAGTAGTGAATCCCGCACTCTCTGGCCGTGTGAGTCGTCGGCTCGGAGATCTCGCCGCTGATGTAGGCATCGACACCCGCACCCAAAGCTGCGTTGATGAACCCCTGAGCTGCCCCGGTGCACCAGGCGACAGTCTTGATCATTTCCGGGCCATTGCCTACGTGAAGCGGCTGCCGGTGCAGGGCTCTGGCGAGGTGCAGGCCGAACTTTTCGGATGACATGGCTTCGGGTAATTCACCTTGCCACACTAATCCACCCATTGGGCGTGGATTCTGGATGCCAAGTATATCGGCGAGTTGGCGATTGTTGCCGTACTCGGGGTGGTCATCAAGTGGCAGGTGGTAGGCGACGAGGTTTATGTCGTTGTCCAGAAGCTGCTTGATGCGGTTCTTTTTCATGCCGCGAATGGTCTGATCTTCACCTTTCCAGAAATAGCCGTGGTGGACCAGGATCATGTCTGCGTTTTGTTTTACGGCTTCGTCGATCAGGGCCTGTGATGCGGTCACACCGGAAACGATAACGCCTACATTCTCGCTGCCCTCAACTTGCAGCCCATTAGGGGCATAGTCCTGAAAATTTTCTGGCGCTAGCCATTCGTTTATTCTGGCGAGGATGTCGTTTCTGTTAGCCATACAAACCTCATAACTTGGGTTCAGTTGGATTAAGGTATAGCTGGCGTGCAAGATGCCTGAGAGTAAGGGGGCGCAGGGACTTTCCGGAAATTTCGTAGGCCATGGATGGCCGGAGAGAAGCGCACAGGGACGTGCTTGTAGCGGTTTCCGGAAAGTCCCTGCGGCCCCTTACGTTTACACCAAAACCCGAACGCCAGCGTACGCCCTAGTCAGCCTCGAGGGAACCGAGGCCCTTGATCAAAGCGTTGTTCTGATCGCTGGTGCCAATGGTGATTCGCAGGAAGTCGCTGATCCTTGGCTTGTTGAAGTGGCGAACGATGATGCCCTGCTCTCTCAACTTTGCTGCGATCTCTGCACCTTCGTGGTCAGGATGACGAGCGAACACGAAGTTTGCCTTAGACGGCAGTACCTCAAAGCCCCGCTGTTCAAGCTCTTCCGTCACTCTCTTCCGCTCACGAATCACACCGCTACAAGAATCTTCAAACCACTGTTTGTCTTCGAATGCAGCAACGGCGCCAACCAACGCCAGGCGGTCCAGCGGATAGGAGTTAAAGCTGTCCTTAACCCGATTCAGGGCCTCGATCAGCTCTTCGTTACCCACCGCAAAGCCAACACGCAGCCCTGCCAGCGAACGGGCCTTGGAGAGGGTCTGACAAACCAGCAGGTTCGGATACTGGTTAACCAGGCGAATCGCCGTATCACCGCCGAAGTCCACGTAGGCTTCGTCTACCACCACCACGCTGTCCGGGTTGGCTTGCAGGATCTCTTCCACGTGTTGCAGGCCCAGGTAACGGCCTGTCGGCGCGTTCGGGTTCGGGAAGATGATGCCACCGTTGGGGCGCTTGTAGTCTTCCGGGTTGATCTCGAAGCTGTCGGTAAGCGGGATCACCGTACTTTCGATCTGGTACAGGCCGCAGTAAACCGGATAGAAGCTGTAGGTGATATCCGGGAACAGGATCGGTTTGTCGTGTTTCAGCAACCCTTGGAAGATGTGCGCCAGAACTTCGTCCGAGCCGTTGCCGACAAACACTTGCTTTGCGTTGATCGCAAAATCAACGTGGTAGTCGGCGATAGCTTCTTTCAGCGCCTGTCCTTCCGGGTCCGGATATAGGCGCAGGTTGTCGTTCAGCTCTTTTTGAATCGCTTCGATCACCTTCGGCGACGGACCAAACGGATTTTCGTTGGTGTTCAGCTTCACCAAATTAGCCATTTTTGGCTGTTCACCAGGTACATACGGCTGCAATTCGCGGACCAGCGGGCTCCAGTATTTACTCATATCTCTTGAACTCCAAAATGGTGCAGGAGCCGGGTTGGTTGTATTTATTTGGGAGTTTTCGCAGGGCAGGTAGGGCTTTCCAAAAACCGCTCCTTACGGCACATCCATGTGGCGCTTCTGCTCCGCCATCCATGGCTCCGCAAATTTTTGGAAAGCCCTACCTGCCCTGCTATTCGAACCTTCCAGTACAACCAACCCGGCTCTCAAGCTATTCAGATGGACCAGCAGCACCCAAGGACACCGCAGGAATCGGTCAGTCTTTGATACGGTACTCAGCTGAACGGGCATGGGCCGTAAGGCCTTCACCGCGCGCCAACACAGAAGCCACACGCCCCATTCGGTCAGCGCCTTCCGGAGTAAAACCAATCAGGGACGATCGTTTTTGAAAATCGTATACACCCAGCGGGGAACTGAACCGGGCAGTACCGCTGGTGGGCAACACATGGTTCGGGCCCGCGCAGTAGTCGCCCAGAGCCTCTGCAGTGTAGCGGCCCATGAAAATGGCACCGGCATGGCGGATGTCGTCCAGCATCGCCTGCGGGTCTTCCACCGACAGCTCCAGGTGCTCCGGCGCAATGCGGTTGGAAACCTCTGCAGCTTCTTTCAGATCAGCCACCTTGATCAGTGCACCACGGCCCAGCATGGAAGTGCGAATGATGTCTTCACGCTCCATGGTCGGCAGCAGCTTGTTGATGCTCGCTTCCACAGCATCCAGGAAATCCGCATCCGGACTCACCAGGATACTCTGGGCCTGCTCATCGTGCTCGGCCTGGGAGAACAAATCCATGGCAATCCAGTCCGGGTCGGTCTTGCCATCGCAGATCACCAGAATCTCGGAAGGCCCGGCAATCATGTCGATACCGACAACACCAAACACCTCCCGCTTGGCCGTGGCCACGAAAATGTTCCCCGGGCCCACAATCTTGTCCACCGACGGCACCGTTTCCGTGCCATAAGCCAGCGCCGCAACCGCCTGGGCACCACCAATGGTGAACACCCGATCCACACCCGCAATCGCCGCCGCCGCCAGCACCATGTCGTTCACCACGCCATCCGGCGTAGGAACCACCATGATCACCTCGGCAACCCCGGCAACCTTGGCAGGAATCGCATTCATCAGCACAGACGATGGATACGCAGCCTTACCACCCGGCACATACAAACCAGCCCGATCCAGCGGCGTCACCTTCTGCCCCAGAATCGTTCCGTCTTCATCCTGATACTGCCAGGACTTCTGATTCTGCCGCTCATGATAATCCCGAACCCGCTCAGCAGCCTTCTCAAGAGCCACCCGCTGATCCTGGGGAATCCGCTCCAGAGCCTCCTGAAGACGACCCTGATCCATCTCCAGCTCCGCCATGGAGTTAACCTTTAACCGGTCAAACTTCTCGGTAAACTCCAGAACCGCCGCATCGCCGCGGGTTTTCACCTCACGCAGGATATGCCGAACCGACTCATTCACCTGATGGTCAACACTGTCATCCCACGCCAACAGCTTGGCCAGCGCACTGTCAAAGTCGCCCTGTGTGGTATTCAGCCTGGTGATCTTGTCGTTCATATCTCAAATCCTGCGTTGGATTGTTTACTCACAGCTGCCGGATTACCCGCCTGCAATTGCGGGCCACCGACAAAAAGCTTCTCAACCTGGGAGCTCACGCCATCAGGTAGGCTCTTCCAAAAACCGCTCCTGCGGCACATCCATGTGGCGCTTCTGCTCCGCCATCCATGGCTCCGCAAATTTTTGGAAGAGCCTACCTGACGGCGTCCGATGTACAGAGTTCAAAAAAGCCCTTGGGAAGGCCTTTCCAAGGGCTGACAGCACCCAAGTTGAAAAGGACGCCCTACTCCGCTTCAGAACGCCGGCGATCCACAGCCAGTGCCATCTTTTCGATAATGGGGTTAATCTGCCCATGTTTCATCTTCATGGAAGCCCGGTTCACCACCAACCGACTGCTGATGTAATCAATCAGCTCCCGCGGCTCCAGCCCGTTGGCCTTCAGGGTATTACCGGTATCCACGATATCCACAATCTCATCCGCCAGGTCCAGAATCGGCGCCAGCTCCATCGCCCCGTAAAGCTTGATGATATCCGCCTGCCGCCCCTGAGCCGCGTAATAGCGCCGCGCCAGGTTCACAAACTTGGTGGCCACGCGGATGCGCCCCGCCGAAGGCTGCTCGCCCTTCTTGCCGGCGGTCATCAGCCGGCAGCGGGAAATGTTCAGATCCAGAGGCTCGTACAAACCCTCGCCACCGTGCTCCATCAGCACATCCTTGCCGGTCACGCCCAGATCGGCGCCGCCGTACTGAACGTAAGTGGGCACATCCGTGGCACGGATAATCAGTACCCGCACGTTCGGATCCGTGGTCGGAAACACCAGCTTGCGGGACTTTTTCACGTCGTCCACCAGCTCAATACCGGCTTCCGCCAGCAGCGGCAGGGTTTCTTCGAGGATTCGTCCCTTCGACAAGGCGATGGTGATGGAATCTGTCATGGATCTATCCGGTTTCCCGTTGGTTAATTATGCCGGCAAACGGCGAATACTTGCGCCCAGCAGCTGCAGTTTTTCTTCAATACATTCATAGCCGCGGTCTATGTGATAAATGCGGTCTACGATGGTATCGCCATCGGCAACCAGCCCGGCAATCACCAGACTCGCAGAAGCCCGAAGGTCAGTGGCCATCACTGGCGCGCCGGTCAGATGCTCCACGCCCTTGATGATGGCGGCATTGCCTTCCAGGGTGATATCGGCACCCATGCGGATCAGTTCCTGCAGGTGCATAAAGCGGTTTTCGAACACGGTTTCCACGATCGTACCGGTGCCTTCTGCCACTGCATTCATGGCCGCAAACTGGGCCTGCATGTCGGTGGGGAACGCCGGGTACGGTGCCGTGCGCAGGCTGACCGCTTTCGGGCGCTTGCCCTTCATGTCCAGCTCGATCCAGTCCGGGCCGGTGGTAATTTCCGCACCGGCTTCTTCCAGCTTCAGCAGTACTGCTTCCAGCAGGTCTTCCCGGGTGTCTTTCAGTTTTACCCGACCACCGGTCGCCGCTGCCGCCACCAGGTAGGTGCCGGTCTCAATACGGTCCGGCAGTACGTTGTAGTGGCAACCATGCAGGCGCTCTACCCCGTTGATCTCGATGGTCGCGGTGCCGTGGCCCTTGATGTCTGCACCCATGGCGATCAGGCATTCGGCCAGGTCGACCACTTCCGGTTCCCGGGCGGCGTTTTCCAGAATGGTCTTGCCTTCTGCCAGGGTGGCCGCCATCAACAGGTTCTCGGTACCGGTTACGGTAACCGTGTCCATGAAGATGTGTGCACCTTTCAGGCGACCGTTGGTTTTCGCCTTGATGTAGCCGTTCTCCACCTTGATGTCTGCGCCCATCAGCTCCAGGCCGTGGATGTGCAGGTTCACCGGGCGGGTACCGATGGCACAGCCACCGGGCAGGGACACTTCCGCTTCGCCGAAATGCGCCACCAGCGGGCCCAGCACCAGGATGGAGGCGCGCATGGTTTTCACCAGCTCGTAGGGCGCGTGGAAGTGCTTGATGGTGTTGGCGTGAATTTCCACACTCATCTTTTCGTCGATCATCAGCTCCACGCCCATGCGGCCCAGCAGCTCGATCATGGTGGTGATGTCGTTCAGGTGCGGCAGGTTGCCGATGGTTACCGGCTCATCGGCCAGCAGCGTGGCCGCCAGAATGGGCAGTGCCGCGTTCTTGGCGCCGGAAATGCGAATCTCGCCATCCAGGGGCTTGCGGCCCCCGATCAGAAGTTTGTCCACAATACTTGTCCTGTGCTGTTCAGGCCTGGGCCTGCCGCTCGGCCCACTCGCTCGGGGTGTAGGCTTTCGGGTGAAGGGCGTGAATGGTGCCGTCCATAATGTGCTGGAACAGTACCTTGTTGATCATCTGCTGCCGTTTGATGGTGGGCAGGCCTTCAAATACGTCACCCACAGCAACCACAAGGTAGTGGCTGCCATCGACCTGTACCTGAACCTCGCAACCGGGCAGGGCTTCTTTCACAAGTTCGGTAACCTGGGCGGCGTCCATAGGGATTCCTCGACTGGTTTGAAATCAGGGGCGGAATTGTAACCAATTCCCGGGCGCCGGTCAGCTGTGTGTGGCAAATCCGGGAATCTGGTCTTCCAGATTGCTGAGGGCGGCCAACGACAACAGGCGGTCGCTGGCACCCTGAAATGTGAGGGGTTGCTGTTTTTCCAGGGCCAGCCGGTGCCAGCACAACAGCATGGACAACACCACACTGTGGGCGGTGGCCAGGCCGGAAAGGTCAACGGTTAACGGGCCGCTGGCCGCCCCGATCAATTGTTCACCCTGCTTGCGCAGGGCGATCACGGTATCGGCATTCACCTCACCGGTTACGGCGAGTGTATTACCTGAGAGCTCGACAGCCGGAGCAGTCATGAACGGTCCAGCTCTTCATCAAGTTTCAGGGCTTCAACGGCATCGCCCCACCCATCGATCACGGCCTGAACCTGGCCACGATTCTGTTCCATTTCCTGGGCAAATCGATCCCGGAACGCCAGGCCAATGTTCACGCCTTCCACAATGACGTTCTCCATCATCCAGCGGCCTTCGCCATTGCGGTACATGGAGTAGGTGACCGGATAGCGGTTGCCGGACGCGCTGATTACTTCCATCTGCACAGACGCACGGTCGTCGTTCTGAGCCAGGATTTCCGCGTCCAGCACGTTGATTTCGAAGTTCTCGGCACTCACCAGCGCCTGGGCGTAGCTATCGAACAGGCTGCGCTTGAACTTGGCCACAAACTCGTCCCGCTGTTCGGGGGAAGTCTGGCGAGCGTAGCGCCCCATCACCCGGGCCGCAATGCGGCGAAAATCCACAAACTGGTCCAGGGTTTCATCCATGCTGGCGTAGAAGGCTTCCGGGTCCTGCTCGTAAAGGCCCTTTTCTTCATTGAGCTTCTGCACCAGCTTCTGGGTGTTTTCGTCTACATACTGTTTCAGGTCATCTTCCGGACCGGCCCAGGCCTGGCCCGCCACCAGGGCAACCATGGCAAACATCCAGATGAATCGTTGTTTCAGGGCAAGCATTGTGTTCTCCCGTATTCGTTTCTGTGCTCTGCCCGGCATCAGCGTCCGGAGGCAAAGTTACTGATCAGCCGCTCCAGGTTCATGGCGGACTGAGTGGAATAAAAGGTGTCGCCCGGGTTCAGGGACTCAAGGTCGCCACCAACAGATATATCAATGTACTGATCTCCCAGCAGGCCGGATGTACGTATTACTGCTGCACTGTCCGCCGGGATATTGTCGATGCCGGCATCGATAGCCAGCACTACCCGAGCCTGGAAGGTTTCGGTATCCAACTCGATGGATTCGATGGCACCGATGGTTACACCCGCCATCGACACCTTGCCCCGGGGCGCCAGGCCTCCGGTGTCATTGAAGTTGGCATAGAGGGTGTAACGATCACCGGCCGATTTCGGCGACAGTCCGCTCACCTGCAATGCCAGGAACAGCAGGGCGGCCAACCCGGCGATCATGAACAGGCCTACGATTACTTCTGTGGTTCTTTGTGCCATTGCAGGCTCCCTGAAAATTTGATCAGAAATCGCCGAACATGACGGCCGTCAGGACGAAGTCCAGCCCGAGCACCGCCAGCGATGAATAAACAACGGTTTTGGTGGTGGCAGAACTGATGCCGGCGGAGGTGGGCACACAATCATAGCCCTGATACACCGCAATCCAGGCGCAGACAAACCCGAACACCACGCTCTTGATAACGCCATTCAGCACGTCATCCACAAAATCCACTGACGACTGCATATTGCCCCAGAACGCGCCTTCAAACACGCCCAGCCAGTCCACGCCAACCAGCATGCCGCCCCAGATACCCACTACAGAGAAGATGATAGCCAGTACCGGCATGGCGATGAATCCGGCCCAGAGCCTGGGCGCAATCACCCGGCGCAAGGGGTCCACACCCATCATCTCCATACTGGAGAGCTGCTCGGTGGCTTTCATCAGGCCGATCTCTGCAGTCAGTGCGGAACCGGCCCGACCGGCAAACAGCAGAGCCGTTACCACCGGCCCCAGCTCTCGCACCAGCGTAAGGGCGATCATCTGGCCAATCGCAGCTTCGGAGCCGTAATCGCTGAGAATGGTGTAGCCCTGCAGGCCCAGCACCATGCCGATAAACAGCCCGGACACCACCACAATGGCCAGCGAAAGTACGCCGACAAAATACAGCTGGCGCAGCAACAGCGGGAACCCGGTCGCCGGCCGGGGAATGCCTGCCAGAACGCCCACCAGGAAGCGCCCGGACCGGCCAAAGGAAGAAATGACATCCAGCCCGCCACGGCCCAGGTCGGCAATACGGTCGATCATAGTGCGCCTCCGGTTACGCCGAAGTCCGCAGCGGCATCGCTGGCCGGATAATGGAACGGCACCGGGCCATCGGGCTGGCCATTCAGAAATTGCTGGACTCGGTCAGACGGATGCTCGCGCAACTCCTCCGGAGTACCTTCTCCGATCACCTTGCCGTCCGCCAGGATACAGGCGTAGTGGCAAATGCTGAGGGATTCCGGCACATCGTGGGAGACCAGCACGCTGGTCAGCCCCATGGAACTGTTCAGATCCCGGATCAGCTTCACCAGCACGCCCATGGCAATGGGGTCCTGCCCGGCGAAGGGCTCGTCGTACATGATCAGTTCCGGGTCCAGGGCAATACTTCGGGCCAGTGCGACCCGGCGGGTCATGCCGCCGGACAGTTCGGAAGGCATGAGTTTGCGGGCACCACGCAGGCCCACGGCTTCGAGCTTCATCAGCACGATGTCGCGAATCATGTCTTCCGGCAACTTTGTGTGAACCCGAAGGGGGAAAGCAACGTTTTCATAAACGCTCAGGTCAGTGAACAGGGCGCCACTCTGGAACAGCATGCCCATTTTTTCCCGCAGCCGGTATAGGTCTTTGCGCTTGAGGGCCGGCACATTGTGGCCGTCCACGGTAACCTTCCCGGAATCCGGCCTTAGCTGGCCGCCGATCAGGCGCAAAAGCGTGGTCTTGCCGGTGCCGCTGGGGCCCATAATGGCGGTGATCTTGCCCTTGGGTATGTCCAGCGTTACGCCGTCGAAAATGCGGCGACCACCTCGGGAAAACACCACATCCTTAAGTGTTATGTAAGCAGATGACTCCATAATCCATCCTTCTCGGGGAGCGCCTACATTAAGACAAGAGGTTCATAAATGATATACTTGCCAGCCAATCGCTCACGGCCCGGATGGTAGCCGGGGCAGCCAGACCGAGCAAGCGGACAGAGGGAAAACCAGCCGAGATGACAGACTCCAATTCTTCAGGTGGCCAGGACTACCGCACCTCTGCCTTGCGGGCCATCCGCATCGAACGGGAAGCTATCGAAGCCCTTGAAGGCCGCATTAACGGCGACTTCACCCGGGCTTGCGAGGTCATCATGGCCTGCAAGGGCCGCGTGGTGGTGACCGGCATGGGCAAATCCGGCCACATCGGCAACAAGATTGCCGCCACCCTGGCCAGCACCGGCACTCCTTCATTCTTTGTCCACCCCGGCGAAGCCAGCCACGGCGACATGGGCATGATTACCCCGCAGGATGTGGTCATTGCCATCTCCAACAGTGGCAGCACCAGCGAAGTGGTTACCATCCTGCCCCTGATCAAGCGCATGGGCGCTCCGCTGATCAGCATGACCGGCAACCCCAACTCGGTCCTGGCCAAGGAAGCCATTGCCAACCTGGATGTCAGCGTGGCTATTGAAGCCTGCCCCCTGGGGCTGGCGCCCACATCCAGCACCACTGCCACCCTGGTGATGGGCGATGCCCTGGCCGTTGCCCTGCTGGAAGCCCGCGGCTTCAGCGCGGAAGACTTCGCGTTCTCCCACCCCGGCGGCAGCCTGGGCCGGCGCTTGCTGCTGCGGGTCTCCGACATCATGCATTCTGGCGACGCGATTCCGAAAGTCTTCGAGGATGTCAGCCTCAGCACCGCGCTGCTGGAAATCACCCGCAAGGGCCTGGGCATGACCACGGTAGTGAATACAAAGGGCGAACTGACCGGCATCTTCACCGACGGCGACCTGCGCCGTACCCTGGACAAATCCGTGGATGTGCACACCACTGTCATCCGGGATGTCATGACCCGCCACGGCAAAACCATCCGCGCCGACCACCTGGCCGCCGAAGCCCTGAACATGATGGAAGAACTGAAGATCAACGCCCTGCCGGTCACCGATGAAAACGGCCAGCTGACCGGCGCCATCAACATGCACGACCTGCTGCGCGCGGGGGTTATCTGAATGACCGGCATGGTTCACCCCCTGCAAAACCAGTGGAACGACGCACTGAAAGCCAAAGCCGCCGCCATCCGCCTGGTGGCCTTTGACGTAGACGGCATTATGAGTGATGGCCGCCTGTACTTCAGCGCCGGCGGCGACGAGCTGAAAACCTTCAACATCCTGGATGGCCTGGGCCTGAAACAGCTGATGCATGCCGGCATTACCGTGGCGGTGATTACCGGAAGGCGCTCGCCGCTCACCGAAAAGCGCATGAACGACCTGGGCATCAGCCACCTGATGCAGGGCCGGGAAGACAAGCGGGTGGCCTTGCAGGAACTGGTGGCTGACATGGACATTACCGCCGGGCAAATCGGCTACATGGGCGATGACCTGCCGGACCTCCCTGCCCTGCAGTACGCGGGCCTTGGCATCAGCGTGCCCAACGGCCACTGGCTGGTACGCCGGCATGCCGACTACTGCACACAGGCAGCGGGCGGTCAGGGCGCCGTGCGCGAAGCCTGCGAACTGATTCTCTGGGCCCAGGGCCAGCTGGAAAACACCCTGGCCCCCTACCTGGCCGAATCACAGGACGACCGGGCATGATCCGGCGGTTCTTTTCCTCACAGGCCGGCACACCCTGGCTGCGCACCCTGGCCCTGGCGGCTACGGTTGCCGCCACGGTTTACCTGATGTGGCAAAGCGGCGAGCCACCGGTACCCGATCCCGAAGCGGCACAGCTTCGGGGCCCCGCCGAGCCGGACGGCTTCGTGGTGGGCGCCGACTACCGGGCCTGGAATGAACAGGGCACCCTGGAAATCCACATGACCAGCCCCCGCATCGAGCAGTTCGATCACGACAGCAGCGCCAGGATGACAGACCCGCGCGCCCGCCTGTTCGGCGAGGGTGAGGCCGAACCGTGGATAATTGAAGCCGATGCAGGTAGCCTGCTGCAATCTCAGGGGCTGATGCACCTGGAAGGTAACGTGACCGTACTGCGCACCAGCGGCGACTCCCGGGCCACGCTGGCCACCGAAGCGCTGACCCTGGACAACAACGAAGGCACCGTATTCACCGACCTGCCGGTAACCATTACCGAGCCGTTCGGTACCACCCAGGCCACCGGAATGAAGGCCTGGATTGATCAACGCATACTGGAACTCAACTCCCGGGTGGAAGGGCAATATGAAACCGTCAGGTAAGCTCCGTTTTTATCCGCCGGCGCTGCTGGCTGCCGCGCTGATGCTGGCCGCCCCGGCGATGGCCTTTGATATGGACTCGAACACCCCCATCCAGGTGAGTGCCGACTCCGCCCGGCTGGATGACAGCGCCGGCGTGGCCACCTACACCGGCGAGGTGGAACTGGTGCAGGGCCGCACCCGGCTGGAAGCCCAGCGGGTGGTGCTGTACCGGGACGACCAGGGCCTGAGCCGCATTGAAGCCAGCGGATCTCCCGCCCATTACCGCCAGCCCTCCCGGGAAGGCGAAGGCATGACCAATGCCAGCGCCCTGAACATTACCTGGGCCGCAAAAGACAACCAGCTGACCTTCGAGCGCCAGGCCGTCATCGAACAGGCGGGCAACACCTTCAAGGGTGATGTTATTCATTACAATACGGTCAGCCGGGTGGTTACCGCCGAGGGCGGCAGTACAGAAACCGGCGGTTCCGGCCGGGTCGAAATGGTCATCCAGCCGCGTAACACCGGCCAGTCCAGCAACGGGGAAGGTTCTGATGGCAGTACTCAGGGCCAGTAATCTGGCCAAAAGCTACAAGCAGAAAAAAGTGGTCCTGGATGTTTCCCTGGAGATCCGCTCCGGAGAAATCGTCGGCCTGCTGGGCCCCAATGGCGCCGGCAAAACCACCTGCTTTTACATGATCGTAGGCCTGGTGCCGGCAGATCGGGGCCGCATCACCATCGACAGCCAGGACATCACTCCGCTGCCCATGCACGGCCGCGCCCGCAAGGGTATCGGTTACCTGCCCCAGGAAGCCTCGGTATTCCGCAAACTCACCGTGCGGGACAACATCATGGCCATCCTGGAAACCCGCAAGGGCCTGAACAGGGCCGGCCGGGAAGCCAAGCTGGAAGAGCTGCTGGAAGAATTTCACATCACCCATATCCGGGACAGCCTCGGCATGGCCCTGTCCGGTGGCGAACGTCGCCGGGTGGAAATTGCCCGGGCCCTGGCCATGGAGCCTGCCTTCATCCTGCTGGACGAGCCCTTCGCCGGGGTAGACCCCATTTCCGTCAGCGACATCAAACACATTATCCGGCACCTGCGGGATAAGGGCATTGGCGTACTGATTACCGACCATAATGTGCGGGAAACCCTGGATATCTGTGAGAACGCCTACATTGTGTCCGGCGGCCACATCATTGCCTCCGGCAACTCCGAGGCCATCCTCGCCAACCAGCAGGTAAAAGAGGTGTATCTCGGGGACGAATTCCGCCTTTAAGCGGAACGCCCCGCCCTTTCACCGAGGTCTGATTGTGTTGCAGAACGGTAACAAGTAAACTCGGCAAAGATCTTGCAAGGAAATTCGATTTTTTACCGGGATACCAGTCTGTTATGGATCTAAAGCCATGGTTATGAAAGCCTCGTTACAGCTAAAACTGGGCCAGAGCCTGACCATGACGCCCCAGTTGCAGCAGGCCATTCGCTTGTTGCAGCTTTCTACCCTCGATCTCCAGCAGGAAATCCAGCAGGCGCTGGACTCCAACCCCATGCTGGAAACCGCCGAGGACGACGACCACGGCCCGGATGACACCACCGAACCGCAAAGTTCTGACGACCAGGATAACGAAACCGCCAGCGCCCAGGATGACAACGCCCCGGAAAGCAGCAACGACTGGGACGAATCCGAAAACGGGCCGGACTGGAACTCGGAAAACGACATTACCGACACCATTCCTGACGACCTGCCGGTCGATACCGCCTGGGAAGACATCTACCAAACCGCCCCGGCCAGCACTCCAAAAGACGACGACGAGAACGACTCGGACTTCGAAACCCGCAACTCCCCTACGGAAACCCTGCGGGATCACCTGGAATGGCAGCTGAACCTCACCCCCCTGAGCGAACGGGACCAGGCCATCGCGCACGCCCTGATGGACGCCGTGGACGACCGGGGCTATCTCACCTCGCCGCTGGACGAAATCCACGCCGGCCTGCGTGAAGACAGCGATGAAGACCCACTGGACCTGGATGAGGTGGAAGCCGTGCTGCACCGGCTGCAGCATTTCGACCCCCCGGGTGTGTTTGCCCGGGACCTTCAGGAATGCCTGCTGATCCAGCTGAACCAGCTGCCACCGGACACCCCCTGGCTGCGCCAGGCGCGCCAGGTTGTCACCCAGTTCCTGCACCTGCTGGGCAACCGTGACTACGCACAGCTGCTGCGCCGCAGCCGGTTGAAGGAAGACCAGTTGCGGGAAGTCCTGGCCCTGATTACCAGCCTGAACCCGAAACCGGGGGATGTGATTGATCACGGTGATACCGACTACGTAATCCCCGATGTGATCGTACGCAAGCATGAAGGCCGGTGGCGGGTGGAACTGAACCCGGAAATTGCCCCGCGCATCCGGGTGAACGCCAGCTACGCCTCGCTGATTCGCCGGGCCGACAGCAGCGCCGACAACACCTACCTGCGCGACCAGCTGCAGGAAGCCAAGTGGTTCATCAAGAGCCTGCAGAGCCGTAACGAAACCCTGCTGAAAGTGGCCACCCGCATTGTCGAGCACCAGCAGGGCTTCCTGGACCAGGGCGAGGAGGCCATGAAGCCCCTGATCCTGTCGGACATCGCCCAGGCCGTGGAGATGCACGAGTCCACCATCTCCCGGGTAACCACCCAGAAATACATGCACACACCCCGGGGCATCTTCGAGCTGAAGTATTTCTTCTCCAGCCACGTGGGCACCGCCGAAGGCGGGGAGTGTTCCTCTACGGCAATTCGTGCCATGATCAGGAAACTGATTGCAGAGGAAACCCCGAAAAAGCCGTTGAGCGACAGCAAAATTGCGGCCATGCTAGGGGAACAGGGTATCAACGTGGCCCGGCGCACCGTGGCCAAGTATCGGGAGGCCATGCACATACCTCCTTCGAACGAACGCAAGCGACTGGTTTAAGCCTTTACCGACAATCGTTTACCAATATTCACCGGGGCACGAAGCCCTGGTACTCAGTCCGGCGGAACGCCGGCATGATGACAACAGGAGACGCCAATGCAACTCAACATTTCAGGCCATCACGTAGAACTGACCCCTGCACTGAAGGATTACGTCAACACCAAGTTCGAGAAGCTTGAGCGCCACTTTGACCACATCAGTAACTGTCAGGTGACGCTGGAAGTTGAGAAAGTTCGCCAGATGGCCGAAGCTACCCTCCACGTTGTGGGTGGCGAGGTTCACGCAAAGGCTGAAAACGAGGATATGTACGCGGCAATCGATGCCCTGGTGGACAAGCTTGACCGCCAGATCCTCAAGCACAAGGAAAAGAACGTAGACCGGATGCACGGTAACGGCTAAGCGCCTTCAGGCGCAGGCTACCGGGTAATTCAATCGAACGAGCTGCGGCAGGGCTACCGGCCGCAGCCTTTTTTTTACGGGTTCACAGTTAATCCATGAGCGATACATCCCTGACCATCGACAACATCCTGGCCCCGGCACTGACGCTGTGCCAGGTACCGGCGTCCAGCAAGAAACGGGTGTTGGAGTTTATTGCCGAGCGGATTCACTATCAGGACGAGACTCTCAACGATAACGACATCTTCAACAACTTGGTGTCCCGGGAGCGTCTTGGCAGCACAGGTATCGGGCAGGGTATCGCCATACCCCACTGCCGCCTGGAAGGCCTGGATCGGGTAATCGGAGTGTTGATGACCCTGGCCGAGCCGGTGGACTTCGATGCCATCGACAACCAGCCGGTAGACCTGGTGTTCGCCCTGGTTGTGCCCAAAGAAGCCACCAGCGAGCACCTGGAGCTGTTGAGCCAGCTTGCCGAACGTTTCAACGACAGCGCATTCTGCGAGCGCCTGCGCAAATGCCAGGATGCCGACTCCCTGTATAAGGGCATGACCACCGACAGCCAGTAACCGAGGGCTGTCAAAGTACGGGAGAAGCCTAACCATGAAGCTGATCATCGTCAGTGGCCGGTCCGGGTCGGGCAAGAGTACGGCACTGCACGTACTGGAAGACCTGGGGTTCTATTGCATAGACAACCTGCCCATCGGCCTGCTGTTTCCCCTGACCCGGGAAGCCGTGGCCCACGAGGCCCCCGGCCGCCTGAAGAAAATGGCGGTCAGTATCGATGCCCGCAACCTGTCCGGTGAACTGGCCAATTTCGAGGACATCTACCAGCGGCTGGGTGATACCGGGATCGAGATCGAAATCATCTTCCTGGATGCCGACGAGCAATCCCTGCTGCAGCGGTTCCACGCCACCCGGCGCAAGCACCCCCTGAGCGACGACAAGACCTCCCTGCGCGAAGCCATCAGCAACGAGAAACAGCTGCTGGAACCGCTGTCGAAGCTGGCCGACCTGTATATCAACACCACCGGCCTGTCCATGTACGAGTTGCGCGACATGGTGAAACAGCGGGTGGCCGGCCGCAGGGAACAGGAAATCGCCCTGCTGTTCCAGTCGTTCGGTTTCAAGCACGGCGTGCCGGTGGATTCCGATTATGTATTCGACGTGCGCTGCCTGCCCAATCCGTACTGGGACACCAGCCTGCGCAAGCACACCGGCACCGACCAGCCGGTAATCGATTTCCTGGAGCGGGAACCGCTGACCGGGCAAATGGTGGACGACCTCACCGGTTTCCTGAACACCTGGCTACCGTCCTTTGCCGACAGCAACCGCAGCTACATGACCATTTCCATCGGCTGCACCGGTGGCCAGCACCGGTCGGTGTATGTGTGCGAGCAATTGGGCGCTTACTTCCGCAAGCAGTACCGCAACGTGCAGGTGCGCCATACCGAGTTGCCTCACCTGCAAGCCCGGGGGGAGATCTGAGCCGCCATGATCTGCCGCCCCATCACCATTATCAACAAGCTCGGGCTGCACGCCCGGGCCACCAACAAGCTGGTCACCACCGCCTCCCGGTTTGACAGCAAGATCACCCTGAAGGCCAAGGGCCGGGAAGTGGATGCCCGCAACATCATGCAGGTGATGATGCTGGCCGCCAGCCAGGGTACCGAAGTGGAGCTGGCCGCCGATGGCCCGGACGAACAGGAAGCCATCGACGCCCTGGTTGCACTGATCGACGACTATTTCGGCGAGGGTGAATAAAACTTCGCCATTCACCTACAAGTCTTCCTCACCTGTGTAACCTAACTCCGCTATAATACAAAGGTTTTCTGATCGCAGGTGGTTTCATGACCGACATTCTGGAAAAAAGTCAGGCCCGACAGCGGCTTCGCTCCCTCAGTGAGGCCCTAGACAGTGGTGCCCTCAAACAGGTAGCGCGCATCCTGAATGGCGGCCTGAGCCCCAGTGATATTGCCCACCTGCTGGAATCTTCCCCGCCACGGCAGCGGGTTTTGCTGTGGAAGCTGGTCGACAAGCAGCTGGAAGGTGAAGTCCTCCAGTACATGTCGGACGACATCCGGGCCGACTTCCTGAGCGAGTTCAACGCCCAGGAACTGGCCAACCTGCTGGAAGACTTCGAATCGGACGACCTGGCCGACTTGCTGCAGCAGCTGCCGGATACGGTGATCCAGGAAGTCCTGGATACCATGGACGAGCAGGACCGGCAGCGGGTAGAGGAAGTACTCTCGTACCCGGAAGACACCGCCGGTGGTCTGATGAACACCGATACGGTGACGGTGCGCCCGGACATCACCATTGACGTTGTTCTGCGTTACCTGCGCCGGCACCGTACCCTGCCGCCGATGACCGACAGCCTGATTGTGGTCAGCCGGCGCGACGAATTTATCGGTATTCTGCCCATTACCCGCATGCTGGTATCCAATCCCGGCGCCACCGTGCGGGAGGTTATGGATACCGATATAGAGCCGATCCACGTCACCCTGTCCGACACCAAGGTTGCCACCCTGTTCGAGCGCTACGACCTGATCTCCGCACCGGTGGTGGATGAAACCAACCGCCTGCTCGGCCGGATCACCATCGATGACGTGGTCGACGTTATCCGGGACGACGCCGACCATTCCCTGATGAGCATGGCCGGCCTGGATGAAGACGAAGACACCTTTGCCCCGGTGATGAAAACCACCAAGCGCCGGGCCGTCTGGCTGGGCGTAAACCTGATTACCGCCTTTACCGCCTCGGCAGTCATCGGCCTGTTTGAAGAAACCATCTCCAAGGTGGTGGCTCTGGCGGTACTGATGCCTATCGTGGCCAGCATGGGCGGCATTGCCGGCAGCCAGACCCTGACCCTGGTTATCCGAGGCATGGCCGTGGGCCAGATCAGCGGCGCCAACGTAGGCTGGCTGCTGAACCGGGAGTTTCTCTCCGGCGTACTCAACGGCCTGTTATGGGCCCTGGTGGTGGCGACCGCCGCGGTGCTCTGGTTCAACGACTGGCTGATTGGTGCGGTGATTGCCGCTGCCCTGGTGATCAACCTGGTAGCTGCGGCCCTGGTGGGCACGGTGTTGCCGCTGTTCCTGAAATCCCGGAACATTGACCCGGCGCTGGCCGGCAGCGTTATCCTGACAACGGTAACCGATGTTGTCGGTTTCATGGCCTTCCTGGGATTGGCCACCCTTTTCTACGCCTGACAGACAAGCCTTATTGCCATGACAGACCAACACGAAGACCAGTTCGAGGAAGATTTCGGCCCCAGTAAATCCCAGCTCAAACGGGAAATGCACGCTCTGCAGGAACTGGGCAAACGCATGCTGGACCTGAGCGATGAACAACTGGCCTCGCTGACCATCAGCGAAACCCTGAAAGCCGCCATTGTGGAATCACGCCGGATTAACCAGCGCGAAGCCCGGCGCCGGCACCTGCAATACATCGGCAAGGTGATCCGCCAGGAAGATGACCCTGAAACGGTGAGCCGGGCCATTGATGCCTTCCACGCCGGCAGCGAGGAACACACGCGCCGGCACCACCTGGCCGAGCGCTGGCGCGACCGGATGATCGCCGAAGGCGACAAGGTGGTGGGCGAGTTTATCGACTACTGTCCGACCGCCGAGGTGCAGCATCTGCGCAACCTGGTGCGCAACGCCCGCAAGGATGTGGAGAAAGAGAAGAATACCGGCCAGTCCCGAAAACTGTTCCGCGCCCTGCGGGAATGGATTGACGACGCCGAGCAGCAGTAATCACGGCGGGGCACAATGCCCCACCGCTTTACAAGCGCCGGTGCTGCCACACCGGCATGCGGGTTCTCAGCTGTTCCAGCCGCTCCAGGTCCAGGTCTGCCAGCACCACGCCGGGGCCCTGCTCTAGTTCGCAGACCACCTCGCCCCAGGGATCACAAATCAAGCTATGGCCGTAGGTTTTGCGGCGTTCGCTGTTCTGACCACCCTGCCCGGCTGCCACCACCCATACCTGGTTCTCGATGGCCCGGGCACGAATCAGGGCATGCCAGTGGGCATCACCGGTCTGCCAGGTGAAGGCGCTGGGCAGGCATACCCAGTCTGCCCCTTGCTCCCGTAGCGCCCGGAACAACTCCGGGAAGCGCAGGTCGTAGCAGATTGCCAGCCCCAGCCTGCCCGCCGGCGTATCCACGGTAACCACCTGCTGCCCGGGCTCGAAGCTGTCTGACTCCCGGTACTGGCCGTGGGCATCGTCCACCATGGCATCGAACAGGTGGATTTTGTCATAGCGGGCGACTTCGTGGCCCTGGTCGTCATACACCAGGCAGCTGGCCCGCACCCGGTCCGGAATATCGCTGCCGTCAGGCCGGTTCGCCAGCGGCAGGGAGCCGCCGACAATCCAGAGTTTGTTTTGCCGGGCCTGGTCAGCCAGGAAACGGCGGATGACCGGTTCCGGCCCGGCCTCCTGCTCACCGCAGCCACGCATCTTCCCCGTGGCCAGTACGGCAAAGTTCTCGGGAAGCACGGCCACCTTCGCGCCCTGCCCTGCGGCTTCGGCCAGCAAGCGCCCGGCTTCGTCCAGGTTGGCTGCAACATCGTGGCTGCTGACCATCTGTATGGCGGCTACCTGTGTCATCCTTCCCTCCTTACTGTTCAGCAGTATCAAACACACTGCGCAGATCAACTTCGGGTTCGCTCCAGCTACCGGTGACACTGTAGGTGGCGCTGGTCAGTTTGCTCAAGGGGTCGCCAAGGATCTTGTCCAGCACAAACAGGGCGCCACCAATCGGCGCACTGGCTCCCATCAGTATGGCAGCCAGGGGCAGGTTCTGGGTAACCGGTAACACCACCACCAGTCGCATATCCAGGCTTTCATCGGCCATGTTGGTGGTGCCGTTGATCTTGAAGGCACCGGACGGGCCCACCAGTTGCAGCTCCGGGTCCATGGTAACCAGTCCGTCACTGATGCGGGCCTTGCCGGAAATAGCATCAAAGGCCACGCCCCGCTCGTACAGGTCGGAAAAGTCCAGGCGCAGGCGGCGCCACAGGGTGTCGGTGTTCAGCAGGTTGAAGACCCGGAACAATTGGGCCGAGTTGTTCTGCTCCAGGATCACGCCATCGTCCAGCCGCACGCTGACTTCCCCGCTGAGCGCACTCAGGCCGATATCATTGGGGCCACCAGGCCAGTCAATATCCAGCTCCACCGCCGTGGCCTGGTTGGTCATGGGGATGGAGCTGCCGGTCAGGGCTTCCAGGTCTTTCAGGGCACCGCCGGTCAGCTGGCCCTGAAAGCGGGTGGTTTCCCGGTCATCCACGACCCGCCAGACCATGTCGCCTGTCAGCTCCAGGGCACCCAGGCGGCCTTCAATGGCCTCCACATTCAGCTGGTGCGGGGCCGGGCGCAACCGGAAGCTCCAGCTGCCCGCCGACTCACCCCCAAGCTTGAGGTTACTGATGCGGCCGTCCACATCCGGCCAGCTGCCAATATCCAGCTGGCGGAAGGCTTCCAGCTGTTGCTCCAGGGTCAGCAGCTCAGGCGCTTGGTCCTGTTCGGTTGAAGCGTCCTCCCGGCTCAGGTGCAGTGTGTGCAGGTCGACCTCAACCACGCCGTCGCCCTGCGGAATAACAACCCGGCCGGCGGCCCGTTCCGATTCGGTATTGACCACCCAGCGGTCGCCCAGGTCCAGCGCGCTGATGGTGATATCGGTGAGCCGGTGGCTGCCCAGGCTCAGGTAATCAAACTGCAGGTCCACGGCAGACTCCTTCCAGAGCAGGTCGAACGCCATCCGGTCCTGCCAGTCTCCGGTAATGCGCACACCTTCCGGAGCGAAAGGATCAACCCGGGCTTCCAGCTGCGCGGTTTGGTCGGCGGTTTTGCCCAGCGGTTCCGGCCAGTCTACGTTCAGGCCGGCAAGGTCGGAGGTCATCACAATGCTCGAGGGCCCGCTGGCATCAATCCGCATCCGCCCGCTGTAATCCAGGGTACCCGCCAGGCCAAAGCTGCTGTCCTCACCCGGCTCCCACTGCTGCAAGAACGCCGGCAGGGCCAGGCGGCCGTCCTGGCGGATCGACAGTGCATCACCCGCCGCATTCTGTGTGAACGAGACGCTGACCGGCTGATCCATAAAACGGGCATGGACCGGGCCACCGGAAAAACCCCGTTCGGTGTGGTAGGTCAGGTCCGTGCGGATTCCGGTCCAGCTGAGGTCGGGCCCAGGCAGGCGGAAACCGCCGTTTTCGGTTTGAACCCGGGCCTGCACGGCGGTATCAGCGCCATCGCTCAGGGGAATATCGATGTTCAGGCCGAGCTGGAACTGGCCGGCAAACCCGGCGCCACTGACCGCCTGCCCTGCCAGTTCGCCCAAGGGGCTGTTGGCCATCCACCAGGCGACTGCCTCGCCCGGCACGCCGGATGCCACATCCACCAGCACCCGGGTAGGCTGCTCGTCACTGCCCGGCACCACCCGGACCACGCCTTCGCTGACCTCAAGGCCCCCGGTCCGGGCCCTGTTCAGGGTAACCAGGGTGTCGGCATTCTGGACTTCAACCCGGCCGGCGGCGGCCTCTACCTCCGGCCAGCGGTCGTCGTAGCGAACCCGGGCATTCTCGAACTCGTACCACATGGATGACACAAAGGAGCCCTTGGGCGCGCCGGAATCAATCCAGCCGTGACCATAGTACTGGCCGCCGGTGATGTCGGCTTCGGTAATCCGGGTGGTGAGCCACTGATACAGCCCCTCGTCGACCACTTTCGATGGTACAAATTCCGCCAGCATTCCGGCCTCGGCGTTCTCCACGCCTACGCGCAGGCCCAGGTAGTCGTCCCCGGCGCGGTCCAGCCGCAGCTCGAAGGCACCGGTCAGGCGGGTATTGTCCTGATAGGAAAACACCAGGTCATCTGCCCGAACCCGGCTGACACCACCAGACACTTGCCAGGACACCCGGCCGGTCATGGCGCTAAAAGTCCAGCTGCCGGTATACAATTCCGGGAAACCCAGGGTGACAGGCTGGTGGGTATCCAGCTCAACAAAGCCCTGATCGGCTGTCAGCTGCAGACGGCCGTTGAGCCCGGTGGCACCAGGTGCGCCGCCCCAAGGCTCAACCCCTAAGCCCCTTACCTGCCCGGACAACATGAAATCCCGGGTCTGCTCCGGCAAATCCAGCAGCATGTCGTCCAGATAGCCGGTGGGGCGGTAGTGGTCCAGTGCATCTTCGGCCACCTCGGGCAAGACAGACAGAGCCCGCACCAGCCGCCGGATCGGGCCCAGCGGCACCGCATCAGCCACCAGCGCAGAGGAATCGGGCTGGTTCAGCAGGCGCACACTGAACGGTTCCACCTGGTCGCCATCCCATTGCCACTGCAATTGCTGCAGCATCAGGTCACCCCCCCGGCGCCAGCCAAAGCGGGTGCTGATGTCTTCCAGCGGAGCCAGTGACGCCATGCCGACACCCAGCTGAAGGTACGGGGTTTCCAGGGTGCCCTGTATCTGCTGCAAGTTGCCGTTTTCAAAGGTCAGCCAGGCCCGTCCGCCGAGATCGAAGCCTTCCACCCGGATGCCGCGCCAGCTCAGGTCATCGATCAGGCCATCAAACAGGCGGCCCGAATCCACGTCTACATACAGCTGGCCGGTAAAGTCGCCCCGGAAAAAACGCTGCCCTACCAGCGCAAAGCTGGCTAGCTGGGTGGCCGTGCCGCTTTGCATGGCACGACCGGAAGCCTGGAACAGCCCACGGGTATACAGCAAATCAAGTCTGGGAATATAGAGATGGCGCAGGTCGTCCTCGTTCTGGCCGATGGCCAGGCTGACCCGGGTAATCCGTACCTCCGGCTCCGACAACCACTGGCCCGCCAGCTTCAGCCACTCCCGGGCTGCCCCTTCATTGAGCGGTTCCAGTTCGGCAATCTGCTCGACCGGGTCCGAGAGCTGGTCTCCGGGAGCCCGAATCAGGGTAAGCACCAGGCCATCGGCCTCGAAATCCTCGAACACCAGCCGAAGCCGTGATACCGACGCCAGGAAATCCAGCCGCAGGCGCAGGTGTTCCAGCTCGGCAATGGTGCGGCCGGAATCGGGATTGGAGAGGGTCAGTCCGGAGGCGGTCAGGGACGGGTCGAGCCAGTTCCAGCTGGAGGACAGCCGGGTAATATCTACATCCAGCCCGGTCTGGGCAGATATTTCAGCCGCAATACGATCGGAAAAGCGGTCGACCTGGGCGGTCAGCTGCCGGCCGATGCCGGCATACAGGGCAAGCAATACCAGAACCACCAGGATCGACCACCAGACCGCGCCTGCAATCAGCTCCAATAGCCGGCCAACCGGGCCGCTTTTTGGCAGCTCCGGCTGATCGGTGTTCTGATCGCGGCTCGACATATGGCAGAGAACTCCCCGGCTGGTTCCGCCGGTCAGGCGTCAGAGCAGAACCACATCGTACTGCTCCTGGCTGTAAAAAGGCTCTACCTGGAAGCGAATGGTCTTACTGATAAAGGTTTCAAGGTCGGCCACATTGTCGGATTCTTCGTCCAGCAGCCGGTCCACCACTTTCTGGGACGCCATCACGAGGTAGTTTTCCGCCTCGTAGGCCCGGTTGACCCGCAGGATCTCCCGAAAAATTTCATAGCACACCGTTTCGGCCGTTTTCAGGAAACCCCGGCCGTCGCAAATCGGGCACGGCTCGCAAAGCACCTGACCCAGGCTTTCGGTGGTGCGCTTGCGGGTCATTTCAACCAGGCCCAGCTCCGACACGCCGGTGATCTTGGTCTTGGCGTGGTCCCGCTCGAGCATTTTTTCCAGCATGCGGTGCACCTGGCGCTGGTGCTCCGGGTCTTCCATGTCGATAAAATCGATAATGATGATGCCGCCGAGGTTACGCAGGCGCAGCTGCCGGCTGATGGCCCGCGCCGCTTCCAGGTTGGTTTTGAAAATGGTTTCTTCAAGGTTCCGGTGGCCGACAAAGGCGCCGGTGTTGATGTCGATGGTGGTCATCGCCTCGGTCTGGTCGATGATCACATAGCCACCGGATTTCAGCTGCACCTTGCGGCTGAGCGCCTTCTGGATTTCATCTTCCACGGAATACAGGTCGAAGATCGGTCGCTCACCGGGGTAGTACTCAACCTTGTCGGCAAACTCGGTAACAAACTCCCGCACAAACTCCATCACCCGCTGGTAGCTCTCGCGGCTGTCGATGCGTACCTTTTCGGTTTGCGGCCGGATCAGGTCCCGGATGGTGCGGATAAACAGCGGCAGGTCCTGGTAAACAACGGCCGGAGCCTGCACCTTGCCGATCCGTTCCTTGATAGACACACTCAGCCGGTGCAGATAGGTCATGTCGGCGATCAACTCTTCCGCCTGGGCAGCTTCTGCCGCTGTGCGGATGATGTAACCGCCCTGCACGTCGCTGTCTTCGGCTGCGGCTTCTTCGATCAGGGTTTTCAGGCGGGCGCGTTCGGTTTCATCTTCAATGCGCTGGGAAATACCGACGTGGCTGACCCCGGGCATAAAGACCAGATAGCGGGACGGGATCGATAACTGGGTGGTCAGCCGAGCGCCCTTGGTGCCAATCGGGTCCTTGGTAACCTGAACCACCAGGGACTGGCCTTCGCGCAGCAGGGTGCGGATGTCGGGCACGGTTTTCGGGCCGTCTCCACCTTCGTCGCTGGGTTGTTGGGTGCAGGCTACGTCAGAGGCATGGATAAACGCCGCCCGTTCCAGGCCGATATCCACGAACGCTGCTTCCATGCCCGGTAGAACCCGCACGACCTTACCCTTGTAGATGTTGCCAACGATGCCTTTGCGGCTGGTCCGCTCGATATAGGCTTCCTGCAACATGCCGTTTTCGACCAGTGCCACCCGGGTTTCGACCGGGGTTACGTTGATCAGAATTTCTTCGCTCATGCCTGGTTCTCCTTACTGCGCGGCCAGTTCTGCCAGACCGGACAACCGGCCTGAGCGAGTAATTCGGCGGTTTCCTGTAGTGGCAATCCCACTACGGCACTGTAACTGCCTTTCAGTTCCCTGACAAAAATACCGCCACGGCCCTGAATGCCGTAGCCGCCGGCCTTATCCATCGGCTCGCCACTGGCCACGTAGGCCTGAATTTCCGGCTCGCCCAGGGTACGGAACGTTACTTCGGTGATGCTCACCCGGGACTGGCAATCGCTTCCCCTGGCGAGCGCCACGGCGGTCATGACCTGGTGGGTTTGCCCGGACAAACGGGACAGCATACTGCAAGCATGGTCATCCGACTCCGGCTTGGCCAGGATCTCGCCGGCCAATACCACGGTGGTGTCTGAACCCAGCACCAGGTTTTCCGGATGGTCAGCAGCAACCGCCAGGGCCTTTTCCCGGGCCAGCCGTTCTACGTAGTGTTCAGGGGATTCGCCGGCCAGCGGGGTTTCGTCGATATCCGCCGGGCAGGCCCGGTGGTTTACGCCAATCTGGCTCAGCAGCTCGGCACGTCGGGGAGAAGCAGATGCCAGGATCAGGCCGGTCATAGGGTTATCCGAGTTTGCGGTTCAGGCTATCGAGCAGTCCAGACACGAAGGGCCAGGCGACGGCACTGGTCAGCGCAGGCCATAGGTAACTGAAGCCGGGAGTGTCGGCGCCGAACAGCTGTTTAACGAAATGCACCAGCATCTGGTTGATGCCCACTAACAGAAACACCATCAGACACTGCTGGGGCAAGGGATACATGCGCAGGCGGTGATGAACCGTCAGCACCAGGAAGGCAATCAGGGCCATGGCCATGGCGTTGACGCCCAGCGGTGTGGATTCCAGGATATCCAGCAACAGACCCAGGCACCAGGCCATCACGATGCCGAATTGAGCGGGCGCCCGGAAAGTCCAGTAAAAGACGATAAGCCCCAGCCACTCGGGGCGGAACTCGAACCAGCCCACCGGGAACCAGGAAATACTGAGCACCAGCGCCAGCACAACCGTCAGGGCAAACAGGGGGTAGCTGATCACCGACAACATCAGTTCTGCTCCTCCACTTCTCCGAGCGGTACCAGCGGGGCTTCGGCTGGCTCATCCTTCTGCTGGAACACCACCAGTACCAGGCGGCTCTGGTTCAGCCGGGCCTTTGGCACGGCGACAATATCCACAAAGGGCTCGCCCGGCTCCTTGGAAATGCTGCTGACCTCTGCCACCGGATAGCCCCGGGGAAAACGACCACCCAGGCCCGAGCTCACCAGCATATCGCCTTCGCGGATATCGGCAGTGTCGGGGACATGCACCAGTTCCAGTTCGTCGGTCTCGCCGTTACCCAGCAGAATCGAGCGCAGGCCGTTGCGAACCACTTCCACGGGCACGGCATGGCTGCTGTCCGACACCAACAATACCCGGGAGGTAAACTGGCTGGTCTGGATCACCTGGCCCAACAGGCCTTCGGCATCGAGCACCGCCTGCCCGGTCGTTACACCGTCGTTGCTGCCTTTGTTGATGACAACCTCATGGGAGAAAGGGTCCGGGGAGACCGCGACCACTTCGCCGACAATCACCCGGTCATCCAGCACTTCGGAGGAGTTCAGCAGGCGGCGCAGTTCGTTGTTTTCAGACGCCAGGGCGGCGTATTTGAGGGCCCGGCGCTCGAGAATTAGCAGGCGGGTTTTGAGTTCTTCGTTTTCCTGCTGCAGGTCGTCGCGGCTGACAAACAGGCCGGAGAACCAGTCGCTGAAGCGGTAGGGCGCGTTGCCCAGCCAGTAAACGGGGCCAAGGCCGGTAGCAATCACGCTGCGCACCGGTGCCAGCTTGTCAAAACGGCCATCGGCAGCGATTAACGCTGCCGATACCAGAATCACAAGCAGAAGTCTGAAGCCGGGAACCGGCCCCTGGACGAAGATGGTCTTAATGGCTTAGCCCTCCCACAGGGTCACCCCTCCTGGGAGAACATTCCGATGCCACCGCGATCAATGACTTCCAGCGCCTTGCCGCCACCACGGGCGACACAGGTGAGCGGGTCTTCGGCGATGATCACCGGCAGACCGGTCTCTTCACTGATGAGTTTGTCCAGGCCACGCAGCAGGGCGCCACCACCGGTCAGCACGATGCCGCGCTCGGCGATATCAGAGGCCAGTTCGGGCGGAGACTGCTCGAGGGCGCTTTTCACGGTCTGGACGATCTGGGCCAGGGATTCCTGCAGGGCATCCAGAATTTCTTCACTGTTCAGGGTGAAGGCCCGGGGCACACCCTCGGCCAGGTTGCGACCGCGAACGTCGATCTCGCGCACTTCCAGGCCTTCGTAGGCGCAGCCGATTTCGTGCTTGATGCGCTCGGCGGTGGAATCACCGATCAGGCTGCCGTAGTTGCGGCGCACGTAGGTGACGATGGCTTCGTCGAATTTGTCACCGCCGACACGCACGGAATCCGCATATACGATGCCGTTCAGTGAGATGATGGCGATTTCGGTGGTGCCGCCGCCGATGTCGACGATCATGGAGCCGCTGGCTTCTTCTACCGGCAGGCCGGCACCGATGGCCGCCGCCATGGGCTCTTCAATCAGGAAGACTTCACGGGCGCCGGCGCCCAGGGCAGATTCGCGGATGGCTTTGCGTTCTACCTGGGTGGATTTGCTGGGCACACACACCAGTACGCGGGGGCTCGGGGTGATGAAGCTGTTTTCGTGCACTTTGTGGATGAAGTGCTGGAGCATTTTTTCGGTGACTACGAAGTCTGCAATCACGCCGTCTTTCATCGGGCGGATGGCGGTAATGTTGCCCGGGGTACGGCCAAGCATGCGCTTCGCTTCGGCGCCTACGGCGGCGACCATTTTCTGGGACCCGCTGGTGCGGATGGCGACAACGGAGGGTTCGTCCAGTACGATTCCGCGATCACGTACAAAAATCAGTGTGTTGGCGGTGCCCAGGTCGATGGACAGGTCGCTTGAGAACAGGCCTCGGAGTCTTTTGATCAGCATTAGTGTAGTTTCAACCTGAGAGTTGCGGTTGCGGATGTAGAAGAATCCGGCAACTTTAGCAGTGGCGCCATTTTCAGGCAAGGCGCCATCTGTGGCGGGAGCTTACCATTCTCACATTTTTGGGCGTGTTCCGGGGCCAATCTTGGCTTCGATTCTGCTAATATATCGGGCTTTATTGCAGTCAGGGTCTGGTGCTCCTTTCTTTTGGTGCGCAGATGCTTGTGGGTAAGGCTTTCCAAAACACGCTCCTTCGGCACATCCATGTGGCGCTTGGGCTCCGCCATCCTTGGCTCCGCACAGTTTTGGAAAGCCCTACCCACAAGCATCTCCAAACATTATTCCTGGCTTCAGAACAGTCATTAAATTGTTTTCACACTCTTTTATTCCTATTGGAGGCAACGTGAGCATTTCCCGCGAGGACATCGAAAAAGTTGCCGTGCTCGCCCGCATCAAGGTGGACGGCGAGCAGGTTTCGGCTCTGGAGAAAGATCTCGGTAATATCCTGGATCTGGTGGATCAGTTGAGTGCCGCGGATACCGATTCGGTGGAGCCCATGGCGCATCCACTGGATGCGGTGCAGAAGCTACGGCCGGATGTGGTTACCGAGACCAATCAGCGGGAGGCGTTTCAGGCGATTGCGCCGGCTACCGAGGATGGGTTGTATCTGGTGCCCAGGGTTATTGAGTGATTTGGTCGTCCATCAGAGATTTCGGGATTTATCATGCATAACAAGTCTGTAGCAGAGCTTTCCAGAGAGCTGGAGAGTGGCAGGATTTCGAGTGTGGAGCTGACTCAGCAGTTCCTGGACCGTCTGAAAACGGAAGACGGCAAGTACAACAGCTTTATTACCATCTCCGACGAGCAGGCGCTGGCTGAGGCGAAGACCGCTGATGAGATGCGGGCTGCCGGTAAGGCCACGGTGTGGACTGGGGTGCCGTTTGCTCACAAGGATATCTTCTGCACCAGCGGGGTTCGCACCAGCTGTGGTTCGAAGATGCTGGATAATTTTGTGCCTCCCTACGACGCCACGGTGACAGCCAATTTCAAGGCGGCCGGT
This sequence comes from Marinobacter sp. P4B1, assembly GCF_001447135.1. Classification (NCBI taxonomy): domain Bacteria; kingdom Pseudomonadati; phylum Pseudomonadota; class Gammaproteobacteria; order Pseudomonadales; family Marinobacteraceae; genus Marinobacter; species Marinobacter sp. P4B1. The sequence goes on from NZ_LLXM01000013.1 coordinate 80,505, forward strand.
GCGGTGTGTCTGGGCAAGACCAATATGGATGAGTTCGCCATGGGTTCGTCCAACGAGTCCAGTTTTTATGGCGCGGTGACCAATCCCTGGGGGCTGTCCAGCGGTGACAAGCGGGTGCCGGGTGGTTCTTCCGGCGGTTCTGCCGCTGCGGTAGCGGCGCGGCTGGTGCCGGCGGCGACGGGCACGGATACCGGCGGCTCTATCCGCCAGCCAGCGGCGCTGTGTGGCATTACTGGCCTGAAGCCGACGTACGGCCGGGTGTCTCGCTATGGAATGATCGCCTTTGCTTCTTCCCTGGATCAGGGCGGGCCGATGGCGCGTACCGCTGAAGATGCGGCGCTGATGATGAATGTGATGGCAGGGCACGATCCGAAGGATTCCACCTGCATCGACCGGGAGGTTCCGGATTACACGGCCACCCTGAACGAGCCGCTGAAAGGCCTGAAGATTGGCTTGCCGAAGGAATACTTCAGCGACCAGCTGTCTCCGGCTATGGAAGAGCAGGTTCGTAACGCGATTCGCGAGTACGAAAAGCTGGGTGCGACGGTGAAGGAAGTGTCGCTGCCGAACGCGAAGCTGGCCATCGCAGCCTATTACGTGATTGCGCCGGCAGAGGCGTCCGCCAACCTGTCCCGGTTTGACGGTGTGCGTTACGGCTATCGCTGTGAAGATCCGAAAGACCTGATGGATATGTACACCCGCACCCGGGCGGAAGGGTTTGGTAACGAGGTGAAGCGCCGGATTCTGGTGGGCTCCTATGCCCTGTCCGCCGGTTACTTTGATGCCTATTACCTGAAGGCCCAGAAGGTGCGCCGGTTGATTCAGCAGGATTTCATCAATGCGTTCAAGGAAGTGGACGTGCTGATGAGCCCGGTGTCGCCGACGCCGGCGTTCAAACAGGGCGAGAAGAACACCGATCCGGTGTCCATGTACCTGGAAGACGTGTTCACTATCGCCATCAACCTGGCGGGTATTCCGGCCATGTCGGTGCCGGCCGGGTTTGTTGACGGCTTGCCGGTGGGGCTGCAGATTATCGGAGACTACTTCTCCGAGGCGCGCCTGCTGAACGCCGCCCATCAGTTCCAACAGGTGACCGACTGGCACCAGCGTGAACCCCAATAAGCCCGGACTAGGAGACGAACACATGCAGTGGGATATCGTGATCGGGCTGGAAATTCACGTTCAGCTCGCCACCCAGACCAAGATTTTCTCTGGCTCCAGCACCGCTTTCGGTGCCGAGCCCAACACCCAGGCCAACGCCGTTGACCTGGCCATGCCCGGCACCCTGCCGGTGCCCAACGAGCAGGCATTTCGCTACGCGGTGATGTTCGGCCTGGCCACCAATGCAGAAATCGGCCGCCGCTCGGTCTTCGAGCGCAAGAACTACTTTTACCCGGACCTGCCCAAGGGCTACCAGACCACCCAGCTGGCGCAGCCCATTGTCGGCCCCGGCTACGTGGACATCGACCTGGCTGACGGCAGCACCAAGCGCGTACGCATTCACCACGCCCACCTGGAAGAAGACGCCGGTAAGTCTCTGCACGAGGACTATCATGGCATGACCGGCATCGACCTGAACCGCGCCGGTACTCCGCTGATCGAGGTGGTGACCGAGCCGGACATGACTAACGCCGAGGAAGCGGTGGCCTTCGCCAAGAAGCTGCACAGCATCGTGACCTCCCTGGGCATCTGCGATGGTGATATGTCCCAGGGCTCCATGCGCTTTGACGTCAACATTTCCCTGAAACCGAAAGGCTCCGACACTCTGGGCACCCGCACCGAAACCAAGAACCTGAACTCCTTCCGGTTCATGGAACAGGCCATCGCCCACGAAGTGGAGCGGCAGATGGATATCCTGGAAGACGGCGGCAGCATCACCCAGGAAACCCGCCTGTACAACGGCGACCGCGACGAGTCCCGCTCCATGCGCACCAAGGAAGAAGCGAACGACTACCGCTACTTCCCTTGCCCTGACCTGTTACCAGTGGAAATCGACGATGCCTTCATCGAAGACGCCCGCTCTCGCCTGCCGGAACTGCCGGACGCCCGCAAGGCCCGCTTCAAGGAGCAGTACGGCCTGAACGACTACGACGCCGGCATCCTGTCTGCCGACGCCAAGCTGGCCGCGTTCTTCGAAGAAACCGCTGAACACGGCAAAGACGCCAAGCTGGCCTCCAACTGGATTCAGGGCGAGTTCTCCGCACGCCTGAATGCAGAAGAAAAATCCGTAGCCGAAGCCCCGATTACCGGCGCACAACTGGGCGCCATGGTGACCCGCATCGCCGACAACACCCTGTCCTCTGCCGGCGCCAAGAAGGTGTTCGAGGCGCTGTGGGCGGGCGAGAACGACGATGTAGACGCCATCATCGAGGCCAAGGGCCTGAAGCAGGTGTCTGACACCGGCGCCCTGGAATCCATGGTGGACGAGGTGCTGGCCGGCATGCCGGATCAGGTGGCCCAGTATCAGGGCGAGGAAGACCCCAAGAAGCGCAAGAAGATGCTCGGCGGCTTCATGGGCCCTCTGATGAAGGCCTCCAAGGGCCAGGGCAACCCCAAGCTGTTCAACGAGATTCTTGTTCGCAAGCTTGGCGGTTGATGGTTCTGGCTAGGTGCCGAGGGTCTGACTCCGGCCCTAGCCTGTTAGATATGAGGAGGGTCGGGTTTGGGGCCCCTTCCCAAAAACCGCTACGAGCACATCCATGTGCGCTTCTCTCCGGCCATCCATGGCCTCCGACATTTTTGGGAAGGGGCCCCAAACCCGCCCGTTCAAACTATCGGGGCATAGTCTGTAAAGACCCCACGTCCATGGTACTTACTTTTTTCGGCTGAACCTCCACCACATTCTGCCAAACAGCCTGACACTTCTATTTCTCAACGCTCTTCAGACTATTACTCCGCGTGCCTGAAGGCCTTGGCGGGAGGTGCCTCCCAAAAATTTGCGGAGCCATGGATGGCGGAGCAGAAGCGCCACAGGGATGTGCCGTAAGGAGCGGTTTTTGGGAGGCACCTCCCGCCAAGGCCCACCACCGAAATCGACAGGCTAGGGCCGAAACTAAGATCCCAAACGCCGAAACAGCCGTTCAAACTGGGCGATGTTTTGCTGGATGTAGTCTATGAACGCCTGCATGGCCGGCGTCGGGTGCCGGGCCTGGGGGTAGACCACGCACCAGCTGCGGCGCAGGGGGAAGCCGGTGATGTTTAGGGCCTGCAGGGAACCCAGGGCCAGCTCTGAAAGCACGCTGAGCTTCGGCACCACCGCCACACCCAGACCGGCCAGGACTGCGTGCTTCACAGCATCGTTGGAACCCAGTTCGATGGTTGGCTCCATCTTCAGGCGGTGTTGCTGGCAATAGACCTCCAGCGCCAGACGGCTGCCGGAGCCGGTTTCCCGGGTTAATAGTTGGCTGTTCAGGAAGTCCTGAGGTGCTACAACCTCCTGCTCCAGCAGCGGATGGCCGGCCGGGACGATGGGTATGAGTTCGTTGTCGAGAAACGGCAGCGAGGTCAGCGGCCGGTCCGGGGGCACCATGCCCATGATCACCAGGTCGTCGCTGTTGTCGTTCAGGCGTTGCAAGGCCGTGGCGCGGTTGACCACGGCCACCGAGACGTTGACCTGAGGGTTCAGTTGCAGGAATGAGCGCAGCAGGTAGGGCACCACGTATTGCGCGGTGCTGACGGCCACCAGTTTCAGATCTCCCGCTACCCTGCCCTCCAATGCCGCCAGGCGGTTCTGCATGTCGGCCAGTTCCTGGAACACGGAGCGCACGCAGGCGGCCATTTCTTCGCCTGCCGCGGTGCAATACAGTTTTCGACCCACGTATTCGAACATGGGCATGCCCAGGGCCTGCTCCAGGTGGCGTACCTGGCTGCTGACGGCGGGCTGGGTCAGGCCCAGCAGGTCGCCGGCTTTGCTGTAGCTTTTCAGGTCGTAGACCGCCTTGAATACCTGCAGCTGCCGGAAGGTCAGGCGGTTGGCGAGTTTCTGGATACTCAGGGGCATGGGCGTTCCTGGGTCAGTCTGTTCATAAGATATTAGTTATACATAAGCGAAATAATATCAATTTTTCGTGATCCGTCATCCCCGTTACTCTTTTCCCACCTTCATTCGGGACGACGAGACGAGGAATCGCCCATGTTGAAGCCCACGCTTAAAAAAGTTCTGATCGCCAACCGTGGCGAGATTGCGGTGCGTATTGTCCGCGCCTGCGCCGAGATGGGCATCCGCTCGGTGGCGATTTATACCGAGCCGGATCGCTACGGCCTGCACGTGAAGCGCGCCGACGAAGCCTATTCACTGGGAGAAGACCCGCTGGCCGGCTATCTGGACCCGGCGCGGATTGTGAACCTGGCGCTGGAGACCGGCTGCGACGCCATCCATCCCGGCTACGGCTTTCTGTCGGAGAATGCCCGCTTTGCCCAGCTGTGCGAGCAGCACGGAGTTACCTTTATCGGCCCCAGGTCGGACGTTATCCACAAGATGGGCGACAAAACCCAGGCCCGGGACAGTATGCGGGCGGCCGGTGTGCCCATTACCCCGGGTTCCGAAGGCAACCTGGCAGACCTGGATCACGCGCTGAAGCTGGCTAACGAGATCGGCTACCCGGTAATGCTGAAAGCCACCTCCGGTGGTGGCGGCCGGGGCATTCGCCGGTGTGATTCCCCGGAAGAGCTGAAAACCCAGTACCCGCGGGTAATTTCCGAGGCGACCAAGGCTTTCGGTTCGGCCGAGGTGTTCATGGAAAAATGCATTGTGAACCCGCGCCATATCGAGGTGCAGGTGCTGGCTGACAGCCACGGCAATGCGATTCACTTGTTCGAGCGGGACTGCTCCATCCAGCGCCGCAACCAGAAGCTGATCGAGATCGCCCCCAGCCCTCAGCTTACCCCGGAACAGCGCCAGTACATCGGCGGCCTGGCGGTAAAGGCGGCGAAAGCGGTGGGTTACGAGAATGCCGGTACGGTGGAGTTCCTGCTCACCGGCAACGAAGTCTACTTCATGGAGATGAACACCCGGGTGCAGGTGGAGCACACCATTACTGAAGCCATCACCGGGGTGGATATTGTCCGGGAGCAGCTGCGCATCGCCGCCGGCGAACCTCTGAGCTACCGGCAGGAGGACATTTCCTACCGGGGTTACGCCCTGCAGTTCCGGATCAATGCGGAAGACCCGAAGAATGACTTCCTGCCCAGCTTCGGCCGCATTACCCATTATTACGCACCGGGCGGCCCCGGCGTGCGGGTGGATACGGCCATCTATACCGGCTATGAAATTCCGCCCTACTACGACTCCATGTGCCTGAAGCTGGTGGTCTGGGCCCTGACCTGGGACGAGGTCATTGCCCGGGGCAAGCGGGCGCTGGATGACATGCGCCTGCACGGCATTACCACCACCGCCAACTATTACCAGCAGATCCTGGACCATCCGGATTTCCGGGCCGGGGTGTTCGATACCAGCTTTGTGCCGAGCCACCCGGAGCTGCTGAACTATTCCGCCAAACGCCATCCCAGTGAAATTGCCCTGGCCATTGCCGCCACGATCGCAGCCCACGCCGGCTGGTAATCCGCAGGAGGATTGAACATGAGTAACGCCAAGAAAATTGCCAAACGAATTGAAGTATCCGACGTTATCCTTCGTGACGCGCACCAGTCCCTGATCGCTACCCGCATGCGCACCGAAGACATGCTACCGATCTGCGACAAGCTCGACCAGGTGGGCTACTGGTCGCTGGAAGTCTGGGGCGGCGCCACCTTTGATGCCTGCGTGCGTTTTCTGAAGGAAGACCCGTGGGAGCGCCTGCGCCAGCTACGCCAGGCCCTGCCCAACACCCGCCTGCAGATGCTGCTGCGGGGCCAGAACCTGCTGGGTTACCGGCATTACGCCGATGACGTGGTGGAAGCCTTTGTGCAGAAAGCCGCCGACAACGGTATTGATGTGTTCCGGGTGTTCGACGCCCTGAACGATCTGCGCAACCTGGAAACCGCCATGAAAGCGGTGAAAAAAGCCGGCAAGCATGCCCAGGGCACCATTTGCTACACCACCAGCCCGGTGCACACTCCTGAGCTGTTTGTCGAACAGGCCCTGCAACTGAAAGACATGGGCGCGGATTCCATCGCCATCAAGGATATGGCCGGCCTGCTCACCCCCTACGCCACCTTTGAGCTGGTGAAAGCCATCAAATCCGCCGTCGACCTGCCACTGGTGATTCACAGCCATGCCACCGCAGGCCTGGCGGCCATGTGCCAGTTGAAAGCCATCGAAGCCGGTGCCGACCGGATTGATACCGCCATTTCTTCCTTTGCCAACGGCACCAGCCATCCGGCCACCGAATCCCAGGTGGCCGCCCTGAAAGGCACCGACTACGACACCGGGCTGGACCTGGAACTGCTGAGCGAAATTGCCGATTACTTCCGGGAAGTGCGCAAGAAGTACCATCAGTTCGAAAGCGAATTCACCCGGGAAGACGTGTCAGTACAGATCAACCAGGTGCCGGGCGGCATGATGTCCAACCTGGCCAACCAACTGAAGGAGCAGAATGCACTGGACAAGATCCGGGATGTGTTCAGCGAGATTCCCCGGGTGCGGGCGGACCTGGGCTACCCTCCTCTGGTAACACCCACGTCCCAGATTGTCGGCACCCAGGCGGTGTACAACGTTCTGGCTGGGCAGCGCTACAAGACCATCACCAACGAGGTGAAACGCTATCTGCAGGGCGGCTACGGCCACCCGCCAGCTGAGGTGAATGCGAATATCCAGAAAAAAGCCATCGGCAACGAAAGCGTAAACGAAGGCCGGCCGGCAGACCTGCTGAGCCCCGAGCTGAACAAATTGCGAGAAGACATTGGTAGTCTGGCCACCTGCGAGGAGGATGTGCTCACATACGCCATGTTCCCGGACCTCGGCCGGGAGTTCCTGCAGCAGCGCAAAGACGGCACCCTCAAGCCGGAAGAACTGCTGCCGGCCGAGCACAAGGGCCGTGACCGAATGGGCACTTCTGTGGCCACCGAATTCCGCATTGACGTGCACGGGGAAACCTACGAAGTCGCCGTTACCGGCGTGGGCGCATCCGGCCCCGGCAAGCGCAAGCTGTACCTGTCGCTGGACGGCATGCCCCAGGAAGTGGTGTTCGAGTCCCTGAATGAATACGAGGCAGCAGCCGGCGGCAGCGGCCGCAAGCAGGCCACGGATCCGGGCCATGTCACCACCACCATGCCCGGCAATGTGGTGGATGTACTGGTCAAGGAAGGCGATACTGTCGCCGCTGGCCAGGCGATGATGATCACCGAAGCCATGAAAATGGAAACCGAAATTCACACCAGCGTGGACGGCACCGTGCAGGCGGTTTACGTCACCAAGGGCGACCGGGTTACTCCGGGCGAAGTATTGATCGAGATTGCCTGACCGGCAGGAGGAAACACTATGGACCACATTGTTCGCGGCGTACTGGATTTTCGCAAGAACGTTTACCCGGAGCACAAAGACCTGTTTGGCGCCCTGGCCGACAGTCAGAACCCGGATGTTCTGTTCTTCACCTGTTCCGATTCACGCATCGACCCGAACATGGTGACCGGCTCCAACCCCGGTGACCTGTTCATCTGCCGTAATGCCGGCAACGTGATCCCGCCCCACAGCAACGAGACCGGAGGCATGACCGCTTCCATCGAATATGCTGTGGCGGTGCTCGGCGTGCGACACATCATCGTCTGCGGCCACACCGACTGCGGTGCAATCAAAGGTGCACTGGATATCCCGGCCCTTAAGGGCCTGCCGCACGTAAAGGAATGGCTGGGCCATTGCCGTTCCGCCATGGAAATCGTTCGTGAACGCCATGGCATTGACGGTGACACGCCGCTGGATCCGAAATACCTGAACGAAGCCATTGAGGAAAATGTGCTGCAGCAGGTTCAGCACCTGCGCACGCACCCTGTGGTGGCGGCCAAGCTGGCTACCGGAAAGATCGAGATTCACGGCTGGGTGTACGATATCAAGTCCGGCAACATTCGTTGCTGCGGGCGGGATAGCATCGAGTTCAAGAATTTCGATGACTATTATGCGGAGACAATTGCTCGGGTTGCTGAGGCCTGACGTCTTTGTGTGGGGTTTGGGCGGGGTGGGGATACCTTCCCTCCGGGAAAAAAGAACTCGCTTCGCTCAGACATCTTTTTTTCCTGCGGGAAGGCATCCCCACCCCACCCTTTCAGACCTTGGCCTCACACGCCAAGACCCCGCCCCTTATTCCGATCAGGCCAGTACGGCCCAGAGGTCGTGCTCATCGGCGTGCTCCACTACGGCCCGGACAATCTGGCCTGGCTGCAGCTCGGTCTCGCCATTGAGGTAGACCATGCCGTCGATTTCAGGGGCGTCGGCCTTGGAGCGGCCGATGGCGCCTTCTTCGTCTACTTCGTCAATCAGCACATCAATGGTCTTGCCGATCTTCGCCTGCAGGCGGGCGGCTGAGATTTCTGCCTGTTTGGCCATAAAACGGGCCAGGCGCTCTTCCTTCACTTCTTCCGGCACGGCACCTTCCAGCTCGTTGGCTTTCGCGCCCTCTACCGGGCTGTAGGTAAAGGCGCCCACGCGGTCGAGCTGGGCTTCGTCGAGCCAGTCGAGCAGGTACTGGAAGTCTTCTTCGGTTTCGCCGGGGAAGCCGACAATGAAGGTGGAACGAATCGTCAGTTCCGGGCAGATCTCCCGCCACTTCTTGATGCGCTCCAGGGTTTTGCTGTCGTGGGCCGGGCGTTTCATGGCCTTGAGCACTTTCGGGCTGGCGTGCTGGAACGGGATATCCAGGTACGGCAGGATCTTGCCTTCCGCCATCAGCGGAATAATGTCGTCCACATGGGGGTACGGATATACGTAGTGCAGGCGAACCCAAACGCCCATGTCACCCAGGGCTTCACACAACGACTGCATTTTTGTCTTCAGCGGCCGGCCCTGCCAGAAGCCGGTGCGGTATTTGATATCCACACCGTAGGCGGAGGTGTCCTGGGAAATCACCAGCAGTTCCTTCACGCCGGCATCCACCAGGCGCTTGGCTTCGTCCATGACATCACCAATGGGACGGCTGACCAGTTTGCCGCGCATGTCCGGGATGATGCAGAAGGTGCAGCTGTGGTTGCAGCCTTCGGAAATCTTCAGGTAAGCATAGTGGCGCGGGGTCAGTTTGATACCCTGGGGTGGCACCAGGTCCATAAACGGATCGTGGTCTTTGTTCGGCGGCACAAACTGGTGCACCGCGCCCACCACTTCTTCGTAGGCTTGGGGGCCGGACACTGCCAGCACGCCGGGGTGGGTTTCGCGGATTTTGTCTGCTTCCACGCCCATGCAGCCGGTTACGATGACCTTGCCGTTCTCGCTGATGGCCTCGCCGATGGCGTCCAGGGATTCCTGCTTGGCGGCATCGATAAAGCCGCAGGTGTTTACCACCACGATGTCGGCGTCGTTGTAGGTTGGCACTACGTCGTACCCGTCCAGGCGCAGCTGGGTAAGAATGCGCTCGGAATCAACCAGTGCCTTCGGGCAACCCAGGCTGATAAAGCCGACTTTTCCGCCCTTGGCGGTGTTTTCTGTTTTCTCGGTCATAACGGTTCTGCAGGAATCCCGGAGCAAAGCTCCTGATGAATGTAGGCGGCGATTTTACCTCAGCAGAATTGCAACTGCAGCACTATCCGGCTACCGGTCGTGGGTGGATAATACGGATCACCGCAGGCCATTCTGTGAACCGTGGTTCAGATTTAATTCATAAATTTGCAAGAATATGCTTCAATACCCTTGCTGGTCATAATTTGAACAACTACACTCTCTCAGCAATCAAACACCTGTTCGGAAGCCATCTATGGGAAAGGCAACACATCTGGAAACTGCATTCGCCAGAAGGGTTCGGGTCAAGCCCATCGCTGCAAGGCACAACCTGCGCAACCAGCAACGGGTGGAAGTGTCTGCCGACATTTTGATTGAACGAGCGGATGGCAGCCGCCTTGACGGCAAAATTGCCAACCTTTCCCGCTCCGGCGTGATGATTTCCTGCTCACAGGACACTGCCCGGAAACTGCTGCCCGGCCTTGTCCCGCCGGCTCCCGGCCAGTCGCTGGAAGTAACCACCCGTTTCAGCGTGCCGGTATTACCCACCCAACCGGTTGCCGTGGTAGCCGAAGGCAATATCGTGCACATGCGCCGCGTTGCCAGGGACGAGTTTCACCTGGGCATCCGTTTCTGCGAATTTGAAGGCAACGGCTTTGATTATGTAGACCGTTACGTGGCCAAGCTGCTGGCAGGAAGCTGACCGGCATACCCGCCGGACTGCCCGCGAGTCGCTATATTTTTAGAACCCGAAGTTCTTGTTGTCCATCTTCTTATTCCATATTGCCCTCTGATATAGTCGGTTTTCTGAGTTAAAGCCCTTACTGGCCTTTGCGGCAACGGAAAACCATGACCACATACAACCTCACCCATCTCAAGCAGCTGGAAGCAGAAAGCATCCACATCATCCGGGAAGTAGCGGCCGAGTTCGACAACCCGGTTATGCTGTATTCCATCGGCAAGGATTCCGCCGTGATGCTGCACCTGGCGCTCAAAGCCTTCTATCCGGGCAAGCCCCCCTTTCCCCTGATGCACGTAGACACCACCTGGAAATTCCGGGAGATGATCGAATTCCGTGACAAGCAGGTGAGCCGTTACGGGCTGGATCTGATCGTGCACACCAACGAAGAAGGCGTGAAGCAGGGCATAGGTCCCTTCACCCACGGCAGCGCCAAGCACACCGACATGATGAAAACCCAGGCCCTGAAACAGGCTCTGAACAAGTACAAGTTTGATGCCGCCTTCGGTGGCGCGCGCCGGGATGAAGAGAAATCCCGGGCCAAGGAGCGGGTGTATTCGTTTCGGGATGAACACCACCGCTGGGATCCGAAGAACCAGCGCCCGGAGCTTTGGAATATCTACAACGGCAAGGTCAACAAGGGAGAAAGCATTCGCGTGTTCCCGCTGTCGAACTGGACCGAGCTGGATATCTGGCAATACATCTACCTGGAAAACATCGACATAGTGCCCCTGTATTTCGCCGCCGAGCGCCCGGTGGTGGAGCGCGACGGCACCCTGATTATGGTGGACGACGACCGCATGCCACTGAAAGAAGGCGAAAAGCCGATGCTCAAGTCGGTGCGGTTCCGGACCCTGGGCTGCTACCCCCTGACCGGCGCCATTGAATCCGCGGCCAACACGCTGCCGGAAATTATCCAGGAAATGCTGCTGGCCACCAGCTCCGAACGGCAAGGCCGGGTAATCGACCACGATTCCGCCGGCTCCATGGAACAGAAAAAGCGGGAAGGGTACTTCTGAGATGTCACACCAGTCTGAACTGATCGCCGACGATATTCTGGCGTACCTGAAACAGCACGAGAACAAAGAGCTGCTGCGCCTGCTCACCTGCGGCAGCGTGGATGATGGCAAAAGCACCCTGATCGGCCGCCTGCTGCACGACACCAAGATGATCTATGAAGATCACATGGCCAGCCTGAAAACCGACAGCGCCAAGATGGGCACCACCGGTGAAAAACTGGACCTGGCCCTGCTGGTCGACGGCCTGCAGGCGGAGCGTGAACAGGGCATCACCATTGATGTGGCCTACCGCTACTTCAGCACTGACAAGCGCAAGTTCATCATTGCCGACACCCCGGGCCACGAGCAATACACCCGCAACATGGCCACCGGCGCCTCCACCGCGCAACTGGCGATCCTGATGATCGACGCCCGCCACGGCGTGATGACCCAGACCCGCCGGCACTCGTTCATCGCTTCACTTCTGGGCATTCGCCACATTGTGGTGGCGGTGAACAAGATGGATCTGGTGGCGTTCAGCGAACAGCGCTTCAACGAAATCCGCGACGAGTACCTGGCCTTTGCCACCAAGCTGGGCCTGAAGGACATCCGCTTCGTGCCGATTTCCGCCCTGGACGGCGACAACGTGGTGAACAAGAGCGAGAACACCCCCTGGTTCACCGGCCAGCCATTGATGGAAATCCTCGAAACCGTGGAGGTCTCCCGGGACAAGAACCTGGAACACTTCCGCTTTCCGGTACAGTACGTCACCCGCCCCAACCTCAACTTCCGGGGTTTTTGCGGCACCATCGCCTCCGGCGTGATCCGCCCGGGCGAAACCGTGATGGCCCTGCCCTCGCGGCGCACCAGCAAGGTCAAGGAAATCGTCACCTTCGACGGCAACCTGAGCGAAGCCTATATCGACCAGGCCGTGACCCTGACCCTGGAAGACGAAATCGACATCAGCCGTGGCGACATGCTGGTGAAAGCGGACGACGAGCCGGAAGTTCACAACCGCTTTAACGCCAATATTGTCTGGATGATGGACGCGCCTCTGGAAACCGGCCGCCTCTACGACATCAAGCTGGGGCCCACGTTTACCTCCGGCACGGTGAAAAAGATTCATCACCAGACCGATGTAAACACCCTGGAGCAGAACCCGAACCCAAGCCAGCTCCAGCTCAACGAAATCGGCCTGTGCGAACTGACCCTGAACCAGCCCATCGCGTTCGACGCCTACCAGCGCAACCACGCCACCGGCAGCTTCATCGTCATCGACCGCCTGACCAACGTGACTATCGGCGCTGGCATGATCGCGGGCCTGGCCGATGGCCTGGAATCGCTGGATCCGGTCACCGCCGAGGAACGCGAACGACGCCTGGCCCAGAAACCGGCCATCATCGCCTGCACCGGCAAACAGGCCCCGCAACTGGCCCTGGCCGTGGAGCGGGCTTTGTTTGACCAGGGCAAGACGGCGGTGGTGGTGTCCGAAGAAAACACCGGCGACGCCGACGAGCGCCGGCGCGTGGCCCAGCTGCTGACCGCCCATGGTCTGGTGGCTGTGGCGGTGAACCTGGGCACTGACATTGCCAATGCCAGCGTTTCTGCTGATTCGGAGACCGATATTCCAGCTGCGGTTGCCGGGCTCTTGCAGGACCTGGCTCGGAGTCAGCGGGTTTAAGCTCTTGATTCCCCATCCTTGGCGGGCGGGCTGCCGGGGTGGGGGATGGTTTTCTTTGGAAAAACAACTCGCTTCGCTCAGACATCTTTTTCCGGCAGAAAACCATCCCCCACCCCGACGCCGGCAGAGATTTTTAGGGGGTTCTGTAATCCAACTGTTTGTTGGTGGTTGCCACTTTTTGGCCTGCACAGTATCCTGTACAGTACAGCATTCTGTACAGGGCATATTTTATGGACGCTATCAGCTATACCGTTGCAAGAAGTAATCTGGCGAAAACCATGGAGCAGGTTTGTGAAGACCACTCACCGGTGATTATTACCCGGAGCAAGGCCCAGTCTGTGGTGATGATTTCGCTGGAGGATTACGAAGCACTGCAGGAAACCGCCTATCTGCTACGGGCACCCAAAAACGCCCGCCGTCTTTTGGAATCCGTCGCTGAACTGGAACAAGGCGGCGGTCAGGAAAAGGACCTTCTTGAATGAAACTCATCTTCTCCGAGCACGCCTGGGAAGACTATTTGTACTGGCAGAGAACTGACAAAAAGGTCGTTAGTCGCATCAACAAACTTATCAAGGAGACCATGCGGGAGCCCTTCGAAGGCATCGGCAAGCCGGAGCCACTAAAGCACAACCTCGCCGGTTACTGGTCACGCCGGATTAACGAAGAAGACCGCATGGTCTACAAAGTCACCGAAGACGCCCTACTCATCGCCCAGCTCCGATATCACTACTGACAGCAAACACCCCCTTATCCTCAGCAGTTCCAGAAAAAGCCGACTTCACTCAAATGGTCTGCCGGTCGTGGGGTGGTGGTTTATTTTTCTGCCGGAAAAAGATGTCTGAGCGAAGCGAGTTGTTTTTCCAAAGAAAAATATACCACCACCCCGCGACCCGCCCCCACAACTCGAAAGCTACAATGAATCCCACGCCGAACCATGGCAAAATCCCCGCCCACCAAGATTAACCACAGGAGCTGAATAACATGGCCATCAAACACCTGCGCACTGCCTTCGCCAGCCAGTACCAGCCGGGCCAGCCCGCCCGCCTTGTTGCCGGCGAGGCCCTGCAGGAGCCCGGTGGCGATTATGAAGCCCTGCACAAACAGATGAAGCGCCTGTTCAACAGCAAACCCGGCAAGAAATACGGCCGCTTCTCGGACGACATCGGCGAATGCCCCTTCAGCGCCTGGCTTAAAGACTATCTGGAAGACAAACAAACCTTCACCGCCATGACCGACCGCCTGTTCGGCCAGTGGCAGGAACTGCTCAACGGCAGCCAGGAAGAGTTTGATGGCCACCTGATGGTGGTTCACGACGCCCTGGCCGATTCCGAAGTGGTTTACCTGTTCATCCTCGAAACCGACGGCGCCATGCGTTTTGACGGCAGCCAGAAACTGGATGCCACGGACGTGCTGAGCCTGTCGCGCCTGAACCTCGCCGTGCGAATTGAGCTGGACGAATGGCGTAATGAAAACACCAGCGACAACTACATGACCGTCGTCCACGCCCGCGGCACCGGAGACCCCGGCGAGCTGTTCCTGCGCCTGTGCGCGTTCACCAACAGCGTGGATGTGGAAAAGGAAACCATGACGTTCCTGGATGCGGTGGAAGCCTTCGCCAAGTCCAGCGAACCGGAAAAAGCCGGTGAAGTCCGCGCCAAGGCCTACGAGTTTTGCAAAGACCAGCATGCTCTAGGCGAGCCGGTGGCCATCGAGGCGCTGTCTAATTACCTGGACGAAAGCCAGCCTGAGCGCTTCAAGGAATTTGCAAGCAAGAACGCAGAAATGCCCGAAACCGGCGTGCTGCACCCGGACCACCGCAAGGTCAAAAAGCTGGTGCGCATCGCCGGCTCTGGCGGGGGTATGAGCGTGTCTTTCTCTTCTGACCTGGTGAACCAGGCCGTTTACTACGACCGTGACAAAGACGCCCTGACCATTACCCGCCTGCCCAAGGCTTTGCGGGAGCAGTTGCAGCGGTACCTGGAGGCTCGCGAGGACTGAGTTGTGCTTTCCTAGCCTGCTGGTTTTGGGGGCGGGTCGCGGGGTGGGTGAAGCTTTTTTCTTTGGAAAAACAACTCGCTTCGCTCAGACATCTTTTTCCGGCAGAAAAAAGCTTCACCCACCCCGCACCGGCATGACAATGATGCGGGCGTCCGTCAGGTCTCGTTTGTTTTTAGATTTTCTGGTTGCTCATCCCACCGGGGGCGGTTCGCCCTTATTTTTCTGACTTCCTGCATCCACCCTACCCCGTCGATTAACTCACCGGTTTCGTGGTCGATGGGCGGATACGGCAGGTTGCGGTCGTCGCAGTAGCGCTTCACCGTGGGCTGGCACCAGCAGAACAGCAGGCGGTTGTATTCGTCATCCGGCATCCGCCGCTGGTCAAACATCCCCGCCAGCTTTCGCTGCCGTTGTGCCTCCGAGAGAATAATCGAACAGGCTGAGGACACGTTCAGCGACTCCACCATCCCCATCATCGGAATCACGATATGCTCATCCGCCTGCTCGGCGGTCACCGGGTTCACCCCGTCCACCTCGTTACCCATGATAATCGTGCAGGGCACGGTGAAATCCACCTCCCGAAAATCCACAGCCCGGTCTGACAACTGCGCGGCATACAACTTATGCCCCTGCGCCTTCAGCTCAGTCACCGCGTTGTCCATGGTGGGATGGGTGTGGGTTGTTACCCAGTGAAAGCTTCCGCCGGCTGTTTTGCGAAACGCCCGAAAACCCTCCTTCGGCCAGACCACGTGCATGTTCGCCACACCAAAGGCGTCGCAGGAGCGGATAATGGCGGACAGGTTTCTGGGTTTATGCACCTGATCTGTCAGCACCCGCAGGTCGGGTTGGCGGGTGTTCAGGACTTGTTTGATTCGGGCGAGGCGTTCGGGGGTCATAACGTAATGTCTGTCGGAATCCAGGAATAGCGTCGGGGAAGGCTTGTGGGATGGGGCTTCCAAAAATTTGTGGAGCCATGGATGGCGGAACAGAAGCGCCACATGGATGTGCCGTAAGGAGCGTTTTTTGGAAGCCCCATCCCACAAGCCTTCTTGCACCCACGCCGGAAAGCTGGAAATGATACCACAGCAAAACTAGAGACAATCCGAGACAACGGTGGTTGAAGTTTAGGCACCCCGTTATAATACGCAGTCAATTTTTGCCAGCGCCCCACACCACCCCGGCGCAACACACACCAAACTACGTGAGACCCATGGCCAAGAAGCTGTTCATCAAAACCCACGGCTGCCAAATGAACGAGTACGACTCTGCCCGCATGGCAGACCTGCTCAAAACCGGCGAAGCGGTTGAAATGACCGACAACCCGGATGACGCCGACATCCTGCTGCTGAACACCTGCTCCATTCGCGAAAAAGCCCAGGAAAAAGTGTTCCACCAGCTCGGCCGCTGGAAACGTCTCAAAAGCAAAAAACCCGATATGATCATCGGCGTCGGCGGCTGCGTTGCCAGCCAGGAAGGCCAGGCCATCCTCGACCGGGCCCCTTACGTAGACATGGTCTTCGGCCCGCAAACCCTCCACCGCCTGCCGGACATGATCACCGAAGTCCGCACCAAGGGTAACGGCGTAGGCGTGGTCGACGTCAGCTTCCCGGAAATCGAGAAGTTCGACAACCTGCCGGAACCTGGTGCCGATGGCCCTTCTGCGTTCGTTTCTATCATGGAAGGCTGCAGCAAATACTGCACCTTCTGCGTGGTGCCCTACACCCGTGGCGAAGAAGTCAGCCGCCCGGTAGACGACGTGATTGCCGAGGTGGCCCACCTGGCTGCCCAGGGCGTGCGCGAAGTAAACCTGCTGGGGCAGAACGTAAACGCCTATCGTGGCGACACCCACGACGGCGACCAGATGGACCTGGCGGAACTGATCGAAGTGATCGCCACCATTGATGGCATCGACCGCATCCGCTACACCACCTCTCACCCGGTGGAGTTCAGCGAGTCACTGATCGACGTCTACGAGCGGGTTCCGGAGCTGGTCAGCCACCTGCACCTGCCGGTACAAAGCGGCTCCGACCGCATTCTGGCAGCCATGAAGCGTGGCCACACGGCGCTGGAGTACAAATCCAAGCTGCGCCGTCTACGCAAGATCCGCCCGGACATCAGCTTCTCCTCGGATTTCATCATCGGCTTCCCGGGTGAAACCGATAAGGATTTCGAAGACACCATGAAGCTGATCAACGACATCGGCTTTGATATGTCTTTCAGCTTCATCTACAGCGCCCGTCCGGGTACGCCGGCATCGGACCTGCCGGACGAGACGCCGATGGAGGTGAAGAAGCAGCGGTTGAGTATTCTGCAGGATCGACTGAACCAGAATGTGATGGATATCAGCCGCAAGATGGTGGGTTCCACTCAGCGGATTTTGGTGACTGGCCTGTCCAAGAAAGACCCGGGCGAGTATGCGGGCCGTACCGAGAACAACCGCATTGTGAACTTCCGCCATGAGAATCCTGAGGTGGTTGGCCACTTCATCGACGTAGAAATCGTCGAGGCCTACCCGAACTCTCTTCGTGGTGTGCCGGTTAGTTCTGAGTTGTTTTAGGCTTCGGCACCTATGTGCTTGTTATTTGGGGGCGGGATCTTGGGCGGGTAGGCCTTCCAAAAACCGCTCCTTACGGCACATCCCTGTGGCGCTTCTGCTCCGCCATCCATGGCTCCGCACATTTTTGGAAGGCCTACCCGCCCAAGCTCCGACCATCAACAGTGCAGCATGCAAAAACGCTCACCGTAGTGCGTTCATCATGAAGCAACAGCCAAGCCAGCTTGATTTTTAATCAGCGAACCTGCACATAGCAAGAAAGGCCGGTGCGTGGGTTCGCTTCCACAGGGTATCGTAGGCCATGGATGGCCGAAGCTAAGCGAACAGGACGTCTTGAGCGTCCCTGTGGAAGCGAACCCACGCATCGGCCATACTGCCCAATTCAAGAAATGCATGCTCCGGCCTAAACCACCCGGGCCAGAGTTAAAACCAGAACGGAGCAATATTGAACACTCACGATACCAGACAATTTGACCTGCACCCGGTGAACCAGCGTCGGCTGGCGACTCTGTGCGGGCAGTTTGATGAACACCTGAAGATGATTGAACAGCGCCTGCAGGTGAAAGTCGGCCGGCGCGGGCATCATTTCCGGGTGGAAGGCCACACTGAAAACGTGGCGGCGGCTACCGAGGTCATCCGGCACCTGTACCGGGAAACCGAGGCCAGTGAGGACATTCCGCCGGATACCGTGCACCTGTTTATCCGCGAGACCGGCCTTGAGCGGCTTCCGGATGACGTGCCTTATGATGAGGGCCAGATTACCGTCATCAAGACCCCCAAACTGACCGCCAAGCCCCGGGGCCGGAATCAGCAGAAGTATGTGCACAGCATACGCACCCACGATATCAACTTTGGCATCGGACCGGCGGGTACGGGTAAGACCTGGCTGGCCGTGGCCTGCGCGGTTGAGGCACTGAAAGACGAGCAGGTGAAGCGGATTCTGCTGGTTCGGCCAGCGGTGGAAGCCGGTGAGAAACTGGGCTTTTTGCCCGGTGACCTGGCCCAGAAGGTGGACCCGTACCTTAGGCCGCTGTACGACGCGCTTTATGAAATGCTGGGCTTTGACCAGGTTACCCGTCTGATCGAGAAGAGCGTGATCGAGATTGCGCCGCTGGCGTTTATGCGCGGGCGCACGCTGAACAACTCGTTCATCATTCTGGACGAGAGCCAGAACACCACACGGGAGCAGATGAAGATGTTCCTGACCCGGATCGGTTTTGGCTCTACGGCGGTGATTACCGGTGATACCACCCAGGTGGACCTGCCCCGGGGCCAGAATTCCGGCCTGATTCACGCCGCCGGCGTGTTGAGCAAGGTGCCTGGCATCGGCTTTACCCGTTTTGAAGCCAAGGATGTGGTGCGCCACCCGCTGGTTCAGCGGATTGTGGAAGCCTACGATTCCTTTGATGACGGGAGTTCCGGCAGCCGATGAACAAGCTGACTGTGGACTTCCAGATGGCCTTTGACGGTGCGGGTGTGCCGGATGAAGCGCAGTTCCACAGCTGGGCCGAAAAGGCCTGGCTGGGCGAGGATCCGTCCGAGGTGACCATCCGTATTGTCGATAACGACGAGAGCCGGGAGCTGAACCACCAGTACCGGGGCAAGGACAAACCCACCAATGTTTTGTCCTTCCCATTTGAAGCGCCAGCGGGTATAACGATGCCATTGGCCGGAGATCTGGTTATTTGCGCACCGGTTGTTGAAAAAGAGGCGCAGGAACAGCATAAAGAGCCTGTAGCCCACTGGGCTCATATGGTGGTGCACGGTATGTTGCACCTTCAGGGCTACGACCATATTGAAGATAACGAAGCCGAGGTCATGGAAGCCCTCGAGGTTCGGCTGCTGTCGCAGCTCGGATTTGCTAACCCTTACGAAGCAGAGGAAACGGAACCAGACTCATGAGCGACGATCAGTCGAGTCGCAGCCAGGGCAGCAAGTCCTGGCTGGAGCGTATATCACAGGCCTTTTCCAGCGGGCCTGAGTCCGTTGAGGACGTGCTGGAAATTCTGCGGGACGCCGAGTCCCAGAGCATTATTGATACCGATTCCATGAGCATCATCGAAGGTGCCATGCAGGTGATCGATATGCGGGTGGATGAAATCATGATTCCCCGCTCACAGATGATCACAGTGAAAGCCTCCCAGGAACCGAAAGAATTCCTGCCCGAGATCATGTCATCTGCCCACAGCCGTTTCCCGGTGATTGGTGAAAGCCCGGACGACGTGCTGGGTGTTCTGCTGGCCAAGGATCTGCTGCCGCTGGCCCTGAATAACGATCTCAACTGGTCCCGCATCCGTGAAATCCTGCGCCCGCCCACCTTTGTGCCCGAGAGCAAGCGGTTGAACCAGCTGCTCAAGGAGTTCAAGGAAAACCGCAACCACATGGCCATCGTGGTGGATGAGTACGGCGGTACGGCAGGCCTGATTACCATTGAGGATGTGCTGGAGCAGATCGTCGGCGAGATCGAAGACGAACACGATTTCGACGAAGAAACGCACATCAAGGCCCGGGGCGATGGCACCTTTGCGGTGAAAGCCGTGACTCCGGTTGACGACTTCAATGAATTTTTTGGCACCGGCCTGGACGAAGAAGAGTTCGATACCATTGGCGGCCTGGTACTCAAGGAGTTCGGCCACCTGCCCAGACGGGGCGAAACGGTTGAATTCGGCGGTTTGCAGTTTACTATTGCGAACGCCGATAACCGAGTCATCCGTTTGCTGCAGGTAACCCGAAGTGAGTCATGAAAACGGCCTGAGCCATCCGCTCAACCTGAAATTTACTGCCCATCCCTGGCTGGGGCTGGTGATCCTGATGATCGCCGGCGCCCTGCAAACCCTTACCTTCTCCCCGTTCCATATCTGGGCGCTGGGGCCGGTATCGGTTCTTCTGATCCTCCTGGTTACCCTGAACCTGCCCTCGGAGAAGCTGTTTCGCGCCGGCTGGTTTGTCGGCCTTGGGCTGTTTGCCTCCGGCGTGAGCTGGATTTACATCAGCATCAGCAAGCACGGCAACACCTCGGTGCCCATCGCGGTTCTGCTGATGGTGTTGTTCGTTGCAGGGCTGGCGCTATTCCACGGGCTGGCGTTCTGGTTCTGGGGCAAGCTGGCCAGGCAAAGCATGGTGCGACGGTTGATTCTGTTTCCCGCCATCTGGCTACTGGGGGACTGGCTCCGGGGCTGGCTGCTGACCGGCTTTCCCTGGCTGTACCTGGGCACGGCCCACACCGATGGCCCACTGGCCGGGCTGGCACCATTAACCGGTGTGCACGGGCTGACCTTCTGGATCGTGGTTACCGGCGCAGCAGCTTACGGGGCGTGGTGGCTGATCCTGGCTGGCCGAAAAACTGCGGCGGGTGCAACGGCGGCGATCGCGGTATTACCCTGGCTGCTGGCTCCTGCCCTTAACCAGGTCAGCTGGACCAGTATCAGCGAGGAGCCGAAAAGCTTTGCTGCCATGCAGGGCAATATTCCGCAACAGATCAAGTGGGATCCGGAATTCCTGAAAGACCAGATTGTGGCGTATCTGGGGATGACCGAAGAACACTGGGATAAAGACATCATCCTGTGGCCGGAAACCGCCATTCCCATTCCCCAGGACCAGGCCGGCAAGATCATTGACCACATCGAGGAACGGCTTGGCGAGAACAGCACACTGATTTCCGGTATTCCCTGGTATGGCTACAGCGGCGAAATCGAAGACTACACCTTCCACAACAGCATCCTGGCGGCCGGTGGCGGCGAGGGCATATACCACAAGCAGAAACTGGTGCCTTTCGGCGAGTATGTGCCGCTGCAGGGATTACTGCGGGGCCTGATTGGCTTCTTTGACCTGCCCATGAGCAGCTTCACCCCGGGCCCGGGCCAGCAATCCGGCCTGAGCGCCACCGATACCCGGCTGATGCCCTACATCTGCTACGAAGTGGCCTACCCGGATTTTGTGGCGTTCAACGCGCGGAATACCGGCATGCTGGTGACCATCAGCAACGATGGCTGGTTCGGCGATTCCATCGGCCCCCTTCAGCACCTGCAACTGGCCCGCATGCGCGCCCTGGAAACCGGGCGCTACATGCTGCGCGGCACCAACAACGGGGTGACGGCCATCATCAACGAAAAAGGCCAGATCACCGAGCGCATCCCCCAGTTCCAGCGGGCCGTACTCACCGGCGAGGTATTCTCCGCCACCGGCAGCACGCCCTACATGCAGACCGGCTCCTGGCCAGTGCTGACCCTGGCGGTGATTCTGATTGTTTTCGTGCGGGAGCGGGTGATTACTAAAAACTGACTTTTTTGCCACGAAATCCACGAAAAAACACGAACAAAGATTACTGACTGGAACCTAAAACGTCTTCGTCTTTAATTTCGTGTTCTTTAGTGGATTTCGTGGCAAATCACTTTTCTTTTTCTTTTTTCCGTGGATTCCGTGGATTCCGTGGCAAAAATCACCCTTCTTTAGGCGGCCACCGACTGGTCACCCGTTCAAAATAGTGGGAACCGCAGGCCTCACAAGGGTGCAGGTGGCTGGTTTTGGTCAGGCACAGCATATGGCTGCAGTTCAGGCAGCGGAACATGCCGGCGGTGGCCACTTCGCCGGAGATGTAGTGGCTGACATCTTCGTTCTCCAGCTTCTGGGACAGCTCCAGGGTATCTACCAGGGTCTGGTCCGCCACCGACAGCAGGCGGTCGGCCAGGGTCTGTTCCAGCAGGGAGATGTCCAGCTGCAGCCACTCTTTCAGGCCTTCCCCGGTTTCCTCCACAAAGTGCATCAAATGCTGGAGGTCCCGCTGCAGGTACGCGCCCAACAGGTCGGCTTCCTCCCGGGTCATCTCCTCCAGTTCGTATTCAAACTCGACCGCCTTCTGCACTTCTTCTTCCAGAGTCTGCAGGGATGTCTCCTGCAGATCGTGCAGGCGGGCCTGCACCCGCTCCAGCATTCGGTCATAGGCCTCGAGGGCTTTACCTGAAAGGTGACTGCGTTCCGGTTCTGTCATAACGGCTCCTTCAACCTGACTTCCAACCTGACTTCGGGGCACTGGCCTGCGGCCTTCGCCATTACTGACAGTCTGGCACATCCCGCAGAATTTGGCAGACTACCTGTTAAGCCTTCGGTGCGTTAGAATGTTCGGCCTTTTCGAACATCCTTTTCTCACAGGGTACTTTTGGTAATGGCAGGAATGGACGAGCAATACAACCCACGTGACGTAGAACAGACCGCCCGCAACTTCTGGGAAACCAACGAAACCTTCAAGGTGAAGGAAGAGCCGGGCAAGCCCAAGTACTACTGCCTGTCCATGTTCCCCTACCCCAGCGGCAAGCTGCACATGGGCCACGTTCGCAACTACACCATCGGCGACGTGATTTCCCGCTACCAGCGCATGCAGGGCAAGAACGTGATGCAGCCTATGGGCTGGGACGCCTTCGGCCTGCCTGCGGAAAACGCCGCCATTGCCAATAAGTCCGCTCCGGCAAAGTGGACCCGCTCCAACATCGATTACATGAAGAACCAGCTCAAGCAGCTGGGCTTCGGTTACGACTGGAGCCGTGAACTGGCCACCTGTGACCCGGAATACTACCGCTGGGAACAGTGGTTCTTCGCCCGCCTGTACGAGAAGGGCCTGGTGTACAAGAAGATGTCCACCGTTAACTGGGATCCGGTTGACCAGACCGTCCTGGCCAACGAACAGGTGGTTGACGGCCGCGGCTGGCGCTCCGGCGCGCTGGTAGAGCAGAAAAAGATTCCCCAGTGGTTCATCCGCATCACCGACTACGCGGAAGAACTGCTGAACGACATGGACGACCTGGAAGGCTGGCCGGAACAGGTCAAGACCATGCAGCGCAACTGGATCGGCAAGTCCACCGGTACCGAGCTGACCTTCCCCCTGAAAGACCGTGAAGACGGCCTGACCGTTTACACCACCCGCCCGGACACCCTGATGGGCGTGAGCTACATGGCGGTCGCTGCCGAGCACCCGCTGGCCAAGGCAGCAGCAGAGCGCCACCGCGACGTGGCGGAGTTTGTGGACCAGTGCCGTAACAGCAAGGTAGCTGAGGCCGAAATGGCCACCATGGAAAAGAAAGGTATTGATACCGGTTTCAAGGCCATCCACCCGCTGACCCAGGAAGAGATTCCGGTTTGGGTCGCCAACTTTGTGCTGATGGACTACGGCACCGGCGCCCTGATGGCCGTACCGGGCCACGATGACCGTGACCACGAGTTTGCTCGCAAATACAAACTGGCCATCAAGCAGGTGATTGCACCAAGCAACCACGAAGATATCGATGTTCAGGAAAAGGCCTACACAGAAAAGGGTGTACTGGTAAGCTCCGGCAAATACAGCGGCCTGACCAGCGATGAAGCCTTCGAGGAAATCGCCAGCTACCTGGAAAGCAACGGCATCGGCAAGCGCACTGTCAACTACCGCCTGCGGGACTGGGGTGTTTCCCGCCAGCGTTACTGGGGCGCGCCCATCCCGATGATGACCCTGGAAGACGGCACCGAAATGCCGGTTCCGGACGACCAGCTGCCGGTTCGCCTGCCGGAAGATGTCGAGATGGACGGCGTGCAGTCGCCCATCAAGGCCGATCCCGAATGGTGCAAAACCGAATACAACGGTCAGGCTGCCACCCTGGAAACCGATACCTTCGACACCTTCATGGAGTCATCCTGGTACTACGCCCGTTTCTGCAGCCCCAACTACGACAAGGGCATGCTGGACCCGGCCGCCGCCAACTACTGGCTGCCGGTAGACCAGTACATCGGCGGTATCGAGCACGCCATCCTGCACCTGTTGTACGCCCGCTTCTTCCACAAGCTGCTGCGGGACGTAGGCCTGGTAAACAGTTCCGAGCCGTTCAACCGCCTGCTCACCCAAGGCATGGTGCTGGCCGAAACTTACTACCGTAACGAAGACAACGGCGGAAAGACCTGGTTCAACCCGGCGGACGTCACCGTAGAACGCGACGGCAAGGGCCAGGTGGTACGCGCCATCCTGAAAGCCGATGGCCAGCCGGTGGAAATCGGCGGCGTTACCAAGATGTCCAAGTCCAAGAACAACGGCATCGATCCCCAGTCGATCATCGATGAGTTTGGTGCCGACACTGTGCGCCTGTTCATGATGTTTGCCGCACCGCCAGAGCAGTCCCTGGAGTGGTCTGACAGCGGCGTAGAGGGCGCGCACCGCTTCCTCAAGCGCCTGTGGCGCATGG
Source organism: Marinobacter sp. P4B1 (assembly GCF_001447135.1). Lineage (NCBI taxonomy): Bacteria > Pseudomonadati > Pseudomonadota > Gammaproteobacteria > Pseudomonadales > Marinobacteraceae > Marinobacter > Marinobacter sp. P4B1. Next base: position 105,254 of record NZ_LLXM01000013.1, read on the forward strand.
TGACCGAGCATGCGGCCGGCGGCGATGTTGCTGCCCTGGATGCCAGCGCTCTGAACAGCAGCCAGAAAGACCTGCGCCGCAAGACCCACGAGACCATTGCCAAGGTCAGTGACGACATCAGTCGCCGCCTGACCTTCAACACCGCCATTGCAGCCGTAATGGAACTGCTGAATGAAGTGGGCCGCCTGGGTGATGACGAACCCCAGAGCCGCGCCGTGCGCCAGGAAGCCCTGGACACCGCGGTACGGGTGCTGGCTCCGATCGTGCCTCATATCTGTCATAAACTCTGGCAGGTGCTGGGCCACAGTGAGCCGGTGGTTGACGCCAGCTGGCCGGTTGCCGATGAAAGCGCCATGGTCCGCAGTGAGATCGAAGTGGTTCTGCAGGTCAACGGCAAGGTACGGGCCAAGGCCACAGTCCCGGCCGATATCAGCAAGCCGGACCTGGAAAAGCTGGCCCTGGAGAACGAAAACGTTCAGCGTTTTGTTGAAGGCAATACCGTTCGCAAGGTGATTGTAGTGCCCGGCAAACTGGTCAACGTGGTGGCCAACTGATATGACCACCACCGCCCCGTTCCTGAAAGCGTTGAAACTCGCCGCCCTGGCACTGGCTACCCTGGTGCTGGCCAGCGGCTGCGGCTTTCAGTTACGGGGCACCTCGCCGGTACCGGCCGCGCTGCAACCCCTGGCGGTAGACTGCCCGGACAACCTGCCCGGCCGCTTCTGTCAATCGGTCCGGGATCAGCTGACCCTCGGCGGTGTCCAGGTTGCTGACAGCGCCGCCCAGGCCGATTACATCCTGCGCCTGCGGGATTACCGGCAGGATCGCCGGGCCTCGGCCATTACCGCCCAGGCCGCTGCCGCAGAGTACGTTCTGCGCCATACTGTCGCCATTGAACTGCTCACGGCTGACCGGATCCCGCTGATTGCCAGCACCAACCTGAATGCCAGCGAAACCTACCGCTACGACGAAACCAACGTACTCGCCAAGCAGCGCGAGGAAGAGGAGCTTCGGCAACAGCTAGGCGACCGGTTGGCCCAGCAGGTTATCTTCCGCCTGGCGCCCATGACCCGGGAACGGATAGACGCCATCATCGACGATTACCGGGCCAGCCAGGAACAGGCTGAGCCGCAATGAAAACCCAGCCTGGCCAGCTCCCTCAGTTACTGAAAAAAGGCCTGGCACCGGTTTACCTGATCTCCGGTGATGAACCCCTGCTGGTTCAGGAATGTTGTGACCAGGTTCGAAAGGCCGCCCGGGAAGCCGGTTACCAGGACCGCCTCACCTACCACGCAGATCACCAGCTCGACTGGAACTCCGTAGCAGACGAATGCAACGCCATGTCGCTGTTTGCGGAAAAACGCCGGATCGAGATTCACCTGCCCACCGGCAAACTCGGCGATGGCCGCAAGGTACTCGAGCAAATCCTGCAGGCCCCGCCTGAGGACGTCATCCTGTTGCTGATAAGCGCCAGGCTGGATGCCGCGGAAACCAAGCGTAAATGGTACAAGGACCTTCAGAAAACCGGCGTACATGTGCCGGTGTGGCCGGTTGAGGCGGACAAATTCGCCAACTGGCTGCAGCAACGGGCAAGCAATCAGGGGCTGAGCCTGACCCGCGGTGCACTGGGAATGCTGGCTGAACGGCTGGAAGGCAACCTTCTGGCTGCGAGCCAGGAGCTGGATCGCCTGACACTGCTGACCAACGGCAAAACCATTGACGAGGAAACCGTAGAGCAGGCAGTCCAGGACAGCGCCCGCTTCAACGGCTTTGAACTGGTCACCGAGCTGCTCACCGGCAAGGCCGGCCACGCCAGCCGCATCATCGGCGTACTGCAGCAGGAAGGAGAAAATCCCCTGGGCCTGCTGAGCGTGCTGGTGCGCGACCTGAACATGATTATCGAGCTGAAGACCGCCCTGCCCCCGGGCGACAACCCCTCGGGCTTCCTGAAGAAACGGGGCGTTTTCCAGCCCCGGCGAGCGTCTGCCATCCAGCAGGCAGCCCGCCGCCTGACCCTGCCCCGCCTGAACCAGGCCCTCGCCCTGTGCAGCCTGACTGACCGGGCCGCCAAGGGCTTTGATGACCTGACGCCCTGGCATTACCTGCGTGACCTCTCAATTCTGCTGGCCGCAACCCGTAACGGCTGACCTGGATCAAACCCGTGAGAGTACCGGCCCCGGCGGCACTTGACACGATTTTGCAATCGGGCGCATTGTACATTCTCCACTCAATCAGGGAAGGAGAACCTGCCATGAGCCTGCAAGACGAATTCAACAAGCTGTCCGAGAAAGTCAGACAATACCGCGACGAAGCCAAGGTGCAGATGCACCTGGCCAAGGAAGATGTGAAGGACGAATGGGACGACCTGGAGCAGAACTGGGACAAGTTCCGTTCGAAGCTCGACCAGATTTTCCATGACGCAGAAGATGCCAGCCAGGAAGCCCGGGAAACCGCCCGCAAGATGGGTGAAGAGCTAAAATCCGGCTACCAGAACATCCGCAACAAGCTGAAGTAAACGTTAACCCGTTAACAAACAGACACATCAAGACAGGCACAGAGACACACGTCTCATCGTCTCTGTGCCATACTTCACAGTAAGAAATGAATCTTACGTCATAATTTTGTCGTGTTGTTCATTTTGCCACCAACTTGCCGTCTGGCTGGCCAAGGAATATGGCACATACTGTGAGGTATACCTGTCATATGAAAAAAGTTACTGCGCTCTCTGTCACTCTCGCCCTGTCTCTCTCTGCCGGTCTGGTCACTGGCCAGAACATCCGTTTCAGTGATCCCGAAACCGTTATCAAGAATGAGTTCTGGGGCAACCTATATGCGGAAGGCGGTTCATCGTTCTTCTGCGAAAAACCGTTTACCAGCAAGGGCTTTGTGCTGACCGACGGTTATATCTACCCGCTGGCCGATGTGCGTTCCGCCTTGGATTGCGGTACTACATCCCAGTGCAAGCGGGATAACCGCTACCGGCAGATTGCCTCGGATTTGCACAATATGGTGCCGGTTACCAGCCGGATAGAGATGCGTCGCCGCAATGCCCGCTATGAAAACATTGGCGCCAGTGCCCAACCGGACGACTGTGGTATTCGTGAAAGCACCCAGTTTTTCGAGCCACCCGAGCATGCCAAGGGTGATGTGGCCCGGACGATGGCGTACATGGTCGATACGTACGGTTTGCCGTGGTTGGGGGCTACTACGCTGTTCCAGGGCTGGAACGAGATGGATCCGCCGGATGATGGCGAGTTGGCGCGGCATGGCCGGATTGCCGAGATTCAGGGTAATGAGAATCCATTTGTGGTTAATCCCGGGTTGATTAGTCGGCTCTGAGGCTTTGATCTCACTTTGGGAGTAAGCACCAGTCAGGGGGTAGCTTTCCAAAACACGCTGTGGATACGTCCGTGTACGCTCTGCTCCGCCATCCCTGGCTCCGCAAGGTTTTGGAAAGCTACCCCCTGACTGGCGCTCGCACTTCTGCGATCAGCTACACAAGGTTTCGGAAGGGCCTCCCCGATCCAACGCCCGGACATTTCAGCTAACACCAAACAAAAAAGCAGGCCACCTGGGCCTGCTTTTTTGCTTTCTGGAAGAACGAAACCTGTATCAGATTTCGTTAGCCGCCAGAGCCATCATGGCATCGCTGCCACTGCGAATACCTTCGGCCAGGGACACGGTCTTTGGCAGCAGGCGGTCGAAGTAGAAGCGGGCCGTTTTCAGCTTGCCGGTGTAGAAGCCGGAGGTGTCAGCCTCTGCCTTCGGAGCGGCGGCTTTGACGGTTTTGGCCCACATGTACGCCAGGGCGGTGTAGCCGAACATGTCGAGGTAGTCGACTGCAGCTGCGCCGATGGCGTTGGGGTTGTCGCCGGCTTGTTTGATGACGTGTTCGGTAACGTCGGACAGGCGCTCAACAGCAGCCGCCAGCGGCTCAAGGTAAGGCTTGAGGGCGGCGTCGCCGGTGTTTTCTTCGATGAAGGTGGCTACGTCCTGTACGAACAGTTCGTACAGCTGGCCCTGGCTGCCAACCACTTTACGACCCATCAGGTCCATGGCCTGGATGCCGTTGGTACCTTCGTAGATCTGGGTGATGCGGCAGTCACGTACCAGCTGTTCCTGGCCCCACTCGCGGATGAAGCCGTGGCCACCGAATACCTGCTGGCCGATGATGGTGGTTTCCAGGCCGCGGTCGGTCAGGAAGGCCTTGGCGACGGGGGTCAGCAGGGCAACCATGCCTTCGGCGTGTTTGCGCTGTTCGTCGTCCTGGGAGTACTTGGAAATATCCAGCCACTGGGCCACGTAGGTAGAGAAGGCACGGCCGCCTTCCACGTAGCTCTTCATGGTCAGCAGCATGCGGCGTACGTCCGGGTGTACCAGGATCGGGTCAGCGGCTTTTTCAGGCTGCTGGGCACCAGTCGGCGCACGGCTCTGGATACGCTCGTTGGCGTACTCGCGGGCGCTCTGCAGGGAAGCTTCGGCGGCGCCGATGCCCTGGATGCCCACACCCAGACGCTCGTAGTTCATCATGGTAAACATGGCGGCCAGGCCTTTGTTTTCTTCACCGACCAGCCAGCCCTTGGCGCCGTCGAAGTTCATCACGCAGGTAGCTGAGCCTTTGATACCCATCTTCTTCTCGATGGAACCGCAGCTGAACTGGTTGCGCTCGCCCAGGGAACCGTCGTCATTCACCATGAACTTGGGCACCAGGAACAGGGAAATACCCTTCGGACCTTTGGGCGCGTCCGGCAGCTTGGCCAGCACCAGGTGGATGATGTTCTCCGCCATGTCGTGCTCGCCCCAGGTGATAAAGATCTTGGTGCCAGTCACGTTGAAAGAGCCGTCGTCATTGGGCTCGGCCTTGGTGCGGATAATGCCCAGGTCGGTACCGGCGTGGGGCTCGGTCAGGTCCATGGCACCGGACCATACGCCGGAATACATGTTGGGCAGGTACTTCTCTTTCAGCTCCTGGCTGCCGTGGGCGTCCAGGGCCAGGCAGGCACCGGCGGTGAGCATCGGGGCCAGGCCGAAGGCCATGTTGGCGCCCTGCATCATTTCTTCAAACTGGGCCACCAGGGTTTTCGGCATGCCCATGCCGCCGAATTCCGGGTTGCCGCCCAGGCCGTTCCAGCCACCCTCAACGATGGTCTGGTAGGCTTCCTTGAAGCCTTCCGGGCTGGTTACTTCGCCTTCGTTCCACTTACAACCCTGCTCGTCCGCTTCGCGGTTCAGGGGCGCCAGTACGCCGCCGGTGATCTTGCCAGCTTCTTCAAGAATCGCGTCGGCAGTGTCCGGGTCTACGTTTTCGGCAATCTTTGGCAGTGAGGCCCAGAGTGCGGGCGCGTCGAACACTTCGTTCAATACAAAACGCATGTCACGAAGGGGTGCCTGATAATCAGCCATGTATAACTCTCCAGAAATTCAGTCAGTCACTTGGGGAACCGGGTAACAACGCCTTCTGTGTAAAGGTCTTCGGGTTCGCCCGCTCGGCTATGTGTCCGAAACAAGGTTGTTATTCTGTGGCCCGCCATTCTACCTCAAACGTGCCACCAAACTCATGAAAAAAGCCCGCCTCCGAGCGGAGAACGGGCTTTTGCTGTGCCTTCAACCAGATAGCAACCCCGTCTTAGATAACGAAGGCTTCTTCCGGCATATCCAGCAGGCTGTCTGCACCGGCCAGCATGGTTTCTGCGTGGGTCTTGGTGCGCGGCAGCAGGCGCTTGAAGTAGAAGCGCGCAGACTGAACCTTGGCGTTGTAGAACATCTCCTCGGAGGTGCCTTCGGCCATCTTGTCCAGTGCCACCTTGGCCATACGGGCCCACAGGTAGGCGAATACCGCGTAACCGGAGTACATCAGGTAGTCCACCGCAGCGGCACCGACTTCTTCACGGTTCTTCATGGCGGTCATACCAACCTTCATGGTCAGATCGCCCCACTCCTTGTTGATCGCAGCCAGCGGCTCGATGAACTCTTTCAGCTGCTCGTTGTCGGCGTTCTCTTTGCAGAAGACGTGAACCTGCTTGGTGAACACTTTCAGAGCTTCGCCCTGGGTCATCAGAACCTTACGGCCCAGCAGGTCCAGCGCCTGGATACCGGTAGTACCCTCGTAGATCATACCGATGCGGGAATCACGAACGTTCTGCTCCATGCCCCACTCAGCGATAAAGCCGTGGCCACCGAATACCTGCATACCCAGGTTGGCAGACTCGTAACCGATCTCGGTCAGGAACGCCTTGGCGATCGGAGTCAGGAAGCCCAGCAGTGCATCGGCGTGCTTGCGCTCTTCTTCGGTCTTGCCACTGTGAACCACGTCCACTTGCTGGCCAGCCAGGTAGATCAGGGCGCGGGCGCCTTCCGCTACAACCTTCTGGGTCAGCAGCATGCGGCGTACGTCCGGGTGCACGATGATCGGATCAGCAATGCCGTCCGGGTTCTTCGGACCACTCAGGGAACGCATAGCCAGGCGATCCTTGGCGTAGGCGAGGGAGCCCTGGAAGCCCAGCTCTGCAGCACCCAGACCCTGGATGGCCGTGCCGATACGGGCGGTGTTCATGAAGGTGAACATGCAGTTCAGGCCTTTGTTCTCAGGACCGATCAGCCAGCCCTTGGCGCCGTCGAAGTTCATCACGCAGGTCGCGTTACCGTGGATACCCATCTTGTGCTCCAGGGAGCCACAGGAAACCGCGTTACGCTCACCGGCAGAACCGTCTTCGTTCGGCAGCTGCTTGGGCACGATGAACAGGGAGATACCCTTGGTGCCTTCCGGTGCGCCCGGCAGACGGGCCAGTACGATGTGGACGATGTTCTCGGCCATGTCGTGCTCACCGGCAGAGATGAAGATCTTGGTACCGGTGATGCTGTAGGTGCCGTCAGCGTTCGGCTCGGCCTTGGTGCGCAGGGTGCCCAGGTCAGAACCACAGTGCGGCTCGGTCAGACACATGGTACCGGTCCACTCACCGCTGATCAGCTTGGTCAGGTAGGTCTGCTTCTGCTCTTCGGTGCCGTGGGCTTCGATGGTGTTGGTGGCGCCGTGGCTCAGACCCGGGTACATACCCCAGGACCAGTTGGAGGTACCAACCATTTCACTGACCACCAGGCCGATGGAGTGCGGCAGGCCCTGGCCACCGTAGTTGGGGTCGGCAGTCATGGACGGCCAGCCACCTTCAACGTACTGCTGGTAAGCTTCTTTGAAGCCGGTCGGGGTTTTCACACCGTCTTCGCTCCAGGTACAGCCTTCCTGGTCACCTACCTGGTTCAGCGGAGACAATACCTGCTCACAGAACTTGGCGCCTTCCTGGATGATGGCATCAACCATATCCGGAGTCGCGTCTTCAGCACCTTCCAGATTGGCGTAGTGCTGCTCGCTGTTCAGCAGCTCGTTCATTACGAATTTAATGTCACGCAGGGGCGCTTTGTATTCAGGCATGGAATCCACCTCGGTTTGGTCTCGGCTGAATGCAGTAACAGCCTTCGGCCTTGGGTTTGCTCAGACACCACGATGCGCTGCACCGCAGCCTTAATTAAACACTTGTTTGAAACATACGTTTTGAGGCACGGAATTGTCAATAGCCCTGAGCAAATTTTGTGTGGCCCAGCCTGCAGAAGCTGTCAGCCGTCAAATAACGGCGAGATATTCAGAAACTCCGCCAGCCGGGCGGGCAGACGCTCGGTTGGTGTGTCATCAAGACCCGGCAGAATGCCCAGACAAGGCGCGGGAATGTGGTTAACCAGGTAACTTAGGGTTTCCTGTTCACAGCTCATGGTTTCCGGTTCCGGGTGGTTGGCTACCCAGCCGGCTACCGTCAGGCCGTCATTCTGAATGGCCTCCACCGTGAGCATGGCGTGGTTGATGCAACCGAGTTTGAGAGGGACCACCAGGATCACCGGCAGTTTCAGCTCGCGGGGCACTGCTGCGTAGGTTTCGCGGTCGTTCAGGGGGACCCGCCAGCCGCCGGCGCCTTCCACCAGCATGAGGTCGGCCGGGCGGATCTGCATTCCGCGGCAAAAGCCGACCAGCCGCTGGGCACTGAGTTGTTTGCCGGCTTGCTGGGCGGCTACGTGGGGGGCGATGGCGGGTTCCATGGCGATGGGGTTGATGGCGTCGTAGGCCAGTTGTTCGGTTATGGCCGCCTGCAGCATCAATGCGTCTTCATTACGCAGCCCGTCGGGGGTCTGGTCGCAGCCCGACGCAATGGGCTTCATGGCGAGGGTGCGTTTGCCCTGGGCCTTGGCGGCCTCAAGGATGGCCGCAGCTACGATGGTTTTGCCTACGCCGGTGTCGGTGCCTGTTACGAAATAGGTTTTCTTTGCCATTTTCTGGAGTTCCTACTGTATCGGTTTCGGGTGCAAGGTGAGGGTGTGGTGTGTCTTTCCGGGACACGCTCAAGACTTCCCTGTGCGCTTAGGTCGGGCCATCCCTGGCCCTCTATAGTCCCGGAAAGACACACCACACCCTCACCGCAAACTTTCGAGGTTGCCGTCCTCATCCGGTCATTGAAAGTCGTAGTCAGATCGGCTTTGACCAGTACAACCAGCCTGCATGGTAGCTGGCGATGATCTCACCGTTTTCCAATGTCGGATAAGCGGCACACATCGCCTTGAACCTTCCCGGAGCGGTAACGGTTCTGCGTCGCTCTTCGCCTTTGAACACGGCACCCAGGTGTTTGAGCTCACGATTCAGGGCCATGGGGGAATCATAGGGCAAGGTGAGGGTTGCCGTCTCGAGGGTGGAACCGGGGAGTTGCCGGCTGGTTAATTGCTGCCAGTCGGTATGGTGGGTAAAACGGTTTACGTGGGGTTGGCCGGGGTCGGCCTCGGCCCAGGCTTGTTTGAGCTCTTCCAGGGTGCCGTGCAGTAGGGTGGAGATGGCGAGGGTGCCGCCGGGTTTGAGGATCCTTTGGCATTCGGCCAGGATGGTTTCCGGGCGAGTGCTCCACTGGATCATCAGGTTGCTGAAGACCAGATCGACGCTGTTGTCCGCCAGCGGGATCTGTTCGGCGTCTGCGTTAAGCCAGGTGATGGTTTCGGGGCTGAAGGATCGGGCCTGTTGCAGCATGCCGGGGGCGAGGTCTGCGCCGGTGACGGCGGCATTCGGGTATTGGTTTGCCAGTTTGCGGGTGAACCAGCCGGTGCCGCAGCCGAGATCCAGGATACTTGTTGGTTCGAAGTTTTCGGGAATGCGGGCGAGCATGGCGTCGCCCATGGCTTTTTGCAGGCGGGAGGCGCCGTCGTAGGTTCCGCTGGCGCTGCCGAAGCCCCGGGCGATGCAGGCTTTGCTGCCGGTTCCGCCTGCGGCAGGGGCTATTGCCGTCAGATCGCTATAGGCACTCATACCGCCACCGGCTCCTGAACGGCCTGCTCTGGTAACAGCGAGCGACACTGCGCCAAGGCTTGCAACAACCGATCAACCTGCGCTTCCGAATGCGCAGCGCTCAGGGTTACCCGCAACCGGGCCTCGCCTTCCGGCACCGTGGGCGGGCGGATGGCAGTGACCAGTATGCCCTGTTCCTCCAGTGCCCGGCTTAGTGCCAGTGCGGCATGATTATCACCCACCATGATGGGCTGGATGGGCGTGTACGAGGGCATCAACTGATAACCCAACTCCTGCGCACCGGCACGGAACCGGGCAATCAGGGCCTGCAAGTGGGAGCGGCGAGCATCATCCTGCTCGATCAGGTCAATACTGGCGCAAGTGGCTTTCGCCAGCGCCGGCGGCATGGCGGTGGTGTAGATGTAAGTGCGCGCCTTCTGCACCAGGTAATCCATCAACACCTCCGGCCCGGCCACAAACGCCCCGCTGGTGCCCACGGCCTTGCCCAACGTACCAATCAAAACCGGCGCATCCGCCTCCGACAACCCCGTCTCAAGCACACTCCCCCGCCCCTGCGGGCCAAGCACGCCAATACCGTGGGCATCGTCCACCACCAGCAAGGCGTCATGGGCCTTACATACCCGGGCAAGCTCCTTCAACGGCGCCACGTCCCCGTCCATACTAAACACACCGTCGGTTACCACCAGTTTATGGCCCGACGTCTCCGCCAGCATCGCCTCCAGCGCAGACACATCTCCATGGGCATACCTGCGCACCTTCGCCCGGCTCAGAACGCAGCCATCGATGATCGAAGCATGGTTCAACCGATCCGAAAAAATCGTATCCCCCCGCCCCGCCAGCGCTGAAATCACGCCCATGTTGGCCATATAACCGGTGGAGAAAAACAACGCTGAACTACGCTGCGTGAACTCCGCCAGCCGCTGTTCCAGCTGATGATGGGCGTCGTGATGGCCGCAAACCAGGTGAGAAGCGGCGCCGCCCAGACCGGTTTCAGGCAAAGCTTCACTCAAGACTGAAATATTTCCAGCATGATTTGCCAGCCCCAAATAATCGTTACTACAGAACGACAGCAGCGGTTTTCCATCGGCTATCAGCTCAGGTTTCTGGGGCCCAGACACTAACCGGCGAGTACGGTACAGCCCGGCCTGTTTTCGCTGTTCAATCTCGGCGCCAAAGTCACGCATAGTGTCGCTTACTCTCAAATGCTGTACTTAAGGTTCCGCAGCAAACCGGGTAGGGCTTTCCGGGACACGCTCACTTGGGGCGTAGCCTTCGGGGTCACAATCACCCAGGTTTACTGGCCGCGGGGCGGGGTCCCCTTTCCGGGACCATAGAGGGCCATGGATGGCCCGACCTGAGCGCACAGGGACGTCTTGAGCGAGTCCCGGAAAGGGGACCCCGCCCTGCGGCCCTGCACCGTAAGCCCCGGTGAAAGGCCAAGACCAAAGTCAGACTGAGGCAGCCGACTCCCGACTCGCGTCATAGAACAGATGCCGCGTAGCCTCATACTCGACGGCATCAGACAGCGCCTCCACCTCCTGCTCCTCGGTAGCACACTGCTCCCGCTGCTCCGGCCGGATCCCCAACTTGCGGAACAGCTGCATATCCGCATCCGCCTCCGGATTCGATGTGGTCAGCAACTTCTCGCCGTAGAAAATCGAATTAGCACCCGCCATAAAACACAGCGCCTGCATCTGCTCATTCATCTGCTCCCGACCCGCAGACAAGCGCACATGGGATGCGGGCATCAGAATCCGCGCCACCGCGATAATCCGCACAAACTCGAAGGGGTCCAGATCCTCTACGTTCTCCAGCGGCGTGCCCTTTACCTTCACCAGCATGTTCACCGGCACACTCTCCGGATGCTGGGGCAGATTCGCCAGTTGCACCAGCAGCCCTACCCGGTCGTCCTCGTCTTCGCCCATACCCATAATGCCGCCGCAGCACACTTTCATGCCGGCCTTACGCACGTTATCCAGGGTATCCAGCCGATCCTGGTAGGTTCGGGTGGTGATGATGTGGTTGTAGTACTTCTCGGAGGTGTCCAGGTTGTGGTTGTAGTAATCCAGCCCGGCGTCAGCCAGCTCCCGGGCCTCTTCCTCTTTCAGCATGCCCAGGGTCATGCAGGTTTCCATGCCCAGGGATTTGACCTGTTTCACCATATCCAGAACATAGGGCATGTCCTTTTTGGACGGGCTACGCCAGGCAGCGCCCATGCAGAACCGGGAGGCGCCCTTCTCTTTGGCTGCGCGGGCTTCAGCCACCACCTTTTCGATTTCCAGCAGCTTTTCCTTTTCCAGCCCGGTGTTGTAGTGACCGCTCTGGGGGCAGTACTTGCAGTCCTCCGGGCAGGCGCCGGTTTTGATCGACAACAGGGTGCTGACCTGCACTTCGTTGGGGTCGAAATGCTCCCGGTGAACCGTCTGGGCGCGGAACAGCAAATCGTTGAACGGCAAGTTGAAAAGATCCCGGGCTTCCTGAAGCGTCCAGTCGTGACGGAGGGCAGTAGCGGTCATGGCAAAGTCCTGTTAACCTTCGCAAGGTTTTTGGTTTACGGATAAACCGCGATGATAAACGGACTGAAATCGCTGTCAACCTTGATCAGCCAAAAGGTTAACAGCACAAAACGAGGTGGCCGCTGCGTCACCTGTCTTTCGCCCCATGCCAGCTTCGGGTTGTGTCAGGGCTGTCGGGACGACCTTCCAGCCATCCGCTGGGCCTGCCACACCTGTGCGTTGCCGCTGCCCTTTGCCAGCCCCGGGCTCCAGTGCGGGGAATGCCAGGTGGCAAAACCACCCTTTTCCCGCGCACTGATTCCCTGGCGCTACCAGTTCCCGGTAGACGGCATGATCGGCCGCTACAAGTACAACGGCCACCGAAAGTTTGTGCGGCCACTTCTGGCCGGCTTCAGCGAGTTTGTCGAACAACAACTGGCTGCCGATCAACGGCCCGATGCCCTTATTCCCGCCCCCATGCACTGGTCACGCAGGTGGCAGAGAGGCTTCAACCAGGCCCTGGATATCGCCGAATTCGTCGGTTCACAGCTGGATATTCCGGTCGCTGGCGATGTGGTTCGGCGTCGACGGCGGGTAACGGCCCAGCGGAAACTGAACCGGGCCGAACGGCTGGTCAACCTGGCGGGGGTGTTCGAGGTGTGCGGGCCGGTGCCGGCGCGGGTCGCCATAGTGGATGACGTGGTGACCACCGGGGCAACGGCGAAGCTGCTGGCTGATGCGCTCCGCGACGCCGGTGCCCGGGACATTCAGGTCTGGGCCCTGGCGCGAACTCCCGGTTAGGTAGCCGCAAGCATCGATTTCACATACCCGGCGATGGCCAGGCTGGACGTGAGCCCCGGGGACTCTATGCCGAACAGGTTAACCAGTCCGGCCAGGCCATGTTGCTGCGGGCCATCAATGCGGAAATCGAAGAAGCCGCCCTCAGGGCCGGTAAGCTTGGGGCGAATGCCGGCGTAGGCGGGTTGCAGGCGACCGGCGTCGATGCCCGGCCACCAGGCCCGGATACCTTCCACAAACCGATGCACCCGTTCCGGGTTGACTGTGTAATCTTCGGAATCAATCCACTCTACGTCCGGGCCAAAGCGCGCCTGGCCCGCCAGGTCTAGGGTCAGGTGCACGCCCAGGCCACCCGGTTCTGGCAACGGATAAATCAGGCTGTCGAAAGGATGCTTGCCGTTGTAGCTGAAGTAAACGCCCCGGGCCAGCCATTGTCGGGGGCGGGCAGTATCCGGCAAGCCCTGCCAGCTACCGGCCAGGGCCGGAGCGCCGAGGCCTGCGGCATTGACCACTTCCCGGGCCTGCAGGGTTACGCCTGCAGCTCCACCAACGGTCAGGGTATGGAGCGGGCCGTCCGAGCAAACGGCCGTCACCGGGCTGTTGAGCACCAGCTGGCCACCAGCGTCTTCCAGCTCGCCCAGCAAGGACAACATCAGGCCATGGCTGTCGACAATGCCGGTTTCCGGTGACCAAAGACCGGCTTCGGCATTAATAACCGGAATTTTCCGGGTGATATCCTGGCGGCCTGCCAGCTGCAACGAAACGCCATTCAGGGCCGCCTGCTCACGAATACCGGCCAGCTTTTCGCTCTGGGCCGCGTCTGTGGCGATGATCCACTTACCACACTTGCGGTGGCCTACCTTATGACGCTGGCAGTAGTCATACAGCAGTTGGCGGCCACGCACGCAGAAGCGGGCCTTCAGGGAATCCTGCGGATAATAGAGGCCGGCGTGGATAACCTCGCTGTTTCGGGAAGAAATGCCTTCACCAAAGCGGGGGCCCGCTTCCAGAACAATGACTTCCCGCCCGCTAGCGGCAAGCTCGCGGGCAACGGCCAGCCCCACCACACCGGCGCCGATCACCACCGTTTGCACCTTGTAACTGTCTTCGCTCACACCCATTCCTGCTTTCCGGCACGGACTGCAGAAATTACCGCAGTTAGCGGGCCGTTGCATTACCTGAGCCCCCATAACAGGTATACTTTGCGCCAAATCCTGCTTCCAGTTGGGCCTTATGAACACCGAGTCTTCAGACATAGCCGTGTCTACCCACCCTTACGACAGTCTCACACCCGAAGTGATCCTGGACGCCATGGAAGACGCCGGTTTTGAAGTCAGTGGCCGGCTGTTCGCCCTGAACAGCTATGAAAACCGGGTGTACCAGGTAGGGCTGGAAGAGGGCCCGCCGGTGATCACCAAGTTTTACCGGCCGGGGCGCTGGTCAGACGCAGCCATTATGGAAGAACACGAGTTTTCCCTGGAGCTGCAGGCCGCAGACATTCCGGTCATCGCCCCCATGATCATGGAGAACGGCGAATCCCTTGGCCGGCATGCCGACTTCCGGTTCGCGGTATTCCCCCAGCGGGGCGGGCAGGCGCCGGATACCAGCATTACCGACACCCTGTATCGTCTCGGCCAGTGGCTGGGCCAGATCCACAACCTGGGCGCCACCAAAAGCTTTCAGCACCGCCCCGGCTTTGATCTGGTGCAAGGCATTCAGGATCATAATGCCCTGCTGATTGAGGGTGGCTGGGTACCGGACGATCTCCGGCCAGCGTGGGACAGCCTGATTCCGGACCTGGTCAGGGGCTGCCAGCAGCGGATCGAAGAGGCCGGTGTTGTCGACACCCTGCGCATTCACGGAGACTGCCACGCCGGCAACATCCTGTGTCGTGACGAAACCATGCTGTTTGTCGACCTGGATGACTGCCGCACCGGCCCCGCGGTACAGGATATGTGGCTGCTGCTGAACGGCGAGGCCACTGAAAGGGGCAGCCAGCTAGGCGAGCTGCTGGAAGGCTATGAAATGTTCCGGGACTTCAACCGCCGGGAGCGGCACCTGATCGAACCCTTGCGCTGTTATCGGCAGATCGCCCACTGCGCCTGGCTGGCCCGGCGCTGGGAAGACCCTGCCTTCCCCCGGTTCTTCCCCTGGTTTGCCCAGCCCCGTTTCTGGTCCGACCAGGTCCTGGCATTGCGTGAGCAACTGTCGGCCCTGCAGGAGCCAGCCATTTCCCTGCCCGGGCAATACTGAATTTCGTAAAGAGGTAAGCAATGAGCGACAACGAAAACCGTTATTCCGTGCGCAGCCTGATTGTCACCGCCCTGGTGGCTGTAGTGGGCACCGTGCTGGCGCTGGAAGCCAGCGGCCGCATCGACCACTCGGACAACAAGGACCATGTGCCGGTGGGCGACTTCCAGGCCATCCACGTCAAGCCGGGCGAGGAATTCCGGATGTCCCGCAAGTCCTCCGAGTTGCATGCGGTGTGTGATAACGGTTACCTGGCCATTGCTGCCGATGTGGACCCGTCTTTCCGGGGCATCCTGGTGGACTACAAGAATCGCGGTATCCGCTGCCAGCGGCCTTCACCCACCGACAAGGACCTGGCCTCCGAACCCGCCGGAGAAGCCGGCAATGAGTGACCGCAAGCCGACACAACCGGAGCAGCTGACCGACCGACTGTTTGCCACGCAACGCAATCCGGAAGACTTCCGCTTTGATGCCTCGGTTGCCCGCGTATTCCCGGACATGATCCGCCGATCGGTGCCCGGCTACACCACCATTATTCCGATGATCGAGGTGATCACCGAGCAGTACGTGCAACCAGGCTCCCACTGCTATGACCTGGGCTGTTCCCTGGGCGCATCCACCCTGGCCATGCGCCACGGCATTCCCTACGGTGACTGCACTCTGGTGGGTGTAGACAACTCCAGCGCGATGATCGAGCGCTGCGAACATTACATTGCCCTGGATGACCACGAACTGCCGGTCACCCTCCGGTGCGAAGACATTCTGGCGACGGAACTGAGCCAGGCCTCGGTAACCACCCTCAACTTTACCTTGCAGTTTGTGCCGCCCGAACAGCGGCTGGATCTGTTGACCCGCATTGCCGATGCCACCCTGCCGGGCGGCGTGCTGATCCTGTCGGAAAAAATCCGCTTTGAGTCGGATGCCGAGCAGGATACCCAGACCCGCCTGCACCATGAATTCAAACGGGCTAACGGATACTCCGACCTGGAAATCAGCCAGAAGCGGTCCGCCATTGAAAACGTGCTGATCCCGGAAACCCTGTCAGCCCACCGCGAACGACTCATGAACGCCGGCTTTGACCAGGTACTGGTGTGGTACCAGTGCTTCAACTTTGTCTCCATGCTGGCCATCAAGAACCCCTGATTCCGAGACCGACCAAGACCCATGGCAGCTTTCGACTGGCGTAACCATTTCACTCCGTTCCTGGACTACCTCAATGGCGAGCACCAACAGGCCTGGGCCAGCGTGCTCACCGGCCAGCTGGTCAGCCGTTTTGAAGACAATCCCCACGGCGACATGGCCCGCTGGCAGGCCGCCCTTGACGCACTGCCATCGGTGACTGATGCCACCGTCGACCTCAACACCTCTGCGGTGTCGGTGTCAGGCCCAGAGCCTCTTTCTCCGGAGCAGGCGGAACGCCTTGAGCAGGGCCTGCGTGGCCTGATGCCCTGGCGCAAAGGCCCGTTCGAGTTTTTCGGCACCCACATTGATACCGAATGGCGCTCAGACTGGAAATGGGACCGTGTGGCACCGCACCTGGGGGACCTGTACGGGCGCACCATCCTGGATGTGGGCTGCGGCTCCGGCTATCACTGCTGGCGTATGGCCGGGGCCGGGGCAAAACGGGTGGTGGGTATCGATCCGGGCCTGCTGTTCATGTTCCAGTTCCTGGCGGTGAAGGGGTATCTGGACAACGTACCGGTCGACCTGCTTCCAGTGCGTATGGAAGACCTGCCGGAGAACCTGGAGCTGTTCGATACCACCTTCTCTATGGGCGTGCTGTACCACCGCCGCTCTCCGCTGGATCACCTGCTGGAACTGAAAGGCACCCTGCGCCGGGGCGGCGAACTGGTACTGGAAACACTGGTGGTGGACGGCCCGGAGGGATACAGCCTGATGCCGGAAGACCGCTACGGGCAGATGCGCAATGTCTGGTTCCTGCCCAGCTGCCCCACCCTTCTGCGCTGGCTCGAACGCACCGGTTTCCGCAATGCCCGGGTGGTGGATGTCAGCGACACCACCACCGATGAGCAGCGCAGTACCGACTGGATGCGCTTCAATTCCCTGAAAGATTTCCTGAACCCGGACGATCCCTCGAAAACCATCGAAGGCTACCCGGGGCCAAAGCGGGCAACCATCATCGCTGAAAAGCCCTGAAGTCTGTCTCCCTGAAACGAAAAGAAAAGAAACGAAAAAACCGCCTGAAGCTCTCGCTGCAGGCGGTTTTTTTTCTCCTGGCCGTTACTCCCCGAAAGGATGGCGCAGGGTAATGGTCTCGATACGGTCAGGACCGGTAGAGATGATGTCGATCGGCGCTTCAATCTGCTCTTCCAGGAAGCGGATGTACGCCTTGGCGTTCTCCGGCAACTGGTCGACGCTGGTCAGGCCTACGGTGCTGTCGCTCCAGCCCGGCAGCTCTTCATACACCGGCTCGATGTCGGCATAGCTGTCGCAGCCAATCGGCGGACGGGTAATCTCGCCGTTCGGCGTTTTGTAACCCACGCATACCTTTACCGTTTCCAGGCCGTCCAGAACATCCAGCTTGGTCAGGCAGATGCCGGACACACTGTTAATCTGGATCGCGTGGCGCAGGGCCACGGCGTCAAACCAGCCACAGCGGCGGGAGCGACCCGTGGTGGTGCCCACTTCGTTACCCTTCACGGCCAGGTGCTCGCCCATGGCATCAAACAGCTCGGTGGGGAACGGACCGGAGCCCACGCGGGTTGTGTAGGCCTTGGTAATACCGAGTACGTAGTCCAGGTAAAGCGGACCAAAACCGGAACCGGTGGCGGTGCCGCCCGCGGTGGTGTTGGACGACGTTACGTATGGGTAGGTACCCAGGTCGATATCCAGCAGCGAACCCTGTGCACCTTCGAACAGGATATGCTCGCCACGCTTGCGGTAGTCGTGCAGGATGTCGGTTACGTCGGCAGACATGGGCAGGATTTCCTCCGCCATCTGCATCAGTTCTTCCAGGGCCGCATCGATATCTTCCGCTTCTTCCTTGAAGTACTCGGTCAGCACGAAGTTGTGGTAAGACATGATCTCGCGCAGCTTGGCTTCAAAGTCGGCCTTGTTGCACAGATCGCCGACACGTACGCCGCGACGGGATACCTTGTCTTCGTAGGCAGGGCCGATACCACGACCGGTGGTGCCGATCTTGTCGTTACCCTTGGCGCGCTCGCGGGCCTGGTCGATACGAACATGGGTACGCAGGATAATCGGGCAGGCCAGGCTGATCTTCAGGCGCTGACGAACCTGCACACCGTTAGCTTCCAGTTCACGGACTTCCTTGAGCAGGGCTTCCGGCGACAGAACCACGCCGTTACCGATCAGGCACTGGACGTCCTTACGCAGAATACCGGACGGAATCAGGTGCAACGCGGTCTTCTTGCCATCGATTACCAGGGTATGACCGGCGTTATGGCCACCCTGGAACCGTACAACGGCAGACACCTTGTCTGTCAGAAGGTCGACAATCTTGCCCTTGCCTTCATCACCCCACTGGGTGCCCAGCACAACTACATTTTTACCCATGATTCTCTCTCACATCAGGCAGCCCGGAGGCAGGCGCCTTGCAAATTTACGCGAAAATATCAGCAAGCAACGGGCGATGTCTCAGCCCAGAGCTTCCAGAATCCACTGGCCGTCACGCTTGACCAGTTGCCGGTCGCAGCCCTTTGAGGCCGGATCGGTGTGTGCATCTTCAGGCAGTGCCCGAATGACGGTGTCGGTTGCCCGAAGCGCGGCGACCGCCTGCTCCAGGGCAGGATCGGCGTCTGCCGGTGCCCAGACAGAGCCCGGACGCTGCACAGAGCGCTGCCCCAGTGCCACCAGGGCCCGGATATCCAGGCTGAAACCGGTTGCCGGCCGGGCGCGGCCGAAATCGCTGCCGATAGCGTCGTAGCGACCACCCTTGGCAACCGAGTCGCCATGGCCGGGCACATAGGCGGCAAATACCAGGCCGGTGTGATAGTTGTAGCCGCGAAGCTCGCAGAAATCGAAGCCAAGGCTCACTTCCGGATAGTCCCTCTGCAGCATGTCTGCCACCCGGGACAACTGGTCCAGGGCAGCATCCAGCGCATCGGAAGCGCCACCCAGAATACTGCGGGCTTCATCCAGCGCTTCCACGCCACCGTTTACCCGAGCCAGCTTGCGCAGGCGCGCACCGGCTGAGCCTTCGGCGCAATCGCCCAACAGTTCATCCAGTTCAGGCACCGACTTGCGCGCCATGGCATCAAACACCGAGGCTTCGGTGTCTTTGTCAAAGCCGGCCGCAGAGATCAGGCTTTCGTAGATGGAAACATGGGCAAGGTCCAGGTGCACCCGGGGCAGGCCAGCCACCCGGAGGGCCTCCAGCATCAGGCTGATCACTTCCAGGTCTGCAGATTCAGAGGCACTGCCAAACAGTTCGCAACCGGCCTGGATCGGCGTACGGCCGGTCAGCATGTGGCGCGGGCGGGTATGCAGAACATGGCCGGCGTAGCACAGGCGGGTAATACCGTCCTGACCCAGCGTGTGGGCATCAATGCGGGCGGCCTGGGGCGTCATATCGGCGCGCACACCCATCATCCGGCCAGTCAGCTGGTCGGTGAGCTTGAAGGTTTGCAGTTCCAGGTCGTGTCCGGTACCTGTAAACAGGGACTCGAGATATTCGATCAGCGGGGGAATTACCAGTTGGTAGCCCCAACGCTGGCAGGTGTCCATTACTTCCCGGCGCAGGGATTCGATCTGTCCGGCCAGCGGTGGAAGAATATCTTCGACACCATCTGGCAGTAACCAGCGATCAGATACAGTCATGAGATTCGGTTGTCCGTTTTTCCCTTTCCGGCCACGTGCCGGGGGAATGACTCAGGGTTCAGGATGAGCGGGCCAAAAATACCCGCACAAAACCGCCAGAATTCTACACCCTTGGCAGACACAAAAAAACCGGAATACCTGAGTATTCCGGTTTTCAGTGCCTGCGGGCCGATCAGTTGGCGCCGGCAGGGTCCTTCAGGAACTTCATGAAGTTGCTGTCGGAATCGATGACCATGATGTCATCCTTGCCGGCGAAGGTGTTCTGGTACGCCTGCAAGCTACGGTAAAAGCTGTAGAATTCCTCGTCAGCACCGTAAGAGTCCGCGTAAATCCGGGCAGCTTCACCGTCACCCTCACCGCGGGTTTCCTCAGCTTCGGCAAAGGCCGTTGCCAGGATAACGGTTTGCTGACGGTCCGCATCGGCACGGATACCTTCAGCCAGCTCCTGGCCCCGGGAACGGAATTCCTGGGCCAGCTTCTGGCGCTCGGTCGCCATCCGGCGATACACGTTCTCGCTGACGGAGCCCGGCAGTTCGATGGCCTTGACCCGGATATCCAGGATTTCGATACCGAACTCCTCGATGGCAGTTTCGTTGGCGCGGTCCCGCAGGGTGTGCATAAGCTCATCACGCTGGCCGGATACCACCTCGTGCATGGTACGGATACCGAACTCGTCACGCAGGCCATTGTCCACGCGGGACAGGATCAGAGTCTGGGCACGGAACTCATCGCCACCGGTAGCCCGATAGTACTGATCCACATCACGAATTTTCCAAGCCACGTAGGAGTCCACGTCCAGGGGCTTCTTCTCGATGGTCAGGTACTGACGGGAGGGAAGGTCCATGGTCAGCACCCGGATATCGAACTCACGGATCTGGTCGATCACCGGCACCTTGAAATGGATGCCTGCCTGGATATTGGTTTCCACCAACTCACCGAAACGCAGTTTCACGCCCCGATGGGTTTCGGGAATGATGTACACGCTGGACAGCACGAGCAGGACAACAATAAGGGCGCCTGCAAGACCCACTACACCTTTAGGTCCCATGGCTTATCTGCTCCTCCGGATGTTGGTGTCCTGACGGGTACGCAGTTCCTGCAGTACCTGGTCGGTCAGTGTCTGGATATCAAGCTGCTGGTTACCGGAACCGGAATTACCGGAACTGTTCGCCGGCAGGCGACCCTGAGTCAGACGATCCAGGGGCAGGTACATCATGTTGCCGCTGCTTTCGGTGTCGACAAAGATCTTGCTGCTGTTACCCAGAACCTGTTCCAAGGCCTGGATGTACATACGCTCACGGGTAACCGCCGGGGCGTTTTCATACACGGCAAGCAACTGGTTGAAACGCGCGGTTTCACCACGGGCCCGCTCGATCACCTCTTCCTTGTAGGCGCTGGCTTCTTCAATCATGCGCTGGGCCTGGCCGCGGGCTTCCGGAACAATCTTGTTACGGTAGGTTTCCGCTTCTTCCTTCAGGCGCTGCTCGTCTTCACGGGCACGCTGAACTTCACGGAAGGCGTCCTGCACCGGTCCTGGCGGCTGGGTGCTTTCCACGTTGACACGAACGATCTCAAGACCCGCGCCATAGTCACGCAGGAAGCTCTGCAACCGCTGTTCAACCCGTACAGCCAGCTCGGCACGGCCTTCGGTCAGCACGTCATCCAGGGATGAACTACCCACTTCATGGCGCAGGGCACTGTCGGTGGCAAAGGCCAGGGCCTGGTTGGAATCCCGGATGTTCAGCACGTAGGCCTTGGCATCGCCAACCCGGTACTGGACCTGGAGATCCACGGTCACCAGGTTCTCGTCCTGGGTCAGCATCTGGCCGGAGGACTGGGCAGTACGTACGTTCGTTACCCGCACCTTGTACACGTTATCGATCAACGGCACCTTGAAGCGCAAGCCCGGGCTCTCGGTACGGCTGTATTCACCGAAACGCAGCACAACGGCGCGCTCCTGTTCGTCTACGGTGTAGAACGACTGGTACATCACGTAACCGACCACCAGGATCGCCGCGATCGCCAGGATGGCACCAAAGCCACCACTGCTACCGCCCGAGCTGCTGCCGTTGTTGCCGGAGCCAGAGCCGCCTTTGCCGCCCAGCATCCGGTTGAGTTTGTCGAGGCCCTTTTTCAGCGCTTCGTCGAGGTCTGGCGGACCCTGATCATTGCCGCGACGACCACCGGTCCCCCAGGGATCGTTGTCGTTGCGGTTTCCACCCGGTTCGTTCCAGGCCATAGTTCTCTCCGTTCGTGTTTTATCGAATGGCTGCAAATACTAGGGATTTATCCTGCCCCCGGCAATAGCCGGGTGGATTCAGGCGTTCCGCTGCTCAAGGCGTATGGCGTCTTCACGCACCCCTGCCCGGCTCAGCAGTTGCTGCCAGTCCCGGTTCTGCAACCTTACTTCTACTACCGATTCACCGGTGTCCCGATGCTCCTCACTCAGCACCGAGCCGGCTTCGTGCAGCAATGCCCGAAGCTTGCCATCGGCCGGCCCGAGCACAACAAAGTGATGCACGACGTCTTCTGCCAGCCGCTCGACAATGGCATCGAACAGCAAATCCAGGCCGGCGCCGGTGACCGCCGATACCCAGGCCCGCACCGGAATACCTTCTTCGTTACGGTCTACCCTGGGCTCGAAATCTTCCAGCAGGTCAATCTTGTTGAACACCTGCAATTGGGGAATTTCATCGGCGCCGATTTCTACCAGCACTTCTTCGACCTGCTCGATGTTTTCATCACGACGATCGTCATGACAATCGATCACATGCAGCAGGATCGTCGCCTGGATGGTTTCTTCCAGCGTCGCGCGGAAGGCTTCCACCAGTTTGTGAGGCAAGTGCCGGATGAAGCCCACCGTGTCCGCCACTACGACCGGCCCTATGTCCGGAAGTTCCAGCCGGCGCAGGGTTGGGTCCAGGGTTGCGAACAACTGGTCTGCAGCATATACGCTGGAAGTTGTAATCCGGTTGAACAGGGTGGATTTACCGGCATTGGTATAGCCCACCAGGGACAGGGTCGGGATATCTGCCCGCTTCCGGGCACGGCGGCCCTGGTCCCGCTGTTTACGCACCTTCTCCAGGCGCTTGTGAATGGATTTGATGCGTTCACGCAGCAGCCGGCGGTCGGTTTCGAGCTGGGTTTCACCCGGGCCGCGCAGGCCGATACCGCCCTTCTGGCGTTCCAGGTGGGTCCAGCCCCGTACCAGCCGGGTAGACATATGCTCTAGCTGAGCCAGTTCTACCTGCAGCTTGCCTTCGTGGGTGCGGGCGCGCTGGGCAAAGATATCCAGGATGACCCCGGTACGGTCCAGTACCCGGCACTGCAACTCCCGTTCGATGTTCCGCTCCTGGCTGGGGCTCAGGGCGTGGTTAAACAGCACCACGTCGGCCTCGCTGGCGGCAACCGCATCACGGATCTCCTCCAGCTTGCCCTCCCCTACGAACAGCCGGGGGCTGGGCTGCTTTCGCGTTCCGGTTACGCTGGCAACCGGCTCAACGCCGGCCGAGGTAACCAGTTCCCGGAACTCGCCCGGGTCTTCAGTGTCTTCGTGGGCGGTAAAATCGATGTGGACGAGAACCGCCCGTTCTCCGACGTCAGGACGTTCAAACAAGATTCGGTCTACTCCATAAAAACAAACACCCGCGGCCACTCCAGCTCAAGGGCTGTCCTGGAACGCGGGTGTTAAAACCGGAAACTCCGGAGGTATCAGTCTTCAGATTCTTCCTCTCCTGCCGCGGTCGCTTGCGGCAAACGCACATTGCGGGCCGGCACCACGGTAGAAATAGCGTGCTTGTAAACCATCTGGCTGACAGTGTTCTTCAGCAGGATTACGAACTGGTCAAAGGATTCGATCTGGCCCTGCAGCTTGATGCCGTTTACCAGAAAGATAGAAACCGGAATGCGTTCCTTGCGCAGAGCGTTGAGGTAAGGGTCTTGTAAGGAATGCCCTTTTGACATGTTTATTCTCCTGTTTATAGGTAAGTGCAGATCGTCATTTTTCAGAATTAAATGTGGTGGGTAGTCCGGACTTTTTCAAGGTTTCCAGCACCACTTGCGGATCACCGCTGTTCAGCCAGTGCAAATCCGGCCATTTTCGCAACCAGGTAAGTTGGCGCTTTGCCAGCTGGCGGGTAGCCGCCACGCCCCGGTTTACAAAGGTTTCGTAGTCACAATCGCCAGCCAGGTATTCCCATGCCTGTCGATAGCCCACGCAACGCATGGACGGCAGCTCCGGGTTCAGGTCTCCCCGGGCCATCAGGCTCCTGACTTCTTCCAGAAAACCGGACTCCAGCATCAGCAGGAAGCGTTTTTCGATTCTCTCGTGAAGAACCTTGCGCTCCTCGGGGGCCAGAGCAAACTGGAAAACAGTATACGGCAGGTCTCCGGTTTCGTCTGCCTGCCACCTGGTGAAATACGTGTAATCCTCAATACCGGACCGATGTTGCTGTGCAGAAGTTCCCGACTCTGCCTGCCAGAGTTCAGAAATCGGCCGGCCGGTCAGGCGAATCACCTCGATGGCACGCATCAGGCGCTGGCGATTATTGGGGTGAATCAGCTCAGCCGCCACCGGGTCCTTAGCCGAAAGCTCATCATGCAGGTGCTGCCAGCCAAGGGATTCGGCTTCCTGCTCGATTTGCCGGCGCAACTCCGGGCTGGCAGAGGGTAAGCCTGACATGCCGTGCAGCAAGGCCTTGAAGTACATCATGGTGCCGCCCACCAGCAGCGGTATTCGCCCGCGGCGGGTTATATCGGCCATTTCTGCCAGTGCATCCCGGCGAAAGTCGGCCGCCGAGTAGGTATCGGCCGGGTCGCAAATATCAATCAGGCGGTGTGGTGCCCGGGCCAGCTCTTCAGCGCTCGGCTTGGCGGTGCCGATATCCATGCCACGGTAGATCATGGCGGAATCAACACTGATGATCTCGCAGGGCAACCGGTCACACAGGGCCATGGCCAGGTCGGTTTTACCAGAGGCGGTGGGCCCCATCAGAAAAATGGCCGGAGGCAATGGCTGTCCGGCACCGGCAGAAGGCTGCGTCATGGCGATCAGCGCCCCCTGAGGAACAGCTTGTCCAGCTCGGACAGGGTCACCAGGGTCCAGGTAGGCCGTCCGTGGTTACACTGGCCGCTGCGTTCGGTGGCTTCCATATCCCGCAGCAGGGAATTCATTTCAGGGATGGTCAACTGCCGGTTGGCCCGCACCGACCCATGGCAGGCCATGGTGCCCAACAATTCGTGGGTGACGGCTTCTACCCGGTCACTCTGGCCATGCTCGATCAGGTCAGCCAGCACATCCCGCACCAGCTGTTCAGTATCGGCACCCCGCAGCAGCGCGGGAATCTGCCGAACCGCCAGGGTTTCCGGCCCGATGCGTTCAATCTGCAGGCCCAGGTGCTGCAATTCTTCCCCATGGGTTTCCGCCAGCGCCGCTTCCTTCTGGCTGACGGCAAGGGACAGGGGCACCAGCAACGGCTGGCTTTTCAGGTCCTGCTCCACCAGCGCACGCTTCATACGCTCGTAGGTAATGCGTTCATGGGCGGCGTGCATATCCACCACGATCATCCCTGCCCGGCTCTGGGCGAGGATATAGATACCATGCAGCTGGGCAATGGCATAACCCAGCGGCGGTTCTTCCTCGCCATCCTGTGGCGGCGTTGGCATGGGCTGCGGTGTAAAGCCTTCAGACCGGGATGCGGTGGCCACACCACCGCCTTCGTTCAGGGAATTATAGAAAGCCATCTGGTCGCTGGCTTTCCATTCCTGCTGTGGCTGCGGGCCTCCGGCCTGTCCGAAATGTCCGTTAAAAGCAGAGGGCTGCCCGGATATCTGGTGCGACTGCGGCTGGAATGCCGGAGCGTCGGTACCCGCGCCAGCAGCAGGCTCCGGCTCACGCCCGAATGATTGCGCCACGGCGCCCCGCAGGTGATCATCCGGGCGTACATCGGCCAGTGCCCGGTGCAGGGTACGGAAAATAAAATCGTGCACCAGCCGGCCATCCCGGAAGCGCACTTCATGCTTGGTGGGGTGCACATTCACATCCACCGTGGCCGGGTCCACTTCCAGGTACAGCACGAAGGCCGGGTGACGGTTGTTGTAGAGTACATCCCGGTAGGCCTGGCGCACGGCGTGGGCCACCAGCTTGTCGCGAATAACCCGGCCGTTGACGAAGAAATACTGAAGATCCGCCTGGGAGCGGGAGAACGTTGGCAGCGCCACCCAGCCCCACAACCGCAGGCCACTGGCCTCGGCATCGATCACCACGGCGTTGTCGATAAACTGCTGGCCGCACAGGGAACTGATGCGCCGTTCTTTATCCAGCGGCGATTCCGCCGGTCTCAGGCTCTGCACTACCCGCTGGTTGTGGCGCAGGGTAAAGCCGGCATCAAAACGGCTCAGCGCCTGCCGGCGAATGCATTCTTCCACGTGGTTGAATTCAGTTTTTTCCGTGCGCAGGAATTTGCGCCGGGCCGGGGTATTGAAGAACAGGTCCCGCACTTCCACCGTGGTGCCCACCGGATGGGCGGCCGGCGAGATTTTCGCGTCCATGTCCCGGCCTTCCACTTCCACCCGGGAAGCGGCTTCCTGCGCCTCGGTTCGGGACGTCAGGGACAGGCGGGATACCGAGCTGATACTGGCCAGGGCTTCACCCCGAAAGCCGAGGGTGCCCACCGCTTCGAGGTCGTCCAGGGTCAGGATCTTGCTGGTGGCGTGGCGGCTCAGGGCCAGGGGCAGGTCCGCTTCGTCGATACCGGAACCGTCATCACGAACCCGGATCAGCTTGACCCCGCCCTGCTCGATCTCGATATCTACCCGGCCGGCCCCTGCATCCAGGGCATTCTCTACCAGCTCTTTAACTACGGATGCAGGGCGCTCCACCACCTCGCCGGCGGCTATCTGGTTGGCAAGCCGGGGCGAGAGCAATTGGATGTGGGGCATAACCGGGAACTACCTCTTGATCAGGATGAGGGAATACGAATGGTTTGCCCTACCATAACACGATCATCGCTCATGCCGTTAAAGCGCATGAGCTCACTGACGGTGGTCTGATTCTGCCGGGCCACGCCCGACAGGGTATCGCCACGGCGAATCCGGTACTGGCTCACTTCCGGGCTACCCTTGTTCTGTTTTTGCCAGGCCAACAGGGTGCCTGGCGGCGGCGTGCGCCGGAAGTATTCATGAATACCATCCATGATCGCGCTCGCCAGCTTGTCGCGGTACCACTGGCTGGCCAGGTTCTTTTCTTCCTTGGGGTTGGAAATAAAGCCGGCCTCAACCAGGATAGAGGGAATATCCGGGGATTTCAGCACCACAAAGGCCGCCTGCTCCACCCCGGGCTTGTGCAGCTTGGCCACGTTGCCCAGCCGGCCCAGAACCGAACTACCGACACCGAGGCTGGCATTGATGCTGGCTGTCATGGACAGATCCAGCAGTACACCGGCCAGCATTTCGTCCCGACCTTCCAGCGAAAGGCCTCCGGCACCGCCGATCAGGTCCGAACTGTTTTCACTCTGGGCCAGCCACCGCGCCGTCTCACTGGTCGCGCCGCGCTGGGACAACGCAAACACCGAGGCTCCACTGGGTTGCGGTGTGCGGAAGGCATCCGCATGCACCGACACAAACAGGTCGGCGTTGTATTTGCGGGCCAGGATGGTGCGGTTGCGCAGGCCGATGTAGTAATCCCCGGTACGGGTCAGCTTGGCGGTAAAGCCCGGCTGTTTGTTAACCAGGTCTGCCAGGGTTTTCGCCATCCTCAGAACGACGTCTTTCTCGCGGGTGCCCCGGGGGCCGATGGCGCCGGGGTCTTCGCCACCGTGGCCGGCATCAATCACCACAATGATATCCCGCTTGCCTGCGGAGTCCTGGGTGACGGTGGGACTGGTAGCCCGCTCTATGCGGCTGCCTTTCTCGTCGATCAGGTCAACCACCAGCCGGTGTCCGTATTGCTGGTTGGGCTCCAGGGCAAAGCTTCGGGGCTTGATATCACTGGCAAGATCCAGCACTACGCGCAGGTCGCTGCCATTTCGCCGCGCGCTGCGGATGCGGCGAATCGGGCTGCCTTCCAGGTCCACCTTGCTGAAGTCGGTTTTCAGGGAAACGTTTTTCAGGTCGATGACCAGCCGGGATGGATCAGACAACGAAAACACGTTGTGCTCCACTGCACCGGCGGTGTCCAGCACCAGGCGGGTGTGATCCGGTGCCGGCCAGATACGCACACCTTCCACCTGAGCAGCGGCGCTGGCCAGGCTTGCAGTCATCATCAACAAGAACCCCAGTACAACTCTCATGATTCCGGCCCAATTAACTCAATTTCGTTCAGCAGTCTGGCGCCCAGTTCCGAACGTGCCCTGAGCACGACCGAACGCCCCTCGCCTTCCCGTTCCAGGTGAATCTCGATATCCGGGTCCGGCAATATGCCTTCGCCGCGCTCCGGCCATTCGATCAGGCGGAAACTGCGACTGGCGAAATAGTCACGGATACCCATGTATTCCAGTTCTTCAGGATCGCCCAGCCGGTACAGGTCGAAGTGGTAAACCGGCGGTTCCAGGTCTTCATAGGGCTCCACCAGCGTATAGGTGGGGCTTTTAACCGCGCCTTCATGGCCCAGGGCACGAATCACACCGCGGCTCAGGGTGGTTTTGCCCATACCCAGGTCGCCATCCAGAAACACCGTCAGCCCCTGCTCCGAGGCCTGGGCCAGCCGGGCCAGCTCGGAGCCCAGCTTCACGGTTTCGGCCTCGCCTTCGAGAAACAACCGGCGTTCGTTGCCAAAAATACTCATCGCGCCTCCCGGTCGTCATGGAATGACATGGTTTCAGTTTGCTTCAATACCGGCGGCAAAGCATCCAGGACATCGGCCGGCACCAGGGACTTGTAGCCAACCCGTTCCGATGCCAGGTCTGCCGCTGCTAGGTGGGCAGAGGCCGCCGCAACCGTGGCCCGGGTAAAATCCTCCAGCTGGCCAAGAAACGCTCCGATCATGCCGGACAACACATCCCCCATGCCTCCGGTCGCCATACCGGGATTGCCCCCGGCCACCACAAACGGCGTGTTGGTCCCGCCAGTAATCACGGTTCCTGCGCCTTTGAGCAGAACGATACCACCCCAAAGCTGCTGAATCCGTGTGGCCGCTCTCAGACGGTCTGCTTCAATCTCGGCCACGCTGCATTCCAGCAGCCGTGCCGCTTCGCCCGGATGCGGGGTCAGTACACGGTTGTCGGCCGTTGCCACCGCACGGGCAGCCATCAGGTTCAGGGCGTCGGCATCCAGCACCTGCGGTTTCCCGCTGTCGAGAACCTGCTGCAACATCTGCTGGCCCCAGGCCGAGCGGCCAATGCCCGGGCCACACACTATAACGTCTGCCTGTTGCAACAGCGGTGCCAGTTCCGACCCATGAATCAGGCCATGGCACATGATATTCGGACACCGGGCCAGGGCTGCGGTTACATGCTCAGGCCGGGTAGCCAGGCTGACCAGCCCCGCGCCGGAACGGGCCGCCGCCTCTGCCGCCATGATGCCGGCGCCACCAAAGCCACGATCACCGGCCACCACCAATACATGGCCAAACTGCCCTTTGTGGGCGTTCAGGGGCCGCTCAGGAAACCAATCCCGGCACCGGGCCCAGGACTGCAAACTTGCCAGCGGCTGTCCGGCATAGCCTTGCAACTGCTCCTGCATACCCAGGGATTCAAAAACCACCCGCCCGCAAACACCGGCACCTGCACCGGTAAACAGCCCGGCCTTGGCGCCGATAAACGTGACCGTAACCGTGGCACGAACCACCTCGCCTTCAGCCGCACCCGTCGTAGCATTCAGGCCCGAAGGCAAATCCACTGCCAGCACCGGCACCCGGGCCTGGTTTAATGCCTGGATAATGCCGGCAAACGGTTCCCGGGGAGCACCCGCCGCACCGGTACCCAACATGGCATCCACCACCACGCCGGCAACGGCAAGCCGTCGGGCCAGGTCACCTTCCGGCAACCCGGCGAAATCGGCCACGGTAACACCGGCCTGTTCGGCAGCCTTGAAGGCCTTGAGTGCATCCCCCGACAGCTTGCCGGCCGGGCTGACCGCCACACACTGCACCGGAATCCCCTGCTTATGGGCATTCAGGGCGATCAGGTAACCATCGCCGCCATTATTGCCAGCCCCGCACAGCACCAGAATCGAAGCGGGAGACGGCCAGTGCCGAAGCAGTTGGCGAAACGCTCCCCTGGCCGCGGACTGCATCAACTCAAAGCCATCAACACCCTGCTGATCAATAAGATACCGATCCATCGCTCGAACCGAGTCGGCGGAGTACAGGGCTTCTGGTAGACTGTCCGCATAGCGCATGGGGTATCCCGTTAAAGAAACCGGTTTAAGAAAATTGGCCAGATACCTGTTAAGCATAGCAAAACAGGAAAAAAGGTCATAACTTAATCAAATTAAATCTCTGCAGGCTTGAAAGGCCGAAGTTACGATCATGACCAGCCCGCCCGAGACCACAGAAAACCAACCGCCCGGCACCGAACTGACCGCCCTGCCGGAGCAAATCCGGCAGTGGGCAAGGGATCTCGGCTTTGCCGATGCTGGCATTACCCTGGCCGACACCGGCCCCCATGCCGAACGCCTGCAACGCTGGCTGGCCGCGGGTTACCACGGCGACATGGCCTACATGGCCGATCACGGCGACAAACGTTACACCCCGAACTCCCTGGTACCCGGCACCCTGCGGGTCATCTCCGTGCGCATGGATTACCTGCCTTCGCCCGACAACCCGAAACAAGCGCTTACTAACCGGGAAACCGCCTACATCACCCGCTACGCCCTGGGGCGGGACTACCACAAGCTGATGCGCAAACGCCTGGCAACCCTGGCCAAACAGATCGATGAAGCCGTCAGTGGCTACGACTACCGGGCCTTTGTGGACAGCGCCCCGGTCCTTGAGCGGGGGCTGGCGCAACGGGCCGGGTTGGGCTGGATCGGCAAGAACAACATGCTGATTCACCCGAAAGCCGGCTCTTACTTTTTCCTCGGTGAAATCTTCACCAGCGCACCGCTGCCGGTGGATGAGCCCTTCGACAAACAGCACTGCGGCTCCTGCTCCGCCTGCCTGGAAGTGTGCCCGACCGATGCCTTTGTTGGCGCTCACTTACTGGATGCCCGCCGCTGCATCAGCTACCTGACCATTGAACTGAAAGGCCCGATTCCGGAAGAGCTGCGCCCGAAAATGGGCAACCGGGTATTCGGTTGCGACGATTGCCAGCTGGTCTGCCCCTGGAACAAATTCAGCAAGCCCACCCGGGAAGACGACTTCCAGCCCAGACACGGCCTGGACAACACCAACCTGGCCGAGTTGTTCCTGTGGACGGAAGAGCAGTTTCTGAAAAACACCGAAGGCTCTGCTATACGCAGAACCGGCTACGAGAACTGGCTGCGCAACCTGGCGGTAGGACTGGGCAATGCCCCGAGCACCATTCCGGTGATCGAGGCACTGAAGCAACGGGCGGACCACCCGTCAGAACTGGTGCGGGAGCACGTTACCTGGGCGTTGCGCCGGCACGGCCTTACAGCTTGAAGAAGTGCTCGCGGTAGTGGCGCAGTTCCTCGATGGAATCGCGGATATCGTCCAGCGCCAGGTGGCTGCCTTTCTTCTTCACGCTATCCAGCACGTCCGGCCGCCAGCGGCGGGCCAGTTCCTTGATGGTCGAGACGTCCAGGTTCCGGTAGTGGAAGAAGGCTTCCAGCTCCGGCATGTACTTCACCAGGAACCGGCGATCCTGGCCGATGCTGTTGCCACACAGGGGCGATTCGCCGGCGGACAGGTACTGCTTCAGGAACGCTAGCGTTTCCTGCTCGGCTTCTGCTTCACTGGTTTTGCTGTCCTTCACCCGCTGGGTCAGGCCGCTGGCGCCATGGGTGTTGGTGCACCATTCATCCATAGCCTCCAGCAGGCTGTCAGGCTGGTGAATGGCAATCACCGGGCCTTCGGCCACCAGGTTCAGTTCCGAATCGGTAATAATCGTGGCCATCTCGATGATCCGCTCTTTCTCCGGATCCAGGCCGGTCATTTCCAGGTCTATCCACACTAAACGGTTGTGGTCGGGCATTCTTTTTTTCCTATGCGGTTTAGTTTGGGAGCTGGTGCAGGTGTGGTTGTGCTTTCCGGAAACCGCTCCTTGCGGCACATCCATGTGGCGCTTCTGCTCCGCCATCCATGGCTCCGCACATTTCCGGAAAGCACAACCACACCTGCACTTCGGGCTACATTGCTGGCCGCGTGTTGAGCTGAAACCCACGCCGTGGTTAGTGGTGCTGGCCGGGGACACCTTTCCGGGAGTGTCTGAAGCCAAGGATGGCTTCAGTCAAGCGCACAGGGACGTGCTCGTAGCGTCTCCCGGAAAGGTGTCCCCGGCCAGCACCTGCACCTAAGTCAGAGTCCAGACAGACATGCGCCAAACATCAGAAACTCTGCCTATTGTCCATGATTCACGTATCATGTGTCACACCACTTCCCCCGGAACATTTGAGAGCCGATGGCCAAGAGAAAACTGAATAAACGCCAGCAGTGGCGCATCGAGAAAATCCAGAAAGAACGCACCGAGCGCATGGCCCGCAAGGAAAAAGCCGTGGAGGCTCAGGCCGAGGCCGGGGAATTGGGGCCGGAGCAGGAAGGGTTGGTGATTGCCCACTACGGGCAGCAACTGGATATCGAGGCGCTGGAAGGCGAAGACACCGGGCAGGTGTTCCGGTGTTTTGTCCGGGCCAATATCGACAGCCTGGTAACCGGCGACCGGGTGGTCTGGCGGCCCGGCAAGAGTGAAACTGGGGTGATTGTGGCCCGGTGTGAGCGGGATAACCTGCTGCAGCGGCCGGATAATTTCGGGGCCCTGAAGCCGGTGGCGGCGAATATTGACCACATTATCCTGGTGATCGCCCCCGAGCCCGAGCCCCATGACAACCTGATTGACCGCTACCTGGTGGCTTCGGAAAGCACCGATATTCCGGCGGTGATTCTGCTGAACAAGACCGACCTGGTTAATGATCGTAACCGGGAGCAGATCGAAACCCTGCTGGCCCGCTATGAAGCCCTGGGTTACCAGGTTGAACGCACGTCGGCTGCGGCCTGCGAGGGCGAAGCGGCGCCGGAGGTCGAGACGCTGGTGCGGGGCAAGACCAGTGTGTTTGTGGGGCAGTCCGGTGTGGGCAAGTCGTCGATCATCCAGACCCTGCTGCCGGATGAACTTTTGCGGGTGGGCGCGGTCTCAGAGAGCACCGGTAAAGGTGTGCACACCACCACGACCGCCAAGCTGTTTCACCTGCCCGGCGGCGGTGACCTGATTGATTCTCCGGGTATCCGGGAGTTTGGCCTGTGGCATATGACACCTCAGGAGCTGGAGTACGGGTTCCGGGAGATCCGGCCGCTGATTGGCCTGTGCAAGTTCCGTAACTGCCGGCACATGGGCGATCCGGGCTGCGCCCTTGAAAGGGCGGCTGCGGAGGGGGAGATTTCCACCGAGCGTCTGAAGAGTTTCCACCGGATTCTGCAAGACATGGCCGAACAACAGGCCCGCGGCCTGAAGCTGCCCTGACCGTGACCTCAACAACCCTTATGGCACGAATTCATTTCTATTCGGCGGCTGCGTTTTGCTAAACTTCGCCGCTTTCCCGAGGTAAGAGACTTTCCGGATGCTTGATAAACTGTTTGTCCTGAGCCAGTACGTAACGCCGCAACTGGCAGTTTCCCGCCTGGCTGGCCGTTTTGCCGACAGCGACAAATCACCCGCACTTAAAAACCGCTTCACCCGCTGGTTTATCAATCGCTATGGCGTGGATATGAGCGAGGCGGCCGAGTCCAACCCCGAGGCCTACGCCACCTTCAACGAGTTTTTTACCCGGGCCCTGAAGCCCGGCATCCGGCCGGTCGCAGACGCTGCCGATACCTTTATCAGCCCGGTAGACGGCGCCATCAGCCAGATCGGCCAGGTCGGCGACGACCGGGTGTTCCAGGCCAAGGGCCAGTCTTTCAGCCTGACCGAACTGCTCGGTGGTAACGAGGAACGGGCAAAGCCGTTTGCCGAAGGCGAGTTCTCCACTATTTACCTGTCACCGAAAGACTACCACCGGGTGCACATGCCGCTGGCCGGCACCCTTCGGGAAATGGTCTACGTGCCGGGCAAGCTGTTCTCCGTTAACCCGGTAACCGCGGAAAACGTACCCAACCTGTTCGCCCGCAACGAGCGGGTGGCCTGTATCTTTGATACCGAAGCCGGCCCCATGGCACTGGTTCTGGTCGGCGCCATGATTGTCGGCAGTGTAGAAACCACCTGGGGCGGTGTGATTGCACCCAACCCCCATAAGGTATCCCACTGGCAGTATCAGGGCGACGAGGCCGTCAGCTTCGAGAAAGGCGAGGAAATGGGTCGGTTCCGGCTGGGCTCTACCGTGGTGCTGGTGATGCCCAGGGGCTCCATGAAATGGAAGCCGAACCAGGTGCCCGGTAAAACCGTACGCATGGGCGAAGCCTTCGGCACCTTGCGCGCCTCAAAGGCCTGACCAGGGCGGCGGGCTCAGGCCCGCTCGACCGGAAATGCCAGCACCTCTTCGATGCTGGCTGCTCCCACCTTCAGCATTAACAACCGATCCAGGCCCAGCGCAACCCCGGAAGACTCCGGCAAGCCGGCATCCAGCGCGTCAAGAAACGCCTGGTCGACCGCCATTTCCGATTTTCCTGCCGCCCGGCGCTGTCGGTTATCCGCCTCGAATCGTTGCAGCTGTTCCTGCGGGTCGGTCAATTCCCAGTAGCCGTTACACAGCTCCAGGCCATTGATATAGAGCTCGAACCGGTGGGCAACGGCAAAGCCGTCGTCATCGGATACCCTGGCCAGGGCTGCCTGCGAGGCCGGATAACGGGTAAGGAATACCGGGGCATCTACGCCCAGCTTCGGCTCCACCACAAAGCTCATCACCAGGTCCAGGCAGGCATCCCGCCCCATGCCGGCCAGCTGCTCCGGCTCCAGCCATTGTTCGCAATAGCGGGCCAGGTCCCGATCGCTGACTTTCATCGGGTCAAAACCGGCATAGGCCTGCACCGCATCCCGGTAGGCAAGCACCAGGGGGCGCTTGCAACCGAGCCAGCCGCAGACCAGGTCCGCCACCTCGGCCATCAGCTGCCGGTCGTCAAAACCCTCCCGGTACCACTCCAGCATCGAGAATTCCGGGTTGTGGCGGCGCCCGCGCTCGCCATTCCGGAACACCCGGGCAACCTGGAAAATAGAGCCGGAACCGGCCGCCAGCAGCCGTTTCATATGGTATTCGGGGGAAGTCTGCAGCCAGCCGGACGTGATGCCGGGCGCATTGACCGAAGCCGGGATGCCGTCCAGGTTCACATCGGTTACGCCATGGCGGCCAAGCACCGGGGTTTCCACCTCCAGCACCTGCCGTTGTGCAAAAAAGCCGCGCACGTATGCCAGTAGCTGTGCGCGGCTTTTCAGAACATCCCGCGAGGCAGTGGGCTGCCAGACAGGTTTGTCAGTCATGGGCAGGGATCAGCTGCTCTTGACGCGGTTCACGTATTCACCGGAGCGGGTGTCTACTTTCAGCACCTCACCAATGGTGATGAACAGGGGCACGTTCACCACGGCGCCGGTAGACAGGGTTGCCGGCTTGGAGCCACCCTGGGCTGTGTCGCCCTTCATGCCCGGATCTGTATCCACCACTTCCAGTTCCACAAAGTTAGGCGGCGTAACAGACAGCGGCGCACCGTTGTACAGGGTCACCGTGTATACGTCCTGCTCTTTCAGCCATTTCACGGTATCGCCTACCGCCTTGGCATCGGCAGCGAACTGCTCGAAGGAGCCGTCAGTCAGCATGAAATGCCAGAACTCGCCGTCGGTATACAGGTATTCCATGTCCTGCTCGACTACGTCGGCCGCTTCCAGGGATTCGCCGGACTTGAACGTACGTTCCCAGACCCGGTTGGTCATCAGGTTGCGCAGTTTTACACGGTTGAATGCCTGGCCCTTGCCCGGCTTGACGAATTCGTTCTCAAGCATGATACAAGGGTCGCCATCCAGCAAAACCTTGAGACCGCTACGAAATTCGTTGGTAGAATATGAAGCCATGAAATGTCCACCTGACAGACTGTCGTTAAATTTTCAAAGGTCGCTATGATACAGCGAACCCCCTCCCCTATAGAAGCCCATGATTTGACAGAAGGCCGTGATTTGAGCCAACCCGCATCCCGCACACAGAACATTGCCCCGAAGCAGGATTCCGGCTCCTCGTGGCAGCAGATCCTGAGCCAGTCTGTCACCCGGCCGGAACAGCTGCTGGAGCGCCTCGGGTTACCGGTTGAGCGTTGGCTGGGCGGTGCACAGGCGGGCCATAAGCTGTTCCCGATACGGGTTCCGGAACCCTTTATCGAACGAATGCAGCCGGGCAACCCGGACGACCCGCTGCTGCGACAGGTACTGCCCCTGCTGGAAGAAACCGCCGAGCAATCGGGCTTCGTTCGCGACCCGCTGCAGGAAGACAACGCCATCCAGGCCACCGGACTGATCCGGAAATACCACAGCCGTGCCCTGCTGATGGTGACCGGCCAGTGCGCGATCAACTGCCGCTACTGCTTCCGCCGCCACTTCCCCTATGGCTCCCAGAAGCTTGGCCCGGATGACCGCCGGCAGGTTATCGACACCCTGCAACAGAGCCCCGAGATCAACGAGATTATCTTCAGCGGTGGCGACCCCCTGGCCGTCAACGACCAGCTGCTGGCCAGCTGGGCACAACAACTGGATACCGTGCCGCACCTGCGCCGGCTGAGAATCCACTCAAGGCTGCCGGTGGTGATCCCTCAACGGGTCAACGACCAGCTGCTGGACTGGCTGTCGAACACCCGACTGCAAACCGTGCTGGTGGTGCATATCAACCATCCGGCAGAAATCGATGACGCCACCCGGGAGGCCTTCCGGAAACTGAAAGCCGCCGGCGTCACCCTGCTCAACCAGAGCGTTATTCTGCGTGGCGTGAACGATTCGGCCGCAACCCTGGCGCAGCTGAGCGAATCCCTGTTCGAGGCCGGCGTACTGCCCTATTACCTGCACGCCTTCGACCCGGTGGCCGGTGCCCACCATTTCGATGTCAGTGATGCCAGGGCTGCAACACTGGTG
The DNA here is from genome assembly GCF_001447135.1 of Marinobacter sp. P4B1. Classification (NCBI taxonomy): domain Bacteria; kingdom Pseudomonadati; phylum Pseudomonadota; class Gammaproteobacteria; order Pseudomonadales; family Marinobacteraceae; genus Marinobacter; species Marinobacter sp. P4B1. The sequence continues at coordinate 142,078 of NZ_LLXM01000013.1, forward strand.
CGGGAACTCATGGAGCAACTCCCGGGATTCCTGGTGCCAAAGCTGGTTCGGGAGCTGCCCGGAGAGGCCAGCAAGACCCCGATTACTGTCGGAGTTTGAGACCTGTCGCATAAGTTGGCGCACCGTAACTTGTAAAACATTGTCAACTCGTGCTTTTCTCGCTTTTTGTTGCCGCTTTGCTATCTTAGAGTTCATGACCGACTAACAATAACGGCCTGTATTTGTGGCAATTTCAGCCCGAATACGATGCTGCCCAGACATTGGCGTGAGAACATGGAAGGCACGATACTCAAACCAGAGCTCAAGGTTCCCGAGCAGAAAACAGCAAGCCTGTCGTTTTGCGATACAACGCCGAAGGCATTCCGGGCCTGGGTCGACCAGCTGCCGATGGCCAATATTGGCGAATCATCGCGGCAGCTTTACCACGCCATTATCGAGCTCAACCACCTGTTTCTGACACCCCAGATGCGCATCCAGTACCTGGAGGCTATCCGCGGCAGCATCCACTTCGTGTGCAACGAGCTTTCGCGCCACTTCCTGGGCCTGGCCGTCGCCCTGCCGGAAAAACAGCGCAAGATTGCCAACCTGACCCAGGCCCTTCAGCTGCACCTGGCTTCCGGCTATAAGCTCTGCCTGCTGGAATACCTGGATAACGGTGGCCTGGACAAGAACCGCAAACACATTGCCATCGCCATCCATCGGGCGATTTCCGAACTGGCGGCCACCATTGTCCGTTCGCACCAGCTCTACTGCCCCAGCCCGGCCCACAGCTGGCTTGAATGTCACCGGCTGTACCGCTTTGCCTGCCGAAACAAGCTGGCAGACCACGATGTGGAAGACGACACCCTGAGCGCAAGCCGGGGCAGCACCGTGGCCGACAGCTACATACGCATCCTCTTACTCGGATGTGCGCGCCCGAACCAGCTGCGGCAATCCGAGCTGACCCAGATCTACGAGTTGTTCGAAGGCTGGACAAAATACTGCCAATGCGGCCCTGATGTCGGCCCTGACAGCCTGTTCGTGGTCAATATGGAGCGGGACAGCGCTCCGGTCTACCGTAGCCTGCTGGAAGGCAAGGCAGGCGACAACGGATTCGGCTTCGACACCCAGGAGCTATCCGGCTATCTGTCCGAAACCCTTGATGCCCGCAGATCCCACAGCAAGGCCCAGACCCGCCTGGAGGTTCCCGGCCGGGTCAGCGATACCTTGCTCACCCACCTGAGCCAGGCGCTCGGCATCATTGCCAAGCGTAACTTTAACCGTATCGCCAGCCAGGGCACCCTGGAAATCTCTGTTGGCCTGTCGGCCACCCATTACTTCGTCTCAGGCGAGAAGAGCTTTGCGGAGTTCCTGGATGGCAACGACAACGGCCACCACCAGGACAACCGTTTTATCCGCAATGCCAACCGCAAAGCCGATGCCTGGTCTGAAGCCCACGATGCCGGCCCACACGACGACCGGCTACACTCGGTTGACACCCCGATCACCTTCCGCGGCAGCACCAATGCGGTTACCGAACATCACGACCGCAACCTGCCCAAGTCCCACCACGCGCTGCTGGTGAACACCAGCCCCGGCGGTTACTGCGTGGCCTGGGAGAACAACGTACCCAAAACCCTGCAGGCCGGAGAAATTCTCGGGATTCGGGAGCAAAGCAGCCACCCCTGGAGCATTGCGGTGGTTCGCTGGTTGCGGCAAGTACGCAACCAGGGCACCCAGATTGGCATTGAATTGCTGGCCCCCAGCGCAGCCCCCTGCGCCATCCGGCTGATCCAGAAAATGGGCAACAGCAGTGAATACCTCCGGGGTTTGTTGTTACCGGAAATCAGTGCGGTGAACCACGCAGCCACCCTGATTACGCCCCGGCTTCCATTCCAGACCGGCAGCCGTATTTCACTGATGCACGATGGCCGGGAAGACCACGGCCAACTGCTGAAGAAAGTCTCCTCTACCGGCAGCATCAGCCAGTTCGAGCTGAAACTGCGCAGCCCGGAAATACTCCCAAGAGATAACCAGAATCCGCCGTCTGCACCAGGTAGCCGGGAAGACGAATTCGACTCCCTCTGGCCGTCCCTGTAACGGGACGCCTGCCACAACCGGGGCGCTTCAGGGTTGTTATTGGTCGCCAACCCCTGCATCATTCAGGCATTAACGTATGTCTACCTTTCTTGATGCAGAGCCCTCGGAATGCAGAAAAAAACCGCGACCGTACACCTTCTGATTCTGGATCCATCCCAGAACGACGCAGAATCCATGGTCAGCTTGCTGCGCAACTCCGGCAAAGCGACCAGGGCGCACAGAATCACATCCGAAGAAGACCTCGAAGACGCCCTGAAAAACTCCAACTGGGATCTGTTCCTGGCACGGGACCTGGAACAGGAGTTCGGCCCGGATGATGCCCTGGCTACCATCAAACGGATGGACAAGGACATTCCCTTTGTTCTGCTGACTGAAGAATACGATCGCGAGCGTACCGTCAACATCGTCCGGGCCGGCGCCCAGGATGCCGTACCTTTTGAATACAAAGACTTGCTGGTTCTGGTGGCAAAGCGCGAGCTTGCCGCACTGGAAGACCGGCGCCGGCGCCGGATCCTCGAATCCCACCTGCGCGAAGCCGAGCAACGTTGCCAGCTGCTGCTGGAAAGCTCCAAGGATGCCATTGCCTACATCAACGATGGCATGCATATCTACGCCAACCAGTCGTACATGGAATTCCTCGGCTACGACGACATAGACGACCTGATCTGCATCCCGGTCCTGGACACCCTGACGCCGGAGAGCCAGGAGCGGTATAAGGAATTCATGAAAGCCTTTGCCGAAGAACGCAAAGACGGCATGACCATGAACTGTACCGCCCGCCGCAGCGATGACCAGGAACTGGCCGTTACCATGTCGGTCTCTGCCGCCACCTACGATGGCGAAGCCTGCACCCAGATTGTGCTGCAACCGGAACACAGCGATGCCGAGCTGGAAGAAAAGCTGAAGCAGATCAGCAGCCAGGACCTGCTCACCGGCCTGTACAACCGTCAGTACCTGATGGACGAACTGGCCCGCACCATCGCCGAAGCAGGCAAGAGCAACCAGACCGGTGCCCTTGCCTACATTGCCATGGACAACTTCCAGAGCATCAAACACCAGATCGGCATCTCCGGCACAGACCTGTTGCTGGGCGATGTTGCCGCCCTGCTCAAAGACAACACCGGCGAGGGCATTACCCTGGCCCGGCTCAGCGACGACGCCTTCTGCATGATGTGCATGCCTTGTGACGAGAAAGGCATGGCCATGCTGTGCGAGGGCGTTCGCAAGGCGGTGGATGATCACCTGTTCGACATCAATGGCCGTACCGTGCCGCTAACGGTGTCCATTGGTGTTGCCGCCATTACGGAGAATTCCCCGAAGGCTGAAGAGCTGATGGGGCGTGCCCATGTCGCTTCCGGCGACGTAAAGAAACTGGAAGGCCACGAGCGTGGCAACGGCGTCAAGGTATACAACCCCGCGGACTACGAAACCATCGAGGAATCCAATTCCGCCGATGCGGTTCTCAAGGCCATGGACGATGGCCGGTTCCGGGTAATGTACCAGCCGATCATGAACCTGCGTGGCGAAGGCGACGAGCACTACGAAGTCACCGTGCTGATGCTGGACAAAGACAATAACGAAGTCTCGCCCTTCGACAAGCTTCCGCCGGTCGGTCGTGACGACGCTGCCACCAGGATTGACCGCTGGATGATCCTGCAGACCATCAAGCAACTGGCCAGCCATCGCGCCAGCGGCCACGATACCCGGCTGTTCCTGAACCTGTCGGCTGAAACCGTTCAGGACAAGACCTTTACGCCCTGGTTGAGTGTTGCCCTGAAAGCCGCACGGCTACCCGGTGACGCCCTGATCTTTCAGTTCCGTGAAGGCGACGCCAACAACTTCATGAAGCAGGCCAAGGAGTTCACCAAGGCGGCACACCAGCTGCACAGCAAGGTGTCTATCTCCCAGTTCGGCTGCGCGCTGGACCCGTACAACACCCTGAAACACATTGAAGCCGACTACGTTCGCCTGGATGGATCCTTTGTGGAGGAAGTGGACAAGGGTGATGCCGGCAAGGAGCAACTGAAAGCCATGGTGAAGGGCCTTCAGAACGCTGGCAAGATCACCATCATCCCGGATGTGCAGCATGCCAGCGTGCTGGCCCTGCTGTACCAGGCGGGTGTGAACTTTATCCAGGGTAACTACCTGCAGGCACCGTCGCCGGCCATGAACTACGATTTCGGGGCAGGCTGATCCGGCAACAGGTGCCAGAAAAACAAAGGGCGAGGTGTGATACCTCGCCCTTTGTGGTTTCAGCGGTCGGGATTCTGCAAAAACAGGTTGGTTTCGCTTTCCCGGAAACCGATCAGGTAGAGAATCGCATCCAGCCCCAGGGTGGAGATGGAATGCCGGGCCGACTCCTTCACCAGCGGCTTGGCCCGGAACGCCACACCGAGGCCGGCCTGGCTCAGCATGGGCAGGTCGTTGGCACCATCGCCCACGGCAATCACCTGCTCCCGGGAGATATGCTCCTTACCGGCAATCTCCAGCAGCAACTCGGCCTTGCGCTTGCCATCCACAACCTGGCCTTTTACCTGGCCGGTCACCTTGCCGTCGACAACCTCCAGCTCGTTGGCATAGATATAATCGATGCCCAGCTTCTGCTGCAGGTGGCGGGCAAAGTAGGTGAAGCCGCCAGACAGAATAGCCGTACGATAGCCCAGCGCCTTCAGGCTGCGGATCAGGTGCTCGGCGCCCTCGGTCATACGCAGGCGGTTAGCGATACCCTCCAGAACGGATTCATCGAGGCCTTTCAGCAGCGCCAGGCGCTCGGCAAAGCTCTGGCTGAAGTCCAGCTCACCCTGCATGGCCCGCTCGGTGATCTCGGCCACCTGCTCGCCGACACCGGCCTCGTGGGCCAGCTCGTCGATCACTTCCGCCTCGATCAGGGTCGAGTCCATATCAAACACCACCAGGCGGCGATTACGCCGGAAGATGGAATCTTCCTGGAAGGCGATATCCACATTCATCTCGCCGGCAATGTGCAGGAAATCCGCCCGCAGCTGCTCCAGGTCTGATGGCGTGCCGCGCACCGAGAACTCCACACAGGCAATCCGGTTATCGGACGAATTCAGCGAAGGCCGGGCCGACAGCCGGGTGATGTTATCGATGTTCAGGCCATGGCGGGCGGTAATCGCCGACACCCGGGCAATCTGTTCTGCCTTGATGTCACGGGACAGAAGGGTGACGATGTAGCAGGCACGGTTACGGCCTTCCGCCCAGGCCTGGTATTCCTCGACGGTAATCGGCGCAAAGCGCACCTGCAGGTCCAGCGAGTGCAGGCGGAACAGCAGGTCCCGGATGACCGGAGACGACTTGGACTCGTCCGGAATTTCGATCAGGATGCCCCAGGTCAGGTGATCGTGGATCACCGCCTGGCCGATATCCAGGATGCGCACATCATACTGGCCCATGATGCCGGTAATTTCCGACGTCAGCCCGGGCTTGTCGCGCCCGGATACGTTTACCAGTACCAGCTCACTCACTGTCTGTACTCTCCCCTTCCTGTTCCTGTGCTTCTTCCTGCGCCCGGGATGCAGACGGAATCACATCAATGCCATCTACCCGCTGCAAGCCTCTCGGCAACTTGTGGCCACGACGCCCACGCTCACCGAGGTAATGTTCCAGGTCGCCGAATTTCAGCCCCAGCTTGCGCTTGCCGGCCTTCACTTCCACCTGGTCTTCTTCGCCGAACACGGCGACCGCAACCACATACTCTTCGCGGCTCTGTACCCGGGCCGAGGGAATACTGATGATCTTGTTACCCTTACCCTTGGCCAGTTCCGGCAGCTCTGTGAGCGGGAACACCAGCATCCGGCCCTCGTTGGAAACCGCCGCGAGATACAGGGTGGACGCGGTTTCCGGGATTACGACCGGAGGCATGATCCGCGCCCCCTTCGGCACCGAAACCACCGCCTTGCCGGCGCGGTTCTTGCTGACCATGTCGTTCAGTGACGTCACAAAGCCGTAGCCGCCATCGGTCACCAGCAGCGCCTTACGTTCAGGATTACCCATCAGCAAGCCGGAGAAGGTGGCGCCGGACGGCGGGTTGATGCGGCCGGTCAAAGGCTCACCCTGCCCCCGGGCAGAAGGCAGACTATGAGCCATCAGGGCATAGGCCCGGCCGGTGGAATCCAGGAAAATGGCATGCTGGTTGTTGCGGCCCCGGGCAGCCAGGGCAAAACGGTCGCCAGACTTGTAGCTGAGGCCTGCCGGGTCAATATCATGGCCCTTGGCGGCGCGCACCCAGCCTTTGTCAGACAGCACAACGGTCACCGGGTCGTTGGATACCAGGTCGGTTTCACTGAAGGCCCGGGCCTCTTCCCGCTCAACGATCGGTGAACGGCGATCATCACCGAAGGTTTCGGCATCCTGCTTCAGCTCGGTCTTGATCAGTTCCCGCAAACGGTCTTCCGAGCCCAGAATGGACTGCAGCTCGTCGCGCTCGGCGGCCAGCTCGTCCTGTTCGCCACGGATCTTCATTTCCTCGAGCTTGGCCAGGTGGCGCAGTTTCAGCTCGAGGATGGCTTCGGCCTGGTCCGCCGACAGCCCGAAACGGGCCATCAACTCGGCCTTCGGCTTGTCTTCGGTACGGATAATCTCGATCACTTCATCGATATTCAGATAAGCGATCAGCAAACCTTCCAGAATGTGCAGGCGCGCCAGGACCTTATCCAGGCGATGCTGCAGGCGGCGGGTGACGGTGGTTTTCCGGAACGCCAGCCACTCGGTCAGCATGGTACGCAGGCCTTTCACCCCGGGGCGGCCGTCATTGCCGATCACATTGATGTTCACCCGGTAGGTTTTCTCAAGGTCTGTGCTGGCAAACAGGTGGGCCATCAGGCCGTCCAGGTCTACCCGGTTAGAACGCGGCACAATCACCAGGCGCGTGGGATTTTCGTGGTCTGACTCGTCCCGAAGGTCTGCCACCATGGGCAGCTTCTTGGTTTGCATCTGCTGGGCAATCTGCTCCAGCACCCGGTTACCGGAAACCTGGTGCGGCAGGTCGGTAATGACTACCTCTCCGCTCTCGCGAACCCAGCGGGCGCGCATGCGCAACGAACCGCGGCCAGTTTCATACATTTGCCGCAGGTCTTTGCGCGGGGTAATGATTTCAGCACGGGTCGGGAAATCCGGGCCCTTGATGTGTTCACACAGCTGGTCAACGGTGGCATCCGGCTCATCCAGCAGGCGGATACAGGCAGCTGTCACTTCCCGCACGTTGTGGGGCGGAATGTCGGTCGCCATACCCACGGCAATGCCGGTAGTACCGTTCAGAAGCACATGGGGCAGGCGTGCCGGCAGTACCGAAGGTTCTTCCATGGTGCCGTCAAAGTTAGGCGTCCAGTCCACGGTGCCCTGCCCCAGCTCTCCCAGCAGCACATCAGCGAAGGGCGCCAGGCGGGATTCGGTATAACGCATGGCGGCAAAGGACTTGGGATCGTCCGGGGAACCCCAGTTACCCTGGCCGTCTACCAGCGGATATCGGTAGGAAAACGGCTGGGCCATCAGCACCATGGCTTCATAACAGGCGCTGTCGCCATGGGGATGGAACTTACCCAACACGTCACCCACGGTACGGGCGGACTTCTTGTACTTGGAGGTGGACTTCAGGCCCAGCTCCGACATGGCATATACAATCCGGCGCTGTACCGGCTTGAGCCCGTCACCCACGTTGGGCAATGCCCGGTCGAGGATGACGTACATGGAATAGTCCAGATAGGCCTTCTCGGTATAATCCCTGAGGGAGACCCGCTCGAAACCTTCATCCGTTGTCTGAAACTCTGGCATAGATGCCTCTTTGCCTTAACTGCCTGTTTTGAAATGTGGTTGTGGTGCTAACCTCTGTGCCCGCCGTGTGCTTCGGGCAATGTCGGCACATTATATGGACGCCAGCCCGGATACACCAATTTCCAATAGCGGAATTCCCGCATGGAGAGTCTGTAAGGTGCGCCGTATTCTCGCCACAGTGAGTAGAAAGCCGTCTTATCTTTAACCAAGCGGAAACCTATGAAACCCAATCTGAAAGCCTGCGGGCATGCCATGGTCACGGCCCTGGTCAACGCCGTTCTGGCGGTTGTCCTGATGCTACTGGTGGAGTTTGCTATCAGTGGCACGTTCCAGGTACCCGAGCCCTATCTTTGGGCGGGTTTCGTTATCTGGATCGTGGTTTTTTCGGGACAGTTCTGGCGGCAGCGGTATTTGTGCCGGTCTGCAGAACACACAGGAAGCGCCCAGGAAAGCTGAGCGGCGCTCAGGAAAGGAAATAGCTGAAAAAGGCGGCCCGGGGTTATTCCCGGGGCGCCTTTTTTCGTACTTACTGACGAATACCTTCTACAGAAATCTCGATTTTCACTGTCTCTGAGGCCTTGCCCAGGTCCATCGGAATACCGAAGTCTTTCAGTTTCAGCTCGGTTTCAGCCTCGAAACCCATGCGGTAACCGCCCCAGGGATCCTGGCCGTGGCCCAGCAGCTCGGTATCCAGGGTCACTTCACGCGTTACGCCGCGCAGGGTCAGGTCGCCGATAATGTCTGCCTCGCCTTCTTCATCCAGCACTACGCGCTTGCTCTTGAAGGTGGCTTCCGGGAACTCACCCACGTGCAGGAAGTCTTCGCTGCGCAGGTGCTTGTCCCGCTCGGCGTGGTTGGAGTCGACGCTGGAGGTATCGATGGTTACAGATACCGAGCTGTTCTCCGGGTTTTCCGCGTCGTAGGTGAACTCGCCATCGAAGTCGTTAAAGCGGCCATACAGCCAGCTGTAACCCAGGTGAGAAATCTTGAAGGTAACGAACTGGTGCGCACCCTGGGTATCAAACGCGTAGGTGCCGCTGTGATCATCCGCCTGGACGGTGCCGGCAACGGCCAGTGACAATGCAGATGCCAAGAAAATCTTTTTCATGGTGTTCTCCTGTTACACAGTTTATTTGAGCAATTTCTACAACATTCCGGCAATCAGGCGCGGCCTGACATCCGGCGTAAGGTTTCATCCCGGTCTATAAAGTGGTGTTTCAGGGCGCCCAGGGCGTGTAGTCCCGCCAGGCCGACCAGTGCCCAGGTACTCCAGTAGTGAACGGCACCCGCAGTGTCTTCCATGCCCTTCACCCGACCGGTCAGGGACGGCACGTCAAACAACCCGAAGACACTGATCGACGAGCCGTCTGCCGTGGTTATCAGGTAGCCACTGACCATCGCCACAAACATCAGCACGTACAGCAGGCTGTGGGCCACGTGGGCCGAGACGACTTCCCAGCGCTTGTGGCTGGCCAGGGGCCTGGGACTGGCGTTTATAAGCCGCCACAGCAACCGGAACACCACCACCGCAAACAGTATCAGCCCGATGCTCCGGTGCAGGTCCGGCCCTTTTCGATACCATTCATCATAGTAGGACAGATCCACCATCCAGAATCCCAGGGCGAACAGCCCAACCACGACAGTCGCTACCAGCCAGTGCAGGACAACGGCCAGCCAGCCATAGTGATGTTCAGAATTCTTTAGCGACATGCCAATGCCCCTCCCGGGCTGAAATCGAGTTCGCAATCTTCAGGCACTAGTCTAGAGAGCCTCCGACAGTGAACCAACCAGAATGTTTTGCAGGCCAGCATCAGAATTTCTGATCAAGAATCCACAGAGGTTGACATCCACCACTTTTGGCGTATGCGGTTCTACGGATTGTTGAAATTCATGGCGGATATAAAATTTACTCATACTTTAAATCCGCCCCGTCGCGGGGCCTCAGTGACCGAGAGGAAACGACATGGAACTCGACTTCGACGAATCCGTAGTAGTACCCAGCAACAACTGATTTCAGACAAACCCGGCCAAGGCCGGGTTTTCTTTTTACAGCCCATACACAGTGGCAATGACTGCCACCGTCGTCAGCCCCACCAAAAGATTCATTGGCAACCCCACTTTCACAAAGTCGGAAAAGCGGTAACCTCCGGGCCCGAAAACCATCATATTGGTCTGATACCCCAAGGGCGTGGCAAAGCTGGCAGAGGCTGCCATCATCACGGCAATCACGAAAGGTTCTGCCGAAACCCCCATACTGGCGGTCATCGAAAGCACCACCGGAATAACCAGCACGGCCGCTGCATTATTGGTGATCACTTCCGTCAGAAACGAAACCGCACAGTAGACCAGGAACAGCGTGAGCAGAACCTGGCCGGCACTGAACGCCAGAATGCCCTCCGCCATAAACGTGGCCGCTCCCGTTTCCTCCAGTGCTGCTCCGAGTGCAAAGGACGCGGCAATGGTCAGCATAACCGGCACATCCACCGACTTCTGGGCCTGGCCCACCGAGCAGCAACCTAAAAGTATCATCATTGCAGCCCCCAGCAGGGCCGCATTGAGCATACTCAGCACTCCGCAAGCCGCCAGCCCCACCAAAACCAGCAGGATACCCCAGGATAACCACGCCCGGTCATGCCGTGGCGTTTCGGTTTCCAGGTCATTAATCAACAGGAAATCTTTGTTGTAGCGCTGGCGACTGACAAACGCCGGGCGCGCCTCCAGCAGCAACACGTCCCCGGGCTTCAGCCGGATATTGCCGAGGTTGCCGGACACCCGTTCGCCACCCCGGGCAACCGCCAGCACCACGGCACCGTAACGGTCCCGGAACCTTGCGTCCCGGATGGTCAGCCCCAGCACGTCAGATTGGGGAGACAGCGCGGCCTCAACCAACCTCCGCTCCGCACGGTCCTTACTGAGGCTGGGCTCATCATCGTGCACCGACGGCACGATGCCATTGATGCGTAGCAGGTCAGAAATCGCCTGGGTGTCACCGGCAAACACAAGCCGGTCGCCGCCACGCAGCCGTTCCTCGGAGGGTACCGCCGTAACCAGGCTACCGTCCCGCTCGATCTCCACCAGGTACAGGCGCTCCAGCTCCCGCAATCCGGCTTCACCCACGGTTTTCCCGACCAGTGGGCCGCCGGGGGACACCGCCACCTCCAGGGTGAACTCCCTCATGGAGCCAAACTTTTGCTGGTCTTTACGGTCTGGCAACACCCGTGGCATCACCAGCAACATCACCGCCAGCCCGATGATGGCCACCGGCAGGCCAACAACGCTGATCGAGAAGATCGAGAATCCGGCTTCACCTGTCAGCTGCTGGTACTGCCCGTTGACCACCAGATTGGTACTGGTGCCGATCAGCGTCAGGGTGCCCCCCAGAATGGCCGAGTAACTTAACGGAATCATTAGCTTGGAGGGTGCGATGCCGATCTTCCGTGACCAGGCATGAACGGCGGGGATCATGGTGGCAACCACCGGCGTGTTGTTCAGGAAACCGCTCAACAAGGCGACGGGCAGCGCAATACGGGCCTGGGCGGAACGGACGGATTTGGGGCTGCGCAGGAGGTGGTTCACCAACAGATCAACGCCGCCGGAATGATGAATACCCGCCGCTACCACAAACATGGCGACAACAGTAATCAGACCGCTATTGCTGAACCCGGCCAGTGCCTGGTCAGCCGAGATAATGCCGCTGGCACTGAGCACCACCAAGACCGCCATCATCACCATGTGCGGTGCAAAGCGGCCGGAACTCATCAATAACAGGGCTGCCAGCGCAAGCCCCAGGGAAAACCATCCTTGCCAGTCCATAACTCGGTCTTTTCCGGTTCAAAAACTGGCAGGATAGCGAGGCAGACAAATTCTGAGAAAGAATAACTATCGATTTTTATAGTTTATTAAGGAATATCAAACCGCCACGTCAGCCATATTGCCGTAGGCTTCCAGCCAGGCCCGGCGGTCTGAAGCCCGCTTCTTGCCCAGCAGCATGTCCATACGCTCGTCGGTGTCATCGCCGTCTTCCAGGGTCAACATCACCAGGCGGCGGGTATCCGGGGCCATGGTGGTTTCCCGCAGCTGAAGCGGGTTCATCTCACCCAGGCCCTTGAAGCGCGTTACCTGAAGCTTGCCCCGGCGCTTCTCGGCTTCCAGCCGGTCAATAATGCCCTGCTTCTCGTGCTCATCCAGGGCGTAGAAGGTTTCCTTGCCCAGATCCACCCGATACAACGGCGGCATGGCGACAAACACATGGCCGGCGGAGACCAGCGGCCGGAAGTGCTTCACGAACAGCGCACACAGCAGGGTGGCAATGTGCAGGCCGTCGGAGTCGGCATCGGCCAGGATGCACACCTTGTTGTAGCGCAGGCCGGTCAGGTCGTCAGAACCGGGGTCTACCCCGATGGCAACGGCAATGTCGTGGACCTCCTGGGACGCGAGGATTTCACCGGAATCCACCTCCCAGGTATTCAGGATCTTACCCCTTAGCGGCATGACGGCCTGGAACTCCCGGTCCCGGGCCTGCTTTGCAGAACCACCGGCCGAGTCCCCTTCCACCAGGAACAGCTCCGAGCGGTTGGTATCCGAGCCGGAACAGTCGGCCAGTTTGCCGGGCAGCGCCGGGCCGGAGGTGACTTTCTTGCGGGCTACTTTCTTGCTGGCCCGCAGACGGCGCTGGGCATTGCTGATAAACAGCTCGGCCAGTACCTCGGCGATGTCGGTATGCTGGTTCAGCCACAGGCTGAAGGCATCCTTGACCACGCCAGACACGAACGCCGCCGCTTCGCGGGACGACAAACGCTCCTTGGTCTGGCCGGAGAACTGGGGTTCCTGCATCTTGAACGAGAGCACATAGGCCACCCGCTCCCAGATATCTTCCGGTGACAGCTTTACGCCCCGGGGCAGCAAGCTGCGGAACTCGCAGAATTCCCGCATGGCTTCGAGCAGGCCGGTACGCAGGCCGTTTACGTGGGTGCCGCCCTGGGCGGTAGGAATCAGGTTTACGTAGCTTTCCATCACCGCGTCGCCGCCTTCCGGCAACCACTGGATGGCCCAGTCTACGGCTTCTTTGTTACCGGAGAAGCTGCCGGTAAACGGTTCCAGCGGGACCGCTTCAATATCCGCCAGCGCCGTGCGCAGATAATCCCGCAGGCCGTCCTCGTAGAACCACTCGTCTTTTTCGCCGGTCTTTTCCTGCAGGAAGGTCACCCGAAGGCCCGGGCACAGTACGGCCTTGGCGCGCAGGTTATGGCGCAGGCGGCTGACCGAGAAATTGGGGCTGTCGAAGTATTTCGGATCCGGCGTGAACTTCAGGCGGGTACCGGTGTTGCGCTTGCCAACGGTGTCGACCACTTCCAGCTCGGAAGCTTTATCGCCGTTGGCGAAGGTCATCCGGTGCAGCTGGCCGTCACGCTTGATCAGCACTTCCAGGTGGGTGGACAGGGCATTCACAACCGAGACACCCACACCGTGCAAACCACCGGAAAAGTTGTAGTTACCTTCAGAGAACTTGCCGCCGGCGTGCAGGCGGGTCAGGATCAGTTCGACCCCGGGCACGCCCTGTTCTTTGTGAATATCGACGGGCATACCGCGGCCGTCGTCTTCCACGCTCAGGGAATTGTCACTGTGAAGCACTACGTCGATTCTGCGGGCGTGGCCGGCCAATGCCTCATCCACACTGTTGTCGATCACTTCCTGAGCCAGGTGGTTGGGCCTTGAGGTGTCGGTGTACATGCCCGGGCGCTTGCGCACCGGGTCCAGGCCACTGAGGACTTCAATAGCGTCGGCGTTATATTGTTGCTGGCTCATAGGGACGGCATGACTCCGCAATTGGTCGTGAAAGCTGAGCCATAGCTTAGGGATTCACGCTGAAAGATCAACGGTTGTTTTGTGCCGGTGCCGGACCGCGTCACTTTCCAGCGGCTTTGACGATGGGCTGAGGCGTAAGGCCAGACACTTCCAGCCTTTGCCAGTGGTCGCCCTTCACCGCCAGCACCACACAAGGTGAAGTAATCACCTGCGCCACCATCATATCCGGTGCCGGTGAATTCACCTGCATGGCCAGTTTCAGTACCGGCTCCTGCCACTGGACATCCTGCAGGCCGACACTGTAGCCGGCCGTAGGTTTCTGCCCCAGAGTCACGATAATGAGCTGCTCTGACGCCAGGTCCACCTGCCGGATCACGCCGGTGGCCATATTCTGGCCACTGACACCCAACAGGTTCTCCAGCGCTTCCGGCGAGCTGACCGGCGCCACACCGGGTCCGGTCAGGCCACAATGGGCCGACTGGGTAACCTGACGCACCTGCGGCGCAGGCTGGGCTTCCTTGGGGGCATTGGCACTGCAGGCCGCCAGCAGCGTGGCAGCGAGTACTGCGGTTGCAGGTTTAAGGGGAAATCGGTTCATTGCGTCATCCTGGTTCGATTGTCGGCCGGGCCGGTTTGTGTCTCGGGAGCCCTCAGCTGATACCCCTGAAAGCCAGGCCGGGGCAGTATATCCGGTGAAGCCGCAGAAATCGTGGGCCGGGAGAAACCGGTGGTCAGGCGGATATCCGAGAGGCTTTGGCCTTCCTCGATGGTGATCACCTCCCGCAAGCCGGTAATCGGATACTCGGCGCAGGCCTCGCCGGGCTGGCAGATGATTCCGTCACCATCCAGGTCACTGCCTGCTACAAGATAGTAGTCTCCCGGGCGCACCTCGCGAAGCTGCTGCGGCTCTTCGCCATCGTCGTTCTCGAAGCGGAACGAATAGACGCCGTTTTCCGCATCCAGGGTAACCTGGGACTCGGCCATGTACAGGTCATTTTCATCAGGCTCGGTGTTAACCAGCAGCACAAAGTGCCGGCCGGCGTTTCGGGCCTGTTCGTCGCTGACCAGCTGGCCGATGACCGGGATGGACAGCGGATCTGCACTGGCACCGTCTACCTGGTAGTTCACCACGATAGAGCCCCGGGCCGGTTCATCCGGTGTGAGCTGGTCTTTGAGCAACGTCACCTGCAGTGCGCATGGCGGCGCGGACTGGCACCCGGTGACGTCTATCCAGGCCGGCATATCACCCAGCGACAGGCTGTAAACATTACCATCGCCGAAAACGCTGAGCTCAACCGATACGCTCTGCTCGCCCTCGTTGCTGAGTGACACCAGGGCCGGCGATGCCGAAAGAATGGTATCCGCAAAGCCGGTACCGGCCGCAGAAACTGCCCGGGCCGCATCCAGTACACCCCAGCCCAGGGTGTCATTCCGGCGTGCCTGGCCGTCCGTCATCTGCCCGCCCTGAAGCCAAACGCGCACCTTGTCATAGTTCATGGCCGGGTCACGGGCCTTCATCAGCGCCAGCACGCCCGCCACATGGGGCGAGGCCATAGAAGTACCCTGCAGCCCCCGGTATCCCGCAATGGAAACACCTCCGTCCCGCTCACCACTGGTGCTCCAGACCACGTCACCGGCACCATCGAGGTTGCCATCGCGGCTGGCATCACCACCGGGGGCTGCCAGGTCAATCCAGCTGCCAAAATTGGAGTAGCCAGCCAGCTGGCCTCCACCGTCCACGGCACTGACAGCGAGCACGTTGGGAGATGCGGCCGGATAGGACAAAGTTGACGTAGCTGCGTTACCTGCAGCGGCCACGAAAACCATTCCCTTGCCGACCCCCTTGGCAATCGCGTCTTCCAGGTCTTGAATTCTGGGCAAACCGCCCAGGCTCATATTGACCACGTCTGCATAGGGCTGGCCGCCGCTCCCGGCCACCAGCCAGTTGATGGCCGCAATCAGGTCTGCAGATGAGCCTGTGCCCCCCTCACCCAGCACCCGTACCGGAACCAGCCCCGCTCCGTAAGCTACGCCGCCACTGCCGGCATCATTCACCACGGCTGCAATCGTGCCGGCTACGTGGGTACCATGGAACACATCGCCGCCAACGCTGCTGCCAGGGTCTGCAGGAATCGTATCGTCATCAACAAAGTCGTAAGCGGGCCTTGACTGCACATTGCTGTCCAGGTCTGGATGCCATGCACCGGAAGGCAGCCTCAATAATCCGCTATCCAGCACCGCCACGTTCACACCAGTGCCACCGCCGGGCGCCAGCTGCCAGGCCGCAGGCCCGTTGATCAGGTCATAATGCCACTGCCGCGTGTACAGCGGTTCAGACACCGGTGTGCCGGTTTGCTGGCTGGAAACCACGTAGTTAGGCGTAGCCGACAGCACACCGGGCGTCGCCCGCAACTCCCGGATCCAGTTCAGTGTATCCTCGGCCACTGGCCCGGCCTGTGAACTGCGAACCCGGTTGCCGGGCATGGTCATCAGCCATTTACCCGCTCCCAGGCCACGAGCCTTTTCAGCGGCAGGTGTCGCCATGGCAGCTCGGACAGGGTCATCGTCGGCCAGGGCAACAACGGCCTCGCCTTCAATAAAGCGATAGCGGGGCCAGTTAAACGCCATCCCTTCGGCGCCAAAAGCGACTGACTTGGCCAGTATGTAGCGGGCGGGCGCATTCCCGGTGTTGCGCACCGTTACGAGGTATTCCGTGCTATCGCCGGCGGTGAGGGTATAACGGGCCGGGCCACCGTTGACAGAGGCCGATAGCGGGCCGGCGCCTTCAACCACCAGCTCGAGCTCCGGGTCAGCCAGGCAGCTGCCAAAGCTTTCCAGAACGAGGGTCTCCCCCGCCGCCAGGGGCACCGAGTACTCGTCCACCGCATCCTCGGCATAGGCGAAAGGCTGACACTGGGCAGAGGCGGAAGGATAGGTCCCTGCCGCTCCGCTGACATAGCCGGCCAGCACAAAGCTGGCAGGCAGAGCCTGTATGCCGGTTGCAGCTTGTGCGCCCTCAAGCCCCAGCTGGTCCATCGTATCCTGGTCAACCCGGCTGTTGGCTTCAATACTGATCACACCAGACAGCGGCGAAGGCGGCAAAGCAGGCACCGACGAACCGGAGCCTCCGCCACCACAGCCGGCCAACACCGCCATCCCTGACACCAGAACCACAGATCGACTTAGATATTGCACGGGGCATGTTTTCCGTTATCAACAGGTTTACCGGTTATACGGCCAATCTTCCCTGACCGACCTTTACAGGCATATTGCACCAGCCTGATCGTAAAAAAACCCGCGAGAGCAGAGCTTCGCGGGTTTTTTATGCTACTGCGCTTATAAAGCGTAGAAAAGCATGGGCACAAACGCCACCAGTAACAGCGTGGGTACCATTACCGCCAGCGGCAACAGCAGGCGCTGATAGCGATGCCAGAAGGAACCGGTGCGCTCGGCAGCCAGCACTTCGGTTTCGCCAACCACTTGCCGGGTCAGCAGGTGATTGAGGGCCACGGGCGGGCTCAGATAACCCAGCTCGAACGCCACCAGGCACACAATCCAGAAGTGCAGCGGGTCGATACCAATCTGGATAGCCGGCTGGGCAATGGTAGCCGATACCAGGATAACGGCACCGAACGGGTCCATCACCATGCCGATCACGGTCAGCATCAGCACGATCACCATCATGGCCACCCAGGGGCTGGTCAGGCTTTCGGGGAACAGGGCGTGTACGATATCGGAACGCTCCAGAATCCCGCCCAGGCAGATCGAGAAACCGATCAGGGCCAGCAAGGCGCCGATATGTACGGCCGAATCACTGGCAGCAGAGCTGCTGCGATCGAAGAACGCCTGGGTTCTGGACTGGCCGGTTTCCTGGCCTGCCTTGCCGGCATCCAGCATCACGACAGCCAGCATCACCAGCGGCAGAATCAGTGGCGCACTGTATTCATTGAACTGAAGCCCGAGTACAACCCAGATGACCAGGATTACGGCGGCTGCGGTCAGGGCATAGGGAATCAGGGGGCCAAGCTCACGCACGGCTGCACGAAAGGCACCCGGGGCCGGCCGCGGTTTCCAGTTACCTTCGGTCTTGCAGACGATGAAGGAGAACAGGGAAGCCGACATAATGAACACCCAGAAGCCCCAACCATACATCTCGGTGGTGGTGACTTCCTTGTTCAGTGCCGCTACCACCACGATCAGCAAGCAAGGATTCAGCACCACACCCAGGCTGCCGGACATCGCCGTGGTCGCCAGCGACAGCTGCCGGCCTGCACCGGCGCGACGCAGCTCGTCGTACACTACCCCGCCAACAGCCAGGATGAAGATACCGGAGGCGCCGGTGAAGGCCGTCGGGAAAGCGGTGGCGAAGATAATCACCGAGGCCAGCATGGGTGCAGGCAGGTTGAACGGCTTGAGCACATTCAGCAACAGCTCCGGCACCCGGGTCTGCTTGAGCATCATGCCCACCAGCACATACAGGCCGATGTTGATGAACATGGACGACAGGTTCGACATCATGCCGAAGTAAATCGCCAGGCCTGAGCTGTAGCCGTCGACAAAGAAGAAGTAGCTCATGGCGATCAGGCCCATGGTGCAGTACAGCGGCACCACCAGCCCCGAGGACATGGCAAGGGAGCCTGCTTTCATGCGCTCCGGCACAAACAGGAACCGGATGGCGTTGATCACCATGAACAGCCCGAACACCAGCGACCAAGCATATTGCAGGATTATGGTGTCACCGGACCCCGGGGATGCCTGCAGTCGCCCGACATAGGCACTGAGGGACAGCAGCATCAGCCCGTTCACCACAAACTGGGAACCCTGGCTCAGGCGCCATTCCGCCCGGTTTCTCGGCAAGCGCAAGGCAATGTGGTCCGCATCCAGCGCCGAGATGGCCGCGGCCATGGCAAACATGCCAATGAACAGGAACTTGGTCAGGTCGATGTTCTTGAGCAGAAAGTCCGCCAGCCCCTGTTCGATATCCTTGAACACACCCAACGCCCAGGTGGCATGCTTCTGGTTTTCGGCGAACTGCAGGTGACGCTGCTCACACAGGGCCAGGTTGCTTTGCAGGGACTTGCGGATAGCCTCCGGGTTAGGCGGAGAGCTGAACAGATCGTCCGGGTCCGGCTTGTAGGCGGCTACCCGGCGTTCCACTTCCGTGTCGATATCAACAAACAGGTTACAGGTAGGCTCAGTTGCATCCGGGTTGAGCAGGTAATAATTGGGCCATACCTGCTCGCCTACCCACAGAAGCCTGGAATGGAGCGAGTTGCCCATTCCCAGCGCCAGGGTCGCCAGAAGTAACAGCAGCAGGATTACCCCGTGCAGCCTGTGCACGGGGTAGAGCGTCCTTGCGCCGGTAGCGGTCATCGCTCGCCAGTTCATCGTCAGTGTCTCCGATTATTCCCGGTTAGCCGCGGTGCACTCGGAAGCACCCGGGTTGCTGGCACAGCGGATCTTGCTCAGCAGGCTCATCATTTTCGGGTGATAGACACTCGGTGCGTTGTTCACACCGTCACGCATCTCCAGCCGGTTCTCGCGGAACATTTCCTGGTAGCCGGTGATGTCTTTCTCGGGAATACGAATCCACTGCTCGTCCGGAATACCCTCTTCCTGGCCCTGGATCAGGTTCATGGCCTGCGGGTACATACCCCAGGCAACATCACGGGCTTTCTGGGCGGTGTCGTCGTCCAGCACTTCATCACGGGCAACAATCTGGATGGTCAGCTGGGCCAGCGGGTAATCCACAATGCCGCCCTTGTCGCCAATCCCCTTGTACAGCTCCAGCGCCTCGTAGGCGAAGGCCGGGGCGTAGGCTGCATCAACCGAGCCGTTGTTGAACTTGCCGGCAAAGTTGGTGATATCGGAGGGCACCACGGTGGCCTTCACATAGTTCACCATGTGGATGGCGTCTTTCTGGTAGTCCAGGGTCGCCATGCGCTTACCGGCCAGTTCACCGGCGGTGTCGATGCTGCGGTCGTTCACGAACAGGTAACCGGCGCCGGCCGGCACAATACCCAGAACTTCATAGCCGCCGTCTTTCATCAGCGGCGCCGCCTTGGCCTGGGCCAGGGTGGCCAGCAGGGTTTTCAGGTCATCGTAGGTGGGGATGGCACCCACGGCACTGATGCTACCGGTGAACTTGTTGAACGGACGGATACGGATATCGGTCGCCGCTACCGCATCACACTGGCCGGCATTGAAGTCGCCTACGGCCACGCCTTCATCGGTGTAAGGCTTGAGCTCGAAGTCCACACCGTGGGCTTTCATTTCCAGTGCGTAGTCTTTCACCAGGTTGTAAACGTCACCGTTGGCGCCGATGACATCGAACACGCACATGGAGACAGGCTGGGCTGAAGCCAGCGGTGCGGCCACAGCAAGGGACAAAGCGGCAAGGGATTTGCGGATCATGACGACCTCCGGGTCATTCTTGTGTTTGTGGATAAGGTTTTCGTGCCGGACGGCGCTGCTACAGCAGGCCGTCCAGGTCCATGGTTTCAACGTTTTCGGTGCTGCGTTCCGGGCTCATCTTGCCGAAGTAGCTCTTCGGTGTGCGGTGCCCGTAATTGGCGGTCCAGTGCTTGTCAGACGAGAAGGTCACAACGCCCCGGGCCACCTCATCAACCAGTCGGTACTCGTCCCACACCTCGATACGACCGTCCGCCTCTGCGAAGCTGGCGATGGCATCGGCCAGCACCAGCGGGCGACCGAAGGTCTCAGCCGCTACCGCCTGCAAGGCGTGGGAAGCGCGCATACCGGTTTGCACACCCAGCTCGGCGCTGTTCTCGAGCACCTGCCAGGGGTCGGGGGCGAGTTCCGGACGGGTATCCGGCAGCAGCAGCCACACCAGTGCACGAACGGCATTGGGCAGGCCGCCCCATTTTTCGTTGTCTACACACTGGGCTGCCCGCTCGGCCTGGGGCGCAATGTTGCGGGGCACGCCAGCCATGGCACCGGAGTTGGAATCGTTCACGATCGCCTGCATACCGGTCAGCAAGCCAAGCAGGAAGGTCAGCTCGTCCTGTTCGCTGAACAGGAACGGACATTCCAGAGGTTCTGCCGAAGGATCAAAATCGTAGGCCGCCATCGCACGCTGGAACGCCTGGTAACGGCGCTTCGCGGTCTGGGCGTGCAGTCGCTTGGCCTTTTCACGGGCATCCTTGGCGGCAGGAATGTCACCGCTGAAATCGGCCCGCAGGTAATCGAGCTCGGCTTCCCAGGTGCGGTATTCCATGCAGTTGGCCGCCAGCAGCATCAGCAGGGAACCGGTGGTATCCGGTGCAGAGGTTACCCGGGAGAATGAATACATGAGAGGGTCGACACCCTCGCCCAGGGCGCAGGCCATCTTCGGATCCGACATCTGCATCACGTAGGGTGTTGCTTCAGACTCCGAGTAATTGGAAAGCACCACGCCAGTGGTGGTGTAGATCGGGTTTGCAGAACAGCCGGCCAGCAACAGCACGGCCCCCGCGGTCGCTGTCTGGCGAAGGCGAGACGGGCAAGCACGCATGTAAGAAAACAGTGAGGAGATCATAGTTCGACGACCTTTCTTGCTTTGTTGTTGTGGGTGCAAGAATGCGGCGATTGCTGTCAGACAGAAATGGCTCGATTGCCGAAATGGATATGCCGATCAGGCCAATGGCCTGAATGGAAATCAAGAAAAGAGAAATTTATTGATATAAAACAATAGGTTTTGAATCAGCCAAAAATCAGGGGACACAGAAAATTTTTTAAGTATGTGAATGAATATTTTACAACTTCATAATTGCGAGCACCTGATCAGTCAACCCGTCGAGCGTTAATCCGCCCCGCTCCGGCCGGTACCAGGTCACCGTCCAGCTCAGGGCCCCGGTCAGCATCCGGCGCACAATGAACGGTTCCGCATCGATACTGCCCTCCGTGCGCAGTTGCTCCAGCACCGATAGCCACAGGCCTTCATAGTGATCCCGCAGGGCCAGTACTTCCGCCTGCGATTCCTCAGACAAACTCCGCCACTCATACACCAGCACCGCCATGGCCTCACCGGTCTGGCCGTTGATGGACTCCAGCTCGGCCCGCACCAGCGCCCGGAGCTTCTCCCGCAGGGTGACAGCCTGCTCCATAGCCGCGTGCATCAAGGCGGTATTGAGGCGAATGGTCTCCACCATCACGGCTTTCAGGATTTCTTCCTTGGTTCGAAAGTGATGAAACAGGCTGCCAGACTGGATACCCACTGCTGCTGCCAGGTCGCGCACTGTGGTGCGCTCGTAGCCTTTGTCCCGGAATAACCTGGCCGCCTCTTTCAACAAGCGCCCGCGAGCACTGGCGGGGTCGGAAACAAGCTGTTCGGCGATGAGGGACTGAAGAATCTCGTTCTGGTTCACAAAGGCCATCCGGTTGTCTTGCTGGGACTTTTTATTCTACCCGAGATTTGCCTGTTTACAAACCAAGCGCTTGCTTGGTATTGTCGATGACATCGTTGCACCAGTCCGCAATCGCCGGGCGCAAAGAACAAGGCAAACAACATGGCACAACCCGACAACCCTATCCGCATCGGCTGCTCCGCCGCTTTCTGGGGCGACACAGAAACCGCTGCCGCTCAGCTGGTACGCCAGGGCAACATTGATTACCTGGTGGCCGATTACCTGGCCGAGATCACCATGTCGATCATGGCCGGCCAGAAGATGAAAGACCCGGCTCAGGGCTATGCCCGGGACTTCGTTGAAACTGTTATGGCTCCGCTGCTGGGCGAGATCAAGAAGCAAGGCATCCGGGTGCTGACCAACGCCGGCGGCGTGAACCCGGTCGCCTGCCGCGATGCCTTGCAGGCCCTGTGCGAGCAAGCGGGCGTGGACCTGAAAATCGCCGTGGTGCTGGGCGATGACCTTCTGTTGAAGAAAAAGAAACTGGCCGACGCCGGCATCACCGAGATGACCACAGGCCAGCCTTTCCCGGCCATGATGGTGAGCCTTAACGCCTACCTGGGCGCACCTGGGCTGGTGGCTGCACTGGAACAGGGGGCTGACATCATCATTACGGGTCGGGTAGCTGACAGCGCCCTGGTACTGGCGCCGCTGGTGCATGAATTCGGCTGGAGCTGGAACGATTACGACAGGCTTGCCCAAGGCAGCCTGGCGGGGCATTTGCTGGAATGCGGCGCCCAGTCTACCGGCGGCAACTTTACCGACTGGGACCAGGTGGCCGACGGCTACGCCAATATGGGGTTTCCGATAGCCGAGGTCAGCGCTTCCGGCGACTTTGTGATCACCAAGCCAGAAGGTACCGGTGGCCTGGTCAGCCTGGGCACCGTGAGCGAACAGCTGGTGTACGAGATTGGTGACCCACGGGCCTATCTGTTGCCGGATGTTACCTGTGATTTCACTCAGGTGACTCTGGAGGAAACCGGCAAGGATCGGGTTCGGGTTATTGGTGCGAAGGGCCTCCCGCCCACCGACAGCTACAAGGTGTCCGGTACCTGGCCGGATGGTTTCAAGTGCGCGGTGACCTTCCTGCTGGCAGGCATCAATGCCAAGGCGAAGGCGCAGAAAGTGGCCGAAGCCATTCTGGCGAAGACATCCGCGATGTTTGCCGAGCGTGGCCTGCCGGACTATTCCGAAACCAGCATCGAGCTGTTGGGTACCGAAACCACTTACGGCGCCCAAGCCCGGGGCGACCAGTGCCGGGAGGTGGTGGTGAAGATAGCCACTGCGCATCCGAAGAAAGAGGCCCTTGTGCTGTTTTCGAGGGAGATTGCTCAGGCCGCCACCGGCATGGCCCCCGGCATTACTGGCATTGTTGGCGGCCGGCCGACGGTGTGGCCGAAGATTCGTTTGTTCTCCTGCCTGGTGCAGAAGTCTGAAGTATCGGTTTCCGTGGGCCTGGCGGGCGAGAAATCGACCGTCGAGGTGGCTTGTGAGGGTGGTTTTGATAGCAACGCCCTGCCCCCTGAGCGGGAATCCCGGACGGAGGTTTCAACAGACACGACGGTGCCGCTGATCAAGCTGGCGTGGGCGCGGTCTGGTGATAAGGGTGATCACAGCAATATCGGGGTGATTGCGCGGGATCCGGAGTTTTTGCCGTTTATTGAGGCGGCGTTGACGGAGCAGGCGGTGGCCCAGTGGATGAGTCATACGCTGAATCCGGAGTCTGGCAAGGTGACGCGCTGGTCTATGCCGGGGTTGCATGCGTTCAATTTCTTGCTGGAGCACAGTCTGGGTGGCGGTGGTGTGGCTTCGCTTCGGATTGATCCGCAGGGTAAGGCTTTTGCGCAGCAGCTTCTGGAGTTTCCGGTGCCTGTGCCTGATGGGCTGATCTCCCAGTGAACTCATTTTATTCGCTTCGGTGCAAGCACCCCAGCGGGGGTTGGCCTTACAAAAAGCGCTCCTGCGGCACCCCTTCGGGGTCCGGCCCGCAATCACAGATTGCGGTCGCTCAGCTGTCGCATGAAGCTTCGCTTCATAAACGCTCGGCTGAGCCCCTGTGGCGCTTCTGCTCCGCCATCCATGGCTCCGCACATTTTTGTAGGGCCCTCCCCCAGCGGGGCGCTCCGACGTTTTACGTGGATTCAGCTTATTTTGATAAGGACTTTTTATGAGTTATCAGTCTGTTCTTCGGCCGGGGCTGTTTGAAGGCCAGGTGTTTATTGTGACCGGTGGTGGTTCTGGAATTGGCCGTTGTACCGCCCACGAACTGGCGGCCCTCGGTGCTCAAGTTGCTCTCGTTGGTCGTAAGCAGGAAAAGGTCGATGCGGTAAAAGCCGAGATTGAGGCCGACGGCGGCATTGCCAGCGCCCATGCTTGCGATATTCGCGAGGAGGAATCGGTCAAGGCGACGGTGAAGGCCGTTATCGAGACCCACGGTGGGCTGAACGGGGTGGTAAATAACGCCGGCGGGCAGTTTGCGTCTCCGCTGACGGGGATTAATCAGAAAGGTTGGGAAACGGTGGTGCGCACCAATCTGACCGGCGGTTTTCTGATTTCCCGGGAGGCCTATACCCAGGCGTTAAGTAAAACCGGTGGTTCGATTGTGAACATTGTGGCGGATATGTGGGGTGGTATGCCGGGCATGGGCCACTCAGGGGCCGCACGGGCGGGGATGGTGAATTTTACCCAAACGGCGGCGGTTGAGTGGGCGCCTTCCGGGGTTCGGGTGAATGCGGTGGCGCCGGGGTGGATTGCTTCCAGCGGGATGGATAATTACCCGGCTCATATGAAGTCGTGGATTCGGAGCCTGGCGGATGCGGTGCCGATCAAGCGGATGGGGACGGAGTCGGAGGTGAGTTCGGCTATCTGTTTCCTGCTTAGCCCGGGCGCGGCATTTATCAGTGGTGACTGCCTGCGGATTGACGGGGCGGCTTCTCAGGGCGGGCGTGTCTGGCCGATGCCGAAGGCGAAGAATAACGAGCCCTATAACGGTTTCCATCGGGCGGTAACGCCGAAAGTTTTGAGTGACGACTGAGGATTTCCCATGCAGGTACTGGAAACAACAATAACCCCCCAGTCTGACGAGTTCCGGGCCAATGTTGAGGCCATGGAAGCGCACATCTCCACCTTCCGGGATGTGGAGCAGAAGGTTCTGGACCTGGCGGAATCGGCCCGGGAGAAGTTTACCAAGCGGGGCAAGCTGCTACCGCGGGACCGCATCAATCGGCTGCTGGATCGTGGCAGTGAGTTTCTGGAGCTGTGTTCACTGGCCGGTTACAAGATGCACGACGACAAAGACGGCTCCATGGCCGGTGGCGGGATTATTGCCGGCATAGGCAGAGTAGCCGGAGTACGCTGCCTGGTGGTCGCAAGCAACAGCGCCATCAAGGGCGGAACCATTACCCCCGCCGGTCTGGACAAGACCCTGCGCCTGCAGCAGATTGCCATGGAGAACAAGCTGCCGGTGGTGTCGCTGTCGGAATCTGGTGGCGCCAACCTGAACTACGCCACCGACATTTTCGTGCTGGGC
Source organism: Marinobacter sp. P4B1 (assembly GCF_001447135.1). Taxonomy (NCBI): domain Bacteria; kingdom Pseudomonadati; phylum Pseudomonadota; class Gammaproteobacteria; order Pseudomonadales; family Marinobacteraceae; genus Marinobacter; species Marinobacter sp. P4B1. The sequence continues at coordinate 167,686 of NZ_LLXM01000013.1, forward strand.
GCCCGGGGCTTTGCCAACCAGGCCCGCATGTCGGCTGCCGGTATTCCGCAAGTAACGGTGGTTCACGGCAACGCCACCGCCGGTGGTGCCTATCAGCCGGGCCTGTCCGATTACGTAATCACCGTGCGCGAGCAGGCCAAGATGTTCCTGGCAGGCCCGCCGCTGCTGAAAGCGGCCACCGGTGAAATCGCCACCGACGAAGAACTGGGCGGTGCAGAAATGCACGCCACCGTGGCCGGCACCGCCGAATACCTGGCCGAAGACGACGCCGACGGCATCCGCCAGGCCCGGGAGATTCTCGGCGCCCTGCCCTGGAACGAAAACCTGCCGCTGCGCAAGGAGCCACATTGGGATGAGCCGCTGTATCCGGCTGAAGAGCTGCTGGGCGTGATTCCTTCCGACGCCAAGAAGCCCTACGACGTGCGCGAAATCCTCGCCCGCATCGCCGACGGCTCCCGGTTCCTGGATTTCAAGAACGACTACGACAGCCAGACCGTATGCGGCACCATCCGGATTCAGGGCCACAGTGTAGGCATCATCGGCAACAACGGCCCGATCACCCCGGCCGGTTCCACCAAGGCGGCACAGTTTATCCAGCTCTGCGACCAGGCCGGCACACCCATCCTGTTCCTGCACAACACCACCGGCTTCATGGTGGGCACCCACTCGGAGCAGAACGGCATCATCAAACACGGCTCCAAGATGCTGCAGGCCGTCGCCAACTGCCGGGTGCCGAAAATCGCCGTGGTGGTCGGCGGCTCCTACGGCGCCGGCAACTACGCCATGTGCGGCCGGGGCCTGGACCCGAGATTCATCTTCGCCTGGCCCAACAGCCGCACCGCCGTCATGGGCCCGGCCCAGGCTGGCAAGGTGATGCGTATTGTGGCCGAAGAAAAACAGCGCAAAAGCGGCATAGAGCCCGACGAGAAAACCCTGGCGTTCCTGGAACAGGCCACCGCCAAGAAACTCGAAGACGGCTCCACCGCCCTGTTCGGCACCGCACGGCTGTGGGATGACGGCCTGATCGACCCGCGGGATACCCGACGAGTTCTGGCCCTGGTTTTGTCTGTCTGCCGCGAGGCCGAGCAACGGCAGCTACGGCCCAACTCTTACGGCGTAGCTCGGTTTTAGATTGGGAGTTGGGTGCCACTTGAGTTTTGGCTCGGGTGGTGCCCGCCTCGGGGATTCTTGTTTAGGAGGTAGAACCATGTGGGAAGGGCTGTCCAAAAAACGCTACAAGCACCCGCAAGCGGGTCCAGCCAGCAATCATAGATTGCTGTCGCTCCGCAGCACGCGAAGCTTCGCTTCTAAAGCGTTTGCTCCGCCCATGTGCGCTTCTCTCCGGCCATCCATGGCCTGCGAAGATTTTTGGACAGCCCTTCCCACATGGTTCTGCCAGACAACAAACAAATTTCTTTCCGAGATGGCTTATCAAACTCAACCAAGATGGGTAACAGCCATGTATCAGCGGCACCGAACCCACAAATTGCTGGCAGGATGCACTTGAATCTTGCATCAAAGCGGATGTGTGGGCGGGCCTTCAGAAAATGTGCGGAGCCAGGGATGGCGGAGCCCAAGCGTCACATGGACGTGCCGAAGGAGCGTTTTTCTGAAGGCCCGCCCACACACCCGCGACCCCAAGCAACCAGACAAGCACCAAACAACAAATACCCGGGCTAACCATTTTTAAAAAGCAGGAGAGAACAACAATGAAATTCACAGCCGAACACGAAGCCCTGAGAAAAACCGTCCGCGATTTCGTGGAGAAAGAAATCAATCCGCACTGCGACGAATGGGAAGAGGCCGGCGAGTTTCCGATTCACGACCTGTTCAAAAAACTTGGCAACCTGGGCCTGCTCGGCATCCAGAAGCCGGAAGAGTACGGCGGTATGGGCCTCGATTACAGCTACAACCTGGTAGCCGCAGAAGAACTCGGCATGGCCAAGTGCGGCGGCGTGCCGCTGGCGATCGGCGTTCAAACCGACATGTGCACCCCGGCCATCGCCCGCTTTGGTTCCGACGAGCTGAAACGGGACTTTCTGGCCCCGGCCATCGCCGGCGACATGGTGGGCTGTATCGGCGTCAGTGAAGTGGGTGCAGGCTCCGACGTAGCCGGCCTTAAGACCACGGCGAAGAAAGACGGCGATGACTACATCATCAACGGCTCCAAGATGTGGATCACCAACTCCCCGAAAGCCGACTTCATCTGCCTGCTGGCCAATACCAGCGACGACAAGCCCCACAAGAACAAAACCCTGATCGTCGTGCCCATGAACACCCCGGGTATTTCCTTCAGCCCGCATCTGAACAAACTGGGCATGCGCTCATCTGAAACCGCCCAGGTGTTCTTCGACGACGTGCGTGTTCCCCAGCGCAATCGCATCGGCGCGGAAGGCACCGGTTTCATGTGCCAGATGATCCAGTTCCAGGAGGAGCGCATGTGGGGCGCGGCGAACGTAATCAAGGCGCTGGAGAACTGCATCGACCAGACCATCGAATACTGCCGCGAGCGCAAGACCTTCGGACAGCCGCTGATCAACAACCAGTACATCCACTTCCGCCTGGCCGAACTGCAAACCGAAGTGGAAGCCCTGCGCGCCCTCACCTACCAGGCCTGTGAACTGCACATTGCCGGTAAAGACGTGACCAAACTCGCCTCCATGGCCAAGCTCAAAGCCGGCCGTCTGGGCCGTGAAGTCACCGACACCTGCCTGCAGTACTGGGGCGGCAACGGCTACATGTGGGAAAACCCCCTGGCCCGTGCCTACCGCGACGTGCGTCTGGTGTCCATCGGCGGCGGCGCCGACGAAATCATGCTGGGCATCATCTGCAAGCTAATGGGCACTTTGCCTGGCAAAAATCGCGACTGATTAACGAGTTTGACGGAAGGCCATGAGGCGGGTTGCCCTTTCCGGGACACGCCTACGAGTACGTCCCTGTAGGCTCGTTTCGGGCCGTCCATGGCCCTCAACGGTCCCGGAAAGGGCAACCCGCCTCACGGCCCCGAACATTTTACGTGGAGTCCTTTTATGGAATACCAACTACCACATTGCGAAACACTGATTCTCGAGAAACAAGGCCCGTCCCTGTTTCTCACCATCAACCGTCCGGACGTCCGCAACGCCATGAGCCTGCAGATGGTCGCGGAGTTGGCCGCCCTGTTCACCGAAGTTGAAAACGACAACAGCATCCGCGCCGTCGTCATCCGCGGCGCCGGCGGCCACTTCTGCGCCGGAGGTGACATCAAGGACATGGCCGGCGCCCGGGGCCAGAAAGGCGAAGGCAAGGACGACCCGTTCTACAAACTCAACCGCGCCTTCGGCCAGATGATCCAGCAGGTCAACGAATCCTCCAAAGTCGTCATCGCCATCACCGAAGGCGCCGTCATGGGCGGCGGCTTCGGCCTGGCCTGCGTCTCCGACCTCGCCATCGCCGGGCCCACCGCGAAATTCGGCATGCCGGAAACCACCCTCGGCGTCATCCCGGCCCAGATCGCTCCGTTCGTGGTCGAACGAATCGGCCTGACCCAGGCCCGCCGGCTGGCACTTCTGGGTTTGAGAATCGACGCAGCAGAAGCCTGCACACTGGGTATCGTTCACCAGGTTGCGGAATCCGAAGAACAGCTGAACGACATGCTGAACCAAGCCCTTGAACGGGTTCGGCTGTGTGCCCCGAATGCCACGGCAGAAACCAAGGCGCTGTTGCATCGAGTCGGCCATGAAGCGATGACCGGTTTGCTGGATGACGCCGCCGAAAAGTTCGCCGCAGCCATAGGCGGGCCAGAGGGTACTGAGGGCACCATGGCTTTCATGCAAAAGCGTGAGCCAAAGTGGGCTGAGAATTAACACATACAAAAACTTGAACAAGCCACTCAACAATCATTGGGCAGGCAAACACCCAAGGTCGAGGGAGCGCCACTGGCGGGATCAGCCTCCGGAAAATTTCGAAGGCCAAGGATGGCCTGAGAGAAGCGCACATGGATGTGCTCGTAGCGGTTTTCCGGAGGCTGATCCCGCCAGTGGTGCGGACGAACACCAATCTGGGGCGGTCCAGTAACAAGGTAGATAACGCGTATGCTAAAAAAACTACTCATCGCTAACCGAGGCGAAATCGCCGTCCGGGTCATCCGCACAGCCAAAGCGCTGGGCTACCGAACCGTTGCCGTCTACTCCGAAGCCGACGCCAACGCCCTGCACGTTGAACAAGCCGACGAAGCCGTCTGCATTGGCCCGGCACAAGTCGCCGCATCCTACCTGAACGCCGACGCCATCCTCGATGCCGCCGCCAAAACCGGCGCCGACTGCATCCACCCCGGCTACGGATTCCTCTCCGAAAATGCAGGCTTCGCCAAAGCCATCAAACAAGCCGGCCTCACCTTCGTAGGCCCGCCCGAAAACGCCATCGAACTCATGGGCAGCAAACGCCGCTCAAAAATCGCCATGCAGGAAGCCGGCGTACCGGTCGTCCCCGGTTACGAGGGCGATAACGCAGCCGACGACGAACTCATCGCCGCCGCCAAAGACATCGGCTACCCCCTCATGCTCAAAGCCTCTGCCGGTGGCGGTGGCCGGGGCATGCGCCTGGTCGAGAGCGAAAGCGAGCTGGCCGACAACATCAAACGGGCCCGATCCGAAGCCAAACAGGCCTTCGGCGACGACGAACTGATCATCGAAAAAGCCGTCATCGAACCCCGCCACGTAGAAATCCAGGTCTTCGCCGACCGCCACGGCAACGCTGTGTACCTCGGCGAACGGGACTGCTCCGTACAGCGCCGGCACCAGAAAGTCGTGGAAGAAGCGCCCTCACCTTTTGTCACCCCGGAACTGCGCAAAGCCATGGGCGAAGCGGCCGTCAAAGCCGCCCTGGCCTGTGGCTACGAAGGCGCGGGTACCGTGGAATTCCTGGTCGACAAAGACCGTAACTTCTACTTCCTGGAAATGAACACCCGCCTGCAGGTAGAGCACCCGGTCACTGAGCTGATCACCGGGCAGGACCTGGTGGCCTGGCAGCTGATGGTGGCCGAAGGCCGGCCACTGCCGCTGGCCCAGGAAGAGATCGAACTCAACGGCCACGCCATCGAAGTGCGCCTGTACGCCGAAGACCCGGCCAACGGCTTTACCCCGCAAACCGGCACTTTGCACGAGTTCACTCCGGCCGAGGGAGAAGGCCTGCGGTTCGACACCGGCGTGCGCTCCGGCGATGTAGTCAGCGCCCACTACGACCCCATGCTGGCGAAAGTCATCGCCTGGGGCCAGAACCGGGACGAAGCCCGCCGACGGCTGGTCCGGGCCCTGGAAGACACTACCGTGTTCGGCGTAACCACCAATCGCCACTTCCTCAGCCGCATCATCGCGGATGACACCTTCGGTGCCGGTGAAGCCACCACGGCGTTCCTGCAGCAGGCGTTCAAAGATGACCCATCGCTGGCACCGCAAGCACTGAGCATCCGCGAACTGGCCCTCAGCGCCTGCGCCCTGAGCCTCAACAGTACCGGGCAGGAAGGCTGGAGCAACGCACCGGCCACAGTGATTCCCATGAAGCTGGAGATCCAGGAAAAAACCGTCGAACTGCTGGTGCGTCACAGCGGCCACAAACTGCTGGTCTCCCATGGCGATGACCAATATGAACTGCTGATCCAGAGCCACGAACAAGGCCAGCTGTGCATTATCGACAACGGGATTCGTCAGCGGTGCCAATACTCCCGGGCCGGTGATTCCCTATATTTGCAGGCACTCGGCCGGTCGTGGTCGGTAACCGACATCACCCACCAGCCTGCCACAGGTGCCCAGGGCGCCGGCAGTGGCCGTATCCAGGCCAGTATGGACGGGGCGATTATCGATGTGCTGGTTGCCGCCGGCGACACCGTACAACAAGGCCAGACGCTGGTGATCCTGGAAGCCATGAAAATGGAGCATCCGGTGAAAGCGGACAGGGATGGCACCGTTGCCGCGGTGCACACCAGCAGCGGAGACCAGGTACGGCGCAGCCAGTTACTGGTAGAGCTGGCCGCCAACGAAACCGAAGAACAAACACAATAACAGGCGCAGGGCAGCACCCCTGCCCTGTCAGCAACGGAACGGACGCGCCATGAGCCAAGACAACGTAACCGCCAGAGACCTGATGCGCAGCCTGCCGGGCGTATTGCGCCGGTTCCCATTCATCGCCAGGGGGCTTTATTACTACGCCGTTAAAGATGACAAAAAGGAACTGACACTGGGCAAGCTGGTGGAGCGCAATGCCAGTAAATACCCGAACCGGCCCGCGATACTGTGCGACGACCAGACCATCACCTGGCAGGAATTCGATGCCTGGAGCAACCGGATCGCCCACTACCTGAAAGACCAGGGCCTGGTAAAAGGCGACGCCATTGCCGTGCTGCTCGACAACCGCCCGGAGCTGCTGGCCCTGGTGGCCGGCGCCGGCAAAGTAGGCGTGGCCTGTGCCATGCTCAACACCTCTCAGAAAGGCAAGGTGCTGACCCACAGCATCAACCTGATTGAACCGAAAATGCTGGTGGTCGGGGACGAACTGCTGGAGCACGCCGAAGGCATTCGCAAAGAAATCGATCTTAAACACAGCAACCCGTTCCTTTACCTGGCCGACACCAACACCCTGAACATCTACGGCGACGCGCCGGAGGGCTACGTCAACCTGGCACAGGAAGTCAGCCGTTGCCCCTCGGCCCGGCCAACCCTGAGTAACCCGGTGGTAATGGGCGACACCGTGGTGTACCTGTACACCTCCGGCACCACCGGCCTGCCCAAGGCAGCCCCGGGTTCACACCGCAAATTCATCCGCGCCTACGGCGGCTTCGGCATGCTGTCCCTGGCCATGGAACCGGAAGACGTTCTCTACTGCACCCTGCCTCTGTACCACGGCACTGCGCTGCTGGTCTGCTGGGGCTCGGTACTGGCCGGCGGCTCAGCCATCGCCCTGCGCCGGAAATTCTCTGCCAGCGCCTTCTGGGACGATGTCCGCCGCTACAAAGCCACCACCTTCGGCTACGTGGGCGAACTCTGCCGCTACCTGCTGAACCAGCCCCCCAGCGACCAGGACCGCAACCACAGCCTGACCAAGATGATCGGCAACGGCCTGCGCCCCTCCATCTGGAAGGAATTCAAGGACCGCTTCGGCATTGAAACCGTGGCGGAGCTGTACGCCTCTTCAGAGGGCAACATCGGCTTCAGCAACTTCTTCAACATGGACAACACCGTCGGCTTCTCCACCGCACCCTACAAACTGGTGAAGTACCACGAAGGCACCCGGGACCCGATCCGCACCGAAAAAGGCCAACTGGAAGAAGTGGAAAAAGGCGAACCGGGCTTGCTGATTGGCGAAATCACCAAGAAGTGGGCATTTGAGGGTTACACCCAGAAAGAAGCCACCGAAAAATCCATCTTGCGAGACGCCTTCAAAAACGGCGACGCCTGGTTCAACACCGGCGACGTTCTGAAAGAAATCGGCTGCCGGCACCTGCAGTTCGTCGACCGAATGGGCGACACCTTCCGCTGGAAGGGCGAAAACGTCTCCACCACCGAAGTGGAAAACATCATCGACGGCTCCGGCATGGTGCAGGAAGCCATCGTTTACGGCGTGGAAATCCCGGACACCAACGGCAAAGCGGGGATGGTAACCCTGGTGCCCCAGGATCCGGAGGCGGACTTCGATGTGGACAAGCTGTTCGCTTACCTGAGCGACAACCTGCCGGCCTATGCGGTTCCGGTGTTTGTGCGGGTAACCCACGCCATCGAGAAAACGGGAACCTTCAAGTACCGGAAGGTGGATATCCAGAAGCTCGGCTATTCCCTGGACCGGCCCCACGAGGAAGTCTATGCCTGGCTTCCCGGTACGTCCGGTTATACCCGACTGACGCCCAAGCTGGTTTCTGACATCGACTCTGGTGGGGTTCGGTTTTAGCCTTCAGCCCTGAGTTGGGGCCTGTTTTTGGCCCTAGCCTGTTGGTTTTTGGGGGGCGGCGTCTGTGGGGCATGCCTCCCAAAAACCGCTCCTTACGGCACATCCCTGTGGCGCTTCTGCTCCGCCATCCATGGCTCCGCAAATTTTTGGGAGGCATGCCCCACAGACGCCAGTCCAACTTCGCAGTAATAGTCAAAAAAACTCACCTTTGCCGCAATCAGCTTACTGACTATTACTCGTAGGCTGAAAGTCCGGGTTGGGGCGCGCTTCCAAAAAATTTCGGAGGCCATGGATGGCCGGAGAGAAGCGCACAGGGACGTGCTTGTAGCGGTTTTTTGGAAGCGCGCCCCAACCCGGGCACACCCCCGAAACAAACAGGCTAGGAGCCCAAGTTAAGCACCCACTCAAGCCCCGACGCGAAGCACGACCTTGCCGGTAGCCCGACGACCCGTCAGGGCGCCCAGGGCTTCCGCGTATTGCTCGAAATCGAACACCTCGCTGACCTTCGGGTCGATTTTGCCCTCCGAGTACATCTGCAGCAGCTCCATCATGTTCCGGGCACTCACCTCCGGCTCATTGCGGGTGAAGGCACCCCAGAACACGCCGACCACCGAGCAGCCCTTCAACAACGTCAGGTTGGCCGGCACTTTCGGGATTTCGCCGGCGGCGAAGCCGATGATCAAGTGGCGGCCGTTCCAGGCCATGGTGCGCAGGGCCTGTTCGGTGAAGTCGCCGCCGACCGGGTCGTAGATCACGTCCACGCCTTTGCCCTTGGTGAGTTTCTTCACCGCATCTTTCAGGGGCTCGTCGGTGTAGTTGATCAGCTCGTCGGCGCCGGCATCCTTGGCGATGCGGAGTTTCTCGGAGCTGCTGGCGGCGGCAATCACTTTCGCCCCCATCGCCTTGCCCAATTCCACTGCAGCCAGGCCAACGCCGCCGCTGGCGCCGAGCACCAGCAGGGTTTCGCCGGGCTGGAGGTTGGCGCGCTGTTTCAGGGCGTAGTAGGAGGTGCCGTAGACCATCATAAAGCCGGCGGCTTTTTCATCCGGCATGTTGTCCGGTACCGGCAGCAGGTTGGATTCCGGGGCGACGACTTCCTCGGCAAAGGCGCCGAAGCCGGTCAGGGCGGCTACCCGGTCGCCGGGTTTGAAGCGGGTAACCTTGTCGCCCACTTCAATGACTTCACCCGCCAGCTCGCCGCCCGGGGAAAATGGCATGGGGGGCTGCAGCTGGTACTTGCCTTCAATGATCAGGGTATCGGGAAAGTTCAGGCCGGCGGCTTTCACGCGGATTTTTACGCCCCGGTCGCCCATTTTCGGGCTGGGTACGTCTTCGATGACCAGTGTTTCAGCGGGGCCGTACTCTTTGCACAAAATGGCTTTCATGATCTCTCCTGATGGCGCCGCCACACACAGGGGGCACCGTTGTTGTTCGGTATTTTATTGAGGGAGATCAAGCTAAACAGAGTTCCAGTATGAAGCAAATAAAGTTAGCTTATCGGACTTTATTAGCCGGGCTAATAACAACGCGTGAGCCCTCCCACTTCAAGCACCTTGCGTTATCGACCGGATGAATCACCGGGAATTTTCGGCTATCCTTCGCGCACTCTTTATGAATGCATTTTTCATCCACTTTCAGCCCCAGAGCCGGCCATGTTCGACATTATCTACACCCTTGAAATGATCGGCATTGTGGCGTTTGCCATTTCCGGCATGATTGTCGCGCGCTCAAAAAACATGGATCCGGTGGGGGTCTTTGCCATCGGTTTCATTACCGCTCTGGGTGGCGGCACGCTGCGCGACCTGATCATGGACAACCACCCGCTTTACTGGATCAAGCACGAAGAACAGCCGATCCTGATCCTGGCCATGGCTATTGTGTTCAGCTACTGGAGCCGGGCCCACAGTCTGAAAGAGTCCCGCATTGTGTTTCCGGATGCCATCGGGCTCGGCATTTTCTCCATCCTCGGCGCCCAGCTGGCGCTGGATCTTGGGCATTCGTGGTTTATTGCGTCCATGTTGGGGGTGATGACCGGATGCTTCGGCGGCGCCCTGCGCGACACCCTGTGCAATGAAGTGCCGTTTATCTTCCGTAAAGACCAGATCTACGCCTCCATCGCGTTTGCCGGCTGCTGGCTCTATTTCGTCTGCCAGTGGTTCCTGGAAAGCGAGTCCCTGGCCCTGACCATCGGCCTGCTGTTTATTGTCATTGTGCGGATGGCCGCCGTGCGTTTTGATATCCGTCTACAGAGAGATAACGCGGCTCACTGAACTGTCAATCATCCCTTGGCCTGAGGCCCGTGAGCCGGTAACATTGCCGTTTTTTCACCCAGTTCACGATTTCCGCACGTCAAAAGATTTTAAACTCCAACCCAGGCATCCTGAGAGGCAGACCCCCGTCATGCTTGAACGACTGTTCCAACTCCAGGCCCACGGCACTACTGTTCGTAAAGAAGTGGTAGCGGGCATTACCACCTTCCTGACCATGGCTTACATTATCGTGGTCAACCCCAGCCTACTTTCTTCCACCGGCATGGATTTCGGCGCCGTGTTCGTGGCGACCTGCCTGGCGGCGGTCATCGGCACACTGATCATGGGCCTGTGGGCCAACTACCCCATCGCACTTGCCCCGGGCATGGGCCTGAACGCGTTTTTCTCGTTCACCGTGGTCGGCAGCATGGGTTACAGCTGGCAGGTGGCGCTGGGGGCAGTGTTCCTGTCCGGCTTGCTGTTCTTCCTGCTGAGCATTTTCAAGGTGCGGGAATGGATCATCAATTCCATCCCCCTGTCCCTGCGATTCGGTATTTCCGCAGGTATCGGATTCTTCCTGGCCCTGATCGCCCTGAAGAACGCCGGCATTGTGGTGGATCATCCTGCCACGCTGGTCAGCCTGGGTGACGTGAAAGTGCCGGAGGCCCTGCTGTTCTTTGCCGGCTTTGTACTGATCTGTGCGCTCTCTTTCCGCCAGATTACCGGTTCTGTGATGATCGGCATTATTGCTATAACCGCCGCCGCCATGATGCTGGGCATGGTGGAGTATCAGGGTATTGTGTCTGCACCGCCGAGCATCGCCCCCACCTTTATGCAACTTGACCTGGCCGGCGCCCTGAACGTTGGCATGATCAGCGTGGTCTTTGCCTTCCTGTTTGTAGACCTGTTCGACACCTCCGGCACCCTGGTGGGCGCAGCCCAGAAAGGCGGCCTGCTGGACAAAGACGGCAAACTGCCGCGCCTTGGCCGTGCCCTGATGTCTGATTCCGTGGCTACCATGTCTGGCGCAGCCCTGGGCACCTCAACCACCACCAGTTACGTGGAGTCCACCGCAGGTATCGCCGCCGGCGGCCGCACCGGCCTGACCGCTGTGGTCGTCGCCCTGCTGTTCCTGGCCTGTTTGCTGTTCTCGCCCATTGCCAGCGTAATTCCGCCATACGCCACGGCTCCGGCCCTGCTGTATGTGGCCTGCCTGATGGCCAGCGGCCTGAAGCTGATCGACTGGGACGACATCACCGACACCGCACCGGCTATCGTGACCGCCCTGATGATGCCGCTGACGTTCTCCATCGCCCACGGCATCGCCCTTGGCTTTATCACCTATGTGGCGGTAAAAGCCCTCGCCGGCCGCTGGTCTGACCTGAACTGGAGCGTCACTGTGATTGCCGTCGTCTTCGTTCTGAAATTCATGTTCCTGGACCTGGCGTAAGCCGGGCCCGCACAGGTGAGTTATGGATTATTTTTCCGAAAGCATTAAAAAGGCCATCCGCACCGTACCGGACTGGCCCAAGCCGGGTGTGTCATTCCGCGACATCACCACGGTGCTGCAGGACAAAACAGCTTTTCGAAAGCTGATTGACGCCTTTGTACACCGCTACCACGGCCAGCATATTGATGCCGTAGCCGCCGTTGACGCCCGCGGTTTTATCATCGGCTCGGCCCTGGCCTATGAGCTGAACGCCTCGCTGGTTCTGGTGCGCAAGAAAGGCAAGCTGCCCTTCGACACCATGGTGGAAGACTACGAGCTGGAATACGGCACCTCGTCTGTCGAACTGCACAAAGATGCCTTCAAGCCCGGCGACAAAGTGGTGCTGGTGGACGACCTGATCGCTACCGGCGGCACCATGCTGGCCGCCACCCGGCTGATCCGCCGCATTGGTGCGGAAATTGTGGAAGTGGCCGCGATGATCGACCTGCCGGATCTGGGCGGCTCCCGCAAGCTGCAGGAAGAAGGCCTGCAGGTTTATACTGTGTGTTCATTCGACGGAGAATAACCACAGTTACAGGAGGCGACCATGCCCGATTATCAGCACCACTGGAAAGACGGTACCCCCGTTCACCTGCCCCTTGGCAAGATCGTGTGCATTGGTCGCAACTACGCCGAACACGCCCGGGAACTGAATAACCCGGTGCCGGACGAGCCGCTGCTGTTTATCAAACCCTCTACAGCAGCGGTTCACATCACCCGCCCGCTGGATTTCCCTCGCAATCAGGGCGCGGTGCACTTTGAAACCGAACTGGCGGTACTCATCGGCCGCCCGCTCACCAACGCCTCCGCCAGCGAAGTGGAAAGCGCTATTCTGGGTTACGGCCTGGCGCTGGACCTGACCCTTCGGGATATCCAAAGCAAGCTCAAGGAAAAGGGCCAGCCCTGGGAACGGGCCAAGGCCTTTGACGGCGCCTGCCCGCTCTCGCCTTTCGTGCCCGCCGACAAACTTCCGAAGGACAACATTCACTTCACCCTGGACATTAACGGCCAGCGCCAACAGACCGGCGACACCCGTGATATGCTGAACCCCATCGTACCGCTGATTGCCCACATGAGCAGCCAGTTCACCCTGCAACCGGGGGACGTGGTACTGACCGGAACCCCGAAAGGCGTTGGCCCGCTGGAATCCGGCCAGACCCTGTCGCTGGAACTGGAAGATCTGCTGTTTGTGGAAACCACAGTGGTCTGAAATGCCTGCCTGAACGCATACTCAGGCACATCATCAGTTTCAGGGAACACCCAGCACCATGGCGAAGAAACCGGTAACCTCACGCACAGGTCGATTCTTCAAACTGGCCGGCATGACTGCCTCGGTGGCCGGCCAGTACGCCGGCCAAAGGGCACGGCGCATGTTCCGCACCGTCGATGACGAAAGCGCCCGCAGCGAAAGCTACACCCGCATGGCCGACGAGATTGCCGACACCCTGGGTGAGCTCAAGGGCGCCGTCATGAAAGTGGGCCAGATTGCCTCCCAGACCCAGGACTTTCTGCCCAAGGAGTTCTCCCAGGCACTGGAAAAACTCCAGAAAGAAGCCCCACCCATGCCCTTCGAGGTGATTCTGGAACAGGTGGAAAGCGAACTGGGCAAACCGGTGGGCGAGTTGTTCGAATACCTTCAGGAAACACCCTACGCCTCCGCCTCCATCGGCCAGGTACACCGCGCCCGCCTGCACGACGGCACGGACGTGATCGTAAAGGTTCAGTACCCCGGCGTGGACGAATCCTGCGACTCAGACCTGAAACAGCTGCGCCTGGCCCTGAAACTGGGCGGCCTTTTGAGAATGCCGAAGGAAACGGTAGACCAGCTGTTCGGCGAAATCCGCCTGCGCCTGAAAGAAGAACTGGATTACGAAAACGAAGCCCGCAACCTGAAACTCTTCCACGACTTCCACAAAGACCAGCCGTGGGTACTGATTCCGGAAGTGATCGACAGCCACTCCACCCGTCGGGTTTTGACTCTGGAACTGGTGGAAGGCGACCACGTAAGCAAGGTCACCCCCGAACGCTACAGCCAGGAAACCCTGAACGACATCGGCCACCGCATCTTCACCATCATGGCCGACCAGCTGTTCCGCTTCCAGTGCATCCACGGCGACCCACACGCTGGCAACTTCGCCTACCGGCCGGACGGGACGATCATCATGTATGACTTTGGCTGCGTGAAGAAACTGAAGCCGGAGATTGTGGAGGCGTACCGTAAAGCTCTGATCGCCGCTCTGGATGAGGACTACCAGGCACTCGACGAGTACCTGATTGATTTGGGCGCCCGCGTAGACAACCAGCCGGCGGTCGATGAAGCCTACTACGCCATGTGGCGCGACATACTGATTATTCCGTTCCTGAACGATGAACCTTACGACTTTGCCGAGGCAGACATCCACAAGCACGTCGCGGCGAAAACCAGTACGGTGTTCAAGTATCTGGATTACTTCAAGCCGCCAGTGGAAAGTATCTTTATTGACCGAATGATTGCCGGGCATTACTGGATGTTAAAAAGACTCGGCGTACAGGCCGCATTCAGAAATGAACTGGAGAAATACCTCCGAGGTTGAGCCTTGTGATGGGCCCCGGCCCCCAGCACAGCCCTGTTGCGGGATAGACCTTACAAAACACGCTCCTTGCGGCACATCCATGTGGCGCTTGGGCTCCGCCATCCATGGCTCCGCACAGTTTTGGAAGGTCTATCCCGCAACAGCGCTCCAAACTTGGGAGCTAGCCCAGAGAGCGAACCCATTCATTCAAGCCATCGCTGGCGCCTTTCCGGATCACTCTGGCACGTGAAACCGAGGCTGGTTCTCCCGGATCAATCACGGTGATGGGCACATCGATGTCCACTTCGTAGACCAGCCCAGCGGCCGGGTATACCTGTAGTGACGTTCCCACAATCAGTAACTGGTCTGCCGTGCGCACCACTTCTGCAGCGGCATCCAGCATCGGCACTTCCTCACCAAACCAGACAATGTGCGGCCGGAGCTGGGTACCCAGGTCACAGGTGTCGCCGGGCTTGATGTCGTTGTACCCGATATCGTAGATCAGATCGGGGTTAACCGAGCTGCGTGCCTTGGTGAGTTCACCGTGAAGGTGGATCACGTTGGAGGAGCCGCCCCGCTCGTGCAAGTCATCAACGTTCTGGGTGACCACTGTAACCCGGTAGCGGTTTTCCAGTTCGGCTAGCAGGCGGTGGGCAGGGTTCGGCTGGACCGACAGCAACTGCCGGCGGCGTTCGTTGTAGAACCGTAACACCAGGTCACGGTTGCGTTCGAACGCCTCCGGCGTGGCTACGTCGTACACACTGTGCTGCTCCCACAACCCGCCGTTGTCGCGGAAGGTGGAGAGGCCGCTTTCGGCGCTGATACCAGCGCCGGTGAGTACTACGATGTGCTCTTGCATCAGTCGAAGATCTTGCCCGGGTTGATGATACCGTTGGGGTCGAACACCTGCTTGATACCCTTAAGATAGGCGATTTCCGCCTCGCTGCGGGTGTAGTGCAGGTATGGCTTCTTGGTCATGCCCACGCCGTGCTCGGCAGACACACTGCCCTGGTAACGCTCGACAATTTCGAACACCCACTTGTTCACCTGCTGGCACTTCTCGAAGAAGTCTTCCTTGGCCATGTCTTCCGGCTTCAGGATGTTCAGGTGCAGGTTGCCGTCGCCAATATGGCCGAACCAGATGATTTCGAAGTCCGGGTAATGTTCGGTGACGACGTCGTCGATTTCCTGCAGGAAGCCCGGCACCTTCGAGACCACCACAGAAACGTCGTTCTTGTAGGGAATCCTCGGGGCGATGGACTCGGAAATCCGCTCCCGCAGCTGCCACAGGTTCTGGGCCTGGGTTTCGCTCTGGCTGATTACGCCGTCCAGCACCCAGCCTTCCTCTACGCAGTGTTCGAACAGGGACATGGCATCGTCCATGACCTGGTCCGAAACCGCCTCGAATTCCAGCAGCGCGTAGTAAGGCGCTTCGGTCTCGAACGGGGCCTGTACCTGGCCGTGGGCCAGTACGTGGTTCATGGCCTGGTGGGAGAAAAATTCGTAGGCGGTCAGGTCCAGCTTGCTCTGGAACTTCTGCAGCACGTCCATGGTGTTGGTCAGGTCGCCCAAACCCAGCACCAGTACCGTGAGGTTATCCGGCTGGCGGGTAAGCTTCATGGTGGCTTCGGTAATGAAGCCCAGGGTGCCCTCGGCGCCAATAAACAGGTGGCGCAGGTCGTAGCCGGTGTTGTTCTTTTCCAGGTCCTTGTTCAGGTCCAGGATATCGCCCTTGCCGGTGACCACTTTCAGGCCGGCTACCCAGTCGCGGCTCATGCCATAGCGGATCACCTTGATGCCACCGGCGTTGGTAGACAGGTTTCCGCCCAACTGGCTGGAACCGGCAGAGGCGAAGTCCACCGGGTAGTACAGGCCGTTTTCCTCGGCGAAGTTCTGTAGCTGTTCGGTGACCACGCCCGACTGGCAACGCACCGTGCGGTCGCTGGCATTGAATTCCAGGATCTGGTTCATGTTATCGAACGCCACTACCACCTCGCCGTTGGCGGCAACGGCGCCGGCGCTCAGGCCGGTACGCCCGCCGGACGGTACCAGGGCCACCTTGTGCTCGTTGGCAAACTTCACCACAGCCTGCACCTGCTCGGTGGTCTTCGGCAGCACGATCGCCAGGGGCTTGGGCGGATGGATTTTGGTCCAGTCCTTGCCATAGGAGTCCAGGTCGGCCGGATCGGTCAGAACCTTGCCCGGAGCGTCGCCGGTAGCCACCAGCTCTTTAAGGGAAGCAATGATCTGTTCGGAATTCATGGGTGTGTCTGTCTCTCAGGTTGGGCCGCGCGTGGTCAGAAGGCGTTCACAAAGAATTGATTCAGGCAAACCGGCGCGCTGTGAAAATCTCCGTTTATGGTATCATACCGCCCCTGTTCTGTGAGCCGGGTTGACGATCCCCGGCCGCGGTCATTTCACGTGACGAAAGGTTCGGAAGCTAGCCCATGTCAAATACGTCTCTCGAAAAGAGCAAAATCCGGATCCTGCTGCTGGAAGGCGTGCATCAATCTGCCATTGATACCCTGAACGCTGCGGGTTACACCAACATCGAGTACCTGACCCATTCACTGGGCGAGGAAGACCTGATCGAGAAGATTGCCGATGCGCACTTCGTCGGTATCCGGTCTCGCACCCAGCTGACCGAGAAAGTATTTGAAGCTGCCAAGAAGCTGGTGGCTGTGGGCTGTTTCTGCATCGGCACCAACCAGGTGGACCTGCAGGCTGCAACCCGCCGTGGTGTTGCCGTTTTCAACGCACCTTTCTCCAACACCCGTTCCGTAGCCGAGCTGGTTCTGGCCCAGGCCATCCTGCTGCTGCGTGGCGTGCCCGAGAAGAGCGCCAAGGCGCATCGGGGTGAGTGGATCAAGTCCGCCAAGAACAGCTACGAAATCCGCGGCAAGAAGCTGGGCATCATCGGCTACGGCAACATCGGTACCCAGTTCAGTGTCCTGGCCGAGAGCCTGGGCATGGACGTTTATTTCTACGACGTGGTTTCCAAGCTGTCGATCGGTAACGCCACCCAGGTGGGCACCCTGCAGGAACTGCTGAACATCGCAGACGTGGTTTCCCTGCACGTGCCGGAAACCCCGGCCACCAAGTACATGTTCAAGGCCGAGCAGTTCGCCCAGATGAAGCCTGGCTCCATCCTGATGAACGCTTCCCGCGGCACCGTGGTCGACATCGACGCGCTGGCCGACGCCCTGCGCTCCGGCAAGCTGCTGGGCGCTGCGGTAGACGTATTCCCGGTTGAGCCGAAGTCCAACGATGAAGAGTTTGTATCTCCGCTGCGCGAGTTCGACAACTGCATCCTGACTCCGCACGTAGGTGGCTCCACCATCGAAGCCCAGGAAAACATCGGCCGTGAAGTGGCCGAGAAGCTGGCCATGTACAGCGACAACGGCACCTCTGTGTCTTCCGTGAACTTCCCGGAAGTCGCCCTGCCGTCGCACCCGAACCAGCACCGCCTGCTGCACATTCACGAGAACGTGCCGGGCGTGATGTCCGAGATCAACCAGGTGTTCTCCGAGAACAGCATCAACGTGTGCGGCCAGTACCTGCAGACCAAGGAAGATATCGGCTACGTAGTCGTGGATGTCGACAAGGCCTACGGCGAACTGGCCCTGGAAAAACTGCGTCAGGTGAAAGGCACGATTCGCTGCCGCGTTCTGTTCTGACCCGGTTTTCACCAGCCATAAAAAAACCCCGCAGGCTTTCGCCTCCGGGGTTTTCTTTTGCGCTGGGAGCGGAGAATTACTGCTCCATCGGCACCAGCGTCAGCTCAACGCGACGGTTCTGCTCACGGCCGGCTGAGGTATCGTTAGAAGCAACCGGGTAGCGCTCGCCATAACCGGTCGCACGGGTACGGCGCGGCTCGATGCCCTGGTTCAGCAGGAAGTCCCGCACTGAAGAGGCACGGCGCTCACTCAGCAGCTGGTTGTAGCTGTCGGAACCGGTGCTGTCGGTGTGGCCTTCAATCTGGATGATGGTCTTGTCGAACTCTTTCAGTACCAGGGCCACAGACTCCAGGGTGCCGGTAAAGCCGGAACGGATGCTGGACTGGTCTGTGTCAAAGGTGATGTTGCCCGGCATAACCAGCTCGATCTGGTCGCCATTACGGACGACGCGAACACCGGTGCCTTCCAGCTTCTGACGCAGCTGCGCTTCCTGGCGGTCCATGTAGTAACCGATACCACCGCCTACAGCCGCACCACTGGCAGCGCCGATCAGGGCACCCTTGCCGCGGTCACTGCTGCTGGATGTAGCCGCACCCACGGCAGCACCGCCCAGGGCACCGATAATGCTGCCCTTGGTGGCGTTAGAGGTTTTCTCTTCGCCGGTGTACGGGTCGTACGTCATACAGCCACTCATACCAACGGTGGCAACTGCGAAAGCAAGGATTGTCTTCTTCATGGTTTTCTCCTGCGTCGGTTTTTCTTGCGGCCCTGCCAGATCCGGCGCCGGCCATTTCATTCCGAGAATGTTTCAATAATGGTGTTAAACACCGTAGCCTGCAAATCCTGGGCTTCGTTTACCAGATGATGACGACCATCCGGAATTCTTCGTTCCCTCACAGAGGAAAATTTATTACGGATAATGCGCAGATTGTGCTGCCAGTCTACGGTGGTGTCTTTCTCGCCCTGCACCACGGTAACCGGAAAATCCACCGGCCTGGCCGACTCGATGTGCGGCACCCATTTTTTCAGGGCCGTTACCCAATCAACGTGCACCGCACGGGCCTGGAGCGGGTCATGCTCACGCAAAAACTGCAGAAACCGCGTATTCCCGCTGTTTTCGTTAAAGGCTCGCTTCCATCGGGTCAGAAACGGTTTGACCACGCTGTGCAGCACCCTGGCACCTAACCAGCCCATGGGCCGAACGAGGGGCGCCAGCAGGACCACTCTCCGGAATGCGGAGGTGTCCTGGTCGTGGTGGTTGGACAGCAGGTAGTCAATCAGGATCGCCCCACCGGTACTCTGGCCCACAGCAAACCAGGGCCCGCGCACCATGTCTTTCACCTCAGCCATGACCTCAGACAACACCGCCTGGTATTCCAGGAAACTGCCAATGGCTGCCGGTGTACCGCTGGACAGCCCGTGCCCGGGCTGGTCGTAGGTCAGCACATCAAAGCCGGCGCCCAGGCAACGGTCAATCAGCTGGGTATACAGCCCCACGTGGTCAAAATAACCATGCAGGATGAACACCGTGCCCTTGCTCCCTGCCGCCTCCGGCAGCCGGAAGTAATGCACCATGACTTCGTGCCGGTCTGCCTTTACGTAGCCCTGATGGTAAGCCACCTCCGGGTGCTCCACCCAGAGATCCAGGCCGTAAAAACGGCAATAGGCTTCCATCTCAACACCGAGGTCCCGGCGCTCGGCCGGGTCGAAAGGCTCCAGACGCTCCAGCAGGGAATGTCTGTCCCAATTCGGTATTTCTATGGTATCTGTTTTCCAGTACACGTAGAGTTAAACGCCTGTCATGAATCAATAATTGACCGTCATCCTAACCCATTCACGAGGGAGAACACAGATGTTCCAGCCGCTTCTTGAGGCAGGGTTACGCCAGACCATGCACCGCCTGGTGCGCCCCATGCTCTCGAATGCTGTACCGCTGTCACTGCAACGCCGGCTGGTTCGCCAGGCCTATCGCAGCTCGGTTCCTCCCCGTGATGTCCGCTTCCGCAAAGACGACCTTGGTAATGTGCCGGTACTGAGGGCTACGCCGGCGCAACCGGCAATCGGCACCATCCTGTACCTGCATGGAGGTGGCTATATCATCGGCTCGGCCGCCACCCACAAAGGCATTGCCGGGCACCTGGCCAAGCTGAGCGGTTGTGAAGTGATCGTTCCGGATTACCGGCTGGCACCGGAACACCCCTACCCGGCCGCACCGGATGACGCAGAATCGGTTTACCGGGCACTGCTAAGCCAGGGCATTCCGGCAAGCTCGGTGGCGCTGGCGGGCGATTCGGCCGGGGGTGGGCTGTCGTTAGTCCTCGCCATGCGCCTGCGGGACCAGAACAAGCCGTTGCCGTCTTCCATCACCTGTTTTTCCCCGTGGACCGACCTGACCCAGCAACAGCTCTACCAACCGGAATGCGAACCGGTCTTGCACGCCAGCTGGACCAAAAATGCAGCCCGCCTGTATGGCGGCCAGACACCCTTGACCAATCCGATGATTTCACCGGTGTTCGGTGACCTGAGCGGCCTGTCACCGCTGCTCATTCAGGTGGGCAGCCAGGAAATACTGCTGAATGATGCCACCCGGCTGGCGGCAGTGGCCAAGCGCGACGGTGTGGACACTACGCTGGAGATCTACAACAGCCTGTGGCATGTGTTCCAGGTACACAGCGGCCAGCTGGACCGGGCCACCGAAGCCGTGGCCGTGGCCGCCGACCATATCAGGCGTCATCTGGCAGGCTGACTTCGCCCTTCAGGAGCGCTTCTTTTCGAACCCGGGGCCAGCGTTTTACCTGCCATTCCAGTTTCGAGGCCCGGCTGCGATCGCCGGCCGGGGCCTGGAACTCCAGGGTCAACGGGCCTTTACCGCGCAAGCTGCGGGCCCCCTTGGGCGCACCGGCCTGATGCTCGGCGAAGCGCCGCCCAACGTCGGTGGTAATTCCGGTATACAGCGCACCAGAGGCGGTACGCACCAGGTACAGAAACCAGCCCTCAGCCATGTTCCAGCGCCTGCTCCCGCTGTTTCACTTTTTTCTGCTGCAGCCAGAGCCCGGCAATAATCAGCACCAGCCCCACGTAGGTGGATGGCAGAATCACCTCGCCCAGAATGAAATAGATAAACACCAGTGATAAAAACGGGGAGATGAAGATCAGATTGCTCACTTTCGAGGTATTTTCCGCCTTTTTCATGGCCTGGGACCAGAGCACAAAGGCAATCCCCATCTCAAACACCCCCACGTACAGGGCCGCTGCCAGCGAGCCACCCAAAGGAAACTCCAGCCCGACGGTATACCAGCACACCAGGGCGATCACCGGCAGGCCAAACAGGAAATTCAGGAACAGGCCAACTACAGGGTCACGGGTGTCCCGGGTGGCAATAATCCAGTAAGACGCCCAGACCACTGTACTGCCCAGTGCCAGGGAGACCCCCAGCGGGTCTGAAAAACTCAGAGAGGTAACCGCCCCGCGAGTGGCAATCACCACTACCCCGGCATAGCACACCAGCCCGGCCAGGATATCGATACGGCGCAGCTTCTGGCCCAGGAACGGCACAGACAGATACGCCAGCACCAGCGCCCAGGTGTAGTTCAGGGGCTGGGCCTCCTGGGCCGGCAACCGGTCAAAGGCGCCGAACAACAGGAAATAATACAAGCAGGGATTGATCAGCCCCATGCCGATAGACTGAAGGTACTGGCGGCGGGAAAGCTGGAACACCTCCTGCCAACGCCCCATGATCACCAACGCTCCGCCCATCACCACAATGGAGGCGGCACAGGCCACCAGCAGCATCTGCACCGGCGCCAGGTCCGCCAGGGCCAGCTTGAACGCCGTAGCCACGGTAGACCAAAGCAATACAGTACCCAGACCAAACAACATGGCCTGCTTCTGGTTTTTCATGAATTCTGCTCCGGATTGGTTTCGAGCCAGCGATAGAGTGTCCGCCGGTTAATACCGAGGATCTGTGCAGCACGGCGCTTGTTGCCATCAACCGCCGCCATCACCTTGCGCACATAGTCCTGCTGCAGGGCTTCCAGTGTAGGCCATTCCGGGATGTTATCGGCCACAGGGTCAGCCGGGGGCGCCTGAAGCGAACTTTGCCGCTTGCGAATCCGCTCTGGCAGATGCTCCGGTTGGATGGTGTCGCCATCACAGAAGGTCACCGCCCGTTCAATGGCACTGGACAACTCCCGGACATTTCCCGGGAATGGATAGTCCCGGAGCACCCGGAGGGTGACATCACTGAACTTGATGAACCCCCGGTTGTGTCGCCGGCATGCTTCTTTCAGGAAGTGCATGGCCAGCATTTCCACGTCTTCATCCCGGTCCCGCAGTGGCGGCACCTGCAGCGCGAGGGTTTCCAGGCGGTAGTACAGATCTTCCCGGAACAGCCCGCCTTCAACGGCCTTCATCAGGTTTACATGGGTAGCCGCCAGAATGCGCACATCCACGGTTTCTTCGTGATCCGCCCCGACCGGCTTGATAGCGCCTTCCTGCAGCACCCGCAGCAGCTTGGCTTGCAGTGACAGCGGCATTTCACCGATCTCGTCCAGCAGCAAGGTACCACCACTGGCTTCGGCGAACAGGCCTTTGCGGGCCTGGCGGGCGCCGGTAAAGGCGCCGGCTTCGTGGCCGAAAAACTCGCTTTCCATCAGGTCTGGCGGAATGCCGGCGCAGTTCACCGCCAGGAACGCCCTGTCCGCCCGGTCACTCTGATTGTGAATGGCACGGGCTACCAGTTCTTTACCGGTGCCACTCTCACCGTTAATAAGCACCGCCGCCTGGCTGCGGGCCACCTGGCGAATTTCACCCCGAAGGCGCTCCATGGCCGGGCTGTCACCCACCAGCCCCATATTCTGTTCACCCTGCTGGCGGGACTGGATTTCTGCCAGTTGCCGGTTCACATCGGCCTGTGCCAGCAATCGTTTGATTTTCAGCCGCAAATGGTCGGTCGACAACGGCTTGGTGAGAAAGTCATCCGCTCCCGCCTTCAAGGCCTCAACCGCCTGGTCTACGGTGCCAAAGGCGGTGATCACAATAAAAGGGATGCCGGGGTGCTCGGCCTGCTGAAAGGCCAGCACCTGCATACCGTCGCCATCGGGCAGCCGCAGATCCGACACGATCAGGGCCGGCCGCTGTTGCTGCAACAGCCCCCGGGCCTCTTGCACAGTGGCGGCACGTTTGACGGCATAGCCATCCATTTCCAGCTCCTCGGCCAGGAGCTGGCCCAGGCTGGGATCATCTTCTACCAGCATAATGGTGGCAGCTGTTGCAGACATCATTCGGACTCCTTGGGGAAATACAGGCTCATGCGGCAGCCACCCAGATCACAGCTGCCTACATCCACCCGGCCTCCGTGTTCTTTCAGCACACTGTTGACCACCGCCAGCCCCAGCCCCGTGCCTTCACCGGCGGCCCGGGTGCTGTAGAAGGGTTCAAAAATCTGCGCCCGTTGCGGCTCCGGAATGCCGGGGCCATCGTCTTCCACCCGCACTTCCCAGCAGTCGCCGGCATCGTGGGCAGACACCCGTAACCGTGACTGTGCAGACTGACAGGCGTTGCGAATCACATTCAGGCAAGCCAGCCCCACCCGCAAAGGCTCCGCCCGTACCGGCATAGCCGCATCAAGGCCTTCGGTTTCCAGGGTTCTGGCTGCGCAGCGGTTATCGTCCGCCACCCGCTGCATCACATCCGCCAGCACCGAAGACAAATCCAGTGGCCTGCGGGAATCGGGCACATGCCGGAAACAATCCAGCAATTGCTGGATAATGGCGGTCATACGGGTGACCTGGTGCTCAATATCGGTCAGGTGGCGTTGCTGGTCCTCCGGCAAGCCCGAGCGGGCAAGGATTCGGGCCCGGCCCTGAATCACATTCAGCGGTGCCCCCAGTTCGTGGGCCACCCCGCCGGCAACCCGGCCGATCATGGCGACTTTTTCCTGATACTCCAGCTGCTCGGCCAGCGCCCGTTCCCGGGCAATACGACCCTCGATTTCCGATTCGGCGCCCGCCATCCGGCGGCCCAGCTCGAGAATGCCTTTGTGTATCTGCCGGATTTCCCGGGGGCCGGACGGTGGCACCGCCAATACCCATTGGCCGGGCGCAAGGCCTGCCATGTTTTCCAGTAAACGGTTCACATGCCGGCCAACGGTCCGGTAATGGCCGAGTACAACCACAAGGATGATGATGGCCGACAAGGCCGACCAGATACTCACTGCCCACCATCGGGATGAGGCGACCAGGTCATGGAAATCGCTGCGCTGGCGGGTAACCTGGAGCAGCCCCTGTATGCGGCCGTCCTCGCCCACCAGCGGGGTGAATTGGGAAAACACCGATTCGCCGTCGACCCGGCGGAAGGCTCCCCCCAGCTCACCGCTGGTGATCACTTTCTCCGCACTGGCGCTGTTGGTGACATCTGAATCCGCTACCCCCAGGCTGGCTACCCGGTTACCGGCATCATCAAACACCGAGGCCCCGGAAATGCGGCCGATCTGGAAAATGGATTTCAGGGACTCCCCCAAGACCAGCTCATCACCCTGGGACAGGGCATTGGCAACCGGCCCGGTGACGGCGCGGGCAACCAGTTCGAGGTCTTCCCTGAGCCGGTCATTCAGGGCCCGCTCCACCGCCCCCAGTCCGATGTAGATGGCGATGCCACTGAATAACAGCAGGGGCACAACGATACTCAGTACCAGAGTCAGCTGCAGGGAGCGGAATAAATCCCGGAAGCGCCGGCCAAGGGAAACCATAAACCTGTCCTTCGCAAGAAGTGTCACACCATTTTTGACACATGTGGCATTTTGCCACAACCCAAGTTACTCACCTGTAATGGCAAACACAACAATAAGCAACTGATTTAAAAGAACATTATTAGATTTGGAAAAGTTGGCACGGCGACTGCAACACACTGACCGTCATTCACTGAAATCGGGGAACACCAAATTCTTCCCCCGACCCGTTAAAGCGAAAGGAGCCTGACCTATGAACAAGCTACTCGTATCTGTAACCGCATCCCTGGCACTTCTGGCCGCAGCACCCGCGATGGCACAGCAGAACCAGCAAGAGCCGGCAGCCCAGCAGACCCAGAGTTCCGGCTATTCTGACCCGGCCGCAGCGGGCACCCAGGACACCAACTTCAGCGATGCCCAGCTGAAAGACTTCATCGAAGCCCAGGAAGGTGTCATGGAAGTGCGCGAAGAGTACATCCAGAAGATCGAAGCGGCGGATTCCCAGCAGAAAGCCCAGGAACTGCAGATGGAAGCCAACGACAAAATGGTTTCCGTGATTGAAGACGTAGGTATCGACATCCCCACCTACAACTCCATCGCAACCGCCTACAGCAGCGAGCCGAAAGTTCGCAACCGTGTTGACGCCCTGATGTAAGCAAACCCGCATCCGGTTCGTCAGTTGCCCCGCCTTTGCGGGGCTTTTTCGTTTCAGTGCAGCATCAAAGGCCGGGAGATCATTCTGACCCCCTCAGCCGCACAGATCTCCGCGGCACGGGCCGTCAGGTCAGAAATAAACCGGGTCTGGTCCCGCGGCTCCAGCGGATAAGCCTTCAGGCGGTACTTCATACCGGTGTCTCCGGCGGACACAGCCACTATCACCGGCTGATGGGTCTTGGTCAGCGGACAGGCATAGATGGTGTCGCGAAAAAGCAATTGCATGCGCGCCACATCGTGGTTCGGGTCCAGATAAACCTCAGCCACACACATCAGGTTATCGGTTCCGTCATTGCTATTGGCCAAGAGGGTGTTCCACAACAGGCCATGAGGAATCACGATGACCGTGTCATCCAGGGTGACAATCTCTGCTGCCCGGGTGCCGATGGAGCGCACCTCGCCATACTGGCCGTTCACTTCAATCCAGTCGCCGGGCCGGTAAGGCATTTCGTACAGGGTGACGATGCCGGCAATCAGGCTGTTGGCGTAGTCCTTGAAGGCAAAGCCCAGGGCCAGACCCAGGGCACCGAAGATGGCCACCATGTTTTCAAATGAAGGCTCTACCAGAACCGGTACCACCATGGTGATGGTGAGGATGATAATCAGCAGCCGGAGCAGCGGCACAGACGCCAGCAGATACAGCCGGGGCTTGCCGGACAGTTTTCCGGCCACTGCCGGCACCAGCTTCTGCACCATCAGAATCAGCAGCGACGCTACCACCACCAGGATAGCGGCTTCCAGCAAGGCTTCAGAGGTTATGGATGACAGTGCACCCTTAATATCCAGATCGCCCATCATAGCCTCCTAGAAACCGTCGACCGGGTAACCCCGGGACTGCAGATATTTTCGCACGGCGGGATAGCCCAGCGGCGTAACCCTGAACGCGCCTACGGTGTCGCCCTGCGTGACCAGGTCGGCACGCTGGAACCGCGCCAGCGACAAGCTGATCTCCTGCCCCGGCAAGCCGGTCACCAGTTGTAACTGCTCGGAGGTCAGGCCGTTGTGCAGCAACAAGGCATGCAGAATATGCCCCGGTTGCCGGCCGTTGCTCTGGGGAACCGCCGGCAGGCTCAACTGCTCCAGCGGCGCTACCCAGCAGCTCGGGCCGTTGTCAGGACTATCTTTCTTCTCTTCTTTATCGCCGTTCTCGGTGTCTTCCTCGGCCCTGGCCCTGAGGGTTCTTTGCCAGATAGCATGGGCAACCCCGCGGTTGCCCCGGGCCATGGTGGCCAGGTCCCGGGCGAAGTCGCTGTACTTGCGTTCACAACCCTCCTCCGGAGCCGGCAACACATACAGGCCATCGTTGGTCATGCGAGCGGTGAGCGGCCCACCCGCCGTACCCGACGCCAGGAAAGCCAGCCACCGGGTAAGCCGGTCATCCGTCAGGGGCGCGACCGTCAGCGGCGCCACATGCAATTCTGGCAGGTACTGCACCCAGAACTGCCAGCACCAGCTGGAACATCCCACCATGCCCTTGCCGGCACCCTCCATTGCCACCCGGGCAAAGAACTCTTTCAGCAAGCCCATGCCAGACCGATGCCTGAGCCAGAAATCCGCAAGCTCCGGTACCACCCAGTCATCGCCCGCCAGCTGCTCATCCCACCAGCCGGAGATGTCTTTCTCCGCCATCAGCAGGTTATCCGGGGGCGAGATCGCCCGCAGTCCGCTGGCGCGCAAAGCCCCCTGAATACCGGAAAACGGCGGCGCAACCAGAAAACTCACCTGCCGGTTGTGGGTGCCCCCTTGCCGCAGTGATGCCAGGCATTCATTGATCGCCCCGGCCAGCTCTCCGGCCTCCGGCTGCGGTGCGTAACGGCCAAGCTTTGCATGGGACAGTGCCGGCAGGTCGTCCAGG
Source organism: Marinobacter sp. P4B1 (assembly GCF_001447135.1). Taxonomy (NCBI): domain Bacteria; kingdom Pseudomonadati; phylum Pseudomonadota; class Gammaproteobacteria; order Pseudomonadales; family Marinobacteraceae; genus Marinobacter; species Marinobacter sp. P4B1. The sequence continues at coordinate 194,866 of NZ_LLXM01000013.1, forward strand.
CTCTCGAAGGCCTGGTCCTCCGGCGTCATCCCGGCGCGCAATTGCTGAAGGATATCCCGCAAGCCACTGCGTAAGGTCTTTTGCACAGAGGTTTCCGGGGTTTTCCATTGGTCCAGCGCAATCAACCCGCCGGGCAGGCAGGGGTTTTCCTGAGCGGTCTCGGATGTCAAAGATGCTACTCCAGCCAGATTATTCGGGAACCAGCCAGGTGATCGAAGACGACCACCCCAACCCGTTTTCGCCCTGCAGTTCGTCCATCATGGCCGCAAAGCGTTGCTCAAAGCCCCAGGGCGGATTCACCACCAGCATACCTGAGCCAACCATGCCCCGCTCCGGCGGCGTATCCAGCATCACTTCGCTACGCAGAACCTTACGCACTTCACCGCCTTTCAGGGCAGAAACCAGCTGCTCCTGCAAGCCACTGGTCAGTATCGGATACCAGACAAGATAGACCCCATGGCGGCACTTTTTCCATGCCTTGGTGAGGGTTTCGGCCACTGAGGTGTAATCACTTTTGATTTCGTAGGAGGGATCAATCAGCGTCAGCAGCCGAGGCTGGGGCGGCGGCAGTTTCTGCAGCAAACCTTTCAGGCCGTCTTGCTGCACCACACGAACTCCCGCACCCCGGGCCCAGCCAGCCAGTTGCCGGCCCTCGGTAGGGTGCAGTTCAAAGGCGGTGACCGTATCGGCATCACGGGCAAAGCCCGCCAGCCAGGCCGGCGAGCCGGGATACGTTTCGAGCTCACTGTTGCCAGGATTTTCGCTTGCCAGAACCTCCAGCATGGGCTGCCAGTCCGGCGACGACAGGCTGTTCCGTAACCGCCACAGCCGCTGTACACCGGTGTCCGCCTCGGCGGTTTTTCGGGCGCGCTCACCGGTCAGGTCGTAAACCGCACTGCCGGCATGGGTATCAAAACAGGCAATAGGTGTTTTCTTGGCCTGCATCATGGCCAGCGCCAAGGTTAATGCGGCATGTTTCTGTACATCCGCAAAGTTGCCGGCGTGGAAGGCGTGAAGGTAACTCAGCATATCGGGCTCCTGCTTTCAGGTGCACATTAAGCACCAGCGGCAAGCCACAGGCAACTCCGGCAGACGGTTAAGCCACGCCGAATGTCCTGCTATGCTTGCGGGCCTGACTACGGGAGGAAAAACATTGTCCAGCCAGAACAAAGCAACGGTTGACCAGCTTTACAGCCTGATCGCCAACGAAGAAGACGCACGGGTCTGCAAAGACATTCCGGAGGATGCCTGCAGGGAAGTGCCCCGTAACTTCTTCCTGATTCTTTTCAGTAACGTACTGACCAAGCTCGGCGACTTGCTGATCAGCCCGAAAACCGTGCTGGCCTGGCTGATGAGCGCCGTGGGTGCGCCGGCCCTGGTGGCCTGGCTGGTACCCATCCGGGAGTCCGGCTCTATGGTGCCGCAGATGGTGATTGGCGCCTGGGTTCGCCGCAAAGCCGTGCGCAAGTGGTTCTGGACCCTGGGCAGCTTTGGCCAGGCGGTCAGCGTAATGGCCATGGCGGCCAGTGTGTGGTTTCTGGAAGGCTACGCGGCCGGCGGTGGCATTGTTGCGGCGCTGGTTGTGTTCTCCCTGGCCCGGGGCTTCTGCTCGGTTTCCATGAAAGACGTTCAGGGCAAATGCATTCCGAAAACCCGCCGGGGCCGGCTGTCCGGCCTGGCCAGCACTATTGGCGGTACCGCCACCGTTATCCTGACCGGGCTGCTGTTCTGGGACCGGGGCGACCCCACCATTGGCTTCTACGCCATGCTGCTGATGCTGGCCGCAGCCCTGTGGATTATCGCCGGCTTTCTGTTTGCCGGGGTTGAGGAATACCCGGGCGAAACTTCCGGTGGCGCCAATGCCCTGCCGGAGGCATTCCGCAGCTTGTCCCTGCTGCGGGACGACGCTCCGTTCCGTAACTTTGTCATCACCCGGGCCCTGCTGTTGTGCTCCGCCCTGGCCTCACCCTACTTCGTGGTGCTGGCCCAGAAAGAATCCGACATCGGCTGGATGCTGGGCGTCTTCCTGCTGGCCAGCAGCCTCGCCAGCTCACTCAGTGCCAGCTTCTGGGGCTGGGCGGCCGATGTATCCAGCCGACGAGTAATGATCCGCGGCGCGGCCATGGCCAGCGGTATTTGCCTGGTGGTGGGTGTGCTCGCCCTGATCTTCGGCCCCGGCTTCGGCGGCGCCTGGTTCTACCCGATTGCCTTCTTCGTGTTGAGCATTGCCCACGCCGGCGTACGCCTTGGCCGGAAAACCTATCTGGTGGACATGGCCGGCGGCAACAAACGCACCGACTATACCTCGGTAAGCAATACCGTAATCGGGCTGCTGTTACTCGTTACGGGCGCCTTCACCGCAGCTATCTCGATGATTTCCGATGTGGCGGTGATTATTGTGCTCGGGCTGATGGGGCTGGCGGGGATGTTCAGTGCCTTACGGCTGGAGGAAGTGACGGAGGAGTGACTGTTTTTCTTCGGTGAAATGGAAAGGGCCGGCGGGTGCCGGCCCTTTGAGTTGATAGTCACTCACTGACTTAAGGCTGGGCCACCTCCTCTTTAGAGGCACAGACGCCATAGGTATTGTATTCATCCAGGGCCGTAAGCAGTTCAAACTCGCCGCTCACGATTTCAACCGCATCAAACCGTTTCGATGTCTGAAATACCAGGAAACCGACTTCGTTCCCGCCCAGTAAACCGGAAAGCCCCAGCAAATCGAGATCAGCGCCTACTTCACCATTGGTCTGTTCCTGAATCTCACCGTCTAGCAAAGTCCGAACCTGCAGGCCTCCGTTCGACAACAAGTCTAGCTGAAGCACTTGTGCCGCTTCAGCCAGCGAAACACCAATAACGTTTTGTCCCGGGTAGGCAAATCCTGACGTTGCAGCGACTCGCAGACTGACGTTAGAAAGTCCCAACAGGTTAGTATTTGAAATGGTAGCGAAGTTGTTCAGATCATCATCAACTACGTTGTTCTCCCCAACCACGTCGCAAAGCAGACCACCGGTCAACAAAAGACAATCTGAAACATCCTTGGATGCCTGAGCCTGGATATCCTCATCACTGGCCAGCATGGGCGAGAACTGCTCACCAACACCACACGAAAACTCAACGTCATTCACCAGGTCACAGACATCACCGATGCCGTCGCCGTCCGTATCAGCCTGGTCCGGATTGGCAATCAGCGGGCAGTTATCCTCGGGCTGGCCGATCAGGTTGGTATCGTTAATTCCGTCACCATCGGTGTCTTCATCACAGGCATCGCCAATGCCATCGCCGTCCAGATCCGACTGGGAGGGATTGACGACATCCGCGCAGTTGTCCCAGGGCGTGCTGCCATCAGCCCTCAGGTTCGGAATGCCATCGCCGTCGGTATCGACCGCCTCGCTGCACATGGCCTCATCATTGCCTTCCACATACGGGCAGGCATCCTCGTCATTGAGAAAGCCGTCGCCATCGATATCGTCATCACAGGCATCACCTACGCCATCACCGTCCAGGTCCGCCTGATCCGGATTTGGCACCAGCGGGCAGTTGTCACCCTCGTCCGATGCCGCTATTACTGCAAAGCTGCCATCGTCATTCCGGACCTTGTCTTTAACGCCATCACCATCAGCATCTGTGTCACAGGCGTCGCCATACAGGTCACGATCAGCATTTTCCTGGTCCGGGTTGGGAATGGTCGGGCAGTTATCTTCACCATTCGGCACACCATCGCCATCGATATCCGTTGACGACGCAATGCGGGCATCGCACGCATCGTCGATACCATCGGCATCGGCATCAACCCCGGAATTTCGGGTATTCGGGCAGGAATCCTCGTTATCAGGGATGCCATCCCCATCAGCATCCACCGCGCCACCGGTGCCGCCATCGCCCTGCTCCCCGGTTTGCTGCCCCGAGCCATCTTCAAACGACACACGGCTACCACTGTCGGACTTACACCCGGCTACGGCCAGAAACGCCGTAACCATCAAAATCAAAGGCCAGTTCAGATTGTTCAGTCTCATTTCCAAATTCCTTCTTGCTATCACTTAGAAACCACGTTGAATTCGACTCGGCGATTGCGCTCGCGGCCTTCCTCGGTATCGTTACTGCGGACCGGGCGGGCTTCGCCATAGCCTTCGGCACTCAGCTGTTCCGGAGCCACACCCAGGTCAAGCAGGTAGTTGCGCACGGCGTCTGCCCGCTGCTGTGAGAGTTGCTGGTTGTAGCTTTCAGCCCCCACGCTGTCGGTATGGCCGGCCAGCTCTACCTTAAGGTCTGGCTGTCCTTTCAGGGCCTCGGCGGCGGGAATGAGGATGTCGCGTGCGTTGGCGGTCAGCCGGTTGGAGTTGAACTCGAAAGTCACCCCCTGCAATACCACAGACTGGGCCTTGTCGGTTTCAACGCAGCCAACGGCGTTCACTTCCAGGCCTTCCAGGGTGTTGGGGCACTGGTCTACCCCATCCACAACGCCGTCTTTGTCGGAATCCGCGAGCTGTTGCTCTACCACCACCGGCTTTTCAACAACGGTCGTTTTTTCCACGATACGGGTGCGAGTAGCGCCGATTGGAATGGTCAGGCCGACACTCAGGTGAATGTCAGATAATCCGTCGTCGTAGGAATCCCACAGGTAACGGACGTCGCCCCGCACACGCAGGCCAGACTCGGTAAAAGGGGAGGTGATGAGGCCGAGGGCGGCATTGGCATAGCCGGCAAATTCGCTGGCCGGGTTGTCAGCTACATCGTTACGGGACAGGCCACCACCAACGGATACATACGGCGTGAAGGATTCGCTGTCGAAAAACCGGTAGCTCAGGTCCGCTCCCAGGGTTTGCTGGTAGTAATCCGTTGCGCCGGTAACACCCGTCTCGATAATTCCGGAGAACAATTGAGGCTCAAGCCACCAGTGCTTACCGAAACGGTGACTGTAAATGCCCCGCAAACCGCTGCCGTACTCATCAGTCCTGTCACTGTCGGGCTCAATGTAAGCCCCCAGCACTGACACTTCACTTTCGTGCTTGACCGCATTCGCTTGCACTGCCGTCGCTGCCATCGCGGCGCACAGCCCTGCAACCGATACCGCCAGAAGTTGCTTTCTTGCCATGTGAACACTCCTTTTCCTTTAGCCCTGCCAGTTACACAAAAGAAACAAACTGCCTCTGTTTCTTGGCAGTTTGGGCCAGCTACTGGCGTATTAACTTGGCATTTTATTCACATATTGTTGTCATTTTTGCCAACCATATACTGAACTAACAGTGATCCATTTTATCGTATGGACTTATTTATGTTGAAAGCCAATGGTTTAGCTGAAATTCAGGCCTGAGGTCGCCGTGCTTACAGGCCGATGGACCGGAGGGGGATTTTGCAATTTTTTACATTTTGGCCGGGCAAGGAGCCCAAAGGGAGGTGCAAAAGACTGCCTTGCGCCCCGAAGGGCGTCTGGACAAAAGGCGCAAAGCTTTCAGGGAAAGAAGAGGAATGGATTAAATAGTCTTGCCGTCGTTCAGGGCCAGGGCACCCTTTACGATGCGATAGATCACCCAGATCGAGATACCGAGCAGAATAAACCAGCCGATGATCAATGGGGTGGTAACAATGCCAACCACCGTCCACAACAGCCCGATCCAGAAGGTACGGATTTGCCAGCGGAAATGGCTTTCGATCCAGCTGCCACGTACATCATCCAGCTTCACGTAATTGACGATGACGCCAACCAGGCCGGTGATGCCGCCGAGAAAAAAGGACAGGGCCTGAAGGATGTAAACCACGACCGCCAGGTTGCGGCCAGGCTCCGGCTGACGTTCATTGCCGTTGGGGTTTGCGGGAATAAATTCGGGTTCAGCCAAGGTGATAACTCCGGATCAGGACTTTTCCGCAGTCTACCACAGCCCTTTCGCAGCCGGCCTCGGGGTTTTTGCGGACCTTTCCACAATATGACCCTCTGCAAAAACAAAAACCGGCCCAGGTAAAACCGGGGCCGGCTTTGGTGCTGCCTTGTGGCTAACCGCTATGATCAGGCGCCGATTACGCCGCCGTCGTTGCGGGTTACGATGACGCAGGCATCGCGGGGACGAGGGTCGTTAGCATCCGGCCAGTTGGCTTTCGGGTGCTGGATATTCACGAACATGGTTTTGCTGTCCGGAGTGGTGACCACGCCGGTGACCTCACAGCCCTGGGGGCCCACGAAGAAACGCTTGATCTCACGGGTTTCCGGATTCGCAGCCAGCATCATCTGGTTACCGAAGGTTTCGTCGCTGTATCCGTCAGTCTGGATCCACAGACGGCCGTTGTAATCGAACCACAGGCCATCCGGACTGTTGAAGATGTTGTCGTCATTCAGCGTAACAACGGCGTCGCCATCAACCACGGTCTCTGTGCCCTGCTCACCGGCGAAGACAAAGATATCCCATTCGAAGAAACCGGCAGTGTAATCGTTACCGGCTTCCTGCCAGCGAATGATGTGGCCGTTCTTGTTCTGGGCTACCGGGTTGGCTGCATTCACCTGGTCTTCTGTGCGCTTGGTATTATTGGTGAGAGTGAAGTAAACCTCGCCGGTATTCGGATCAACCGCACCCCACTCCGGACGGTCCATTGGTGTGGCACCGGCAATGTCAGCGGCCAGACGGGTGTTCAACAGCACGTCGGCCTGGTTCTCGAAGCCGTCAAATGCCACATCACCAACGGTCGTACCCTTGGCAGCATTAACCTTGGAGGCAAAAGCCGGGTTGTCGAGATCCAGGGCCAGCCATTCACCACTGCCGTCTTCGTTGAATCGCGCTACATACAGCGTGCCTTCATCCAGCAGGTAACCACCAGCGGTGGCTGCATAGTACGGTTTGGAAGACACGAACTTGTAGATGTACTCGAAGCGGGAGTCGTCACCGGAGTAACAGACAACCGGCTCACCTTCTTTGGCCGGTGCGAAAATTACACCTTCATGGCCGAAACGACCGAGGGCTGTGCGCTTCTGAGGTTTGCTTTCGGGTGAAAACGGGTCAATCTCGACCATGTAACCGAAAGTATTTGCCTCGTTTCGGTAATCGGTTGTGGCAGAACCATCCACAGTCGGCGTCACATCGAAACGACGATACTGGTCCAGACCACTGTCTGCTTTTTCCCAGTCGTAGCGGGAACTACCGCCGACACCATGGCGAGCATATTCGCGAGGACGTTCTGCGACGTCGGTATCAAACGCAAAATAGCCATGCCAGTTCTCTTCTGCCGTCAGGTAGGTGCCCCACGGAGTCGGGCCCATTGAACAGTTGTTAAGCGTGCCGCGAGTCGCTGTCGCGTCCAGACTATATGGTGTTACAAGCTTTTCATATCCACGCAACGGCCCTCTGATATCCATAGCAGTACCACCGGTAACACGACGGTTGTAAGCGCTCTGAACTACGTCCCAGACACCATTGCTATCACGCTTGATGTGGACAACTGAAACACCGTGGGCAGCGATTTCCTTACGGACCTCATCCGCCGGGCGCGAACCATCTGTGTTGACGGTAGCCCCATTTGGATGGATGGCACTTTGGTTAATGTACTCATGGTTCATAACCAACAGACCTTCTTCCGAACTGCTGCCCCCGGACTTCTGGTCGAGCGGGAAGAAATGCATACCATCGTGATGCATGCCAACCTGCTGCTCCTGATCGGCACCAGTGTTCGTACCATCAGGGCGGTAGTCAGGATATGAACCTGTTATCGGCGTTCCCCAAGGCAGAAATGCCTCTGCGGAATAGCCCGACGGGACAACAACCTCATTGGCGGTGGATACCGGAATAGCCTGAAAACCTAACGTTCTTTCAGTTGTGCCGGGCGTTTGGGTATTTCCTGAAGTGGTATCCTCGTCACTGTCGCTGTCACTACCGCAGGCGACCAGGCCTAGCCCCATAACGCTGGCCAGAGCCGCTCCAACGGTCCCTTTCATCACCGCACGGCGCTGCATGCGCGCAGACAGCACCTGGTGAAAAGGCAGGTTCTCGGAATGGTTAACCACCGGCTCGTAGTTAGGGTCCAGATAATTCGGATCAATGTCGTGCTTGGCCATGTTCTGTCTCTCTCGAAATCGGAAGGAAAGGGCTTTAACGAGAGGCAAGTTTCAACCTGAAAGATGACAGAACAACAAACGTTCCGCGTCATTCTGGTTAAAGTTATTTTACAGCTAACCACACCAGCCAAACTTTGTTGTCAGAACCAAAAAAGGGGCGCCACCCCAGCGCCCCTTTTCCGGAAGAAACAACACTCAGCCAATGATCACTGAGTCATCTCGTCATAACCTTCTTCCATGGCATCACCCGCTTCATCAGCGGCTTCACCGACACTGTCCGCAGCGCTCTGGGCACCATCGCTGACTTCATCCGCCGCGTTCTGGGCCCCTTCCTTGATTTCACCCCAGGCACCTTCGTCCTGCCCTGTGGCTTCTTCATAGGATTCCTCGACGGAGTCGGCGGCGTCATCCATCATTTCACCGGCGTTCTCCCCGGCCTGCTCGAAATCGGCCCCTTCATCGCTTTCCGAACTGCAGGCAGCCAGGCCGAGTGTCATCAGTAGAGCCAGTGCGCTCAACGTGAGCTTGTTCATACCATATCCCTCTGTTGGTAAGTATTTACAACGCAAACAGCCTAGAGCGGTTCACCTGCACAGGCAATTACCGGGCGATTACCCTTTCGTTAGCCGCTGGCCGTCGATCATGATCACATGCTCAACACCAAGCACCTTGCCCGAGCCCAGTACCAGAAAATCATGGCCGGCCCGGCTCAGAACGTCCCGGATGTTTTCATGAACCAGGCAAACCTGCCCGTTGGTATCCTGGTAAATGATCTCGGCCAGCCGTCGCCCCTGGACATACTCCACAAGCATTTCCCGAACCGGCAAAGACACAGTCTCTGGTGAGGGGGTTGCAGCACTCATGTTCCATCGTCCCTGTTGTTTTTGTTTTGCAGAAGTCTGGACCACAAATCCCGAATCCGCCAACCGGGGCCGAATTGTCATGTCAGGCCACTTTCCGATGACATTCGTAAAAATTGTTGTATTGCCCGATTGTCCGACATAAATTGAGGGCAACCAAGAACAAAACGGAGATCCCTGATATGAACGCCAAGGCCAATCAAGCAGTCGGGCAACAACCGGCAAATTCCACTCCCGCCTCCGGTGAAAAAGACTGGAAAGATCCCAAGCGTTACCTGTGGCTGCTGGGCCCTGCCCTGCCTGGTATCGGCCTGGCCGCTTTGACCGGATACGCGCTGGCGCCCAAGAAGCTGAAGGCACTGGCGTGGACCGGGCCGGCACTGGTGCACGGCATTATCCCGGCGCTGGACCGGGCAATCGGGGAAGACAAGAGCAACCCGCCGGAATCCGCCGTGCGGTCCCTGGAGCAGGACAAATACTACGACCGGATTGTAAAAGCCTTTATTCCTACCCAGTACGCCATGACGGTTATGGGTGCCTGGCTGGCCAGTCGCAAGAAAACCCCGATCGAAGACAAGATCGGCCTGACCCTGACGGTGGGCGCAATCAACGGTGTGGGCATCAACACCGCCCACGAGCTGGGGCACAAATCCAACAAACTGAACAAGTTGATGGCCATGGCGGCACTGGCGCCGACCGGTTACACCCACTTCGTGGTTGAGCACAATTTTGGTCATCACAAGCGGGTTGCCACACCGGAAGACCCGGCCAGCAGCCGGATGGGCGAGAGTTTCTGGAAGTTCCTGCCGCGCACGGTGTTTGGTGGCATGAAGTCCGCAGTGAAAATCGAGAAGGCGCGGCTTGAGCGCAAGGGCAAGAGTTTCTGGAGCCTGGACAATGAGTTGCTGCAGGGCTGGGCCATGAGTGCCGGGCTCTTTGGTGCGACTACGCTGGTCTGCGGCCCCAGGGCGGTGCCGTTCCTGGCGGCGCAGGCGGTTTATGGGGCAAGCTTGTTGGAAAGCGTGAATTACATTGAGCACTATGGCCTGCTGCGCCAGAAGGACAAGAACGGCAAGTATGAACGCACCCAGCCGGAGCACAGCTGGAACAGCAACCATGTGGTGACCAATCTGTTCCTGTATCAGTTACAGCGGCACTCTGACCATCACGCCCATCCAACCCGGAGTTATCAGGCCCTGAGGCATTTCGAGAAGGCGCCGCAGTTGCCGGGTGGTTATGCGTCGATGTTGTTGCCGGCTTATGTGCCACGGTGGTGGTATGAGACGATGGATAAGCGGGTGATTGATCACTATGAAGGTGATCTGACGAAGATTAACTGGGATCCGGATCGCAAGGACGAGCTGATGGCCAAGTATGCGGATTATGCTGCGAAAGTGGCGGCTGAGGCCTCTGCCCGAAAAGCAGGAAGCAAAACTGAGTCTGAGGCTGCCTGAGATCTGACTGATTTATTGGCTTGATTGCCGGCCCTAGCCTGTCGGTTATGGTGCCGGCTGCGAGTTGGGGCCACCCTTCCGGGAGACGCCGTGAACCCATCCATGGGGGCTTGAGCGCAGCATCCCTGCTGCGCACACTCCCGGAAGGGTGGCCCCAGCCCGCTGCTTACGCTTCTGTGGGATAGTCGTTGATCCTACGATTCGCTACGGACGAGATTTTGAATGACGGGCCAATCCAGCTATTTACCTTTGAACACCGCTTCCCTTCTCTCCAGGAATGACTGGATTCCTTCTTTTACGTCTTCGCTGGCCATGACCGGACGTAGTTCCGGGAACAGGCGCTCCTTGGCCGCTTCCTGGCCTTCTGAAACGGCAATCTTGGACGACTTCAGACTGCCCTGAACGCCTAACGGGGCCGCTTTGGCGATCTTTTCAGCGATTTCCATGGCTTTATTGAACTGCTCCCCGGGCTCCACCAGTTCCTGAATCAAGCCCCACTGATACGCCTGCTCGGCCGTCCATTCGTCACCGGTTAGCAGGTAGCGCTGGGCGTTGCCCCAGCCGATTTCCCTTTGCAGACGGATGGTAGCGCCGCCGCAGGCGAAGATGCCGCGCTTGACTTCCAGCTGCGCGAAGCGGGTGCCTTTGGCGGCAACGCGGACGTCGGTGTTGAGCATCATTTCAACGCCACAGGTGAAGCAGATGCCCTGGGCGGCAAAGACTACCGGCTTGGTAAGTCCCTCGCCTGTGATATGGAACGGATCAAGTTCACCTTCACCGGGCTCGATGCCTTTGCCGTTAGCGAACACGCCGGCCCAGTCGTCCAGTTGCAGGCCGCTGGTGAAGTGGTCACCTTCGGCGTACATGACGGCGACGCGCAGTTCCGGGTCGTTCTGGAGCTGGTAATAGGCGGCAGCGATTTCGTGGTACATGGCCCGGTTCATGGCGTTCATTTTTTCCGGGCGGTTCAGGCCTATCTTCAGGATGTGGCCCTGTTTTTCTACGTTTACCAGTGGCATTGTTCGTGTCCTCTAATTTGGGAACCTAGCCTGGATGTTCGGGGGGGGGCTGCGCAGTCAACGGGGAGGGCTTTTCAGGACACGCCACGAGTACGTCCCTGTAGGCTCGTTTCGGGCCGTCCATGGCCCTCAACGGTCCTGAAAAGCCCTCCCTGTCGCCCGCGCGTCATACTTCTGCGATATACCAGGCCACAGATTCAGAAATAGAACTCAGGTTTTGCTGAAACTTGCATCTCTAGCCTGCGCCCCCACCGTTGCTTGGGTGTGAGCGGCTGGGCGCCCTTTCAGGGACCGTCTGTGGCCATGGATGGCCACAGTCGAGCGCACAGGGAAGTGCTCGTAGCGTGTCCCTGAAAGGGCGCCCAGCCGCTCACACAACCCCCCAAAACGAGCAGGCTACGAACAGAACCAAGACTCCAGAGCTAGAACCAATCGGCCTTCATATTCAGACACGTATCATCCTGATTCCGCAGTAACACCAGGTCCTGGGCCACCGTTGGCAGCTCCCAGTGGAAGAAGTACTGGGCGGCCTGGAGTTTGCCCTGGTAGAAGTTGCGCTCGCTGTCGCTGTTGGCGGAAGCCAATGCATTAGCCGCAGCATTAGCCTGGCGCAGCCACATCCAGGCGACGATGATGTGGCCGAACAGGTGCAGGTAGCAGCTGGCGTTGGCCAGGGTTTTGTCTACCTCGCCACCCATCAGGGATTTGCCCAGGCTCTGGGTGACTTTCACCGCCTGCTGCAACGTCTCACTCAGAGACAATGCCCATTGCTGACAACGGTCAGTGGTGGCCGCTTGCAGGTCTACCTGCATTTCCTGCATCAGCAGCTGCAGCCCGTGGCTCTGGTCTTGCCAGATCTTGCGGCCCAGCAGGTCCAGGGCCTGGATGCCGTTGGTGCCTTCGTGGATGGGGTTCAGGCGGTTGTCGCGCCAGCATTGTTCCACCGGGTATTCCCTTGTGTAACCAGCGCCGCCATAAACCTGGATCGCCAGGTCGTTGGCTTTTGGGCCAAACTCGGAAGGCCAGGCTTTGATCACCGGGGTGAGAAGGTCCAGCAACTTGCCGGCTTCCATTCGTTTCTGTTCATCCGGGTGGGTGTGCTGGTCGTCCATCAGGCGAGCACCATACAGGCACAGGGCCAGGCCGCCTTCGCTGTAGGCTTTCTGGGCCAGCAGCATGCGGCGCACGTCGGCGTGGTCGATGATGGGCACTTGCGGGCTTTCGGGGTTCTTTTCGCTGGCTTTGCGGCCCTGCAGGCGGTCTTTGGCGTATTCCAGGCTGTGCATGTAGCCGCGGTAGCCGATCACTGCCGCGCCAAAGCCCACACCGATGCGGGCTTCGTTCATCATCTGGAACATGTATTTCAGGCCCTGATGAGGCTCGCCCACCAGGTAGCCGTGGCAGGGCGCATCATCGCCGAAGCTGAGGGCGGTGGAGGTGGTGCCGCGATAGCCGAGTTTGTGGATCAGACCAGCCAGGCTGACGCCGTTGCGCTCGCCGGGGTTGCCGTTTTCGTCCACATGGAATTTCGGGACGATAAACAGGGAGATGCCTTTCACGCCGGCCGGCGCGCCTTTGATCTTGGCCAACACCATGTGAACGATGTTTTCGGTGATGCTCTGCTCGCCACCGGAGATGTAGATTTTGGCACCTTTGATCAGGTAGTGGCCGTCGTCGGTGGGCGTGGCGGAGGTGCGGATGTCCGCCAGGCTGGAGCCGGCGTGGGGCTCGGTCAGGGCCATGGTGCCGCTGTAGCGGCCGCTGAGCATGTTGGGCAGAAATTTGGCTTTCTGTTCGTCGTTGCCGAACACGCGGATGAGGTTGGCGGCCGCGGTGGTCAGGAACGGGTAGCCTGCGGTGCCGGGGTTGGCGGCGGTGAAGAAGCCGTTGCAGGCGGCCATGACAGATTCCGGCAGTTGCATGCCGCCGAGGTCGTAGTCGTATCGACCGGCTAGGAAGCCGGCTTCGGCGTAGGCATCGAAGGCCTGTTTGACCTCGGGGAGCATTTCTACCTGGCCGTTGACGAATCTGGGTTCGTCTTTGTCTGCCGCGCTGTTGTGGTTGGCGAATTTTTCTTTGGCCATTTTGTCAGCGGTTTCGATGACGGCGTCGAAGGTGTCTTTGCTGTGTTCGCTGAAGCGCTCACGCTGGGTGAGGGCTTCGGTGTCCATGACTTCGTAAAGCTGAAAGGCGAGGTCGCGGCGGTCGATCAGGGTGTCGGTCATTCTGGGTCTCCTGTTTATTGCCGTTAGCCTCTCACAACCACTACACTGGTTGGAATTGTCATTTTTGACTTATTCTTGGTTGAATCCGCCAACCTTTGTTCTGACAAGACGGCCACTGTCGTGGGTATTGCCTTCCGGGAGACGCCGTGAACCCGTCCGTGGGGGCTTGAGCGCAGCTTCCCTGCTGCGCACACTCCCGGAAGGCAATACCCACGCCAGCAGCCTGATTGGGCGATGGCCGTCGCGCCATTTCGGGCACTACTAACAAGCCGTACAGGAGCCAGCTTTTGAAAACCGTCACTATCATTGGCTTCAACGGTGCGCTGGCCAGCGCTATCACAGGGATGATCGACCTGTTTCGCCTCGCCGGGGTGACCTGGGCACGTATTCACGGGGAGCAGCCTTCTGCACAGTTCAAAACCCGGCTGCTGACCGAGAACGGTGAGCCCTGCCAGTGCATCAATGGTGTGACAATTCTGGCTGACGGTTCCTGGCAGGATGTTGATGATCTGAGGGCGGATGACGTGCTGATTATTCCGACCATTGGCGCGCCCATTGATGAAATTCTGAAGACAAACAACCCTTTGATTCAGTGGCTTTCACAGTTTCAGGACGCAACTCCCGGCGATGTCCGCGTAGCAAGTAACTGCACCGGGGCGTTTTTACTGGCCGCCGCCGGGTTGCTGGACGGGCGGGAGGCGACGACGCACTGGGGCTTCAGCAATCAGTTCCGGGAGCGGTTTCCAGCGGTGGATTTGCGGCCGGAGAAGCTGGTGACGGTGGGCGGGCCGGTGGCTTGTGCCGGGGGAGGCATGGCCTGGTGGGATTTGGGGGTGTATCTGGTGGAGCGGCTGGCGGGGGCGCAGGTGGCGCGGGAGTTGGCTAAGGCGTTTGTGATTGATGCGGGGCGGACCAGCCAGGCACCCTACAGTGCTTTGCAGGCTCGCCGGTATCATTCGGATTCGGTGGTGCTGGGGCTTCAGGATTGGCTGGAGGGGCATTTCCGGGAGGCGGTTTCTGTGGCGGATCTTGCCACGAGGGCCAGGTTGTCGGAGCGGTCGTTGCTGCGGCGGTTCCGGCAGGCGACCGGAGACACACCAACTACCTATCTTCAATTGCTGAGAATCGAGGAAGCCCGGCGGTTGCTGGAGAGTTCACAGGCTGGCCTGGACGCGATTACCCGGGCCGTAGGTTATGAGGATGTGAGCTCTTTCAGCCGGTTATTCCGTAAGCAAACCGGGCTTTCTCCGGGGGCCTATCGTTCGAAATTTGGCCGTTAAATCCTTTGGTTGACTTGACCTGACCGCCCCGGCACGTATTATCAACCGTCAAGTTTCACAGACGGAGCAACCATGACCGTAAGGTCCAGAGGCTGCACAAACATTCCAGGATTGCCCCTGACCGCTGACATCGTTCTGCAGCGGGGCCGCCTTCCCTATTTTCCGGATCCCCCCTTCTCTGCCTGATCAGCAAGTGAGCCTTAAACGGGCCGCTTTCGTGTGCACGCAGGCTTTCTGAACGCTACACTCAGACTGCTTCGTACTTCTTTCCCATGTAAAAAGAAAACCGATAACGAGGTTGCGATGTCGCTACCCCTGGTTGTATTTCTGCCCTTTCTGGTGGCTATTGCTGCGCCACTGTTTGCCCAGGGCGGGCGAACGGCGATTGCCATAGTCTCTTCCATACCGGCTATTATTGGCCTGGCGGCCCTGTTTCCCCACTGGGAAACGCTGGCTGGCGGCGGTGTAGTCCATAACTCCTGGGAATGGCTGCCGGCGCTGGGCATTTCCTTCAGTTTCCGGCTCGACGGGCTGGCGCTTCTGTTTGCGTTGCTGATCCTGATCATCGGCCTCCTGATTATCCTGTATGCCCGCTATTACTTGAAAAAAGGCGAGAACATCGGAAAGTTCTACGCCCTGCTTCTGTGCTTCAAGGGCTCCATGCTGGGCATTGTTCTGTCCGGCAACCTGTTGCTGATGATGATTTTCTGGGAACTGACCAGTCTGACCTCGTTCCTGCTGATCAGTTTCTGGACCCATAAACAGGATGCCCGCCGGGGCGCGCGGATGGCACTGGCGGTTACCGGCGGTGGTGGCCTGGCGCTGCTGGCCGGCATTCTGATCATCGGTAACATCGTGGGAAGTTTCGAGCTGGATGCCGTGCTGGCCGCTGGCGACCTCATCAAGAACCACGCCATGTACCCGGTGGCACTCACCCTGATTCTGCTGGGCGCGTTCACCAAGTCTGCCCAGTTCCCGTTCCACTTCTGGCTGCCCCACGCCATGCAGGCACCCACGCCGGTATCTGCGTACCTGCACTCGGCCACCATGGTGAAGGCCGGGGTGTTCCTGATGGCGCGCCTGTACCCGGCCCTGGCCGGCACCGAGCAATGGTTCTACATGGTGAGTTTCACCGGCATGGCTACGCTGTTGGTGGGCGCCTATGTGGCCATGTTCAAGCACGACCTGAAAGGCCTGCTGGCCCACTCCACCGTCAGCCACCTGGGCCTGATCACGCTGCTGTTCGGCATGGGTACCGAGCTGGCAGCGGTAGCTGCGGTCTTCCACGTGATCAACCACGCCACCTTCAAAGCCTCCCTGTTTATGGCGGCCGGCATTATTGACCACGAAACCGGCACCCGCGACATGCGACGAATCAACGGTCTCTGGCGCTACATGCCCCATACCGCAACCCTGGCGATGGTGGCGGCGTCGTCCATGGCCGGGGTGCCGCTGCTGAATGGCTTCCTGAGTAAGGAAATGTTCTTTGCCGAGTCCCTGCAGCTGAACCTGCCTGGTATCTGGGCCTGGATTCCGCCGATTGTGGCCACGCTGGCCGGTATTTTTGCAGTGGCCTATTCCGCCCGTTTCGTGCACGACGTGTTCTTTAACGGCAAGCCGGTCAACCTGCCGATCTACCCGCCCCACGAACCACCCCGGTACATGAAGATTCCGGTGGAGATCCTGGTGTTTGCCTGTGTGATGGTGGGCGTATTCCCGGCCTACTCGGTAGGTCCGCTGCTTTACTCCGCTTCGGCCGCTACCCTGGGTGGCGAGGTTCCGGACTACCACCTGGCTGTCATGCACGGCTTCAACCTGCCGCTGATGATGAGCTTTGCCGCCTTTATCGGTGGCCTGATCATGTACTCACAGCGCCAGAAGTTTTTCGATTTCCACGCCCGGTTCAAGGAAGTGGATGAAAAAGCGGTCTTTGAAGCCGTGGTCTCCCGCTTTGTGGAACTGGCTAACCGATTCACTGCACGCATCGAAAACGGCTCCTTGCAGCGCTACGCCATGCTGCTGGTTGCCAGTGCGATTGTGGTGGCGATGGTCCCGCTCGCCACTATGGGCATCTTCGTGGGCGAGAACGGGCTGTCACCGGTGGACTGGCCCACTGCCATTGCCGCTGCGGTTCTGATCCTCTGCGCCCTGGCCTCTGCATTCCTTCACCGGGGACGGTTTACCTCCCTGATGTTCCTGAGCGTGGTGGGGCTGCTGGTGGCGCTGGCCTTTGCCCGCTTCTCGGCACCGGACCTGGCCATGACCCAGCTGTCGGTCGAAGTAGTGACCATGGTGCTGCTGATGCTGGCCCTGTTCTACATGCCTTCGTGGACGCCGCTTGAAACCTCCGGCACTCACCGTGCACGGGACATTGTGCTGGCCCTGCTGGCCGGTGGCGGCATGACACTGGTGACGCTGGCCATGTTGACCCAGCCGTTTACCTCCATCAGCGAGTTCTTCCTGGAAAACAGCAAGACCGGTGGTGGCGGCACCAACGTGGTGAACGTAATCCTGGTGGACTTCCGGGGCTTCGATACCCTGGGTGAAATCACGGTATTGGCCATTGCCGCCCTTGGCATCTATGCCATGCTCAAGGACACGGCGCTCACACCGCCGCCGGGTGATGGTGAAGGCCATGCCTGGACCCGTGACGCCTACCCGCTGATGCTCAAGCAGATTGCCCGGCCCATGCTGCCGCTGGCGCTGATGATTTCGGCCTACATCTTCCTGCGCGGGCATAACCTGCCGGGCGGTGGCTTTATTGCCGGCCTGATCACCTCGGTTGCCCTGATTCTCCAGTACATTGCAAGTGGCATGGTCTGGACCCAGGATCGCATCGGCATCAAGTATCACAACGTGATCGGCCTGGGCCTGATGTTTGCCACCATCGCCGGCGCCGGCAGCTTTGTTTATGGCCACCCGTTCCTCACTTCAACCTTTGACTACATCACCTGGCCGGTGGTGGGCAAGTTCGAGGTAGCCTCAGCCCTGGTGTTTGACCTCGGCGTGTATCTGGCCGTGATTGGCGCGACCCTGCTGGCCCTGGTCAGCATCGGCCGGTTGTCCCCCCACTCTGCGATCAGAAGCCCCCGGGAGAATGTGTAATGGAGCTTGTTTTTGCACTGGTTATAGGCGCCCTGACGGCGTCTGGCGTTTACCTTTTGCTTCGGGCACGAACTTTCCCGGTGGTTGTGGGGCTTACGCTCCTGTCTTACGGGGTTAACCTGTTCCTGTTCGCCTCCGGCCGGCTGGCCACGGGCCAGCAGCCGATTCTGGGCAGCTCGGCCAGTTATGCCGACCCCCTGCCCCAGGCCCTGGTATTGACGGCCATTGTTATCGGCTTTGCCATGACCGCCTTTGTGGTGGTGTTGTCACTGCGAAACCTGGCCGACAACCAGGACGACCACGTGGATGGCAACCGCAAGCAGGATGAAGACAGCGAGGAGGCCAAGCAATGAACCATTGGCTGACCGCACCCGTCCTGATTCCGCTGCTGGGTGGCATACTGCAGACGTTTATGGGCTACGCCCCGATTGCGCTGCGCCGGACACTGGCGCTGGCAACCACCGTTCTGCTGGTGGCCACCAGCCTGGTGCTCCTGACCATGGCCGACGATGGCAGCTACCGGGCCTACGCCTTCGGCAACTGGCAGCCACCCTTCGGCATTGTGCTGGTGCTGGACCGACTGGCAGCTTTCATGCTGGTGATGACTTCAGTACTTGCCCTGCTGGCCCATATTTTCTCGCTGGGCGGTGCCGACGAAGGCAACCGGCAGTTCCACACCCTGTTCCTGTTCCAGTTGATGGGGCTGAACATTGCCTTCCTGACCGGAGACCTGTTCAACCTGTTTGTGGCCTTCGAGGTGCTGCTGATTGCCTCCTACGGACTGCTGATGCACGGTGGCGGCACGGTGCGCACGGTTCCGGGCCTGCATTACGTGGTGCTCAACCTGGTAGGTTCATCGCTGTTCCTGATCAGCGTAGGCATGATCTACAGCGTAACCGGCACCCTGAACATGGCCGACCTGGCCGTCAAAGTGCCGCAGGTGACCGGTGAAAATGCCCTGCTGGTAAAAGCCGGTGGCATGATGCTGCTGGTGGTGTTTGCCCTGAAGGCGGCGGTGTTGCCCCTGTGCTTCTGGCTGCCGAAAGCCTACGCCAGCGCTACGGCTCCGGTCGCCGCGCTGTTCGCGATCATGACCAAGGTTGGCATTTACGCGATTATCCGTGTGTATTTCCTGGTTTTCGGCGACGATGCCGGCGAACTGGCCAACCTCGGCATGGACTGGCTGTTCCCGCTGGCGCTGATCACCCTCGCCATGGGTGTGATGGGTGCACTGGGTGCTGACAACCTGAAATCCCTGACCGCCTGGCAGGTTATTATTTCGGTGGGCACCTTGCTGGCACCGATTGCCCTGGGCTCAGCTGAAAGCCTTTCTGCCGCCTTGTTCTATATGCTCAGCACTACCTGGATTGTTGCCGGCCTGTTCCTGGTGGCAGACCTGGTGGCCTCCCAGCGCGGCAGCGCCGGAGACCGGATTATTACCGCGCCGATGATGCGTCATCGCACCTTCCTGAGTGTTCTGTTCATGATCGGCGCCGTTGCCGCGGCCGGCCTTCCGCCATTCAGCGGCTTCTTCGGCAAGTTGCTGATCCTGATGTCGGTTGAGCCCAGCCCTCGGATGGCGTGGCTCTGGGGCACCATCCTGGTAGGCGGGTTCCTGACGCTGGTGGCCTACAGCCGTGCCGGCAGTATCGTGTTCTGGCGTACTGTTGATGGCCACGTTGAAACCGCCCGCCCGCTCAAAGGCACCACCGCCGTAGCGGCGGGCGCCATGATTGCGCTCACTGTGGTGATTGTGGCCATGGCAGGCCCGATCAACCGGTACACCGAAGACACTGCCGCCCAGATCCTGGATACATCGGCCTATATCGACATACTGCAGACCCCCATGGTCGGGGAGGATGACTGATGCTGGACAGACTTAGCTTTCCGCAGCCGTGGCTCAGCCTGATTCTGTTTCTGACCTGGCAATTCCTGAGTGATGGCATTTCCGGCGGCAGCCTGGTACTGGGCCTGGTGCTGGCCTGGGGTATCCCCCAGCTGACCCAGGGCTTCTGGCCAGAGCGGCCTGCCTTCATGAAATCCTGGCGCATGCCGACTTATCTGCTGGTCGTGCTCTGGGACATCGTGATTGCCAGCTTCTCGGTCGCCAAGCTGATCCTGAGCCCACGCAAACCGGAACCGGTGTTCGTTTGCTACCCGCTGCAACTGGAGCATCCGCTGGCTATTTCCATTCTGGCCAGCACCATTTCACTGACCCCGGGCACCGTCAGTGCCGATATCAGCGATGATGAAAAGATGTTGCTGATCCACGCCCTGGACGCCCGAAGCGACGACGAAGTGATCGATGCCATCCACAAGCGTTACGAGAAACCCCTGATGGAGATGTTCAAATGATCACCATCGCGCTGTACGCCAGCATTGCCATGGTTACCCTGGCTGCCCTGCTGAATGTCTACCGCCTGATACAGGGCCCGGATGCACCGGACCGTGTATTGGCGCTGGATACCCTGTATATCAACGCCATTGCCCTGATCATCCTGCTGGGCATTACGCTCGGCACCCGCATGTACCTGGAATCCGCCCTGCTGATCGCCGTGATGGGCTTTGTCAGCACGGTGGCCACCGCCAAGTACCTCAAGCGCGGCAGCGTGATTGAATAACCCGGAGGACAACCATGAGCCCGTTAGCTGAATACACCATCTCGGCGTTGCTGATCATCGGGGGAGCCTTCACCCTGATCGGCGCCATCGGCCTGGCCCGGTTACCGGATTTCTTTACCCGGTTGCACGGCCCTACCAAGGCCACCACACTGGGCGTGGGCGCCGTGATGCTCAGTTCCGTGGTTTACTTTTCGAGTACTGGCCAGGGCATCGGCATCTCTGAAATACTGATCACCGTATTCCTGTTCCTGACCGCCCCGGTCAGCGCCAACATGCTGGCCAAGGCTGCCATGCACATTGGTGTGAAAACCATGGATAACACCCGGGGTAAACCCTGGGATCAATAACGATCGTAAATCCCGAATCATCTGGATCACAGGCTTGATGCAGAAAAGCACAACTAGGTTCTGGCTTGATGACATAACCTACTATCTGGAGTGACCAGCTTCGAGGTTATCTAGCGATAGTACCGGATCTGTGCGCTCACCGCGTTATTGGTTGGCAATTTGCTCCAGTCGAAACGCGGGTCTAGCTACAAAAGCTCCGAATAAAACCTGGGAACAGCGTCGTCGGCCAAAGAAGATCATTTTTCAGAAGTCGGATCAGGGAAGCCAATATGCCAGTCGTAATTTCCGCCAGAGGCTCTGGCGTTATGGACTAACACAAGGCATGAGTCAACTTAGTAAGTGCTGGAACAATGCTACAATGAAAAGGCTGTTTCGGAGCCTCAAGTCCGAACAAATACCGGCCCCTAGCTACTAACACCTGGTCAAAGTTCAGAAGTATGTCGGGAGCCAATTGATAACCTAATACAACCGGCAGCAACATCACGTCTTCAATGGTAGCGTTTCAACTTTTGCTGCTAAGGAACACCTTAAAATACTGTTCAGGATTAATAGACCATTACAGTCGGGCACTAAAACACGCAGGCAAGCATAAGAGATTCCGACATCAAACTCCGGTGAACAGAAAATCTTAAAACAAAAAATATGACATCAAACCCCTCTTGGACTAATACATGCTCCTCCGACACCTCTCTTATTTAAAAGAATACCCTCACCAATTGCCTCAACAAAAGAATACAAAATGGGCCAGCATAGCCGTTGCAAACCCAAGAGTTTGCGACAAAAGTTTAGCCATCATTATTATTCTAGCCCATCACTCGGGCCTCAACGAAAAATGTAAAAAAGCGGGCCCTAAAGGCCCGCTTACAAACACGCATCACTTGCCGTAACTAGAAGGCTCAAGCTTGGAATAAACTTCACTCCAGTAAAGCTCCGCAAGCTGATCCGCTGTTTCTATATCCCCAACGAGACCATTCCATTTTTTAATCAAACTAGACATGGTATCCGCCAGCTCCCTGGTTCTTTTCGAATCAATGCCATATTCGCCCGAATAAAACTCGGGAATAAATTCGAGATCTGACTTAATGAACTCTCTTGATCTTTCAAGGAGGTCACTATCCGCCTCTATAATATTTATGCCTTTGCTACGTGCTTTTTCCATATCACTATGAGCTTGCTCTTGATACAGAAATGTCACATAAGCCGCCATAACAGAGCCAGCCTTCAGCATCGCCTCTTTTTCTTCATCATTGAAGCGATTCCATGTATCTCGATTTAAAGTCGCTGCACCTCCAGCCGCATATAAGCCGCCAGGAACATCGGTAGTAATATTCTTAACAACATCAATGAGATTGAAATTGGTTAACTCTGTAGGCGATAAGAAAGTGCAGTCAACGACGCCTTGCTCGAGCGCCTCATATATCTCAGTAATCGGGAGCGCAACTGGGGACCCACCAAAATCTTTAACCCAACGAGCCCATGGCGCACCGGAAATCCTCATGCGCTTTCCTTTTAAATCTTCAGCACTCTTTACCGGCTCATTGCAGAACATAACATATGCTGGCGTTGATACGACAGAAGTGTAAACTTGATTATTCGATGAAAATTCATTTTGGCACTCTGGACAATTAAGCATGATATATTCAAGCATTGCTCCAGAATAAGCATACCCCTCTCTTCCTAACACATCACCCTGAAGCGCCGTTTGCATCGACATATCGGCACCTAGATTTGAGTGCGGGTAATCAGATGGCGAATAAGCCGTAAGAAGATAGCCCAAGTCAGCCATTCCTTGGCTTATTCCAGAGGACATTTCACTATGATTCAGAAGCGATAATTCATAGATTTTTACCGAGTGCTCATTATTAGTATTTTCCTTAACCGACTCCGCATACTTCTTTGCCGCCTCTATTGGAGCTCCAGATGGAAAACCAACAGCAAATCTAAGGGTATCGGCCTGCGTCACGCCTACGTTGATTGTCGCCGAAAGTCCGACACCAAGCGCGGCGGTATATAAAAATTTTCTGCAATCCATAACATTTACCTACCATCTATTATTTTTTGGATTAATGTGTCCAGAACTGTTATTTCTGTTGCACAGAAACAGTATATTCAGTAGCCTTTATTTGTCAAAGCAATTGATCACTAAAACCTTTTCTCTTTGACCTTATAAATTACGATAACTCAAATAATCAGGAGTGATTGCAATGTCAAAGCATTTTGATGCTAATGGCGACTATGTTCGCTATGAGTTTTCTGAATTCGGGGGCAAATTCCGTCCGACTAATTACGAGATCCCATCCCCAAGAGGACAGGAGGTTCTACTCAAAGTAGATTTTTGTGGCGTATGCCACAGCGACGTCCATGTGCACGAGGGTTATTACGGCCTTGGCCAAGGTCGCAAACTCGATCTTGGGGAACGGGGCATAAAGCTTCCGGTAACACTTGGGCATGAAGTGGTTGGAACCGTCGTGTCCGTTGGTGATGAAGTAAATAACGTACTTATTGGGCAGCAAAAGCTGATATACCCCTGGATAGGATGCGGTGAGTGCTCGGTATGTCAACGAGGCGAAGAAAACTTGTGCACAAAGCCTGGCTCGTTAGGAATCTTCAAACCAGGGGGATATTCTGAGTATATTTTGGTCCCCCACCATAAATACCTAGAAGACTTGGGAAAACTTAACCCGGCTAATGCATCGCTGTTGGCATGTTCTGGCTTGACTACATTTTCAGCGATAAAGAAGATACAACCGATTCATAGTGATGAATTTGTTGTTGTTATTGGTTGCGGAGGACTTGGGCAACTAGCGATCAAGACTCTGGTACTATCCGGCAATAAAAATGTGATTGCAGTGGATGTGTCCGAGGAAAAACGGGAGATTGCCAAAACATCCGGTGCGCGATTTGCTTTCGATCCTCGGGATAAAAAAATAGCTGAGCAAGTGACGGAAGCTGGAAGTGACAACTGCATTGCAGTGCTTGATTTCGTTGGTAACGATGAGACCATGGAGCTTGGTTTAAACGTTCTTAGAAAAGGCGGGAAGTTTGTGGCCGTGGGATTACACGGTGGCGAAATTCGTTACCCTATTCCCTTTTTGATTACCAAAGCAATCTCAATTATTGGCTCATACACCGGAACCCTCACTGAAATGAAGGAGCTGGTAGAGTTTGCTAACAAACATGACCTAGCTAACATTCCAGTTGAAATCAGGCCACTTAAGGATGCCTACTCCGCGGTTGAAGATCTTTCAGCTGGAAAAGTCCCTGGCCGTATAATCCTGAAAAACGATTAACTAACGTCGAGGGGGCGCGAGCCCCCCCTTTAAAAACTGATGGAATTTTCGCCGGATTGCGCTATTCGGCCTTTATGCAAACATAATGCATTTCAAGGAATTCATCGATACCATGGGAGGAGCCCTCACGCCCAATTCCAGACTCTTTTACTCCACCAAAAGGCACTGTTTCTGAGACAAAACGCGGTGTATTAACTCCGACCATGCCGTACTCTAGAGCCTCTGAAACTCTGAAAATTCGACCTGCATCCTTAGTATAAAGATAACTAGCTAAACCATAGGGTGTATCATTCGCAAGGGCGACCGCATCTTCCTCAGTCGAAAATTTGTAAACCGCAGCAATAGGCCCAAAGATCTCTGATCGAAAAATCTCCATATCCCTTTCGACATCGGTCAACACTGTGAATTCGAAAAAGTTCGCTCCTAAGTGTGGCAACGTATCTCCACCCCGATAGACTTTAGCCCCTTCTCTTACGGTTAAATCGACCAGATCTTTGATTTTTGTGATGGCCTTTTCGTTAATCAAGGGGCCATGGCTAACATTATCATGGAGTCCATAACCCTGAACAAGCTTGTCGATTGCCTCATTATATTTTTTCAAAAACTCATCATGAATACTTTCCTGAACTAGAAGTCGGTTAGCACAAACGCAGGTCTGGCCACTATTATAAAATTTGATGGAAATCGCACCATTCACCGCCGCGTCAAGGTCAGCGTCTTCAAAAACGATGAAAGGCGCATTGCCACCTAACTCAAGGCTAAGCTTCTTAACCGTACTAGCACATTGCTCCAGTAGAATCTTCCCTACTGCGGTAGAGCCGGTAAAGGAGAGTTTTTTGACTGTCGGATTTTTACTAAGTTCAAGGCCTACTTCCGCCCCACTGCTGGCAGTAATTACATTAATTACACCTGCTGGAATACCGGCCTCCACCGCAAGTTTGGTCAATGCCAGTGCCGACAGCGGTGTATCCTCAGCAGGTTTAACGACAACAGTGCACCCCGCGGCCAGAGCCGGTGCGACCTTACGCGCAATCATCGAGTTGGGGAAATTCCAGGGAGTAATTGCCGCAACCACGCCAATCGGTAACTTTTGCATATATTCAAAGTTCCCATTGGCACTGCGGGGCAGGGTTTCCCCGGTTACCCGCATGGCTTCATTGGCGAACCATTCAATATATGCAACGGACGACGCAACTTCTCCGCGCGCTTCCGCTAGCGCCTTTCCCTGCTCCATAGTCAATATGGTGGCAAGGCTTTCCAGATTGTCGCTAACTAACTCCGCCCAGCGCTTGAGGATAGTACTCCGCTCTTTGGGCGTGAGACTTTTCCAGCCCGCAAGCGCAATGTGAGCAGCATTTATTGCTTCTCTGGTATCTTTTTGACCTTGATCGGGTACTTGGGTGATCCGCTCATTTGTGGCGGGGTTGACCACTGAAAAGGTTTTTCCGCTTTCAGCGTCAACCCACTGACCATTCACATAAGCCTGATGACGGATCAGCTTTGCTACCTGTTCGGGAATACTCATGAAAACTCCAGTTCTTGTTTTAACGTCCACCTACCAGATTTGGCAGGTACATGATGATGTCCGGCACCGCAATCAGGAGCAGAACAATGAGCAAGTCCATCGCTAGGAACCAGAGGATGCCTTTGAATATTGCTGAAGTGGTGACCAGATTCCCAACCACGCTTTTGATGACAAAAACATTCATCCCGACAGGCGGCGTAATCATACCGACTTCCAGTAGTTTGGTGAGAATCACACCAAACCAGATCAGGCTGTACTCCGTACTTTCAATCACCGGAAGAATAATCGGCAAAGTAAGCAGCATGGCTCCGATTGGCTCCAAAAACATGCCGAGCGCCAGATAGATCAGCGCAATACCCAAAATGATCAGCAGATCGTTGACGTCAAAAGACAGAATCAGGTCAGAGATGTAGTCGCCGGCCCCGGAAAACACCAGAAACCGCGTCAGCATGCTCGCACCAACTGCAATAATAAGTAGCGCACTGGTGGTGACCAGTGTCTCGAGCAACGAAGACTTGAAAGCGCTCCAAGTCATCTGGCCTTTAACCAATGCAACGATACAAGCCAGAGAGGCACCTACAGCGCCTGCTTCGTTAGGGGTGAATATACCCGCGAAGAGCCCACCGAAGATGCCGAACATGATGGTAAAAATCGGCCAGGTATCCTTCAAGGATCGAATTTTCTCTTGGGTCGAAATTTTTTCCTTCACATCATGGGCAAGCTCCGGGTTCAGCTTAACTCGGATCCAGACTACGAGAACGTACCCTGCCATGGTAATGAGACCTGCGGAGATGCCTCCAAGAAACAACTGCGATACTGATGTCTGTGCGATCACCCCATAGAGAATCATGATTATTGAGGGGGGAATCAGGGCGCCAATCGTTCCAGCTACTGCAACAGTTCCCGTAGCTAAGCCAGGATCGTATTTGTATCGCAGCATTTCTGGAACCGCAATTCGGCCCATTGCTGCCGAACAAGCAATAGAGGAACCAGATACCGCAGCAAAACCTGCCGAACCAAAGATTGAAGCAATTGCGAGCCCACCGGGCACCCCTGCTAACCAAGCGCGCGCAGCCTTGAACATGCCCTGAGTCAATTGAGTGTGGTAGCAAACAAATCCCAGGAACAAGAACAATGGAACTGAACTAAGTGTCCAGTTTGAGGCGAAGTTGTAGGGAATAATCCCTAGAGAAGACAACGCGACCTCGACGCCAATCAGGGCCCATATCCCCACAAATGACACCAGGATCAGGGAAATTCCGATAGGGACTCTTAGGGCGATCAGTGCAAATAGCGAAGCCAGACCGCTGAAACCAATGGCGATGTCAGACATGAGCCTCCTCCACTGCCGTAGCCCGTTCGGAGCGGGTTATAAACGACAGAAAGCGAAGCACACAATAGCAGCCCAAAAGAAACGTCCCTGCACAAAGAATAAAATAACTTGGCCATGTGATGATCGTGTAGTCGCCCTGCATGACGGAGGTGTTCGAGTGATAATTCTTAATGGCCACTTTAAAGGCCTCACTTGTCATCACAAAAGCAGTAGCCCCAATAATCAGGTGGGTCCAACCGTTCACGCGATGTTGCGCCTTGTGGGAAAACCTTGTAGTCAGAATCTCAACTGCGATCGACGAGTTGGTCTGTTCAGCGTATGCCAAGGGCAGGAAAATCGCGATGAGCATGTAGTAGTGGGCAACGATCGTTATAGTGCCGGGCAGCGGGGTGTTAAACAGAAAACGAGCAAGAATATCCAGACTGATATGAATCATCATAAGGGCTATTGCAAGCCCGCCTAGAAATGTAACTACCTTGTTGACCTTATTGATCAACCTTTCCATGTGTTTCATAAAGTTACAACCGTCGCTATCCGTATTAGTTTTATTAATGTATCGGCCTGACCCCATAGAATCAGACGCTAAAGCGAACCGTCTTAGATTGCACAACTTCCTGATAGTTGGCTATTTTGAAGTGGTTAATGGGGGCTTAAGAAAATATTAATGACGCATAGTTTTTCATGAAATGGTACGAACTCATTGGCGGTACCGCACCGGATAAAAGCCTGATCGATACGCTGGCGAAGCCATCGGCAAGGTGGTTACTCACGGGACCTGAGGGGCCCTGGACCTGGAAAACCTGATCAGCCAGCATCCGGCCGTTGCCGGTGCCGCCGTAGTGGGTGTACCGGATGAGAAATGGGGCGAACGGCCCTATGCCCTGGTTACCCTGAAACCCGGCGAGAACATCGGGCTGGAAGACATCCAGAAGCACCTGCAGCAGTTTGTGGACAGTGGCGACATCAACAAGTGGGCCATTCCCGGGCAGATCGACTTCGTGGAAGACATTCCGAAAACCAGCGTTGGCAAGATCAATAAGAAGCTGATCCGGGACCAGCTGACGGACTGATCCACCCACCCCAAAAAAGCCGGTGTCTGTTTTTCAGGCGCCGGCTTTTTTGTGGGTAAAAATCAGAGGCCGGTGAAGGTGAAGTCCAGCTCCGGAGTGCGGCCAGCCACGATATCGGCCAGGGCCGCGGCCGAGCCGCAGGAATGGGTCCAGCCCAGGGTTCCGTGGCCGGTGTTCAGGTAAAGGTTGTGGAAATGGCTTTTGCCAATATAGGGCACGTTGGAGGGCGTCGTTGGCCGCAAGCCTGTCCAGTACTCGGCCTGGTCCCAGTGTCCCGCCCCCGGCAAGATCTCGGCCGCCCTGCGCACGATCGCCCGGCAGCGGATGAAGTCCAGGTTCCGGGTGTAGCCGTTCAGCTCTGCCGTACCAGCCACCCGAATACGGTCACCCAGCCGGGAATACACCAGTTTGTACTCGTCATCAGTCAGGCTTACCTGGAATGCCGCGTCCGGATTCTTCACCGGCACGGTGATCGAATAGCCCTTGGCCGGATAGATATTCAGGAACAAACCCAGCCGCCGGGCCAGCACTGCGCTGAAACTACCCAGGCAGAGTACGTAACTGTCGGCCCGCAGAACCTGGTGCAGGCCTTCAGTTAACGTCTGAACACCGAGTATCCGATCCCCTGCCTTGTCGAACCCCAGCACCTCGGTGCCGTAGCGAAACTCCACGCCTGCTTCGGCGCAACGGCGGGCCAGGGCCTGGGTAAATTTCCGGGCATCGCCGCTTTCGTCATCGGCGGTGTAGGTGGCACCGGCAATCCGCTGGCGCACATCTTTTAATGCCGGCTCCAGTTCTACCGCGCGGTTGGCATCGATTACCTGCCGGTCACAGCCCAGCTCCCGCATAATCCGCGCCGGCTCCATGGCGGCATCAAATTCCTGCTGGCTGGTGTAAAAATGCAGAATGCCTTTCTCGAGATGGTCGTAGTCCAGATCCAGCTCTTTACGCAGAGCCTGCAACTGGCTTCGGCTGTAGGTGCCCAGATTCACCATCTGGCGGATATTATGGGCCGCCCGGGCAGACGTACATTGAGTCAGAAAGGAAAGCCCCCAACGCCACTGGTAGGGATCCAGGCGGGGCCGGTAAAGCAGTGGGGCTTCGGGCTGGAACAGCCATTTCAGAATTTTCAGGGGCGCGGAGGGGTTAGCCCAGGGCTCAGCATGGCATACGGAAATCTGGCCGCCATTGGCATAGCTGGTTTCAAGGCCGGCCTGCACCTGGCGATCCACAACCGTTACCTGGTGCCCCTGCTGCTGCAGAAACCAGGCCGTTGTGATACCCACAACGCCCGCGCCCATGACCACTATGTGCATGCCTGCCTCCCCTCAACGTCTGAATGTGGTGAAGCGTCAGCCGCCGGCCTTTTTAACCGTCCACCCCTTTTGCTCAAGCAAGGGCACCAGAAGGTCCCGCTGGTCGCCCTGAATCTCCACCACGCCGTCTTTTACTGTACCACCTGTGCCGCATTTGGCTTTTAGCACTTTGGCGTAGGCCTTGAGTTCTTTGTCGTTCAGGGGAATACCGGTAATCAGCGTTACACCCTTGCCCTTGCGACCCTTGGTTTCCCGGCTTACCCGCACCACGCCGTCACCGGCCGGTCGTTCCGGCTGGCCACAGGTGCACTCGGCCACTGGCTGCCGGCACTCCGGGCACATGCGGCCCGTTTCAGTGGAAAATACCAGGCCGCCGTTTCTGTTCTTCATACCCATTGTTGATCCCGTGTACTGATCAGTTCAGGCCCGGAGGGTATTTGGAAAACATCTCGGAGACAACCTCGTCGATCAGCTTGCGCCGGGTTTCCGGAGACTGGTTTTCATTCAGGTAGCGACGACTGGCTGCGCGCCAGACCACCTCTTCGTTGCGCCGGTCAGCCAGCTCAACCACCAGCTTGCCTTCGGTGATTTCCCGCACAGGTGGCGGTGCCGACAGGGCCCAGCCAAAGTTACCCCGGCCAAAGCCGAAACCCAGCCCGACGCCTACCTGCTCCAGGCGCTCTTCCGGCACAATCTGCCAGCTCACCAGCAGGTCGGCCTCGGTATCGGGCAGTTTTTTCATCGCCTTGCGGGTAAATTCACGCTCAATGGCATTACGAACCCGGCTGTCATCCAGCGAGGTAAAACCGGAATCCTGCTGGTTGGGCGCAAAGGCCCAGCTGGCGTAGTTACCGAACACGGTTGCCGAGTTGTAGTCGGTCACGACATTGCTGGCACAACCGGCCAGAACCAGCGCCATTGCTGCTACAAACAGAATACGCATCGCTCTTCTCCCCTGTTTAATTGGCCGCTTGATCCAGTATACGCCGGCAAACGGTCAGCCGGATGCTGCTAACTTCTATGTGTCAAAACGGTAATCGAGTTTCTGGGCATCGCAGAAGGCGGCAAACTCCGCCTGCCGCACTTCCGGCACCGACACCCGGGCATTCACACGGGAACTGTAGGTAATGTCTTCAACGGTGCCTTCATGGCCGTCGCACCAGTGCCGTAGCGGCTGTTCATCGGCAAAGCCAAGTTCCACATCCGCCAACACCCGCGTCTGCTGCACGGTACGGCCAACTTCCGACAACACGCTCTCGGCAGCGCCTGCGTAGGCACGCACCAGGCCGCCTGCGCCCAGCTTGATGCCACCAAAATAGCGGATCACGATCACCAGCACATCGCCCATATCCTTGTGCTGGATCACGTTCAGAATGGGCTTGCCGGCGGTGCCCGAGGGTTCGCCATCATCGTTCATGGCGGCTTCCGCTGCCGAGCCGGGGCGGCCTATCTGGTATCCCCAGCAAACATGCCGGGCGTCCGGAAAGTCCGCATGGGCCCGGGCAACGTGTTCTCGCACCTCATCCCGGCTGCTCACCGGGTACACGCGGGCAATAAAACGGCTTTTTTTCACTTCCGTTTCCCGCTCAAGGTATCCGGACGGGACCGGGTAATCTTTACTCATGATGCTCTCTCAACCGGCAACCGGATGTTTACCTCAAGCCCACCCCCGGGCTGGTTCCGGGCGGTAATTGTTCCTCCATGGGCCGCTACGATGTCCCGGGCAATCGCAAGTCCAAGGCCCCAGCCTTTACCACCCCGGGACTTGTCCGCGCGAAAGAACGGCTCGAACAGGTGCTGCAACAGCTCCTCCGGAGCGCCCGGGCCGTCATCGGCAATATCCACCTGAAGACTGCCATCGGGGGCCGACACTGACACCCGCACGGATTTACCCGAAGGCGTGTGGTCAAGGGCATTCTGCAGCACGTTATCAAACGCCCGCTGCAACAATCCGGCATCGCCCCGTACCGACACCGCCCGGGAAGCGTCAGTAGCATCCAGCTGGCAGTCCACACCCCGTTGTGCGGCAAAGTCGGCGGCATCCTGCAGCACCCGGTTGATCAACTCCAGTGGCTGCACCGGTTCCCGCTCCATGGCGTCACCGTTCTCCGACACCCGGTACAGCGTCAGAATCTGACCGGTCATGGTTTCCAGCCGCTCATTCTGGCGCAGGATACTGGCCATCATGGCGGGGTCTGCCCCGGTGTCACTGGCCAACTCTATGGCCACCCGTTGCCGGGCCAGGGGTGTTCTCAGGTCGTGGGAAATATCACGCAGAAGATGGTTCTGGCGTTCCAGTAACTGGCACAGCCGGTCGGTCATGGCGTTGAAGGCGGTGGCCAGTTGCCCCACCTCGTCACGCCGCCGGGCAATACGCTGAGGCACCCGCAGCCGGGTGTCGCCACCAGCAATGGCCTGGGCGGTGCTCTCCATATGTTTCAAGGGCTTGGACACCAGACGGGCAATCCACCAGCAGGCCAGGGAGATCAGGACAAACGCCAGTGCAAATTCCAGGAAACGGAACAACCTCGGGTCCAGCCAGCCGTCGCCCCCCATCCGGGGCCAGGCAACCAGCTGGTAGCCTTCCTCCAGGTTAATCAGTGCCGGCTTGTTGGGGTACCAGCCCGACTGAATCCGCTCACGGATATTACGCGGCAGCCCCCGATGCCCTTCTTCTTTCTCGATCAGCATCAGGTGCAGGTCAAGGCGCTCGCCCTCTGACCGCAGGAACCGCCACATTTCGCCGCGGTTTTCCCGGTTGCGAAGGTTCAGGGCCTCCCGGGCGATCTCATGCAAGCCAACTTGCCGTTCAATGGCCTGCCGCTCCCGATCCAGCAGGTAACGGGTGGCGAGGTTACTGGCCACAACGGTAACGGCCATCGCCAGCCAGATCGAAATAAATATCCGCCAGAACAGCGGGAACATGAATGACTTCATTGTGCCGGTACCCGATAGCTGTAACCCAGCCCCCGCACAGTTTCGATGCGAGGCGGATCATCGTTCCCCAGCTTTTTGCGCAGGTTGCTGATATGCATATCTAGGGTACGGTCGTAAGCCTCCAGCCGGCGGCCCAGGGCCCACTGCATCAGGTCGGTTTTGCGCACCACACTGCCGGCATGGGCCAGCAACACCTGCAGCACTTCGTATTCGGTGGCAGTTAACTCCAGCGGAGCGTCATCCTGGTAAATACGCCGCTGGCCCGGTTCTACCCGCAAGTCGCCATAGGTTCGGGTGGCATCCACATCGGTTTTCTGATCCCAGGCAATACGGCGCAGCAACGCCTGCAGGCGGGCGACCAGTTCACGGGGGTTACAGGGTTTGGGGATGTAGTCGTCTGCTCCCACTTCAAAGCCGACAATACGATCGGTTTCGTCTCCACGGGCGGTCAGCAGAATCACCGGCAAATGGGTTTCGGCTCTCAGTTCACGCAGCACATCCAGGCCATTGATATCCGGCAGCATGATGTCCAGCACTACGATATCGCAATCGTGGGCCAACGCCAGTGCCAGTCCGTCACGGCCGTTGGCGGCCTCGCGCACGCTGAAACCCTGGGTTGTCAGATACTGCGCCAGCAGTTCCCTGAGTTCGTCATCGTCTTCAACCAGCAGTACCCGGTTCTGCATATCCGTTTCTCTCCTGTTGCCCGGCAACAGTCTAACACGGCGCCCGGGCACGGCTGACGGCCAGGCATTTGCCTTTACCGAACCTTTACACCAGCCTGACACCAACTGACGTTGCACCGGCGTACTATGATCACCACAGGAACACCAACCGATGAGGCAACAACCATGAAAGCAAAAACATCCTTACTGACCGCCGGCGTACTGATGGCCGCCATGTTCGCCGCCAGCCCCGCAGCTATGGCCCAGGATCAGGGCATGAAGAAGCAGGGTGGCAAATGGGACCAGAAAGAAATGTGCGAGAACTTCCGCGAAGGCAAAGGCAAGTTCAGCGCCGAGTACCGTGAAGAGCGCCAGGCCGAAATGCAGAAATACCGGGCTGAAATGGCCGACCGCCTGAAGCTGACTGACGAGCAGCGCGAGATCTGGGACGAGATCCACCAGGAGCGTCAGCAAAAGCAGCAGGAGCGTATGGGCAAGTGGCAGCAGAAGATGGAAAAGCGCTGCGGTAACGCCCAGAAGTGATTACAAGCCGGGTTCTGTCGTATGGTATAGGGAAAGTTAACAGAGCATGCCCGAAACCATGGCAGAACCCGCCTCACCTGACATCACCCTGACCACCTGCGCCAGCATCACGGACATTCCCCGTGACGACTGGCAACGGCTGGCCGGGCGCAGCAATCCTTTCCTGCGCTACGAATTCTTTCAGGCGCTGGAAGATTCCGGCTGTACCCGTACCGAAACCGGGTGGACACCCTGCCACCTGGTTTTTCGCGTGCAAGGCAAGATCTGCGGCCTGGCCCCGGCCTACCTGAAAAACCACTCCAGGGGCGAATACGTGTTCGACTGGAGCTGGGCCGAAGCCTACCAGCGTTACCAGCTGTCCTATTACCCGAAGCTGCTGATCGCCATTCCGTTTACCCCGTCACAGGGGCCAAGGTTATTGCTGGATGCTTCGTTACGGGCACAACTGACGCCCGCCCTGCTCGATCAGTTACTGGGCAATCTGACCCAGCAGCTGGGCGCCCATTCCTGGCACCTGCTGTTTCCGGATGCGCCGGACCAGGCCCTGCTTGGCCACGACCAGGAACTGCACCGCACCGGCTGCCAGTTCCACTGGCACAACCGTGGTTACCAGAACTTTGAGGGCTTTCTGGCGGCGCTGACTTCCCGCAAGCGTAAATCCATCCGCAAGGAACGCCGGCAAGTGGCGTATCAGGAGATTACCTTTCACACCTTCCACGGCCGGGATATCTCCGACCAGGTGCTGTCGGCGTTCTTTGTGTTCTACCAGGCCACTTACCTGAAAAGAGGCCAGGCACCCTACCTGAACCAGGCCTTTTTCGAACTGCTGCGGGAACACCTGCCGGAGCACCTGCACATCATCATGGCCGTGCGCCATGGCGAGATGATTGCCGGTGCCCTGTTCCTGGCCGGTGAAATCACCCTCTACGGCCGTTACTGGGGGTGTCTGGAAGAATATGACCACCTGCACTTTGAAACCTGCTACTACCAGGGCATCGAACTTGCCCTGGAGCTGGGGCTCCAGCACTTCGACGCCGGCGCCCAGGGCGAACACAAACTGGTGCGGGGCTTTGAGCCGGTGATCACCCACTCCTGGCATGGCATTCTGCACCCGGGCTTTCGCGAGGCAATCGCTGACTTCTGCACCGAGGAGTCCGAACACGTGCAGGCCTATTTTGCCGAATCACAAACCCTGCTGCCCTACCGCAACGAACAAACCTGAGGTCATCCGATAGTGAAACGAACCCTCCTGCGCACGCTGGGCTGGATCTGGCGGGGTTACTTTGCTGTGCACACCTGGGTAGCCACCAAGGAAGAAGGCGCTGACCACTACAAGGTTCACGAAGTCACCGGCTGGCGCCAGTATGTGGTGAACTCCCGGCCAGACGACCCGGACCGGCACTGGTACGGCGCCAAACCGGAGCTCTATGCCGACATCCGTGGCGAAGACGCCGCCGCCATGATTCCAGACATCTACAAAGCGGTAGAGTCCTACCCCTACTTGACGGGATACCAGCTGTCGCTGGGAGGTTATGTCGGCGTTCTGGGAGCTGGCCTTGCGCAATCCCAACCCGATGGCCGAGCCTGCGCAGTAAACTGAAAAACTCTAGGCCAGGTAACGCACCAGTGCCGCAGCAAGCAGGCCGACAGTAATTGACGGCAAAGGTTTTCGGGTAGCCAACATGGTTACCGCGGTGGCCACCAACGCAGCCAGGGCCCCGAGATCACCGTCTACCGCCATAGGCACAATGATGGCGATCAACACCGAGCTGGCCATGGTGTTGATAAAACTCTCGACCCGTGGATTGATGCGCACGAACGACATCAGGAACACACCGCCGAAGCGGGTGACCAGGGTAACCACTGTCATAATGGCAATCAGCGCCAGTACGCCGGCGGAGGTGGTTTCAATGGTCACTCGCCACCTCCTTGCCTGAACCTGCCTTGGGCTCCAGCCAGAACAACCCGATCAAGCCGCCAGCCAGCGCTCCGACCACCACATGCATGTTCGGCGGCAGCCATTTCCAGGCCGCCAGCGCACTGACCGCCGCCACCAGCCAGGCCACCAGAACCCGGGGTGATTTCCGGCCGCCCAATGCCATCGTCAGCAAGAAACATCCCAGCACCATATCCAGCCCGAATGCCTCCGGGTTCTGCATAAGGCCACCGAAATACACCCCCAGCGCGGTACCCAAAACCCACGCCAGCCATAGCACCAGACCGCCGCCCACAATCACCTCCAGATTGTGGCGACCATTCTGGTAGTCCTGGGCGCAGGCCGCCCAGTTGGCATCCGTCAGTAGCAGCATCAAGCCGTACCGTCGCCCGGGCGGCACCTGTTTCAACATCGGATACAGCGAAGCGCCCATCAACAGGTGGCGGGAGTTGATGGCAAACACCACCACCATCATCGGCAGTACAGACACCTCCGTGCCCCACAAATCCAGCGCGCCAAACTGTGAAGCCCCGGCAAACACCGTGGCGCTCATCAGAATCGATTCAAGCGGCGACAACCCCTCCTGGGTAGACGCCAGGCCGAAAGCTGCACCAAACGCCACCACAAACAGCGAAATGGGCAACAGCCGGAAAAACTCCGACCGGATCCTGCTCGCCTGAAACTGGTAGGAATAGTGCGCGCCAGACATCAGTCCTGACTCCCTCCTCGGCTATCAAAACAACCCGCCAGAACCGCCCGCATCTTCTCCGCACCGAGCTCATTCATCAGTGCGATATTCCGATCAGGAATCCCGTCCACATTCGGATAACCATCAATCGCCGCCTCCAGACTCGCTTCCCGCAGCAAGTGCAGCATAGGATACGGAGACCGGTTGGTGTAGTTCTCCGCAGCCCCCGGCTCGGTTTCAGCAAACTGGTAATCCGGGTGGAAACTGGCGATCTGGTAAACGCCCTCAAGCTCCAGATAGGCCAGCAACGCATCAGCCGCGTCCAGAAACTCGTTGTAGGCGTAGAAATCCTGCAACACGTCCGGGTGAATCAACAGTGTTGTCTCAATCTCCGGTTCGTCTTCCAGACGCTGCAATTCCGCGTGCAGGGCCTGCAGGAGGTCGTCTTCGTTTTTCGCCTCTGTCACCGTGAACCGAACCCGGTTCTTGACCAGTTCCCGTTTGGCGAAGGGGCAGAGGTTGTAGCCAACGACGACGTCTTCGACCCACTTGCGGGTGGCGTTAATGACCTGAGATTCGTTCAAAATAGTTGCCTTTGCTTGTGTCTGAATACAGCTCCGAAGTCCGAGCGCGGGTGTGGGTTGGGCCTTCCAAAACTGTGCGGAGCCATGGGTGGAGCGCGAAAGCGCTTCACGGGCTGGCCATGGATGGCCCGCCCAGGACCCTCAGCGCGACGCAGGAGCATTAAGCGCTGAGGGGCGGAGCTCAAGCGCCACACGGATGTGCCGAAGGAGCGTGTTTTGGAAGGCCCAACCCACACCCGTGCCGGCACCCCATGCTTGATACTTAAACGTAGCCCTGACTCCGAAGATAATCATCATAACTACCACTGAAGTCGGTAATGCTATCCGCCTTCAACTCGATAATCCGCGTCGCCAGCGACGAAACAAACTCCCGGTCGTGGCTGACAAAAATCAGCGTCCCCGGATAATCCTCCAGCGCCAGGTTCAACGCCTCGATGGACTCCATATCCAGGTGATTCGTCGGCTCATCCATCAGCATCACATTCGGCTTCTGCAGAATCAGCTTACCAAACAGCATCCGCCCCTGCTCACCACCGGAAATCACCTTCACCGACTTACCGATATCATCCCCGGAAAACAGCATCCGCCCCAGAGTACCGCGCACCAGCTGCTCGCCACCGGTGGTCCACTGGGCCATCCAGTCGGTCAGGGTGTCGTCACGGGCAAAGTCGGTGGTATGGTCCTGGGCGAAGTAGCCTACCTCGGCACTGTCGGTCCACTTCACCTCACCGGCATCCGGCTCATAGGCGCCAGCCAGGCACTGCAGCAAAGTGGTTTTACCGATACCGTTGGGGCCGATGATGGCCACACGCTCGCCGGCTTCGATCTGCAAATCCAGGTTCTTGAACAGCGGGCCTTCGTCGAAGCCCTTGGTCAGGCCTACCAGGGTGACCGCCTGGCGGTGCAGTTTCTTGCCCTGCTCGAAGCGGATAAACGGGCTCACCCGGCTTGACGGCTTCACCTCTTCCAGCTGGATCTTGTCGATCTGGCGGGCGCGGGAGGTGGCCTGCTTGGCCTTGGAAGCGTTGGCCGAGAAGCGGCTGACAAACTGCTGCAGTTCGGCAATCTGGGCCTTCTTCTTGGCGTTGTCTGACAGCATGCGCTCGCGGGCCTGGGTGGCGGCGGTCATGTATTCGTCGTAGTTGCCCGGGAACAGGCGCAGCTCACCGTAGTCCAGGTCCGCCATGTGGGTACAGACACTGTTCAGGAAGTGGCGGTCGTGGGAGATGATGATCATGGTGCTGTTGCGGGCCACCAGAATGTTTTCCAGCCAGCGGATGGTGTTGATATCCAGGTGGTTGGTGGGCTCGTCCAGCAGCAGTACGTCCGGGTCAGAGAACAGGGCCTGGGCCAGCAGCACGCGAAGTTTCCAGCCCGGGGCCAGGGCGCTCATGGGCCCTTCATGCTGCTCCAACGGAATATCCAGGCCCAGCAGCAGTTCGCCGGCGCGGGATTCGGCGGTGTAGCCGTCCATTTCGGCGAATTCCACTTCCAGGTCCGCCACGGCCATGCCGTCTTCTTCGCTCATTTCCGACAGGGAATAGATGCGGTCCCTTTCTTTCTTCACATTCCACAGTTCTTCGTGCCCCATGATCACGGTGTCCATCACCGTGCAATCCTCGTAGGCGAACTGATCCTGGCGCAGCTTACCCAGGCGGATGTTCGGCTCCAGCATGACCTGCCCGGCCGAGGGCTCCAGGTCGCCACCCAGAATCTTCATCAGGGTGGACTTGCCGCAGCCGTTGGCACCGATCAGACCGTAACGGTTGCCGTTGCCGAACTTGGCAGAAACATTTTCAAACAGGGGCTTGGCCCCGAACTGCATGGTGAGATTGGCGGTGGAGATCAAGAAAAGAACCTGCAAACGTAAGGGCCGGGACAACGCCGGCGAAGAGAAACCGCGCATTGTACAGGTTTGCAAGGCAGACTGTGAGACCGCAGAAACACCGACAAAAAGCGCTTGCCTCTGGCGGCCGGTGCGGGCAGCATTCGTGTCAGACGTTTCCGTCCATACACCCGTCATCCAACTACAGGATATTGATCATGGCACAAGCAACTGCACGCCACATTCTGGTAGACAGCGAAGCCAAGTGTGAAGAACTGAAAAAAGCCATCGAAGGTGGCCAGGATTTCGCGGAAGTCGCGAAGCAGCATTCATCCTGCCCGTCTGGCCGCAATGGCGGCGACCTGGGTTCTTTCGGCCCGGGCCAGATGGTTCCCGAGTTTGACAAGGCCGTGTTCAGCAGCGATCTGAACACCGTGATCGGCCCCATCAAGACCCAGTTTGGCTACCACCTGCTGGAAGTGACTTCCCGCAGCTAAGGTTTGCCGGCCGCCTGTGCATCGCGCAGGCGGCACTGTTCCGGTTAAAACGTAAACGCCCTACTCCCCGCCGAAGTTCCCAAACGCCGCCAGCCGGGCTCCGATGCTTTCAACCGGTTCGATGACGGCTTGTTGAACACTGTTTGTGACCACCCGGGTGAAACTCCTGCCCGCCTCGCTTTCAAGAAAATCCAGATACAGGTTCATTTCCTGGTTACTGATATCGCGATAGGTGAACAGATAGCCGTCGTAGACTTGCTGGCCCACCATACCCCGCAAAGCCGGGCGCTGGCTTTCCAGCCGTTCGCGCATTTTTTCGTGGTGCACCGAGTCCCGGCTCAGGGCTGCCATGGCGGTACCCAACCCGAGCTGAACGGCGATGGTCGTATCCACTGCACTCTCGGTGGCCCGTGACGCCGCATCGAAGCGGTCAAACAGCTTTTCCCGGGCCGTACCCTGGTAGCGTTTGTTCAGATCTTCCGCCCGGCTGCGAATCTCCGGCCAGGCTGCCGGTGCGGACGCGGCGATTTCCGCCTCGGCGATCTTGCCGGCCACCGGTGTCTGGTACCAGCCGTGCACCTCTTCCAACTGCTCCGGTGTCAGGGCAGCTTCCAGGTTGGCGACAATCCTTTGCTCTATATCGGCTGCACGAAAACTGTTGCTGACCAGAAACCCGATGCTGTCTGCCACCATGGGCGGCACCTGGCCACTCTGTTTCAGGCCGTCCTGAATACCCCGGCTCATCATCTCCGGGTACTGGGCCACAATGTCATCTACCGGAGATGCTTCCAGAACCTCCCTGACATCAGGCGCAGCCTGGGCCGTGCCCGCAAGCATAAAGCCGGTGATTAAAAGAGGTTTAACTAGGGAGTTCAGTCGCATTTCTCTATTATCCTGATGATCAAATCGCCCTGTTTATGACACGGCAACAGGCACCCGGGCAAGCGTCCGTGGGGCTTCGGAGATGACAGTTTGGTAGGGATGAGCCGGAAAAAGACCAGAAAACCCCGAAAAAACCGCAACAAGCGTTTTAATGTGTGGCGCTCACGGGTGAGCTGGTATGGCCTGCCCCTGCTCGGCCTGGTCATCGGCATCTGGGCAACGCTGCGCTTCAGCCTGCTGGCGCCCGAGCCGCCGGCCAACACGGACAACATCTGCGAGATCTTCCGCGAACATACCGCTTGGTATGACTACGCCCGGGCCTCACAGGAGAAATGGGGCACGCCTGTGGCTACCCAGCTGGCGTTTGTCTATTACGAATCATCCTTTCGCAGCCACGCCCGCCCTCCCCGCACCCGGCTCTGGGGGCTGATTCCGTGGAAACGACCCACCACCGCGCTGGGCTATGCCCAAGCCCTGGACCCGGCCTGGGGTGAATACCTGATTGCCACAGACGGCAGCTGGCGAACCGTTCGCACCGATATGGAATATGCGCTGGATTTCGTGGGCTGGTACAACCAGCTGAGCCACCGGCACCTGGGCATCGCCCTGACCGCGCCCGCGCAGCTGTATCTTGCCTACCACGAGGGCCGCGGCGGCTATGCCCGGCGATCCTTTGACCAGAAACCGGCCATCAAGTCCCTCGCGCAAAGGGTTCAGAACCGGGCCTTCCGGTATCACAACCAGCTGCAAACCTGCGAAGCCGAGTTCCAGTGCTGGCGGTGGTATCAGTTCTGGCCCTTCTGTTCGGCTGAAGGTTGAGCTCAGAGAGTTGCGCTGAACTCGACGGCAGACTCCAGTGCCTGCAGGCGTTCGGCCAGAAACTCCATCACAATCCGCACCCGGGCCATTTGCTGGGTGTCCTGGTTGACGTGCAACCAGAGGTCGACACTTTCACCGTCCAGGGGGTCTGACAGCCGGCGCAATTCCTTTGCCGGCTCGCCAAGGTAGCAAGGCAGAACCGCCAGCCCGGCGCCGGCCCTGGCCAGGGCAGCCATTGCCTGCAGGCTGTTGCAGCGAATGACCGAGTTTACGTTCTTGAGATGCTTTCGGTACCACCGGCCCGTTGCCAGGTGGCTGAAAGACTCATCCGGAAGAATCCAGGTGCAGGCTTCCGGCTGGTTTTCGATGTCCATATCTCGATTGCGCCGGCAGTATTTCGCAGCGCCATAAACCGCCGAATCAATCGCGGCAATGCGCTCGCCCTCAAGGGTAGCCTGGGGTTTGTTTTCCGGGCGAAGCGTCAGGTCGGCTTCCCGGTGGCTCAGGTTGGCAACATCGTTGTCGGTAAGCACTTCCAGTTCGATGTCCGGATACTCCCGCACCAGTTCCGCCAGGATCGGGCTCAGCAGCTCGTTCATCATGGCGTCTTCGGCGGCAATCCGGACCTTGCCCACAGGCGCACCGTCCTGGCCCACCAGTTTGCGTTCGAGGTTTTCCATATCGGTTGCCAGCCTTTCCGCTTCCCGAAAGGCCATTTCCCCGACTGGTGTCAGCTGCAATCCGTCCCGGTTGCGCTCGAAAAACTGAACCCCCAGGGACTCTTCCACCTGGTCAAGTCGCCGTAAAACAGTGGTTTGGTGAACACCCAGCAATTCACCGGCTTTTGCGAAGGTTCCGGCTATTGCCAGAGCCCGTATATATCGAAGATAATCCCAGTCCATAGTTACTGCATATTTGCAACGTGAGTACGGAGTTTACCGTATTCAAACTGCAAATAAGAACCCCTAGAATTGTGTGCAAGTTAACGATTCCAGCCACCCGATGAAGGAGGAAGGCGCCATGATTCAGAAGTACACCGCGAGCGTTCGCCCGCAGCCATCAAGCATCCTCCACAATGGAGTGGAGATGCGCCGCCAGTATACCCGCGCCGCGACAAAACAGGTGGTGCAGTTTATCGGCCGCAAACTGCGCATTGCCAACCGCAAGGCAGTTGCCGCAGCCCAGGATATGCCCCAGGTACAGGGCGGCGTATAAGCCCGGCAGCCTGAATCAAAAAACCCCGGCATGGATTCCATGCCGGGGTTTTTGTTTGCCTCGAAGAACGTTCAGAACTCCCAGATCACCTTGGCATTCCGGGCAAACCACTCGTCCATCTTGCGGTTGTAGAAATCTTCGATCACGTTGCGCTTGATCTTCATGGTGGGTGTGAGCATCCCGTTCTCCATAGTCCAGGGCTCCCGGACCACCACCACAAAGGCAACCTTCTCGTGGGATTCGCAGTCGGCGTTCACCGCTTCCAGCTCCCGGGCTAGCTCCTGCTCCAGTTCGCTGCGATCCGCCCCCCGATCCAGCTCATCACGCGCTTCTTCTGACAGCAGAACCATCAGGCAGGGTTGCGGCTGGTTGGCACCGGCCACGCATACAACCTCCGCTTTCGGGTGGTTAAACCGGTTTTCGATCGGCACCGGCACCACGTACTTACCCTTGGAGGTTTTGAACAGGTCTTTCACCCGGCCGGTGATTCGCAGATAGCCCTGCTCGTCGATTTCGCCCATATCACCGGTTTTCAGGAAACCGTCTTCGGTAATATCTTCCCGGGTTTTCTCCTCATTCTTGAAGTAACCCACCATCTGCCCGGGACTTTTCACCTGAACCTCGCCGCCATCGCCAATCCGGTGTTCAACGCCCGGGTTGGCCATACCCACGCTGCCAACCCTTGCCTGCCCGGGCCGGTTGGCGTGGGAATAGCCGAAGTTTTCAGACATGCCATAAACCTCCAGCAACTCCAGCCCCAGGTTCCGGTACCAGCCAATAATCTCGGCCGAGAGTGGTGCAGCGCCGGTCAGGGCCGCCCGGCAATGGTCCAGCCCCAGTTGCTTCAATACT
Organism: Marinobacter sp. P4B1; assembly: GCF_001447135.1. Taxonomy (NCBI): domain Bacteria; kingdom Pseudomonadati; phylum Pseudomonadota; class Gammaproteobacteria; order Pseudomonadales; family Marinobacteraceae; genus Marinobacter; species Marinobacter sp. P4B1. The sequence continues at coordinate 237,786 of NZ_LLXM01000013.1, forward strand.
TTCTTTTTTACCAGGGAGCTGATCACCGGAATACTGAACAGCAGCTTCTGCTTCTTCGGCGGCAGCTTGGCATTCACCCCCAGGTAGAACTTCATCCACAGGCGAGGCACCGAGAAAAACAGCGTAGGCCGCGCCCGCTGCAGGTCTTCCTGGAAGGTGTCCAGCGAGTTGGCAAAGTAAAGATGGAAGCCGTAATACAGGGACTGGGTTTCTACGGCTGCCCGCTCCGCCACGTGGGCCAGCGGCAGGTAGGACAACATGCGCTCGGAAGAGGACACCGGGAACAACTGCTGCAGGCCATCTGCCACCGAAATCATGGTACGGAAGCTGTGCATCACGCCCTTGGGCCGGCCGGTACTGCCGGACGTGTAGACAATGGTAGCCAGGTCATCCGGGTTCGGCAGCCTGGGCTCGGCAGGCGACTGACTGGCAACGATGTCCTGCCAGGTTGGCGTGTCGTTCCTGGGTGACATGGACAACGAAACAATCAGCAGATCCGGAGGAATGTGACCCTTGATGTCATTCCAGCCATCCGCTGTGCCGTCCAGCTTGCCCAGGAACAGCAACTTCGCCTCGCTGTGTTCGAGCACATAGGCCGCGGTTTCACCGTTAAGCGTCGGGTACAGGGGCACGCTTACATGGCCGGCCGCCCATATGGCCAGGTCCGCCAGAATCCAGTGGGCACTGTTTTTGCCGAGGATGGCGATATTGCTGGGCTGAGGTAAGTCCAGCCCGTTCAGGTAACCGGCCATCCGCCGAACCTGGTCCGCCGCCTGCGCCCAGGTGAGGTCTTCTACCCGGCCGTCGGGGTATGGCTGGGTCAGGTAAACGTTGTCAGGATGTTTCTCTGCCCAGTAGAACAGGCTGTGAAGCGAGGTGGGTTTCTGCGGATCGATAGCCATAACGGCTCCTTATTGTTGTTATAGTCATGTTGTCTGGTCGTTATCTGAACAATTTAGTTTGTGACATTTATCAATCATGGTCTACAGTGAAGACGTCAGCGTATCAATAGCATTGCCAAGGGAGGTAGCTATGAACAAGCCGACACGTTCTGCCATGACCGCTCCAGCCTGGGGCCTGATCCTGCTGGGTTCCTGCGCCTTTTTCTACACAGCCTACGCGGGAATGCTGGGTACCTGAAGCGCCCTCAGGGCCAGCCTTCCTCACCCAGCAGGGGCACAAACCGCACATCACCAAAGTTTTTCTGCTGGTAATCATGCTCTGAACAGCGGGTGAGGACTGTCAACTGCTGCACAGAATGCTCAGGCCCCACCGGTATAACCAACCGGCCGCCAATGGTCAGTTGTTGTTTGAGAGAGTCGGGAACCACCGGAGCCCCTGCGGCTACGCAGATGCCATCAAATGGCGCGGCTTCCGGCCAGCCCAGCGTGCCATCACCGCACATCACATGAACCTGGGAAAATCCGGCTGCATCAAGGTTTCGCCGGGCAAGGTCTGCCAGTTCCGGGATTCGCTCTATGGAATACACTTCAAGCGCCAGGCTGGCCAGCACGGCTGCGGCGTACCCGGAGCCCGTGCCGATATCCAGCACCCGTTCCCGTCCGGTAAGCTCCAGGGCTTCGGCCATCAAGGCCACAATGTAGGGTTGTGAAATGGTTTGGCCGTGGCCAATAGGCAGCGGATGGTCTTCGCAGGCTTCGTCTGCGAGGTGGGCAGGAACGAAAACTTCCCTCGGTACCCTGGCCATGGCTTCCAGTACCCGGCCATCACGAATGCCTCGCCCGGAAACCTGTAACTTCACCATGGCGCGACGCAGGGCTGCAAAGTCGGGATCGGTCGCGTTCATCGCGTTATCCTCCCTGAATTAGATGCCTTCCTGACAGATTACGCCTAACGCCAGACAGAAACCATCCCGATGGTGCTAACCACCAGCAGCACGACACCCAGCACCCGGAAAAACAACGAACCTTCGGCCTGGAGCATGCGGCCGTGCACATAGAGCCCGATCACATGTCCCACGGCCGCCGCCGGCAGCAGCCACAAATGATGAATGAGTTGCAGGTCGACACCCGCCCAGATAAATGCCGACAGCTTGATCAGTACCAGGATAAACCACAGGGCAAACAAGGTATCCCTGAGTTTCTCCTTGGGTAGGTGTTGCGCCGCCACTGCAATAATCAACGGAGCACCAATCAGTGAAGTGCCGCTGATGTAGCCCCCGAGCATCAGGAAAATGGTATCGACCGTCTTGCTGCCGCTACGGAACGGGCGGTTTGCAATATACGACAATGAATACAGCGCCACGATTACAAAAATGATCGAGCTCATCACATAGCCCGGCAGGGTAATCAGCCCGAATACGCCGATCAGCTTGGGCACAATCATGATCGCCAGCAGGCGCCCCAGATAACGCCAGTCTACGGTGCCCGTGCCACCTGCCTGCCGGTCCTTCGCGCCCTTCCGGTTGTTGAGCCAGATGGTCAGGGAGGAGAACACCAGCAGGTGTATCGAAATCAACGGCAAAAACACCAAAGGTTCATCAAGAACCAGTAAAAGGAACGGCAGGGACAACACGGCACCACCGAAACCCAGCCCTGACCGGACAAACCCGCTCCAGACAAAGATCAATGCAATCAGGATATACTGGACTACAGTCAGGTCAGACATGGATAAAAGCGGGCTCCGGCATGCAGGTTAGAACGGCTGGGCTAAAAGCTAATGATGACACGGAGGGGAGACAGATGCAGGATGCCAACCGTCGCAGATTCTGGCAGAGCTGTCTGTTGGGTTTGATGTTACTGGCGCTGGCCGGAAATTCCCACAGCGACGATAGTATTATCAACCGGGTCGAGGCCTTGCAGGCCGGTGAGCCGGTGGTGGTTCTTGGCGCTCACCTGCACTCCCGCGACGCGCTCGTCCAGTTCTATGAAGCCCGAAACTACGAACCGGCATGGCGCTCTTTCCCGGCACGGGAGGAACTGCTGCAGGCCATCCGTGAAGCCTCCAATGATGGCCTGAACCCTGGCGACTACCATTACGACAGCCTGGCGGACTTTGCGTCGCAGCCGCTGGACCACAATGGTGAGGACCTGCAGGCTGATCTCGACCTGGTATTGTCTGACGCCTTCCTGCTGCTTGCCACACACCTGCATGATGGCAAGCTTGATCAGGAAACCCGCTCCGCCCGATGGCAGCCCTCCGGGCAGCAGAGAAAAATGCATGAAGTGCTGGGGGCCGCCATACTGGACCACAGCATCGACAAAACCCTGCAAGGCCTGAAACCGGAAGCGCCGGCCTACCGGAAACTGGTGGCGCTCCGCAAAGAAGTCTCTGACCTGCTGGGTCAGCCCTGGCCGGTGATCGACTCCGGCCCGGCCATCCGGCCCGGGGATACAGACTCCAGAATGATTGAGGTCCGTGCGCGGCTGAGGCTGCTCGGCGATCTGCCGGCCCGGGACAACGACAGCTCAGAAGCATTCGATACCGGCTTTGCCGACCAGCTGTACAGTGATGACCTGCTCGCCGTGATTCCAGCCTTCCAGGCCCGCCACGGACTAGACCCTGACGGCATCATCGGCCGCAAAACCCTGGCCGCCATCAATCAGATGCCCCTGGAACGGCTACAACAGATCGACGCCAACCTGGAGCGATGGCGCTGGCTGCCGGATTCGCTGGGCGATACCTACATCTTGGTAAACATTGCCGGTTATGAGCTGATCATGGTGGAAAACGGCCAGGAAACCATGCGCCAGCGGGTGATCGTCGGCCAGCCCTACCGGCAGACACCGGTGTTCAGTGACCGTATCCGCTACCTGGTCTTCAACCCCACCTGGACGGTTCCGCGCCGGCTGATGATCGAAGACCAGCTGCCAGTGATCCGCCGAGATCCCGGCTACCTGGACCGGCTCGGCTTCAAGGTATATCAAGGCTGGGGCGCCAACCGTGTCGAGATTGATCCCGCTACCATCGACTGGGATAGCCTGACCAAAAACAACTTCCCCTATCAACTGGTGCAGCAGCCCGGACCGCAGAACGCCGTCGGCCAGGTGAAATTCATGTTCCCGAACCAGTATGATGTGTACCTGCACGACACCCCGGGCCAATACCTGTTCAGCCGCATGGATCGTACCCTGAGTTCCGGCTGCATCCGGGTGGAGCGGCCGTTTGAGCTGGCGAATAAGTTGCTCGAGGGCAACAGCGACTGGGACCATCGGGCCATTCAGGAAGCCCTGCAATCGAGCGAGCCGATCAACGCCATCCTCCGGAACCCGGTGCCGGTTCACCTGCAGTACTGGACCGTCTGGGTTGATCGCGCCGGAACCTACCAGTTCCGGGAGGATATCTACGGGCGCGACCGCCAGTTACTGCAGGCCCTTCGTTCCGACTGGCAAGGCAACCTGCAACTGACACCAAGGAGCCATTGATGAAACGCGCAGCCGTCACACTGCTGCTAAGTGCGGCCCTGGCAGCTTGCCAGAGCCTTCCCGGGCCAAAAGGCGATATTGCCGATGACGCGGTATTGCTGAAGGCCCATCATTGCCTTGAAGAAAAAGTGGGCGACCAGAACCGCATCCACTTCGGCCCCTGCCTGAAGGTTATCAGCATCAACGACGAGCCCCCGCAAGTCAGTGATGACGGCTTTATTACCCTGCCCGTGCGGCAGGCCATGACCATCGGAACCTCCTGCGTGTACCGCCATGCCGATGGCACCCCGATACCCAGCACCGTGCAAACCCGGGATTTCCCGGTTGCCAGCAATACCTTTACCAATGGCGGCCAGCGCTGGTACCTTCACGCCCACAAACAGGCACGGCAGGTGATCGGTTGCGAGCCCACCCTGTCACGGTCTGTTTACCCCACCCGAAAAACCGACTGAACAGAGAAACCCCATGACCCTGACCACCTGGTTAGCTGTTGTAACCATCTGCGTGCTTGGCGCCATGTCGCCCGGCCCCTCCCTGGCCCTGGTGCTGAAACAGACCATGACCGGCGGGCGCCGGAATGGCGTTGTCGCGGCGCTGTCCCATGGTCTTGGCGTGGGCATCTACGCGTTTCTGAGCATTCTCGGCCTGGCGGCGGTGATTACCGCATCGCCAATAGCATTCACCATTCTGCAATGGGCCGGGGCGCTGTACCTGGCATGGCTCGGGTTTAAAGGACTCACCGCCAAGGCTCAAAGCGATCAGGCCCTGCCCGAAGCGCCCAGCACCCGCAACGCCGCCCGGGACGGCTTCTTGATTGCCTTCTTCAACCCCAAAATCGCGGTATTTTTCCTGGCGCTGTTCAGCCAGGTGGTCGGGGTGGATACCACCCTGATGGCAAAGTTTGGCTATGCCGCTACCGCACTGGTGATTGATACCGGCTGGTACCTGATCGTGGCCTGGCTGTTTTCCAACCCGAAGTGGCTGGATATGCTGAAGAAACGGGCGGTCTGGTTCGAGCGGGTGTTCGGAGCCATTCTGGTAGCGCTGGCGGGGCGACTGGTGGCCGGTATCGTAGCTGGCAAGTAGAACTCCTGCCAAACCATTACTCAACGGTAAGTGCTTCTCAATTGCGCTTCCTGAAGGACTGTGCCACTTTTAAAGGGCACCCCTGAAACGGAGGATAGGAGATGCTCTACTGGGCTATAGTTTGTCTTGTTATTGCGATTATCGCGGGAGTTCTCGGGTTCGGAGGCATTGCGGGAACTGCGGCAGGATTTGCGAAGATACTGTTTTTCATCTTCCTTGTACTGTTGGTCGTGTCCCTGTTATTCAACATGCTTCGCGGTAAAGGCCCCAAGGTCTAGGTTTTCACCGGTCGTGGCCCTCCGGTCACAACGAGGGCCACCCCGGCTACTGCGACCACGCCACCGGCTATCGCCATTGGCCCCAGCCGTTCATCAAACAGAATGAAGGCTTCCAGCGCCGTCACCGGCGGCACCAGGTAGAACAGACTCGCCACCTGGGAAGCAGCCCCTCTGCGTATCAGCCACATCAGAATCAGAATTGCACTTACCGACAACCCGAATACCAGCCAGCCCAGGGCAAGGCTGAACTGCAGTGACCACTGGATTTCGCGGGTTTCCAGAGTAAAAGCACCCAGGGCAAACAAGGCAGCGGCGGCGGTGTACTGGATCATGGTGCCGGAGATCAGGTCTACCCCGGTTCCGAAACGCTTCTGATAAACCGTTCCCAGCGAAATACCAACCAGGGACAGCCCCGCCCAAAGCAAGGTAACCGGTGAGAAACCCGCTCCGTTCGAGCCATCCCCGAGCTTCTCAGCCAGCACCAGGGCCACCCCCACCAATCCCATAACCAACCCTGACCACTGACGGCCCGCAACGGTTTCCCGAAGCAACAAGACCGCCGCCAGGGCCGTGACCAGGGGCTGCAAGCCAACGATCAACGATACCAGCCCAGAAGGCATGCCCTGGTCAATGGCATAGAACACGCCGCCCAAATAGGTTCCCTGCACCAGCAACCCGGTCACCGCCAGGTGCCCCGCTCCGCGCCAACCCGGCCAGCGTGATTTCATCACCAGCGCCAGAACGGTTAACGGTATGAGCGTCAACAGCATACGAATCAGCAGCAGGGTAAATGGCTCTGCATAAGGCAAGCCGTACTTGGCGCCAATAAAACCGGTGCTCCACAACCAGACGAACAGCGCGGGCACAAACAGGGAGTAGTAGATCGGTGGCATAGGTTTCGGCTGCCGCTACACGAATAACAAAGCACCCCACCCGACCGTTTTGGCCGGGTGCAGCGCTACTGTTTCAAACAGGTTGGTGTCAGGGCTCGGCAATCATCGCCTGGAGCTTCTGGGTAAGCTCAACCGCCTCGCACCCCATGGGGGTAAGGTAGCCTCCGTCCATCTGGCTGATCAGACCTTTGGCAAACAGCGTTTCAGCTGCCTTGACGGTCTCCGGCGCAGCGGAATGGGCATGAACCTTGATACCTTCCTGAGTGGAGGTTGAAGGGAACTGCAGCAGAAGGTTCAGTTCAGCAAGGTGCTTTGGCGAGAACGGCATGGAATACTCCCGTGTTGTCATATTCCTAGCAGTGTAGCCTACTGTCTGCACAAGAGCATCGCCGAGTTACCGAAAGTCTCTTGTGAACCCATCAACATTCCGTATCATCACGGCACCAAAATCCTACAATTACCGGTACATTCCCACAGCCAATACCGGTAAATTCGTTGGTAGGCTGTTTATCCCCAGGCGAGCAATGCGTAACTATTTCCTGAACACACCGGCACGAGCCCTCATCACTGGCCTGTTCCTGGCGATGGCGTTGGTCAGCAGCGCCAAAGCCGACAGCATTCAGCGGATTGTCCATCCGGATGGCCGGGTGGAATACACCAACGTGAAGAGCAAGGCACAGCCCCGGGCCTCTACCAAAACCGAAACGGTCTATCGCTACACCGACGAACACGGCGTGGTGGCCTACAGCAGCCAGCGCCCGGGTAACGCCGAGGTGGAGGTTATCCGGTTCCATTGCTATGCCTGCGACCCCGGTTCCAGGGTGGACTGGCACAAGACTCCCCTGTTCCTGACACCCTATCGGGATGAAATCCTGACCGCCGCGCGGGAGCATGATGTCGACCCGGCCCTGGTTCGTGCCGTCATCCATGCGGAATCTGCCTTCAACCCCGAAGCCATCTCGCCAGTAGGCGCACAGGGTTTGATGCAGCTGATGCCCGGTACGGCTAAGGAACTGGGTGTACAGAACCCCTTGCAGGCCCGCGAGAACATCCGAGGCGGCGTGGACTACCTGTCACAGATGCTGGAACGTTTTGGTGGCGACATCCGCCTGGCGACGGCCGCGTACAATGCCGGCCCGGGTGCCGTCGGGCGCTACAACGGCATTCCCCCCTATGCGGAAACCAAGGCCTATGTTGAGCGCGTTGGCATACTGCACCAGCGCTACGCCAAGAACTGATGGGCACCATTCTTAAAAGCCCGGAAATCAAGGGCGATATTGTCCATGTGGCTCGGGATAACTACGGCAACATCCTGGTGATTGACGACCGAAAACACCGAATCCTGAGCTTTGATTCGGTGTTCGAGCAAAGCAAGATTCTGCGCACGGCGCCCCAGGTTCCGGTACACGAATACAACCGCGCCATGCTTTTACCCCTCGCCTTCACCACTCCATCTAAAGTGACCGTCCTGGGGCTGGGTGGTGGCGCGCTGGCCCATGGCCTGTTCACCCTGCTGCCGGAAGCGTCCATCGAGGTTTATGAATTGCGCCGCAAGGTGGCAGACATTGCCAGGGAGTGGTTCTCCCTGCCCGAGTCTGACCGGCTTAACATCCACATTGCCGATGCCCGCGTGGCGGTGGATAACTTACCGGAAGCCAGTACCGATATGATCCTGACCGACCTGTACAGCGCGGACCGGATGAGCCCGGCCCAAAGCCAGCGCCAGTTCATCAAGGCCTGCAGTCGGGCGCTGTCGGCCCGGGGCTGGCTGGTGCTGAACTATCATCGTATGCCAGAACCGGATGGCAACCTGCTTCGGGAGCTCCGGCGCCAGTTTCCCCTGTTACTGGTCTTCAAAAGCAAAACCAACAACTGGGTGATTTACGGCCACAAGCAGGCCATTGACCCGCTGCCGGCCGACAAAGCCCGGCTGAATACGCTGGAAGCGCGCCTGCCGATTGGCTGGCGCAAGCTGGTCAACAAACTCAGCCAACTTGCCCCACCCGCCGAATGAAGCTTGCCCGCATCGTCAGCAACCAGAACGGTATCAGCCGCCGCATGGCCAGTCAGTTACTGGCAGCCGGGCGCGTAAGGGTGGATGGTTCGGTCTGTCGGGACGGCAACGAAGACATCTCCCGATTCCGGGAAGTGAAGATCGACAAGGATATTATCCAGTCGGCCGAACCGGCCTATTACCTGATGCTGCACAAACCCGCCGGCTACCTGAGTGCCACCCGAGACGACCAGCACCCCACCGTTATGGAACTGATTGAGCCGGCGTTACGCCCGTACCTGCACATTGGCGGGCGCCTGGACCGGGCCAGCACCGGGCTGCTGATTCTGAGCAATGACGGCACCTGGTCTCGCCGGCTGACAGAACCTGCCGTGAAGATTCCGAAAGTGTACCGGGTAACAACAGCTGACCCTATCAGCCCGGAGACCGCCCTGCACTTTGCCGAGGGTATCTGGTTCGAGTTCGAGCAATTGACAACCTCTCCTGCGCAGCTGGAACCGCTGAACGATCACGAGGCGAGGGTCACCATTTTTGAAGGGCGGTATCACCAGGTAAAGCGGATGTTCCACGCAGTAGGCAATCGGGTGACGTCACTGCACCGGGAAAGCATGGGAAGCCTGGTACTGGACCCGGAGCTTCCTGTTGGCGGGTATCGCCACCTGAGCGGCAGCGAGATCCGCTCCATCGGCTGACAGAGCGGATCAAACACATCAGGCGCGGCTGAGGAACTTGCGCTCTTCCACGTTCACCTTGATGCGGTCGCCGGTGGAGATGTGCTCCGGCACCTGAACAACCAGCCCTGTGGTCAGGTGAGCCGGCTTGGTACGCGCGGTGGCAGAACCACCCTTCACAGACGGGTCGGTTTCTTCGATGGTCAGTTCCACCGTGGGTGGCAGGTCAATGGCCACCGGCGTGTCGCTGACCAGAATCGCCATCACACCCTGAGTATCTTCAGTGATAAACAGCAGTTCGTCTTCGATGGCGCTCTTGTTCAGCATGTACTGAGTGAAGTCTTCATTGTCCATGAACACGTACTCGTCGCCATCGGCGTAGGAAAACGTGACCGGGCGACGCACCAGGTCTGCCAGGTTCAGCATGTCGGAGTCCTTGAAGGTCTCGTCCAGCTTCTGGTTGGTGACCACATCGTACATCCGCATGCGGTACAGGCTGCCGCCGGCACGGCCCTGGGGTACAGAGCGCTCAATGTCCTTAACGAAATACACCCGTCCTTCGTATTCAACGGCCTGGTTCTTTTTAATCTCGCTCGCTTTTGGCATAACACCTGATTCCGAAAAAGTTGATCTTGGTGGGCGCTGATATACCACGACTCGCGCCCGGAAGCGATAGTTGCTACCGCGTTAATCTTACCTGTTTGCCCGGGATAACTCCTCCCGGGTTTTCAATCGCCCTGCCCGACGGATTTCGGCGTTATCAAAGCGCCTTTGTTGCTCAGGGGTTTCCGGCATCACCGCCGGCACATCCACCGGTTTCCCCTGTTCATCCAGCGCGACAAAAGTGAAAAACGCCGACAGGATATGGCGTGTTTCCCCGGTATAACTGTTTTCCGCCTCCACCTTGGCGCCGATTTCCATGGAAGACCCCCAGCTGCGATTCAGCGACAGGCTGAACAACAGGGTGTCGTTGCCCTTCGCCGGTGCCCGAAAGTGAATGGAGTCGACCGCTGCGGTTACACATACATGGGCAGAATGCCGCTCCGCCACTACCAGGGCCAGACGGTCACACTTGGCCATGATCATGCCACCGAATACCGTGTTATAGGCATTCATATCGTTGGGGAATACTTTATACACATGCTTCTCGATGGCAGAAGCAGCAACAGGTGAGGTGGACCCCATCAGTTGGACAGCCTGAAGGTGCAGTTAAGCTCTGATCCGGCTGTATTCCCGGCTCAAGCTGCCAGGGTCATGGGTTGTTGGTAGTACACCTCATCCGGTGTTTGGTAATCAAGGGTTTGGTGGTACCGGGTCTGATTGTAATGCCGGAAGTACCGGTGGAGCGCCTGCTTCAAGTGTCGGCCATCCTCGAAGGCAGTGAGGTAGACGCACTCGTGTTTGACGCTGCGCCAGAGCCGTTCCACAAAGATGTTGTCATGGTAGCAGCCTTTGCCGTCCATGCTGATCCGGATGCCATGCTCTTTGAGAACGCTTGTGAAGGCCTCGCTGGTGAACTGGACGCCCTGATCGGTGTTGAAGACCTCCGGTGTTCCGTGGCGCTGTAGAGCCTCCTCCAGTGCATCGACGCAGAAGTCTGTGTCCATGGTGTTGGAGACTCGCCAGGACAACACCTTGCGGCTGTACCAGTCGATGATGGCAACCAGATACATGAAGCCCCGGGCCAGCGGGATATATGAAATATCTGTTGCCCACACCTGGTTGGGGCGGTCGATTTTCAGCCCTGTGAGCAGATACGGGTACACCTTGTGCCCATCGCCCGGAATGCTGGTTCTGGGGCGCGGATACACCGCCTGAATGCCCATGGTGCGCATCAGCCGCTGCACCCGCTTCCGGTTGACCCGATAGCCCTGGTGCTGCAAGTGGACCCGCATCTTGCGAGAGCCATAGTACGGCGTTTCCAGGTGCTGTTGATCAATCAGGTACATCAGATCCAGATCCTCCTGACACTGCTCACGAGGGACGTAGTACACCGATGAGCGGCTCAGCTTGAGCAGCTCACACTGGCGCGAAAGACTGACTTGGGGATGACCACGCTCGATCATCGCCAACCGCTGTTGACGGCTTACTGATCGAGCTTGCGCGACAAAAAATCGCGTTCCACCGTCAGTCGGCCAATCTCTCGGTAAAGTTCGTCTGTGCTGGGCTCATCGGATTGCTTGCCGGCTTTCTTCTTGCCTTCGAAGAGGCCCGGGGCATTCTCCAGCAGTTCGCGCTTCCAGGTGCTGACCATGGTGGGGTGGATCTGGAAACGGGCAGCAATTTCGGATGTGGTCTGGTCGCCCTTGAGGGCAGCCAGGGCGACTTTGGACTTGAATGATGCGCTGTATTGCTTGCGTTTCTTGCTCATGATTCTCCTCCTTATGGAGATGATGAATCAGAGCTTAGGCACCTGTCCAAAATTTGGGGTCCACTTCA
>NZ_LLXM01000014.1:0-200000 GCF_001447135.1 Marinobacter sp. P4B1
CTTTCTGATCACTGGGTCAGATTTGCTCTTTAACAAATTGGACGAGATAGAACACGAATAGATTTCTCTCATTATCTCCGAGAGAAACTGTTCAAAGTGATAGCGATTTCAAGCGTTATCCGGTGTTGTCGTTGAAGTGGTTGTTATATCGCTTCAAGTAACTGTCTCCCGTTATGGATTTCCTGGTTTACCCGGACGTCGATAAAGGGAACACAGTTGTCTTGGGGTTATATAGTCAAGCAACTAAGCGCATACGGTGGATGCCTTGGCAGTCAGAGGCGATGAAAGACGTGGAAGCCTGCGATAAGGTTCGGGGAGCTGGCAAACGAGCTGTGATCCGGACATCTCTGAATGGGGAAACCCACCTAACTTCGGTTAGGTATCTTACACTGAATCCATAGGTGTAAGAGGCGAACCGGGGGAACTGAAACATCTAAGTACCCCGAGGAAAAGAAATCAACCGAGATTCCCTAAGTAGCGGCGAGCGAACGGGGACCAGCCCTTAAGCTGGACAACTGGTAGGAGAAGGCCCTGGAAAGAGCCGCCATAGTGGGTGATAGCCCCGTATCCGAAACCTGAGTCCAGTGAAATCGAGTAGGTCGGCGCACGAGAAACGTTGACTGAACATGGGGGGACCATCCTCCAAGGCTAAATACTCCTGACTGACCGATAGTGAACCAGTACCGTGAGGGAAAGGCGAAAAGAACCCCTGTGAGGGGAGTGAAATAGACCCTGAAACCGTATGCGTACAAGCAGTCGGAGCAGACTTGTTCTGTGACGGCGTACCTTTTGTATAATGGGTCAGCGACTTATGTTCAGTGGCGAGGTTAACCGTTTAGGGGAGCCGTAGGGAAACCGAGTCTGAATAGGGCGAATCAGTCGCTGGACATAGACCCGAAACCGGGCGATCTATCCATGAGCAGGTTGAAGGTGCCGTAACAGGCACTGGAGGACCGAACCCACTGTCGTTGAAAAGCCAGGGGATGACTTGTGGATCGGAGTGAAAGGCTAATCAAGCCCGGAGATAGCTGGTTCTCCCCGAAAGCTATTTAGGTAGCGCCTCGGACGAATACCACAGGGGGTAGAGCACTGTTTCGGCTAGGGGGTCATCTCGACTTACCAACCCGATGCAAACTCCGAATACCTGTGAGTACTATCCGGGAGACACACGGCGGGTGCTAACGTCCGTCGTGAAGAGGGAAACAACCCAGACCGCCAGCTAAGGTCCCAAAGTACCAGTTAAGTGGGAAACGATGTGGGAAGGCTCAGACAGCTAGGAGGTTGGCTTAGAAGCAGCCATCCTTTAAAGAAAGCGTAATAGCTCACTAGTCGAGTCGGCCTGCGCGGAAGATGTAACGGGGCTCAAACTGGTCACCGAAGCTGCGGCTGCATACATTGTATGCGGGGTAGGGGAGCGTTCTGTAAGCCTGCGAAGGTGAGTTGAGAAGCTTGCTGGAGGTATCAGAAGTGCGAATGCTGACATGAGTAACGACAATGCGGGTGAAAAACCCGCACGCCGGAAGACCAAGGGTTCCTGCGCAACGCTAATCGGCGCAGGGTGAGTCGGCCCCTAAGGCGAGACCGAAAGGTGTAGTCGATGGGAAACGGGTTAATATTCCCGTACCTTGGATAGCTGCGATGGAGAGACGGAGAAGGCTAGGTGAGCCGGGCGACGGTTGTCCCGGTTTAAGCGAGTAGGGAGTGGACTTAGGCAAATCCGGGTCCACAATCCTGAGACGTGACGACGAGTGCCCAAGGGCGCGAAGTCATTGATGCCCTGCTTCCAGGAAAATCTTCTAAGCTTCAGGCTATTCGAGACCGTACCCCAAACCGACACAGGTGGTCAGGTAGAGAATACCAAGGCGCTTGAGAGAACTCGGGTAAAGGAACTAGGCAAAATGGTGCCGTAACTTCGGGAGAAGGCACGCCGGTGTGTACGTGAAACCCCCGCGGGTGGAGCGGAAGCCGGTCGAAGATACCAGGCCCCTGCGACTGTTTATTAAAAACACAGCACTGTGCAAACACGAAAGTGGACGTATACGGTGTGACGCCTGCCCGGTGCCGGAAGGTTAATTGATGGGGTTAGCACTCGTGCGAAGCTCTTGATCGAAGCCCCGGTAAACGGCGGCCGTAACTATAACGGTCCTAAGGTAGCGAAATTCCTTGTCGGGTAAGTTCCGACCTGCACGAATGGCGTAACGATGGGGGCGCTGTCTCTACCCGAGACTCAGTGAAATTGAAATCGCCGTGAAGATGCGGTGTATCCGCGGCTAGACGGAAAGACCCCGTGAACCTTTACTATAGCTTCACAGTGAACTTTGAGCATGCTTGTGTAGGATAGCTGGGAGGCTTTGAAACTCGGACGCCAGTTCGAGTGGAGCCAACCTTGAAATACCAGCCTGGCATGTTTGAGGTTCTAACTTGGTCCCCTTATCGGGGATGAGGACACTGTGTGGTGGGTAGTTTGACTGGGGCGGTCTCCTCCCAAAGCGTAACGGAGGAGCACAAAGGTGGGCTAAGCACGGTCGGACATCGTGCGGTTAGTGTAATGGCACAAGCCCGCTTGACTGCGAGACAGACACGTCGAGCAGGTACGAAAGTAGGTCATAGTGATCCGGTGGTTCTGTATGGAAGGGCCATCGCTCAACGGATAAAAGGTACTCCGGGGATAACAGGCTGATACCGCCCAAGAGTTCACATCGACGGCGGTGTTTGGCACCTCGATGTCGGCTCATCACATCCTGGGGCTGAAGCCGGTCCCAAGGGTATGGCTGTTCGCCATTTAAAGTGGTACGCGAGCTGGGTTTAGAACGTCGTGAGACAGTTCGGTCCCTATCTGCCGTGGACGTTGGAGATTTGAGGAAAGCTGCTCCTAGTACGAGAGGACCGGAGTGGACGAACCTCTGGTGTTCGGGTTGTCACGCCAGTGGCATTGCCCGGTAGCTATGTTCGGACAGGATAACCGCTGAAAGCATCTAAGCGGGAAGCCCCTTCCAAGATGAGATCTCCCTGAGGCCTTGAGCCTCCTGAAGAGCCGTTCAAGACCAGGACGTTGATAGGCTGGGTGTGTAAGCGCTGCGAGGCGTTGAGCTAACCAGTACTAATTGCTCGTGCGGCTTGACTATATAACACCCAAGACAATTGCGGATAACGCAAGAGCAAGGCAAACGCCACGCTCAAAGAAATCACCATCACGTTTTATCTCGTCCTTCCCAGTGATCATCCGTTTTGCCTGACGACCATAGCGGTCTGGAACCACCTGATCCCATCCCGAACTCAGACGTGAAACAGACCAGCGCCGATGGTAGTGTGGTTCGCCCATGTGAGAGTAGGTCATCGTCAGGCTCTTAATACCAAAACCCCCGACAGCGTTGCTGCCGGGGGTTTTTTCATTTGTCTGTCCGAAATATGATCAGCCGCACAACCCGCCGCACCCGAAAAAGTTAATATTCATCAAAGACTGGCCAACCAGAACCACAAAAAGAGCCAGCAACAGAGACACTCATCAGTCCCCTTTTTCTTTTCGCTGCCCATTTGATCAAGGTAGCCGGGTGAGACTATGAGTAAGAAGCTGCACACAGTTCTAGCCAGCGCCCTGATTTTGCCCTCCGCCGCAATTGCAGGCCTGGATCCTATTTCCGATGCGGAAATGTCTGAGGTTACCGGTCAGGCCTTTCTTTCTGTCGATCGGAATTACCATCCCGATCCATCAAAAAACACCGCCTACACGCGGGTGAATCTTGGTATGGATATAGAAATCCAGACCAATGTTGATGTCCTTGAAATCGGCCGCTACGAGCGAGGTGGCGAGAAATCCGGTACGTCGGATGTGCTCATCGAAAACTTTGGCCTGGGTTATATCAACAACCAACAATTCTTTGATGCAAACCCTGAGGCGACCAGACAGGTGAAGCCTGATGGCACCGCCTACGCCGAAGGCGAGATCGTTCCTTTCCACATCAGTAACCCGTTTTTTGAATTCGCCTTCGACGAAACCACGGATGAAGTCGTTGGCGTGCGGCTCGGGTTTGGCGATTCCATGGGTATCCTGTCAGGCGATATCCGCAATCTGACTGGCGATGTCAACATTGATATCAAGGCTACCGGCCAGGATCTGGAGATTGCCGAATCCAACGGGGATTTGATTGATGGGGTCTTGGTAGGATTGGCGCCACTCCTGCTTGGTAGCAATGCTATTAAAAGTAAAGCTGTGCTGGTGCATGGTGCAGGTCCGAACATTGGTGAGCCTGATCCCATTCGGGCGACTCATGCAGGTGTGCCGAACGGGGAACGGTTCACGGTTGAGGATGTTGGTGGCGGAACAATTTTCCTGATTAAGGCTGCTGGGTTGTTGGGGGGCAGTTCCCAGGTAGAAGTTGATGCGGACTGTGGTCCTCTTGGTCTAGTCTGTGGCTCTGGTGACGTCAGTTTTGTGGCCCAGGATTGTCAGGTTCTGGGCATCAACTCCTGCTTCCCTCTGATCAACTTCAAAAGCCTTCCGGTAGGTACCATTACCGAAAATGGCGACGAAAGAGTTTTATCCGGGCCTCAGAAAGGCCTGTTTTTAGCCTTTCAAACCCAGGCCGTCGAGTGGCTGGAAGATGTATCAAAAACTGATCCGCAGGTAGGAGACTTTATTCAAACCACACCTGGGGGTTTTATGAACATCCCCAACGGTGCGGTTGAGTTCAGTCTCCATGATGCGCTTGAGGGAATTCCCCGTTATCGCACTGAATACATAGATCGCGGGCGAGGGTTGTTCTGATGGTTTCGCCCTCCACATCCACGTTCTTAAAGGTCCTCTTGCCATCCCTGATGTTCGGCCTTTCGATGTTGCCTGCTACTGCCCCCGCAGAACTCGAGAAGCTCAACGATGGCGAACTTTCTGAAATCGACGGTGCTGGCATTGGCCTGGTACTGGAAGACTTCATCTTCTCCCACGGCACGGATGCGCCGGACGTTAACGGCGAACAGGCCCGGATCTTCCGCATTGCCGGTATACAAAGCACGGACGGCCGTGAGGTCGATATCACCGTTAACCACCTTTACATCGCCGGTTCTGGTAGTGACTACGGAACGAACCTGACTCCGGTGAATCTGGGGCGCTTGCTGAATCCGTGGCGCATTGACGTGGTCGACGGTAACGACATCGGAATCACTAACAAGGCGGTTCTCGAATTCGCCGCCCCTGCCATGGTAGACGCTGCGCAGGGTTACGATTGCCTTGGTGGTTCCGCTGCTGTTGGAAGTGGTACCTGTTCCAGCCGCCCGGCTACGCAAGACTGGCAGGGCGAGCGCGCGGATATGGGTATGCAGATGAACGTTGCCGTTGGCGATGACCGCTCTGCCAACCTGAACCTGCACGCCCGCAGTGCCGTCATTGATGGCAGTTATCTCCGGCTCTGGGGTGATGACGAACGGCGCCAGATGGCCGGTGAATTCCGTCTTAACTTTTACTCGCCGGAACTCACCATCAATGCCTGTAGCCAGGACGGCAGCAATTGTGGCTCCAATATTGTGATGTCGGACTTTGTGCTGCAACTGGCCCTCGGTAACAGGCTGCAACCTATCTACTTCGATGTCGACGGCAGCGGTAACTTCCTGCTGGAGATCGATACCATCGATGCCCCGGGCACTGGCCAGATTGCGGCCAACGGTCAGCGGGCGGGCAGCGATGCCGCCACCTGGGATTTCTATAACGACTATTACTCCAACCCGGAATTCCGCAGTAACGTTCACATCGGCGATTTCAGTGTCGGTGAAAAGAATTTCGGATCGGCACGGGTTGAAGGCATGTTGATCCAGCACCTGCAAATTCAGACAAAGGATCTGGCGCAATGAGCAGACAACCGTTTCTGAGTAGTGCAGTCGTCATGCTGGCAGGACTGTTATGCAGTCCGTTTGCCGGTGCCGAGATGGCTCCCTTGGACGATGCGGGTATGGCAGAAGTTTCCGGCCGTGGTGGCATTTACTTGTCTGGCGATATCAGCATCAACGAACTGGGTGGCCCGATCCAGAACGATTATTTCGGCCGCTGCGACGAGCAGGACAAGAAGTGCGGTGCCCGCCTTGCCTACCAGTTGAAAGAAGGTGGTGGCTGGATGGTGCTGGACGAGATTCGCGGCATGTTTGCCTTCGAGGGGCTTACCTTGCGGGTACGTTCAATCGATTCCGGTTTTGGTGGTGACGGCGAGTTGTTTAACCGTGACGTCATTGAACTGGGCCTGCCGGATACTGTGCGGTTCAACGATGTGCAGTTCAAGATTGCCGCCAGTAACACGCCCAGACCGACGGATCCCGGGTTCATGCAAACGGATATCTTCGCCGTGGAAATGCAGGGCGATGTTCTGATGCAGGGGAATCTGCTGGTGTTCCCGGAAGGGACTCCATAGGGGGAGATGATTATGGCCAAAGTGATTGGTTTACCTAAAACCTGCGCTGCCCTGATGCTGGTTGCTACCGGGGTGCCCGGCGGTGTTGCCTGGGCGGATATGCAAAGCCTGGATGACGGCGAACTGTCCCGGATTCAGGGCCAGAGCGGCATCACGCTGGAGATGGATCTGCAGCTGTCCGCAGACCGGGTGTCCTACTACGATGACGGCCGGGGGGCGCACCTTGAAGGCTTGAAGGTTGGCTCGTCCGAAAACCCCGGGCAGGGCGCTTTCCACCGGACACGTATCGATATTGGTGCTGATGCCTCGTTAAACCTGGATTACCTGGTGGAAGATCGTCGGGTCGAGTTTTCCGATATTCGCCTGGCAGGGGCGCCCGGCGTCAGTATGGGTGGGATTTTCTTTGACCATTCGCTGCAAGGCACCCTGAGTATCCGGGAGGGCGGCGGTGTTGGCGGCAGTGGCTACACCTTTGATTCGGCCTACACCATGACCGGCGGCCGGTTGGGGTATCGGACCAACGGCAACTCGGTGTTTCTCGACGACATCACCATGGATGTGGAAGCTCTGGGAATCACCCTGGAGCAGGTTGGGGACACACTCGAACTGATCTCGGAGAATGTAACCGGTAACTGGAAAGTCGGCGCGATCCGTTTCAGTAACGATCCGCTCATCTATGGTCGCGCAACAGATGCGAGCGGGGCGCCCCTGGCCAGTTATGGGGGCCTGGAGGGCGATTACCGGATCTCGTCCCGCACAGGAATCAAGGCAGGCGGCCGTGAGGGCCAGGGCCTGAGAATCGATAATGAAACAACCATCCACAGCGCCAATTTCTTATTCCTGGACGATGGCAACGCCCTGGCATTAAGGGACATAACCGGCGAGTACCAGATCCACGACTTGCGGATTGATGTCACCAATGACAATCAGGGCCGGCCAGCCTTGGGGCTCACTCTGGGTGGCCTGGAAGGGGCGCTGGCTGTTGGTTCGGTTGAAGTGGGAGCCAGTGGCCAGAGCTTTGGCTCGGTTAACCTCGCCTTCGCCTTCGAAGACCGCGCCTTCAATGGTCGAAACTATACCAACGCGGTTTATCTGCAAGGTGGCGGCCACCAGGACGCTGGCGCCCAGGGTTTGCGCCTGACTACCGAATGGAGCCTGTCGAATGCAGACTTAAGCTACACCGACAACGGCAATCGGGTGATCGTGAGCGGGTTGCAGTCATGGGGGCAGGGCGATTTAACGGTGAATGTCACCCGCAATGAAATTCGCAACGGTACCCGCTTCTATGATGGTTTAAGGATCGGGTTTGAAGACCTGAGTGCCGGTTACCGTATAAACGGCCTGAGGGTGGGGGATGAAAATGCCCCTCTGCAAGGGGGTACCGAACTGCTGCTGGCCCTGGGATTCTATCCGGCCTACGAATTCGATATGGATGGCCACATCACCCTGGGTGCCGGGGGTGCGTCCGGCGAGGGGCTGACGATCAATTCCGATATCCATGTCCGCAACGGAAAAGCTGCGGTGGTTGCAGCTCCCTATGATGAGGGTGCTGGCGAGGTCCCCCAGAAAGGCCTGTGGCTGACCGAAATGACCTATGACGGCCACGTCCGTAACATGACCGTGGATGTTACCGAAGAGGGGCTCGCCATGGCCACCGAAGAAGCCTGGGGCACTATGGATGTGGGCAATGTTCGGGTTGGAACCAGCGATGATGGCGCAAGCTTCGGTCGCCTCCGGATGCAAAGCTATGAGAAAGACAGCAGTGCGCTGATACGACCCGGCGGCGCCGGTGATGTCTGTGTGGGTGGCAGTGGAAGTTCTGCGGCGGCATGTGGGGCTTCAGGTGGCACCTGGGAGACCCGGGGCGACGAGGGCGTTTCAATCGCGATGGCAAAGGTGCTGGCACCGGCTGCAAGTGACGATAAGAAAAACGCCTTGCTGTGGGAAACCAATCGCAGCGTGGACGGGCAGGGCCGGCCGGTTAACGGATCTGGCACTGCGATACTGCTGAATGATATTCATACCAGCGACGGCGGTGATTTCGACGGCGATGGCCAGGACGACAATACCTACGGTATCCGAACCGATCTTGCAGTTGATGTGTATCCAACCCGGGTCATCCGGACGGTTGACGGTGTTAAGCGGGTTGAGAACCCTCTCGGGTTCGCCGTGCAGGCACAAAGCAGCTTCAAGGAGCTGTCCATCAACAATATCGATATGATCCACCCGGTGGGCGGCGCGCAGACGGCGGTATACGGTGCCGTGTTGCAGAACGTAGATATTCGGGCAAACCTGACCGCAACTCCTATCCCCTGATGACCATCCGGCATGAGAAAAGGGCAGCCCGGGCGCTGCCTTTTTGTTTTTTCGGCCGTCCTGTTGTTTAATCCGGGGCTGATTCTTTACACCCCTGGAACCGGTTTCATGAAATCCAACACCTTGTTGTCACTGCTGAGCGATCGCGCCGTTCATTCCGGAGAGTCCCTGGCGAAAACCCTGGGGGTATCCCGCACGGCTGTCTGGAAGCAGCTCCGGAAAATCATGGATGAAGGCGTAGAGATAAAAACTATCCGGGGGCAGGGCTATCAGCTGGTCACACCGGTAGACCTGCTGGATCGCGGGCAGGTGTTGGCGGGTTTACCCGGCGAGCTGTTGTCCGGTATCAGCCTGGAGGTATTACCGGAAGTGGGTTCCACCAATGCCGAGGTGGCGCAGCGTTTATCCGGCGCCGGAGGGGCTATACCGGTGGTCATTGCCGATTGCCAGACTGCAGGGCGCGGTCGCCGGGGGCGTAACTGGGCGAGCCCGAAAGGGCAGAATCTGTATCTGAGTATGGGGCTGACCCTGCAGGGTGGGTTCGCCGCGCTGGAAGGTTTGAGCCTGGTCTTGGGCGTAGCGGTGGCCCGGGCTTTGGAGGCTATGGGTGCCGAAGGTGTTGGCCTGAAGTGGCCGAACGACCTGTTTGCCGATGGCCGGAAGTTTGCCGGTATCCTGGTGGAAATCCAGGGTGAATTGCAGGAAGGCGTCGTCCAGGTAATCGCAGGTATTGGTATCAATGTGCATATGACCCGGGCGGAAGAGGTTGATCAGCCATGGATCAGCCTGGCTGAGCGCTGGCCGGACATAGCCTGGGCAAGGAATGCCCTGGCGGCAAATGTTATCAGGGAGATCCTGGGTACCGTTGATACGTTCGAGCGACAGGGCTTTGCAGCGTTCAGGAGTGCTTGGCAGGAAAGGGACATATTCTGCGGACAGGAGCTTGTCAGCCGTGGTGGCGAGGTTGCCGGAACCGGCGCCGGTATCGATGACGGCGGTAACTATCTGTTGAAAACCGACGCTGGGGTGGTGCCAGTTCGAGCGGGCGATATCAGCCTTCGGGTGCAGCCATGATGTTGTTGGTCGATTCCGGTAACACCCGGATAAAGTGGCGTTTGGTTCAGGGTGCTCAGGTGAAGGCCGAGGGTGCAGCGATGCTGGACGAGAAGGCGCCTTTTGCAGGCCTGGCGCACTTCGCTCATGACATTACCCGGGTTGCCGTATCTTCTGTCGCATCCGAGCAGAATTGCCGGGAGCTGGAGCAAGCCCTGTCCCGCGTTACCCGTGCGCCGGTAACCTTTTATTGGTCTGAATCATCCCGTCAGGGGCTGGTGAACTCCTATCAGGATGTCCGGAAAATGGGCGCCGATCGCTGGCACGGAATGGTGGGCGCCTGGTCGCGTTATCCCGGCGGGTTTGCAGTTGTTGACGCGGGGAGTGCGGTTACCGTGGATTACGTGGCCGAAAGCGGTGCCCACATCGGGGGCTATATACTGCCAGGGCTGAGAATGATGCGCCGAAGCCTGAAGCTGGATGCCGCCCGTATCGGGTTCGAACACGATGACCAGATCAATACCCTGCCCGGTCGCTCAACCGGGGAGTGCGCCAATCACGGGCTGGCCTGGCTGACCCTCGGGGTTATCGAGCGTATTAATGCTGACGCCAGGGTCCACAATATACGCCGCGTCTTGCTTACTGGCGGCGATGCTCAAAGATTTGTTGATCTCGGCTTGCAGGCCGAGGTTCGTCCGGGCCTGGTGTTTGAGGGCCTTCAGGCCGTAGCACAGGGGGGGAAGGGCGAATGAAGTGGATTGCGTTCTTTCTCCTGGCCGTCAACCTGTTGGTGTGGTGGTTGCCGCAGTGGCAGGGTATCGGGGGAACTGATCCTTCGTCCGGAGGAGCCTTGCCCCGAGTGACCAGCCTGAAAACATCAGAGCCCGTTGTACCTGTGCCGGGGCCTGGCGTGGAAACCCTGTGCGTGCGTGCGGGGTGGTTTGACAGCGACGCCGAAGCGAGGGCGGCGGGAGAGGCCGCGGGGCTGGACTACGTCGTCGAAGAACAGGAGGTGGAACTTGCTCCACTGAACTGGGTCTTGATACCCCCTCAGCCGGAACAAGCTGCTATGGATCAGTTCCGGGCCTTGTCGGCCCGGGGGGTCGAATCCTATGTGGTGGCGTCCGGAGAGTACCGGAATGCCATATCCCTGGGGCTTTTTGAGTCTCGGGAAGCTGCTGAAACGGTACTGGCAGAAAAAAAACGGGATAATCTTAATGTAGTACTGGCCAAGTTCCCCCGTAATCGTATAGGATACGCCCTCGTTTTTGATGTTGAATCTGACTGGGAAACCGAGACGGTTCAAGCGGTTGAAGCGGAAATCGGCAAAAACTTCGAGTTTGTTGAAAGTGGTACCTGCAAAGGTGTTGCAACGCCGAAAAAAAATCCGTAGTATACCGCCCTCGCTGACGAGGCGAATGTGAGCTGGCGTAGCTCAGTTGGTAGAGCAGCTGACTTGTAATCAGCAGGTCGGGGGTTCGATTCCGTCCGCCAGCTCCACTTTAAGGTTTTAGCAGATTCGCGACAGCGAATTTGTACGGGAGGGGTTCCCGAGTGGCCAAAGGGATCAGACTGTAAATCTGACGCGAAAGCTTCGCTGGTTCGAATCCAGCCCCCTCCACCACTTATTGCTCGCGGGCATCGTATAGTGGCTATTACCTCAGCCTTCCAAGCTGATGACGCGGGTTCGATTCCCGCTGCCCGCTCCAATTTGGTTTTAATGCTCATGTAGCTCAGTCGGTAGAGCACATCCTTGGTAAGGATGAGGTCACCGGTTCAATTCCGGTCATGAGCTCCACTTTTTTTTCCGGTCAACGTTACGATCCTGGTTGATTAGGGGGATTGGTCGAATGTCTAAAGCAAAATTTGAGCGTAACAAGCCGCACGTAAACGTGGGCACCATTGGTCACGTTGACCATGGTAAGACCACTCTGACAGCCGCCCTGACTCGTGTATGTCACGAAGTATGGGGCACTGGCGAGAGCCGTGCTTTCGATCAGATCGATAACGCACCGGAAGAGCGTGCGCGTGGTATCACCATCGCGACCTCCCACGTTGAGTACGATTCTCCGACCCGTCACTACGCTCACGTAGACTGCCCGGGCCACGCTGATTATGTTAAGAACATGATCACGGGTGCTGCCCAGATGGACGGCGCTATCCTGGTTTGCTCCGCAGCTGACGGCCCCATGCCGCAGACTCGTGAGCACATCCTGCTGTCCCGTCAGGTAGGTGTACCGTTCATCGTTGTGTTCCTGAACAAAGCGGACATGGTAGACGATGAAGAGCTGCTTGAGCTGGTAGAAATGGAAGTTCGTGACCTGTTGAGCCAGTACGACTTCCCGGGTGACGACACTCCGATCATCACCGGTTCTGCCCTGATGGCTCTGGAAGGTAAAGACGACAACGAGATGGGTACTACCGCTGTTAAGAAGCTGGTAGAAGCCCTGGACGACTACATCCCTGAGCCGGAGCGTGCCATCGATCAGCCGTTCCTGATGCCGATCGAGGACGTATTCTCCATCTCCGGTCGTGGTACCGTAGTAACTGGCCGTGTTGAGCGTGGCATCATCAAGGTAGGTGACGAAGTGGAAATCGTGGGTATCCGCGACACCACCAAGACCACCTGTACTGGTGTTGAGATGTTCCGCAAGCTGCTGGACGAAGGTCGTGCCGGTGAGAACGTAGGTGTTCTGCTGCGTGGTACCAAGCGTGACGACGTTGAGCGTGGTCAGGTTCTGTGTGTGCCGGGCTCCATCAAGCCGCACACTGTGTTCGAGTGTGAAGTGTACGTACTGTCCAAAGAAGAAGGTGGTCGTCATACTCCGTTCTTCAAGGGCTACCGTCCGCAGTTCTACTTCCGGACCACTGACGTGACCGGTTCTTGCGAGCTGCCGGAAGGCGTAGAAATGGTAATGCCGGGTGACAACGTGAAAATGACTGTTACCCTGATCGCTCCGATCGCCATGGAAGATGGTCTGCGCTTCGCGATTCGTGAAGGTGGCCGTACCGTTGGTGCCGGCGTGGTATCCAAGATCATCGAGTAACCTTCGGGTTACTCTTTGTTGTTGCACTGAGTTGTTTCGGTGCAGGCCAGTAGCTCAATTGGCAGAGCAGCGGTCTCCAAAACCGCAGGTTGGGGGTTCGATTCCCTCCTGGCCTGCCATTTTTTAACATCCGGATACATAAGCTGATTCCTATGGAGTCAAAAGCCGTTCAATCGACCAGCCGTTTCGATACCGTGAAATGGCTGGTTGTTTTCGTTCTGATTGCCGTCGGTGTCGTCGGTAATCAGTATTTCAGTGCAGAGTCTGTGTTGTATCGGGTTCTGGCTCTGGTTGCGCTTGGTCTGGTTGCTGCCGTTGTGGCGTTGCAAACAGACCGTGGTCGCCGTTTTGCGACCCTGTTGAAAGAAGCGCGTGTCGAGATCCGGAAAGTGGTATGGCCCACCAGGCCTGAACTGGTTCAGACCACAATTATCGTTGTGGTGTTTGTTCTGGTTGTAGCGCTGATCTTGTGGGGTATGGATTCACTGATCAGTTGGCTGGTCGCCGGCTTTATCGGTTAACAGGAGTGGGCAATGGCTAAGCGCTGGTACGTCGTTCATGCGTATTCTGGCTTCGAAAAGCACGTAATGCGCACTCTGAAAGAGCGTGTTGCGCTCGAAGGAATGGAAGACAAATTCGGCGAGATCCTGGTTCCGACCGAGGAAGTCGTTGAAATGCGTGACGGGAAAAAGCGCAAGAGTGAGCGCAAGTTCTATCCCGGGTACGTATTGGTCCAGATGGAAATGGACGATGCTTCGTGGCATCTTGTCAAGAATACTCCGCGGGTTCTTGGTTTCATTGGTGGTACCAAAGACAAGCCGGCTCCGATCACCGAGCGCGAAGCAGAAGCAATCCTGCGTCGTGTAGAAAGTGGTGCAGACAAGCCGAAGCCCAAGACCCTGTTCGAGCCGGGCGAAGTTGTTCGCGTTGTTGAAGGTCCGTTTGCAGACTTCAATGGCGTAGTTGAAGAAGTCGACTACGAGAAGAGTCGAGTCAAGGTTGCCGTTCTGATCTTCGGTCGATCTACTCCGGTAGAGCTGGAGTTTGGTCAGGTCGAGAAAGACTGAGGCATCCTTCAAGCCTGAAAGCTCGCGCGCTGAAGCGACGCGGGCTTTTTGTGTCTGCTATTTGCAGTTGTTATTAACGGGGAGCCGAAAGGCGTTCGAACCCACAGGAGAGCTATCATGGCAAAGAAGATTGAAGCCTATATCAAGCTTCAGGTTGCTGCCGGCCAGGCCAACCCGAGTCCCCCAGTTGGTCCTGCACTGGGTCAGCGTGGTGTTAACATCATGGAATTCTGTAAGGCGTTCAACGCCAAGACTCAGGGCATGGAACCTGGTCTGCCGATTCCGACTGTTATCACTGTATACAGCGACCGCAGCTTCACGTTCGTCACCAAGACTCCGCCTGCACCGGTTCTGCTGAAGAAAGCAGCTGGTATCAAGAGCGGTTCTGGCCGTCCGAACACTGAGAAAGTGGGCACTGTTACCCGCGCTCAGCTGGAAGAAATCGCCAAGACCAAAGAGCCGGACATGACTGCTGCCGATATGGACGCAGCCGTTCGCACCATCGCTGGTACTGCCCGCAGCATGGGCCTGAACGTGGAGGGTCTGTAAGATGGCTAAGCTGAGCAAGCGTCAGAAGCTGATTCGTGAAAAAGTAGACTCCACCCGCGCCTACACTGTAGACGAAGCGGTTGCGCTGCTGTCTGAACTGGGCCAGAACGTCAAGTTCAAAGAGTCTGTAGACGTAGCCGTAAACCTGGGTGTTGATGCACGTAAATCCGACCAGGTTGTACGTAGCAGCACCGTTCTGCCTCACGGTACCGGTAAAACCGTACGTGTTGCAGTGTTCACTCAGGGTGCCAATGCCGAGAAAGCCACTGCCGCTGGTGCAGACATTGTCGGCATGGACGACCTGGCTGACGAAGTGAAGAAAGGCAACATGGATTTTGACGTGGTTATCGCGACTCCCGATGCCATGCGTGTTGTTGGTCAGCTGGGCCAGATCCTCGGTCCCCGCGGCCTGATGCCGAACCCGAAGGTTGGCACTGTAACTGCAGACGTTGAAACTGCAGTGAAGAACGCCAAGGCCGGTCAGGTTCGCTACCGTACTGACAAAAACGGCATTATCCACGCTCCGCTGGGTAACGTTGAATTTTCTGCCCAGAACATCAAGGAAAACCTTGAAGCTCTGGTGGCAGACCTGAAAAAGGCCAAGCCTGCATCGTCCAAGGGTGTGTATCTGAAAAAGATCACTATCTCTTCTACGATGGGTCCTGGCCTGACTATTGATCAGGGCACTCTGAGCCTCTGATCGGTAGTTACTTTGTAGTCTGGGCGGAAGCCAAGGCTGTCAAAGACCGCAGGCCCCCGAGGCCCTTGGTAACAAGGGCCGCAAGGGTTAAAGCAACGCCTGCGCAGACGGTGTGAAGACGTTCTCTCTGAACCCAAACACCGTTAGGCGTCCTCTTTGAGGACAATGATGGGTTTGCCGGCATAAAGCTGGCGAAATCGAGGAGAAATCCAGTGGCAATTAGACTCGAAGACAAGAAGGCGATCGTCGCTGAAGTCAACGAGACTGCTGGAGCTGCTCTGTCTGTGGTTTTGGCTGACTACCGTGGTGTCACCTCTGGTGACATGACTGCGCTTCGTGCCAAGGCTCGTGCCGAGAATGTTCGCCTGAAGGTTGTTCGTAACAACCTGGCGAAGATTGCTATTAAAGGTACCGAGTTCGAGTGCATCGATCCTGCGCTGGTTGGTCCTACCATTCTGGCTTTCTCTATGGAAGATCCGGGTGCCGCTGCGCGCCTGCTGAAGGATTTTGCCAAAGAGAAAGAGGCGTTCGAAATCAAGGGTCTGGCTGTTGGCGGTGAGCTGATGGGCGCAGAACAGATCGATCGCCTGGCTACGCTGCCGACGCTGCACGAAGCGTTGACCAAGCTGGCCATTGTTACACAGGCACCAGTTACCAAGCTTGCACGTACTCTGAACGATATTCCGGGCAGAATCACACGTGTAGTAGCTGCAGTCCGCGACCAGAAGCAAGAAGCTGCTTGATTCTGTTGAACACCATTTTTTACATTTTCGGAGAAAGTCATGGCTCTGTCTAAAGACGATATTTTGAACGCAATTGCTGAAATGAGCGTAATGGAAGTTGTTGAGCTCGTTGAAGCTATGGAAGAGAAGTTTAACGTTTCTGCTGCTGCCGCTGTTGCTGCCGCTCCGGCTGCCGCTGCTGGTGGCGAAGCCGCTGAAGAGCAGACCGAGTTCGACGTAGTTCTGACCGGTCCTGGCGAGAAGAAAGTAAACGTTATCAAGGCCGTTCGTGAACTGACTGGTCTGGGCCTGAAAGAAGCCAAGGAAATGGTTGACGGCGCTCCTTCTACTGTTAAGGAAGGCGCTAGCAAGGACGAGGCTGAAGAGGCCAAGAAGAAGCTTGAGGAAGCAGGCGCTTCTGTTGAGCTTAAGTAAGAGTCGGCTGTTGATCGACACCGTGCATTAAGCATGGACGGGCTGGTGGCTTCGTGCCACCGGCCTTTTTCTGTTGTATATGCTATAGAGTCTGGTGTGCAATTGCAGGTTGATGTCAGATCTATAGCCTACAGCCAGAGTCTTGTTCAAGACGGCGCGATAAGCCGAGCAATTCGGCCCCGAAGCAGAACATTTGATTGCTTCTTGATACCAGGTATCAGGTCTAAAGCTGGGGAATGCAGATGACTTACTCCTACACTGAGAAAAAGCGGATTCGCAAAGACTTTAGTAAATTGCCTTCCGTGATGGACGTCCCCTATTTGCTGTCTATTCAGCTGGATTCGTTCCGGGACTTCCTGCAAATGGAAGCCGCTCCTGAAGACCGCCGGGAAACCGGTCTTCACGCAGCATTCAAATCCGTATTCCCGATTGTCAGTTACTCTGGCAACGCCGCGCTCGAGTATGTGAGCTATCGAATCGGCGAGCCGGTGTTCGACGTCAAGGAATGTCAGCTCAGGGGCGTAACTTACGCCGCGCCGCTGCGGGTGAAAGTCCGCTTGATCATTTATGACAAGGAATCGTCCAACAAGGCGATCAAGGACATCAAGGAACAAGAGGTCTACATGGGCGAGATGCCCCTGATGACCGAGAACGGTACCTTCGTTGTAAACGGTACCGAGCGTGTAATTGTTTCCCAGCTCCACCGTTCACCTGGTGTGTTCTTTGATCACGACAAGGGCAAGACCCACTCATCCGGCAAGCTGCTGTATTCAGCCCGGGTGATTCCTTACCGTGGCTCATGGCTCGACTTCGAATTCGATCCGAAGGACTCCGTGTTCGTTCGTATCGACCGTCGTCGTAAGCTGCCTGCGTCTATTCTCCTGCGCGCGCTGAATTACACCTCCGAGCAGATGCTGGAGATGTTCTTCGAAACCAGCAAGTTCTCGCTGGGCGAGGAAGTGTGCAAGCTCGAGCTGGTGCCAAGCCGCCTGCGTGGTGATATTGCGACGTTTGATATCAAAGACCAGGACGGTAACGTAATTGCCGAAGAAGGTCGTCGTATCACGGCTCGCCATATCAAGCAGCTGGAAAAAGCTGGCATTACCGAGCTGGAAGTACCAACCGAATATCTCTACGGTCGTGTTCTGGCCAAGGACATGATCGATCAGTCTACCGGCGAAGTGCTGGTGGAGTGCAACACCGAACTGACCGAGGAGGTGGTTACCAAGATCCTCGATGCCGGTGTTAAAGACATTGAAACCCTGTACACCAACGACCTGGATTGCGGTCCGTTCATGTCCGATACCCTGCGTATCGACCCGACCCGCACCCCGCTGGAAGCGTTGGTTGAAATCTACCGCATGATGCGCCCGGGCGAGCCGCCCACCAAGGACTCTGCGGAAACCCTGTTCAACAACCTGTTCTTCTCTGAAGAGCGGTATGACCTGTCTGCGGTTGGCCGGATGAAGCTGAACCGTCGTCTGGGCCGTGAAGAGAGCACAGGCGAAGGCATCCTGACCCACGAAGACATCATTGATGTCCTCAAGACCCTGATCGCCATCCGTAACGGCCAGGGCCAGGTGGATGACATCGATAACCTGGGTAACCGTCGCGTACGTTGCGTTGGCGAGATGGCCGAGAACCAGTTCCGTGTAGGCCTGGTGCGGGTAGAGCGTGCGGTTCGCGAGCGTCTGAGCCTTGCTGAAAGCGAAGGCCTGATGCCGCAGGACCTGATCAACGCCAAGCCGGTTGCTGCAGCGGTTAAGGAATTCTTCGGTTCCAGCCAGTTGTCCCAGTTTATGGACCAGAACAACCCGCTGTCCGAAGTCACGCACAAGCGTCGTATCTCTGCCCTGGGCCCGGGTGGTCTGACCCGTGAGCGTGCAGGCTTTGAGGTGCGGGACGTACACCCGACCCATTACGGTCGTGTGTGCCCGATCGAGACTCCTGAAGGTCCGAACATCGGTCTGATCAACTCGTTGGCTACCTACGCCCGTTCCAACTCCTACGGCTTCCTGGAAAGCCCGTACCGGAAGGTGGTAGAGGGTGTGGTAACGGATGAAGTGGTTTACCTCTCCGCAATCGAAGAGAGCAACTACGTTATCGCCCAGGCCAGCGCCGCGACTGACGAAGGCAAGCGCCTGACTGACGAGCTGGTAACCGTTCGTCACCAGAACGAATTTACCGTGGCTCCGCCGGAAGCGGTTAACTTCATGGACGTTTCCCCGCGCCAGGTTGTGTCGGTAGCGGCGTCCCTGATTCCGTTCCTGGAGCACGACGATGCTAACCGGGCCCTGATGGGTGCGAACATGCAGCGTCAGGCGGTTCCGACGCTGAAATCACAGGTTCCGCTGGTAGGAACCGGTGTAGAGCGCACCGTAGCCCAGGATTCCGGTGTCTGTGTAACAGCCCGTCGTGGTGGTGTGATCGAAAGCGTTGACGCAGCCCGTATCGTGGTTCGTGTAAACAACGAAGAAACCGAAGCCGGTGATGCAGGTGTGGATATCTACAACCTCACCAAGTACACCCGCTCTAACCAGAACACCTGTATCAACCAGCGTTCCATCGTGCGTCAGGGTGATGTGATTGCCCGTGGTGACGTTCTGGCAGATGGACCGTCTGTCGATCTGGGTGAGCTGGCGCTGGGCCAGAACATGCGCATCGCGTTCATGCCCTGGAACGGTTACAACTTCGAGGATTCCATCCTGATCTCCGAAAAGGTGGTTCAGGAAGACCGTCTGACCACGATCCACATCCAGGAACTGACCTGTGTGGCCCGTGACACCAAGCTGGGTAGCGAAGAAATCACTGCGGATATTCCGAACGTGGGTGAAAGCGCGCTGTCCAAGCTGGACGAGTCCGGTATTGTTTACATCGGTGCAGAAGTAGGCCCCGGCGACATTCTGGTGGGCAAGGTGACTCCGAAAGGCGAAACCCAGCTGACACCGGAAGAGAAGCTGCTGCGTGCCATCTTCGGTGAGAAGGCGTCTGACGTAAAAGACACTTCCCAGCGCGTTCCGACCGGTACCCGCGGCACCGTTATCGATGTGCAGGTATTTACCCGTGACGGTATCGAGAAAGATGCCCGTGCGCAGTCCATCGAAAAAGAGCAGCTCGACAAGTACCGTAAGGACCTGAAGGACGAGTACCGTATCGTTGAAGGTGCCACTTACGAGCGTCTGATGGTTGCCCTGAAAGACCAGGAAGTAATCAGCGGCCCGGGCCTGAAGAAAGGCGCGAAGCTGGATGAAGCCTACCTGGCCGAACTGCCGCGTCCGGACTGGTTCAAGCTGCGCATGAAAGACGAAGCTTTGGACGAATTGCTGGAGAAATCCGAGCAGGGTCTGGAAGAGCGCAAGAAAGAGCACGAAGCGCGCTTCGACGACAAGAAGGGCAAGCTGCAGCAAGGCGATGACCTGGCTCCGGGCGTTCTGAAAATCGTCAAGGTGTACCTGGCGATCAAGCGTCGCATCCAGCCGGGTGACAAGATGGCGGGTCGTCACGGTAACAAGGGTGTTATCTCTGCGGTTATGCCGATCGAGGATATGCCTTACGACGAGCACGGCACCACCGTGGACATCGTACTGAACCCGCTGGGTGTTCCGTCGCGGATGAACGTTGGTCAGGTTCTGGAAACCCACCTGGGCGCAGCCGCCAAGGGTCTGGGTGAAAAGATCAGCCGCATGCTGGACGAGCAGCGCAAGATCCTCGAGTTGCGCAAGCTGCTGGACGAGATCTACAACCACTCCGACGAGGTGTTCAAGGTTGACCTGGATAGCCTGTCCGATCAGGAAATCCTGGAGCTGTGTAACAACCTGCGCGGTGGTGTTCCCATGGCAACACCGGTCTTCGACGGTGCCAAGGAAGCTGAGGTCAAGCACATGCTGGCCCTGGCAGACCTGGATACCAGTGGTCAGACCAAACTGTACGATGGCCGTACCGGCGACGCGTTTGACCGTCCGGTGACTGTGGGCTACATGTACATGCTCAAGCTGAACCACTTGATCGACGACAAGATGCACGCTCGTTCCACCGGCTCTTACAGCCTGGTTACCCAGCAGCCGCTGGGTGGTAAGGCTCAGTTCGGTGGTCAGCGCTTCGGTGAGATGGAAGTCTGGGCTCTGGAGGCATACGGTGCCGCCTACACCCTGCAGGAAATGCTCACTGTTAAGTCTGACGACGTTAACGGCCGGACCAAGATGTACAAGAACATTGTCGATGGCGATCATCGCATGGAGCCGGGCATGCCCGAATCCTTCAACGTTCTTGTCAAGGAAATCCGCTCGTTGGGTATCGACATCGAGCTGGAATCCGAGTGAGCCGAATTGTTTTTGGCAGCGTGAGCGGGCACCCCGTGTGCCCGCCCGAGATTAACGCCATCCGGAGCTTTAACTGATGAAAGATTTGCTGAATCTTCTCAAGAGCCAGAATCAGAGCAAGGAATTCGACGCGATCCGTATTGGTCTTGCGTCGCCTGACATGATTCGTTCCTGGTCTTTTGGCGAAGTAAAAAAGCCTGAGACCATTAACTACCGTACCTTCAAGCCGGAGCGTGACGGTCTTTTCTGTGCCAAGATCTTCGGCCCGATCAAGGACTACGAATGCCTGTGCGGCAAGTACAAGCGCCTGAAGCACCGCGGTGTTATCTGCGAAAAGTGTGGCGTTGAAGTTGCACTGGCCAGCGTTCGCCGTGAGCGCATGGGTCATATCGAGCTGGCCAGCCCGGTTGCCCACATCTGGTTCCTGAAGTCTCTGCCGTCCCGCATCGGCCTGATGCTGGACATGACCCTGCGCGATATCGAGCGGGTTCTGTACTTCGAGAGCTTTATTGTTATCGATCCGGGTATGACCACCCTGGAGAAGGGCCAGCTGCTGAACGACGAGCAGTACTACGAAGCCCTGGAAGAGTTCGGTGACGAATTCGACGCCCGTATGGGTGCCGAAGCCATCAAGGAACTGCTGGAAGATATCGACCTGCAGGCAGAAGTTGACGGCCTGCGTGAAGAAATCCCGCAGACCAATTCCGAAACCAAGATCAAGAAATTCAGCAAGCGTCTGAAGATTCTTGAGGCGTTCCTGTACTCCGGCAACAAGCCGGGCGACATGGTAATGACCGTGTTGCCGGTTCTGCCGCCGGATCTGCGCCCGCTGGTTCCGCTGGACGGTGGCCGTTTTGCCACCTCCGACCTGAACGATCTGTACCGTCGGGTGATCAACCGGAACAACCGTCTCAAGCGCCTGCTGGAGCTGAATGCTCCTGATATCATCGTGCGTAACGAGAAGCGGATGCTGCAGGAAGCTGTAGATGCCCTGCTGGATAACGGTCGTCGTGGCCGTGCCATCACCGGCACCAACAAGCGCCCGCTGAAGTCCCTGGCTGACATGATCAAGGGTAAGCAAGGCCGCTTCCGTCAGAACCTGCTGGGTAAGCGTGTGGACTACTCTGGCCGTTCGGTCATCGTAGTGGGTCCGTACCTGCGCCTGCATCAGTGCGGTCTGCCCAAGAAGATGGCCCTGGAGCTGTTCAAGCCGTTTATTTTCTCCAAGCTTGAGCACCGTGGCCTGGCGACCACCATCAAGGCCGCCAAGAAGATGGTTGAGCGCGAAGAAGGCGTGGTCTGGGATATCCTCGACGAAGTTATCCGCGAGCACCCGATTATGCTGAACCGGGCGCCGACCCTGCACCGTCTGGGTATCCAGGCGTTCGAGCCGGTACTGATTGAAGGTAAGGCTATCCAGCTGCACCCGCTGGTGTGTGCGGCCTACAACGCCGACTTCGATGGTGACCAGATGGCGGTACACGTACCGCTGACCCTGGAAGCCCAGCTCGAAGCCCGTGCGCTGATGATGTCTACCAACAACGTGCTGTCGCCGGCCAACGGCGAGCCGATCATCGTGCCGTCCCAGGACGTTGTTCTTGGCTTGTACTACATGACCCGTGAGCGCCATGCGGCGCTGGGCGAGGGCATGGTGTTTGCCGATATCAAAGAGGCGCATCGTGCCTACGGTGCCGGCAAGGTAGACCTTCAGGCCAAGGTGAAAGTGCGCGTGAAGGAAGTGGCCATTGCCGAAGATGGCAGCCGGTCCGAAGCCTACCGCCTGGTTGACACCACGGTCGGTCGTGCACTGCTGTTTGATATCGTTCCCGACGGCCTGCCGTTCGAGATCGTAAACAAGCCGATGGTGAAGAAGGCGATCTCCAACCTGATCAACACCTGTTACCGGGATGCTGGTCTGAAGGACACCGTTATCTTTGCCGACCAGCTGATGTATATGGGTTACCACTACGCAACCCGTTCCGGTATCTCTATCGGTTTCAACGACTTCGAGATTCCTCCGGAGAAGTACGAGCTGGTTGATGCGGCTTCTGAAGAAGTAAAAGACATCGAGAACCAGTACGCGTCCGGTCTGCTGACCCAGGGCGAGAAGTACAACAAGGTTATCGACATCTGGTCCCGCGCTAACGACAAAGTGTCCAAGGCGATGATGGAGCGTCTGTCCAAAGAGCAGGTTATTGGCCCCGATGGCCAGCCGGTGAAGGGCGAAGACGGCGAAGACCTGATGCAGGAGTCTTTCAACTCCGTTTACATGATGGCCGATTCCGGTGCGCGGGGTTCCGCGGCCCAGATTCGTCAGCTGTCCGGTATGCGTGGTCTGATGGCCAAGCCGGATGGTTCCATCATCGAAACGCCGATCACCGCGAACTTCCGTGAAGGCCTGAACGTACTCCAGTACTTCATTTCCACTCACGGTGCTCGTAAGGGTCTGGCGGATACCGCCCTGAAGACCGCGAACTCCGGTTACCTGACTCGTCGTCTGGTAGACGTATCCCAGGACCTGGTGGTTACCGAAGAAGACTGTGGTACCGACGAAGGCCTGCTGATGACGCCGCACATCGAAGGCGGCGACGTGGTTGTGCCTCTGGGCGACCGTGTTCTGGGTCGTGTTACCGCCCGTGACGTGTTCACCCCGACTGACAAGGACAACGCCGTTGTTCCTGCCGGTACACTGCTGGACGAGAAAACCGTCGAGATGGTTGAGCGTGCCGGTGTTGACGAAATCTGGGTGCGCTCTGCGATCACCTGTGATACCCGTCACGGTATCTGTTCCAAGTGTTACGGCCGCGACCTGGCCCGTGGCCATCGGGTAAACGTGGGCGAGGCAGTCGGTGTTATTGCTGCCCAGTCCATCGGTGAGCCGGGTACCCAGCTGACCATGCGTACGTTCCACATCGGTGGTGCCGCAAGCCGGGCGTCTGCAGTGGATAATATCCAGGTCAAGCATGGTGGTACCGTACGCCTGCATAACCTGAAATCCATCGAGAAGACCGACGGTTCCCTGGTTGTGGTGTCCCGTTCCTCTGCATTGGCGATTGCCGATGAGCAGGGTCGTGAGCGCGAGTGGTACAAGTTGCCGTATGGTGCTGTGCTGTCCGTGAAGAACGGCGACCTGGTTGAAGCCGGTGTCGTGGTTGCCAAGTGGGATCCGCACACTCACCCGATCATCGCGGAAGCGAAGGGCACCGCCAAGTTCGTCAATATGGAGGAGGGCATTACTGTCCGCACCCAGGCTGACGAGCTGACCGGTCTGTCCACCATGGAAGTGATTGACCCGAAAGAGCGTCCGGCTGCTGGTAAGGACATTCGTCCGGCTATCCAGTTGATTGACGACGCAGGTGAGGAAGTGGAGCTGCCGGGTGGTGGCGCCGCAATCTTCTTCCTGCCGGCGAACGCACTGGTGACCATGGCCAACGGCGCGAATGTGGAACTGGGTGACGTTGTAGCCCGTATTCCGCAGGAAAGCTCCAAGACCCGGGATATCACCGGTGGTCTGCCGCGGGTTGCCGACCTGTTCGAGGCCCGTCGCCCGAAAGAGTCTGCCATCCTGGCTGAAATCAGTGGTGTGGTCTCCTTCGGTAAGGAAACCAAGGGCAAGAAGCGTCTGGTGATTACACCGAAAGACGATGATGCCTACGAGGTTCTGATTCCGAAGCACCGTCAGCTGAACGTGTTCGAGGGTGAAACGGTTGAGAAGGGTGAGGTTATCTCCGATGGCCCGTCCAACCCGCACGACATCCTGCGCCTGCTGGGTGTGGTAGAACTGGCGAAGTACATCACCAACGAAATTCAGGACGTTTACCGTCTGCAGGGTGTTGTCATCAACGATAAACACATTGAGGTTATCGTTCGCCAGATGCTGCGCAAGGTGGAAATCACCAATCCGGGCGACACTACGTTGCTGTCCGGCGACCAGGTGGAAATCACCCAGGTTCTGGAAGAGAACGAAAAGGCTGTGGCTGCAGATAAAGATCCGGCAAGGTTCGAGCGTCTGCTGCTGGGTATCACCAAGGCGTCGCTGGCAACAGAATCGTTTATTTCTGCTGCCTCGTTCCAGGAAACCACCCGGGTTCTTACCGAGGGTGCGGTTACCGGAAAACGCGATTACCTGCGTGGCCTGAAAGAAAACGTTGTAGTGGGTCGACTGATTCCGGCTGGTACCGGTCTGGCTTACCACAGCGAGCGTCGTCGCAAGCGTGACCTAGAAGAACAGGGCATTACTGCAGCCGACGTAGAAGAAGCTCTGAGCGCTGAACTTAATCGCGAAAGCTGATTGAGGCGCGCCACTCTCCGGGTAGATACCTATCCGGAGGGTGGTTAAAAAGAGAACAGTCATCTTGACTGAATCGGGGCGCAGGCTTACACTTGCGTCCCTTAAATTTTACCCCCTGCACAGGGGGTAAGTTTCATTGGTATGGTTTTTGGAGTTTGCTTACATGGCAACGATTAATCAGTTGGTGCGTAAGCCTCGTAAGCGCAAGGTAGCCAAGAGCGACGTTCCTGCTCTCCAGGCTTGCCCTCAGCGCCGTGGTGTGTGCACTCGTGTGTACACCACAACGCCGAAGAAGCCGAACTCAGCACTTCGTAAAGTGTGCCGTGTTCGTCTGACTAACGGCTTCGAGGTTTCCTCTTACATTGGTGGTGAAGGTCACAACCTTCAGGAGCACAGTGTTGTGCTGATCCGTGGCGGTCGAGTAAAAGACCTTCCGGGTGTGCGCTATCACACTGTTCGCGGTACTTTGGACACCCAGGGTGTTCAGAACCGTAAGCAGGGCCGCTCCAAGTACGGTGCAAAACGACCCAAGTCCTGATGTCCCGAGCGGGTATCTTTTATCGTTGCTTGTAAGAACGGTAAGAGTAAGGCTGAGTAGCATTTGCTATCTCAGGGGTTCCTGAAGACCTTTTTAGATATAAGGGCTTATCGATGCCTAGAAGAAGAGTTGCAGCAAAACGGGAAATCATTCCCGATCCTAAATTCGGCAGTGCACGCCTTGCCAAGTTCATCAACCACGTGATGGAAAGCGGCAAGAAGTCTGTTGCAGAGCGCATTGTTTATGGCGCGCTCGATATCGTTGCCGAAAAATCCAAGGAAGAGCCGATCGAAATGTTCGAAAAGGCCCTGGAGAACATTCAGCCGATGGTGGAAGTTAAGTCCCGTCGTGTGGGTGGTGCTACTTACCAGGTGCCGGTAGAAGTACGGCCTTCCCGTCAGAACGCGCTGGCTATGCGCTGGCTCGTTGAATACTCACGGAAGCGCGGCGAGAAGAGCATGGCTCAGCGTCTGGCTGGCGAGATTCTTGATGCGGCCGACAGCAAGGGCGCCGCAGTGAAGAAGCGCGAAGACGTGCATCGCATGGCAGAAGCCAACAAGGCATTCTCTCACTTCCGTTTCTAACAAGCCGAGGTTTATATCGTGGCACGCAAGACTCCTATCAAACGTTACAGAAACATTGGTATCTGTGCACACGTGGATGCGGGCAAGACTACTACCACCGAGCGTATTCTTTACTACACCGGTCGTAGTCACAAAATGGGTGAGACCCATGACGGCGCTTCCACAACAGACTGGATGGAGCAGGAGCAGGAGCGTGGTATCACCATCACGTCTGCCGCTGTTACAACCTTCTGGCAGGGTATGGACAAGCAGTATCCCGAGCACCGCATCAACATCATCGACACACCAGGCCACGTTGACTTCACTATCGAAGTAGAGCGTTCTCTGCGTGTTCTTGATGGTGCCGTGGTTGTGTTCTGTGGCTCCTCAGGTGTTGAGCCGCAGTCCGAGACTGTATGGCGCCAGGCCAACAAGTACGAAGTTCCGCGCATGGTGTTCGTCAACAAGATGGACCGTGCCGGCGCTGACTTTATGCGTGTGGTTGAGCAGATTCGCCAGCGTTTGGGTGCGACTGCCGTGCCCATCCAGTTGCCGATTGGTGCTGAAGATGAGTTCGAGGGCATCGTCGACCTGCTGCGCATGAAGGCGATCTACTGGAATGATGCCGACCAGGGTATGACTTACGAGCTTCGTGACATCCCTGAGAACATGCAGGCAGAAGCTGAGAAGGCGCGCGAGCAGATGATCGAAGCTGCCGCTGAAGCCAACGAAGAGTTCATGGACAAGTACCTCGAAGGCGAAGAGCTGACCTACGAAGAGATCAAGCAGGGTCTGCGTGCTCGTACCATCGCCAACGAAATCGTACTGGCCACCTGTGGTTCTGCGTTCAAGAACAAGGGTGTTCAGGCGGTACTGGATGCCGTTATTGAATTCCTGCCGGCTCCGGATGAAGTTAAAGCCATCCGCGGTGAGGTTGACGACGAAGGTTCTGAAGAAACCCGTCCGGTTGATGACGATGCTCCGTTCGCCGCCCTGGCGTTCAAGATCGCTACCGACCCGTTCGTAGGTACTCTGACGTTCTTCCGGGTTTACTCCGGTAAGCTGGAATCCGGTAATGCCGTTTTCAACTCCGTGAAGGGCAAGAAAGAGCGTGTGGGTCGTATGGTTCAGATGCACGCCAACGACCGGGAAGAGATTAAAGAAGTTCTGGCGGGCGATATCGCTGCAGCGATCGGCCTGAAGAACGTCACTACCGGTGACACCCTGTGTGACGAGAATCACAAGATCGTTCTCGAGCGCATGGAATTCCCGGAGCCGGTAATCTCTGTTGCCGTTGAGCCGAAGTCCAAGGCAGACCAGGAGAAGATGGGTGTTGCTCTGGGCAAACTGGCCCAGGAAGATCCGTCCTTCCGCGTTCGCACCGACGAAGAGACCGGTCAGACCATCATCTCCGGTATGGGCGAGCTGCACCTGGACATCCTGGTTGACCGTATGCGTCGCGAATTCAAGGTAGAGGCCAACATCGGTAAGCCGCAGGTTGCCTACCGTGAGTGCATTCGCAAGCCGGTTGACGTTGAAGGCAAGTTTGTTCGTCAGTCTGGTGGTCGTGGTCAGTATGGTCACGTCAAAGTGAAGATCGAGCCGCTTCCGCTGGATGATGAAGATGCAGAAAACTTCATCTTCGTGAACGAGATCGTTGGTGGTGTGGTTCCGAAGGAATACATCCCGGCGGTTCAGCAGGGTATCGAGGAGCAGATGCAGAACGGCTGTCTGGCCGGCTATCCGCTGCTGGGTATCAAGGCGACTCTGTACGATGGTTCCTACCACGACGTTGACTCCAACGAGATGGCGTTCAAAATCGCTGGTTCCATGGCGATGAAGAAGGGCGCACTCGAGGCCAACCCTGCGCTTCTCGAGCCGATGATGAAGGTAGAGGTTGTTACCCCTGAAGATTACATGGGTGACGTAGTTGGCGACCTGAACCGTCGTCGCGGCCTCGTGCAGGGCATGGAAGATGTGCCCGCGGGTAAGACTATCCGTGCAGAAGTTCCGTTGTCGGAGATGTTCGGTTACGCCACAGACCTGCGTTCTGCAACACAGGGTCGAGCGTCTTATGCGATGGAGTTCTCCCGCTATATGGAAGCTCCTTCGAACATTGCCGAAGCGATCATTAAAAAGGGTTGATCCCCAGGACTTAAGAAACAGGAAGAGGTGTAACCGTGTCTAAAGCAAAATTTGAGCGTAACAAGCCGCACGTAAACGTGGGCACCATTGGTCACGTTGACCATGGTAAGACCACTCTGACAGCCGCCCTGACTCGTGTATGTCACGAAGTATGGGGCACTGGCGAGAGCCGTGCTTTCGATCAGATCGATAACGCACCGGAAGAGCGTGCGCGTGGTATCACCATCGCGACCTCCCACGTTGAGTACGATTCTCCGACCCGTCACTACGCTCACGTAGACTGCCCGGGCCACGCTGATTATGTTAAGAACATGATCACGGGTGCTGCCCAGATGGACGGCGCTATCCTGGTTTGCTCCGCAGCTGACGGCCCCATGCCGCAGACTCGTGAGCACATCCTGCTGTCCCGTCAGGTAGGTGTACCGTTCATCGTTGTGTTCCTGAACAAAGCGGACATGGTAGACGATGAAGAGCTGCTTGAGCTGGTAGAAATGGAAGTTCGTGACCTGTTGAGCCAGTACGACTTCCCGGGTGACGACACTCCGATCATCACCGGTTCTGCCCTGATGGCTCTGGAAGGTAAAGACGACAACGAGATGGGTACTACCGCTGTTAAGAAGCTGGTAGAAGCCCTGGACGACTACATCCCTGAGCCGGAGCGTGCCATCGATCAGCCGTTCCTGATGCCGATCGAGGACGTATTCTCCATCTCCGGTCGTGGTACCGTAGTAACTGGCCGTGTTGAGCGTGGCATCATCAAGGTAGGTGACGAAGTGGAAATCGTGGGTATCCGCGACACCACCAAGACCACCTGTACTGGTGTTGAGATGTTCCGCAAGCTGCTGGACGAAGGTCGTGCCGGTGAGAACGTAGGTGTTCTGCTGCGTGGTACCAAGCGTGACGACGTTGAGCGTGGTCAGGTTCTGTGTGTGCCGGGCTCCATCAAGCCGCACACTGTGTTCGAGTGTGAAGTGTACGTACTGTCCAAAGAAGAAGGTGGTCGTCATACTCCGTTCTTCAAGGGCTACCGTCCGCAGTTCTACTTCCGGACCACTGACGTGACCGGTTCTTGCGAGCTGCCGGAAGGCGTAGAAATGGTAATGCCGGGTGACAACGTGAAAATGACTGTTACCCTGATCGCTCCGATCGCCATGGAAGATGGTCTGCGCTTCGCGATTCGTGAAGGCGGCCGTACCGTTGGTGCCGGCGTGGTATCCAAGATCATCGAGTAATATGCTCGATTGATCAGGAAAAAGGGGCTGAATCATTCAGCCCCTTTTTCCGTTTAAGTCGCAAAAGCGTACCTGGCGGTGTCGATTGCAGTGGCAGTTGACACGGTTGGGTATTATGCATACAATGCGGCTCCTTTTTTTGAAGGTCGGCTAACTAGTAGCTGCTACGAGTGGAGTTTGGTGCATCATGCAAAGCCAAAAAATTCGAATCCGGTTGAAGGCGTTTGATTATCGCCTGATCGACCAGTCCACGCAGGAGATCGTCGATACCGCTAAGCGGACCGGCGCTCAGGTGCGTGGTCCAATCCCTCTGCCGACGCGGAAGGAAAAGTACACGGTATTGATCTCTCCGCACGTCAACAAAGACGCGCGTGATCAGTATGAAATTCGTACGCACAAGCGTCTGCTCGACATCGTTGAGCCGACGGAAAAGACAGTGGATGCTCTGATGAAACTGGACCTGGCAGCAGGTGTGGACGTTCAGATCAGCCTCGGCTAATACCGCCCGGTATTAGTCTGTGTAACTGTCATAGGCCATAGAGGGTGCGAGCCCCGTACACTTAAGAGGTGAAACATGGCAATTGGTGTTGTCGGTCGTAAGGCCGGTATGACCCGTATTTTTACGGACGAAGGGCAGGCCCTGCCTGTCACGGTAATTGAGGTTGAGCCCAACCGCATTACCCAACTCAAAACTCTCGAAAGCGACGGCTACCGTGCAGTACAGGTAACCGTAGGTTCTCGTCGTTCCTCCCGTGTAAACAAGGCGGCTGCTGGTCACTTCGCGAAAGCGGGTGTCGAGGCTGGTCGTGGCGTGTGGGAATTCCGTCTGGCTGACGGCGAAGGAGAAGAACTGGCTGCGGGTGGCGAGCTCACTGTCTCTGTATTCGAAGACGGTCAGGTGGTTGATGCCATCGGTCAGTCCAAGGGTAAGGGTTTCCAGGGCGGCGTAAAGCGCTGGAACTTCTCTATGCAGGACGCTACTCACGGTAACTCTCTGTCCCACCGTGCTCCGGGTTCCATTGGTCAGAACCAGACTCCGGGCAAGGTATTCAAGGGCAAGAAAATGGCCGGTCAGCTGGGTAATGCGCAGGTTACTGTGCAAAACCTGAAGATTGTCCGTGTCGATGCCGAGCGCAACCTGCTGCTGGTAAGTGGTGCCGTACCTGGCGCAACTGGCGGCGATGTTGTCATCAAGCCTGCAGTTAAAGCCTGAGGAGCGGTGCGATGGAATTAACAATTACTGGTAGCGGCAAGGGAATCTCTGTTTCCGACGCTGCATTTGCCAAAGATTTTAATGAGGCTCTGGTTCACCAGGTGGTAACTGCCTACATGGCAGCTGGCCGTCAGGGTACCAAGGCTCAGAAAACACGTTCCGAAGTTAGTGGCGGCGGCAAGAAGCCGTGGCGCCAGAAGGGTACCGGCCGTGCACGTGCCGGCACCATCCGTAGCCCGATCTGGCGCTCCGGTGGTGTAACCTTCGCTGCCAAGCCTCGCGACTTCGAGCAGAAGGTTAACCGCAAGATGTACCGTGCGGCTATGTGTTCCATTCTCTCCGAGCTGGTTCGTCAGGAGCGTCTGGTTGTGGTTGACGACATCAATGTCGACTCCCCCAAGACCAAGGCCTTTACTGCCAAGCTGAAGGACCTGGGTGTTTCCAATGCCCTGATCCTGTCCGAGAACGTTGAGCAGAACCTGCACCTGGCTTCCCGCAACATTCCCCACGTGGATGTTCGCGACGTAGCGGGTCTGGATCCGGTCAGCCTGGTTGCCTTCGAGAAAGTCGTGGTGACTGTTCCCGCTCTGAAGAAGATCGAGGAGATGCTGGGATGAATCAGGAACGTATTTACAAGGTCCTGCTTGGGCCGCACGTATCAGAAAAAGCGTCTCTGGCGGCAGAGCGTGGTCAGGTGGTGTTTCGTGTAGCCCCTGATGCAACCAAGCCGGAGATCAAAAAAGCCGTTGAGCAGCTGTTCAACGTCACCGTCGAAGGTGTTCAGGTTCTGAACCGTAAGGGTAAGCTCAAGCGCACTATCCGCGGGTTCGGCAAGCGTAATGACATTCGTAAGGCTTACGTCAAGCTGGCAGAAGGTCAGGACATCGATTTTCTGGATGTGGAATAAGGTAAAGGGGTCGTAATATGCCGATCGTCAAAACCAAGCCAACATCTGCCGGACGCCGTCACGTTGTAAAACTTTACAACCCGGATCTGCACAAAGGACGTCCTTACGAGCCGTTGGTAGAAACTAAGAGTAAGTCTGGTGGCCGTAACAATGCTGGCCGCATTACTACTCGTCACATTGGTGGTGGTCATAAGCAACACTACCGTGTAATCGATTTCAAGCGGACCAAAGATGGTATCCCGGCGATCATTGAGCGCCTGGAATATGATCCTAACCGCTCTGCGCACATCGCACTGCTGAAGTACTCCGATGGCGAGCGTCGCTACATCATCGCTCCCAAGGGTATGAAAGCTGGCGATCCAGTGCGTTCCGGCGTCGACGCGCCGATCAAGGTGGGCTCCACTCTGCCGCTCCGGAACATTCCGGTCGGTTCTGTGATCCACTGCGTCGAACTGAAGCCTGGCAAAGGTGCCCAGCTGGCTCGCTCCGCGGGCGCATCCGTACAGCTGGTAGCTCGGGAAGGGGCATATGCCACTATCCGCCTGCGTTCAGGTGAAATGCGTAAGGTGCTTGTAGATTGCCGTGCAACGCTGGGTGAAGTATCCAACAGCGAGCACAGCCTCAAGCAGCTTGGTAAAGCGGGTGCATCACGTTGGCGCGGTAAACGTCCAACAGTACGTGGTGTTGCTATGAACCCAGTTGACCACCCGCATGGTGGTGGTGAAGGGCGTACCTCTGGCGGACGTCACCCGGTTACTCCGTGGGGTGTTCCGACCAAAGGGCATAAGACTCGTAAGAACAAGCGTACTGACAAGATGATAGTACGTCGTCGTTCAGCCAAGTAAACGACTACATAGAGGTAATTGCTGTGCCACGTTCTTTAAAGAAAGGTCCTTTTATAGACCTGCATCTGTTGAAGAAGGTCGAGGCAGCTCTGGAAGGAAATGACAAGCGGCCCATTAAAACCTGGTCCCGCCGGTCAACAGTTTTTCCGGAGATGGTAGGCCTGACCATTGCAGTCCACAACGGCAAGCAGCACGTGCCGGTTTATGTCACCGAAGATATGGTCGGTCATAAACTGGGTGAGTTCGCGGCAACGCGTACTTATCGTGGCCATGCGGCCGACAAGAAAGCTAAACGCTGATTGTGAGGTAATAGAAATGGAAGTAGCAGCCAAGTATAAGGGCGCTCGCCTCTCAGCTCAGAAAGCACGTCTTGTCGCCGACCAGGTACGCGGCAAGGCTGTTGAGGACGCCCTGAACATTCTGACTTTCAGCCCGAAGAAGGCAGCGGTAGTAATCAAGAAGGCTCTTGAGTCTGCCATTGCCAACGCTGAGCATAACGAAGGTCTGGACGTAGATGATCTGAGGGTTTCCACCGTTATGGTGGATGAGGGCCCAACGCTCAAGCGAATCAAAGCTCGAGCCAAGGGGCGCGCTGATCGTATTTTCAAGCGCACCTGTCATATCACCGTCAAGGTCGCCGACAAGTA
The DNA here is from genome assembly GCF_001447135.1 of Marinobacter sp. P4B1. Taxonomy (NCBI): domain Bacteria; kingdom Pseudomonadati; phylum Pseudomonadota; class Gammaproteobacteria; order Pseudomonadales; family Marinobacteraceae; genus Marinobacter; species Marinobacter sp. P4B1. Next base: position 32,982 of record NZ_LLXM01000014.1, read on the forward strand.
GGAGATGCTCAGATGGGTCATAAAGTAAATCCAACCGGCATTCGCCTGGGTGTGATCAAAGAGCACAACTCAGTGTGGTATGCCGACAAGAAGGACTACGCGAAGAATCTGCTGAATGATATTCAGGTTCGCGAGTTCCTCGACAAGCGTCTGGTTAAGGCGTCTGTCAGCAAGATCGTGATCGAGCGCCCTGCTCAGAACGCCCGGATCACGATCCATACCGCCCGCCCCGGTATTGTTATCGGTAAGAAGGGTGAAGATGTTGATCGTCTGCGTCGTGAAGTTAGCGACATGATGGGTGTGCCCGTGCACATCAACATCGAAGAAGTCCGCAAACCGGACCTGGATGCCCGCCTGGTAGCGCAAAACGTTGCCGGCCAGCTGGAGCGTCGTGTGATGTTCCGTCGCGCTATGAAGCGTGCGGTACAGAACGCCATGCGCCAGGGTGCCAAGGGTATCAAGATTCAGGTTGGTGGTCGTCTTGGGGGTGCTGAGATCGCACGTTCCGAGTGGTATCGCGAAGGTCGTGTACCTCTGCACACACTGCGTGCAGATATTGATTATGCAACCTACGAAGCGAAGACCACTTACGGCATTATCGGCGTAAAGGTATGGATCTTCAAAGGTGAGATTCTTGGTGGTATGGAGCAGGTCCGTGCTGACAAGAAAGCCTCTGGGAAGAAAGGTTCTAAGTAAAGGGGCACTCTTATGCTGCAACCAAAACGCACCAAATTCCGCAAGGTAATGAAAGGCCGTAACACCGGTCTTGCTCACCGCGCCAATAAGGTGAGCTTCGGTGAATACGGATTGAAGGCGACTAGCCGTGGGCGTATAACTGCGCGCCAGATTGAGGCAGCGCGTCGTACCATGACTCGCCGCATCAAGCGGGGCGGTAAGATCTGGATCCGGGTATTCCCGGACAAGCCGATCACCGGTAAGCCGCTTGAAGTACGTATGGGTAAAGGTAAAGGTTCTGTCGAGTATTGGGTGGCTGAGATTCAGCCAGGCCGTATGCTTTACGAGATGGAAGGCGTAGCGGAAGAAATCGCCCGCGAAGCTTTCACTCTGGCTGCTGCCAAACTGCCGGTACAGACCACCTTTGTTAAGAGGACGGTGATGTGATGAAAGCAACAGAGCTGCGTGAAAAGTCAGTCGAGGAGCTGAACAAAGAGCTGATCGACCTCCTGAAGGAGCAGTTCAACCTGCGCATGCGCAAGGCGACAGGTCAGCTGAATCAGTCTCACCTTCTCGGCAAGGTGAAGCGCGATATCGCTCGCGTGAAAACAGTATTGAATGAAAAGGCAGGACAGTGACATGACCGAAGCTACCCAAACTGCCAGAACTCTGAGCGGCAAGGTCGTGAGCAACAAGATGGACAAGTCCATCGTGGTCCTGGTTGAGCGTCAGGTGAAACACCCTCTGTACGGTAAGTACATGAAGCGTTCAACCAAGATCCATGCACACGATGAAAGCAATCAGTGCAACATTGGTGACACAGTTACCATCCAGGAAACCCGTCCGGTCTCCAAGACCAAGACCTGGGCCCTGGTGGAAGTCACCGAACGCGCTGCCAAGGTGTAATTCGCCCGGAGAACAACCATGATTCAGACTCAAACAATGCTTGAAGTCGCGGATAACAGTGGTGCACGTCAGGTTATGTGCATCAAGGTCCTGGGCGGATCTCACCGGCGTTATGCAACCGTTGGGGATATCATCAAGGTAACCGTTAAGGAAGCCATCCCCCGCGGCAAGGTGAAAAAAGGCCAGGTCCTGAAGGCTGTTGTAGTACGTACCCGTAAGGGTGTGCGTCGTCCGGACGGTTCTCTGATCCGTTTTGACGGTAACGCGGCGGTACTTCTGAACAATCAGGACGCTCCCATTGGTACCCGTATCTTCGGACCGGTTACCCGTGAACTGCGTAACGAGAAGTTCATGAAGATTATCTCACTGGCACCCGAAGTACTTTAAAGGACCAGAGGCCGGTTATGAAAAAGATCAAACGAGATGACGAAGTAATCGTCACCACGGGGAAAGACAAAGGCAAACGTGGTAAAGTCCTGAAGGTTCAGGACGACGGTCGCGTGATTGTTTCTGGCATCAACATGATGAAGAAGCACACAAAACCGAACCCGATGCTCGGCACCCCGGGTGGTATCGTCGAGAAAGAAGCGCCTATCCAGGCTTCCAACGTGGCTATTTTTAATCCGCAGACCGGCAAAGCCGATCGTGTTGGCTTCCAGATCAAGGAAGACGGCAGCAAAGTGCGGATCTTCAAGTCCACGAACGAAGCTGTCGATAACCAGTAAGCGGTGGTGGTTACGATGCTTAACATGAAAGAGCAGTACACTAAGGAAGTGGTACCCGCCCTGCAGAAAGAGTTCGGTTACAAGAACGTTATGCAGGTGCCGCGTATCGAGAAAATCACCCTGAACATGGGTGTTGGCGAAGCGGTTGGTGACAAAAAGCTGATTGAGAATGCCGTGGCGGATCTTGAGCGCCTGGCAGGTCAGAAAGCGGTTGTCACCAAGGCACGCAAATCCGTAGCGGGTTTCAAAATCCGTGAAGGTTGGCCGATTGGCTGTAAAGTGACCCTGCGCGGTGAGCGCATGTGGGATTTCTTTGATCGTCTGGTGCACATTGCGGTTCCCCGCATTCGTGACTTCCGCGGTCTGAACCCGAAATCCTTCGATGGTCGCGGTAACTACAGCATGGGTGTTCGTGAGCAGATCATCTTCCCTGAGATCGAGTACGACAAAGTCGACAAGATCCGCGGGCTGGATATCACCATCACCACCACTGCCGGTACCGACGACGAAGGTCGCGAACTGTTGAAAGCCTTTGGCTTTCCGTTCAAGAAATAAGGAACGAGTGACATGGCGAAGGTTTCAATGAAGAACCGCGAGCAAAAGCGCGAGCAACTGGTAGCGAAATATGCTGCCAAGCGCGCTGAACTCAAGGCGATTATCAAAAACCCGAATACCAGCGACGATGACCGTTGGGATGCACAAATGAAGCTCCAGCAGCTTCCGCGTGATTCATCTCCTTCGCGTCTTCGGAATCGTTGCCAGGTGACTGGTCGTCCCCACGGCGTTCTGCGCAAGTTCGAGCTTTCACGGATTAAACTCCGTGAATACGGCATGCGCGGTGACGTTCCGGGCCTGACCAAGGCAAGCTGGTAAGATAGGCAACCTGACTTCGGTCAGGTGCCTGTTGGTAAGCGGTGCGGCACGCCGCTGCACAACTAAAAAGATCAGGAGCCTCATACTAATGAGTATGCAAGACACGCTTGCGGATATGTTTACCCGTATCCGTAATGCCCAGATGGCGTCAAAAGCTGACGTAACGATGCCATCTTCCAAAATGAAGGTCTCCGTAGCCCAGGTCCTGAAGGACGAAGGTTACGTTGAGGATTTCTCTGTTTCAGCTGACGCGAAGCCCGAGCTGACCATCACTCTGAAATACTTCGGTGGCAAGCCGGTTATTGAAGAGATCAAGCGGGTTAGCCGTCCGAGTCTGCGCCAGTACAAAGGCGCCGGGAAACTGCCGAAAGTATCCGGTGGTCTGGGAGTCGCGATTGTCTCAACGTCCAAGGGCGTTATGACAGACCGCGCCGCACGAGCTGCAGGCGTGGGTGGCGAAGTCATCTGCACCGTATTCTAGGAGATACACATGTCCAGGGTTGCCAATAATCCTGTCGTGCTGCCTTCCGGTGTTGAGGTCAAGCTGAACGGACAGGAAATTAACGTGAAGGGCTCCAAGGGAGCACTTCAATTCACCATTCACCAAGCGGTAGAAGTAAAGCAGGAAGAGGGTACTCTTCGCTTTGCTGCACGCGATGGTGCCAAACAGTCCCGCGCTCTTGCTGGTACTACTCGTGCGCTGGTTAACAACATGGTTGCCGGCGTATCCACAGGCTGGGAGCGCAAGCTGCAGCTGACGGGCGTAGGTTACCGTGCGCAGGCGCAAGGTAAGAAGCTTAACCTGACCCTGGGTTTTTCCCATCCGGTCGAGTATGAGCTGCCCGAGGGTGTTACCGCTGAAACTCCGTCCAATACGGAAGTTGTGATTCGCGGTATCGACAAGCAACAGGTTGGCCAGGTCGCTGCTGAAATTCGCGCGTTCCGTCCGCCCGAGCCTTATAAGGGTAAGGGTGTTCGTTATGCGGATGAGCAGGTCAGACGCAAAGAAGCCAAGAAGAAATAAGGCGGGACTATGAGCGCGAATATCGAAAGACTGCGTCGCGCACGTAAAGTGCGCATGAAGATTCGTGAGCTGGGTACTGACCGTCTGTGCGTTCACCGCACTCCGCGTCATATGTACGCCCAGGTTACAACTGCAGATGGCAGCAAAGTGCTGGCCACTGCCTCCACGTTGGATAAGGAACTGCGCCAGGGTGCAACCGGTAACGTGGACGCTGCCAAGAAGGTCGGTCAGCTGATTGCTGAGCGTGCCAAGGCAGCAGGCATTGAGAAGGTCGCTTTTGACCGCTCAGGTTACCGTTATCACGGTCGCGTCCAGGCTCTGGCCGACGCAGCCCGTGAAGCTGGCTTGCAATTCTAAGAGGTGGAGAAGATGAGCGTTAACGAACAGAAGGCGCCTGAGCTCCAGGAAAGGCTGGTTCAGGTAAACCGCGTCGCCAAGGTTGTTAAAGGCGGCCGGATTTTTGCCTTCACCGCACTGACTGTAGTGGGTGATGGTAAAGGACGCGTTGGTTTCGGTCGTGGTAAGGCCCGGGAAGTTCCGGTAGCCATCCAGAAGGCGATGGAAGCTGCTCGCAAGAACATGGTAGATGTGGCGCTTGACGGCAACACTCTGCAGTACCCGGTTCGCGCCCAGCACGGCGGTTCCAAGGTGTACATGCAGCCGGCATCTGAAGGTACCGGTGTTATCGCCGGTGGTGCGATGCGTGCGGTACTGGAAGTGGCAGGCGTTCAGAACGTTCTGTCCAAGTGCTACGGCTCTACCAACCCGGTGAACGTGGTACGTTCCACCATCAAGGGTCTGCAGGCCATGAAGGCGCCTGAAGATATTGCAGCCAAGCGCGGTAAATCCGTCGAAGATATTCTGGGTTGAAGTCATGGCGAACGCAAAAACGATCAAAGTAACTCTGACCCGCAGCCCGATCGGCTGTCAGCCCAAGCACAAGCTGTGTGTAAAGGGTCTGGGTCTTCGTAAAATCGGTCACACCGTTGAAGTGGAAGATACTCCTTCCATTCGCGGCATGATCAACCGGGTTAACTACCTGGTTCAGGTTGAGGAGAACTAAGATGCGTCTGAACGAACTTGCTCCGGAACCTGGTTCACGTCCTAGCGCCAAGCGCGTTGGTCGTGGTATCGGTAGCGGTCTGGGTAAAACCGGCGGTCGCGGTCACAAAGGTCTGAAATCCCGTTCCGGTGGCTCTGTAGCCCCTGGTTTCGAGGGTGGTCAGCAGCCTCTGGCCCGTCGTCTGCCGAAGTTTGGTTTCACCTCCCGCCAGCAGCGTTACGTTGCTGAGATTCGCCTGAACGAACTGGCGAAGGTAGAAGGCGATGTAGTCGACCTGGCTGCACTGAAAAAGGCTGACATCATTCGTGAAGAAATTCGCGAAGCCAAGGTTATGCTGTCTGGCGAGCTGGACCGCGCTGTAACCGTTAAAGGGCTACGTGTCACCAAAGGCGCACGCGAGGCAATTGTTGCCGCGGGTGGGAAAGTCGAAGACTAAGACGAGTCGAGGACTAAATGGCCAAGACAGCATCATTGCCTGCGGGCGCCGGAAAAGGATTTGCAGAGCTGCGTTCGCGGCTCTGGTTCGTCTTCCTGGCGTTGTTGGTGTACCGGATCGGTGCCCACATCCCGGTTCCAGGCATCAACCCGGACCGGTTGGCGGCACTGTTTGACCAGAATCAGGGTACTATCCTGAGTCTATTCAACATGTTTTCCGGTGGTGCGCTTGAGCGCATGAGTATCTTCGCACTCGGTATCATGCCGTACATTTCTGCCTCTATTATCATGCAGCTCATGACTGCGGTTAGTCCGCAGCTTGAGCAGCTGAAGAAAGAAGGCGAGGCTGGTCGTCGCAAGATCAGTCAGTACACCCGGTATGGTACGGTTATCCTGGCCTTGGTTCAGGGCTTTGGTATTTCTGTGGGGCTGGCCTCTCAGGGCGTTACCTTTAACGACAGCTTCAGCTTCCACTTTGTGGCGGTTGTTTCCTTCGTGTGTGGTGCCGTCTTCATGATGTGGCTTGGCGAGCAGATCACCGAGCGTGGTATCGGTAACGGTATTTCCCTGCTGATTTTTGCAGGGATTGTTGCCGGTCTCCCGGGGGCTATTGGTCAGACCCTGGAGCAGGCCCGTAACGGTGAAATGAGCCTGTTGGTAGTGCTCGGTATTGGTGTCCTGGCAATCGCGGTTGTCGGCTTCGTGGTCTTCATGGAGCGGGGCCAGCGCCGGCTTACCATCAACTATGCCAAGCGGCAGCAAGGGCGCCGGGTATTTGCCCAGCAGTCCAGCCACCTGCCGCTGAAGGTGAACATGGCCGGTGTTATTCCGCCGATCTTTGCCTCTTCCATCCTGCTGTTCCCGGCTTCGCTCGGTCAGTGGTTTGGCCAGGGTGAAGGCATGGAATGGCTGAGCGATGTGTCCCAGGCATTGGCGCCGAGCCAGCCTTTGTATATCATTCTGTTCGCAGCAGCAGTAGTCTTCTTCTGCTTCTTCTACACAGCGCTGATGTACAACCCCAAAGAAGTTGCGGATAACCTCAAGCGTTCCGGCGCGTTTATCCCGGGTATTCGTCCGGGAGAACAGACTTCCAAGTACATCGATGGTGTGCTTACCCGTCTGACGTTGTTCGGGGCTATGTATATTGCAGCAGTATCCCTGTTCCCTCAGTTCCTGATGGTTGCGGGTAACGTGCCTTTCTATCTTGGTGGTACGTCTCTGCTGATTGTTGTAGTCGTGGTGATGGATTTCATGGCGCAGGTTCAGTCGCACCTGATGTCCCATCAGTATGAATCACTGATGAAGAAATCCAATCTCAAGGGCTATGGTCGGAACGGCTGATTAAGCCGTTCCCCTTGAAAACTGGAGTCGACAATGAAAGTACGCGCTTCGGTAAAGAAAATTTGCCGTAACTGCAAAGTAATTCGACGCAATGGCTCAGTACGAGTCATCTGCTCGGAGCCTCGCCACAAGCAGCGCCAGGGCTGATTCTCCGGAATCGCACTGACATTGCAGAAGGGGTTCGGAATAGTGGCGCTTGACTCGACCACGGGTCAGGCGCTATTATTTCGCGCCCTTTTTGTGGCGGAAAATTCACACAGCAAAGCTTTGAACGCGGAGTAATTTGGATGGCACGTATAGCCGGTGTCAATATACCCGATCACAAACATGCTGTTATCTCGCTGACCTACATCTTTGGTGTTGGCAAGACAACAGCCCAGAAGCTTTGCGATGCAACCGGCGTTAAGCCGGACGCCAAGGTCAAAGACCTGAGCGACGAGCAGCTTGAAGCACTTCGTACTGAAGTGGGCAAGTTTACCGTCGAAGGCGATCTGCGTCGTGAAGTACAGATGAACATTAAGCGTTTGAAGGATCTCGGTTGCTTCCGTGGTCTGCGCCATCGTCACGGCCTTCCGGTCCGTGGTCAGCGCACCAAGACCAACGCCCGCACCCGTAAAGGTCCTCGCAAACCTATTCGTAAGTAACAGGTAGGCAAACATGGCAAAGCCAGGTACACGTACCCGTAAAAAGGTGAAAAAGACGGTTGTTGATGGCGTCGCGCACATTCACGCGTCCTTCAACAACACCATCGTGACCATTTCGGACCGTCAGGGCAACGTCCTGTCCTGGGCCACCTCAGGTGGTTCCGGTTTCCGCGGCTCACGTAAGAGTACACCTTTTGCTGCGCAGGTAGCAGCTGAAAGAGCCGGTAATGCGGCTGCTGAATACGGCCTTAAAAACCTGGACGTAGAGGTTAAGGGTCCTGGGCCCGGACGTGAATCCGCTGTACGCGCGCTTAACGGCTGCGGGTACAAGATCACCAACATCACTGATGTGACGCCGATTCCCCACAACGGCTGTCGTCCGCCCAAGAAGCGCCGCGTCTAACACAGGAGACAGTGAAATATGGCTCGTTATATAGGCCCGAAGTGCAAGCTGTCTCGTCGTGAAGGGACAGATCTTTTTCTGAAGAGCGGCGTACGCGCGCTCGATTCCAAGTGCAACATCGAGACTCCGCCGGGTATGCACGGCGCGCGTCGCGGTCGTCTGTCCGAATACGGCTTGCAGCTTCGCGAGAAGCAAAAAGTTCGTCGTATCTACGGTGTGCTTGAGAAGCAGTTCCGTAGCTACTACAAAGAGGCTGCCCGTCGGAAGGGCGCAACCGGTGAAAACCTGCTGCAACTTCTGGAAGGCCGTCTGGATAACGTTGTATATCGCATGGGCTTTGGTTCTACCCGTGCGGAAGCTCGTCAGCTCGTCTCTCACAAGGCGATCCTGGTGAATGATAAGTCGGTGAACATTCCGTCTTACCAGGTTAAGCCGGGTGACGTTGTGAGTGTGCGCGAAAAGTCCAAGAACCAGCTGCGTGTTAAAGGCGCTCTGGAACTCTCTGGTAGCCGCGCACCGGTAAGCTGGGTAGAGGTTGACGCCAACAAGATGTCCGGCGTTTACAAGTCAGTACCTGAGCGTACTGAACTGCCGGCCGACATCAACGAGAACCTCATCGTCGAGCTTTACTCCAAGTAAAGCCCAGTTAGCAACGATAGCAGATAGGGGCGTCTATGCAGCGTTCAGTACATGAGTTATTGACACCTCGTACCATTGACGTGAAAGAATCCAGCGCCGCGCGCGCCAAGGTGACCCTGGAGCCGCTTGAACGCGGTTTCGGTCACACCCTGGGTAGTGCGCTGCGTCGTATTCTTCTGTCTTCAATGCCGGGCTGCGCCGTGACTGAAGCACAGATCGACGGTGTCCTGCACGAGTACAGTGCCATTGAAGGTGTCCAGGAAGACGTCATCGAGATTCTTCTGAATCTCAAAGGCGTCGCCGTAAAGATGCACGGCCGTGACGATGCTGAGCTCACGCTCAGCAAGAAAGGCCCGGGCGTAGTGACTGCCGGCGATATCAAGCTGGACCACGATGTGGAAATCGCTAACCCGGAGCACGTGATCTGTCACCTGAGCGAAAACGGCGAAGTGAACATGCGCTTGCGTGTTGCACGTGGCCGCGGCTATGAGCCGGCTGATCAGCGTGGTCTGGACGAGGACGAAACTCGTGCCATCGGACGCTTGCAGCTTGATGCTACGTTCAGCCCGGTTCGTCGTGTGGCTTATGCCGTCGAGAGCGCTCGGGTTGAGCAGCGTACAGACCTGGACAAGCTGGTTATTGACCTGGAGACCAACGGTACTATCGATCCGGAAGAAGCAATTCGCCGGGCGGCTACCATCCTCCAGCAGCAACTGGCGGTGTTCGTAGATTTCGATCATGAGAAAGAGCCAGAGCGCGTGGAAGAAGAGGAAGAAATTGATCCGATTCTGCTGCGTCCGGTTGATGATCTGGAATTGACTGTGCGTTCAGCTAACTGCTTGAAGGCTGAAAACATTTACTATATCGGCGATCTTATCCAGCGCACCGAAGTGGAGCTGCTGAAGACGCCTAACCTTGGCAAAAAGTCGCTTACCGAGATCAAGGACGTTCTTGCGTCCCGTGGTTTGTCTCTGGGTATGCGTCTTGATAACTGGCCGCCGGCAAGCCTTCGTGGTGATGACCGGGTTCTGGGCGGTTGATCGCCGATTAGTTTAAGGTAAGGAATCAGAGCAATGCGTCATCGTAAGAGTGGTCGTAAGTTCAACAGGACCAGTGCGCATCGCAAGGCCATGTTCCGTAACATGACTGCGTCACTGGTTGAGCACGAGCTGATCAAAACGACGCTCCCGAAAGCCAAAGAGCTGCGTCGGGTAGCTGAGCCGTTGATCACGCTCGCAAAGAATGATTCGGTAGCAAATCGTCGTCTGGCGTTCTCACGCCTGCGTAGCGATGCTGCGGTAGCCAAGCTGTTTGATGAGCTGGGCCCCCGTTACAGCGAGCGTCCGGGTGGTTACCTTCGTATCCTGAAGTGCGGTTTCCGTGCTGGCGACAATGCCCCTATGGCATTCGTAGAGCTGGTCGGCCGTCCTCTGGACATCGAAGCTGAAGAAGTGGACGAAGGCGAAGAGTAAAATCTCCGTTCAGTCCTGAAAAAAAACCGGGTTCCGAAAGGGCCCGGTTTTTTTGTGCCTGTCACCTGAAAGTATCGGGGGCTGGTCAGGGTGGTGTGGGTGAATTTTCTTTGGAAAAACAACTCGCTTCGCTCAGACATCTTTTTCCGGCAGAAAATTCACCCACACCACCCTGACCGACCGGTCTTCCGGGGAATGCCTTTTGTAAAAAACGCTTATTTTTAGTGTCCTTTCGTGGTTTTCGTGGCAAAAACGTCCTTGTCTTTAATCTTTCCGTGTTTTTCAGTGGATTCCGTGGCCAAAACCCTACTTAAGCATCGGCTTCAAATAACGCCCGGTATGTGACGCCGGATTGTCCGCTACCTCCTCCGGAGTTCCCTCGGCAATAATCTGCCCGCCACCAGAACCACCCTCTGGCCCCAGGTCCACAATCCAGTCCGCCGTTTTGATCACATCCAGGTTGTGCTCGATCACCACGATGGTGTTGCCATGGTCGCGAAGCCGCTCCAGTACGTTCAGTAGTTGCTGTATATCGTAGAAATGCAGGCCGGTGGTCGGCTCGTCGAGGATGTACAGGGTTTTACCGGTATCGCGCTTGGACAATTCCTTGGCCAGTTTTACCCGCTGGGCTTCTCCGCCGGACAATGTGACGGCGCTTTGGCCGAGGCGGATGTACGACAAGCCCACGTCGATCAGGGTTTGCAGTTTTCGGGCGATGAAGGGCACGGCGTCGAAGAATTCACGGCCCTCTTCAACGGTCATTTCCAGCACTTCGTTGATGTTTTTGCCTTTGTAGCGTACTTCGAGGGTTTCTCGGTTGTAGCGTTTGCCTTTGCAGATGTCGCAGGGCACGTACACGTCGGGCAGGAAGTGCATTTCTACCTTGATGACACCATCGCCCTGGCAGGCTTCGCAACGGCCGCCTTTGACGTTGAAGGAGAATCGGCCGGGTTTGTAGCCTCGGGACCGGGCTTCCTGGGTGCCGGCGAAGAGTTCACGGATGGGGGTGAACAGGCCGGTGTAGGTGGCCGGGTTGGATCTCGGAGTCCGGCCGATGGGGCTCTGGTCTATGTCGATGACCTTGTCCAGGTGGTCCAGGCCCTTGAGGTTTTTGTAGGGGGCGTGGCTCAGGCTGGTGGCTTTGTTCAGCTTGGCTGCTGCCACCGGATAAAGGGTGGCGTTGATCAGGGTGGATTTGCCGGAGCCGGATACGCCGGTGATGCAGGTCATCACGCCCAGTGGCAGGTTCAGGGTGACGTTCTGCAGGTTGTTTCCGGAGGCGCCGGATAGCACGAGTTTTTTGCCGTTGCCTTTGTTTCGGGCTTTGGGAACGGCAATTTCCTTTTCGCCACTGAGATACTGGCCGGTCATGGACGCCGGGTTGGCGATGATCTCGGCCGGGGTGCCGCGGGCGACGATTTCGCCGCCGTGTACGCCGGCGCCCGGGCCGATGTCGATGACGTAGTCGGCGGCGCGGATGGCGTCTTCGTCGTGCTCCACTACGATCACGGTGTTGCCCAGGTCCCGCAGGTGGGTGAGGGTGGCCAGCAGGCGGTCGTTGTCACGCTGGTGCAGGCCTATGGATGGCTCATCGAGTATGTACATGACGCCCACAAGGCCGGCGCCAATCTGGCTGGCTAACCGGATGCGTTGGGCTTCACCGCCGGACAGGGTGTCGGCGCTGCGTTCCAGTGTGAGGTATTCCAGCCCGACGTTAACCAGGAATTGCAGGCGTTCGCGCACTTCTTTCAGGATTTTCTCGGCAATTTCACCTTTGCGCCCGGGCAGGGCCAGTTCGCTCACGTAGCGATGGGCGTCGCCGACGGGCAGTCGGGTGATTTCCGGCAGGGTACGCTCTTCGATAAACACATGGCGGGCGCTGCGGCGCAAGCGTGAGCCGCCGCAATCCTTACAGGGCTGGGTGCTGAGGTTGCGGGCGAGTTCTTCCCGCATGCTCTGGGAGTCGGTTTCCCGGTAGCGGCGTTCCAGGTTGGGCAGTATGCCCTCGAACGGGTGGGCCTTTTCCATGATATGGCCGCGGGAGTTCACATACCGGAAGGTGATGTCTTCATCGCCGGAACCATACAGCAGGGCCTGCTGGAAGTTTTCCGGCAGCTCCTCCCAGGGTGTTTCCAGATCAATGCCATAGTGCTCCGCCACGCTGGTGAGCATCTGGAAATAGTACACGGCGCGGCGGTCCCAGCCTTTGATGGCGCCGGAAGCCAGGGTGGCTTCCGGGCTCTGGATAACCTTTTCGGCGTCGAAAAACTGGCGCACGCCCAGGCCGTCACAGGTGGGGCAGGCGCCGGCCGGGTTGTTGAAAGAAAACAGCTTGGGTTCCAGTTCGCTCAGGGCGTAGCCGCATTGGGTACAGGCGTAGCGGGCTGAGAAGGTGTGTTCCTCGCCTTCGCCGGTCATGGGCGCGACAAGGGCAATGCCGTCTGCCAGCTCCAGGGCGGTTTCAAAGCTCTCGGCGAGCCGCTGCTCCAGGCCCTCTTTCACCTTGAACCGGTCGACCACCACATCAATCTGGTGTTTGCGCTTTTTATCCAGCGCCGGCACGTCGTCGATGTCGTAAACGGTGCCGTCGACCCGCAAGCGGATAAAGCCCTGGCTGCGCATGGTATCGATTACCTGCAGGTGTTCGCCTTTGCGATCCCGGATGACCGGGGCCAGGATCATCAGTTTGCTGCCTTCCGGCATGGCCATCACCTGGTCGACCATCTGGCTCACGGTCTGGGCTTCCAGCGGCTGGCCGTGGTCCGGGCAGCGGGGTTCGCCGGCGCGGGCGAACAGCAGGCGCAGGTAGTCGTATATCTCGGTAATGGTACCCACAGTGGAGCGCGGGTTGTGGGAGGTGGACTTCTGCTCGATGGAAATGGCCGGGGAAAGGCCTTCGATGTGGTCCACATCGGGTTTTTCCATCATCGACAGGAACTGGCGGGCATAGGTGGACAACGATTCCACGTACCGGCGCTGGCCTTCGGCATACAGCGTATCGAACGCCAGGGAAGATTTACCGGAACCGGAAAGGCCTGTGATGACAATCAGCTTGTCCCGCGGCATATCCAGGTCGATGTTCTTCAGGTTGTGGGTGCGTGCACCCTTGATCTGGATATGATCCATAACACCTCGCTTGGGTAAAAACGTCGATTATATCGTTTTCGGGTGGCGCCGGCTAAACCGTGTACAGATTCCTCTGGCTGCTCTAGGCCGCCCGCAGCCGCTTTCTGCCACCCCGTTGTGAGTAGTCCCGTCTGCATAGCGCTTCTGGTACAATGCGCCGCTCGCAGTGACAGGCTGCGCCTATACATTCAACCAGTCCGGCACGGGTTAGCATGAACGCGCTTGAAAAACGCTCAGTAGTAGCTCTGGCATCGGTATACGCCATGCGTATGCTGGGCCTGTTCATGGTAATGCCGGTCTTCGTTTTGCTGGGCAGCGACCTCAAAGGCGCTACGCCCGCGTTGATCGGTTTCGCAATTGGTGCCTACGGCCTGAGCCAGGCACTGCTGCAGATTCCGTTCGGTTTGCTGTCAGACCGGGTTGGCCGCAAGCGGATGATCTACATCGGCCTGGTTCTGTTCGCAGCCGGTAGTGTGCTGGCTGGCGCTACCGATTCCATATACGTAGTTATTGCCGGGCGGATTCTTCAGGGCGCCGGTGCGATTGCCAGCGTGCTGATGGCGTTGCTCAGTGATCTCACCCGGGAGGAGCAGCGCACCAAGGCCATGGCCACCGTGGGCATTTCCATTGGCCTGTCGTTTTCGGTCTCCCTGGTTATGGGCCCGCTGCTGGGTGCTGCCTGGGGGCTGTCCGGGATTTTCTATACCACGGCGGTACTGGCGGTTCTGGCGCTGGTGGTGGTTGCCCGGGTTGTGCCCACACCGCACCAGCACAAGGTCAGTGCCGACACCCATCCGGCCCGGGAAATGGTCAGCCGTGTCCTGGCTGATGGCCGGCTGCTACGGCTCGATGTCGGCATTTTCATCCTGCACTTTGTACTGACCGCGCTGTTCCTGGTGTTCCCCACCATGTTGCAGGACCAACTGGGGCTGAAGGCCAGTTCCCACTGGTGGTTCTATCTCAGCGTTATGATTACCTCGTTCTTCGCCATGGTGCCGTTCATCATCGTTGGCGAGAAAAAACGGAAAATGAAGCCGGTGCTATGCGGCGCCATCGCCCTGCTGGCATTGGCGGCTGCGTCGATGACCGGTGTCGGCCAGAGCCTGTGGCTGGCGTGGGCTGTGCTATTCTTCTTCTTTATGGCGTTCAATCTGCTGGAAGCCAGCTTGCCGTCGCTGATCAGCAAAGAAGCCCCGGCCGCGGCCAAGGGTACGGCCATGGGCGTGTATTCCACTTCCCAGTTCTTCGGCGCGTTTCTGGGCGGCGCACTGGGCGGATGGCTGTTGCAGACGGCTGGCCTGGAAGGTGTGCTCTGGCTGATGGCCGCAGCGCTGGTGGTTTGGCTGCTGGTGGCGTTAACCATGCCTGCACCGGGTTACACCACCAGTTTTGTGGTACAGCTGAAAAACGCCGTGAGTATCAGTTTTGACGAGATCGACCAGAACCTGAGAAAACTGCCGGGCGTGGAAGACGTAGTGATCGTGGAAGAGGCCGCCATGGCTTACCTGAAGGTAGACCGTCAGCAATTTCGGGAAGAGCAGCTTGCGCACTTTGAATTTGTGCGGCAGGGTAGCACTACTTAAAACACAGGATGCCTGCATGGAACGCAGGCGTTCAGCAAAAGAGACCAGGAGCATACAATGGCACGAGGCGTAAACAAGGTAATTCTTATCGGTAATCTGGGCCAGGATCCGGATACCCGTTACACCCCGAACGGCAACGCGGTGGTAAACCTCAACCTGGCGACCGATGAAAGCTACAAGGATCGTCAATCCGGCCAGCTGGTACCGAAAACCGAGTGGCACCGGGTGGTGTTGTTCGGCAAGGTGGCTGAAGTGGCAGGGCAGTACCTGCGCAAAGGTTCCAAGGTGTATATCGAAGGGCGCCTGCAAACCCGCAAATGGCAGGGGCAGGACGGCCAGGACCGTTACACCACCGAGATCGTGGTGGATATCAACGGCCAGATGCAGATGCTCGACAGCCGTGGTGGCGAAGGCGGCATGAACCAGGGGGCGCCCCAGGGCCGGCCCCAGCAAGCGGCCAGCTACAACAACCCGCCCCCGCAACAGCAGCAGGGTGGTCAGGGTAACCAGAGTGGCGGATACAGCAACCAGCCGCCCCAGCAGCAGGGCGGCGGCATGCCGGAGCCGATTGACGACTTCGATGACGATATCCCGTTCTAAGACAGATCAAAGGCCCGTGCTCTGCGCGGGCTTTTTTGTTACCAACTTGCAAAATTTCCGTGAAATCTTCCGCAAACCGTGGAGTTAGGTTCAACTTCTCATCTATCATGTAAGGCTATGTAAAATTCGCCGAATTTTTGAACATTCAGGACTGTTGCCTGCACTTGGCAATCCTCCGATTTCGATACCAGGGAATTCATGATCCTGACCTCTGCGGTTCATTCACTGACAAGGCTGTTCCGGCCCGGAACATCAGCGGGCAAAGTGTGCCTGGAAATCCGGGCCGACGGCATTGCCTGGGCCAGCGCCCCGGGTTTGCCTGGCCAGAAGGCCGGCTTTGCCGAGTGCATGCCGGCCCAGCGCAGTGCGACCCTGGCCGGGCTGGTCTCTGAACAGGGCTGGCGCAAAGTGCCGGTTACCCTGGTGTTGCCCATGGACCAGTACCAGGTGTTTCAGGTGGACCGCCCGGAAGGGGTAGACGATACCGAACTGGCGGATGCCCTGAAGTGGAAGCTGAAAGACTTTCTGGACTTCAGCCCGTCAGACGCGGTTTCAGACGTCTTCGAATTTCCGGAAGACGCTTCCCGTGGTCGCCGGCCCCTGGTGAACCTGGTGGCGGCCCGTAAATCCCTGGTGCAGGAGCTGATCAACCTGGTGCACGATGCCGGGATGGAGCTTGAGCGCATCGACATCGCCGAGCTGGCCCTGCGCAACTTTGCGGCCGCGCTGGATTCTGCCGGCCGGGGCGTTACCCTGGTGCATCTTCGCAACCGGTATGGCCAGATGGTGATCTGCCGGGGCGAAACCCTGTATCTGTCCCGCCGGCTTGAGTTGTCCTACGATGATTTGCAGGATGCCGGCCGGCAGGATAATGCCGTGCAATCCCTGGCGCTGGAAATCCAGCGTTCACTGGATTACTTCGAAAGCCAGCTGGGGCAGGTGCCACCCTCCGGCATCCGGTTGGTGGCGAAGGATGCGGTGCTGCCCTTGTCGTCCATGCTCGCATCTTCCCTGGGCTCTGCGGTAGAAACGCCCGACTGGTCAGAGTTCGCCATGAGCTCTGACCTGGACAGCCGTTGCCTGCTGGCCTGGAGTGCCGGCCTGCCATCCGGGAGAAGCGGTACATGAAGCAGCAGGTCAACCTTTATGTACCGGAACTCCGGCCGGTCCGGCAGCGCCTGAGCGCTGGCACCTGCGTGGTACTTGTGGTGCTGGTTGCGGTTTTGGTGCTGGCCGCCATGGCCTACGGCAACTGGCAGAACCAACAGCTGGCCGGTCAGGCGGATGCCATCGAACGGCAAACAACTCAATTGCAGCAGGCGGTAGAAACCCTGTCGGCGCAGGTTGAACAGCAGCGGCCAGACCCGGAACTGGAGCTGGCGCTGGAACGGGTGACCGATACCATCTCACGCCGGCAGCGTTTGCTCGAGCGGGTAGAAGGGCTGACTGGCAATCACCAGTCGGGTTTCTCGGGCCGCATGGCCGCCCTGGCGCGCCAGATTCCGGAGAACTTGTGGCTTACCGGTATCACGCTGGAGTCCTCTCCTGCGTCCTTGAAGCTGGAAGGTCGCGCACGTTCGCCGGAGCTGGTGCCCGGTTACCTGGAACAGCTGGGTAACGAACCGGTATTTGCCGGCGAAACCTTCCGGCATTTCCAGCTGAGCCGCCCGGACGAAGAAGAGAATACTGGCTGGGTGGAGTTCCGCATGGCCACAGAACATAACGGAGGTGCCAGTGAGTAAGCTCTCCGAACAGCTGGCTGCGGGCGCAGCCTGGTACAACGAACGCCCGGTTCGTGAACGGGGCCTGATTGCGGTAACCCTGTGCGTACTGGTGCTGGTGCTTGGCTGGGAGCTGTTTGTGGCTCCGGTAGACGCGCAGAAGCAGCAGCTGAACAATCGTATCCAGACCCTTTCTGCTAACCGGGACAACCTGCTCAGCCAGCAGCAAACCCTCAGCAGTCAACTGGAGCGTGACCCGTCTGCAGAACTGCGGGAGCGCCTGGCCGCCCGGCAAAACCGCCTTGAGCGACTGGATCAGCAGATTACCGAAACCACCGGCCAGCTGATCGCACCCCGGGATATGGTGGCATTGCTGCGGAACATGCTGGCAGCCCAGCAGGGGCTGACGCTGGAATCCCTGAGCCTGCTGGCGCCGCAGCCGGTATACGGGGAGCAGGGCGTTGCGCCAGATGGCAGCGAGGCCAGGGCGCCTGAGCCTTTGCTGTATGCCCACGATGTGGAACTGACAATCTCAGGCGGCTACCTGAACGTATTGAACTACCTTGAGCGGCTGGAGTCTATGGACGACCGCATCGGCTGGCTGCAGCTGATTTATGACGCCGGCAGCTGGCCCAAGGGTGAGGCCCGTATCCGGGTAAGAACCCTGAGTCTGGAAGCAGCCTGGCTGGGAGTGTGAGATGAGATCAGCAATTTTCGGGCTGGCGATGGTGCTGGCCCTGTTCGCAAGTGCCGGGGCCCATGCCCTGCAAGACCCGACCCGGCCCCCCGATGCCCGCCCGGCGTCGGTACAGAACGTAGCGCCAAGGGATATCGAGCTGGGCTCTATCCTGCTTGGTAGCCAGCGCCGTGTGGCAGTGATTAACGGCGTAGCCCTGCGGGAAGGTGATGACCACGATGGTATCCGGGTTCGCCGGATTCACCGCGACAAGGTAGAAGTAACCGACAGGGGCCAGCCCAGAGTGCTGTATCCGCCAACGCTGCCGCAGGTGCGGATAACCCAATGACAGGCAACCGGATGACAATGACCACGATCAGACCCATAGCTGCAGCCATGGTGGCGCTTACGCTGGCCGCCTGCAGCAATAACCCGCTGATGCGCACGTCTGCCGCCACCTCAACCGAAGTGGCCGGCGAGATTGACAGCACACTGGCCCGGGCCGAGCAGCAAGGTGCAGGTGCTGGCCAGGTTGGCACTGCGCCGGGAGCATTGCCCGCCGACATCAGCAGCCAGCTGTTGCCACCCCTGAGCAGCAGCCAGCAGCAGGACGAACGCTTTGATGTAGACGCATCCGGCATTCCCGCTGCCAGTTTCTTTGCGGCGCTGGTGGAAGGCACCCGCTACAACGTGGTGGTTCACCCCGGTGTTACCTCAAACATCAGCCTGCGCCTGGGCGATGTCACCGTGCCGGAAGTGATGGATATCGCCGCAGACCTCTACGGCCTGGACATTACCCGCAATGGCCGCCTGTTCCGGGTGGCGGCAGATGAAGTCCAGACCCGCCTGTTCCCGATTGACTACCTGCACTTCAAGCGCAAGGGCGGCTCGGAAACCCGGGTCAGCTCCGGCCAGGTCAGCAGTGCCCGCAGCAATAACGACAGCGGCTCCAGTGACAACAGTAGTTCCGGCGAAACCCGTAACCTGGTGGGCACCACCATTTCCACCCAGACCGAATCCGACTTCTGGCAGGATATCCAGAATGCCCTGGCCATGATCGTTGGCCGGGACGGTGGCCAGGTAGTGGTAAACCCCGGTGCCGGCCTGGTGATGGTGCGCGCCGGCTCCGAAGACCTGCGTATGGTGGAAGACTATCTGCGCCGCACGGAGCTGATCATGCAGCGCCAGGTGGTGCTGGAAGCCAAGATTCTGGAAGTAACCCTGAACGAGGGATACCAGCAAGGCATTAGTTGGGCGGATGTCCAAAGCTCTGCCGGCCGTGCCAACTACTTCACCTCTCAGTCGCTCGGTGGCCAGGCGCTTCGCTCACCGGATATCGGTGGCCTGTTCTCTGCCACCGTCAGTGCGGGCGATTTCACCGGCCTGATCCAGTTACTGGGCCAGCAGGGCAATGTCCAGATCCTGTCCAGCCCCCGCATTTCCACCATCAACAACCAGAAAGCCGTGATCAAGGTAGGTACCGACGAGTTCTTCGTGACCGACATTGATTTCGACGACAACAACTCGGCCGTTACCGCCACCGACAGCACCTCCACCTCGGTGGAACTGACGCCCTTCTTCTCCGGTATCTCCCTGGACGTTACCCCGCAGATATCCGAAGACGGCGCCATTACCCTGCATGTACACCCGTCGGTCAGCGAAGTGGCGGACCAGGAAAAAATCATCACCATTGGTGAGCGGGATGTCACCCTGCCGCTGGCCCGCAGTACCGTACGGGAAACCGATAGCGTCATACGCGCCGAGAGTGGCCAGATCGTCGTGATCGGGGGCCTGATCCAGAGCTCCAGCGAAGACGACAATTCTGCCGTACCCTTCTTCAGTGAAATCCCGCTGCTGGGCGAGCTGTTCAAACAGCGCCGGTTTGAATCCCGCAAGAGCGAGCTGGTGATCCTGCTGCGCCCGGTGGTGGCCAACGCCAGCCAGATGCAGGCGGATGTAAGGGCCAGCCGTGAACGCATGAACGTGCTGCGGGAGTTGCTGGAATCGTCTGAATCTGTGAAGCCGCAACCCGAGGGTGCTCCGCGCTGATGTACCAGAGCCATTTCGGACTGCAGGAAGCACCGTTTGCATTGACGCCCAACACCCGCTATTTCCTGCGGGCGCCCAGCCATTCCGAAGCTCTGGAGTTGCTGCTTGTGGCCCTGCGCGAGCGTGAGGGCTTCATCAAGGTAACCGGCGAGGTGGGCACCGGCAAGACCCTGCTGTGCCGCCTGTTGCTGAACGAACTGGATAAAGACGCCTGCACCGCCTACGTGCCCAACCCGGGCCTGCCCCCGGAAACTCTGTACGAAGCGGTGGCGGAAGAGCTGGGTGTGGATGTCAGCCGGTGCGCCAATATGCACCAGGTGCTGAAAGCCCTGAACCAGCGCCTGATTGAACTGGCCATGGAACAACGGCCGGCGGTATTGGTGATTGATGAAGCCCAGGCCATGCCTGAGGCCACCATTGAAGCCCTGCGCCTGCTGACCAACCTGGAAACCGAAAGTACCCGGCTGCTGCAGGTGGTACTGTTCGGTCAGCCGGAACTGGATACCATGCTGGCCAAAGACAGCCTGCGCCAGCTGCGCCAGCGCATCACCTTCCAGACCCGCCTGCAACCCCTGAGCCGTGACGCCGTTGGCCAGTACCTGCGCCACCGCCTGGCCCAGGCTGGCCATAACGGAGCAGACCTGTTCACCGCCGGCGCGTTGAAAGTACTCTGGCGGGCCTCTGGTGGCATTCCTCGCCTGGTGAATATCCTCGCCCATAAAGCCCTGTTGGCAGCCTGGGGACAAGGTGACCGGCAGGTTGCCCGCAAACACGTATTACAGGCGGTTCGAGACACCGAAAGTGCCCGTGCCGTGGGCTGGCTGGGGGGCTGGTTATGAGCCTTCTGAACGATGCCCTGCGCCAGGCCGAACAGCGCCAGAACAAACCACAGGTATCTGCGGCCTACACCGGCCAGACCGCACAGGCCACAGGCGGCTCCAGGGCTGTACCGGTGTTGATTGTGCTGCTGGTGCTGGCTTTGCTGGCGGCCGGCGTAGCCTGGTGGCTGCTTGCCAAAAACAGCGCCGAGCCAACGGTTGAAACCACTGAAACGGTGGCGCAAATCGAGCCGGTGCAGCCGCAGCCGATCAAACCGGCAGAGCCGGAGCCGGTTGCCGCTCCTGAGCCGGCGGCAACAATCGCCGAGCCTGTTACCGTAGAAGCGCCCAAACCGGAGCCTGCGGTGAAGGTTGCCGAGGCCCCGAAACAGCCGGAACCGGTAGCCGCCGCCCCGGCACCGAAGACAGAACCCCAGCCGGAGGTTCGGCCAGAGCCACAACAAGAGGTCGCAGTTGCAGCTGAACAGCCGGCCCCGGTCGCCCAGGTAAAACAGTCCCGGGAAACCCCGCAAGCCATCGACCTGCGCACCAGCCGTGAACTGCAAAGGCTGCTGGCCAGTGGCGACAACGTAGCCGCAGAAAACTTGCTAACACGGGTAACGGAAAGCCAGCCGGCGCCCAACAGCCGGGAAATCTTCGCCCGGGAAATGCTGGTGCAGGGCATGGCTGGCCGAGCGCTGGAATGGTTGCCGCAAAGCCTGACTAACGAACACGCCGGCCTGCGCTTGCTGCGGGCAAGGGCCTTGCTGGAGCAGGGGAACCTGGATACAGCCGTGGCCACCCTGCAAAGCCGGGTGCCACCGGTTGCCGACGGCATTGAATACCGGGTGACGTTAGCCACCCTGTTACAGCAAGCGGGCGAGGCGGAAGAGTCTGCCGGCCACTGGTCTGAACTGATTGCCTACGACGACAGCCGTGGCGCCTGGTGGCTGGGCCTGGCCATTGCGCTGGAAACCGGCGGCCGCACCCGCAGTGCGGTGCAGGCCTATGCCCAGGCGGCGACCTTGCCGGGCCTGTCGCCCTCGCTGGCGGATTACGCCCGGCAGCGACTGAATGCATTACAGGCGGGATCATGAGTACGGAACCGAAAAAGAAAATCCGGATCGGTGACCTGCTGGTCCAGAACGAGGTTATTACCGAAGAACAGCTGTCGGTGGCCCTGCGCGAGCAGAAAAGCACCGGCCGCAAGCTCGGCCGTACCCTGATCGAGCTGGGTTACCTGGACGAAGATACCCTGCTGAACATCCTGTCGCGCCAGCTGAACGTGCCCTTCGTGCAACTGCGCCACTACCAGTTTAACGGCGAACTGGTAAAACGCCTGCCGGAAGCCATGGCGCGCCGGTTCCGCGCCATTGTGCTGGCGGAACAGAGTGGCGAACTGTTGGTAGGTATGGCCGACCCGCTGGATATCTTCGCCTACGACGAACTGGTGCGCGTACTTAAACAGCCGGTACGCCAGGCCGTGGTGCGCGAAAGCGAACTGCTGAACACCCTCGACCTGGTCTACCGCCGTACCGATGAAATCGCCTCCCTGGCCGAAGAGCTGGAAGACGAACTGGGTGACGACGCCTTCGACCTGGCCGCACTGTCTGCCGAATCCGAAAGCGCCGATGCACCGGTGGTGAAACTCCTGCGCACCCTGTTTGAAGACGCGGTGCAGGCCCGCAGCTCCGATATCCACATCGAGCCGGATGAAACCGTGGTGCGCATTCGCCAGCGCATCGACGGCGTGTTGCAGGAACAGGTGATGAAAGAAAAGCGCGTAAACGCCGCGCTGGTGCTGCGCCTGAAACTGATGGCCGGCCTGAACATCTCCGAAAAACGCCTGCCCCAGGATGGCCGCTTCAACGTGCGGGTGAAAGGCCGCAGCATTGATGTGCGGGTATCCACCATGCCAGTGCAGTACGGCGAATCGGTGGTGATGCGTTTGCTGGACCAGAGTGAAGGCCTGCTCAACCTGGAAAGCACCGGCATGCCGCCCAAGCTGCTGGAACGCTTCCGCAAACTGATCAAAAAGCCCCACGGCCTGGTGCTTGTTACCGGCCCCACCGGTAGCGGTAAGACCACCACCCTATACGGTGCCCTGAGCGAACTGAACAACGCGGAAGTGAAAATTATCACCGCCGAAGACCCGGTGGAATACCGCCTGCCGCGCATTACCCAGGTGCAGGTAAACCCGAAAATCGGGCTGGAATTCTCCAGCATTCTGCGTTCGGCCCTGCGCCAGGACCCGGACATCATCCTGGTGGGCGAAATGCGAGACCAGGAAACCGCCGAGATCGGCCTGCGTGCCGCCATGACCGGCCACCTGGTGCTGTCCACCCTGCACACCAACGACTCCATCAGCAGCGCCATGCGCCTGATCGACATGGGTGCCGAACCCTTCCTGGTGGCCAGTTCCCTGCTGGGCGTGGTGGCCCAGCGGCTGGTGCGCCGGGTATGCGACAACTGCAAGGAAACCTACGAACCCAGCCAGCAGGAGCAGATCTGGCTGCAGTCGTTCGACCTGGACCCGCTGGATATGGAGGCCGGCTTCGTAAAAGGCCGTGGCTGCTACCAGTGCAGCAATACCGGTTACCGGGGCCGGGTGGGCGTCTATGAAATGCTGGAAATGGACGAAGACATGCTTGATGCCCTGCGCCGTAGGGATGTCAGCGACTTCACCAAGGCCGCCCGGCGCAGCCCGCTGTTCCGGCCGCTGGGCCAGTGTGCCATGGACTACGCCTTGCAGGGCGTAACCTCCCTGCAGGAAGTCGCCCGGGTAGCGGCAACCAGTGAGGGTGCCAGCTGATGCAGTTCAGTTACCGGGGCAAAGACAGCCGTGGCGCTGTCCAGCAGGGGTTGCTCACCGCCGCCAGTGCCGAGGCCGCGGCCAGTGAACTCATGCGCCGCGGTATTACCCCGCTGGCCATCCGGGAACAGCAGGAAAAGAAAAGCGCATCCCTTGGCAAACTGAACCTGAATATTTTTGCCGACAAGGTCACCCTGGACGAACTGATCGTGTTCTGCCGGCAAATGCACGCACTCACCAAGGCCGGCATACCCTTGATCCGCACCCTGCGCGGGCTGGCGGAAACCACCCGCTCGCCGGCACTGGCAGAGGTGCTGGAAGATGTCTGCAACCGGCTGGAAGGCGGTACCACCATGGCCACCGCCATGCAGGCCCATCCGGAAGTTTTCTCCGACCTGTTCGTGGCCATGATTCACGTAGGCGAAAACACCGGCCTGCTGGACGATGCCTTCAAACGCCTGTCGGAAATCCTGGAACTGGAACGGGACACCAAGCGCCGGGTAAAACAGGCGCTGCGTTATCCCATCTTTGTGATTGTGGCCCTGCTGGCGGCCCTGATGGTGGTGAACTTCCTGGTGATTCCCAAGTTTGCCAACGTGTTTGAACGCATGGGTGCAGACCTTCCGCTGCTCACCCAGGTTCTGGTGGGCACCTCCAACTTCCTGCTGAACTACTGGTACGTGATGCTGTTTGCCACAGCGGCCACCGCCGTCTTGCTGCGCCAGTGGGTGCAAACAGAAAAAGGCCGGCTGGTATGGGACAGGTACAAATTGAAATTACCGGTGATCGGCCCGCTGCTGCAGCTGATTACCCTGAGCCGCTTCGCCCGCAACTTCGCCACCATGCTGCGGGCCGGCATGCCGGTAACCAGTGCACTGAGCGTAGTGGCCGATGCCACCGACAACGCCTGGCTGGCCAGCCACTTCAAAGACATGCGCCAGGGCATTGAGCGGGGTGACAGCCTGCTGCGCACCGCCCGCAGCAGCGGTATGTTCAACCCGCTGATTCTGCAGATGATTGCGGTAGGCGAAGAAACCGGCTCGGTAGACGACATGCTCAACAACGTGGCCGATTTCTACGACGAAGACGTGGACTACGGCCTGAAGCGGCTGGCGGAATCCATCGAGCCGATACTGATTGTGGTGATGGGCGTATTGGTACTTATTCTGGCGCTCGGCGTATTCCTGCCAATATGGGATTTGGGATCCGCCGCCATGGGGCGGGGATAAGCCTTGGCAGGCCCGGACGGCCGGACAGCGGCAGACAACCACCGCCGCTTCCGGGCACTGGTTGCCTTCAGCATACTGGCCATTGCCATGTGGTTTTTGCTGGACGCCATAGAACAAACCCAGTACCGGGCCGAGCAGCAAAGTGCGCGGCTGATGCTGAACCAGGTGCGCAGTGCCCTGGTAGTGCGCAGTGCCGAAGCCATACTGACCCGGGGCGAAACCCTGGAACAGTTGGCCGGCCTGAACCCGCTGCCCCTGCTGGACTTTGGCACCGGGGCGCAAGTTGAAACGAGTTGCGAGGAACTGGCCCCGGACAAACCGGGCTGGTGCTTCAACCCACAGCAGCAATGGCTGGTTTACCAACCCGGCCAGCCCCTGCTGCTGGAAGGTCGCCGAAGGGAGCCCGGCGCACCGTTTATATGGCAGGTGCAGGTGGATTACGCCGCACCGGCCACTCAGGGAAATAATAAAAACAAGCGGGCTACTGGCCTGAAACTGAGGGAAATTGACGACCATCAAGTAAGCGTAAGTCAGTAGGGAATGGTCATCAGAACACATGAGATAATTATCAATAAGCTTTAACACTCTGAGGAGAATTAAATGAGCGCTAAGCAACGGAACAAAGGTTTTACCCTGATTGAACTGGTGGTGGTAATCGCCATCCTGGCTATTCTGGCAGCGTTTGCGTTGCCGCGGTTTGCGCAGCTTTCGGAAGAGGCGCATAGCTCGAACGTCAAAGCCACTGCGGGTGCATTGGCTGCGGGTGTGGCCTTGGCAAAGGCTCAGTGGGTTGCGAATGGCCTTACAGCAGCGACCGACACCCTCGAAGGCTTCGGTGACGGCGACCTGAACGTTTCCAGCCGCGGCTGGCCGGTAGCCTACACCGGTGGCTATACCGGAGAAGCTGACGGAACCGCTGCCATGAACCCCAGCCGCTGCGAGCAAGTATGGGAAGGTGTTCTGCAATCTAATGCGCCGACGATTACCGGCACTGCGCCTGACTACGTGGTCACTGGTGCGGACTCCGTATGTACCTATACCTACCAGGTAGATGGCCTTGCGGGTACAGCTGATGAAAAGAACATCACTTATGATGCGTCTACCGGTGACATCGAAACCACTGAAAACCAGTAATTTTCACGTAAGACCTAGTTAATCAATCTAACGGAGAAATCCTATGAGAAATATGATTCCGAACAGAAAAGAGAAAGGCTTCACCCTGATCGAACTGGTCATGGTGATTGTGATTTTGGGTATTCTGGCGGCGTTTGCTTTGCCGCGGTTTGCGGATTTTGGTACTGAAGCGAGAGTGTCGTCGATTAATGGTTTGGCAGGCTCTATGAGATCTGCTGCTTCTATTGCCCATGCGCGTCAGTTGGCTGACGGCTCAGCGTCTGATGCTGATGTAATTCTTGAAGGCGTTACTATTGATATGGTTGCCGGTTACCCAACTGCGGATGAAAATGGTATCGAGAAGGCGGCTCAGATTAGCTCCGACTACTCGAAAGACTCGACAGGTGCAGGTCCTGATGCAGGAGATTCAATTGTTTATTACATTGCGCCTGATGAGGGGGCAACGACAACTGATACATCGGACCAATGCCGGGTGAAATATACCGCGGCAAATGATACGAGTGGTTCTGAAGCGCCAATTTCTGTGACCGTACAAACCGGCGGTTGCTAACGATTGTATGAATGTGAGGCGACGCCTTTACAGTGATCGGCTGGAAGGTTATTCGCTGGTTGAGTTGATTCTGGTAATCAGCCTAATCGGCGTGCTTTCTGCACTCGGTATCGGGCTGTATACCAGATCCTCCGCCTTCTCCCCCCTGCTGGCCACCCAGCAACTTGCCTCCGCCACGCTGCTTGCCCAACAGGCAGCGCTGGCGGGCAATTCTGCGAATACTGTAACCATCAGCCGGGATACGAAGAGTTTCAGTTTCTCGGCTGCTGGTTCCAGCTTTTCCATGCGCCATGAAGGCGCCACCATGAGTTACCGGCCTGTGAGTCAAACTGCAGCGTCTCCTGTAACCAGCACGAATACCCAGATTGCCTTCGACCGGATGGGGCGCATTGCCCCACCCGTTAGCGGTCAGGACATCGAATTCAAAATCTCCGGCGACAGCAACTTCACCCTGTGCCTGAGTTCCCTTGGTGCCGTTTACCAGGGGGCATGCCAGTGAGGCAGCCATGCCTCGGCAAACCTCGCCAGCAGGGCGCCACCCTGGTGGAACTGGTCATGACCATCGTCATCATCGGCGTCGCCATCGCCGGTGTAGTCGGTGCCTTTTCCCTGATCACCGGCCGCAGCGCCGACCCGCTGAACCAGACCCGCGCCGTGGCACTGGCTCAGTTGTATATGGATGAAATTCTCGCCCGCAATTACGACGAATCCAGCAAGGTTGGCGGTGGTAAGGTTTCGAGTTCGCAAGTGGATTGCGAGCCAGCTGAGACAAGCAGTCAACCGCGGGCCGATTATGAAGATGTAAACGACTACCACGCCATCACCAACGCGATTCCCGAGGATGGCGAAGGCAATCCGCTGCCCGGCTACGGCAATTTCCGGATTTCCATCACCGTGGCCTGTGCCGGCAATGATATCTCAGAGATGCCGCTCGCCAATGCCGACGCCAAACGCATCGACATCACCATCACCGATCCCTCCAACGCCACCTACCAGTTCAGCGCCTACCGGGGGAACTTCTGATGCGCAGGCAGCCCGGTTTCACCCTGGTTGAACTGGTTATGGTTATCGTGCTGCTAGGCATCGTGGCCACCATTTCCGTGCAGTTTGTTTCGCTGTCGACTCGTGGGGCGCTGGATGTGGGGGCTCGACAGCAGCGGGCCTTGCAGACCGTGGTGGTCAGTGAACAGATTTCCCGGGAACTGCGTAATGCCTTCCCCAACTCCATCCGAATCTCGGGCAATTGCCTGGAGTGGATTCCGATAGAAGCGGCCACTACCTACATCCGCCTTGGCGGGCCGGACTTTGACCGGATTGCGGTCGTACCATTTGCGGAGGAGCCTGAAACCGGCAATCGAGTGATCGTTTATGGCTATGGTGGCAGCCGTGATGATCTTTATACCGTTGACTCCGGCCGCGGCCCATTAAGTTCTCCGGTCCAAAGTATTGATGACAGCGTGTCGCCTCCGGAGATTGTGCTGGAATCAGATCACCGCTTTAACGGCCAGTCACCGGAACGCCGCCTGTATGTGGTAGGTGACCCAATCAGCCTGTGCCAGGCTGGCACCTTCCTGCGCCGTTACAGTGATTACGGTTTCAATGGGACGCAGTCTGCACCGCCTGCCGGCACAGGCGCAGTGCTGGCCGCAAATCTGACCGGCCCTGTGGAATTCGATTACAGCCCCGGCACCCTGGAGCGCGGCGCTATACTGCGTTTCGCTTTCACTCTGAAAGACCCCGCCGGCGATGAAACCACCCCCGTCAGCCAGGAGGTACAAATCCGCAATGTCCCCTGAGCGCAGCATCCAAAAGCAGGCTGGTGCTGGCCTGCCTATCGCCATCTTTATCATCACTGTATTGGCGTTGCTGGTGTATGGCATGACGCAGTTGCAGGAAAGTTCCGGTAAATCTGTGAGCTTGCAGATTCAGTCCCAGCGGGCATTTTTTGCGGCGGAGAGTGGGGCGCAGTTGGCGGTGGCTGAGATTCTGGATTCCGGCGATTGTGCCGGCGTGCCGGCAGAATTGGATTTCACCGTGGGTGCCCTGCGCGATTGCAAGGCAACGCTCGTATGTTCGGTTAGTGATCCGTATCCGCTGACGGGTAGTGGTGGTGACCGTGTGCTATCGCTGATAAGCACCGGGGAGTGCGGGGCTGGAAACGAGCTGGCTCGCCGAAGTGTGGAGGTCAGGGTCCGATGAGGGCTTTTGTTGCGTTTGTGATGGCGTTGTTCAGTTCGCTCGTGTGGGCCGAATGTTCAGAAGACTATGTTGGGCTGGCGGTGATCAACGAGGTCGCGGACACCGGAAACTTTATCGAAGTAAAGTTGCTTTCCTCAGCGATTAGCCCTGAAGAGTACAATCAATGGACGCTGGATTATTGCACTTTGACCGGTCAGGGAAACAATCAACGCGTTGAATGTGTGGGTGATGGTGCGGCGGCTGGCGGATTACCGTTGTCCGGTGCCGATTCCACCGGTTATCCGTGGCTTGTTCTTAGTCCAGGTAGTGGAGATCCAGACGTTAACCTTAACGGCATTGAAATCCGCCTTCAGGACCAGAATGGAGGCACGATTGACTACCTTCGGGTCTACGATGGGAAAAGCAATAAATTCGATGGCTCGGATTTTGACAGTCTTACCAATGATTGTTCTATTGCAACGGTCATTGATGAAGGAGGCTCGCAGGGTAAGTTAACCAAGCGTGAACCAGATGGCGCTGGCGACTGGCAACTATCCGGTGGGCAGTCTGGAGGCGGAACGTCTGAGGGCTCATCGAATGATGGCGGGAATGTTGCACCAGATGCAGTGGTCGGTATTGATAGTGTGACCGTAGAGCGTGGTCAGGTTGCAACGCTGAAGGTCACGCTGGATGAGACTGTGGCTGTGAGTACCACGGTTAGTTATCGCACTCGGGATGACTCTGCGGAGGCTAACAGCGATTATGTTGCCAAAATCGGCACCGTGACCATTCCAGCGAATAGTACAGAAGCAACTATCACTGTGGTAACTCAGGGCTCTCCTTCACAGCAATCCGAACGATTCTTTGTTGAGCTCACTGGCGTAACCGGTAATGTCGCGCTTGGCTCACAGATCGGTGTAGTGACGATAATGCCGGCTCCGGTGGCGTGGTGGCGGTTTGAGGGGAATGCGGAGGATGAAACAGGGAGCGGGTTGAATGGAACGGTGAACGATGATGTTTCTTTCTCAGGACTCAGTCCTGCGCTCCCCGGCTCCCCCGGAACCTGCTCATATGCGCGCTTAGATAATCAGAATTTTTTGATTATTCCGGCTACCGTCGGACGGATCACTGTTCCAGACTCTGATCAACTTGACTTAAATGATGAGTACACTATCGCTGGATGGGTTCGGCGGGAGGAAAGTGGGGGAGGCTATATTCTTTCCAAACCTGACAACTATCAATGGTATGTTGACAGTTCCGGTCGTTTTTACTGGTACTGGGGCAGTTCCGGGCAACTTCGCAGTCAAACGGGAGTTCTGCCTGAAGGTCGATGGGTTCATGTGGCGGTTACCTATGAATCTGGTTACCAGGCGCTTTATGTGGATGGAGAGTTTGTTGAGAATGAGTTTCTTGGCGGGCTGATCCCAACCTCGACTGATGATTTAGTCTTCGGCCGAGAATCCTATTTGAATCTTCTGTCCTCCAGCCGCCTTTCCGGCTCTATTGATGAATTTCGCATCTACAGTGAAGCGTTAGCTCCCGCGGCTATCAATAAAATCTACAACGCAGTCTTCCCCTGCGCAGGAAGTGAGCCCAGGCTCGCAGACTTTCGCATTTCCTATGACCCCGCCGGTAGTGTCTGCGAACCGCTGGCGGTGCGTGTAGAGGCGTTGGATTTGTCCGGGGCCACGTTGACGGGCTACACCGGTAAGATCGATTTATCGACCACTAGCAACCACGGTACCTGGAGCGTCAACGAGGGTAATGGTGCTCTCTCTCCCCTGCCGGATAACTCTGATGACGGCCAGGCCAGTTATCAGTTCGACCTGAGTGATGCAGGTGTTGCCACATTTGCTTTTTCGAATACTCATGCCGACCTGCTCTCCATTAGGGGCACCGACTCGAGTGAAGGTGTTGTCGCATCGGGTGGCGCGGTCGAGTTTCTGGAAAATATCTTGCGCCTGTCGCCTAACGACCTGCTTGGGGATGACCTGATTGCGGGGCGGGCGCATCAGTATGATGTGTCTTTGATCAAAAGAGATGACTCTGGTGAGTGTGGCGTTGCAACAGACTACGAAGGTACACACCTGCTGGATGTTTGGCTGGATCGTACCTCAAATGACCCCGGGGGCGCGGGCCCTGAAGTTCGTGGCGAGAACACCCTTCAGGAAGCGGGAAATGAATCAGGAAGCGGCAGCGTGGAAGTGGAGTTCACAGGAGGTCAGGCAGACCTTTTTATAAAGCCTGTCGATGTGGGGGAGTACACGGTACGGTTGCTTGATGCATCCAGTGGTTATGCCAGAGATCTGGCGGGTGCGGCGATTCCTATACCCTCTACATCTACCGGATCTCCCTGGACAGCCCGGCCCTTTGCGTTGGCGGTGAATGCTCCGGGTAATCCGGGCGCTACGGATGCCAATGGTGGGGTTTTCCGGGCAGCGGGAGAGTCATTCCGTCTTGAAGTGGCCGGCGTTTTGTATGATGCCGCTGATGACTCGGATGGAGATGGTCAGGCAGAGCCCGGTGCCAATGTTTGGGATAATGCCCGGGCAGTGTCGTTTGGCCAGGAGGGAGAAAGCACTGTTCTGAAAAGCACGCTGCTGGCCCCAGCTTATGGCGAGGCTGATGCTTTTTTCCCGGGTGCAGAGCCGATAGCCGATTATTCCGGTGGCATAGGCGGTCGGGATGATTATCGGTTTGACGAGGTCGGTATTATTTCTGTCAGCGGCAGCATTGCCGATGGTAGTTATCTGGGCGCCAGCATCGCTAGAACCGAGCGGATGACGGTGCTTTCGCCCGACATTGGTCGTTTCACGCCGTCATATCTTGAAGTGCGGCTGTTCGATGAGGGCACTTTGGGTTCCGCCTGTTCAGCGGGTGCTCTAGCTTTCACCTATCTTGGCCAGCCGTTCAGCTGGCAGGAAACGCCAACCATTCGGGTGATTCCGCGTGCGGTTGGCAGTCAGGAAACCACCAATTATCTGATTGGTGACTTTATGAAGCTGCGGGCGAGCGGGATCACGCACGCCTGGCCTGATGAAGATCCGGCAGCGGAAGTGACAGATGGATCGGGCGCGTTTTTGACTTTTAGATTCGTAACGGAAGACGGCAGTATCGAGGATCGTTCGGATGGCGCCCCCATCTACTACCGCTATTCGGTGGCTGACCAGTTCAGCCACGAGAAGACGGCCTTCACCCGCGTGACACCTTTCGACCCTAAACCTGTATTCGGACTTGAAAGTGTATCTGATCTTGATGGTGTTGGCTGGGCGGCTGACCCGGACGCGCTATTGGGTTCCCCGGAAGCGTTTACCCCCGCAACCGAAGGGCCTGTCCGATACGGCCGTCTGGAGCTGGAAAACGTCTACGGCCCCGAAACCGGCGATCCTTTACTAATGCCGTTCCGCGCCACCTACTGGGACGGCACCCGGTTCGTCACCAACACCGATGACAGCTGTTCGCCCTGGGCCACCAGCGATATCACGGTGACAGACCCGGGTGGTGTGATGGCTGAGCTAGCCGATTTGTCGGGTGAGCTCGAACAGGGGACAGCTGCGCCGCTGGAGCTGGTGCCAACGGGTAATCGGGGCGAAGCCATCCTGGAGTGGGACGTTCCGGTATGGCTGCAGGATGACTGGAATCAGGACGATACGCTGGTGAACCCCCGCGCCACCGCCACCTTCGGCGTCTACCGCGGCAACGACCGCATCATCTACTGGCGCGAAGTCCCCGCCAACTGAATCCAATCTCATGGGGGAAGAGGCTTACTCCTCCTCCCCCTCCGGATGGTCCATCCCCAACTCGTTAATCTTCCGCGTCAGGGTATTCCGCCCCCATCCCAGCAGTACCGAGGCATCCCGGCGGCGGCCGCCGGTGTGTTTCAGGGCAGCCTCGATCATAATTTTCTCGAACTCCGGCACGGCGGTGTCCAGGATGGCTTTCTTGCCCCGTTTCAGTTCCAGTTCGGCCCAGTTTTTCAGGCCTTCCTGCCAGGTCTGGCCGGTGCCGGTGTTGTCGGTGTCGGCCTGGTGCAGCAGTTCCGGGGGCAGGTCGTCTACGTGGATTTCCCGGCCGCTGGCCATTACGGTCAGCCAGCGGCAGGTGTTTTCCAGCTGGCGCACGTTGCCGGGCCAGGGCAGGGTGGTCAGGTATTCTTCGGCATCTGGCCGCAGTATTTTCGCTTCTACCGACAGTTCCTTGGCGGCCCGCTTCAGGAAGTGCTGCATCAGCTTGGGGATGTCTTCCCGGCGTTCGGCCAGTTTGGGCAGGTGTACGCGGATTACGTTCAGGCGGTGGAACAAGTCTTCGCGGAAGCTGCCGGCCTGCACCAGTTTTTCCAGGTCCTGGTGTGTGGCGGCGATGATGCGCACATCCACTTTGATGGGGGTGGTGCCGCCTACCCGGTAGAATTCTCCATCCGCCAGTACCCGCAGCAGTCGGGTCTGGGTGTCGGCGGGCATGTCGCCGATTTCGTCCAGAAACAGGGTGCCGCCGTTGGCCTGCTCAAACCGGCCCTGGCGGGTGGCGCCGGCGCCGGTGAAGGCGCCTTTTTCGTGGCCGAACAGTTCCGATTCAATCAGGTCTTTGGGGATGGCGGCCATGTTCAGGGCGATGAACGGGTTGTGGGCCCGGGGGCTGTGGTTGTGCAGGGCCTGGGCCACCAGTTCTTTACCGGTGCCACTCTCGCCGTTGATCAGTACGGTAATGTTGGAGTTGGAGAGCCGGCCGATGGCCCGGAACACCTCCTGCATGGCCGGTGCTTCGCCGATGATTTCCAGGTTTTTCTGAACCGACTCCATCTGGGGTTCTGCCGCGGCCTTTTTCTCGTGGCTGTGGGCGATGGCGCGCTTAACCAGGGCCACGGCTTCATCCACATCAAAGGGTTTGGGCAGGTATTCGAAGGCACCGGTCTGGTAGCTGGTCACCGCGCTGTCCAGGTCGGAGTGGGCAGTCATGATGATAACGGGCAGGTCCGGGTGCTTCTTCACGATCCGGGACAGCAGGGTAATGCCATCTACGCCGGGCATGCGGATGTCGCTGATGATGGCATCCGGTTGTTCGTGCTCCAGGCGCATCATGATGCTTTCACCGCTGTCGAATACGCGGGGGTGCAGGCCGGCCTGGGTAAGGGCACGGTCCAGTACCCAGCGGATGCTTTTGTCGTCGTCTATGATCCAGACGTTTCCCGTTCGGCTCATTGGTTTTCCTCCAGAGGCAGGAAGATGATGAAGTCGGTTCTTCCCGGTTCACTCTCGCATTCCACCAGCCCGCGGTGCTGGCCGATGATGCTTTGGGTAATGGAAAGCCCCAGGCCCGTGCCGGATGCCCGGCCACTGATCATGGGGTAGAAAATGTTCTGCAGCAGTTCCGGCGGTATGCCCGGGCCGTTGTCGATGATGTCTACCCGGCACACCAGGCGGTGGCGGCGGTGGCCGATGGTGAACTGGCGC
This sequence comes from Marinobacter sp. P4B1, assembly GCF_001447135.1. Classification (NCBI taxonomy): domain Bacteria; kingdom Pseudomonadati; phylum Pseudomonadota; class Gammaproteobacteria; order Pseudomonadales; family Marinobacteraceae; genus Marinobacter; species Marinobacter sp. P4B1. Next base: position 67,108 of record NZ_LLXM01000014.1, read on the forward strand.
AGGGCACGGGTGCGGAAGGTGATGGTGGGCATGTCACCGCTGTGGCTGTCCACCTGGTTTTCGAAAGCAGCTTCCATGGCGTTCCGCGCGATGTTCAGGAAGGCCTGGATCAGCTGTTCCTTGTCGCCGGTGAATTCCGGGATGCTGGGGTCGTAATCCCGCTTCAGGCGCACCCGGCCCTTGCTTTCGGCTTCAATCAGGGTGCGTACCCGTTCCAGTACTTCGTGGATGTTGGTGCTGGCCATCTGCAGGGCTTTGTTGGGGCCCAGCATGCGGTCCACCAGGCTGCGCAGCCGGTCGGCTTCGTTGATGATCACCTGGGTGTATTCGCGCTGGTCTTCGCTGTTCAGTTCCCTGTCCAGCAGTTGTGCCGCGCCCCGGATGCCCCCGAGCGGGTTCTTTATTTCATGGGCCATGCCGCGCACCAGGATGCGGGTGGTTTCCTGCTGGGAGATGATGTCTTCTTCCCGGCTGATGCGCAGCATCCGGTCTTTCGGCTGGATTTCGATCACCAGCTCGGTGGGGTCTACGCTGACCGGGGTTACCGAATAGTCTACGGTGAAGCGTGAGCCTGTCAGCAGGGCGAACTCGGCCTCGCGGCGGGTGTAGGACTGTCCGTTGTTGAGGGCTGCGTACAGGGTCTTCAGGGCGTCGCTGGAGTCGATTAGCAGATCGCCCAGCGGTTGGCCACGGGTGCGGGTCAGGCTGGTTTCAAACAGGTTCTCGGCCGCCGGGTTCAGGTAACGGATAGTGAGGTCTTCGCCCAGCACCAGAAGGGAGGTGGTCAGGCTGTCCAGAATGCTTTTGTATCCACTGTCCGGGGTGGCGGGCGGCTGCGACGTCATGCTCGGCTTCCGTTTTCGTTTCATGCGTGTACCCCGGTTTTGCAAAATCCGAACCAGTTTTTCTGGCTGACAGAAAAAAATGGGCAACGGCCGGGCGCGGGCCGGCCTGTGGGGCATGGCGGTGCTGTGGCCTGGTGCAGATGGTTCGGGAAAGGCTACAGGCAGCCGGCGATTTGCCCCTTCGCTGCCCAGAGTATGGCGTTAATGTGGTGCGTATGCACTAAATTGGTGCAACTGATTCCGGGTGCTACCGCTGATGTGTTATCGGCGCAGAACAGACGGGCGATGAACGGTAAAGCTGATACCGGGGCCGGTTTTCACCTGAACGCCCTGGTCGTCGATGATGTGCACACCGGCCTGGTGGGTGCCGCGATCAATGTTGTTTACGGTTACCGAGCCGGAGGAGCTCTGGCCTACGGGCTGGCCGTCGAGGGTGATTTCGTATTTGTGGCCACGCTGGAGGCCGGGGGTGCTGCGCACTTCAAAGGTGACGTCGCCACTGCCGCTGTGGAAGGCCTGGTCGTTTTGCGGGTGCACAAAAGTGAGGCTGTCGTAGTTGGCGCCTTCCTTCTGGACTTCTTGCCGCAGCTGGTCGGTTTCCCGCACCACTTCCGGCTTGGGCAGGGTGATGGTGGTAACCGGTTTTACTTTTACGGTTTCGCTGCCCTGCATCGGCTCGTCTGAGAAGGTGACGTTGCCCTGGGCATCCACATGCCGGTACACCTCTGCGTGGGCGCCGGCGGCGGCCAGTAAACAGAATCCGGTTACAAGGGCGAGAGGTGCTTTCATAATAAAGGCCTGCATTGATCAACTGCCTCGATTATCGGCGCCGCTGGCGGTGTTTTCAACGGCTGATACAAAAAAACCCCGCACGGGGCGGGGCTGGCTGTCACCGGGCTGCACCAAATTGGTGCAGGGGCTTAGCAGGAGTAATACAGTTCGAATTCAACCGGGTGAGTGGTCATGTTGATACGCTCAACTTCGCCACGCTTCAGGTCGATGTAGCCGGCAATCATGTCTTCGGTGAACACGCCGCCGCGGGTCAGGAACTCGTGGTCTTCTGCCAGGCAATCGAGCGCCTCCTGCAGGGTAGTGGCTACCTGCGGGATGTTCATCGCTTCTTCCTTCGGCAGGTCGTACAAGTCCTTGTCCATGGCATCGCCAGGGTGGATCTTGTTCTGGATGCCGTCCAGGCCGGCCATCATCAGGGCGGCGAAGGCCAGGTACGGGTTGGCTGCCGGGTCCGGGAAGCGCACTTCGATACGGCGTGCCTTCGGGCTGCTTACGTACGGAATCCGGATGGAAGCGGAACGGTTACGGGCAGAGTAGGCCAGCATGACCGGGGCTTCAAAGCCGGGTACCAGGCGCTTGTAGCTGTTGGTGGCCGGGTTGGTGAAGGCGTTGATGGCCTTGGAGTGCTTGATGATGCCGCCGATGTAGTACAGGGCCATTTCGCTCAGGCCGGCATAGCTGTCACCTGCGAACAGGTTTTTGCCGTCTTTGTTCAGGGACATGTGCACGTGCATGCCGGAACCGTTGTCACCTACGACCGGCTTGGGCATGAAGGTGGCGGTTTTGCCGTAGGCGTGGGCTACGTTGTGCACGCAGTACTTCAGAATCTGAACTTCGTCTGCCTTGCGGGTCAGGGTGTTCGGGCCAACGCCGATTTCACACTGGCCGGCCGTGCCCACTTCGTGGTGGTGCACTTCGATGGTCAGACCCATGCTTTCCATGGCCGCACACATAGCGCCACGCAGGTCGTGCAGGCTGTCTACCGGCGGAACCGGGAAGTAGCCGCCTTTCACGCCCGGGCGGTGGCCGATGTTGTTGCGGTCGAAGTCTTCGCCGGATACCCAGGCGGCTTCTTCTGAGTAGAGCTCGTACATGGAGCCCTGCATGTCGGTCTTCCACTTAACGGAATCAAAGATGAAGAACTCCGGCTCCGGGCCGAACAGGGCGCCGTCGGCAATGCCGGTAGACTTCAGGTATTCCTCTGCGCGACGGGCAACTGAGCGGGGGTCACGCTCGTAACCCTGCATGGTGGTGGGTTCCACGATGTCGCAGGTAATGTTAACGGTGGTTTCTTCGGTGAACGGATCCAGCACGGAGGTTTCATCAACCGGCATCAGGATCATGTCGGACTCGTTGATGCCTTTCCAGCCAGAAATAGAAGAGCCGTCGAACATCTTGCCGTCGGCAAAAAAGTCTTCGTCTACTTCAGTGGCAGGCAGTGTAACGTGCTGTTCTTTACCGCGGCTGTCGGTGAAGCGCAGGTCAACCCATTTGACTTCGTGTTCTTTGATCAAATCAATCGTCTTGGACATTGTGCATGCTCCGTAGTGATTTCGTGTTCGTTGTGCCGGATCGTTCAGTGTGCTGAGGCCCGATCTCTTGCAGGTGAAGGCAGCTTACCAGAAGCCTTTGGCCCTTACCTTTCAATTACGGCTGCTCCTCACTAAGCAAGTGCCTTGCCAGTTTTGTGTAACTGCGCCACAACAGCGCAGTGGCAAGGCTTTGGTGCGTTGTGTGTGCAAAAGTGTACGGTGGCCGGCCTGGAATTGCACCAGAATAGCGCACCACTTTGGTGCGAAAACCGGTGGATTGCCTGATATCAGTGCGCCGGAAGGGTTGGTTACATATTAGGCACTATTCTTCATATTATCGACATGGACTTTTCGATATACTGCGCGCCGCTAATTTCTGCAGGATACCCGTTGTGATTGATAAGCTTAGAAACGTCGCCATCATTGCCCACGTTGACCACGGTAAAACCACCCTGGTTGACCAGTTGCTGCGCCAGTCTGGCACCCTGGACCGTAAAGAGCTCGAAAACGAGCGCGTTATGGACTCCAACGACCAGGAAAAAGAGCGTGGCATTACCATTCTGGCAAAAAACACCGCGCTGAAATGGAAGGACTACGATATCAACATCGTAGACACCCCGGGCCACGCTGACTTCGGTGGCGAAGTTGAGCGGGTAATGAGCATGGTAGACAGTGTGCTGCTGGTGGTGGATTCCATCGACGGCCCCATGCCGCAAACCCGCTTTGTTACCCAGAAAGCTTTCGCAGCGGGCCTGCGCCCGATTGTGGTTGTGAACAAGATCGACCGCCCGGGTGCGCGCCCGGACTGGGTTGTAGACCAGGTCTTTGACCTGTTCGATAACCTGGGTGCCACCGACGAGCAGCTGGACTTCCCGATTGTTTACGCCAGCGCCCTGAACGGCATTGCCGGTATGGACCATGAAGACCTCCAGGACAACATGGACGCCGTGTTCCAGGCGATTGTTGACCATGTGCCTGCGCCTTCTGTTGACATGGACGGCCCGTTCCAGATGCAGATCTCCCAGCTGGACTACAACAGCTTCCTGGGTGTAATCGGTATCGGCCGTATCATGCGCGGTAAAGTGAAAACCAACACTCCGGTGGTGGCTCTCGGTGCCGACGGCAAGAAGCGCAACGGCCGTATTCTGAAAATTATGGGCCACTCCGGCCTGCAGCGTGTGGAAGTTGAAGAAGCCCAGGCCGGCGACATTGTGTGCGTAAGCGGCCTGGACCAGCTGTTCATTTCCGACACCCTGTGTGATCCCTCTACCGTAGAAGCCTTGCCGGCGCTGACCGTTGACGAGCCCACCGTATCCATGACCTTCCAGGTAAACGATTCGCCGTTTGCCGGTAAAGAAGGCAAGTACGTGACCAGCCGTAACATCAAAGAGCGCCTGGAAAAAGAGCTGCTGCACAATGTGGCACTCCGTGTTGAAGAAGGCGATTCAGCGGACAAGTTCAAGGTGTCTGGCCGTGGTGAACTGCACCTTTCGGTTCTGATCGAGAACATGCGTCGCGAAAACTTCGAGCTGGCCGTAGGCCGCCCGGAAGTGGTGGTCAAGGAAGTAAACGGCCAGAAGGAAGAGCCGTACGAAAACGTGATCATCGACATCGAAGAGCAGCACCAGGGCGCGATCATGGAGCAGATGGGTCTGCGTAAGGGTGACATGACCAACATGATCCCGGACGGCAAGGGCCGAATCCGCCTGGAATACACCATTCCTGCCCGCGGCCTGATCGGTTTCCGGAACACCTTTCTGACCATGACCTCCGGTACCGGCATCCTGACCTCCACCTTCAGCCACTACGGCCCGGTGAAGATGGGTGACGTAACCAGCCGCCAGAACGGCGTTATCGTTTCCATGGCGACCGGTACTGCGCTGACCTACTCCCTGGAAACCCTGCAGAGCCGGGGCAAGCTGTTCCTCGACCCGGGCCAGGAAATCTACGAAGGCCAGCTGTGTGGTATCCACAGCCGCGACAACGACCTGGTGGTTAACCCCACTAAGGGCAAAAAGCTGGACAACATGCGTGCCTCCGGTAAAGACGAAGTGATCGGCCTGGTGCCGCCCATCAAGTTCACCCTGGAGCAGGCGCTGGAGTTCATCGACGACGACGAGCTGGTGGAAGTCACGCCCAAGTCGATCCGTCTGCGCAAGAAGCTTCTGACCGAGAACGAGCGTAAGCGCGCGGGTAAGAAGTAACGGGCTTTTTTTGCCACGGAAGAACACGGAAGACACGGAAAAATAGAAACGAAGTTTTCCGTGTTTTTCCGTGGATGCCGTGGCAAAGCTATCCTTTCTTTATCATCCCCATCTATCTCAGCTAGACTGCCGTTATCCCTGAAACGGAGTTCGTCATGCTGAACCTCTACCCCGAAATTGAACCCTACGCCCGTCATCGCCTTGCGGTGGACGAACCCCATGAGCTGTACCTGGAAGAATCCGGCAATCCGGATGGCATTCCTGTGCTTGTGGTTCACGGTGGGCCGGGTGGTGGGTGTGAGGATTACCATCGGCGGTTTTTCGATGCCGAGCGCTTCCGGATTATCCTGATGGACCAGCGCGGCGCTGGCCGTTCCACGCCTTTGGCGGAGCTGGAAGGCAACAGCACCGACAAGCTGGTTCAGGACATGGAAACCATTCGCCAGTTTCTGGGCATTGACCGCTGGTTACTGTTTGGTGGCAGCTGGGGCTCCACGCTCAGCCTGGTGTATGCCGAAACCTATCCGGAGCGGGTTCTCGGGCTGGTGTTGCGGGGTATCTTTCTGTGCCGGCCGCGAGATATTCAGTGGTTCTACCAGGAAGGCGCGAGCCGGGTGTTTCCGGATTACTGGCAGGATTTTCTGGCCCCGATTCCTGAAGATGAGCGCCACGACATGGTAACGGCCTATTACCGGCGGCTCACCAGCGCCAATGAACTGGAGCAGATACAGGCGGCCAAGGCCTGGTCGATCTGGGAAGGCCGTTGCGCCACCCTGCATCCGAACCCCAAGGTGGTGGAGCATTTCGGCCACCCCCATGTCGCCATAGCCCTGGCACGTATTGAGTGCCACTACTTCATGAACAACGCCTTTCTGGAACCGGATCAGATTGTGCGGGACGCGGGCCGGCTGGCGGATATCCCCGGGGTAATTGTGCACGGCCGTTACGACATGGTGTGCCCGCTGGATAATGCCCTGGCCCTGCACCGGGCCTGGCCGGAAGCCGAGCTGCATATTATCCGGGATGCCGGCCATTCCGCGTCCGAGCCGGCTATTGTGGATGCGCTGTTGCGGGGCGTAGAAGAGGTAGTGGCGAAAAGCCTGCCCAGCGCCGGTTGAGCATAGACTTATTATTGGCCTTCAAGGGCTTGCGGCCCCGCCGAGGGCCCTATACACTCTTGCGCGTTGCTGATTTTTAACCCTGTGCTCATCTTGCCAAGGGATGGAATGAAAGGACTGATCCAGCGCGTTTCCGAAGCCAGTGTAACGGTGAATGGGGAAAAGATTTCCGCCATTGGGCCGGGGCTTCTGCTATTGCTGGGTGTGGAAAAGGACGACACACAGAATGAGGCCAGGGACTTGTGCCGAAAAATCCTCTCCTACCGGGTATTCCCCGACGAGCAGGGCCGGATGAACGTTAACGTTCAGGACTCCGGTGGATCCCTGCTGATTGTTCCCCAGTTCACACTTGCCGCCGATACCGGCTCCGGCACCCGCCCGGGGTTCTCGCTGGCGGCTGCGCCGGATATGGCCAATTCCCTGTATCAGAATTTTGTGGCCCAGGCCCGAGCTGAACTTGGGGAGAGTCGTGTTGGGGAAGGGCAGTTCGGTGCAGACATGAAAGTGGCCCTGGTAAATGACGGCCCTGTCACGTTCATGCTAGAAACCGGCAAAAAGGGTTAGTGCACCGAAATGTGACAGAGTTGTATCTGGCGCCTCACAAAAGGGCGGTAGATAAGGTAATGTTTGAGCCGGTTTGTGGTTTTGCTAGCTCGGACTGCCTTAGTTGATTGTTCTGGAAGCGGTTTTTGGGTTCTGGCCCTGATTTTGGTAGATAAAACCGGAATCTGTGGTCAAGCCATTGAGGAATAAAGAACTTTGCTTCCTGACCAAAAAAGGCTAAAAATTAGCCCGTGAAAATTTGCAAAAATGCAAACATTGTATTAAAACAGGTTCATCACGCTGAACTTTAACAAAGTTCTGTAAGTGGTTGAGAACTAAGGTTCGGGGCTTTCCCGGCCAGATAAAAAGAAGAAATGTCGGCCCCCTGTTGGAAATAAATGGGGGTTGATCGGGGTTCCGGTAAAGCCGGCATTTGCTGGATTTACCAGTAAAAATCGGGGCTTACACCCGTCGAAAACCTGAGTTAACTCAAAAAGGAAGACGCAACATGAAAAAAACTATTCTTGCTTCTGCTATTGCAGCCGCAACCTTCTCTGGCGCTGCTCTGGCCCAGGAAAGCAACCTGCCGACTATCTACGGTAACATTCAGTACGCTCTGGCTTACGAGAACTTTGACGAAGGCCCATACTCCGTCGATCATTTTGATAACGGTTCTACTCTCGGCGTAGCTCACAGCCACGAAATTGCTCCTGGTATCACTGGTTTCTTCAAAATGGAACTGGAAGGCATCGATGCTGATGATAAAGCCGAGAGCAACGGTATCGACGGCCTGGATGAAGCCTACATTGGTGTGAAAGGTGATAACTTTGGCCAGATCTGGGTGGGTTCTGATGACTCCACCTATGAGTCAGCCATTGACAAGATTGCTAATTTCTATGAAGTGGGAGCCTACAACCTGGGCGGCGGTTACGAGACAGGTGAAGGCGACCTGATCCAGTACATGTCTCCGTCTTTTGGTGGCTTCAAGCTGGCCGCAGCAGTTCAGGTTAACGGAACTGAGAAAACAGGTGGCAAGTCCTATCCTTACCAGCTGGCGGCGATCTATAGTGTTGATGCGCTGGAACTTGCGTTCGCTATGGACTCAAACGATGGTTCTCTGGATTATTCCAGCGCTAATGACCTGAATACTAACAACGAGAACACCTACGGCCTGCGCGCTACATACAACCTGGATAACCTGAGCCTGACCGCTCAGTTCCAGACCCGCAAGGACGTTGAAGACAAATTTGGTTTGATGGGTGTTTACACTTTAGGTAAGAACCAGTTTGCTCTTTCTTATGAGCGTTCTGAAGCGGACGGTGATCTGAATGCCCAGAAACCGGGCGACCAAGATGTAAAAGACATTGTGACCATTCAGGCGCTGCATAACCTGTCTGACAACATGTATGTGTATGTTGAAGGTTACCTCGCAGGCGGAGACCAGGTGCACCAGTGGGATTCCAACGGGGATGACGAGATCACTGCTGCTGATTTCGCCACTGACGAGAAAACCCTCGCAGCCGTTGGGGCCGTTTACTACTTCTGATCAGCTAACCAGCTAATCAAGTAGTCTCAAAAGCCGGTGACTCAGGTCACCGGCTTTTGTATTTTAAGGCCACTCATTTTTACCGGAGAACCCCATGGCCACAGAACTCGAAATCAAGCTCACCCTGTCTGAGGCTGCACAAGCCAAAGCCCTTGAGTGGTTGCTGGCCAGGCCGGAAGCGATTGAAGGCCAGCGCAAGACCCTGATCAATCGCTACTACGATACCCCGGATGCCGCCCTTAACCGTGCTAAGGCCGCCTTGCGGGTGAGGCAGGCAGGTGACAGGTTTATCCAGACCCTGAAAACCAAGGGCGAGTTTGTGGATGGTGCCCATCGGCGTGAAGAGTGGGAGTGGGAATTGTCTGGGCCGGATCTGGATTTGTCTCTGCTGGAGCAAACGCCCCTGCATGGGCAGGTCGATCTGTCAGACCTTGCGCTGGCGTTCGAAACCAACTTCCAGCGGCAGGTGGTGATGCTGGAATCCGGCAGCAGTGTTATTGAAGTGGCTGTGGATTCTGGTGAAATTCTCGGCGGCGGCCGTTCGCTGCCGTTGCACGAGGTGGAGTTCGAGCTAAAAGCCGGCGAACCTGGGGAGTTGATGCGTTGGGCGAAGGCGCTTGCCTGCGAAGTTCCGGTGTTCCTAAACCTGGTCAGCAAGGCTGAGCAGGGATATTTCCTTGCGGGTATTTACCGTCCCGAGATTCTCGTTTCCAGTGAGCCCTTATCGGTAACGAAGCTGCTGCATACGCTGAGCGTAAGCTGGCTGACCGGTGAACCAGTCAAGCTGCCCCCAAGCGCTTTAAGTGCGATCGCTGAGACGGCGGGCGCAGCCGGATTTGATAAGGAGTGGCAAGAGCTCAGTCGTTCGCTCCAATCCGGCACCACAACTGATGACCTGATTCAAAAATTCCCGGAATTGGGCCGGTTGCAGTTAGCACTGGCCCTTGTCGGCTAGGCGGTTCAGGAACCGCTTTCTTTTTCAGCGGCAGCCTCTGCCGCGGCCTTTTGCTCATTTTGTTCGTGCATGGATCGCCACTGGGCCAAAAAGTCCCGGTAGCGATCCAACGCTTCTTCCACCACGGAAACTTCCGGTGTTTCCGTTGAGCGCACCAGTACGATCAGTCCTTTCCCTTCCACTTCCTTGTTGGTTTCCGGATGGCAGATCACTTCATTTTCGTGGTCGATATAAGCCAGTGCCGTGCCAATGCCGTGGCGAACTAGAGCGCTGACGATGTCTGCCCAGGTCAGGTCGTCCAGTTCCAGGTCGTAGCGGTGTGGGTGGTCACGCTCGTAGTTGAACATGTCTTCCAGCACTTTCTCTGAACCCGGCGCCACCACGGCGCGCACCATGATTTCTGGATAGGTTCGAACCGGCCGAATGATGGTTCTCACCCCCAGAGCCTTGAAGCGATCCCGGTTTGCATCACTCACGCATTCCACGGTGGTTTTACCGCCCAGGTTGGACTCTGCCAGCCGGTGGGCGATATCGAAGGTCAGGCTGTCGGAGAAAGGATCGGACTCGTCGGCCGCGAGCACAATCACGTGCCTGGCACTCCCGGCGTGGACCGATTTCAGCGCTTCCGGATCATTGCCTGCACCGTGGAAGTGCACCATGCCACAATCCCGAAGCTCTGCCGGCAGGCCTCCCGGAAACTGTCGGGTCAGAAGCATGATCGGGACTGTGTGGTATTCCGGTATCGACCGGATCTGGGTGGCGAAGCGCATGAAGTATTGTTCGCCACCGGTGCGTGGGGTGTTGATGATTACGATGTGGTCTTTCATGTTGTAAATCCAGCGTCCGGAGAGGATTCGTTCACGGCGGTAGAACCGGTATTCAATATAGTCGCTGACAATCAGCGTGAGCAGGGTGATGGCAGTTACAAACATCAGCACCACGGTACTGATGCGACCGATGGCGGTTACCGGCGCGTAGTCACCATAGCCTACGGTGACCAGTGTGGTCATTGTGAGCCACACGGCTTCGAAAAAACTCAAAGGCTCTACAGCCCAGAGGATCAGGATCTGCGCGGAAACCAGAGCTCCCAGTGTCAGGAATAGCCGGCTGATGCGTTGGCGGATCAGCCCTCCCATTGGGAGGTGTGGCTGCGAGTGTTCCGGGTTCAGCGGGCGACGATTGCGCATCATGGAGTGAGGCTGCCTGTTCAGTCCGTGGCAAGTTCGTTATACAGTACCGGAAATATATCAGAGAGACAGGGGTTTGCGTTATGTCTGAGCCTATGGGTTCGTTACCAGCGGAGCTGTCACAGGCGGATGTTGCCGAGGCCTGCGCCCGCAGTGTGTTTCTGGCCCAGACGCTGGAACGTTATCCGGAGCAGGTTCAGGCTGCCGTTAAGGCCCGCCCACTGACCGAGCCCACCACAGAAGCGTGGCTGAAACAGCGCTGGGGCGAGTTCCTGGCAACCGTTGATTCAGAGCCATCGCTGCACGCCGCCCTTCGCCAGTACCGCCGGGAAATCCAGTTCCGCATTATCTGGCGTGACCTGATGAACTGGGCAGACCTGAACGAAACCATGCTGGCCACCAGCGCCTTTGCCGATGTGGCCATTGATGGCGCTCTCAGCTGGCTTTATGAAAAGGTCTGTGAGGAATTCGGTACCCCCATGGGTCGTGACCCGATGACCGGTGCCGAGGTTCCCCAGAAACTGGTGGTGCTGGGTATGGGTAAGCTGGGCGGTCGGGAGCTCAACGTTTCCTCGGATATCGACCTGATCTTTGCCTTTCCCTCCAAGGGGGAAACCGAAGGTGGCCGCCGGGCCCTGGATAACCAGCAGTTCTTTATCCGTCTTGGTCAGCGATTGATCCAGGCCCTGGACCAGATTACGGCGGATGGTTTTGTGTTCCGGGTGGACATGCGCCTGCGGCCCTACGGCCAGAGCGGTGCCCTGGCACTGAGTTTCGCAGCACTGGAAACCTACTACCAGGATCAGGGTCGGGACTGGGAGCGCTATGCCATGGTCAAGGCCCGGGTAGTGGCCGGCGACCAGCGGGCAGGGCAGGTGTTGATGGAAAGCCTGCGGCCCTTTGTTTACCGCAAATACATCGACTTCAGCGCCTTCGAATCCCTGCGCACCATGAAAGACATGATCAGCCGGGAAGTTCGCCGCAAGGGGCTGGAGAACAATATAAAACTGGGCAGTGGCGGTATCCGCGAGATTGAGTTTGTGGTGCAGGCGTTTCAGCTGATCCGTGGCGGGCGTGACCGGGAGCTGCAACAGCGGGAATTGCTGAATATCCTCAGGGAACTGGAAGAGCTGGAGCTGCTGCCATCCTCCGTTGTGAAGGAGTTACGAGAGGCCTATGTGTTCCTGCGCAACCTGGAGCACGCCCTGCAGGGGATGGAAGACAAACAGACCCAGGTTCTGCCGGACGACGAACTGTCGCAGGCCCGGGTTGCCCGCATTATGGAGTTTGATGACTGGACCGCCTTCCAGCATGCGCTGGATGAGCATCGCAATCGCGTTGCCCGGCACTTCGCCAACATCATCGCGACTGAAGACGAGGAAGGCGATTCCGAAAACGGCATGGATGACGGCTGTTACGAACTCTGGCTGGCGGAAATGGAAGAGCCCGCTGCGGTGGAATGGCTGGCGGAGAAAGGTTTCGAAAACCCGGAAGACAGTTACAAGCGCCTGGTGAGCCTGCGGGACAGCCGAACCGTGCAGACCCTGCAAACCCAGGGCCGCAAACGGCTGAACCAGTTCATGCCGTTATTGCTGAACGCGTTGATGGATGTTGAGAATGCGTCGGAAACCCTCGACCGGGTATTGCAGCTGGTAGAGGCCATTTTGCGCCGCACCGCCTACATGGTGCTGCTGGTGGAAAACCCCGGCGCGCTTACGCAGCTGGTGCGCCTGTGTAGCGACAGCCCCTGGATTGCGCGCCTGCTGGCAGAAACCCCGCTGCTGCTGGACGAGCTGCTGAATGCCGAGAGCCTGTACAGCCCGCCTGCCAAGGAAGAGCTGCAGGACGACCTGCGTCAGCAGATGCTGCGCATTCCCTACGAAGACCTGGAAGAACAGATGGAGGCGTTGCGTTACTTCAAGAAGGCCCATGTGCTTCGGGTGGCGGCTTCTGAGCTCAAGGGCACCTTGCCCCTGATGAAGGTGAGTGATTACCTGACCTGGATTGCCGAGGTGGTGCTGGACCATGTGGTGGATGTGGCCTTCTCCAACCTGGTCAGCCGCCACGGTTATCCGCGCCGGGCAGATGGTTCGGCGTGTGACACAGACTTTGCCATCATCGGCTACGGCAAGCTCGGCGGTATCGAACTCGGTTACACCTCGGACCTGGACCTGGTGTTTGTACACCAGGCCGATCCGCAACTGGCCACCGATGGTGACAAGCCCATCGACAACGCGGTGTTCTACACCCGCCTGGGCCAGCGCATTGTGCACATTCTCAGCACTCAGACGCCTTCCGGCCAGCTTTATGAAGTGGATATGCGCCTGCGGCCGTCCGGTAACTCCGGCCTGCTGGTCAGCACCTTGCAGGCGTTTGAGAAATATCAGCAGAACGATGCCTGGACCTGGGAGCATCAGGCCCTGGCCCGGGCCCGTGGCGTTGCCGGCTGCCCGGATACCCTTCAAGCCTTCGAGGGTATCCGTCACCAGATTCTGTGCACGTCAAGGGATAAAGCTGCCCTGCGCCAGCAGGTGGTGGAGATGCGGGAGAAAATGCGCAGTAGCCTCGGCACGCCGGAAATCCGGCGGGACGAAGTGTTTCACATCAAACACGATGCCGGCGGTATTGTGGATATCGAATTCATGATGCAGTACCTGATGTTGGCCTGGAGTGCCGAGCACCCGGAGCTGACCCAGTGGAGCGACAATATTCGCCAGATGGAAGAGCTGGGCCGTGCCGATGTATTGCCGGTGGAGGACACAGAGAAGTTGCGGGAGGTATACATTACCTTGCGTTCGACCATTCACCGCCGGGCGCTGCAAAACCTGAATAGCCAGGTGGAGGGCAATGCATTTCAGGAAGAGCGTGACTACATCCAAAGTATGTGGAAAAAATTCATGCTTGAGTAGCAAGCTAAATTTATTTCTGTCCGGCTTTCCTGCTAGAATGCTGGATCCCCGAAAACTGCTTATTCAGGAGCACTGTAGAAATGTCGATGGCTGATCGCGATGGCCTTATCTGGCTGGATGGTGAAATGGTTCCCTGGCGGGAAGCCAAAACCCACGTACTCACTCATACCCTGCATTACGGCCTTGGCTGCTTTGAAGGCGTGCGTGCGTACAATACCGCGAACGGCCCGGCAATTTTCCGGCTGAAAGAACACACCGACCGGTTGTTCAACTCCGCCCACATCCTGAACATGAAAATGCCGTTCAGCAAAGACGTGATCAACGAAGCCCAGCGTGCTGCGGTTCGTGAGAACAATCTGGACGAAGCCTACCTGCGCCCCATGGTATTCCTGGGTTCCGAAGGCATGGGCCTGCGCGCTGACAACCTGCAGGTGCACGTAATGGTTGCCGCCTGGAGCTGGCCGTCTTACATGTCGCCAGAAGCCAAGGAGCTGGGCATCAAGGTGCGCACCTCCTCCTACACCCGCCACCACGTGAACATCACCATGTGTAAGGCGAAGGCCAACGGCAACTACATCAACTCCATGCTGGCCCTTAACGAAGCCATCTCCGGCGGCGCTGAAGAAGCCCTGCTGCTGGACAACGAAGGCTACGTGGCGGAAGGCTCCGGCGAGAACATCTTCATCGTGCGCAACGGTGAGCTGCACACCCCGGAACTGACCTCCTGCCTGGCCGGCATCACCCGCGCCACCATCATCGACTTCGCCAAGGACCTTGGCCTGGTGGTGAAAGAACGCCGCATCACTCGCGACGAAGTGTACATCGCTGAAGAAGCCTTCTTCACCGGCACCGCCGCTGAAGTGCTGCCGATCCGTGAACTGGACGGACGCCAGATTGGTGAAGGCAAGCGTGGCCCGATTACCGAGAAGCTGCAGAGCATGTACTTTGATGCGGTGAAGGGTAAGCTGGCTCAGCATTCAGAGTGGCTGACGCCGGTTAAATAAATTGATGTATCGGGCCTGAAAGGTCGAAAAGCCGCTCTTTGTTCTCAGAAGGGCGGCTTTTTTATGAGTGTTGTCTAAACAGTGTTGCAAAAGGTGGATTCTTTGAGTTCTGGTAACGAGGTGCGTATACAATCTGTTGACGTTACTGCTCTGCTGGCACCTGAGTATGTAGATAACTTTGACACTGGCTGGTTTGATCCAGATTTTTGGCAGGCTAAGGCAACCCCCGTTTCAGTGGGAGGGCGGGGTAGTGCGTGGTTTATTGAGCGTCCCAAGGGGGATTGGGTTTTAAGGCACTATCGGCGTGGAGGTTTGGTAGCGCGTTTCAATGAAAACGCATACCTGTACACTGGAGAACGCGGTGTTCGCTCGTTCTCAGAATTCCGCCTGCTGCAGCAGATGGCAGAAATGAAATTGCCGGTTCCTAGGCCCGTTGCTGCCGGGTATTCCCGTCACAGGCTGTGGTATCAAGCTTCGATCATCATCGAGCGTCTGCCCGATGTTATTCCTTGGGGCGAGTTATTAACGCGCCAAGAAGATTGCAGTGTTACCTGGGAGCGTGTTGGTCGCGTGCTCAGAAGCTTTCATGACAAGGGGGTTTACCACGCTGATTTGAATTGCTTCAATATTTTGATCGCTTCGGACAAAGTCTACTTGATCGACTTTGACCGGGGCGAATTGAGGCGGGCGCCGAAGGTGCCTGGTGAAGGTTGGCAGGGGGCTAACTTGACGCGATTAAAGCGGTCGATTTTAAAGATTGCAGGCCATGACGATCGTTCGTCATTGGCTTTGTCCGAGCATTGGGCGCGGTTGTTAGCAGCTTATTGTGGATGAAATTCGTACTGGTTCTTTTCTTCTTCGGTTGTAGCGAGCACCCACAAAATTAATAGCATGAATGCGTAAACCATGACGCCACTATTATGCTCAAAGAAGGCTTGAGTCAAACTGAAGCAGAGGTATGAGGTGCAGAGAATCACGCCTGCAATTGCAAATGGCTGTTCAGACGGCAGGCAGCGTTTGGATTTTCTAAAGAATAGAATCAAAGGTACAAAATACAGAAGCGCCAGTGAAATGACACCGACACCGCCGCGCTTCTGCCAACTATCCAAGAAGTCATTGTGTGCATGCCTAAACTTCAATATGTGAGGGTCTAAACCTGCCTCTGAAACAAGTCGCTGTTTCTGGATTTCGACTTCATGCTCGCCCCATCCCACTATCGGGCGCTGAGCCCCTAAGACGATTGCCGCCCTCCACATCTCCAGTCGAACTCCAACGGATGTGCTCGCATTATCGCTGTCAAAGTAATCTTGAACTTCAGTTATTGCTTGATGGGCTCTCTGGTGGACTCGTGTATCACTGGAGAAATTGAAGAGAGTAACCAGCAGACTTGTCACGACCATTCCAATGAAAATACTTGCTTTGGTGATCCGGGGCCTCAGGATGATCAGGCAGATGAACGCGTTGATGGGTAAGGTTATCCAGCCTCCGCGACTACCTGACAGCAGAGAGGCGGTTATACCGCCAACGAAGCCCACAAGCGCTAGGACCTTTAACATAGCTGTTTTTTTTCGTTGATGGCTAGCCCACAAAAATCCAACAAGGCTTAATGATCCTAATAACAATGCAATATTGCCGAACTGTATCGCTTGAGTATCGCCGTGTGCTCTGCTTAATCCGTCAAAAAATACTTGCTTGCTTGCCCACAGGCCAGTGAGGGAAGCTCCTAAAGCAATGCCTGCCCAGAGGAAGGCGGGGCGAGGTGGGTACTTAAGTAAAAGAGGCAGTATCAATAGGGCAAAGATAAACCTGCTAGGTCGATCAAGTGTGCGAAAGCCCTGATCGTGAATAAGGGCGGTTGCGAGTGCAGATATGAAGAATAAAGAAAATATTGCTGCCAGCAGGAGGCAACTTTTTCCCGGGAGTTCTGGCCTTTGGGGCAAAGCGTAGCTAACTAACGCGAGAATCAGAAGAAAGGCCGGTCCCCAGGAATATCCAGACGGGGTCGTCAATGCCAGGCTTCCGAATAGAAATACGGATATAGAAGTGAGCAGCGTAAGTGCGTCACCGTTTGCTGGCTTTCTCGGGCACGAGGGAAAAGGCTCGGGCATTTGTTGATGAGAGTTGGCTGACATCACGCCTGGACCCTCTCCCTCATGACATCACATCCACTAGTGCGTCGGTGCGTTTAACCTTGATTTTGCTTGGTGTGATATGTTTTCTGTAGCCAAATAAAAAACCTTGTAACAGGTGCGCCGCTGCAGCCGCCTCCATATCACTCCCCTTATCCCCAATCATAATGCAGTCCGCCGGATTCAGATCAAACTCCTCAATCCCCTTCAGTAGCATCCCGGGTTTCGGCTTACGGCAGTCACAGTTCCGTTCATCTGCCGGCCCAAAATCAGGATGGTGCGGGCAATGATAAACCTTGCTGATGGTCACGCCCTGTTCTTTGAAGCGTTCCACCATCCAGTCTGTCAGCTCTTTGAACTGGGCCTCAGTGTACATGCCGCGGGCAATGCCAGACTGGTTGGTAACCACAATCAGCAGGTAGCCCTGATCCTGATAGTGCCGGCAAACCTCGAAGATGCCGTCGATAAACTCAAAGTCCTCTTTGCGGTACACGTAGCCGTGATCCACGTTGATCACGCCATCCCGGTCCAGGAATAAGGCTTTGTTGGTCATAGGTTCCGTTCCTGAATACAGCGGTCCAACATGTCGATGACCTGTTCCGTTGTGATGTTCGTCATCAACTCTTCGCCCTTGAGCCTCTGGCCCCAGCGGCTTTGCTCCGGTGTTTCCCCTCGCATCTGTTTCAGGGCGGGGGTGTAGGCGTCTACCACGTATTCCTGCCACAGATAGGGGCCGGTGCGTTTCGGGTTGCTGTGGGCATAAAGGCCAATAACCGGCGTGCCGGCAGCAACGGCCATGTGTACGGGGCCAGTGTCTGGTGCCAGTACAAGGCTTGCTTCGCCAATCAGGGCGAACAGCTGCTTCAGGCTCGACAGGCCAACCAGGTTGCGTATGGGGTGTTTGGCGTGGGCCTGAATGTTGGCAGCCAATTCCTTCTCACGCTCTCCCGGGCCGCCACAAAGATAAACCGAAAAGCCCAGGCTGGCGGCGTGGTCGGCAACGGCCGCGTAGCGCTCAGGCAGCCAGTTCCGCTCGGCGTTCGAGGCGGCGGGGGTGATGATCAGGTGTTTGCTGGTGGCCGGGTCGAGTTGGGCTTTGGCCCAGTCCCGATCTTCCGCATTAACCGGAATGTTCCAGTCGGGCGCTCCGAGTGGGATGCCCAGCGATTTCTGAAACTGTCGGAAATTGTCCAGTACGTGGACCTTGTCCGTTGGCTCGATCTGCTCGTTGATAAACAGGCTGTGCAGCTCTTTGCTCTTGGCTTTGTTGTAGCCAATCCGTCGTTTGGCAGAAATGCACAAACTGGCGAGGTTCGCTCGCAGCGCAACTTGCATTAGCAGAAGGGCGTCAAATCGTTTGCCCTGGAGCTGGCGCCGAAGGTTGCGGAATGCGGCCAGGCCCTGTTGCTTGTCAAACACAACAAAGTTGACGCCGTCCGTGCCTGTCATCAGCGCGGCTTCAGCCTTGCCGATCACCCAAGTGATCTCAGCTTCCGGGTAATGCTGCCGGATAGCATGAACTACTGCAGCGGCGTTGCAGGTGTCACCAATGGCCGACAGGCGCAGTAGGCAGATGGAGCGGGGCGCAGACAAATCAGCCTCGAACTTTCTTGATCAGCCCGGTGGTGGAACGGCCTTCAACTGTGGGCAGGATAGCAACCTCACCGCCGTTTTGCTGAACAAAGTCCGCGCCGACGATGGTGTCGATTGAGTAGTCGCCGCCTTTGGCGAGCACCTGCGGATTCACCCGTTTGATGAGTTGCTCCGGCGTGTCGTTCTCCTCAGTGTTGTCTCCGAAGGGGATGACCCAGTCCACGCAGGCCAGGGCGGATAACACTTCCATCCGGTCTTCCAGCGAGTTTACCGGGCGTTCTTCGCCCTTCAGGCGACGTACTGAGGCATCAGAATTCAACCCGACCACCAGTCGATCACCCAGTGCACGGGCCTGTGCCAGATAGCGCACGTGGCCGGCATGCAGGATATCGAAGCAACCGTTGGTGAAGACAATGCGTTCGCCCTGTTGTCGGGCGTAATCAATATGCAGCAGGCTTTGCTCGACGCTGGGGTGGTAGCCGCTGGTTTTGGCCGACCACTGGTGGCTTGCGCGGGCAGCCAGCTCTTCCGGGGAAACGGTGGCGGCGCCTAGTTTGGCGACCACAATGCCAGCCGCAAGGTTGGACAGCCAGGCCGCGTCTTTCAATTCGAACCCGGCGCTCAGCAAGGTGCCCAGAGTGGCGATCACGGTGTCACCGGCACCGGTGACGTCACTCACTTCCAGGACTTCCGCCGGGAAATGGTGATGTTCAGTCTGGGTTATCAGGCTCATGCCTTGTTCGCTACGGGTCAGCAGCATGGTATCGATACCCGCTTCGGCCAGCATGGCGCGGGCAGAACTCAGCATCGCTTCATCGGACGAGGCATCCCCACCGGCCGCCTTGAATTCGGTCAGGTTCGGGGTGATGACGGTTGCGCCACGATACAGTGAGAAGTCTTTGCTTTTCGGGTCCACCAGGACCTGCTTGCCGGCCTTTCGCGCAGCCTGGATCAAGTCGCCAACACAGGCGAGGGTGCCTTTGGCGTAATCGCTGATGATGACGGTATTGTATTGCTCAACCAGTTCGCCGTAACGCTGTTTGACGCTTTCGGCCTGGGCGACGGGGAAGGTGTCTTCCATGTCGAGCCGAACCATCTGTTGATGGCGGGAGATGATACGGGTCTTGGAAATAGTGCGTGCGTCGTCCAGTTCCAGGAGCTCGGAATGGACCTTTTCCTTGACCAGAAGATTTTTCAGCAAACGACCGTCTGTGTCGTTGCCGATGATGCCCAGAATGGCGGCCTGGCCGTCAAGGTGGGCGATGTTTCTGGCAACGTTGGCGGCACCGCCGGCTCGGTCCTCAGTGTGGGCAACCCGCACCACAGGGACGGGTGCTTCCGGAGAAATGCGGTTGGTGTCGCCAATGAAATAGCGGTCAAGCATGACATCGCCAATCACCAGGACAGAGGCGTTCTGGAGCTGGTCCAGCCGGGCCAGGTCAAGCATCAGTCAAGGCCTCCGGACAGTACTACCTCATCCATCGCCTCACACAGCCAGTGGCCGATGAACATATGGGCCTCCTGAATGCGCGCGGTTTCGTCACTGTTGATGATGATGGACAGTTTGGCGATGTCTTTTACCTTGCCGCCGTCTCTGCCAGTGAGGGCAACGGTTCCGGCGCCCAGGTCGTTGGCGGCTTTCAGGGCCCGGTTGATGTTCTCGCTCTGGCCGGAGGTGGTCAGGCCGATCACCAGATCCTCAGGCTTGCCCAGCCCCAGCACTTGCCGCTCGAACACGGTTTCAAACTCGTAGTCATTGGGGTGCGCGGTCAGAATCGAGGTGTCTGTAGTCAGCGCGATGGACGCTAACGGGCCGCGCTCTTTCTTGTAGCGAACCATAAACTCGGCCGCCAGGTGCTGAGAGTCTGCTGCACTGCCGCCGTTACCCATAAAGATGACCTTGCCGCCGATTTTCAGGCACTGCCGGGTAAGCTCGAGCAGTTGTTCCGCCACTTCTTGATACTCTTCCAGAATGGCAAAGGTTTTGCGGTGCCGTTCCAGAGTGGCGAGGTAGCTGCTTGGCTGGGACATGGGAGCCTCCGGTGTTAGCTTTCATCTGGGCGCGCCGGTGTTTCACGGCACCGGCTAGAAGGCGCAAAGTGTACCATGGTGGCTTAAGGCGTCCCATATGCTTTTTTCCGTACTAAACGGCTGTTAATGCAGTGTTCACAGTGTTCTTCGCCACTGATGTGAATGGTTTTGGCGGTTTTAGCTATGGGTAAAAGAGGTTAAGATGGCAGCCATATTCCGGGCCGTTGTCAGGCCCGCCCGCACGGAATTTTCAGGAGCCTTACCATGATTGTCGTCACTGGCGGTGCCGGTTTCATCGGAGCGAACATTGTCCACGCACTTAATCAGCGGGGCGAGACAGACATTCTCGTTGTTGACGATCTGACCGACGGCACCTATTTCCGTAATCTGGCGGAACTGGATATCACCGATTACATGGACAAAGGCGAGTTCCTGGAGCGGGTTAAGGCGAATGACCTGCCGGTGGGCATCCGGGCGATCTTCCACGAAGGGGCGTGTTCAGACACCACCGAGTGGGACGGCAAGTTCATGATGGAGAACAACTACACCTACTCCAAGGTGTTGCTGCATTGGTGCCTGGACCACAAAGTGCCTTTTCTCTACGCCTCCAGTGCGGCGGTCTACGGCGCCAGCGATGAGTTCCGGGAAGCGCGCGAGTGCGAACGGCCACTGAACGTCTATGGCTATTCCAAGTGGCAGTTTGACCAGTACGTGCGCACGATTCTGCCGTCTGCCCGTAGCCAGATTGTCGGCTTCCGTTACTTCAACGTCTACGGCCCCAGAGAGCAGCACAAGGGCAAGATGGCGTCCGTGGCCTATCACCTGCACGAACAGATCAAAGCTGGCCAGAATCCCAAGCTGTTCCAAGGTTGGGATGGCTATTCTGACGGTGGGCAACAGCGTGACTTTGTATATGTAGACGACGTGTGCAAGGTGAACCTGTGGTTCTATGATAATCCGGACCAGTCCGGCATTTTCAATCTGGGCACTGGCCGTGCCCAGTCGTTCCTGGAGGTGGCCGAGGCGGTCATCCAATACCACGGTAAGGGCAAGGTGGAGTTCATCCCTTTCCCGGATGAGCTGAAAGGCCGTTATCAGAGCTTTACCCAGGCGGATGTCAGTGCGTTGCGTGATGCGGGCTATACCGATTCGTTCACCGACGTTGCGGGTGGTGTCGCGGCGTACCTGGCCTGGCTGGATCGATGAACTGCCTGGTGGTTGGCCCGTCCTGGGTGGGCGATATGGTTATGGCCCAGGCGCTGTTCATGTCCCTCAAACAACAGGACCCGCAAGCAAAAATCGACGTGCTGGCTCCCGGGTGGTCGCTCCCGATCATCGCCCGTATGCCTGAGGTCAACACAGGCATCGCGGCACCCTGGAAAAGTGGTGAGCTGGCCCTGAAGGCCCAGTGGCGATTGGCCCGAACGCTGAAAGGATACGATAAAGCGATTGTCCTGCCGCGTTCGTTTAAGTCCGCTTTGATTCCTTTCTTTGCAGGCACTCCCGAGCGGGTTGGCTTCAGCGGGGAAGGGCGTTCGATTCTGCTTACCGATGCCCGGCGCAGACACCCAACCCGAGACGGCTCTACCATTACCGACAAAACCGTGTGGCGTTACATGGGGCTTGGGGCCAGCAAGGCGGATTACGAGAACTATCAGTTTGATGTGCCACAACCGTCACTGACGATCGACAAGGCGAACCTGAAAGACGTGATGGGCAAACTGGGCCTGGACCCGGAATGTCCCGTCATTGCGATCTGCCCCGGTGCGGAGTTCGGCCCGGCAAAGCAGTGGCCCCTTGAAAGCCACCGGGCGCTCGCTGAAAAACTGGTGCAGCAGGGCTTTCAGGTCTGGATTATGGGCGGTCCGAAAGATGTTGAGTCGGGTGACGAGATTGCCAATGGTCAGGAAGGCGTGTTCAACCTTTGCGGTAAAACCCGCCTGGAAGATACCGTGGACCTGTTCAGTCATTGCCGCAAAGTGGTCAGTCACGATTCCGGTTTGATGCATGTGGCTGCGGCCTCGGGTGCTGAAGTGGTTGCCATCTACGGTTCCACCAGCCCCGATTTCACTCCGCCGCTGACGGATAATGCGACGATTGTCCGGCATCCGGTGGAGTGCAGCCCCTGCTTTGAGCGCACCTGCCGTTTCGGCCATTACAACTGTCTGACGGGCATTTCGGTGCAGCGGGTTATGGAGGCCTGTCAGTGAAACTCAGCGCGGTACTGATCACAAAAAACGCAGGGACAGAGTTTGCCAAGTGCCTGGAAAGCCTGGCGTTTGCCGATGAGATCGTGATTCTGGATTCCGGTTCGACGGACGATACGCTGGCTATCGCGGAGCAATTTGGCGCGCGCATTTTCCGGTCTGGCGATTGGCCAGGTTTTGGTCCGCAGCGCCAGAGAGCTCAGGGCCACGCGCAGGGCGAGTGGTTGTTCTGGATTGATACCGACGAAGTGGTCACCCCGGAACTGGCCTCCTCCATTCAGCACGCTATCGCGCAGGCACCGGTGCAGCAGGTGTTTCAGGTAAAGCGGTTGTCGTGGTTTTTTGGCCGTTTCATCCGGCACTCTGGCTGGTATCCCGATAAAGTAGTCCGGTTGTACCGCCGTGAAGAATACGGGTACGACGATGCTCTGGTGCATGAAAAGGTTCACTGCCCCGATGCCAGCGTAGAGACGCTTGACGGGGATTTGCTGCACTATACCGCCACTAATTTCCCGGACTACATGGCAAAATCCGTTCGATATGCGGAGGATTGGGCTGAGGGCCGGGCCCGTCGTGGCAAGAAAGCCTCACTGTTCTCTGCCTGTAGCCACAGCCTTGGAGCGTTTGTCCGGAAGTATCTGCTTCAAAGAGGGTTTTTGGACGGCCGGCATGGGTTTTTGCTTGCGATGATCACTGCGTACTATGTGTTTAACAAGTACGCAGCTCTCTGGATCAAAACGCGCCGTTGATGGTTTCTTCCAGAACTTTGTAGAGTTCACGAGCGGACTGCCCTACATGAAAGTGTGATTCGATTCGTTCCCTTGCTTTCTGGCCCATCAGTGAGCACTGATCTTCAGACTGATGTAGACGAAGGATTGCGTTAGCAATTTCTTCCGCGCTACCCGGTGTAACCCGGATACCCGATATGCCGTCCTCAATGAGTTCTGCGCTGCCTCCGGTATCACTGACGATGGGGGCAACGCCGTAGGCCATGGACTCAATAACCGTTTTCGGCAGCCCTTCCCGTTTGGTGGATGCCAGCACTGAGGCGTTGCACGCAGCAATGATCGCCGGTGCGTCGCGCCGAAACCCGGTGATGTGGATGCGGTCCGCCATCGGGCTGGATTTTATCAGCACCTGAATTTCCTCAGAGTCCATCCCCTGGCCCACCAGCAAGAGATGGATATTGCTCTCTGCGGGCAGCATGTGAGTTGCTTTCAGAAGCACTGGAAGGCCTTTTCGGGGCCTTACGTTAGCCACCGAGCCCACTACAAACGCGCCGTCCGGTATGCCAAATTCACTGAGCTGAGCGGGCTTGTCCTGGTACCAGTTAAGGTTATGTCCCTTGTAAACGGTGCAGACTTTGTGCCTGTTTCCCCAGACGTGGTTCTGTAAATCGTCCCGTGTTGCTTTGGAAACACAAACGATCCGGTCAACGCGGGGATTGAGGTGAGTCAGGTAACAACTGGGATCCCAACGGCTGATGTTGCCAGTCTGCCCCCGATAGGTGAGAACCTTTACTGGTAGGCCTAGGGCTGCAAAGTTGGCGTTGGTAATGGCCTTGTTGTTGAAACTGTAGACCGCATTGAATTTGCCCTTTTTCAGAATGCCCCGGATTCTTCTGATAGCTCCAAGTTCAAACTTCTTGGCGGGGTGACATGCATGAAGCTTGATGCCCGCTTCCTCGAATCGTTTGCCGTATTCGATATCGGGTTGAGTGACCAACTCTACGTGAACGCCAAGTTTGGCGAGTTCGATCAGCATTTCCGCTTCCGGGCGAACCGAGTTCCAAGTGTCCAGGTAAGAGCTGATGACCAATAACTTCACGATTTTATTCCTTGCCGCGCCAATAGGTTAAACTGGCGCCATTAAAACATTAGGGAACGCGATTTGGTATGCATATATGCCACGTAAATCTGGCCAGTGGTTTTGCCGGCGGGGAAAGACAGACGGTAAACCTGATTCGCTATCTGGCTGCACAAGGCTGTGAGCAAACCCTGGTGGCAAAACCGGGTAATCCGATGATTGACGAAGTGAGTGGTTTGCCGGTGAAGGTGCGGAGCACGTCCCACTTTATCTCCGGACACTCGCGAGGCGCCTGGGACTTGATTCACTGCCATGATGGTAAGGCAGTCTATTGGGGCCTGCTGGAGAGTCTTTTGCGGAAAACGCCTTACATCGTCACCCGCCGAGTAGAAAACCCCCTGAAGAATAAAAAGGTGACTCGCGCAGCATATGGCAGAGCAGAGGCCGTGGTGTGCCTGAGTCGGGCAGTCCGAAGTGCGGTGCAACGATTGTTGCCGGAGGCTGATTGCCCGGTTATACCGTCCAGCTTCTCTGGGTTTCCGGCGGATCCTGATGAGGTGGCCAAGATTCGTTCCCGGTATGTGGGCAAGTTTATTGTTGGTCAGGTCGGTAGTTTTTTCCAGATCAAGGGGTACCACGTGACTATTGAAGCGGCACGGATACTGGCAAGCCAGCATCCGGACCTGGTATTCGTTTTTCTGGGCCAAGGGCCTGAACGTGAAAGTTTGGAGCAGCAAGCTCAGGGGCTGGATTCTGTGGAATTTGTTGGTCACCAGAAGGACGTTGGCAGTTGGCTTGCTGCTATGGATTTGCTTGTGTTCCCATCGCTTCAGGAAGGGTTGGGGTCGACCATCCTTGAAGCTATGCAGCATGGCACGCCAGTTATTGGTAGTAATGTGGGCGGTATCCCCGACATCATCGAAAGTGGGCGTAACGGTCTGTTGGTGGAGCGTGAAGATGCCGCTGGGTTGGCTGAGGCGGTCCATAAATTGATTGGAAGCGCCGACTTGCGCCTGCAGTTTGTCAAGCAGGCGAAGCTCGATCTTGAAAAGTTCAGCCCGGAGGCAGTTGGCAAGGCCTATCTGAATTTGTATCGGCAGACTATCTGAGCTATTCGCAAATCTGCCCGGGCTTATAAGGATTCGGATTCCCTGGCGGCCGGTGTCTCATCCGTTTGTACTCCCACTGGTACTGCTCAGGGGCCATTCGTACCACCTTTTCCACGGATTGATTCAAGGCGGTGGCGCCGGCCACTGCATCATCGGCACCAATGCCAGGCTCCGCCGGAGTGACCAGAATCTTGAAGCCTTCGCCGTTGGGCAGGCGTTGGGCGTAGGTAACCAGCACGTTGGCTCCGGTTTTCTGAACCAGTTTCCCTACCAGTGTCATGGTCATCACCTCCATGCCGAAAAAGGGCGCGTAGGCGTTGGTTTTGCCACGGGGTGACTGGTCCGGGAGAATGCCGGCTACACCGCCTTCCTTCAAAATGCCCATCAGTCGCATCAGCCCTTTACGGTCGCCGCGCACCAGTTCGGAACCAAGGCGTCCTCTCACCCGAATCATATAATCCTCGAATTCCTTGATGTGCGGAGGGCTATAGAGCGCTGCCATTTTGTAGCGGGAGGAGAAAAACAGGCCGGTCAACTCCCAGTTGCCCAGGTGCGGCGCGAGCAAGATTAACCCTTTGCCCGTCGCCAGGGCTTCGTCAACCAGTTCCAGACCCTCGGTTTCCTTGATCAACCCAAGGCACTTCTCTACGGGCCATTCCCACATCAGGGGAATTTCCAAAGCTGTCATGCCGGTGTGAGCCAGAGAAGCCCGGGATAGTTCCTGGCGTTCCTTTTTCGTAAGTTCGGGCAGACAGATCTCCAGATTGATGTCGGTAATCTTCCGTGGCCTGCCGCCTAGTTTCCACGCCAGGAGCCCAGCCCAGTTGCCGATTAATTGAGCGGTTCCCAGCGGTAGAAGACTGACAAAACGTAACAGGCCAGCGATCAGGTAATACTTAAGTTTGCTCATGCTTTGCCGTACCGATCCTTAAATCTCACAATATCGTCTTCACCCAAATAAGATCCGGATTGTACTTCGATCAGTTCCAGATCGATCACACCGGGGTTTTCCAGGCAATGAATCTGGCCTACCGGAATGTAGG
Source organism: Marinobacter sp. P4B1 (assembly GCF_001447135.1). Lineage (NCBI taxonomy): Bacteria > Pseudomonadati > Pseudomonadota > Gammaproteobacteria > Pseudomonadales > Marinobacteraceae > Marinobacter > Marinobacter sp. P4B1. The sequence continues at coordinate 93,661 of NZ_LLXM01000014.1, forward strand.
TGGACTGGTTTTCCGTGACCAGATAGGAATCGTCGCCGTTGGTGACTTTGGCCGTGCCGCTGACCACAATCCAGTGTTCTGCCCGGTGGTGGTGCATCTGGACAGATAGCTTGGCGCCGGGCTTCACGGTGATGCGTTTCACCTGGTAGCGGTGGCCGTTATCGATAGAATCATATACACCCCAGGGCCGGTAAACTTCCCGGTGGTTCATGTGCTCGTGTCGACCATCACTTTTAATGCGTTCAACGACCTTTTTGACATCCTGGACCTGATCTTTGTGGGCGACGAGCAGGGCGTCTTTGGTTTCAATGATCACCAGATCTTTCACACCAACCGTGGCTACAAGGCGGTTATCTGCCCGGACCAGGGTGCTCTCTGTGTTGTGGGCAATGACATCTCCGCTGAAGGCGTTTCCGCGGCTGTCTTTTTCAGACACCTCCCTTACGGCGGACCAAGAGCCGATATCGCTCCAGCCGGCATCGAGCGCCACCACGGCGGCGTTATTGGTCTTTTCCATCACGGCGTAATCTATGGATTCTTCCGGGCACTCGGCGAATACGCTTTCATTCACGCGGGTGAAGTGCAGATCCTCGCTGGCGTCATCCATCGCTCCCTGGCAGATGGTGAGAATGTCCGGGCGGTGTTTCTGCAGTTCCTGAAGGTAGGTGCGGGCGCCGAAAAGGAACATGCCGCTGTTCCAGAGGTAATCACCGGATGCGAGGTATTTTTCCGCAGCTGTCTGGTCGGGCTTCTCTACAAACCGGCTGACGCTGAAACTGTCGTCGGCCAGTATTGGGCCTTGCTGAATGTAGCCGTAAGCGGTTTCCGCATGACCGGGTACTATGCCGAAAGTCACCAGCTTATTCTGTTGAGCCAGGGGCGCGGCCTTCTGGATGCAGCTCTGGAACGCAGCGATGTCTTTGATCAGGTGGTCTGCGGCCAGAACCAGCATCAGCGGGTTCTGGTTTTCATCGATGTTTTTAACCAGTTGCAGTGCTGCCAGAGCGATGGCCGGTGCCGTGTTGCGCCCACAGGGCTCCAGGATAATTCGGGCATCTTTGTAGCCCGCCTGGCGCATTTGCTCAGCCGCCAGAAATCGGTGCTCTTCGTTGCAGATCAGGAGTGGGTCGGCCGACTCCATGCCGTCCAGCCGGGCTACGGTCAACTGCAACATGGATAGATGTTGGTCCGTCAGTTTCAGGAACTGCTTGGGGTTCAGTTGCCTGGATAACGGCCAAAGGCGCGAGCCCGTCCCTCCGGCCATAATGACGGGGTAAATCATGTGTTTGCTCCACGCGTAGCTTTCGGTCAGCATTAGCCTTTTCTGATGGCCAAATATTATCATAGGTGCGCTAACTCGGCAGTGTTTGGGGCCGAGTAGGGGCCAGTTTGCGGGTGTTTATGATGAAACTGCCGTTATCGGTTTACTACATCACGTTGAATGAAGAGGAAAGGCTGCCGGAATCTCTTGAGAAGGTGAAGGAATGGGCTGGTGAAATCATCGTTGTTGATTCGGGAAGCACAGACCGAACCTGTGAGCTAGCGGAGGCCGCAGGCGCCCGGGTGGTTTATCGGGAATGGGAAGGCTTTGCGAGCCAAAAGGCCTATGCCGCCAGCCTTTGCGTGAACGACTGGGTGCTTGATCTGGATGCTGATGAAGTGCTTTCCGATACGCTGGTGCGCAACATCAAGCAGCTGTTCTCCAAGCCGATCTCTCCGGATGTCGCTGGCTATCGTATGCGCTGGGTTTTGTCGTCCCCCAACCCGAGGCACCCTTTTCGGCATGACAAGTCCAAGAAGATCCTGCGGCTTTACAACCGGAAACGGGCTGCGATCCATGCCGAAAAACACAGTAACGATGACCGGCCTAGAGTGCATACAGGTAGTGTGTTGGAGCTCAAAGGCGATGTCTTGCACAAGACATTGATCTCTCTGGAGCAGATGGAAAGAAAATACACTCAACTGTCCAGCGAGCAGGCCCGGTTCCTGTATGGGAAGGGCCGGCGAATTTCGACCCCGCGTCTGATGATCGAATTTCCTTTGAAGTTTTTGAAGTATTACCTGATTCACCGCCAAGTATTGAATGGCTGGTTCGGGTTCAGTGTTTCTGTTGTGGCCGCTAACCGTAATTTCATGCGATTGGCGAAGGCAAGGGAGCTGCAGGTACTTGAGGGAATCAGTCGTTCCGGTGGCGAGGAGCGGTAAGACGCTCTCGCAGGTACTATTCGGCTTGATACACTCTGACGGTTGCCTCTGCCATGCCCCTGAGCGTGAGATGTGTCTGCGCATAGTCAAATGCGGATTGCTCAGATTCTTGAAGACCACCCAGGTTGTTCAGTGCGCTAGCGATCACGTCGGCGATAGCCTGAGCGGAAATGTTCCTGGCGAGAGCGTTGTCTGGAAGCAGGTCGACACTGCCTGACACCGGGGTTGAGACAACCGGTAGTCCGGCCATCAAGGCTTCGATCAACACGTAAGGAAACCCTTCCCGCCTTGAGCTGAGAACCATCAAGTCGGCGTGGGACAATGCCGACGCCAGTGTTGTTTGGTGCCCTGCCATCGTCACAGAGTGTCTCAGGCCTTCATCGTCAATCAGCCGATGCAGGTTTCTGGCTTCAGAGCCATCACCAAAGATGGTTAGGTGTGCCGTCGGAAAACGGTCATGGATCATACTCCATGCCTGAATTAGCATATCGAAGCCCTTTACTGCCTCCAGTCTCCCGGCAGCAATGACGTTCGTTGTTTCGGGGAGTGGATGGTTGCCGGGGGGCGATTTAGGAGTTTCCTTCCGGATTCCATTGTAAATCAGATGACGGGACGGGTGACTCAGGCCCTCGTAGATCGACCCGCTGACGGCAATGACTTTGTCCAGCAGAAGGAAAGGGCGAAGGTGTGATTTGCTTCCGTGAATAGTCCCTACGGTTTGCCAGGTCTGACGAGGCAACCTGCCCAGTATGAGGGCAGCTTTATTGCCGTGGGCGTGGGCGACATCAGGAGAAACCCGCTTCAATATCCGGGAAACGCACCAACGAAGCCAAGGGTTGTTTCGGCTCAGCTTCATCGGGCACGGGTGAAACTCGGCGAATGGGAAGTGCGAGCGGTAGTCGGGATGGGCGATTATGTGCACCTCGTGTCCGATGCCCGTGAGGGCTTCCGCCAGGTCCGCCACATGTTTTTCCATGCCCCCCCAGGCACTACCAGGCGTTGCGAATATCAGGGCGACCTTCAAACCGGTTTTCCGTTCAGGGCTTGTTGATAAACCCGAAGCGTCCCCTCCGTCTGGGCCCTCAACAAAAACCGCTCCGGCAACTCAATCTCCGGCCGGGGCTTATCCAGTAGTCCCAGCACGGCACTGGCAAACGCCCCGGTATCATCCGGCGTAACCAGCCCTTCCCGAAAGCAGGCCTGCAGGGTTTCTGCGGCTCCACCACGGTTGTAGGCCACCACCGGTGTGCCGGAGGCGAGTGCTTCGGTAACGGTGCGCCCGAAGGGTTCAGGCTTGGTGGACATATGGCAAACCACGTCGGCCAGCAGGTAAAGATTAGTCATGTCGTTGCGCTGCCCCAGGAAGGTGACCTTGTCGGTCAGGTCCAGGCGGCTGCGTTCTTTTTCCAGCTCTTGCAGAAATCTTTCCTTACCGGGCTCTGCGCCGCCAACGATGATGCCGTGACAGTCCGGCCGTTGGCGTACGATTCTGGCCATGGCTTCCATGAAATGCAGTTGGCCTTTCCAGCGGGAAATTCGGCCGGGCATCATGATGATCTTCTTGCCAGCCAGTTGTGGAAAACGCGATAGCAGGATATCCAGCCACTGGTCGTTGATGGCGCGGTTACGGAAGGCGTCAATGTCTACGCCGCGCTGGATTACCGTCAGTTTGTCGTCCGGAACATGGAAGTTTGTCTGCACGTAATCCCGCACGCAGTTAGACACTGCAATCACCTGGTCTGCCTTGGCCATGATGGCGCTGTACGGATTGACGGAATACATGCCGTGGAAGGTTGAGACTATGGCCGGGTGTTCGTTCCGTGGCAGTGTTTTCAGGGCCAGGTGAATAATCCATGCGGGCATCCTGGAGCGCACGTGCACAATATCCGGCTTGAGCTCTTGCAGCAGTTTGCGCATCGGCAAAACCTGCCCGAACGAGGCGGGTGTTTTGCGGTGAATGGGCATGTGGATATGGGTCGAGCCCTGGCCGCGAACCTGTTCGGCCATCGGGCCACCGTTGGAGACTACGAATGACTGGTGGCCGCGTTTGACCAGTTCTGCCGCAAACTCTACGGTGCCACGTTCCACGCCACCGCTGTACAAGGCGGGCAAGGCCTGCAGTATTTTCACGGTCGTTGCTCCTTGTTTTGTCCGGACTGGAGAAGGCGGGGAAAGCGCTCGATGATCCAGCGCGCTGCCCTGTCGGCTTCCCATAGCCTCGGGTGTTGTGGCCGGTGTTCAGCCATTACACTGGCATGGTCGCTCCAGTGGGCGACCAGCCCCAGCCTGGCTAAACGGTTAATGCCATTAACCACCCGGCTGCCAGCCCGGGGGGACAGGTCGAAAATGCCGGTAGGAACGCCAGAGGTAGTGGCTTCACACACCATGGACATGCTGTCTGGCGTTACCCAGACAGCCCGGGAAGTTTCGAGCTGGTGTTTCAGCCAGTCGTCGTCGGTCTGGCTGTGGTGAACAACCGAGACAGCTTTGCTTTGAAGTTCCGTCAGTCGCCGGTAAAGAGCCTCCGGTGTGCGCCGGGAATCGCTGATGGTCCAGTGCCACCGGGGGTATCGGGCAATAAGGTCGCTGATCTGCGAGGTGACGGTGTCGTTGTTCCAGTCAAAGTGCTCCGAGGGACCGCCGACGAGTATGAGCGCGTTCGGCTTGCCGGTCAGTTCGGCCAGCGGCGTGATTGCATTGATGACGCCCTCCGTGTTCAGCACGGTTTTTGAAGGTTTTACGTCGTCGTGGGCGGGAATGATGGCGCCATCTACCCAGTTAAGGGGAAAGGCCGGTTTCATCAGTACCAGTGTTCTTGCCTTGCGGTACCGGCGCAAGGCCAGTATCAGGCGGTGGGTGCCGGAACCTGCCGCAACAATCAGGTCAGGTTGGGGCAAGGCCTTGTCCACGGTGGGAGCAAGTCCCAGCAAAGCCCTCCAGAGCGGCACAGGGTAATCCGCGGCGTTTAACCAATACAGCTTTGCGCCCGTTAGTGCACGCAAACGCCCGGCAATGCCTCGCAACTGGTTGCGGTGGCCGGGTTTGCTGTCGGTAATCAGCCAGATTGCCGGCGCCTGCGTATCGTTTTCCAAAGGGCTAGCCTTTTTTCTTGCGTTTGCGGCCGTAGAAGCCGGGGTCGTCTTTGTCCGGCCGGGTTTTGAAGCGGCGGTGCATCCACAGGTACTGATCCGGCGCCTTGCGGATTTCCTGCTCAATGATGGCGTTGATGCGGGTAGCATCTTGCAGGTCATCGCCGGTCGGGAAATTTTCCAGCGCCGGCTGGAAATAAATGTCGTAGCCCGGTTTGTCTTCGCGGCGGAAGTGGCTGAACGGCACTACCTTGCATTTGCTGCGTTCCACAATCCGGGAGGTGGCGGTAATGCTGCCGGCCGGAATGCCGAAGAAGGGGGCAAACACGATGTCTTTGCGGCCGTAATCCTGGTCGGTGGCGTACCACACAGCGTGGTTTTGCTTCAGGCACTTGAATAAGCCGCGCAGGTCTTTGGCGCCGAGCACTGTGCCATAACGCCGGCCCCGGGCCCGGGTCATGACGGCGTTCATCAGCGGGTTGTTGTGGTCCCGCTGCATCACGTCCGCTTCAATAAACTCGGTAACCAGGCTGCCCCCCAGGTCCAGCGTGCTGTAATGGCCGCCCAGAAGCAGCACGCCGTGGCCGCCTTCCAGCGCTTTCTCAAGATGCTCCACGCCATGAACCTGCGTGATGCCAGTGAGTTTTGCCGGGTTTCGGAACCAGGCAATGCCCAGTTCCATCACGCCAATGCCGTTGGCGATAAAGGCATTGCGCACCAGTGCGTCCTGTTGGTGCTTGTTCAGCTCCGGAAAACACAGCCGGATGTTGGTTTCGGTAATATGTCGCCGGCTCTTCGCCAGTTTCCAGGCAACCAGGCCGATTATCTTTCCCAGCCACCACTGAAAACGAATGGGTAACTGCGCAGCCAGCCACATCACCGCAATGCCCAGCCAGGTTGGCCACCAGCGGGGATGGCGGTAAGCTGAGTAGTCGGTGTTTCTGGGGAGTTTGCGGTACTTCTTTTTCAAAATCGTGAATCCTGCATCGACAAACGTTTTACCGGGGGGCAAGATGCCCGTCCACAGCAAATTTATCCCTATGATAACGCACTGTTTTGCCGGGAGTCCTGCGTGTTCCAGTTTATCTATTCCCTGCTGATCCGGCTCGCCCTGCCGTTTATCCTTGTCCGGCTCTGGTGGCAAGGCCGCAAGGCGCCGGCGTTGCGGCAAGACTGGCAACATCGCCTTGGGCTGGCGCCCCAACTGCACGGCCCGGTGATCTGGGTGCATGCGGTTTCGGTGGGTGAAACCATTGCCGCCGGCCCCATGGTGCGGCGCCTGTTGGCCCGAAACCTGGGTGCGACCATTCTGATGACAGCCATGACCGATACCGGGCTGGCCCAGGCCCGGAAGATGTTTGGTGACAGGGTAGCCTATGCCTATGCTCCTTACGACACGCCAGGAAGTATTCGGCGCTTCCTGAATCGTGTTAACCCCCGCATCCTGGTGATCATGGAAACGGAAATCTGGCCCAATATGATCCGCCAGTGCCGACACCGTCATGTGCCTGTTTTTCTGATCAATGCCCGCCTGTCTGAACGATCTGCCCGGGGGTATGAACGGGTTCGGGGCGTGGCAGCACCTATTATCAAAAGCATCAGCTGGGTGGCTGCGCAGGCCGAAAAAGACGCAGAACGGTTTCGCCGCATCGGAGTGGCTCCGGGAAATGTTGAAGTTACCGGCAGCGTAAAATTCGATGTGGACATTCCTGGTGATGTCCGTGCGGCCTCTGTCAGCTTCCGGAAATCTCTGGGTGAGCGCCCCGTCTGGATTGCCGGCAGCACCCACACCGGAGAAGACGAGCAATTGCTGGCGGCTCATCGCCAGATTCTGGCCCAGCACCCCGATGCCTTACTCATCATTGTGCCCCGGCATCCTGAGCGGTTTGATACGGTGGCCGGCCTGGCGGAGGAACAGGGCTTTTCCGTGGTTCGCCGGTCAACAGGAGCATCTCCCGCTGGTGCGGAGGTGTATCTTGGCGACACCATGGGAGAGCTGATGATGCTTTATGGAGCCAGTGACCTCGCCTTCGTGGGCGGCTCACTGATCGAGCGGGGAGGGCACAATCCGTTGGAGCCTGCGGCCTGGGGTATTCCTGTGTTCTCCGGTACTCATGTGTTTAATTTCGAGACAATCTATCATCGCTTACTGGACGATCAGGGTGTCCAGTTGGTCGAGAATGCGGATGAACTGGCGCAGGCGATCTGTTCACTGATGGACGATCCGGAGGCGCTGAAGGCATACGGTGAGCGGGCGCTGGCGGTAGTTAACAGGAACCGGGGTGCGCTGGATAAAGTCGTGGAGGGTATTACGGAACGGTTGTAATTCCGGGCGCCGCACGGGCACCCGGAATTTTGCACGGTTAGCCCGCTTACTGCATCGGGTCGTCCAGTGTTTTTCCTTCTTCGGCCAGGGCTTCAATGCCCCGGGCGCCTTCGCTGAGCCAGTTGTTCAGGTCAATCAGGTCCTGCGGGCTCAGGGTGCCCGCCGCCTGCTTCAGTTGCAGGGTGTTGATCACGTAGTCATACCGGGCGTTAGCGTAATCCCGCAGCGCCACGTAGTAAGCGCGTTCGGCATCCAGCACTTCCACAATGTTCCGTGTACCTACATCGTAGCCGGCGCGGGTTGCATCCAGTGCACTGCGGCGGGAGATGATGGTTTGCTCAAGGGCGGATGCGGTTTCCACGTTGTTGTTAACGGTCAGGAACAGGCTGCGGGTGTTCACCTGTACATCTCGGCGTGTGGTGTTCAGATCCTGTTCGGCCACGGTGACCAGTGAGCGCTGCTGGCGCACGCCGGCTTCAGTGCCACCGCCCATGTACAGGGGAACGTTCAGCTGCAGGCCGATGACGCCTTGTGATCCTTCAAACTGGCTTGCGTTTTCGCGGCCATGAATGTCGGTTTCGCTGTATGACGCAGTAAGGTCAAGAGTCGGCAGATGGCCGGACTTGGCCACTTTGAGGTTCGCTTCGCTGGCGTTTAGCTGCGACATGGCCGCCTGAATCGCCCAGTTCTGGTCGAGCGCAGTATTTTCCCAGTCATTCGGGTTCATCGGCTCCGGGCGGCCCAGCGGGAAGTTCTCCCGCAGATTTTCCAGGTCTTCCGCGTATTCACCAGTTAACCTGGCCAATTGCTCACGCGCCACGTTCAGCTGGTTCTCGGCGGCGATGCGCTGGCTCTTGCTGTCGTCGTAGCTGGCGCGGGCCTCGTATACTTCGGTGATCGCAATCAGGCCTACGTCGAAACGCTCCTGGGCCTGTTCGTACTGGCGCTGGATGGCGGCTTCGGTAGCGCGGGCGGTTGTTACGGTATCCTGGGCGCGCAGCACGTTAAAGTAGGCGGTGGCCACATCCAGAATCAGCTGCTGCTGGGCCAGGTTGTACTGGGCCTGGGCGGCTTCGGTCTGGAACTGGCTGGCGTCGTAGCGGAACCAGTTGTCGGCCCGGAAGATGGGTTGAGTAAGCTGTACGCCATAGCTGAATGGACGGTTGTTTGTTGCAGAGCCCCGTTTCGGATCTGCAGAAACGTGGCTGCCTTCAGCAAACGCACCAATCTGCGGCAACAAAGAGCTCTTGCTCACATCACTGGCGGCCTGCTGGGCCTGGAACTGTGCCATGGCAGAGGCAATGCCGGAGTCGTAAGACAGGGCTTTCTCGTAGGTTTCCATCAGATCCAGAGCAAGCGCAGGCTGGGCTGCGAGCAGGGTGATCAATCCTGGAAGTAAACGTTTTTTCATTGGTTCTCCTGAAATACTGACTCCGGGAATCTGCCCGGCAATGACCCAAAGGTATTGGTTGACCATTATGGACAATAATCGTTCCCGTCTCTAGACTTGCTAAGTCCACGTATTTTGTGGACAAACGAATTCAGAATCGCGTCTTGACGGGGTGCTGATCTGCCGGAAACCGGCGATCGGCTGAGATTGCAACGCAGAACCCGCGACCTGATCCGGATAATACCGGCGTAGGGATTAAGACCGTACGAACCGTGCCAGAGCACCCTTCCTGGGTGAATCTGGCGCAGCTCCGTCATACGCGACCCGATACCACAAGAGCAACCGGGAGCAGTTCATGACGGACTTACCAGCATACCTCAGCGACTCCGCAAAAGTAGACTCCGCAGCAATCAAACCATTACCAAGCTCACGAAAAATATACGTGCAGGGTAGCCGACCCGATCTGCGGGTGCCAATGCGGGAAATTACCGTGGGCGACACCCCCACTGAAATGGGTGGCGAAAAGAACCCGCCGGTGGTGGTGTACGACACCTCCGGGCCCTACACAGACCCGGAAGCCACCATTGATCTCCGCAAAGGCTTGCCGCCGGTTCGCGCCGCCTGGATTGCCGAGCGAGGCGATGTAGAGCAACTGGACGGCTACACCTCCGAATTCACCCGCCGCCGCATGAAAGACCCTCAGCTTGATCCCCTGCGGTTTATGGACGAGCGAAAGCCACTGCGCGCCAAGCCCGGAAGAAACGTATCCCAGATGCACTATGCTCGCCAGGGCATCATTACGCCGGAGATGGAATACGTTGCCATTCGGGAAAATATGAAGCTGCAGGAGGCCCGGGCCAACGGCTTGCTGGCGGAACAGCATCCCGGCCAGTCCTTCGGTGCCAACCTGCCGCCTGAAATCACCCCCGATTTTGTTCGGGATGAAGTGGCCCGGGGCCGCGCCATCATTCCGGCCAACATCAACCATCCGGAAACCGAGCCGATGATCATCGGTCGCAACTTCCTTGTGAAAATCAATGGCAACATCGGCAACTCGGCGGTGACCTCGTCCATCGAAGACGAAGTGGAAAAACTGACCTGGGGTATCCGCTGGGGTTCGGACACGGTGATGGACCTGTCCACCGGCAAGAACATCCACGAAACCCGCGAGTGGATTATCCGCAACTCCCCGGTCCCCATCGGCACGGTGCCCATTTATCAGGCCCTGGAGAAAGTGGGCGGCGTGGCGGAAGACCTGACCTGGGAAATCTTCCGGGACACCCTGATCGAACAAGCCGAGCAAGGCGTGGATTACTTCACCATCCACGCCGGTGTTCGGTTACACCACGTGCCACTCACTGCCAAACGCACCACCGGCATCGTCTCTCGCGGTGGCTCCATCATGGCCAAGTGGTGCCTGGCGCACCACAAGGAAAGCTTCCTGTATGAGCACTTTGAAGACATCTGCGAAATCATGAAGGCCTACGACGTGTCCTTCAGCCTTGGCGACGGCCTGCGCCCGGGTTCCATTGCAGATGCCAACGACGTGGCACAATTTGGCGAGCTGGAAACCCTGGGAGAGCTTACCAAGATCGCCTGGAAACACGATGTGCAGTGCATGATCGAAGGCCCCGGCCACGTGCCCATGCACCTGATCAAGGAGAACATGGACAAGCAGCTGGAATGCTGCGATGAAGCCCCGTTCTACACCCTCGGCCCGCTGACCACGGATATTGCCCCGGGCTATGACCACATCACCTCCGGCATTGGCGCGGCGATGATCGGCTGGTATGGCTGCGCCATGCTTTGCTACGTCACCCCGAAAGAGCATCTGGGCCTGCCCAATAAAGACGACGTAAAAACCGGCATCATCACCTACAAAATCGCCGCCCACGCTGCCGATCTCGCCAAAGGCCACCCAGGCGCCCAGATCCGCGATAACGCCCTGTCCAAGGCCCGCTTCGAGTTCCGCTGGGAAGACCAGTTCAACCTCGGCCTGGACCCGGACACCGCCCGCGCCTACCACGACGAAACCCTGCCCAAGGAATCCGCCAAAGTGGCCCACTTCTGCTCCATGTGCGGGCCGAAGTTCTGTTCCATGAAAATCTCGCAGGAAGTGCGGGATTACGCAGCAGAGCAGGGCATTGACGAAGTTTCAGCAATTGACGCCGGCATGGAGGCCAAGTCTCGGGAGTTCGTGGAGTCTGGCTCCAAGCTTTACGATAAGGTTTGAGGTTGGAGTTTGTGAGCACCTAGCCTTTTGGTTGGGTGCTTAGAGCCGGGGTGGTGGGCCGGTTCAGAAAACGCTCAAGCCATCCGTGGGCGCTTCTGCTCCGCCATCCATGGCTCCGCAAATTTCTGAACCGGCCCACCACCCCGGCTCAATCGATCTCCGGAAGTAAGCGCTCTTGAGCGATGATCAGGTGATCCAAGATGGTCGATGGTTCGCAAATAATGTACTTAATGTTCAGCGGACTGTAAAAATGCTCGAGGCGGGCCTTGGGACGTCCTTTCCAAAAATTTGCGGAGCCATGGATGGCGGAGCAGAAGCGCCACATGGACGTGCCGCAAGGAGCGGTTTTTGGAAAGGACGTCCCAAGGACCGCCAAACTTCGGGCTAGAAGGCTGGGGCCGTAACTTGCAGCTTCACCATCATTACCGCTATCGTTCCAAGCCGAACACCAAACCGGAAACCCGAATGCCGAAACCGTTCCAGTTCAACGCCAGCGACGTCAAAATCGAAAAACGCGAAACCGTCTTCCAGGGCTTCTTCCGCATGGACAAACTCTGGCTGACCCACCCGCGCTTTGACGGCCGCGACATGCCCACGTTCACCCGCGAACTCTTCATCCGCGGCGACGCCACCTGCGTGCTCCCCTACGACCCAAAAAGGGATGAAGTCGTGCTCCTGGAACAGTTCCGTCTCGGGGCCCTGGGCCGCAACCAATCCCCCTGGTTGCTGGAGCTCGTAGCCGGAATGAACGAAGACGGCGAAAGCCCGGAAGACGTAGCCCAGCGGGAAGGGCAGGAAGAAGCCGGCCTGAGTTTCAGCCGGCTGGACAAGATCTGTGATTACCTGGTTTCCCCTGGCGGCACCACCGAGATGATCCACCTCTACTGTGGCCAGGTCAGCACTGCCGAAGCCGGTGGTATTTTCGGTGTGGAGCATGAACACGAAGACATCCTCAGCCACGTGGTCAGCGCCGACGAGTGCTTCGCCATGATGGCCGATGGCCGCATTAACAATGCCGCTGCGATCATTGCTATCCAGTGGCTACAGCTGAACCGTGACAGGCTGCGCCGGGAGTGGTTGGCATGACTGAGTGGGTGAAGCGTCCCAAGTCCTATGTGCCGGATTTACGCCAGCTGGGTGCGTTGTGTGATGGCAACTATCAGCGGCTCCGCAAACTGCGGCAGCTGGAATCCGATGGCAAGCCGGTGTGCGAGTTTGAATTGCACCGGGAGAACCAGTATCTGGGGCGAGTGCGGATGGAAGTGCTGCAAACGGCAAAGTTCACCGAAACCCTGTTGCTGGAGCAGGTGCACAACAGCGGCCGCTGGCTGAATAATCCCCAGATGACCGTGCGTGTCTACCACGATGCAATGATGGCAGAAGTCATCAGTTGCTACCGGCAGCGCCAGATCGCGCCGGTGAACGATTACCCGAACCGTTTTATGCATCACCCCGATGAAAAGGTTCAGGTGAATGGTTTCCTGGCCGACTGGCTGGACTACTGTTTGCGCTTCGGGCACCTGCCCATGGAGAATGCCGTCTGGTCGGCGGGTGAGGGGATCGACTAGACAGCGTCTCACTCTGCCTGTGGTGAAGTTGTCAAAAACTGCAAAAATTTTGTGTCTGCGGGCCAGAATGTGAACAATCTACGATTTCACATTAATCAAAAGGAACCCGGCCATCGTACACTCGTTGTACTTTCAACCGTTTGCCCCGAACAGAACAGGTCCTGAATGTCTGACCACCAATCTGCCCGCCCGCTAAAAGTCTTACAGCTGACAGACCCGCACCTGATGGCACGGGAAGATGGTGCCCTGCTGGGGGTAAACACCCGCGAAAGCCTGTCGGCCGTCATTGAAGAGGCTCTGCGCAGCCATGGCCAGCCGGACCTGATTCTGGCCACCGGCGATATAAGCCAGGATGCTTCCGTGGCTTCCTATCATTATTTCGGGCAGAAACTGGAGGCTTTCCAGTGCCCGTCTGCCTGGATTGCCGGCAATCACGATGATTCAGCCACCATGTACGCCGTTGCGGATGAATTCGACGCCCGGCGCCGGCAGTTTGTGCTTGGGGGCTGGCACTTCGTTATGCTGGATTCCTCCGTACACGGGAAAGTGCATGGAGAGCTTTCGGCGGACGAATTGGCGTTCCTGGACCAAACCCTGTCGGAACACCCGGGCTTGCCCACCATGGTTTGCCTGCACCATCACCCCGTCGATATCGGCTCGGACTGGATGAACCAGATAGGCCTCAAAAACCGTGAGGCTTTCTGGCAGGTGATCGACCGGCACACGAACGTCAGAGGCGTGCTCTGGGGGCACATCCATCAGGAGCTTCAGCAGCAGCGCAACGGCGTGCAGCTAATGGCCTCTCCGTCGACCTGTATTCAGTTTGCGCGAGGTTCCACTGATTTTGCGGTAGAACCGCTAGCCCCGGGCTACCGTTGGTTTGAGCTCGATCCTTCCGGCAACATCACCACAAAAGTCTGCCGCGCAGAGGAGTTCCGGTTCAACCTAGATGAAGGTAGCTCCGGCTACTAGCCGATCAAAATGTCCCTATATATTCCCAATGACTGACCTGCGCGCCAGTATGTAAACATATAGGGACAACACTGTGCGCGAGTGTCAGGCGCGCAGTGCTTGCGCAGCCGCCACCATCGTCTCCAGGGCCGGGGTTACTTCCTCCCACTTGCGGGTTTTCAGGCCGCAATCCGGGTTAATCCACAGCCGCTCTGCCGGGATGCGCTCTGCCGCCAGGGTCATCAGGTTGATGATGTGGTCCTTGTCCGGAATGTTGGGCGAGTGGATGTCATACACGCCCGGCCCGATATCGTTCGGGTATTCAAAGTTCCGGAAGGCATCCAGCAGTTCCATATCTGACCGCGAGGTTTCAATGGTGATCACATCGGCATCCATGCGGGCGATGGCTTCGATGATGTCGTTGAACTCCGAATAGCACATATGGGTGTGGATCTGGGTGCCGTCTTCCACGCCATTGGCAGCGATGCGGAAGCTGTTGATGGCCCAGTCCAGGTAGTTTGCCCAGTCTGACTGCCGCAACGGCAGGCCTTCGCGCAGGGCGGCTTCGTCGATCTGGATGATGTTCACGCCGGCTTTCTCCAGATCCTGCACTTCCTCGCGAATGGCCAGGGCCAGTTGCAGGCAGGAGTCTTTTCTTGGCTGATCGTCCCGCACGAAGGACCAGTTCAGAATGGTCACCGGGCCGGTCAGCATACCCTTCACCGGTTTGTCGGTGAGAGACTGGGCGTAGCGGATCCAGTCCACAGTCATTGCCCTGGGCCGGCGAATGTCGCCAAACAGAATGGGCGGTTTCACGCAGCGGGAGCCATAGGACTGTACCCAGCCGAAGCGCGTAAAGGCGTAGCCGTCGAGCTGTTCACCGAAGTATTCCACCATGTCGTTGCGCTCGGGTTCGCCGTGCACCAACACATCCAGCCCCAGTTTTTCCTGCGCTTCGATGCAACGGGCGATTTCTGCCTGCATTTGCTCGGTGTATTGGGTGCCGCTCAGCTCGCCTTTGCGGAACTGCAGGCGGGCCTGGCGGATTTCCGGGGTTTGCGGGAAGGAGCCAATGGTGGTGGTCGGGAATGCCGGCAGGCTAAGAATTTGCCGTTGTTTGGCGATTCGCTGGGGGTAGGGGCTTTGGCGATTACCTAGCTCTGGCGTTACCGCAGCAACGGCTTTTTGAACGGTAGGGTTGGTTACCCGGCTGGATCTGCGACGGCTTTCGATGGCGATACGGTTTTCAGCCAGTTCGCTGCGCACGGCGGTGCGACCTTCGTTAAGTGCTTTTGCAAGCGTTTGCAGCTCATCGAGTTTCTGCACTGCAAAGGCCAGCCAGCTACGGATTTCGGTATCCAGCTCCTGCTCACGGGCCAGGTCGACCGGCACGTGCAGCAGTGAACAGGAGGGCGCCAGCCACAGGCGCTCGCCCAGCTTTTCGTTCAGTGGTTCGAGCCAGTCCAGAATATTGTTCAGGTCGGATTTCCAGATGTTGCGGCCATTGATTGCGCCCAGCGAGAGAATCTTGTGGCTCGGCAGCCAGTCCGCCACCCGGCTGACTTCTGCCGGTGCGCTCACGGCATCAATGTGCAGCCCGGCCACCGGCAGTTCGCAGGCCAGTTGCAGGTTGTCCCGGAGTTCTCCGAAGTAGGTGGCCAGCAGCAGTTTCGGGCGATTGGCCTTGAGCTGGTGATAGGCCAGATTGAAGGCATAGCGCCAGTTGGCGTCCAGGTCGGTCACCAGGGCCGGTTCATCAATCTGTACCCAGTCAGCGCCGGCATCGGCCAGGGCTTCCAGCAGTTGCGAATACGCAGGCAGCAGGCGTTCCAGCAAGTCCAGCCGGTTGCTGCCATCGGAGGTTTTACCCAGCCAGAGGTAGGTCACTGGCCCGATGATGATGGGTTTGGCCTTAACGCCCTGTTTTTGCGCTTCGGCCAGTTGGGCGAGCAGTCGCTCAGGGTTCAGTTCAAAACGGGTGTCGGCGGTAAACTCCGGCACAATGTAGTGATAGTTGGTGTCGAACCACTTGGTCATCTCGCCCGCTGCGGTGGCGCAACAGGGGCTGTCGTTGGCGCCCCGGCCCCGGGCGGCGCGGAAATAGGCGTCCAGCTCCGAACCTTGCTTGTCTGCGACTCGTGCCGGCAGGTTGCCCAGGGTAACGGACATGTCTAACACCTGGTCGTACAGGGAAAAATCTCCCACAGGTACGAAATCCAGCCCGGCCTGTTGCTGCCAGTGGTGCCGACGCAGGTCAGTGGCGGTGATTGCCAGCTCCTGCTCGGTTTGCCGGCCGGCCCAGTAATCTTCCAGTGCAAATTTCAGCTCCCGCTGTCCGCCAATGCGGGGGAAGCCCAGGTTGTGTGTGGTTGCCATGATCAAATCCTTGAATCTGTGTGTTGAATCAGGAGCTAAGGTTAGGCGGGTGATTGCATGAATAAAAATGGTATTATTTCAACATTCAATGAACAAAATTCACGGATGGTCATGATCGAACGAAATCACCTGGAGATTCTGCGCGCTGTTGAACGGCAGGGTTCCCTGACGGCTGCGGCCGAACAGCTGCACCTTACCCAGTCGGCGTTGTCCCATGCCATGCGAAAGCTGGAGCAGCAGCTGGGTACGCCTGTCTGGCTTCGGGAAGGCCGCCAGTTGCGGTTTACCCAGGCCGGCAATCAGCTGCTGGGGCTGGCGAATCGGTTGCTGCCACAGTTTGAGCATGCAGAAATGCAGATCCGCCAGATTGCCAAAGGCCAGCGAGGCAGCTTGCGGGTGGGTATGGAATGCCATCCCTGTTACCAATGGCTGTTGAAGGTCGTCGGCCCCTACTTGCAGCAATGGCCGGATGTCGATGTGGATGTAAAACAGGAGTTCCAGTTCGGTGGCATGGGCGCGTTGTTCGGCCATGACATCGATCTGCTGGTGACCCCGGACCCGCTGCACAAGCCCGGCGTGTGTTTCGAGCCGGTATTCGATTATGAGCAGGTGCTGGTCGTCCCCGAAACCCATCCGCTGGCGGGCGAGCACTGGGTAGAACCCCATCAGCTCGAGCAGGAAACCCTCATTACCTATCCGGTTGCGGTCGAGCGCCTGGACATTTTTACCCGGTTCTTCCTGCCCGCCCATACTGGTCCGGCTCGGCATAAAACCATTGAAACCACTGACATCATGTTGCAGATGGTGGCCGCAGGGCGAGGCGTGAGTGCACTGCCCCGGTGGCTGGTGGATGAATATGCCCGCAACCTGCCTATAAAAGCCCTGAAACTGGGCCAGCAGGGCATGCCCAAACAGATCTTTCTGGGCTTCCGGGAGCGCGACGAAGGGGTGGATTACCTGAATGCGTTCGTGAAGCTGGCCCGGAGCATTCGCTGGAACTAATCTCTTCGGTTAAACTGCGCGGAAAATTTCAACAGGACACACGAATCATGAGCGACATTCCTGCAGACCTGAAATACATCGAAACTCATCAATGGGTGCGGGTAGATGCCGATGGCACAGCTACCGTGGGCATCACCGACTTCGCCCAGGAGCAACTGGGCGACGTGGTCTACATCGGCGTGCCCGAGGTCGGCGTGACTGTAAACGGTGGTGAGGAAGCCGGTGTGGCGGAATCCGTTAAGTCAGCGTCTGACGTATTCAGCCCGGTGACCGGTGAGGTTATCGAGATCAATGAAAAGCTTGAAGACGAGCCGGAAATCGTCAATGAAGACCCGTATGGCGATGGCTGGATGTTCAAGGTGAAGCTGGCCGATGAAGGCGAGCTTGACGGCCTGATGGATGCTGCGGCGTACGCAGAACACGTGGCCGCTGAGGAATAATCATTGATGGACTTTCCCGTTCTCTACCTGCGCAAAGGCGCAGAACGCCGTCTCCGTGCCGGCCACTTGTGGGTATACAGTAACGAAGTAGACACCCAACGCAGCCCGCTGCCCGGGTTTGAGCCCGGCTCACAGGTGCAGGTGCGTGCTTCGAATGACAAGCCCATGGGTATCGCCTTTGTGAACCCTCATGCGTTGATTTGCGGCCGGCTGATCAGCCGGGATGCGGATCATGGCATGACGCCGAAGCGCTTAACCGACCGCATGGAGGCAGCACTGAGTCTGCGGGAAAGATTGTTTCACAAACCGTTCTACCGCTGGGTCTTTGGCGACAGTGATGGCTTGTCGGGCCTGGTGGTCGACCGCTTTGACGACGTGGTGGTGGTGCAAATCTCCACCGCTGGCATGGAGCAGATGAAAGACGCCATCGTGCGAGCCGTTCAGCGCCTGGCCCATGCCCGCATTATCGTGCTGAAAAACGATGGCAAGATGCGCAAGGTGGAAGGCCTGGATACCTACGTGGAATTTGCTCATGGCCCGGAAGCCGACACCGTTCTGGTAGAAGAAAACGGCGCCCGCTTTGAAGTGCCATTGGCTGGCGGCCAGAAAACCGGCTGGTTCTACGACCACCGCATGAACCGCCAGCGCCTTCAGGCCTATGCGCCCGGCAAGAAAGTGCTGGATGTGTTCAGCTACGTGGGTGGTTGGGGTATTCAAGCGGCTTGTGCGGGTGCATCCCAGGTGACCTGTGTAGACGCGTCTTCATCGGCAGTGGATGCGGTGCATCACAATGCCAAACTGAACGGGCTGGAGAACGTAGACACGATTGAAGGCGATGCCTTCGACGCCCTGAAAGCCCTGGCAGACGAGAAAGAAAAGTTCGACATCGTAGTGCTGGACCCGCCCGCACTCATTCCCCGCCGCCGGGATCAGAAAGCGGGTGAACAGGCCTATGCTCGCCTGAATCAATTGGGGCTCAGGCTGCTGGAGCGTGATGGATTGCTGGTATCCGCATCTTGCTCCATGCATTTGTCCCAGGAAAAACTGATCGACATTATCCGGGGCAGCGGCCGCAAGATCGACCGGTTTGTGCAGCTGCTGGAGCAGGGCCATCAGGCGCCTGATCATCCGATCGTGCCGGGGATTCCGGAGACCGACTATATCAAGTCGTGCTTTGTGCGTTCCCTGACCGGGTTTTTGTGATCGCCGCCAGGGGAGAATGGCGGTAGAGAAGGGTGGGGTCTGACCCGTAGGGTCAGACCCCTTTGTATCCGTCAGGGTTGGTGCACCAAGCCTTACCCCCGCAGCGACATCACCGCCCAGCCATTCGCAATAGCCGTCTTCTCCAGCGTCGGGTCCGGGTCCACCGCCACCGGATTCTCCACCTTCCGCAACAGCGGCAAGTCGTTGTGGGAGTCACTGTAGAACCAGGCTCCGTCCAGGCTCTCGTTATGGGCGGCCAGCCAGTCATTCAGCCGCACCACCTTGCCTTCCTGGAAGCTCGGCGTACCTGCCACTTCGCCGGTGAACTTGCCGTTTACCAGCTCCGGTTCCGTAGCAATCAGGTGCTCTACGCCCAGTAACTCGGCAATCGGTTCGGTAATAAATCGGTTAGTGGCGGTGATGATCATCAGCGTATGACCCTGCTCGCGGTGCTCTGCCAGCAGTTTCGCGGCCTTGTCTTGCATCATCGGCTGAACTTTCTTGGCCATAAAGGCTTCGCGCCAGCTTTCCAGCTCATCCATGCTGTGCCGGGTTAACGGTGCCAGTACAAAGCGCTGATAGTGGAAAACGTCCAGCTCGCCGTTCAGGTATTCCTCGTAAAAGCGGTCATTGGCCCGCTTGTACTCTTCGGCATCCACCATGCCTTCTTCCACCAGAAACTCACCCCATGCGTGGTCGCTGTCACCATTGAGCAGGGTGTTGTCCAGATCAAAAATTGCGAGCGTCAAGCCGTTTCCTCCCATCGTTACAGGCTTCGTAGCAAGGCGCACAGTCTAGCATGACCTGCCGCCAACGGCTCCGTTTGCCGAACCCTTGGGATTCTGTAAGAATGAGAGCAACTTGGACAATTTCCGCCGGTTACAAATTAACCGGCAGCCGACTTTAACGAGGACTGTGCCGTGATCGACTCAGACGGTTTCAGACCCAACGTCGGAATCATTCTGGCCAACCACAGGGGAGAAGTTCTCTGGGCAAGGCGAATAGGGCAGGACTCCTGGCAGTTTCCGCAGGGTGGTATCAAGCACAATGAATCACCGGAAGACGCGCTGTATCGGGAGCTTGGAGAGGAAATCGGCCTCAGTGCCAGCGATGTGGAAATCATCAGCTGCACCCGGGGCTGGCTGCGATACCGTCTTCCGCGAAGGATGGTACGCCACAACTCGCACCCCGTTTGTGTGGGGCAAAAACAGAAATGGTTCCTGCTGAGGATGTTATCGCCAGACGCGCATGTACGCGTGGATGGCACGGATTCACCGGAGTTCGACGGCTGGCAGTGGGTAAGCTACTGGTATCCGTTGGGGCAGGTGGTCTCATTCAAGAGAGAAGTATACAGACGTGCGCTGAGAGAACTGGCTCCCAGACTGTTCCATAACATGGAACAGTGGCATCGGAGTGAGCAGAACCGGCGTTGAAGGAACATCAGAAATGACGGACTGACTCCATGCTGAGCATCCTGCGAAGTCTAGTACAAGAGGTGAACAGCGCCCGCGATCTGAACGAGGCGCTGGAGATCATCGTATCGCGGGTGCAGAAAGCCATGAACACCGAGGTTTGCTCCGTTTATCTGCTGGACCCGGCCTCCAACCGTTACATCCTGATGGCCACAGAAGGCCTGTACAAAGATTCTGTGGGCAAGGTCAGCCTGGCCTATTCCGAGGGTCTTGTTGGCCTGGTGGGTTCCCGCGAAGAACCCATCAACCTGGAAGACGCCCCTTCCCATCCGCGCTACCGCTACTTTCCTGAAACCGGTGAGGAACGATTCCGTTCCTTCCTCGGTGTGCCCATTATCCACCACCGCCGCGTACTTGGCGTGCTGGTCGTCCAGCAGCGGGAAAGCTCCCGGTGCTTTGATGAAGGGGAAGAAGCATTCCTGGTTACCGTATCAGCCCAACTGGCCGGGGTGATCGCGCACAGTGAAGCCACGGGCGCGATCAGCGGCCTGTCGCTTACCGGTGAAGAAACCCAGGACGTCAGCTTCAACGGCGTGCCCGGTGCTCCGGGTGTGGCCATTGGCACCGGCGTGGTGGTTTACCCCGCGGCAGACCTGGACCTGGTGCCCGAGAAGCCTACCGAGGAGATCGAGCAGGAACTGGCGCTGTTCCAGTCCGCCGTGCAGGCAGTACGGGAAGATATCGAACGGGTAGCGAACCGGCTCGCGTCCCAGCTGCGCCCGGAAGAGCAGGCGCTGTTCGACGTCTACTTGCGCATGCTCAGCGACGAAGCCCTGCCCGGCGAGGTGGTCAACAAGATCCGCGAGGGTATCTGGGCCCAGGGCGCTCTCAAACAGGTGGTTCAGCAGTACATCCGGCATTTTGAAATGATGGACGACCACTACCTGCAGGAGCGGGTGGTGGATATCCGGGATCTCGGCCGCCGCCTGCTGTCACACTTGCAGGAAGGTGAGCAGAAGCACCTGGAATATCCCGAGCATACGATACTGGTCAGTGACGAAATCACTCCGGCTATGCTCGGGGAAGTACCCAAAGGCCAGCTTGTGGGTCTGGTATCCGTAAAAGGCTCCAGTAACTCCCACGTGGCCATCCTGGCCCGGGCCATGGGTGTGCCCACGGTGATGGGCCTGGTGGATATTCCGGTGAACCAGCTGGATGGCAGGGAACTGATTGTCGACGGTTTCGAAGGGCAGATTTTCGCCTCGCCCTCGGCGGATCTGCGGGCCTTCTACCAGGCTATTTGCGACGAAGAAAACGAGCTGATTCGCGGCCTGGAAGCCCTGCGGGACAAACCCTGTGAAACCACCGACGGCCACCGGGTCGCGTTGCTGGTGAATACCGGCCTGATGACCGATGTATTGCGGTCGCTTTCCCATGGCGCCGAGGGTATTGGTCTGTACCGAACCGAAGTGCCGTTTATGATCAAGGACCGCTTCCCCTCCGAGCAGGAGCAGCGGGAATATTATCGGGAGCAGCTGGAAGCCTTCGCCCCCAACCCGGTTACCATGCGTACCCTGGACATCGGCGGCGACAAGGCCTTGACCTATTTCCCCATCCAGGAAGAAAACCCGTTCCTGGGCTGGCGTGGCATCCGGGTTACCCTGGACCACCCGGAAATCTTCCTGGTACAGGTGCGGGCCATGCTCAAGGCCAGCGAGGGCCTGAACAATCTGCAGATCATGCTGCCCATGATCAGCAACATTTCCGAGGTGGAGGAGTCCCTGCACCTGATTTACCGGGTTTACCACGAGGTTCGGGAAGAAGGTTACGACATCCACATGCCCAAGGTGGGCGTGATGGTGGAAGTGCCGGCTGCGGTGTACCAGATTCGCGAACTGGCCGAGCGGGTGGACTTCCTGTCGGTCGGCTCCAACGACCTCACCCAGTACCTGCTGGCGGTCGACCGAAACAACCCCCGCGTGGCCCAGCTTTACCACTCTTACCACCCGGCCGTGTTGCAGGCACTGGTACGGATTGCACAGGACGCCCACTCCGTTGGCAAGCCTGTGGGAATCTGTGGCGAGCTGGCCGGTGATCCGGGCGGTGCCTTGTTGCTGATGGCCATGGGCTACGATTCCCTGTCTATGAACGCAGCCAGCCTGCCCAAGGTGAAATCGGTTATTCGCAGTATCGACCGGGAATGGGCGATCCAGTTGCTGGAAGATGTATTGCTGCTGGATTCTCCCCATGTGATCAAGAGCTGCGTTGACCTGGCCATCCGAAATGCCGGTTTCGGCCGCTACCTGCGGCCGGTGAAGTCCTCTCCCGTTGCACTGGCGGAACAGGCCGTTTCCTGATTTTTCGGTGGTTATAGGGTGCGCACTCTAAAAACCGTTGTTAGGTTAGTAGGGTAAATTCGCTGCAGTAACCGTGAAGGACAGCCGATGAAGCAGTCGACCGAGCTTAAATCCGCACCACGCATAGGCCTCGCCCTTGGCGGCGGCGGCCCGTTGGGCGGTATTTATGAAATCGGTGCCCTGCGGGCGCTGGATGAAGCGCTGGACGGCCTCGACTTCAACAATGTGGATGTCTACGTAGGCGTGAACTCCGGCTCCTTTGTGGCCGCCAACCTGGCCAACCAGGTGACCACCGCCCAGCTGTGCCGGATCTTTGTGCGCAACGAAGCCGAAGTGCACCCCTTCCATCCGGAAGTGTTCTACCGCCCGGCGCTCCGGGAATACGGTAACCGCTTGCTGGCCGTGCCGAAGCTGATCTCCACCGCCATCAGCCGTTTCGTCAACAACCCCTACGACCAGAGCCTGCTGGAAGCCATGACCATCCTGGCCCAGGCCGCGCCTGCCGGGCTGTTCGACAATGAAGGCCTGCATGATTACCTGCGCCGGGCGTTCACTATGCTGGGGCGTACTAACGACTTCCGGCAACTGAAGCACCGGCTGTATGTAGTGGCTGCGGATGTAGAAAGTACCGAAGCCGTGTGTTTCGGAGCGCCGGGTTTTGACCACGTGCCCATTTCCAGGGCGGTACAGGCCAGCACGGCCTCTCCAGGCTTGTATGTGCCGGTAGACGTAGACGGCCGGTACTATGTAGACGGCACCCTGAGAAAAGGCCTGCATGCATCCGTCGCTTTCGAGGATGGTGCGGACCTGGTGCTGGCGGTTAATCCGCAAGTGCCCATCGATGCCAGCGCCGCCGTGCGGGCCGGCACCATGCAGCCGGGCGATCTCACCCGCTCGGGCATGCCCAACCTGCTGTCCCAGATGTTCCGCACCATGGTTTATTCGCGAATGCAGTCGGGCATTGCCCAATACGCCCGGGATTACCCGGACAAAGACATCCTGCTGTTTGAACCCACCCGGGACGATGCCAAGCTGTTCTTCTCCAACGTATTCAGCTTCCAGAGCCGCCGCATGGTGTGCGAACACGCCTACCAGATGACCAGGCGGGACCTGCTCAGCCGGGCCGATGAACTGGAACCGAAACTGGCGAAATACGGCATCAAACTGCGTCGGGACCGCCTGGAAGACGAACAGCGCACCATCTCCACCAGCCTGTATGGCGAACTGTTACCGCTGTACGTGGCCAAGGGCCGCAAGAAGCAAGCCGAGAAGGGCAAGCTGGCCAGCGGGCTGAGTAACGTTACCCATCTGTTTTCCCGGGCCCAGTAGGGCCGGGTCAGCGTTCGGGCACAAAAAAGGCCGGACGGGATAACTCCCTCCGGCCTTTTGCTTACCTGGCTGTCGGCTTACAGGATATACCGGCTCAGGTCTTCGTCTTCTGCCAACTCGCCCAGTTTCTCGTCGACATAGGCGGCGGTGACTTCGAACACCTCGGTTACCTTGTCGCCGGCATCGTATGACAGGCTTTCCAGCAGGCGCTCCAGTACCGTATGCAAGCGGCGGGCGCCGATGTTTTCGGTAGTTTCGTTCACCTTGTAGGCCACTTCCGCAATACGGGCGATGGCATCGTCTGCAAACGTCAGCTTCACGCCTTCGGTGCCCATCAGGGCTTCATACTGCTGCACCAGCGACGCGTCCGGCTCGGTCAGGATGCGTTTGAAGTCGTCCGGTGTCAGCGCTTGCAGCTCTACCCGGATCGGCAGGCGGCCCTGTAGTTCCGGAATCAGGTCAGAGGGCTTGGACAGGTGGAACGCACCGGAGGCGATGAACAGAATGTGATCGGTACGCACGGCACCATACTTGGTGCTTACGGTGCTGCCCTCGATCAGCGGCAGCAAGTCACGCTGTACCCCCTCGCGGGAGACATCAGACGAGGTGTTCTCGGAACGCTTGGCCACCTTGTCGATCTCGTCGAGAAACACAATGCCGTTCTGCTCAACGGCCAACAGCGCTTTCTGCTTGATCTCTTCCTCGTTCACCAGCTTGGCGGCTTCCTCGTCCTTGGCCAGTTTCAGGGCATCTGCCACCTTCATCTTCCGGGTCTTACGCTTATCGGACGACAGGTTGGAGAACATGCTCTGCAGCTGGTTGGTCATCTCCTCCATGCCGGGAGGCGCCATAATCTCAACGCCGGCGCCGCTGCTGCGCAGGTCGATCTCGATTTCCTTGTCGTCCAGCTCACCTTCGCGCAGTTTCTTGCGGAACATCTGGCGAGTGGCGGAATCGTTGCTGGTACGCTGGCTGTCTTCGTTGAAATCCCGCGCCGGCGGCAGCAGGGCATCCAGAATGCGGTCTTCGGCCGCGTCCAGGGCACGGTTTTCGTGCCGTTTCATCTCCTTCTCACGGAGCATCTTGACGGCCATATCCGCCAGGTCCCGGATAATGGACTCCACATCCCGGCCGACATAGCCCACTTCGGTAAACTTGGTGGCTTCTACCTTCAGGAAGGGCGCGTCGGCCAGCTTTGCCAGGCGGCGGGCAATCTCCGTTTTACCCACGCCGGTGGGGCCGATCATCAGGATATTCTTGGGGGTAATCTCGTCACGCAGGCTGCTGTCCAGCTGCATCCGGCGCCAGCGGTTACGCAGGGCAATGGCCACGGCACGCTTGGCTTCCTGCTGGCCCACGATGTGTTTGTTAAGTTCGTGAACGATTTCACGGGGAGTCATTGCAGACATGGTCGCTCCGGTCAGTCTTTGATGGGCAGCACTTCCAGAGTGCGGTTCTGGTTGGTGTAGATGCAGATGTCGCCGGCAATCTCCAGCGCCTTCTCTGCAATCTCGTGGGCGCTCATATCGGTATTCTCAAGCAGTGCCCGCGCCGCCGCCTGGGCAAAGGACCCGCCGGAACCAATGGCAATCAGGCCCTGTTCCGGCTCGATGACATCACCGTTACCGGTAATAATCAGCGACGCAGTCTTGTCGGCGACGGCCAGCAAGGCTTCCAGCTTGCGCAGGGCCCTGTCACTACGCCAGTCTTTGGCCAGCTCCACCGCCGCGCGGGTGAGGTTGCCCTGGTGTTTCTCCAGCTGGGCTTCAAAGCGTTCAAAAAGGGTGAAGGCGTCTGCAGTGCCACCGGCAAACCCGGCAATAACCTGGCCGTTGTACAAACGGCGAACTTTGCGGGCGTTCCCTTTCATGACGGTGTTGCCCAGAGAAACCTGGCCATCGCCGCCCATGGCGACTTCGTCGTCCCGGCGGACGGAAACTATGGTAGTCATTTTGGCTCCAGTTGCCTGTGTGAAAAATCGTATTTCAGGTTTATGGAGGCAGCTGGCGGGAATTCAAGTGGCCCAGGTTTGGCGGCTTTGGTCGCGGGGGAGGGACAGGTTTGGGGGCGGCTTTCCAAAAACCGCTCCTTGCGGCACATCCCTGTGGCGCTTCTGCTCCGCCATCCATGGCTCCGCAAATTTTTGGAAAGCCGCCCCCAAACCTGTCCCCGAGCAATGTGCTGGCCCGCAGGCAAGCCCCCCGCGCTTTAAGAGGTTGTGTCGGAAGCTTTAGCCTTCTTTGGGAACCTTACGCACCAAGGGCTGGATATTGATGGACACCAGCTTGTCCACAGCCGAATTCATCTGGCTGCGTGAGGTGAACGGCCCGACATTCACCCGGTACCAGACTCCGCCATTATCCTGTGTGATCTGCTGAACGTGGGCGCGTAGCCCCTGAAACGCGATTTGGGCGCGCTGGCGCTCAGCGTCTTCCTTGCTGCGGAAGGAACCGGACTGGAGGATGTAGTCGAACGCCGTTTTGGCCGGCCCCGGGGTGTACTCCTGTACTTTCGGCGGCACCACCTCGGATTCCGGCAGCATTTCATAGAAGCGGAAATTCTGCTCTTTTTGCCGGGCAGCGTCCTGCCTGGCCTTGGTGGCCGCAGGGCTTGCTTGTTGCTGGGCCGGCGCTGCCTGTTTCGGCGCTTCCGGGCCTGCAGGCAGGGTGTTCAGGTAAACAATAAAACCGATAAAGCCACCAACAGCGGCCAGAGACAGAACCCACTTCAAGGACAAACTCCCGTGCTGCCTGTGCGCAGGGGCGCTGCGCTTGGGTTTTGGTGCCTTGCGGGCGGCGGCTTTCTGCCTGGGGGCAGCGGCGCCTTTGCCCGCGGGGCGATCCTTTTTGGCGTAGTCTCTGGCCATGGCCGGCTTACATCTCTTCCGGTGCGCTCACGCCCAGCAAGTCCAGGCCGTTGGCAATCACCTGGCGTACTGCCAGGTAAAGGCTCACACGGGCGTCCCGCAGGGCTGTGTCTTCAATCAACACCTTGTGGGCGTTGTAGTAGGTGTGGAACTGCCCGGCCAGCTCACGCAGGTAGTGGGTGAGGTGGTGCGGCTCGCGCTGGGCGGCGGAATTGGCAATCAGCTCCGGGTACTTGGCCAGCTGGTTGGCCAGTTCTTTTTCTTCGTCCAGGGTCAGCAGGCTCAAATCGCCCACACATTCGTTCAGGCCCCGCTGTACGCCTTCGGCCGCCAGTTTGCGCAGTACGCTGCAAATCCGGGCATGGGCATACTGGATGTAATAGACCGGGTTTTCATTGGTCTGGGAGCGGGCCAGGTCGATATCGAAGGTCAACTGGGAATCCACGCGGCGCGCCGCCAGGAAGAAACGGGTAGCGTCGCGGCCCACTTCGTCGATCAGGTCCCGAACGGTCACGTAGCTGCCGGCACGCTTGGAGATCTTTACCTCCTGGCCAGAGCGGGTCACCATTACCATCTGGTGCAGAACGTAGTCCGGCCAGCCCTGGGGGATTTCGGCTTTCAGTGCCTGCAGGCCGGCGCGTACACGGGTGACCGTGGAGTGGTGGTCCGCGCCCTGTTCGTTGATCACGGTTGTAAAACCGCGCTGCCACTTGTCCAGGTGGTAGGCCACATCCGGCAGGAAGTAAGTGTAGCCACCGTCTTTCTTGCGCATCACGCGGTCTTTGTCGTCGCCGAACTCGGTGGTTTTCAGCCACATGGCGCCGTCCTGTTCGTAGGTGTAGCCGTTGGCTTTCAGGCGCTCAACGGTGGCTTCTACCTTGCCATCTTCGTACAGGGACGATTCCAGAAAATACACATCGAACTGAACGCCAAAGGCTTTCAGATCCAGGTCCTGCTCCCGGCGCAGGTAAGCCACGGCGAATTCGCGGATGGCGTCCCGGTCGTCCGGATCGGCCTGGGCGGTCACTTCCCGGTCGTCGGCGATCACGGTTTCGCCGGCCATATAGGCGTTGGCTACGTCGACAATGTAGTCGCCCCGGTAGCCGTCTTCCGGCCAGCTTTCGTCTTCCGGTGTCAGGCCTTTAACGCGGGACTGAACCGACAGGGCCAGGTTGTTGATCTGGGCGCCGGCGTCGTTGTAGTAGAACTCGCGGGTAACATCGTAACCGTTGGCTTCCAGCAGGCGGCACAGGCAGTCGCCAATAGCGGCGCCACGGCCGTGGCCTACGTGCAGCGGGCCGGTGGGGTTGGCAGACACAAACTCCACCTGAACCTTCTCGCCCTTGCCGGTGTTGTTGCGGCCGAACTGCTCCGCTTCATCCAGAATGCTGTTCACAATGCCGAACGCGCTGGCGGTGCTCATGAAAAAGTTAATAAAGCCCGGCCCGGCAATCTCTACCTTCTCCACGGCCGCGCTTTCCGGCAACGCTGCCACCAGTGCCTCGGCCAGCTTTCGCGGCGGGCAGCCAGCCGCCTTGGCAGCCATCAGGGCAATGTTGCAGGCGTAATCGCCGTGGGATTTGTCCTTGGTGTTACCCACCTGGGGGGTAAAGGTCTGGTCAGCCGGCAGGGTGCCTTCGGATTGCAGGGCAGCCAGTGCGGACTGGAGAAGCTCGGATACGGTCTCTTTCATGCGTCAGATGACTCGGTGTTCAGGAGAATGGATACAGGGCAGGGCGCCCGTTGAAATCAGAAGGGGCGTATTATCGCGGAAAGTTTGGGTGTAAGCAAAAAGCCCGGCGCTGAGGCCGGGCTTTTGTCTATCACTTTGCTTGATTACAGTTCGTCTGCTCGATCGGAGGCTGGCACGCCTTCTGGTGGTGTGGCCGTCACGATCAGGCGCATCGGCTCCGTCCGATCCGGGTCCGGCTCCACAAAGGTGCAACCGGTGAAGGAGTAGGGGGTCGCCAGAAGTGCGCTGGATGAACCGAGCTCAAACGTATTGCTGGTAGAGGGCAGCAAGGTACCGTTCGACACCTCAAAGGTCAGTGTTGTGCCTACGGGCGGCGAGTTCCGCACGCCATCGTTAAGGATTTCAACCCAGGCTTCTGCACAGAACGCGCCACCCGTTACGGGAATGGTGTTGCTATCCAGTGCAACCTGGATGTTGGCAGAGGTGGACATCAGCATGGGGACTTGCGTGTCTATTTCACCGGTGCTGCCGTCGCTCAGGCGCCCCTGGGTGTAAGCGCGAACCGTTGCGAACTTCTCGGCGTCGTTCTGGCTATCGATTCCGAGGCTCTCCCAGGTAATGGTGCAACGGCCTTCGTTGTCCAAAACACACTCGGGATCAATTGTTCCCTGATCGGTTTCAAAGTTAACCACAGTGTTGCCGCGAATGCGGTTGCCCTGATCATCCGCCGCCAGCAGAGTCAGCTGTACCTGAACACCGTCTTTGCCCTGAGTATCCGGTGCAAAGTTGCTGGTGCTGATAGAGAAGCGCTCTTCAAACGGCAGCTTGGAGTTGACGGCAATCGGAGCCGAGTAGGTTTGCAGCAGGTTGCCATCCGCATCGGTATAGCTGGCAATCACACGGAAGACGACGTTGTCGAAGCCCTCAATGGATTTGATCTTGACCTCGGCGTAGCCAGAATCGTCAGTCTCGCCGCCATTGACTGGCTCCAACAGGGCAACATCGACTGCGCCTGGATTATCAAGCGAGAAGGAGACAATCTCCCCGTCAACACCGTTACCTTGATTGTCCGTGAGTTGAACGCGCAGAGTAGATTCTGTTTTGCGATCTGCCTGGGAATACCAGAACGGCGCGATGGACGCAGGGTCAGGAAGCTCCGCGCTTAGAGAATTCGCCGGCAGCTCAGCCAGTTCTATGGTCGCTTCCGCGATTGCGGTAAAGCCTTCAACACCTGTGAGCTCGGCGCGAACCAGGTCTTCCATCAGTGAGCCGCAGCTCTGCGCTGTGTAAAGAACCTCAATATAGCCAAGGTTAACGGACGCATTGTCCACAGAAAGTGGGGAGGTGGCGGCACCAGGCTGCTCTCCGCACTGAGAGGTAAACTCTACTGTCAGCGGCTGGCCCTTGACCTGAGCCTCAGTCACGGCGTCGGCGATTGACAGATAGAGCTTGGTCTGAACGCCCAGTGGCAAGGCGGTGTCCCGGGTGTTGCCGATTACGCCAGCATTAAAGGTACCTGCGTCGTCAAAGTAACCAAGTGCCAGCTCCTGGCCTTCTTTGGCAGCAATATTGACCGTTGTGGATGCAAAAGTATCTGTCCCGCCAATTCGGGCGTAGATGGTGTCCTCGCCAACGCAGCCTTGTGCCCGGTACGTGCTGATCAGCTCCCCTGATTCTGTGTTGCCGGTACTGTCAATCGTGGCCAGGCCAGAATCCAGACAGGTAGAGAAGAACTCGATAGAGCTCTCGAAGCCGGTTAGCTGCTCAATGAAGTTACCGGTGTCATCAACCTTGGCGATGACTGAGCGGATGTCGGTGCTTGGCTCGGCTTCCGTGTTGTAATCCAGCTCAGATTTGCTGGCAGCAATACTATCTGTAAACAACCCGGCATTATCGTAGGAGCCGATGGCCAGATTGGTGTCAGAGACAATGATGTCTGCGCTGGCCTTGAGGGTGTTATCGCCATTCAAAAATACGAGTACGTTGTCGGTTCCCAGGCAGTCGGGGGCTGCATTGTAAGTAGCAAGAATTGCTCCGCTGTTAGTTACGTTTGTGCCAGAGATGCTTGCGCGGCCAGCGTCAATGCACATTGATGTGAATTCGGCAGTGTATGCAACGCCGCTGGCAGGCTGGCCATCGGTTTGAATGTTTACGATAATATCGGTTGATGCTTGATTGGAGGCATCCAGCACCAAGGCAGGTTGCTCGACCCTGATGACGCCTGGGTGGAATGTTCCTGCAGCGTCAAGCGATCCGACTTCTGTAGTTCCTGGGGTTGTTGTGCCTCCTGCCGGACTGACTGAAAACGTGACTTTTGCAAGGTTTTCGGAGTCCTCGTTCAATTTCGCATAAAGTACATCATCATTTCCTGCGCACGCCGCCAGGGGGGTGTATGTTGCTAGTACAGTTCCCGCCTCGGTTGTGATTTGGCTGTTATCCATTTCAGCCCAGCCCGCTGCCAGACAGCCCGAGAAAAAGCGCACCGTGTTTTCAATGCCCGTAGCTAATGCGTTGTCATTTTCCGGGTCAACTATTTGCAGGGCAATCCGTGTGCTTCCGGTGGTTTCGCTGTCGACAGTAAGGTTAGTCAGGTCTGTGCTGATGTCGCCTTTAACGAATGTGCCGGAAACATTGCTGCCGAGTATGAGGCCGGCTTGTGGATTGTTGTCTGTATCTGTGCCTCCGGTGTCGGTATCGTCCGTATTTGTATCGTCTGGAGAAGCAGCCCCCCCACCAGTGGTCGTGTCATCCTGGCCAGTATTCACATTAACAATCGGAGTAGAATTCTCATCCCCCCCACAAGCCGCCAAAAAAACAGCCAGCGACAACGCCGACGCACGCGCAAGGAATTTCCCTGACATTTTTATATCTCCAGTGTTCGTTACAGCAAAAGCCTTTTCGCTGCGCATTCCCTGCACGAGAACCGCAACCTCAGGTGTTGTTACAGAATTCTTCTATAGTTTGCTGAAAATCATAGCACAGTCGGTGAAAAGGCAATGATTACGGCGCGAGTTTTCTGCAAAAGATTGTAACGTTTTGCAGGGCGTGCGCTGTGTCGCACTTCAAAGCTTTCCAGCTCAGCCGGTTTCCTGTGGGTCTACATCCACCATCCAGCGGGTGCTGGCGGGCAGTCTGGTCTGGTCCAGGTATTGGCATATATGGCTCAGTAGCCGGTTCAGCTGGCCCCGGCTGTCGGTCACCAGTACCAGCTGGGCACGGTGGCGGTCGGCCTTGCGGGCGATGACGGCTGGTAGCGGACCCCATACTTCTATGCCCGGTGTTTGCGCCATGGGTTTCAGGGTGTCCAGCAGTTGCAGGCTGTGCTGCATGGTGTCCGCTTCGGCCCGGAGGATGGCCATGGCCCGGAAGGGCGGGAGTTGGCCGCCTTCGCGTTCGGCCAGCAGCTGGTCGGCGATGTTGGCGTAGCGGCCCTGGTGCAAGGCATTGAGCAGTGGATGGTCGCTGTGGCAGGTCTGGATCAGCACCTTGCCGGGTTTGTCGCCCCGGCCGGCGCGCCCGCTCACCTGTAACAGGGTCTGTATCATCTGTTCCGGTGCGCGGAAATCCACGCTGAACAGGCCTCCGTCTGCATTCACCACGCACACCAGGGTTACGTTGGGAAAGTCGTGGCCCTTGGCCAGCATCTGGGTTCCCACCAGTATACACGGCTCGCCGCTGTTCACTTTTTTCAGGATGGCCTGGATGCTGCCCTTGCGCTGGGTGCTGTCCCGGTCGACCCGCACCACTGGAGTGTCCGGGAACTGTTCGGCCAGGGTGTCTTCGGTACGCTCGGTGCCCTGGCCCACGGGTTTGTAGTTTTCGCTCTGGCATTTCGGGCAGGTGTGGCTGGCGGCCATCTGGAAGTCGCAGTGGTGGCAGCGCATGGCCCTGTCCCGCCTGTGATAGGTCAGGCGGGTGTCGCAGCGGGGGCATTCTTCCAGGTGTCCGCAGTCAAAGCACATCATCACCGGGGCGAAGCCGCGGCGGTTTACAAACACCAGGGCCTGTTCGCCTTTATCCAGCGTTTCTTTTATGGTATTCAGGGCGGGTCGGGACAGCCCGGCTTCCAGTGGCCGGCTGCGGATATCCAGCAGCTCCAGCGCCGGAGGCTTGGCGTTGCCGGCCCGTTCTTCCAGCCGGATGAGCTGGTATTTGCCCTGACTGGCGTTGTGCCAGGATTCCAGAGAGGGCGTGGCGGAGCCGAGAATCACCGGGCATTGATTCAGGTGGGCCCGGTATACGGCCACATCCCGGCCGGAGTAGCGGAAGCCTTCACCCTGCTTGTAGGAGCTGTCGTGCTCTTCGTCCACGATGATGGTGCGGAGCCCGGTAAACGGAAGCAATACGGCAGAGCGAGTGCCAATCAGGATAACCGGCTCGCCGTTGCGGATTTTCAACCAGGTGCTCAAGCGCTCGCCGTCGTTCAGGGCGGAATGCCATACCGCAATCCGGTTGCCGAAATAGCGGCGGAAGCGGGCCAGGGTTTGCGGCGTCAGGTTAATTTCCGGCACCAGCACCAATGCTTGCTCGTTGTCCTGCAGGCGGGTTTTCAGGTAGTGCAGGTACAGTTCGGTTTTGCCGCTTCCGGTAATGCCGTATAAAAGGGTGGCCGAAAATTCGTCGGTGCGCTCCGGAAAGCCGGCGGCGGCTGTTTGCTGGGCCGGTGACAGATGCGGAGCGGGCAGGTCGGCTTCCGCAGCTGTGGTTATGCCGGTAATCGCTTCCTTCTGCTGTATCAGTTCTTTCTGCTCCAGTGCGCGAATCTGTGCGCGGCTGAAGCTGGCCTGTACCAGGGCGCTGGTGGTTATGCCGGGCGCTTCTTTTACGGTGTTGAACAGCGCCCGTTGGCGGTGCGCGGTGGCCGGCAGGGCGGGTTCGCTGGCGGTGCAGTGCCAGCTCTCATCCGGCTTCTCCCGCGCTGGCCGGCCTTTGCGCAAGGCGGGGGGCAGGGCGGTGAACAGGCATTCGCCCAGTGGATGCTGGTAGTAGTCGCTGGCCCAGGTTAAAAGCCGGAAGGTGCTTTCGGGCAGGGCGGGCCAAGGCTCCAGGGCTTCGGCCACCGGCTTCAGGGTAATGCCTTCAGGCGGCTGAACCCCGGTTTCCACCACCAGGCCGGTCAGGGTTTGCCGGCCGAAAGGCACTTTTACCCGCTGCCCAGGGGCCAGTTCAAGGCCATCCGGAACCCGGTAGTCAAACAGCCTGCGGAGCGGGCGGTTGAGGGCGATGCGGGCGGTTGCTGGCCGTGTCACGGTATCTGCGTATCCTGAAAACGGGCGGTATGGCGCCGGCGGTAGTTTACGGACTGGTTCCGGGGGAGCAAGATACTTGCCTGTGGCCGGGTTTGTCAGTAAGATTCGCGGTCTGTTTCTGGCCGGGCTTGATTGTGCACGGTCTTTCCAATTGATTCAAACATGCGGTGCCTGGCTGAAACCGCCCTTTACGGCGGGTGATCAGGTAGCGGCATGACCGAAAGAGGTTCGCCATGAAAGAAGGTATTCACCCGAAGTACGAAGACATCACCGCTACCTGTTCCTGCGGTAACGTGATCAAGACCCGTTCTACTGTTGGTCACGACCTGCAGCTGGACGTTTGCTCCCAGTGCCACCCGTTCTACACTGGCAAGCAGAAGGTTATGGACACCGGTGGTCGTATCGATCGCTTCCAGAAGCGTTTCGGCAGCCGAATCGGCGGCAAGAAAGACTGATCATTGCCGCAATGCTGAAAAAAAGCGCCTTCGGGCGCTTTTTTTGTGCCTGCAGATCGGGCCCTTTTGCTGCTGCATACGCAAAATGCCCTATTGACTGATTGTAAAATGTTCGATTTCGGCTTGTCGTTTCGGGTCGGGCGCGCCATAATGGCGCGCTCCGCTGGCTAGCTCCGGCGGTATTTACCTTTAAACGTGACAAACGGAACAGTGGCAATGTCTCAAGATCTGAAAGAAGCAGCCCTTGAATATCACGCCAAACCGCGGCCGGGTAAGCTGAGTGTTGAAATCACCAAGCCGACCGAAACTGCCCGCGATCTTTCCCTGGCGTACAGCCCCGGGGTTGCCGAACCGGTCCGCGAGATCGCGAAGGACCCCGAGAATGCATACAAATACACAGCCAAGGGTAACCTGGTAGCCGTTATTTCTGACGGTACTGCCATCCTGGGTCTGGGTAATCTCGGCCCCCTGGCGAGCAAGCCGGTAATGGAAGGCAAGGGCGTACTGTTCAAGCGCTTTGCCGGAATCGACGTATTCGATATCGAAGTCAATTCCGAAAGCCCGCAAGCGTTTATTGAAACTGTTGAGCGTATCGCAGATACCTTCGGCGGCATCAACCTGGAAGACATCAAGGCACCCGAGTGCTTCGAGATCGAGCGCGCTCTGATCGAAAAATGCAATGTGCCGATCTTCCACGATGATCAGCACGGTACTGCCATCGTAACTGCAGCCGGCATGATCAATGCCCTTGAGCTGCAGGGTAAGAAAATCGAAGAAGCCAAGGTGGTTTGTCTGGGCGCCGGTGCGGCCGCAATCGCCTGCATGAAGCTGTTGGTCAGCTGCGGTATCCGCTCTGAAAACATCTACATGCTCGACCGTAAGGGTGTGATCCACTCTGGTCGTGACGATCTGAACCAGTATAAGGCGATGTTCGCGAACGAGACGGACAAGCGCACCCTGGACGACGCTATCGACGGTGCTGATGTATTCCTGGGTCTCTCCGGCCCGGACCTGTTGGGTGCCGAGCAGCTGGCCAAGATGGCTCCGAACCCGATCGTGTTTGCCTGCTCCAACCCGGATCCGGAAATCAGCCCGGCAGTGGCCATGGCTACCCGTGATGACCTGATCATGGCGACCGGTCGCTCTGACTATCCGAACCAGGTAAACAACGTACTGGGCTTCCCGTTCATTTTCCGTGGCGCGCTGGACGTTCGTGCAACCGCTATCAACGAGGAAATGAAAGTGGCCGCTGTTCACGCCATCCGTGAGCTGGCCAAGGAGCCGGTACCCCAGGAAATCTGTGCCGCTTACGGTGTAGATAGCCTGGAGTTTGGCAAGGAATACATCATTCCCAAGCCGATGGATGTTCGTCTGCTGGAAGTGGTTCCTGCTGCTGTGGCCCGTGCCGCGGTAGACTCCGGTGTAGCTGGCCTGCCTTACCCGGCCCACTACCCGCTGAAGTCCATGGACGACATCATCTGATTGCGATGTAGTCTGGCTTCATAAAAAAACCGGCGGAGATCCCGCCGGTTTTTTTGTGTCTGTATCTTCGCTTTTCGGTCAGAAAATCTGCCGTGACAAGCCTTCAGATTCGCCATTCAGTCCGGAGCCGTTGTCGTCTGCAGAAAGCGGGGCCGGCACGTCTTCTTCCTTGAACAGCTCGAACACTCCATCTTCTCCCGGCCGTGCCCGCTCACCGGTCTGCGGATTAATGCGGATGCTGGCAAGGCCGTTTGGCCGGTCCATAGTGGCGGCAGGCGCATCCTTCAGCGCGACTTTCATGTAATCCAGCCACACCGGCAGGGCGGTGCTGGCACCATATTCGGCGCGACCAAGCGGGGCTGGCTGATCAAAGCCGACCCATACGGTTGTTGCCATGTCGTGGTTGAAGCCGGCAAACCAGGTGTCTTTCTGCTCGTTGGTTGTACCGGTTTTGCCTGCCAGGTCACTGCGCTCAAGGGCCAGTGCGCGGCGACCGGTACCCCGGCGGATGACGTCCTGCATGATCGAATGCAGGATGTACACGGACCGCTCATCGGCCAGCCGGCGCATTACCCGTGGCCCTTCGGGTTCGTCTGCAGAGGCGGGCAGTGCCATGCCTTCGGTATCGGGAAGCTCGTCGGTCTGGATGTCTGTGGCGTTCTCGTTTTCTGCCAGCTGATCGCAGTTACTGTCGCACAGTATGGTTTCCGGTGCTTCGTATACCACGGTGCCGTCAGATTCCTCGATGCGTTCGATCAGGTACGGTTGTACATCGTAGCCCCCGTTGGCGATAACCGCGAAGGCCCGGGCCAGTTCCATCGGAGTCAGCAAGCCACTGCCCAGAGACAGTGACAGGTTGGATGGCATGTTGTTGGTCGGTACCTTCAGCTGGCGCAGGTAATCCAGGGTCGTCTGAATGCCCAGGTCCCGAAGCAGGCGAATAGATACCAGGTTCCGTGAGCGATAGAGGCCCTCACGCAAGGTGGTGGGGCCGTAGAATTGCCCTGATGAATTCTGGGGGCGCCAGGTGTCTTCCAGTTCCGAGTCATCGAAAACAATCGGCGCGTCATTATAAAGGGTGGCCGGTGTGCGGCCGTTTTCCAGGGCCGCCAGGTACAGGAACGGCTTGAACGTAGAGCCCGGCTGGCGCTGGGCCTGGGTGGCACGGTTGTATTTGCTCTGGCTGAAGCTGTAGCCGCCGGCCAGGGCTTCGATGGCGCCGGTTTTTGCGGCCAGCGAGATCAGCGCGCCTTCCACTTTGGGTGCCTGGGCAAGGGCCGCCTTCAGGGTGCCGGCACCGGCTTCTGCGGGTTTCGGCTGATCGTCAT
Source organism: Marinobacter sp. P4B1 (assembly GCF_001447135.1). Taxonomy (NCBI): domain Bacteria; kingdom Pseudomonadati; phylum Pseudomonadota; class Gammaproteobacteria; order Pseudomonadales; family Marinobacteraceae; genus Marinobacter; species Marinobacter sp. P4B1. Next base: position 130,615 of record NZ_LLXM01000014.1, read on the forward strand.
TGGCCTCTGGCAGTTCGGTGACCTGCGGCAGTTCCAGGATCTTCGTGTAAATAACGTCACCGACGCTCACCACGTCTGACGGCTTTTTCGGTTCCGGGCCGGTCAGGTTTTCGGTGCGGTACCGCTTGGCCCAGGTCATGGTGTCGAAGCCTATGACCCCGGTGCCCAGTCTGCGTAGCTGGGCATGCACTTCACCGGCCTCATCGTCGATGCGGGTAACCACGGCGGGCACCAGTGACTCCACTTGCGGATAGTTGAGCAGTTGTCGGGAGATTTCGTCGCCTGACAGGTCGCTCACATCAATCTGGCCGATCGCGCCACGGAACCCGTGGCGGCGGTCATAGTCTTCCAGACCCACCTGCAGGGCTTCGGTGGCAGCCTGCTGCTTCTCACTATCCACGGTGAGGGTTACGCTGTAGCCGTCGGTGTAGGCTTCCTCACCAAATCTGCGAACCATTTCGGCGCGGGCCATCTCGGCCAGGTAGTCGGCGTTAACTTCGGTTTCCCTGGTGTTGTAGCTGGCTGTAATAGGTGCGTCTTTGGCAAGGGCCCAGGCTTCTTCGCTGATGTATCCCAGATCTTTCATCCGGCCAAGAATCCAGTCCCGGCGAATCAACGCCCGCTCTGGGTTTGCTAGCGGGTTATAGGCAGAAGGTGCCTTGGGCAGGCCTGCCAGCATGGCCATCTGGGCAGGCGAGAGTTCGTTAACCGGTTTGTCGTAATACACCTGCGCTGCCGCTGCGATACCATAGGCTCGGTTACCCAGATAAATCTTGTTCAGGTACAGCTCGAAGATCTGTTCTTTGTTCAGTTCACGTTCAATCTGAAGTGCCAGCAGTATCTCGTTGAACTTGCGGATGAAGGTGCGGTCCCGTGACAAAAAGTAATTTTTTGCAACCTGCATGGTGATGGTGCTGCCGCCAGACTGGATTTCGCCGGTGGAGACCAGTTCGATGGCAGCCCGCACCAGGCCTTTGATGTCTACCCCGAAGTGGTCGTAAAAGCGGGAGTCTTCAGCGGCCATAAAGGCTTGTAACTGAATTGTAGGGATCTGTTCTATTGTGACCGGTGCCCTTCTCTTTTCGCCGAATTCTGCTATTAATCTGTTGTCTTTGCTATACACCCTCAGCGGCGTCTGCAGCTTTACGTCCAGCAGCTGGTCAACATCCGGCAGGTTGGGGCGAAGGTAAAGGTAGAAGCTGGAGGCAACAATAACAGCGACACTCAGGCCGGTGAGAATGAACCAGGCTAAAACACGAGATGTACGCAGCAGATTAGACATTTTTTTCTGACAACAGTTGGATATAGGTCTATTATTTGAGAAATTGCTTTAGGAAGGCTTGGGTGGCCTTCCCAACCTGCAATCGCTCCTGAATAAATAAGAGAGTGCATTGTAGACGTAAAAAACAAGAAATTCTCTTACATAAAAAACAGATAGCGCAATTCTGGGTTAGCTACCGGAACTCAGGAGCTCCAGGGTTGCACAGCCGGGTGTATTCAACCAGGTATAGGGTGAGCGCGTGTTCGGATTACCAGGAAAAAAATCCAGTGCTGTGCTGGGCGTGGATATCAGCTCCAGTTCAGTGAAGCTGCTCGAGCTGTCGAAACATGGCAGTCGTTATCGGGTCGAGAGCTATGCCGTAGAGCCGTTGCCGGCTGATGCGGTAGTCGAGAAAAATATCACCAACGTCGAAGCTGTGGGCGAAGTGCTCAAGCGGGTGGCGTCCAAGTCCCACACCAGCGTCAAACAAGCTGCTGTCGCGGTGTCCGGTTCGGCGGTCATCACCAAGATCATCGAAATGGACAGTGGCCTTAACGAGTTCGAGATGGAAGACCAGATCGGCCTCGAAGCAGATCAGTACATTCCTTATCCGTTGGATGAAGTGGCCCTGGATTTTGAGGTTCAGGGGCCTTCCGAATCTAACCCGGACAAAGTAGAAGTGCTCCTGGCGGCTTGTCGGAAAGAGAACGTGGATGTCCGGGAAGATGTGCTTGAAATCGCCGGCCTGAAATCCAAGATCGTCGACGTTGAAGCCAATGCCCTTGAGCGCGCTTACACCCTGATCGAACAACAGCTCGATGGGCAGGGCGAGGAAATGGTCGTTGCCATTGTCGACCTGGGTGCCACCATGACCACGCTTAGCGTTCTCGCCGGCGGCACGACGGTTTATACCCGTGAACAAATCTTCGGTGGCCGCCAGCTGACGGAAGAAATCCAGCGCCGCTATGGCGTGTCGTTCGAGGAAGCCGGTCTGGCCAAGAAAAAGGGCGGGCTGCCGGACGACTACGAAGAAGAAGTACTTGGCCCCTTCCGGGAAGCAGTGGTTCAGCAGGTTGCCCGCGCACTGCAATTCTTCTTCGGTGCCAGCCAGTACAACTCGGTGGATTATGTGGTGCTGGCAGGTGGAACCGCTTCTATACAGGGGCTGGTTGAAATGGTTGAAGAAAAAACCGGTACCCGGACCCTGGTGGCCAACCCCTTCGCCGATATGTCGATCGGCTCCCGGGTAAACGCCTCAGCCCTGAGCAATGATGCCCCGTCGTTGATGATTGCCTGTGGTCTGGCAATGAGGAGTTTCGACTGATGGCAAAAATTAACCTCAGGCCCTGGCGGGAAGAACTGCGGGCTGAAAAACAGAAACAGTTCGTGGTGATGATTCTGGGCGCGGCGATTATTGCCGCAGGCCTGGCATTCCTCTGGAAGAGCGATATGGATAACCGGATTGCCTACCAGCAGTCCCGTAATGCCTACATCGAAACGGCCGGTAAGGAACTGGATAAGCAAATCAAAGAGATTGAAAACCTCAAGCGGCAGCGCGACGAGCTGCTGGCTCGTATGCAGGTCATCCAGGATCTGCAGGGCAAGCGCCCTGTTATTGTCAGGGTATTTGACGAGTTGGTGCGCACGTTGCCCGATGGCTTGTTCTTTACTGACCTGAAGCGGTCGGGGGATCAGATCGATATCGTTGGCATGGCCGAGTCCAACAGTCGCATTTCGAACCTGATGCGCCGCTTTGACGAGTCTGACTGGTTTACCAGTCCGAACCTGTCCAACGTGGCTGTGGCAGACGATCGCCGTGCCGGATACAGCCAGTTCAACCTCTCTGTGCAGCAAAAAACTCCAGAGCCCGAAGGGGAGGATAAATAATGAGCCTCGCGGACTCACTTAAAAGCCTGAATGAATTCGATATCAATGACCTTGATATCAATAACGCGGGTATCTGGCCTGCGCCAGTCAAGGCAATTGTTGCGCTGATAGTCTTCGGCCTGATTCTTGGTGGTGGCTACTGGTTCTTTATCAAGGATCAGTACGCTCAGCTCGACCGTGTCGAAAAGCAGGAGCAGGAACTCAAGCAGCAGTACGAGCAGAAGGCCTACCAGGTGGCCAACCTGGACGTGTTCAAGGCCCAGATGGCCGAGATGGAGGAAACCTTCGGAGCGCTGGTGCGTCAGCTACCCAGCGAGACGGAAGTTCCGGGCCTGCTTGAGGACATTACCAACACGGCGTTGGGCAATGGCCTGGCGTTGCAGGAAGTGAAGCTGCAGCCGGAACAGCGTCGGGACTTCTACTCGGAGCTGCCGATTAACATCCGGGTTTCGGGCGCTTACCACGAGCTTGCCTCTTTCGTGAGCAGTGTGGCCAGCCTGCCGCGGATCGTTACATTGCACGATTTAACCATCAAACCAATCAGCGGAGAGGGTGACCAGCTTGATATGCAGGTTGTTGCCCGTACCTACCGCTACCGGGCTGGAGAGTGAGCATGACAGGAAAGCATGCGGGAAAAGCCTGGCTGGGTGTGTGTCTGGCCTCTTTGCTGACGGCTTGTTCCCAGGGAAACGGTTTCTCTGATCTGGACAAGTTTATGGCGGATACCCGGGCCAAGCCCCGGGGCCACGTTGAGCCCCTGCCGGAATTCAAAGCCTATGAGGCGTTCAGTTATTCGGCAGCCGATCGGAGAGCGCCGTTCGAGCCGCCCATCGATGTTCAGCTGACCATGGCTGAGGAGCAGCCGGTAAGTGACGTAGAACCGGACCTCGATCGACCGAAGGAAGTGCTGGAGAACTTTGACCTTAAATCACTTGGAATGGTTGGTACTCTGCAGGGCGTGGATGGCAGCCTGTTCGCGTTAATACGGGACAACGAAGGCGGGATTCACCGGGTCCGCACCGGTAACTACATGGGCCAGAATTATGGCCGGGTGGTTGGCGTGAGCGACACCCGGATTGAGCTGGTGGAAATCGTTCCGAACGGCCGGGGTGGTTGGGTCGAGCGCCCGCGCTCCCTGTCCCTGGATGAAGGATGAGGCAGGGGAGCGGCAAAAACATGAATGACAGAAACATGCACGAACAAAAAGTTGTGGGATCGAGGCTAGCGATGTTCAAAAAACTCAATGTCTGTGTCGGCGTGATTGCCATCGGGTTATGGAGCAGCCTGGCCGGAGCGGTCACGCTGGAAGACGTATCGTTTACGTCGCTGCCGGGGGAAGGCCTCGAGGTGACCATGAAGTTCGATGGTGCTCCGCCCGAACCTAAGGGTTATACCATCGAGCGTCCTGCACGGATCGCCGTAGACCTGTCGGATACCACCAGCGGCCTCAATCAGCGCAGCATTCCGCTGGGTAGCGGAAATGCCCAGAGCCTGACGGTCGTGGAAACCAAGGACCGCACCCGGTTGATCTTCAACCTGGTGGAGCTGGTGCCTCATGAAACGGTTCGCAACAATAACTCGCTGGTGATGACCATTGGTGGAGGCGGTTCAGCGCCTGTGGCGAGCTCCCGCCCGGCACAGCCCCAGTCAGCGCCAGTTGCCTCAACCTCATCTTCCAATGCGCTGGCAGATGTGGATTTCCGCCGGGGCAAAGACGGTGAAGGCCGGGTGATTGTGGATCTCGGCAGCACCAAGGCCGCTGTAAACCTGACTGAGCTTGGTGGCCGTATCCGGCTGACCATGCCGGACCTGGAGGTGCCTGCCAACCTGCGCCGTCGCCTGGATGTTTCCGATTTCGCCACTCCGGTAACCCGTATCGATACCTTTGTTGAAGATGGCAATGCGGTGATCGAAATCCGTCCGGAAGGCGATTATGACTACATTGCCTATCAGTCTGGCCGGGAGTTTACGGTCAGTGTTGAAGAGCTGTCCCAGGAAGAAGCGGAAATCCGCCGTGAAGAGAAGTTCCCGTACACCGGTGAGAAACTGTCCCTGAACTTCCAGGATATTGAAGTGCGCTCTGTACTTCAGCTGATTGCCGATTTCACCGGCCTGAACCTGGTGGCCAGTGACACTGTGGGTGGCAGCATTACTCTCCGCTTGCAGAATGTACCCTGGGATCAGGCGCTGGATCTGATTCTTAAAACCAAGGGTCTGGACAAGCGCCAGATTGGCAACGTGCTGCTGGTAGCCCCAGCGGATGAAATTGCCGCCCGTGAAAAGCTTGAGCTGGAAACCTCCAAGCAGATCGCTGAGCTGGCGCCGGTTCGTCTGGATATCATTCAGGTGAACTACGCCAAGGCCGCGGATGTGGTAGCCCTGATTCAGGCAGACGAAGAGCTGATTTCCTCCCGTGGTTTCGTATCGTCAGATGCCCGTACCAACACCATCAGTGTGCGTGAAACAGCGGACAAGCTGGAAGAGATTCGTCGCCTGGTAACTACCTGGGACGTACCTGTACGCCAGGTTTCTATCGAGGCACGCATTGTCCGGGCACAAACCAATGTGGCTGAAGACATCGGTGTTCGCTGGGGTGGTGCTGCTTACAATGTCGATGGCGATGACGTTGTGACCATTGGTGGCTCGCTGGGCACCCTGCAGGAAGCTCGCGACGCAGCTGGCGGTGGCAGCTACCATTTCCTTCCCGGGTGCCTTGGGTGTTGATCTAGGGGTGTCTGGCGAGGGCGCATCCTCCTTCGCAATCGGCTGGGGCAGTGATGACTTCCTGGTAGACCTGGAGCTTTCTGCCCTCGAAAGCGACGGCCGTGCAGAAGTGGTCTCCCAGCCGCGGGTTGTGACTGCGGACCGCCAGACTGCGTCAATCAAGTCCGGTGAAGAGATTCCGTACCAGGAAGCCACCTCAAGCGGTGCGACCAACGTAGAGTTCAAGGAAGCGGTGCTGTCTCTGGAAGTGACTCCGCAAATCACCCCGGATGACAAGATCATCATGGACCTGGTGGTGAATCAGGATTCCCGTGGTGAGGTTACGGCGGGCATCCCCTCTATCAACACTAACGAGGTAACTACTCAGGTGTTGGTAGCGAACGGTGAAACAGTGGTTCTGGGTGGTATCTTCCAGTCCGAGGTGGCCACGCAAACCACCAAGACTCCGTTCCTGGGTGATATTCCGTACCTTGGCCGCCTGTTCAAGCGCACTGAGCACATCAATGAGCGCAGTGAGCTGCTGATCTTCATCACTCCGAAGATCATCAAGAACGACCTGATCGACTGATCCGGCCAGTAAACCGAAAAAGCCGCCGCTAACCCCGGCGGCTTTTTCGTATCTGGAGTAGTGCTTATGGTGCCGGTGACTTATGGAAAGGTGCGCCCTGTGCTATTCTCACCCGCTTGAAATCTGTTGAGCGGAAATTATGTCTTTGCCCAAACGCGTAGTACTGGTCGGGCCCATGGGGGCCGGAAAAAGTACCATCGGCCGGATGCTAGCCAAGGAACTCGGGTACCGTTTTCTCGATTCTGACCGCATTATTGAAGAACGCTGCGGCGCCAATATTCCCTGGATCTTCGATGTGGAAGGGGAGGACGGCTTTCGCCAGCGGGAAACTGCCATGCTGGATGAGCTCACCGGCGAACAGGGCACCGTTCTGGCCACCGGTGGTGGTGCTGTAATGCGCCCGGAAAACCATCCGTTACTGAAGAAAAACTCTGTGGTGGTGTACCTGAAAACCTCTATCGAGCAACAGGTAGAGCGTACCCGCAAAGACCGTAACCGCCCGTTGCTGCAGAATGACGATCCGGAGGCCGTCCTGCGCAGGCTGTTCGACATCCGTGATCCGCTGTATGCCAGGCTGGCGGATATCGTGATGTACACAGATAGGAAAAGCCCCCGGCTGGTGGTCCGGCAGCTGGTCAACCGTATCAACCCCAGAACCCCCCGGCACAAACGGCAAAGACGCAAAGAAGGTCGTGACTATGCACAAGGTACTTCGAGAACTTGACGTTGACCTCGGGGAGCGCAGCTACCCGATTATTATCGGTCAGGGTTTACTTGGCTCCTTTGACCTGACCCCCTGGGTGGCCGGCAACCAGGTGATGATCGTTACCAACGAAACGGTCGCGCCCCTGTACCTCGAAAAAGCCCGTGCCTGCTTCCCCGGTAAAACCGTGGATGTGGTTACCCTGCCGGATGGCGAAAAATACAAAGACTGGCAAACCCTGAACCTGATCTTCGACGGCTTGCTGGAGAACCGGCACACCCGCAAAACCACCATCGCGGCCCTTGGTGGCGGTGTAGTGGGGGACATGGCCGGGTTTGCGGCGGCCTGCTATCAGCGGGGCGTGCCCTTTATCCAGATTCCCACAACCCTGTTGTCCCAGGTGGATTCCTCCGTGGGCGGAAAAACCGGCATCAACCACCCCTTGGGGAAAAACATGGTGGGTGCATTCCATCAGCCGCAGGCGGTGTTGATTGATACCGATTCCCTGGCCACCCTGCCACCCCGGGAAGTCTCTGCCGGGCTGGCGGAAGTCATCAAGTATGGTTTGATCCGGGAAGAGCCGTTTCTGGGTTGGCTGGAGCAGCACATTGACAAGCTGGTCCGGCTGGAGCCGGCGGCCCTGGGTGAAGCTATCTACCGTTCCTGCCTGTGCAAGGCCGAGGTGGTTGCGCTGGATGAAAAAGAAGGCGGCCTGCGGGCGATTCTCAACCTGGGGCATACTTTTGGCCATGCCATCGAGACCTTTGCGGGCTACGGCAACTGGCTGCATGGCGAAGCAGTGGGTACCGGCATGCTGATGGCGGCTGATCTTTCGGTTCGCGAAGGCAACATCACGCCTGCGGACCGGGATCGTGCTGCGGAGCTGATCCGCCGGGCCCGGTTGCCAGAGCTGGCTCCGGAAGGCATGACCGAAGACGATTTCATGAGCCTGATGGCGGTGGACAAAAAGAATGTCGACGGCAAGCTTCGCCTGGTGCTGATGAAAGCACTTGGAGATGCCCATGTAACCGACGAAGCGGCCCCCGGCAATATCCAGGCGACACTGAACGCCTTTATCCGCTGACCTTATTCCTGCATACCGGGCTGCAGGGGCCGATTATGGTGCCCTGCGGCCTTTCTGCCCTCTTTTAGACCCCCTGTTTTGCACCATCCCGGTGCAAAATTGCAAAAAGTAGCCTCTACCGTATAAAAAGTTGTTGCGTAGGTATAAATACGTGCGTAGACTCCCTTCCCCCTTTTTTTTGGTGTCAGTTCATTTTGTGCACTAAGGCAGTGCATAAGGGGCTGGCGGGAAGCCTTTTTACACGAGAGAACGCTTATGACAACAGGCTTGTATCATCCCGATGAATTCAGGGACAACTGCGGTTTTGGCCTGATTGCCCACTTGAAGGGCGAGGCCAGCCATAAGCTGTTGCAAACTGCTATCGAATCCCTCACCTGTATGACCCACCGCGGAGGCATCGCAGCAGATGGCAAAACCGGCGATGGTTGTGGGCTCCTTTTGCAGAGCCCCAAGGCCTTCCTCATTAAAGCTGCGGAAGCGGCGTTTGGAAAAAAACCTGGCGACTTGTTTGCAGTTGGCCAGGTTTTTTTAGCTCCGGAGGAAGCCAGGGCTGCGGCCGGAAGGGCTGCGGTTGAGCAAAGACTGACCGAACAGGGCCTGGAAATCCTGGGCTGGCGGGAAGTGCCGGTGGATGACAGTTGCCTGGGCCCCATGGCCCGGGATTGTATGCCCCGCATCGAGCAGGTGTTCGTGCTGCCGGCCGGAAAGTCTGAGCAAGACTTTGCCATCAGCCTGTTCGTTGGCCGCCGCCATGCCGAGCGGGATATGGCGGATGACTCCGAGTTCTACATCTGCAGCCTGTCTCACCGTACCCTGGCCTACAAAGGCCTGATGATGCCGGCAGACCTGGCGAACTTCTATAAGGATCTGGGCGACCCGGACCTGCAAACCGCGATCTGCGTGTTCCACCAGCGTTTCTCCACCAACACCATGCCGCGCTGGCCGCTGGCCCAGCCGTTCCGCTTCCTTGCCCACAATGGTGAAATCAACACCATCGACGGCAACCGTAACTGGGCCATCGCCCGTGCTGCCAAGTTCAGCTCTCCGGCCCTGCCGGACCTGCAAACCCTGCAGCCGCTGGTGAACCTGACCGGTTCTGACTCCTCCAGCATGGACAACATGCTGGAAATCCTGCTGGCCGGTGGCGTGGACCTGTTCCGTGCTGTGCGGATGATGATTCCGCCGGCATGGCAGAACGTTGAGACCATGGACCCGGACCTGCGCGCCTTCTACGAATACAACTCCATGCACATGGAGCCCTGGGATGGCCCGGCCGGCCTGGTTATGTCCGACGGCCGCTACGCCCTGTGTATGCTCGACCGTAACGGCCTGCGCCCGGCGCGCTGGGTGGTTACCAAGGATGACTTTATTACACTGGCATCTGAAGTCGGCACTTACAGCTACACTCCGGACGATGTGGTTGCCAAGGGTCGGGTAGGGCCGGGCCAGATGCTCGCCATCGACACCGAAACCGGCGACGTACTGCACACACCGGATATCGATGAGCGGCTGAAAAACGCCAAGCCGTACAAGCGCTGGCTGCGGGGCAACTCCCTGCGCATCGAAACCACCCTGGACCAGGCCACACCCGAGTTCCGGCTGATGGAATCGGACGATCTGCTGGTGCACCAGAAGATGTTCAACGTCTCGTTCGAAGAGCGGGACCAGGTGCTGCGGCCCCTGGGTGAAGGCGCCCAGGAAGCGGTTGGCTCCATGGGTGACGATACCCCCATGGCGGTGCTGTCCAGCAAGGTTCGCCATGTGGCCGACTACTTCCGGCAGAAGTTCGCCCAGGTAACCAACCCGCCCATCGACCCGCTCCGCGAGACCATTGTGATGTCTCTGGAGACGTGTCTGGGTGCGGAAAAGAACGTTTTCCAGGAAACCCCGGACCACGCCAACCGGATCATCCTGACCACGCCGGTGCTGTCCCCCGCCAAGTTCCTGAAGATCAGCAACAACGATCGTCCGGGCTTCGAGGTTGAGCACATTGCCCTGAGCTACCGCCCGGAAGAGGGACTGGAGCAGGCGGTTCGCCGTATCTGCGAGCAGGCGGCCAATGCCGCGCGCAGTGCCAAGGTACTGCTGATTCTGAGCGATAAGGGGCTGGCCGAGGGCGAGCTGCCGATCAACTCCCTGATGGCCACCGGCGCCGTTCACCACCACCTGGTGCGTAACGGCCTGCGTTGCGATTCCAACATCATCGTGGAAACCGGCTGGGCCCGGGACCCGCACCACTTTGCGGTGCTGTTCGGTTTTGGTGCCACCGCGGTGTATCCGTACCTGGCCTACCAGGTGCTGAACGACCTGATCCGCACCGGCGAAATGCTGATGGACCCGGTCCAGGCCAAGAACAATTACCGCAAGGGCATCAACAAGGGCTTGCTGAAGATCCTGTCCAAGATGGGGATCTCCACCATTACCTCCTATCGGGGTGCCCAACTGTTCGAGGCCATCGGCCTGGCCGACAGCGTTGTGGATCTGTGCTTCAAAGGTGTACCCAGCCGTATTCAGGGTGCGGACTTCTATGACTTCCAGCAGGACCAGGAACAACTGGCCGCTGTGGCCTGGAAACCCCGCAAACCCCTGTCTCCCGGTGGTTTGCTGAAGTATGTACACGGCCAGGAATACCATGCCTTCAACCCGGATGTGGTGGCGAAGCTGCAGGATGCCGTTATCAGCGGCGATTATGGTCACTACAAGGAATATGCCGGCCTGGTGAATGAGCGCCCGGTGGCTACCTTGCGGGACCTGCTGACTTTCAAGAAAGACATCAAGGGCATTGATCTCAGCGAAGTGGAACCGGTGGAACGCATTTTCCCCCGGTTCGATTCCGCTGCCATGTCCCTCGGTGCCTTGTCTCCGGAAGCCCATGAGGCGCTGGCGGTAGCCATGAACACCCTTGGTGGCCGCTCCAACTCCGGTGAGGGCGGGGAAGACCCGGCCCGCTATGGCACTAACAAGCGCTCCAAGATCAAGCAGGTGGCCTCCGGTCGTTTCGGCGTAACGGCTGAATACCTGCGCAGTGCCGATGTTATGCAAATCAAGGTAGCCCAGGGTGCCAAGCCCGGTGAGGGTGGCCAGCTGCCCGGTGGCAAGGTGAATGACCTGATCGCCCGGCTGCGTTACTCGGTGCCCGGCGTGACCCTGATTTCACCGCCGCCGCACCATGACATCTACTCCATCGAAGACCTGGCCCAGCTGATCTTCGACTTGAAGCAGGTGAACCCGCAAGCGCTGGTGTCGGTGAAGCTGGTATCCGAGCCCGGTGTCGGCACCATCGCGGCCGGCGTGGCCAAGGCCTACGCCGACCTGATCACCGTTTCCGGCTATGACGGCGGTACGGCGGCCAGCCCGCTGACCTCCATTCGCTACGCCGGTTCGCCCTGGGAGCTGGGCCTGACCGAAACCCAGCAGGCCCTGCGTGCCAACGACCTGCGCGGCAAGATTCGCCTGCAGACCGATGGCGGTATCAAGACCGGCCTGGACGTGGTGAAAGCCGCCATTCTGGGGGCTGAGAGCTTCGGTTTCGGCACCACGCCCATGGTGGCCCTGGGTTGTAAATACTTGCGGATCTGCCATTTGAACAACTGCGCCACCGGTGTGGCCACCCAGAACGACTACCTGCGGGAAGAGCACTTCAAAGGTACCGTGGAAATGGCCATGAATTTCTTCCGCTTTGTGGCGGAAGAAACCCGGGAGTGGCTGGCCAAGTTAGGCGTGCGCAGCCTGGAAGAACTCGTAGGCCGCGTAGACCTGCTGGAACGCCTGCCGGGCGACACCGAACGCCAGAAGAAACTGGACCTCAGCCGCTTGCTGCAGAACGACCACATTCCGGCGGACAAGCCGCAGGTGTGCCAGGTAGAGCGTAACCAGCCCTTTGATGAGGGCAAGCTGGCAGAGCAGATGGTGAAAGACACTGCCGCCGCTATCGCCGAGAAATCCGGCGGCGCCTGGAGCTACAAAGTCACCAACTGCGACCGTTCCATCGGTGCCCGCCTGTCTGGCGAAATTGCCGCCCGGCATGGCAACCAGGGCATGGCCGATGCCGCCATTACGCTGGATCTTACCGGTACGGCTGGCCAGAGTTTTGGCGTCTGGAACGTGGGTGGCCTGAACATGGTGCTGGAAGGCGACGCCAACGACTACGTGGGCAAGGGCATGACCGGCGGCAAGCTGGTGGTCAAACCGCCCCGTGGCAGCGACTTCAAAACCCAGGAAACCTCCATCATCGGTAACACCTGTCTGTACGGTGCCACCGGAGGCAAGCTGTTTGCCGCCGGTACCGCAGGCGAGCGCTTTGCCGTGCGTAACTCCGGTGCCCACGCGGTGGTGGAAGGCGCAGGCGATCACTGCTGTGAATACATGACCGGCGGTCTGATAACCGTACTGGGCTCCACTGGCTACAACTTTGGTGCCGGTATGACCGGCGGCTTCGCCTACGTACTGGACCTGGATAACACCTTCGTGGACAAGTACAACCACGAGCTTGTGGATATCCAGCGGATCTCCCGGGAAGACATGGAAGCCTACCGGAACCACCTCCGCGGTGTAATCCGGGAGCATATTTCAGAAACCGGAAGTGCCTGGGCCGAGCACCTTCTGGAGGATTTCGACGATTACATCGGCCGGTTCTGGCTGGTCAAGCCCAAGGCCGCGAACCTGCGCAGCCTGCTGGCCAATACCCGTGCCCGCCCGGAATAACCCCGGGTTCAGAAAGGTTGATGGGCTGTGGCCGGCAGGCGCAGCCCCCGTCGAAATCGAGATGAAGAGAGCAGCAACATGAAAGAACGTCTCCATAATGACTTTCAGTTTGTGGAAGTAGGGCGGGTAGACCCCAAGAAGGTGCCCGCCAAGAAGCGCAAGAAAGAGTTCGGGGAAATCTACCACCCGTTCAGCGAAACCCATGCGGCATCACAGGCGCATCGCTGCCTGGAATGCGGTAACCCGTATTGCGAGTGGAAGTGCCCGGTACACAACTACATTCCGAACTGGCTGAAGCTGGTGTCGGAAGGCAACATCATGAAAGCCGTGGAGTTGTGCCACCAGACCAACTCCCTGCCGGAAGTCTGCGGCCGGGTGTGCCCGCAGGACCGCCTGTGTGAAGGTGCTTGTACCCTGAACGACGGCTACGGCGCGGTCACCATCGGTTCCGTTGAAAAGTACATCACCGACACCGCCTTCGCCCTGGGCTGGAAGCCGGATATGTCCAACGTGAAGTGGACGGATAAGAAAGTGGCGGTAATCGGCGCTGGCCCGGCGGGCCTTGGCTGTGCCGACATCCTGGTGCGCAATGGCGTGAAACCGGTGGTGTTTGATCGGTATCCGGAAATCGGTGGCCTGCTGACCTTCGGCATCCCCGAGTTCAAGCTGGAAAAATCCGTGATGGCCCGGCGCCGGCAGGTGTTCGAGGAAATGGGCATGGAATTCCGCCTCAATACCGAGGTGGGCAAGGATGTTCAGCTGAAGGCAATCATCGACGAGTTTGATGCCGTGTTCATGGGCATGGGCACCTACACCTACATGAAGGGCGGCTTCCCGGGCGAAGACCTGCCCGGTGTGTATGATGCTCTGCCGTTCCTGGTATCCAACGTGAACCGTCGCCTGGGCTTCGAGCAAAAGCCCAGTGAGTTCATCGACATGAAAGACAAGAATGTCGTGGTGCTCGGCGGTGGTGATACCGCCATGGACTGTAACCGCACCTCCATTCGCCAGCAGGCGGAAAGCGTGACCTGCGCCTACCGCCGGGACGAAGAAAACATGCCGGGTTCGCGCCGTGAAGTGGCCAACGCCAAGGAAGAAGGGGTGAAGTTCCTGTTCAACCGCCAGCCCGTTGAAATCGTGGGCAACGGCAAGGTGGAAGGCGTGAAAGTGGTCACCACCGAACTGGGCGCCCCGGATGAAAACGGCCGCCGCCGCCCGGAAGTGGTGCCCGGTAGCGAGGAAATCATCCCGGCCGACGCGGTGCTGGTGGCCTTCGGCTTCCGCCCCAGCCCGGCGCCCTGGTTTGACGAGTTCGGCGTAAACACCGACGACTCCGGCCGGGTAACCGCGCCGGAGCAGTCGGAATTTCCGTTCCAGACCAGTAACCCGAAAATCTTCGCCGGTGGCGATATGGTGCGCGGTTCTGACCTGGTGGTGACCGCCATCTGGGAAGGCCGTCAGGCAGCAGAAGGCATCCTGGATTACCTGGATGTCTGATTAACGGCTTGACCGGTGTCAGAAGGGCGGCTTTCTAGTGGAAAGCCGCCCTTTTTTATTGGCGCAAACGGGGTATCATTGCTTCCCATTGTCTCTGACCATTTACCGACGAGAAGACTGGAATTATGACTGAGCTGAAGAACGATCGCTTCCTGCGCGCCCTCATGCGCCAGCCCGTAGACCGTACCCCGGTGTGGATGATGCGCCAGGCCGGCCGCTACCTGCCGGAATACCGCGCAACCCGGGCCAAGGCCGGCGACTTCCTCAGCCTGTGCAAGAACACCCCGCTGGCCTGCGAAGTGACCCTGCAGCCGCTGGAGCGCTACCCGCTGGACGCCGCCATCCTGTTCTCCGACATCCTGACCATTCCCGATGCCCTGGGGCTGGGTCTGTACTTCGAAACCGGAGAAGGCCCGAAATTCCGCAAGGTGATCCGTTCCGAAGCAGACGTAGACGCACTGCCGAAGATGAACGCAGAGTCTGACCTGGACTACGTGATGAACGCGGTCTCCACCATCCGCCGTGAACTGAACGGCCGGGTACCGCTAATCGGTTTCTCCGGCAGCCCCTGGACCCTGGCGACCTATATGATTGAAGGTGGCTCCTCGAAGACCTTCTCGGAAGCCAAGAAGCTGATGTACGGCCAGCCGGAAGTTATGCACCGCTTGCTGGACCACCTGGCGGATGCCGTTATCGACTACCTGAACGGCCAGATCAAGGCCGGCGCCCAGGCGGTGCAGATTTTCGATACCTGGGGCGGCGTGCTGAGCAGCTGGGCCTACGAAGAATTCTCCCTGCGTTACATGAGGAAAATCGTCGCCGGCCTGATCCGCGAAAGCGAAGGCCGCCGCGTGCCGGTAATCCTGTTCACCAAGAACGGCGGCCAGTGGCTGGAGTCCATCGCCGATTCCGGCTGCGATGCCGTTGGCCTGGACTGGACCACCGACATCGGCAACGCCCGCGCCCGCGTGGGTGACAAGGTAGCCCTGCAGGGCAACATGGACCCGGCCATGCTGTATGCGCCAAAAGAGCGCATCCGGCAGGAAGTGGCAGACATCCTGTCCCGCTATGGTTCCGGCTCCGGGCATATCTTCAACTTGGGGCATGGTATTACCCCGGATGTGGATCCGGAGCATGCCGGGGCGTTTATTAATGCCGTTGTCGAATTGAGTGCCGAGTATCACCGGTAAGCTTTCACTTTGGTTCCGGATTGGTTCCAGGCCGCTCCTAGCCTGCTAGGGTTGGGGGTGGCGATCTGGTGGGTGCGCCTCCAAAAAACCGCTACGAGCACATCCATGTGCGCTTCTCTCCGGCCATCCATGGCCTCCGAAATTTTTTGGAGGCGCACCCACCAGCCCGCTGTTCCCGCTCCGTGAAATAGTCTGAGTGTTCCCGCTGTTTTCTTTGGTTTATACCGTTTTACCTTATTTGACGCAGTCAAAGACCTTTGGCTTGTTGTGCTTCTGTTTGTGTCGGGTCTATAGTCAAAACAGAGCCAACCGATCAGGAGTTTTGCCTTGGCACCGTCAAACAAAGAGAAACGTAAATTCAGCCGAATGGAGTTCGGGGCTCCCTGTGAATTGTTCTGTGAAGACCAGGTCTGGTCGTCCGAGGTGCTGGACATTTCTTTCGGTGGGGTGATGGTTCGGCGCCCGGAGGGTGATGCTTTGCCGTATAACAAGCCGTTCGAGGTGGTGATTCACGTAGACGACCATGCGACTGGCATTGTCATGGCCGTTGAGCTGAGGCATACGGATGATGAACGTCTTGGGTTTCGGTGTGATTACATCGATGCGGAAAGCACTGAAAACCTGGAGCGGTTGGTTGCCAGTAAGCTGGGAGACGTGGCTCTGTTGGAGCGGGATTTCGCCAAGCTGATAGGTTAGTGCTTACGCGGTCTGCACAATGTTTGGTAGGGCGGTGCGGGACAGGCTTTTGCAATGTATGGAGGGGCAGTGTCGGGATACCTTTTCCAAAAATTTCGGAGGCCATGGATGGCCGGAGAGAAGCGCACATGGATGTGCTCGTAGCGGTTTTTGGAAAAGGTATCCCGACACTGCCCCTGTGCTCCAAACCTCGAAGCAGGGAACTCTAAAGCTCCTCCAGCGCCGAAAGGGCATCTGATAGCTTGGTTACCGGGATGACTTTCATGCCCTCCACAGGCTTTCTCGGTGCGTTGCCTTTGGGCACCAGGGCCCGCGTAAAGCCGTGCTTGGCAGCTTCGTAGATGCGCTCCTGTCCGCTTGGCACCGGGCGGATTTCGCCCGATAAGCCGACTTCCCCGAAGATTACCAGATCCTGTGGCAATGCCCGGTTGCGGAAGGACGAAACCACCGCCGCAAGCAACGCCAGGTCCGCGCTGGTCTCGTTGACCTTTACGCCACCCACCACGTTTACGAACACATCCTGATCCGCCACATGCATCCCGCCATGGCGGTGCAGCACGGCCAGCAGCATCGCCAACCGGTTCTGATCCGTGCCTACGGCTACACGCCTCGGGTAGCTGCCCTGGGCCATATCCACCAGTGCCTGGATTTCCACCAGCATGGGCCTTGTGCCTTCCCAGACCACCATCACCACACTGCCCGGCGCGGCTTCTTCGCCCCGGTTCAGGAAGATGGCGCTGGGGTTTTTTACTTCCTTCAGGCCCTGTTCCAGCATGGCGAATACGCCCAGCTCATTCACCGCACCGAAGCGGTTCTTGATGCCGCGAAGGGTGCGGTAACGGCTGTCGCTGGAGCCTTCCAGCAGGATGGAGCAGTCGATCATGTGCTCCAGCACTTTCGGGCCGGCCAGGCTGCCGTCTTTGGTGACGTGGCCGACCAGCAGCAGGATGGTTCCGGTTTGCTTGGCAAAGCGGGTGAGGAAAGCGGCGCTTTCGCGTACCTGGGAGACCGAGCCGGGAGCGGATTCGATTTCCGCCACGTGCATCACCTGGATACTGTCGATCACCAGGATGCGGGGTTTTTCCGCTTCGGCTACCTGCAGCAGGCGTTCCACGGAGGTTTCCGAGAGCATTTTCAGGTCTTTGGTAGGCAGGCCCAGCCGCTTGGCGCGCATGGCCACCTGTTGCAGGGATTCCTCACCGGTTACGTACAGGGCAGGGTGCTGGGCGGCGAGCTGACACACCGCCTGCAGCAGCAGGGTGCTTTTACCTGCGCCCGGGTGGCCGCCCATGAGTACGGCAGAGCCTTCTACCAGGCCGCCGCCCAGTACCCGGTCAAATTCCTGCATGCCGGTGCTGATACGGGCCTGTTCGGCCAGGCTGACTTCGTCCAGGCTTTTGACGGCCGACAGGCTGCCGGCGTAGCCTTCGAACCGGGCGCTGCGGGCACCCTTGCCGGGGCCGGATACGCCGCGCACTTCGCTGATGGTGTTCCATTCGTGGCAGGCCGTGCACTGGCCCTGCCACTTGGAGTAGTCTGCACCGCATTCGGTGCAGACATAGGAGGTTTTTGCTTTTGCCATCAGGCCAGCTTCTTGTACTTCATGCGCTTGGGCTGCATGGCAGAATCCCCTTTGCGCTTCTTGAAGTCGGCATCGTAGTCGGTGAAGTTGCCTTCGAAGTAGACCACTTCGCCGTCGTCTTCAAACGCCAGGATGTGGGTGGCCACGCGGTCCAGGAACCAGCGGTCGTGCGAGATTACCAGGGCGGAGCCCGGGAAATTCAGCAACGCTTCTTCCAGGGCGCGCAGGGTTTCCACGTCCAGGTCGTTGGTGGGTTCGTCCAGCAGCAATACGTTGCCGCCCTGTTTCAGCAGCTTGGCCAGGTGCAGGCGGTTGCGCTCACCACCGGACAGGTCGCCAACCCGCTTCTGCTGGTCGGTGCCCTTGAAGTTGAAGCGGCCCACGTAGGCGCGGGATGGCGTCTCGTAGTTGCCTACCTTGATGATGTCCTGGCCGTCCGAGAGCTCTTCCCACACGGTCTTACTGCCGTCCAGGTCGCGCATCTGGTCCACGTAGGCCAGTTCCACGGTTTCGCCCACGGTGATGGTGCCGGAGTCCGGCTTGTCCATGCCCGCGATCATCTTGAACAGGGTGGATTTACCGGCGCCGTTACCGCCGATAATGCCGACAATGGCACCGGCCGGTACGTTGAGTGAGACGTTTTCATACAGCAGGCGGTCACCGAAGGCCTTGCTGATGCCGTCTACTTCGATCACCTTGTCGCCCAGGCGAGGTCCGGGCGGGATGTACAGTTCGTTGGTTTCGTTGCGCTTCTGGAATTCCTGGGAGCTCATTTCCTCGAAGCGGGCCATGCGGGCCTTGCTCTTGGACTGGCGGCCCTTGGCGTTGGAGCGAACCCACTCCAGTTCCTGTTTGATGGCCTTCTGGTGAGCAGCTTCCTGCTTGGATTCCATCTCCAGGCGCTTCTCTTTGTTCTCCAGCCACTGGCTGTAGTTGCCTTCGAACGGAATGCCCTGGCCACGGTCCAGTTCCAGAATCCAGCCGGCTACGTTGTCCAGGAAGTAACGGTCGTGGGTGATGGCAACCACGGTGCCGTCGTAATCGTGCAGGAAGCGCTCCAGCCAGGCTACGGATTCGGCATCCAGGTGGTTGGTGGGCTCGTCCAGCAGCAGCATGTCCGGGCCGGACAGCAACAGGCGGCACAGGGCCACGCGGCGACGCTCACCACCAGACAGTACTTTCACCTTCTGGTCCCAGGCCGGCAGGCGCAGGGCGTCTGCAGCGACTTCCATCTTGCGTTCGATGTCGTGGCCGTCGGTGGCCTGGATGATCGCTTCCAGCTCGCCCTGTTTCTTGGCCAGCTCGTCAAAGTCGGCATCCGGCTCGGCGTAGGCGGCGTATACCTTGTCCAGTTCAGCCAGGGCGTTGTGAACATGGGCTACAGACTCGTCCACGATTTCCTTTACAGTCTTCTCTTCGTCCAGCTCCGGCTCCTGGGGCAGGTAGCCCACGTTGATACCGGGTTGGGGCCTGGCTTCGCCGATGTAGTCCTGGTCCACGCCCGCCATGATACGCAGCAGGGTAGACTTACCAGAGCCGTTCAGGCCCAGCACGCCAATCTTGGCGCCCGGGAAAAAGCTCAGGGAAATGTCTTTAAGAATCTCCCGCTTGGGCGGAACCACCTTGCCCACGCGGTTCATGCTAAATACGTACTGGGCCATCTTGGCTTAAACCTCTTTTTGCTGGGTTTTGCCACGGAAGAACACGGAAGGACACGGAAAAATTAAAGACAAATACTTTTTGCCACGAAATCCACGAAAGAACACGAAAATTAACTGCATAAAAGAAAAGCTTTTTATCTTTTCCTTTCGTGTCATTTAGTGGATTTCGTGGCAAAACTATCTTTAATCTTCTTTCCGTGTCCTTCCGTGGATTCCGTGGCAAAAAGTCACTAAGGCAGGCCCACTCACAACCTGCCTGAAAACAGAACCCCGTAAGGTATCTAAACCCCAAAGGGATAGCAATTGAGCAAAAACCGGGATCACCGGTGTGCCGGTATCTGCGGACGGCATAAAGGATGATTTTTAACCCGCATTCGCGATAGAATAGCGGCCCAAAATTTCAGGGGTTACGGCCTGCACAGGGGCAGCGCCGGGCCAGCATACAGACAGGGGCAGCACATCCATGTTTAATCGTGATATGAAAATCGCCGGATTCGATGACGCATTGTGGAACGCCATGCAGGCGGAAGAGAAGCGTCAGGAAGCGCACATCGAGCTGATCGCATCCGAAAACTACACCAGCCCGCGGGTGATGGAAGCCCAGGGCAGTGTGCTGACCAACAAATACGCCGAAGGCTACCCCGGCAAGCGCTACTATGGTGGTTGCGAGTTTGTCGATATTGCCGAGCAGCTGGCCATTGACCGCGCCAAGGAACTGTTTGGTGCCGCCTACGCCAACGTGCAGCCGCACTCCGGCTCCCAGGCTAACTCTGCGGTGTTCATGGCACTGCTCAAGCCCGGCGATATCGTTCTGGGTATGAGCCTGGCCCACGGTGGTCACCTGACCCACGGTGCCAGCGTGAACTTCTCCGGCAAGATCTACCACGCCGTCCAGTATGGCCTGAACCCGGAAACCGGCCTGATCGACTACGACGAAGTGGAAGCCCTGGCCGTTGAGAACAAGCCGAAGATGATTATTGCTGGCTTCTCTGCCTACTCCCAGGAGCTGGACTTTGCCCGCTTCCGCGCCATCGCGGACAAAGTGGGTGCCTACCTGTTTGTAGACATGGCCCACGTGGCTGGCCTGGTTGCCGCTGGCGTGTATCCGGACCCGGTTCCCCACGCCCACGTAGTGGCGACCACTACCCACAAGACCCTGCGCGGTCCCCGTGGCGGCCTGATCCTGGCCTGCGACGATGAAGACCTGCAGAAGAAACTGAACTCTG
The DNA here is from genome assembly GCF_001447135.1 of Marinobacter sp. P4B1. NCBI lineage: Bacteria > Pseudomonadati > Pseudomonadota > Gammaproteobacteria > Pseudomonadales > Marinobacteraceae > Marinobacter > Marinobacter sp. P4B1. Next base: position 151,398 of record NZ_LLXM01000014.1, read on the forward strand.
CCGTCTTCCCGGGTGGCCAGGGTGGCCCGCTGATGCACGTCATCGCCGCCAAGGCTGTGTGTTTCAAGGAAGCCATGAGCGACGAGTTCAAGGCCTACCAGCAGCAGGTTGTGAAGAACGCTGCCGCCATGGCCGAAGTGTTCATCGAGCGCGGCTTTGACGTGGTTTCCGGTGGCACCAAAAACCACCTGTTCCTGGTCAGCCTGATCAAGCAGGACATCACCGGTAAAGATGCCGACGCCGCCCTTGGCCGCGCCCACATCACCGTGAACAAGAATGCCGTTCCGAACGATCCGCGCTCGCCGTTCGTGACCTCCGGCCTGCGTATCGGTACCCCGGCGGTTACCACTCGCGGCTTTGGTGAGCAGGAGTGCCGTGACCTGGCCGGCTGGATGTGCGACATCCTCGACAATCTTGAAGACGACGCCGTCATCAGCCGCGTACGTGAACAGGTTGAAGCGGTGTGTGCCCGCTTCCCGGTTTACGGCTGAATCGCACGGTAGTGTGCCTGCCCGGGTGCTCCGCAAGGACCACCCGGGTTCTTCCTTTCCGGAGCCTGTGAATTATGCATTGTCCTTTCTGTGGTGAAGCCGATACCAAGGTGATTGATTCACGTCTGGTGGCCGAGGGCGACCAGGTGCGCCGCCGCAGGGAGTGCTTGTCCTGCCACGAGCGTTTTACCACCTTTGAAACCGCCGAGCTGGTGATGCCCCGGGTGGTGAAACAGGACGGCACCCGTCAGCCCTTTGATGAAGAAAAGCTGCGGGCAGGGCTGATGAAGGCACTGGAAAAACGGCCGGTGAGCATCGAGCAGATCGATGCTGCCCTGAACCGGATCAAATACCGCCTGAGAGCCACCGGCGAGCGTGAAGTAAAATCCATGCAGCTGGGCGAAGAGGTAATGACTGAACTGCGCCAGCTCGACAAAGTGGCCTATGTACGCTTTGCCTCGGTGTATCGCAGCTTTCAGGACATCAACGAGTTCAAGGAAGAAATCGAGCGCTTGTCTCAGGGTAATGGCGATGCCGCCGTGGATGTTGCCCGTGTGCTGGCGGATAACCAGTCAGACAAAGGCAAAGAATGATTTCAGACCGTGACCGGGCAATGATGGCCCGGGCCATCCAGCTGGCCTGGCGCGGCCGTTATTCCACCCATCCGAACCCCAGGGTTGGCTGCGTGATCGCCAGGGGTAACCGGATTGTTGGTGAAGGCTGGCACGAGCGGGCCGGCGAGGCCCATGCGGAAGTGCGGGCCCTGAGCCAGGCCGGGTATGAAGCCCGGGGCGCTACGGCCTACGTTACCCTTGAGCCCTGCAGCCACTACGGCCGCACGCCGCCCTGTGCGAAGGCGCTGATAGAGGCCGGAGTTGCCCAGGTATTTGCGGCAACGACAGACCCCAATCCCTCGGTGTCTGGCCGGGGGCTGGATATGCTGCGGGAAGCCGGTATCCGGGTTACTGAAGGCCTGATGGGGGATGAAGCCGCCCGCCTGAATCCGGGTTTCATGAAACGTATGCGCACCGGACGGCCCTGGGTACGGCTTAAGATGGCCGCGAGCCTGGATGGCCGCACCGCTATGGCTTCCGGTGAAAGCCAGTGGATTACCGGGCCCGAGGCGCGGCAAGACGTGCAAAGGCTGCGGGCCATGAGTGATGCTATTCTGACAGGTGTCGGTACGGTTTTGGCCGATGACCCGTCCCTGACCGTGCGTCGGGACGAAATGGGCGATACCGGCGATGCCACCGATCCGTCGCGCCAGCCGTTGCGGGTGATTGCAGACCGTGATGCCCGCACACCGTCCACAGCCCGGATTCTTCGGGGGGGTAACGTGCAGGTGTTCTGTGCCAGCTCCACCCTGGCCACCGGCCCGGCGCAGGATTTGGCGGCACTGGGTGTTCGCCTCACCGGCGTGGCCTGGAAAGACAACGGCGTGGATGTCTCCGAGTTGCTGGATGCCCTGGGTGAGCTGGGCATCAACGAATTACTGGTAGAGGCCGGCCCGACACTGGCAGGCACCTTTATCAACGAGAACCTGGTAGACGAACTCTGGCTCTACCAGGCACCGGTTTTTCTGGGCAGTACCGGGCGCCCGACCGCCCACCTGCCCATCGAAGTCATGGCAGACAAAGTGCAATGGAAGGTGCTGGATCGCCGCCAGGTAGGAGAGGATCAGCGATTGATCCTGGCCCGCCACTAAACATTCAATTCATTCCTCCGGGCCTTCAATGGTGAGGGCAGGGGTGACAGGGTGCGGAACCGTATGGCACTGAACAGTATTGAAGAGATTATCGAAGATATCCGTCAGGGCAAGATGGTTATCCTGATGGACGACGAAGATCGCGAAAACGAAGGCGACCTGGTGATGGCGGCAGAACACTGCACGCCCGAAGCCATCAACTTTATGGCGAGGTTCGGCCGCGGCCTGATCTGTATGCCCATGACCCGGCAGCGTTGCGAACAGCTGGGCCTGCCGCTGATGGTTCAGCAGAACGCCTCCGGCTTCGGCACCAAGTTCACGCTGTCTATCGAAGCCCGTGAAGGCGTGACCACCGGCATCTCCGCCGCTGACCGTGCCCGCACCGTGCAGGCCGCCGTAGCGCGCGATGCCAAGGCGTCTGACCTGGTCCAGCCGGGCCATATCTTCCCGCTGATGTCCGATCCCGGCGGTGTATTGAGCCGTGCCGGCCACACCGAAGCCTCCTGTGACCTGGCCGCCCTGGCCGGTTGCGAACCGGCGGGTGTGATCTGCGAGATCATGAACGACGATGGCTCCATGGCCCGCCGTGAAGACCTGGAGCGCTTTGCCGAAGAGCACGGCCTTAAGGTCGGCACCATCGCAGACCTGATCCACTACCGCACCATGAACGAGAAAACCGTGGAGTGTGTGGAAGAGCACGAGCTGGATACCGAATATGGCGTGTTCAAGTTGCGCACCTACCGGGACAATGTTCAGGGTGCCACCCACCTGGCCATGGTGATGGGCGACATCAGCCCGGATGAGCCGGTGTTTGTGCGGGTGCATATTACCGACACCCTGCGCGACCTGCTGGGTGCCCGGCGCAAGGATTCCCGCAGCTGGCCGCTGCACCATGCCCTTGAAAAAGTGGCCACTGAAGGCCGCGGCGTGGTGGTTCTGCTCAACAGTGCAGAAGACAGCTACAACCTGGAAGACCGTATCCAGGAATTCTACGACCAGGGCCCGAAGTCAGCAGGCAAGGGCAGCTCCGGTGTGTACTTTACCGTGGGTACCGGTTCCCAGATTCTGCGCGACATCGGCGTGGGCAAAATGCGCCTGCTGAGCCCGCCGGTGAAATTCTCCGCCATCTCCGGTTTCGACCTGGAAGTGGTGGAATACGTACCCTATACCCACGAATGATCAACCCGGCTGCCGCCCTGATTCCGGCAGCCCGCGAAGGAGCCCGAGATGGCAGATATCAAAGTAATTGAAGGTGATTTTACCCAGTGCAGCGGCCGTTACGCGCTGGTGGTTGGCCGGTTTAACGGCTTTGTTGTAGAAAGCCTGGTGGAAGGTGCGGTAGATACCCTGCGCCGCCACGGTATTGCCGATGACGACATCACCATTATCCGCGTACCGGGTGCCTACGAAATGCCGCTGGCGGTCAAGCGTGTGGCGGAAACCTCCGACTACGACGCCATCATCGCCCTGGGCGCAGTGATTCGTGGTGGTACTCCACACTTTGAATACGTAGCCGGTGAAGCCTCCAGTGGCCTGGGCGCTGTCAGCCTGGAAACCGACGTGCCGGTCACCTTCGGTGTACTGACCGTGGATTCCATCGAGCAGGCCATCGAGCGCTCCGGCACCAAGGCAGGTAACAAAGGTGCGGAAGCTGCGATTACTGCCCTGGAAATGGTCAGTCTGTTCAAAAAGTTGGGTGAGTAATGAGCGAAGCGGGTGATACCTCTCCCCAACCGGGGAAAACCAGCCAGCCAAAAGCTGGCGACCGCCGCCGGGCACGGGCCCTTGCCATGCAGGGCCTGTATCAGCGGCACTTCAGCAAGTCTCCGATCTCTGATATTGAAGCCGAGTTCATGGTTGATAACGACATGAGCAAGGTGGATATCATGTACTTCCGCGACCTGCTGCGGGGCGTACACCGGGAGCAGGCCGAACTGGACAAGCTGATCGAGCCGTTCCTCGACCGTCCCCTGAAAGAAGTGGACCCGGTTGAGCTGGCCATCGTGCGCCTGGGTGCCTACGAGCTGAAATGCCGTATCGATGTGCCCTATAAAGTGGTGATCAACGAAGGTATCGAAATGGCCAAGCGCTTTGGCGGTACTGAAGGCCACAAGTTCGTGAACAGTGTGCTGGACAAGCTCAGCCGCCGCCTGCGGCTGGCCGAAACCCGTCCACGCTGATTCATGGGTGAATTCGAGCTGATCCGGCAGTACTTCCAGCCGCTGGCAAGCAATGCCAGGAACGATCAGCTTGTGCTTGGCCCCGGAGATGACTGCGCCATCCAGCGGGTGCCGCCGGGCCGGGACCTGGTGTTTTCAGTGGATACCCTGGTAGAGGGTGTCCACTTTCCCCCTCACTATGCTCCTTCCCACCTTGGTTGGCGGTCACTGGCAGTAGCCGTCAGTGACCTGGCGGCCATGGGCGCCGAGCCTGTTTGCTTTACCCTGGCCCTGAGCCTGCCGGAAGCAGATTCCGACTGGCTGGCGGGCTTTGCCGAAGGGCTGTCCCGGGCCAGCCAGGCGTTCGGTATTACCCTGGCCGGCGGTGACACCACCCGAGGCCCGTTAACGATCACTATCCAGGTTCATGGCACCGTAAAGGCCGGCCAGGCTTTGTTGCGCTCCGGCGCCCGAGAGGGTGACCGGGTATGCGTAACCGGCCCGCTGGGCAACGCCGGTGCTGCGCTGGACTATCTTGAGGATCCGGAACCGGGCGCACGGCAAAGGGCCCTGCTGGCCAGCTACCATAGCCCGCAACCTCAACTGAAACTCGGGGCAAGCCTGGCCGGTAAGGCCAGCGCAGCTATCGATATTTCTGACGGCCTGCTGGCAGACTTACAGCACATTCTGGAGGCGTCTGGTGTGGGCGCCGAACTGGATGTGGCCAGCATTCCGATGTCGGAAGAGCTCAGGCAGTTGCAGGGAGCGCGGGCGCTGGACCTGGCCCTGACCGCCGGTGACGACTACCAGCTGTGCCTGACCATCGCCCCGGAAGCACTGGCCGCGCTGCCTGCGCCAGTCCGTGAACAACTGACGGTGATCGGCCGGATTGTGCCGGAGCCGGGGCTGACGTTAGCAGGCGCGCCCGCCGGCTATCAAACCCAGGGATATGACCATTTCGGGAGGTCTGATTGACAGACGATAACTTGATGCATGAGCCGGATGCTCCGGCCGCCATCCTGCCGCCGGGCTTTTTGCGCCATCCGGTGCATTTCCTGGCCTTCGGCTTTGGCAGTGGTGCTGCGCCGAAAGCGCCTGGCACCTGGGGTAGCCTGGCCGCTATTCCTGTGTGGTATGCCTTCGCCTGGTTGCCACCGATGGCCTACTGGCTGGTGGTATTGGCTGCATTTCTGGCGGGGATCTGGTTGTGCGGTAAAACCGCCGACGACCTGAAAGTGCACGACCACGGTGGCATTGTATGGGACGAGTTTGTGGGCATGTGGATTGCCCTGGGGCTGTTCCCGGACCAGATTTACGGCGTGCTGATGGCGTTCATGCTGTTCCGCTTCTTTGATGTGCTCAAGCCCTGGCCTATAAACTGGCTGGATGCCCGGCTACCCGGCGGGCTGGGAATTATGGTGGATGACGTCGTCGCAGGCATCATGGCGCTGGCCTGCCTGTGGGGAATCGACACCTGGGTGATGCCCTATATCGTCTAACGGTGCTGTTCAGTGCAGCTGCGGCTCGTCTGGCAGCATACGAACCACGTGCAGGAACCGCTTCAGCCCGATTTCCGCTCGCTCACGGGTGGCGAAGGGGCCGCTGTCAAAGCCTTCCCGGGTGGTGAAATACCACTTGCTGCCAACACAGAAAAATCGGCTGCTGCGAAAGGGTGGTGGCCCGTCTTCTCCGGTTCTTCGCTGGGTGTCCATGGTAACCTCCCGAGCTTTGATTGCGCAGTTTAGGGTTTGACGTTCTTGCCCTGAGCCCCGGGTATGGTCAGAATGCTTGGCAGTTGTCAGTCACGTGTCCTGGCCCACTGAAGGGCCGTCCTATGGAAAAGGAGCTAAATGAGTATGTGTCACGTTCGCGGGTTTTTCAAGCTGGTGGTTTTAATGCTCAGCGTTACCCTGGTGGGCTGCGCTTCCTCCCTTGCGCGCATTGATACCTGGCAGGGTGATCCCGCCGGGGCTGCCGATGCTGCGGTGCTGAAATCGCCCGGAGAAATCACCGTTGTGCAGGTGAACGGTCGCGAAATGACCAACTTCCTGATGGACGACCTGGCGCTGGATTACGGCCTGCTGCCGGGCCAGAACGAGGTGGTGTTTACCTATAAAACCATCTGGGCCAAGGCCGGCGTGGTTGATAGCGGCGAATCCAAGGTGCACACCGTCGAAAGCAAGCCGCAGCGGGTGAGCTTTGAGGCGGTAGCCGGTGAAGAGTACCGTTTCAGCTTCACCAAGCCGTCCAGCCGGAAGGAAGCCGAGACGCTGATGGAAAACTTCTCTGCCGATCTGGTGAATCGCAGCGGCGAAGTGGTTGCCAGTTCAGGTGAGTGGGATGCGCAGGCCGCACGCAAGGCTGCCCGTACCCCGGTTCCGGCGGGTACTGGCGTGAGCGGTGATGCGCAATCCGGATCAACGCTGGACCGGATGAAATCCCTGTGGGGCGACGCCACTGAAGAAGAAAAGCGCGAGTTCCTGCGCTGGGCGTTCGAATAAACCTGCAAAAGGCCGGGCACAGTTCCCGGCCTTTTCATTCAGCGTTTGAAGCGCTTCAGACCGCTCTTCAGAAAACCTTCCATGTAATTCATCAGTTCGTCAGTCAGGCTCTGGCTGCCGCTTGCCGGCAACTCGTTACCTTCGTCCGGGCCCAGTGAGGCGACCGCGGCTTCCATGCTGGCCAGGCTTTCCTCGGTTAACGCTTTAAATGCATCGCTATCCGCGACGACATCCGGGCACAGGGTGAAGTTGAGGGTCAGCTGGCCCTGATAGCTCACCGCAACAATTACCAGCCCCATGCTGTCGAACAGCGGTGCACTGTTGAACTGCTGTACCAGCCTGGCGCCTTGCAGGAACAGCGGCACCTGTGGGCCGGGCACATTGGTAATGGGCAGGTTGAACAGGGGCTGGTAGCGCTGGGCCACCTGCAGTTCCGAATACAGCCTGGCCGAGAGCGCCAGCAGGGTAGAAGGCAGCAGTTCGGTGAGCCGGTCGGCGGCAATGGCTTCCCGGTAGGGTTCCGAATCCACCGCGTTGCGATGAATGCGGCGAATCCGCGCGGCCGGGTTTGGCTCGGTGGTGGCCAGGTCCAGCAGCATGGCAGACATCTGGTTGCCGGTAGCCCGTCGCAGACTGCTGGAGCGCACGGAGATGGGTGTCATGGCGACCAGTGAGCGGTCGGTGCCGTTATCCTGCACAAGCAGGTAGCGGCGCAGGATTTCGGCACACAGGCCCAGCACCACATCGTTCAGGGTTACGTCAGCCAGGCTGGATTTGATGGCTTTCAGCCGGGACAGACTTACCTGGGTGGAAACCAGCCGCCGGTTGGCGGTGATCTGCCGGTTAAACGGGCTGTGGGGTGCGGTGAACAGTGGGAGCGGCAAGGGCAGCTTGCGAAGCTGCCGGTGGACGAGCCCGCGAGCGGTGACTTCGGCGGCATTGTAAGCCAGCGAGGCAAACTGCATCGGGGTTTTCAGCATATTGGCGCCGGCCTGCAGAAACACCCGTTCTTCAGACGGTTCCGGCCGGGGCAGCCAGGGCCGGGGCTGGGGAATGGCACGCGGCTCTGGCGTGTATTCCAGCAGCTTACCCATGATTTCCTCGCCACTGAAGGCATCGATAGCCGCGTGGTGCAGCTTTACGATCAGGGCAAAGCCTTCTTTCTCGCCTTCCCGGTCGTCCAGCTTGAAGCCATCCACGAAGGTGATGTGCCACAGCGGGCGGTCCCGTTTCAGGGGTTCTTCCAGGATTTTGGAGGCCAGCGACATCAGGCTCGACTGCTTGCCGTGTTCGCCCAGGTTCACATAGGCCAGGTGCCGCTCGATGCTGAAATCCGGGTCATCAATCCAGTAGGGGCGCCCCAGGCGCAGGGGGATTTCCTTGAGCTTCTGCCGGAACAGGGGAACCACGTGCAGGCGGCTGCGCAGATACGCGACAAAGGTGCTGAATGCCAGGGGGTATTGCAGGTCGCTGGCGTCGAACAGATACACGCCGCCAATATGCATGGGCGTGGTTTCCGACTCCAGGTACAGGAACGAGGCATCCAGTTCCGACAGCTGACGCATTGAGCGCACTCCCTTGTGTGTCACTTTTAACGATACGGGTGGCCGAGTATATCGCAAACACCCGGGCTGCCGGTTGGCCTGGCTGCCCGGTATTTATTCCGGCTGAAGCCAGTTCTGGATGCCGTTGTCATTGCCCAGGTAATCCCAGAACCACATCAGGGCCTTGCCCTTGTCTTCGCTGTGCCGAGCCAGGTGGATGGCAATGGCCGGCCTTGGTTCGTGCACTTCCCTGGCAACCAGAGAACCACGGGCGAGCTGCTCCCGGATGCGGGGTACTGGCAGCCAGCCAACGCCGAGCCCGGCCTCCTGAACGGCAATTTTCTGATCAATATTACTGACCGTAAGCGTTCGCTGCCTGCGGAAAATACCGGCATGGCCGGGTGGTAGTGAGCGGGAAGTATCCGCCGCAACGGCGGCCGGATAGGGTGCAATATCCGCCTCCGCCAGAGGCTCTTTCGCGTTTGCCAGCGGATGGTTGGCGGCCACCGCAAACACAAACGGCACCTCGCCCAGCGCCTTGGTAGTAAAACTGCCGGCCGGCTTGCTGAGCTGGTCTGCACCCACAATCATATCCACCCGCCGGCTTTGAAGGGCATCCCAGGCACCGGCGAAAACCTCTTCCACAATCTGCACATCCACCGGCACCCCGAGCTGGTAAAACGCCTCAATGGCGGGAAACAGGCAGTCTGCCGGCATCAGCGAGTTAAACCCGATCCGCAACCGCGTTTCCCAGCCTTCCGCCACCTGGCGGGTGGAGTGGGCCAGGTTCTCCGCCGCCTCCAGCAAAGACCGTCCTTCTTCCAGCAGGTAACGCCCCGCCGGAGTCAGCACGGCTTTGTGGCCGCTACGGTCAAAGATACTGACGTTGAGATCTTCTTCGAGCTTCTGAACCGTGTAACTGATGGCCGAAGGCACCCGGAACAACTCCCCCGCCGCCCCGGCAAAACTGCCCTTGCGGTCAATGGCGTCCAGTACTTTAAGTGCGTCTATGGTGATGGCTGTATGCATGTTCGAATTATCTGAAAGTGTTTGCCAGAAATGCTTGCTATCAGCGTAGCAGGGCAGGGGTTAGTCTGTCGTCAGGTTGTAGAAATTCTTTGCCACGGAATCCACGGAAGGACACAGAAAGAAAAGACTTAAAGAATTTTTTGCCACGAAATCCACGAAAAAACACGAACAAAGATTACTGAATAAAAGCCTGGCAAGTCTTTGTCCTTAATTTCGTGTTCTTTAGTGGATTTCGTGGCAAATCATTTTTCTTTTTTCCGTGTCCTTCCGTGGATTCCGTGGCCAACAACAAGGAGTCCCACATGGGCTTACTAGTAGATGGCAAATGGCACGACCAGTGGTACGACACCGACAAAACCGGCGGCAAGTTCGAGCGTGAAGTCGCCCGCTTTCGTAACTGGGTCACCGAAGACGGCTCCGCCGGGCCTGCGGGTGAGGGCGGTTTCGCGGCGGAAAGCGGCCGTTATCACCTGTACGTATCCATGGCCTGCCCCTGGGCGCACCGGACCTTGATCTTCCGCAAACTCAAGGGCCTGGAGCCGCACATCGGTGTGTCTGTGGTGCACCCGGATATGGTCGAGAACGGCTGGGAGTTCCGGCCCGGGGATGCGGAGCATCAGGACCATCTGTACAACTCAGAGTTCATGCATCAGGTCTACACCCGCGCGGCGGCAGATTATTCAGGGCGGGTGACGGTGCCGGTGCTGTGGGATAAGCAGCAGGAAACCATCGTCAGCAATGAATCCGCCGATATCATTCGCATGTTCAATTCGGCGTTTAATGAGCTGGATGGCGTAAACGCGGATCTGGACCTGTACCCGGAAAGTCTGCGCAGTGAAATCGACGCAGTAAACGAGCGGGTGTACGACACGGTCAACAATGGCGTATACAAGGCCGGTTTCGCCACCGCCCAGGATAAATACGAAGAGGCCTACAAGGCGCTGTTTGAATCACTGGACTGGCTGGAAGCGAAACTGGAGAGCCAGCGCTATGTCACTGGTGGCCAGATCACCGAAGCTGACTGGCGCTTGTTCACCACGCTGATACGGTTTGATGCGGTGTATTACAGCCATTTCAAGTGCAATCGCCAGCAGATTCGTGATTATCCGAACCTGTCCGGCTATTTGCGGGAGCTGTATCAGGTATCAGGCGTGGCGGAGACGGTGGACATTCGGCAGATCAAGCAGCATTACTACGTGAGCCAGCGCACTATTAACCCGACGCAGATTGTGCCGGTGGGACCAGAGCTGGACTTCGAGGCGCCTCACGGGCGTGGGCACCTCGGCTGATTGGGGGTTAGCTGACCCGGGCCACCGCTACTTCGGTCAGCAGTTCCAGTGATTGCCGGTGCTCGGACTCCGGCAGGCAGGCCAGCAGGTCTTTCGCGATCTGCGCCTGCTCTTTCGCCTTGGCCATGGTGTATTCAATGGCGCCGGAGGCCTTCACGATGTCCAGAACCTTCGGCAGGTCGTCCAGTCCACCCTTGCGAATAGCCTGGCGAATCAGCTGTCGCTCTTCGTCGCTGCCGTTGGCCATGGCGTAAATCAGTGGCAGGGTGGTCTTGCCTTCGGCCAGGTCATCGCCCACGTTCTTGCCCATGGCTTCGGCATCGCCCAGGTAATCCAGTACGTCGTCCACCAGCTGGAATGCCAGGCCCAGGTGCTTGCCGTAGTCTTTCAGGGCGGCTTCCTGTTCCGGGTTCGCTCCGGCCAGCAGTGCGCCGGTGTGGGAAGAGGCTTCGAACAGCATGGCCGTCTTGTTATGGATAACCACCATGTACTGGTCTTCGGTGAGGTCCGGGTTCTTCACGTTCATCAGCTGCATCACCTCGCCCTCGGCAATCACCGCCGTGGCGTGGGACAGCACATTCATGATCGGCAGGCTTTCCAGCTCCACCATCATCTCGAAGGCCCGGGCATACAGGAAATCACCTACCAGCACGCTCGGGGCGTTGCCCCACTTGGCGTTGGCGGTACTGCGGCCCCGGCGCATGTCGGAGGTGTCCACAACGTCGTCGTGCAGCAGGGTGGCGGTGTGCAGGAATTCAATGACCGCGGCCAGCTTCAGATGGTCGTCCTGGCCGTAGCCCGCGGCCCGGCTGGACAGCAAAACCAGTAAGGGCCTCAAACGCTTACCGCCACTCTCAATAATATAGTGGGCGATTTTTTCCACCATCGGGACATCCGAGGCAAGCCGCTTGATAATCAGGTCATTAACGCGGCTGAAGTCATCCGCCACGGTGTCATGGATACGCTGGGCTGTCATCGGGCTGAAACGTCCCTTGCTGGTGTTTTCGTTGAGTTTTCGGGCAGGTCGCGGCAATGCTAGGTATTGCTGCCTACAGTGTCAACTTGAACCGGAATCCGGCTTGTATTGCCCGGCGGCTTTTCGTACAATCACGCGCCCAACTCATCCCAACCTGCGCTCCCTGCAATAGGGTCGCCAGAGCGCTTCCCTTAGAACCAGGTGGATAAGAGCAGGGATGGGTCAATCGCGGAGACTATGAATGTACGCAGTTATTGTTAGCGGTGGTAAGCAGCACCGTGTAAAGGAAGGCGAAACTCTGAAGCTGGAAAAGCTGGAAGTTGAAACCGGCGGCTCTGTTGAGTTCGATCGTGTTCTTCTGGTTGCCAACGGCAACGACGTAAAAGTTGGCGCTCCGGTAGTTGAAGGCGCCAAGGTTACCGCTGAAGTGGTTAGCCACGGTCGTCACGACAAGATCAACATCATCAAGTTCCGTCGTCGTAAGCATCACATGAAGCGTCAGGGCCACCGTCAGTGGTTTACTGAAGTAAAGATCACGGGTATCCAGGGCTAAGCCCTCGAATAACCCCTTAATGAAGGAGGCTGGTAATGGCTCATAAAAAGGCAGCAGGTAGTACCCGTAACGGTCGCGATTCCGAGTCTAAACGACTTGGTGTCAAGCGCTACGGCGGCGAGACTGTAACTGCAGGCAGCATCATCATCCGTCAGCGTGGCACTCGTTTCCACGCTGGCAGCAACGTAGGCATTGGCAAGGACCACACCCTGTTCGCGAAAGCGGAAGGTCAGGTGAAGTTCGAAACCAAAGGCCCGCAGAACCGCAAGTTCGTAAGCATCGTTCCGGCTGCGTAAGCAGCGGCGATCCGGTTCTGTCGAACCATGGGTTTGCCTGATATGCTGATCTGATCAGCCCTCAGGTGAATCCGGAGCCCCGCAAAGCTTCCATGAGGCTGCGGGGCTTTTTAGTTTATGCAAAGGCAATTGGCGTATGAAATTTGTAGACGAAGCCACCATCATTGTTGAAGCCGGCAAGGGCGGTCATGGCTGCCTGAGTTTCAGGCGGGAAAAATACGTGCCGAAAGGCGGCCCGGACGGCGGTGACGGCGGGGATGGCGGTTCCGTCTATCTGGAAGCAGACAGCGCCCTGAACACGCTGATCGATTACCGCTTCCAGCGCAAACACAAGGCCCAGAACGGCGAGCCCGGCTCCGGCCGCAACTGCACCGGCACCAAGGGCGAAGACCTGGTGTTGCCGGTACCGGTTGGTACCACCGTGGTGGATATGGACACCCACGAAGTTCTGGGTGACCTCACCAAGGAAGGCCAGCGACTGAAAGTGGCACAGGGTGGTTTTCACGGCCTGGGCAATACCCGCTTCAAGTCATCGGTTAACCGCGCGCCGCGCCAGACCTCCAAGGGCTCTGAAGGCGAATTGCGTAACCTGCGCCTGGAGCTGAAAGTGCTGGCGGATGTTGGCTTGCTGGGTTTGCCCAATGCCGGTAAGTCCACCTTTATCCGCTCTGTTTCCGCGGCCCGTCCGAAAGTGGCGGATTATCCGTTCACCACGCTGGTTCCCAATCTGGGCGTGGTCAGTGTGCAGGCGCACCAGAGTTTCGTGATTGCCGATATTCCGGGCCTGATTGAAGGTGCTGCTGAAGGCGCCGGCCTGGGTATCCGATTCCTGAAACACCTGGTGCGTACCCGCTTGCTGTTGCACCTGGTGGATGTGGCGCCCTATGACGGCTCCTCCCCGGTTGAAGCGGTAAAGGCTATCGCCCACGAGCTGGAAAAGTTCAGCGAAACCCTGGCCAGCCGCCCGCGCTGGCTGGTGCTGAACAAAGTGGATATGGTGCCGGAAGAGGACCGCGAGGCGCACTGCCAGGCTATTGTGGACGAGCTTGGCTGGGATGGCCCGGTGTTCCGGGTTTCTGCGTTGACGGGTGAAGGCACCAAACCCCTGGTTCAGGCAGTCATGCGCTGGATTGAAGAACAGGCGGAAGCCGAAGCCGAGAACCCGGACTTCGCAGAGCAGGAAGCGGCACGCCGTCGCCGGATGGATGAAGAGGCCCGTGCCAAGATCGAGGCGGACCGAAAGGCCCGCCGCGCCGCCCGTGAAGACGATGAAGATGACGACTTTGACGACGACGATTACGACGTTGAAGTGGTCTACGCCCCCGAGTAACAATCTGAAGAGACAGTACCGCTACCATGAGTGAACGCCTCCAGCTCCGAAAGGCCCGTCGCCTGGTTATCAAGATCGGCAGTGCCTTGCTTACCAACGACGGAAAAGGGCTGGATGTGGCAGCCCTGGGGCTGTGGGTTGACCAGATCGCCGAACTGATCGGCGAAGGTGTCGAAGTGGTGGTGGTGTCTTCCGGTTCAGTCGCTGAAGGCATGAGCCGTCTGGGCTGGCAAACCCGGCCCCAGCATCTGCACGAATTGCAGGCTGCGGCGGCGGTCGGCCAGATGGGCCTGGTGCAAACCTGGGAAGCCCAGTTCAAGCGCCACGACATCCATACCGCCCAGATTTTGCTCACCCACGACGACCTTTCCGACCGCAAACGCTACCTGAACGGCCGCAGCACCCTGCGCACCCTGCTGGATTACGGCGTGGTGCCGATCGTGAACGAAAACGACACGGTGGTCACCGACGAAATCCGCTTCGGTGACAACGACACCCTGGGCGCGCTGGTGGCCAACCTGATCGAGGCCGATGGCCTGATCATCCTGACCGACCAGCTGGGCCTGTTCAATAAAGACCCCCGCAAACACGAAGATGCCGAACTGGTCACCGAACGCAAGGCCGAAGACCGGGACCTGGATGCCATGGCCGGCGGCGGTGCCGGTGCGCTTGGGCGTGGAGGTATGCTCACCAAGCTTCGGGCAGCACGGCTGGCCGCCCGCTCCGGTGCCTTTACCGTGATTGTGGGTGGTCGCATCGAACACGCCATTGCCCGCCTGCGTCAGGGCGATGTGATCGGTACCCTGTTGCTACCGGAGCAGGGAAGAATGGCCGCTCGCAAACAGTGGATTGCCAGCCACTTGCAAACCCGGGGCAAGCTGACCCTGGATGACGGCGCGGTAAAAGTGCTGCGTCAGGGCGGCAGAAGCCTGCTTCCGGTAGGTGTCAAAGCGGTCACAGGCCAGTTCCGCCGGGGCGAGATGGTATCCTGCACAGATCTGAGCGGTAAAGAAATTGCCCGGGGGCTGGTGAACTACGATGCCGACGAGGCCCGGGCAATTGCCGGTCGCTCTAGTGATCGTATTTCAGACGTGCTGGGTTATGTTTCCGATGAGGAAATGATTCACCGGGATAACCTGGTGGTGGTCTAGGCTTTTCCGGCGTTTCAGCCGGATTTCAGGCACAAAAAAACCGGCACGAGGCCGGTTTTTTTATGAGCGCAAGAATCAGGCAGCTTTCAGGGCCTTGATCTTGGCGTTCAGGCGGCTCTTATGACGAGCAACCTTGTTCTTGGCGAAGATGCCTTTGTTGACCATGCTGTCCAGAACAGGCTGGGCCTGCTTCAGGGCTGCCTGGGCACCTTCGTAGTCGCCAGCTTTGATCTGGGCGTCTACTTTCTTCATGTAAGTACGTGCCATGGAACGCAGGCTGGCGTTGTGCTTGCGGTTTTTCTCGTTCTGACGAGCGCGCTTTTTGGCTTGCGGGGAATTTGCCACCGTAAAACTCCTGAAATTCGTTGCTAAAAAATCGAATATGTTTAGATCGCGGGCGCGCCAAAACCAGCGCGTCGAAATAAATGACGCGGAACTATGCCGCTGAACGCCCGAAATGTCAAGGCCGAAGCCTCCGGTAATCCCTCTGCTCCGGAGGGCTGTGGTACACTCCCGCATCGTCTCACGGGGCCCGGGCCCGCAACAAGCCCCGCCTTGTGGATTACCGAAACGCCACTCCGGCCCGAAGCCGGTATTCTGGACGCTCAAACCATGTCTTCGGAACCCCGACCAACAGAACAACAGCCTCCCGTTCAGGAACCTCCGAAAGCGCCGGGATTACTGCGCTCATCCGGCGTGGTCGGCATCATGACCATGCTGTCCCGGGTGCTGGGGCTGGTGCGGGATATGGTGATTGCCCGCTATTTCGGGGCAGGTGCCGGGGCCGATGCCTTCTTCGTGGCGTTCAAGATTCCTAACTTCCTGCGCCGCCTGTTCGCGGAAGGGGCGTTTTCCCAGGCCTTTGTACCGGTGTTGTCGTCTTACCGGGAAAGCCAGGATATTTCCGAAGTAAAGCGCCTGGTGGATGCAGTGGCCGGCTCCCTCGGGCTGGTCTTGCTGGCGGTTACGCTGGTGGCCATGCTTGGTGCGCCGGTACTGACGGCGGTGTTTGCCCCGGGGTTCCTGGATGATGACGTCAAATTCGCCCTGACCAGCGACATGCTGCGCATTACCTTTCCGTACCTGTTGCTGATTTCCCTGACCGCCTTCGCCGGCGGCATTCTGAACAGTTACGACCGGTTCGCGGTACCTGCCTTTACCCCGGTGTTGCTGAACCTGGCCATGATTGCCGCCGCCATCTTCCTGGCCCCGGTGATGGATGAGCCTGTGATGGCGCTGGCCTGGGGTGTATTCATTGCTGGCGCCCTGCAGCTGTTCTTCCAGTTACCGTTCCTGATGCGCCTGGGCCTGCTGCCAAGGCCCCGGGTGGATTACAAACACGAGGGTGTCAGCCGGATTCTCAAGTTGATGGCCCCGGCGCTGTTCGGTGTGTCGGTCAGCCAGATCAACCTGTTGCTGGACACGGTGCTGGCGTCGTTCCTGCAAACCGGCAGCGTGTCCTGGCTGTATTACTCAGACCGGTTGTCTGAGCTGCCGCTGGGTGTATTCGGTATTGCCATCGCCACGGTCATTCTGCCCAGCTTGTCCCGCAAGCACGCGGCGGCTTCGGAAGACCAGTTTGCTGCCACCCTGGACTGGGCCGTGCGGGCCGTTCTGTTGATCGGCCTTCCGGCGGCCGTGGCACTGGCCCTGCTGGCGGAGCCGTTGATTGCCACCCTGTTCCATTACGGCGAAGTGACCGACCGGGATGTGGCTATGTCGGCCCAGAGTTTGCGGGCTTATTCCGCCGGTTTGCTGGCCTTCATGCTGATCAAGGTGCTGGCGCCGGGCTTCTTCTCCCGGGAAGACACCAAAACCCCGGTCAAGATCGGGGTGATTGCCATGGTGGCCAATATGGCTTTCAACCTGGCGTTAATCGTGCCCCTGGCCCATGCCGGGCTGGCGCTGGCTACATCCATGTCGGCCTGGTTGAATGGTTATCTGCTCTGGCGTGGGCTGCGTAAGGAAGGCGCCTGGAAAAGCCAGCCCGGCTGGCCGAAGTTCCTGATGCAGCTGGCCGTGGCCAATGCCGCCCTGGCCGCGGTGGTGCTCTGGCTGAATGTGCCGGTAGCCGACTGGCTGGCGGCCAGCGGCCTGCAGCGGGCAATCGATATGGGTATTCTGGTGGTGGCCGGAGTTGGGGCCTATTTCGTGGCGCTGGCGCTGGCGGGCGTGCGGGTTCGCCAATTCCGCCAGAAGTAAGCTGCCGCAAGATTTCTACCATACCCCTGCATGGGGTATAATCGCGCGTTTTCTCACCAGCGTATCGCCTCTCGGGCCGGTGCGCCAAAAAGCCAGCTGGCAAGTTAAGGTTCGCAGTACATGCGTCTGATTCGAGGCCTGACCAATCTTAAGCGCCTGTCCGGACAAGCGGGTTCCCCGCTGGCCGGCGGCTGCGTGGCCACCATCGGCAACTTCGATGGCGTGCATCTGGGCCATAAAACCATTATTGATCAGGTCAAACAGAAAGCTTCTCAGCTGGGCGTGCCTGCGGTGGTGATGATTTTCGAGCCGCAGCCCCGGGAATTCTTCGAAGGTGCGGAAGCGCCGCCCCGGTTGATGCCTTTTCGCCAGAAATTCGAGGCCCTGCTGGCCGAAGGCGTGGATATGGTGCTGTGCATCCGCTTTGATGAAACCTTCCGCAGCTATTCCGGTATGGGCTTTATTGAAGATGTGCTGGTCAGCGGCCTGGGCGTTCGCCACCTGGTGGTGGGCGACGACTTCCGCTTCGGTTGCGACCGGGCCGGCGATTTCAAACTGCTGCAAAGCGTGGGGCAGGAGCGGGGTTTTACGGTGGAGAACACCCGTACAGTGACCGTTGATGGCGAGCGTGTCAGCAGTACCCGGGTGCGCAATGCCTTGAATGTGAATGGCCTGGAAGAGGCCGAGCGCCTGCTTGGGCATCCTTACCGCATCCATGGCCGCATCGTTTATGGCCGCCAGTTGGGCCGGCAACTCAACGCGCCCACCGCCAATATTTTGCTGAACCAGATGCCGGCACTGCGGGGCGTTTACGTGGTGCGGGCCCGTCTGGAAACCGGCGAATGGTGCGATGGTGTAGCCAACATCGGCCTGCGCCCCACGGTCGACGGCAAACGGCCGTCGCTGGAAGTGCACCTGTTTGACTTTGCTGGCACACTTTATGGCCAGCACCTGGAAGTCGTGTTCCGCCATGGCCTGCGGGACGAAGTGAAATTCGACTCTGTTGACGAACTCCGCCAACAGATCGCCCGGGATTTTGACAACGCCCGGGCCTGGCTGGCGGATAACCCCGCCACGCCGGAAACCTGATTCAACTGACCAACCAAGAGTACGCACAAAGACATGAGCGACTACAAGCATACCCTGAATCTGCCGGAAACCGCGTTTCCCATGCGCGGTAACCTGGCCAAGCGCGAGCCGGACATGCTCAAGCACTGGCAGGATCTGAACGTATACGGCAACCTGCGCGCGCAGCGCGAAGGCCGGGAAAAGTTCATCCTGCACGATGGCCCTCCCTACGCCAACGGCAGCATTCACATCGGGCATGCGGTCAACAAGATCCTGAAAGACATGATCGTGAAATCCCGCAGCTTTATGGGCTTTGACGCACCCTACGTGCCCGGCTGGGATTGCCACGGCCTGCCGATCGAGCACAAGGTAGAGCAGGAAATCGGCAAAGCCGGTGTGAAGGTGGACTACAAAACCTTCCGCCAGGCCTGTCGCGATTACGCCACCAAGCAGATCGAAGGCCAGAAAGCCGACTTTATCCGCCTGGGCGTGATGGGCGAGTGGGACAAGCCCTACCTGACCATGGACCCGAAAGTAGAGGCGGGCATCGTGCGGGCGCTGGGCAAGATCGTGGCCAAGGGCCACCTGGTGCGTGGATTCAAACCGGTTTACTGGAGTGTGGTTGGTCAGTCCGCACTGGCAGAAGCCGAAGTTGAATACCAGGACAAAACCTCTACCCAGATCGACGTGCGTTTTACCGCCGTCGACCAGGACGCCGTGCTGAAAACCTTCGGAACCAGCGAAGGCGAGGGCGATGTCTCCCTGGTAATCTGGACCACCACCCCCTGGACCATCCCCGCCAACCAGGCGGTGTCCATCGGTGCCGATATCGAATACGCCCTGGTACAGGTAGATGTGGGCCACGGCGCCGAGCGCATGATCCTGGCCACCGACATGGTACAGGGCATCATGGCCCGCTGGGGCGTGGAAGACTACAAAGTGCTGGCCAACGTGGCCGGTTCTGCCCTGGAAAACCAGCTGCTGCACCATCCGGTGTACGACAAGCAGGTGCCGGTGCTGTTGGGCGACCACGTCTCCCTGGACGCCGGTACTGGCGCCGTCCACACCGCGCCAGACCACGGTATGGAAGACTTTGAAGTAGGCAAGGCCTACGGCATTGGCACCATCAACCTGGTGAAAGCCGACGGCACCTACACCGAAGCGGCCGGCGAATTTGCCGGTGTACACGTATACAAGGCCGACGAGCCGGTTTGTGCCGCCCTGGAGCGTGAAGGCAAACTGGTGCGCTCCGAGAAATTCCGCCACAGCTACCCGCACTGCTGGCGTACCAAGACCCCGCTGATCTACCGGGCCACCCCTCAGTGGTTCATCAGCATGGACAAGCTCAACCTGCGCGCCGACGCCCTGGAAGCCATCAAGGGCATCCGCTGGGTACCGGCCTGGGGCCAGAACCGTATTGAAGCCATGTTCGAGCAGAGCCCGGACTGGTGTATCTCCCGTCAGCGCACCTGGGGTGTGCCGATCACCCTGTTTATCCACAAGGAAACCCAGGAGCTGCACCCGAACACCCAGGCGCTGATCGAGAAAGTGGCCGAGGCGGTGGAAACCGGCGGCATCGACGCCTGGTACGACATCGACCAGAACGACTTGCTGGGCGCAGACGCCGACCAGTACGAAAAAGTCCTGGATACCCTGGACGTATGGTTCGACTCGGGTGTAACCCATGATTCTGTATTGCGGGTACGTGAGGAGCTGGGCCAGTTCCCGGCCGACATGTACCTGGAAGGCTCTGACCAGCACCGTGGCTGGTTCCAGTCGTCCCTGAAAACCTCCATCGCCATGAACGGCGTGGCCCCGTACAAGCAGGTACTGACCCACGGCTTCACCGTGGACGGCAAGGGCCACAAGATGTCCAAGTCCATGGGCAACGTGATCGCCCCCCAGGAAGTGATGAACGAACTGGGTGCCGACATCCTGCGCTTGTGGGTATCCGCCACCGACTACAGCGGCGAGATGACCGTCTCCAAGGACATCCTGCGCCAGACGGCAGACGGCTACCGTCGCATCCGTAACACCGCCCGCTTCCTGCTGAGCAACCTGACCGGGTTTGATCCGGAACAGCACATGGTAGCGCCGGAAGACATGATTGCCCTGGACCGCTGGATGGTCGACCGTGCCCTGCAGCTGCAGAACGAGCTGCACGAAGATTACGGCAATTATGCCTTCCTGCGGATTTACCAGAAGGTGTACAACTTCTGCGAAGCCACCCTGGGTGGCTTCTACCTGGACATCATCAAGGATCGCCAGTACACCACCCAGGCCGACAGCCTGGCGCGGCGTTCCTGCCAGACCGCCCTGTACCATGTTGCCGAAGCCCTGGTGCGCTGGATTGCACCGATCCTGAGCTTCACCGCCGATGAAATCTGGCAACACCTGCCGGGCAAGCGTGGCGACACCGTGTTCTACGAAACCTGGTACGAAGGCCTGACGGCGCTGCCGGAAGACTTCGAGCTGGGCCGCGACTACTGGCGTGAAATCTACGCCGTGAAAGAAGCGGTTAACAAGTGCCTGGAAGAAGCCCGTGCCCGCGGCGAGATCAAAGGCTCTTTGAGTGCGGAAGTGACCCTGTACTGCGAAGGTAGCCTGGCCGAGCGCCTGAACCACCTGGGTGAAGAGCTGCGCTTTGTGCTGATCACCTCCGAAGCCACCGTAAAGCCGGTGAGCGAGGCGGCCGGCGTGGAGCAAACCAACGTGGAAGGCCTGCTGGTGAAAGTAACCCCGGCTTCCCACGCCAAGTGCGAGCGCTGCTGGCATCACCGTGAAGACGTGGGCCAGAACGAGCAGTACAGCGACCTGTGCGGCCGCTGCGTCACCAACGTGGAAGGCCCGGGCGAAACCCGCGCCTACGCCTGATGGACGCGGTAATGACTGAGGGCAGGGCAGGCAGCAAACTGAAGTGGTTGTGGCTGGCAGTACTGGTGGTCGCCATCGATCTGGGTACCAAGGCCATGGCCACCGCCATGCTCACCTACGGTAACCCGGTACCGGTGCTGCCCAGCTTCAACCTGACCCTGCTGCACAACACCGGCGCCGCGTTCAGCTTCCTGGCAGACGCCGCCGGCTGGCAGCGCTGGTTCTTCGTGACCCTGGCTGTTGTGGTCAGCGTGGTGCTGACAGGCTGGCTGAGAAAACTCAAAGCCCATGAAACCTGGACTGCCATCGCCATCGTATTGATCCTCGGTGGCGCCATTGGCAACGTGTACGACCGGGTGGTGCATGGCTACGTGGTGGACTTCCTGCATTTCTACTGGCAGGACTGGCACTTCCCGGCCTTCAACCTGGCCGACACTGCCATCACCATCGGCGCTGCCATGATGATCATCGACGCATTCCGCAAACCCGCTGACAACAGCGGCGATGCCGACAGGAGCAACTGATTCCCATGAAAGAACTGCCCATCGACAAGGGAACCCGCGTAAAACTGCACTTCGCCCTCAAGTTTGAAGACGGCGAAACCGTGGACACCACCTTCGACAAAGAACCGGCCACCCTGGAAATCGGCGACGAAAACCTGCCGGAGAACTTTGAAGCCTACCTGGTGGGCCTGAAAGCCGGTGACCACAAAACCTTTGAAGTACCGCCGGAAAAAGCCTTCGGCCAGCACAACCCCAGTAACGTGCAGACCTTCAAGCGCCACGAATTCAGTGCCGACATGGTGCTGGAGCCCGGCGTAGTGGTCTCCTTCGCCGACGCCCGCCAGCAGGAACTGCCCGGGGTGGTCAAACGGGTGGAAGGTGACCAGGTGGATGTGGACTTTAATCACCCGCTGGCAGGGCATACACTGCAGTTTGAAGTGCAGATTATCGACGTTGAACCAGCAGGGCCGACACACTGACTATGCAAATCCGACTCGCTAACCCCCGTGGCTTCTGTGCCGGCGTAGACCGCGCCATAGAAATCGTAAACCGCGCGCTGGACGTGTTCGGGGCGCCCATCTACGTGCGCCACGAAGTGGTCCACAACAAGTTCGTGGTGAGCAACCTGCGGGAGCGCGGCGCGATCTTTGTGGACGAGTTGGACGAAGTGCCGGATGACAAACTGGTGATCTTCAGTGCCCATGGCGTCTCCCAGGCGGTACAGAACGAAGCCGCCCGCCGCAGCCTGAAAGTGTTCGACGCCACCTGCCCGCTGGTCACCAAGGTGCATATGGAAGTGATGCGCTACAGCCGCGATGGCCGCGAATGCATCCTCATCGGCCACCATGGCCACCCGGAAGTGGAAGGCACCATGGGCCAGTACGACCATAGCAACGGCGGCGACATCTACCTGGTGGAAGACGAAGCCGACGTACAAAAGCTGGACGTAAAAGACCCCAGCCGGTTGTCCTTCGTTACCCAGACCACGCTGTCTATGGACGACACCGCCCGGGTAATCGACGCCCTGCGCGCCAAGTTCCCTCAAATAGAAGGCCCCCGCAAAGACGACATCTGCTACGCCACCCAGAACCGGCAGGATGCCGTAAAACAACTGGCCGGCGACTGCGACATCATGCTGGTGGTGGGCTCACCCAACAGCTCCAACTCCAACCGCTTGCGGGAACTGGCCGAACGCATGGGCACCCCCGCCTACCTGATCGACGAAGCTGACCAGATTGAGCCCAGGTGGCTGGAAGGCAAGCAGGCCGTAGGCGTAACCGCCGGTGCCTCCGCCCCGGAAGTGCTGGTGGCCGAGGTGATTAACCGCCTGAAGGAACTGGGTGGCGAAGAGCCGCAGGAAGTGGCTGGTCGGGAGGAAAATATTGTGTTTTCCATGCCCAAGGAATTGCGGATTGATGCGTTGAACGTTTGATCTGAATCACACCTCGGCGGACCCGCTTCCGCTTATCTTCTGTAAACCGCCACTTGTCGTAAAGCCGTGGCGGTTTTTTTGTGTCTGGATATTGTATAAACATGACAAAAGTTTCAGGGAGCAGTTGCATGCGATCTCTCGCACACCAGCGCGGGTTTACGTTGATTGAGTTGATGATTGTGGTGGCGCTGTTGGGCATTACCGCAGCCATCGCTGTGCCTAATTTTGGCCGCATGATCGACAACAACCAGCATGCCGCTGCCGCGAATGATTTCTCCGGTCTGTTGCACTTTGCCCGCTCGGAGGCCATTCGGCGGGGTAATGGTGTGGTGGTCTACGCCATCGATACAAGTGATGGTAATGCCGGATACGCTGTATGTATCGGTAGCGCGCTGGCGGCTTGTAAAGGCGGTACTGCTAACGCCGAACAATTGCTCCGGGCCAGTAATAAATTGCCCGGGCGTATCGATATCTCGCACAGGCTACCGAGTGGTAGCCCTGATCTTGTTTTCCGTGGCAGCGGCATGATTACAGGTGGCAGTAATTATGAATACCGGATTTGCGGTGATACAGGCACTGAAGCAGTAGATATCACCGTAAACGCTGGCGGCCAGATTCGCCTGATTACCGACACCAACGTAACCTGTTCCTGAAGGATCGTTTGATGAAATCCTGTATTTATCCCGCCAGGCAATCGCAAAGGGGCTTCTCATTAATCGAAGTGCTGGTTGCCGTTCTGATACTTGGCATCGGCCTCCTTGGGGCTGCCGCTCTGCAATTACTCTCGCTTCAGAATATCAACAATGCGGAGTTGCGTACTCAAGCCAGCCTTTTCGCCCAGGAGCTCAGCGAACTGGCAAGAACCGCTGGTTCCCCTAATGACTTTGCCGCCAACACTGGCAGTACCGACGATTGCGCGGGCATGACGCCAGATACGTTTGAAAACTGGTGTAACGCCATGGGTGAAACCCTGCCGGGCGCCACTTTCTCATCAGAGTGGGATGGCGGTAGCCGGGATTTTATTACCACCATCACCTGGCCAGAGCGAATGATGTTTCTGGAGGCCACTGACAATAATGAAGCTGGAGAAGGTACGTCCAGCTACACACTGGTAACGAGGTTCCCCCAATGAAAGCCATGGCAAAACAGTCTGGCCTGACCCTGGTCGAGCTTCTGATTGCGTCCACCCTCGGGTTGATCCTTTTATTGGGCGTGGTTCAGCTGTTTGTAAGTAGCAGTGATTCTTTCCGGATGGCGGAGTCGATTGGTCGTATGCAGGAATCCGGGCGCCTGGCGCAGGATGTTATGGGCAGGACAATCCGAAATGCGGATTATTGGGGGTGTGTGCGTGGTTCAGAAGTGGTCAGCGCCCTTGATGATGGCGACAGCAACTATGATGAAGATAAACACTCGTTCGACAACCCACAGGCGCTCGAGTTTGGCGTGGCTCCTGCTTCGGGAAACTTTGTCGCTGGCAGCGATACGTTGATCCTCAGAGGGGTAAGCACCGTCGGCATCAGTCTGGATGGTGCGATGAATAACTCATCAGCGGTGCTCGACGTCACTTCTACTGCGGGTATTAGCGAGGACGAAATACTGTTACTTACAGATTGCTCGGATGCGATTATTTTCCAGGCAACGGGCCTGCCTGCTGGAAAAAAAATCCAACACAATACCGGTAAAGGTGACGCGAGTAGTGGCACGCCCGGAAATAAAAAGAGTGGAATATCGTGGAGCTGCCCGTCCGGAGGATCGGCAAACTGCTTTCCCAAGGCATTTCAATCGGGTGATATCTACAAAGCTTATTCTTTCAGCTACTACCTCGAAGAGGATGCAGCAACCGGTCGGCGCTCTCTTAAAATGGAAACCATAGGCAGTAATAGTGCGCAAGAAATTGTTGCCGATGTTCATGACATGCAAATGCAGGTCGGTATTGGTGACGCCGGTGACAATGTCATAAACAGCTGGCTGGATGTGACCAATGCCAACCTCACAACCATTAATTCCAGCTACGTAAAAGCCGTAAGAATCAGCCTGCTTGTGCGCAGCCCCGAAGACCGAGTGGCCCGGCAGCGTCAACAGGTCTGCTTCCCCGCCTGGACCGACTGCAGCTTAAGCGCCAATCTATGGGAACCGGCTGATGCCAATGATCGTCATTACTACCGGGTTTACACGTCAACCTACAGCATTCGCAACCGGCTGCTGAATACCGGAACCTGAGGATGAACAAGTTGCCGATGAAGTCTAAGAATATCGTTACCCCCCTGAGACAACAGGGCGCAGCACTGCTCGTCAGTCTGGTGATTCTGCTGGTACTGACTGTGCTGGCGCTATCCAGCATGCAGGGCACAACTCTGCAGGAGCGAATGGTGTCATCCCAACGGGATGCCCAGATTGCGCTCGAGGGTGCCGAGTTCGCCCTGCAAGCAGCCGAAGCGGAACTGGCCGGGCCAACGCTTCCAACATTTGAGAACAGCAAGGGGCTGTATCAGGAAGATGACGACTTGCCGGTCGCGCTCCAGACCCTTGCGGGAATCCTGGACCCTGCTTCCTGGCAGGCCCCTGCCGGTGGAGGGCACGGTAACAACACGAGGGCCGCGCCAATGCCCCGTGAAGAAATCGACGGGGTGGAAATGGACCTGCTGGCCGAACCTCCCCGCTATTTCATCAAAGCCACCCCCGGTGTTGGCTCGGCCAGTAGCAGTGGCTTTGGCCTGGGTGTTGGTGGCGCCGGAGACAGTGTCCAGCAATCCGGCCTCAGCGGAACAGTTTACCGAGTAGTCGCATTCAGCAGTGGTGCATCAGGACAGGCCGTAAGAGCTATCGAAGCCTACGTGGTTCGTGCCGATTGATCAGGCGTAAGCAATCGCCCGGAGAAAAGACAATGAAAATGAAAAAATTCTTGAAGCAGGTAACGCAGAGTCTGTCGGTGGCGCTGTTTATCGGCTTCCCGGTGGCGGGTTGGTCGGCAACGGTTTCGGACAGGCCGTTGTTTGTTGATGCAGTGGTAGATCATAACCTGATATTTTCGGTTGATGACTCGGGGAGTATGGATTTTGAGATTCTGGCGCCGGCGGTGGGCGGATATAGCGCAGTGGATGGGGGTTGGTTGTTCAACCCGGAGTCTGGTTCCGGGCGTTACACTACAGACACTGAGCGGCCTTATAACCGAGGGTTAAGGCTTAGCAATACGGGTGAGTCTTTCAAGAGTTTTAGCCGGTCTAATTTTTACCTTCGTTCCAATGATTACAACTATCAATATTATGATCCATCTGAGGCATACAAGCCCTGGCCCGGGTATAACAGCACCGAGTTCGGGAACCAGTCCGTTACGTCTGCAAAACTAGATCCCGGCCTGTCCAACTCTTTGACGGTTGATTTGACTGAGGCTGGAGGGCTTGGTTTGGAAAGTGGCCCGGAGAATAATCGTGAGATAGGTATTCCAGCAACGTTGTTTCTAAAGATCACGAGTGGCGAAATTGTTTCTCGGTATGAGGAACGAGATTATTTGGCCTGCCCGACCGGTGAGGTTGTAAATCCAAATGATGAATCTGAGTGTGGAGTAATTTCAACCCGGGAAGTGTGTTTTCTGTTTTGGTGTGAAGAGGTTGAGTCGTTCGAAAAACTTAGCGATCGTGGTTTCAACGTTCGAGCTTCGGAGTTTTCAGTTTTGGATTGTTCCGAACTTGATGGCGTAAATATGTATTCAAGCTGGCGCAGCTCGAGTGTCGATGATAGCACTTGGGTACTCAAAAAATCTGGCGGTATTGAAGTCGAATCCAGAAAAATTGCCTTCGCCCCGGACGGCGCCTGTCTCCAGCGCCTGGAGTTTAAGGATGAGGGTAACAACAAACAGGAGGTCTACGAAGCACTGAATGGTGCCGATTCGGTTGATGATTTCTTTGCAGCACAGCAACAAAACTTCGCCAATTGGTTCTCATACTACCGTCGCCGTCATCAGGTTGTCCGTTCGGCTATCGCTCAGTCAGTTCTCGGCCTCGAGAATCTGAACATGGGGATTTTCTGGTTTCATAACCGCCGTGATATGTCCGGCAAGTTGTACAGCACAGAAATTGACGGAAACATTGATACTTTCCTGAGTGAGCATTACTCACGGTTTGGCAGTGGCAGTTGGGTAGGTGGTGGAACCCCAACCCGTGAATCGTTGCAGCATGCCGGCAGGGAGTATGGCAAGCAGACGGTCCGAGGCACCTTGGAGTGCCGAAAAAACTTTACGCTTCTGTTTACCGATGGCTATGCAAACAACCCAAGTATAACGATTGATGCTAAAAACGCTGATAGTAAAGCCGATGAGCCTTTTGCCAATAAAGACTATTCGGGGACCTTGGGAGATATAGCTTATTATTACGGCGAAGCTTTAAGGAATAATGGCAGTAAGGTGACCGGAGGTCGCATGCGCTTGCCCGAAGAGTGCGGCACAGGTCTTCAGGAGCCCTGGATGGACTGTAATACTGAGTTCCATATGAATACCTATGCCGTTGCGCTGGGCATGGAAGGCCAGAAGATTGCTGGCAAAGGTTACTCCAAGGTGATTGATGCCCACACGAATCCGCCGGACTGGGGTGACTCTGATATGGGGTTTGGCCGGGGTGGCGTGGATTCTGCCCAGATTGATGATCTGTACCACTCAGCGGTGAATGGAAAGGGCGAGTACTACGACGCAAAATCATCCACAGCCCTTGTTAAGGCGCTGGAAGATGCGATGGACGATATCGGCGCTCAGCTCGGTAGTGGTTCGAACGTCAGCTTTAATACAACATCGCTGCGAAGTGGCG
Organism: Marinobacter sp. P4B1; assembly: GCF_001447135.1. Lineage (NCBI taxonomy): Bacteria > Pseudomonadati > Pseudomonadota > Gammaproteobacteria > Pseudomonadales > Marinobacteraceae > Marinobacter > Marinobacter sp. P4B1. The sequence goes on from NZ_LLXM01000014.1 coordinate 179,297, forward strand.
GTTACATCTATAGTGCCCAGTTCACATCAAAAATCTGGACAGGAACGCTGCGTGCGGAAGCCATCGACAAGGATGGGATCATTTCAAGCAGGAAATGGGATGCCGCAATACTGCTGGACGACCGGAATCTGTCTGATAATCCCCGTCGGATTATTACCTTCAATGGTGACGGCGTCGACTTTGATTGGGATGAGTTGAGCCTGAATCAAAAAGCGGACCTTAAAGACGGTGGTTCGGATGAGCTGGGCAAAGCAAGGCTTTCTTATCTGAGTGGCAATAGTGTGACTGGACTCGAAGGGATTCCATTCCGGGATCGGGGCAGCAGGCTTGGTGCCATTATTAACTCGTCCCCGGTGTTTGTTGGGGAGCCGAACAAGATTTGGCCAGATGATTCAAAGTTCGGTGCCACCGCCTACAGTGCCTACAAAGCCGATAAGAAAAGTCGCTCGGAAGTGGTCTATGTGGGCGCCAACGATGGCATGCTCCATGGGTTTGATGCACAAAGCGGCGAGGAGGTTATTGCCTACATACCTGGCTTCCTCTATTCGACCGAGGTAGAGAAAGGGCTGAGTGCTCTGACGATTCCTGATCTGGATTACCAAAGCTATGTTGACCTGCCGCTTAATACCTCTGACGTTTATGTGAATGGCGCATGGCGCTCCATCGTCATTGGGGGCTCGCGAGCTGGCAAACCAGGCCTGTTCGCGCTGGACGTAACTGATCCGTCCTCCTTCGCTTCAGGTTCCGCAAGCGCTATCACCATGTGGGAGTTTACCGACAATAATCTCGGTAACATGACAGAGGCGGCTCAGATTACGCTGTTGAAGTGGGGAGAAAATGACTACCGTTGGAGTGCTGTCTTCAGCAACGGCTATGATGCACCAAGTGGTAAGAGTGGGCTGTTTATTCTGGATATCGCCGACACCGCAAATCGGAAGTTTATAGACCTGGGTTCCGGTAACGGGCTCTCGCCAGTGCGCCTGGTTGACCACCTGGACTCCGACGGCAATCCCAACAGCGACGGTGTTGCTGACAGAGCCTATGCAGGAGACCTGGATGGTAATCTTTGGGCATTCGACCTGACGGGTGGTGCTGATAGTTGGACCGCTTCTGCTAACTTTGAAGTTCTGTATGCCGCCAAAGATGCAGATGGAAATGCTCAGCCCATCACTGCGCAGCCGGATGTTGCCCGCAATGACTTTGACTCAACGCTTGCCGATCCCAATTTGCTGGTGTTCTTTGGTACCGGTAAATATCTTGAGGCGGCTGATATTCCGCAAGCAGAGGATGCCAGCGATGCGCAGCCTCAGACCTTCTACGGCATCAGTGATCGCGGCACCAATGTGAACGCGACGAACGTTGCTCTGAGCCGCAGTGATCTCGTTAAGCGAGAGTTTACCGGCGGCTCGGTAACGGTGGATGGTGAATCTGTGCCTGTCCGTAAAACGGATGGCGAAGCACTTGAAGACTGGTCAACGAAATTCGGCTGGTATGTCGACCTTCCCGGTGGAGGCGAGCGGGTTGTAGAGCCGCCGAGGGTTCGCGGGGAGTTCATTGTATTCGCCTCGACAATTCCGACCGGAGGTGATCCTTGCGGCGGTGGCGGTAGTTCCTTCCTGACGGCATTGCAGTTGGATGGTTCAACTGATCCGAACAAAGCCATTATTGACGTTAATAACGACGGCAAACTGGATGGCACGGATGAAGGTTGGGCCGGCGTGTTCTACGGAGACGGCATTATCACGAGTTTTGCTCTGATTGATGACTTGGCTCTGACTTCGGACTCCGGGGCGAAAAAGAGTGCCTACCTCACCAACTTCGGTGGCGGCACCAACGCAACGGGCCGCATAGGCTGGACTGAACTGGTGGATTTCTAAGGATCTCTTATGCTGCAACACATGAAGCGGGCGCCTTCCGGCGCTCGCGGTTTTACCCTGATCGAGTTGATGATCGTGGTTGCGATCATCGGCATCCTGGCAGCCATTGCGTTTCCGTCTTACCAGAACTATGTCACTAAAACCCGCAGGGCAGATGCCCAGGCGGCCTTGACCGGGTTTGCGACGGCGATGGAGCGGTATTACACAGACAACCGCAATACCTATCTGGGGGCTGCTGATGGCGGGGCAGATAAGGGGGCTCCGGCCAGCACTCTGTTCCCCTCGGAAGCTCCGCTGGATGGCGCCACCAAGTATTATAATTTGACGATAGATGATGCCACCCGCAACAGTTACAGGCTTCAAGCCACGCCGAAAGGTGCCCAGGCGGGAGACGGCAACCTTCAGTTGTTGTCTAACGGCACCCGCCGCTGGCAGAAGGATGGTTCAACCTGGGTGGAGTGGGACGACTGATGTTTGTCTGGCCTACGGGCAGGTGACGTTCCGCCCGTAGGCATCCTCCACAATGCCATCGTTATTGGAATCCCTGGCCAGTATGGGCCTCCCACCCATATTGATACGTATCTGAAAGGCTTTTTCCTGCTTTCCATCTTCGGGGCACCATAACAGGTGCCCGATGCTGTCCCTTGCCATGCCTGTTGGCCGAAATGCGAAGTGCTTGCGAATGCCCGTTCTTCCGTGGAGGCTTCCGGTATCCAGTGCAGGAATGACCTGCAGGATATCTGCCTGATCTTCGAGCTTTCTGGTCCGTTTCGGATCACGGAAGATGGTGATGGGGCGGTTCCAGTCGCGGAGGCATCGGTTATTTTCATCGAGTGGGCAAAGCGTGACATTAACGCCGCGGGAAATCGCATGGGTTCGAGCATGGTTAATGCCGCTGAGCAGGTCATTAACAAGACCTTTGCGCTCGGTGTTCTCGATCAGTTTGCCCATCGCCGGGGCTCCGATGCCCAGGGCGATCGAAAGAATGGTAATAACCAATAAGAGTTCAATCAGGGTGAAGCCCCGATCAGGCAGGTTCTGCATAATAACGTCCTTGTGATGGTGATTTTTCGGCCCGAATCCTTCAGGCCGGGGCCATTATCTACTCCATCCCCAGCTTCTTCAACCGATACCTCAACGCCCGAAAACTAATCCCCAACCGCTTGGCCGCCGCCGTCTTGTTCCACCGCGTCGCCTCCAGCGCCTTCTCAATCGCCTGCCGTTCGATACTCTCCAGGTACCCTTCCAGGTCAATCTCCCCCTCAGGCACGGGCACGGCTCCCGGGTCAGAATTCCCAGCTCCGGCAGAGAAAGAGCCTCCTGGCACTACACCTCCGCCCAGGTGCAAATCGTCGGCATCAATCAGGTCTTCATCACACAGGGTAAACGCCCGCTCCAGTATGTTTTCCAGTTCCCGCACGTTGCCGGGGAAGTCATAGCCTCTCAGGCGGTCGGCGGCGGCAGGAGTCAGGCGGGCCGGGTCGCATTCGTATTCACGGGCGATGCGCTGGAGTATGTGGTTGGCCAGCAGGGGGATGTCGTCGCCCCGGTCCCGCAGTGGCGGCACCGCCAGTTCGATTACGTTAATGCGGTAGAATAAATCCTGGCGGAAGCTGCCTTCCTGTACCAGTTCCGGCAGGTTTTTGTGGGTGGCGCTGAGGATGCGGATGTCTACGGCAATTTCCTGGGAGTCGCCCACCGGGCGCACGGCTTTTTCCTGGATGGCGCGCAGCAGTTTTACCTGCATGGCCAGGGGCAGGTCGGCCACTTCGTCCAGAAACAAAGTGCCGCCGTCGGCGCTGCGGAACAGGCCGGGTTTGTTGTCGATGGCGCCGGTGAAGCTGCCTTTCTTGTGGCCGAAGAATTCGCTTTCCATCAGTTCCGACGGTATGGCTCCGCAGTTGACGGCGATGAACGGGCCGTCGGCTCTTGGGCCTTGCAGGTGGATCATCCGGGCAACCAGTTCTTTACCGCTGCCGGATTCGCCGCTGATAAACACGGGGGCCTGGCTGCGAGCCAGTTTGCGGGTCTGGTTGCGCAGTTTGCGGATTTGCGGGGACTCGCCCAGCAGCAGGCCGGGTTCGTCGTTCTCTTCGGCCGGTTGCAGTTTGGGTTCGGACAGTTTCAGGGCGCTGTTCACCAGCTCCCGCAGCCGGGGCAGTTCGACCGGTTTGGAGACAAAATCAAAGGCGCCGGCTTTTAACGATTCAATGGCGGTGTCCATGCTGCCGTAGGCGGTAATCACGGCCACCGGGGTGCAGGGGCTGTGTTCCTGAATCCACTGCACCAGTTCTATGCCGTTGCCGTCTGGCAGGTTCATGTCGGTCAGGCACAGGTGGGGTTGGTGCTTGGCCAGTAAACTCCGGGCGCTGGCCAGGTCGGGCGCGGTGTAGGCCTCTATGCCCATGCGCGTGAGGGTGATTTCCAGCAGGTCCCGGATATCCGGTTCGTCGTCTACGATCAGCGCGGTCTGTTTTGTCATTATCTGTGTTCAGTTCTTTGATGAATGGCAGTGCGTTGGCAGCCTGGCGGTCAGATCATCCGGCCCGGATGGGCGAAGGTAATCCGGAACCGGCAGCCGGGCTCGCCGTCTTCGACCAGCGACAGGTGCGCCTGGTTGGCTTCACACAGTTCCCGGGCCAGGTACAGGCCAAGGCCGGTGCCGCTTTTATCGGTGGTGAAAAACGGCTCGAACACGGAGTTGCGGTGTTCCGGGGCAATACCGGGGCCGAAATCCTTAACATCCACAAAGGCCCGCTCGCCATCGGCACTGGTGCCCGCGGCTAATTGTATCCTGTTTTGGCCGCTGTGCTGCTTGCTGTACCGCAAACCGTTGTCACACAGGTTTACCAGCACCTGTTCAACCTGGCTTTTATCGAACCGGGCGGAGGGTATGGCTTCGTCGCAGAAGAGTTCGATCTGTACGGGGGTGTCGTCGTCCAGGGTTTGCAGGAAGTCCTGGCGGAACTCTTCAAGCCAGCTGGCCACATCCACCAGTTCGGTATCCGCTGCCCGGCGGCGGGACAAGTCCAGTACGTTTTCGATAATGCCGTTCACCCGCCGGGAATGCCGGCGAATGATATCCAGCATTTGCTGGTCGCCCTTGTCCAGGTTGGGAGATTCTTCCATCAACTGGGCCGCGTGGCTGATGGCGCCCAGCGGGTTGCGGATTTCATGGGCGATGCCGGCGGTCAGGCGGCCCAGTGAGGCCAGCTTCATTTGCTGGGCCTGCTGGGTAACCTTACTCATGTCTTCGATGAACACCAGTATCAGGTCGCCTTGGTCCTGGTCCAGCTGGGTCAGGCTGGCTTGTAATAACGGAGAGGTGGTTGACGGCTGGAAGGGCTCGATGCGCCTGCCTGGGTTTCTCAACCAGAGTTCCAGGCCCCTTTTCAGGGGCGGGGGCAGTTCCCGGTGGTGGCCGGATTTGCCCGCCTGGTGGCTGGCAGCGCCGAACAGCAGTTCTTCTGCGGCGGCGTTGGCCAGGCGAATGTAACCGTGCCGGTCCAGTACCAGAATGCCGGTGCGCATGCGCTGGATAATTTGCTGGTTGATCTGCTCCAGCTCGGCAATGCTCCTGGCCCGGCTGCTGGCCAGTGCTTCGCTGCGGATCATTCGCTTGGAGATACCCTGCAGAATCACCGCCGTGGCGAAATACAGGATGCCCAAAGAACCGGCCCGAACAATGTCGTCGGCACTTTCGTTGATGGTGATCACGGCCCAGCCAGAGATGCCCAGTGAGCAGATGGCCGCCAGTGCGGCGTAGAAGGTGCCCATGCGGGTGGGGGTCAGGATGTTGCCGGCGGCAACCGCGACAATCACCAGGTTGGCCAGCCCGTTGGTGATACCGGAACTGGCCAGCAGCAAGCCGTGCATTACCAGGATATCCGCCAGTATGGACAGGATGATGTGCCGCTGCCGGGGCTGGAAGCCGGCCAGCAGGAGCAGGGCGATAAAGCCGTTCAGGGCCAGGTATGAAACCACCCCGGCCTGATAGTAGTCCAGCCAGCGGAAACGGGTGTCTGCGGTGAATGGGTCTACAAACAGCAGGGCCACCAGCAGCAGGCTGATGACCACCCGGTAGTGGTTGTAGATCCGGAACAGGCGGGCCTGCTGATACTTTGCCGGTGGCCCGAACGGGGAGCGGGCATGGGTTGTGTTGGTAAGCTCGGTTGCCATGAAGGGGTTATTGCCTCTGCCCGGAAGAAATCCTTGCCTTTGCGGGGTTATAATAGCCTTTTCATGGCAACAAGTTACAGGAGCCTTTGCATGGCCACACCCGGAACCGCATCCGCCGATTCAGACTCTCCCCGCAAGCTGCGGGTGGTTATGGCCCAGCTGGACTTTCTGGTTGGAGACATTCCGGGTAATACCGAGCTGGTATTGAAGGCCACGCAGCAGGCCCAGGAGCAGCACCAGGCCGACATCGTGCTGTTCCCGGAGCTGTGCCTGACCGGCTACCCACCGGAAGACCTGCTACTGCGACCGAGCCTGGACCTGCGCATTACCGAGGCCCTGGAGCGTTTGCAGCAGGCCAACCTGGAACCGGCCATGGTAATCGGCGCGCCGGTGCGCTCCGGCGGCTTGTTGTATAACGCCGCGGTGGTTGTCGAGAAAGGCGAAATCCGCGGCCAGTATTTCAAGCGTTGCCCGCCCAATTACCAGGTGTTCGATGAAAAGCGCTACTTCGCCGAAGGCCGCGATACCCTGGTGATGGAGTTCAAAGGCGTGCCCGTGGGCATCACCGTGTGTGAGGACATCTGGAAAGACGGCCCGCTGGAAGATGCCGCAGCCGCCGGTGCGCAACTGATTCTGAACCTGAATGCTTCCCCCTACGATATCGACAAACAGGCCCGGCGCAAGGCGCTGCTGGAACGCAAGGCGGCGGATAACCGGGTGAGCATTGTGTACGCAAACCTGGTGGGCGGGCAGGACGAGCTGGTGTTTGATGGTGGCTCCATGGTGGTCGACCACGCCGGTGCGCTGGCCGTTGAAGCGCCCCAGTTTACCGACGGTCTGTTCCCGGTGGAATTCCTGTGTGAGCACCACTGCCAGCCAATCTCTCAGCCCTTGCCGGAGGAGCCTTCCCTGGAAGCCAATGTGTACAACGCGCTGGTGACCGGTGTTCGGGATTACGTGAACAAGAACGGCTTTAAATCCGTGGTGCTGGGGTTGTCGGGTGGTATCGATTCTGCCGTGACCCTGGCGGTAGCGGCCGATGCCCTGGGCAAGGACCGGGTGAGGGCGGTGATGATGCCGTTCCGCTATACCTCCAGCGCCAGTCTGGAAGATGCGGAGGCTCAGGCCACGGCCATGGGCGTTCAGTACGATGTGTTTTCCATCGAGCCTATGTACGACGTGTTCATGCAAACCCTGGCCAAGCCCTTTGAAGGCACGAGGCCGGATACCACGGAAGAAAACCTGCAGGCCCGCCTGCGGGGCGTGTTGCTGATGTCACTGTCCAACAAGTTCGGTTCTCTGGTGCTGACCACCGGTAACAAGAGCGAGATGGCAGTGGGTTATTCCACCCTGTACGGCGACATGGCCGGCGGTTTCGATGTGCTGAAAGATGTGCCGAAAACCCTGGTGTTCCGCCTGGCCTGGTATCGCAACAGCCTGTCGCCGGTCATTCCGGAGCGGGTGATTACCCGGCCGCCATCAGCGGAGCTGGCGCCGGACCAGAAAGACGAGGACAGCCTGCCGGGATACGACATTCTGGACCAGATCCTGAACCTGTACGTAGAGCGTGATTACAGTGCCGAGGCCATTGTCGCGGAAGGTTTTGAGCGGGCGGATGTCGAACGGGTGGTAAGGCTGGTGGACATCAACGAATACAAGCGCCGGCAGGCACCCATCGGGGTGCGCATTACCGAGCGCGGGTTTGGCAAGGACCGCCGGTATCCGATTACCAACGGCTGGAAAATTGGCAAGTAAGGCCGCTGGCCTTACTCGTCGCCCATCAGGCCGAAGGTAACCACGTTGGTGAGGGACCGGTTCTGGCGGCGCAGGCGGTCAGACTGGAACTCACCGTTCTCATCGAAGGCTTCGCTATTGGGGAAGTTCTGGCGCAGGGTAGCGATGGCATCGCTGGCGCCTTTCTTCAGGTCCATAAAGCGGAAGGTGTCGGCCAGCAGAATCAGTGCTTCTTCAACGGCCGGGGAAGACGGGAAGTTCTCCACCACGTACCGTGCCCGGTTGTTGGCCGCCACAAAGGCCTCACGCTTGATGTAGTAGCGGGCTGCGTGCAGTTCCAGTTCGGCCATGCGGTTGCGGATGGCGATCATGCGCTGGCGGGCATCCGGGGCGTATTCGCTGTCCGGGAAGCGGTTCAGCAGCTGGGAGAAATCCCGGAACGCCTGCAACTGTTCGCCGGGGCTGCGGGCGGCCACATCAATCGGGAAGTAGCGGGCAGCCAGGCCCATGTCCAGGTTGTAAGACGCCAGGCCGCGCATGTACATGGCGTAGTCCAGGTGGTCGCTCTGGGGGTTCAGGCGCATAAAGCGGTCAGCCGCCGCCCGGGAGCCTTCCAGGTCCAGGTTCTGGTAGCGGGCGAAGATCAGGTCGAGCTGGGCCTGTTCGGCGTAGCGGCCGAACGGATAATAGGTTTCCAGGGCGTCCAGGTTTTCTTCGGCTTCGTTGAAGTTGCCGGAGTTCATGGCCTGGCGGGCGTTGTCGTAGTATGTCTCTTCCGGCAGTACTTCCACTTCGCGATTAGAGGCGCAGCCGCTGGCCAGCGCAATGATAGTGGAAATTAGCAGTAATCGGACAACTGATCTCATGCCGGAATCCCGTATAATGGTCGCAACTTGAATGAACCCCGCATTGTAGCAAAAAGAGGCCGAATGTCTTCCGATAACCGTATTACCGGACATTACACCATCCCCCCGGAACTGAGCGACCGGCGGCTGGATCAGGCTGCGGCCGAACTCATGCCCGAGCATTCCCGCTCGCGCCTGCAGTCCTGGATCAAAAGCGGGGCGCTCACGGTGAACGGCGAAGCCCGTAAGCCCAGGGACAAAGTCATGATGGACGACGTTCTGGACCTGGACGCCGAGCCGGAAGTGCAGGTTACCTGGGAAGCGGAGCCGATCACGCTGGATATCGTGTACGAAGACGAGCACCTGCTGGTGATCAACAAGCCTGCCGGGCTGGTGGTGCACCCGGCGGCGGGCCATGCCGACGGCACCCTGGTGAATGCGCTGCTGAACTATGCGCCGGAAGTGGAAAACCTGCCCCGGGCCGGCATTGTGCACCGGCTGGATAAAGACACCTCCGGCATTATGGTGGTGGCCCGCAGCCTGATTGCCCACACCTCGCTGGTTAACCAGCTGCAGGAACGTACCATGGGCCGGGAATACGAGGCCGTGGTAGTGGGTTCTCTTACCGGTGGCGCTACGGTGGATGCGCCCATTGGCCGGCACCCGCAGGATCGCAAGCGCATGGCTGTGGTGTCGTCCGGTAAGCCGGCAGTGACTCATTACCGGCTGATTGAGCGCTTTGCCGCCCATACCCATGTTCGTTGCAAGCTGGAAAGCGGCCGCACGCACCAGATTCGGGTACACATGACCCACGTGCGCCATCCGCTGGTAGGTGATCCTGTTTATGGCGGTCGTCTGCGTTTGCCCAAAGGCACCACCGAAGAGTTGCGGGATGTGCTGGCGGCGTTCCATCGCCAGGCCCTGCATGCCCGGCAGCTGACCCTGGAACACCCGGAAACCGGCGAGATTCTGAGCTGGGAAGTGCCCCTGCCAGAAGACATGGTTCACCTGATCGAAACCCTGCGCAAGCATGCCCGGGAACTGGAAGAGAATGATTACTGAGCACGACGTACTGCGCCCGGACTGGCCTGCGCCACGCCGGGTGCGGGCCTTGTGCACTACCCGCAAGGGTGGCGTCAGCCGGCCGCCCTGGCACAGCCTGAATCTGGGCGATCACGTGGGTGATAATTCTGGCCACGTGCAGGAAAACCGGCAAACCCTGGCCCGCTTCGCGGGGCTGGACAGCAACCGCATTGGTTGGCTGAACCAGGTGCATGGCACCGAAGTGGTTGAATTAACGCCTGCCACCGTGGGCTCCCGCCCGGATGCAGACGCCAGCTTTACCCGTATTCCCGGAATGGCCTGCGCCATCCTGACGGCTGACTGCCTGCCGGTGCTGCTGGCGGACCGCAAAGGCACGGTGGTGGGCGCGGCCCACGCCGGCTGGCGCAGCCTGTGTGGCGGTGTACTGGAAAACCTGGTGGCCGCCATGGCGGTGGAGCCTTCGGAGCTGGTGGCCTGGATGGGCCCCGCCATAGGCCCGAAGCAGTTCGAAGTGGGCCCGGAAGTGCGCGAAGCCTTTATCGGGCAGTCCCCGGAAGCCGCTGATGCCTTCAGGTCAGCCGGCGCCCGGCCCGGCCATTTCATGGCCGACATCTACCACCTTGCCCGCCAACGCTTGCGGCACGTCGGGGTTGCCTCGGTATCCGGCGGTAGCCTGTGTACCGTGCGCGACCAGGACTGGTTTTTCTCCTATCGCCGCGATGGCCAGACTGGCCGTATGGCGTCGATTATCTGGCTGGGCTGACCGGCCGAAGCTGACGGCCGTCAAGTTTTCGTCGAAATAGTCAGCCCCCAGCTTGAAGTCCCCCTACCTGCCCCTACATTAAATGTCAAAGCAATCGGAATACGCCGAAGGCAACGGGCCGTGGTGCGTATTCGCAAAAAATTCGGGGAACTGAACTCATGAGAATCGACAAGCTGACCAGCAAACTGCAGTCCGCCCTAGCGGATGCGCAGTCGATCGCGGTAGGCAAAGACCATAATTTTATTGAGCCGGTGCATCTTATGCAGGCGCTGCTCGATCAGCAGGGCGGATCGGTAAAGCCGCTGCTGCAACAGGTGGGCGCAGAGGCTGGCCGGGTGCGCCAGGCCGTCGCCCAGGAAATTGAAAACCTGCCGGAAGTGCAGGGCAACGCCGGCGATGTGTCGGTATCCAACGACCTCGGCCGGCTGCTGAATATGGCAGACAAGCAGGCCCAGAAGCGGGGCGACCAGTTTGTTTCCAGCGAGCTGATCTTGCTGGCGGCGCTGGAAGGCCGGGGTTCTTTGGGCCGCATTCTGCGGGAGCAGGGCGTAGACAAAGCCGCCCTGGAAAAGGCTATTGATCAGGTGCGTGGTGGTGAAACCGTGAACGATGCAGGTGCAGAAGAAAATCGTCAGGCGTTGTCCAAGTACACTATTGATCTGACCGAGCGGGCCGAACAGGGCAAGCTGGACCCGGTGATCGGTCGGGACGATGAAATCCGCCGTACCATCCAGGTGCTGCAGCGCCGGCGCAAGAACAACCCGGTGCTGATTGGTGAGCCCGGTGTGGGTAAGACTGCCATTGTGGAAGGCCTGGCCCAGCGCATTGTGAACGGCGAAGTGCCCGATGGCCTGAAAGACAAGAAGGTGCTGTCCCTGGATATGGGTTCGCTGATTGCCGGCGCCAAGTTTCGGGGCGAGTTCGAGGAGCGCCTGAAGGCGGTGCTGAACGAGCTGTCGAAGCAGGAAGGCCAGATCATCCTGTTCATCGACGAGATTCACACCATGGTGGGCGCCGGTAAGGCGGAAGGCTCCATGGACGCCGGTAACATGCTTAAACCGGCACTGGCCCGGGGTGAGTTGCACTGCGTGGGCGCCACTACCCTGAATGAATACCGGGAAAATATCGAGAAAGACGCGGCCCTTGAGCGCCGGTTCCAGAAGGTGCTGGTCTCCGAGCCCAGCGAGGAAGACACCATTGCCATCCTGCGGGGCCTGAAAGAGCGCTACGAAGTGCACCACGGGGTTGAGGTAACTGACGGGGCCATCATTGCTGCCGCCAAGTTGTCGCATCGCTACATCACCGACCGCCAGTTGCCGGACAAGGCTATCGACCTGGTGGATGAAGCCGCCAGTCAGATCCGCATGGAGATGGATTCCAAGCCGGAAGCGCTGGACCGCCTCGAGCGCCGCCTGATTCAGCTGAAGATCGAGCGCGAGGCCCTGAAGAAAGAGAAAGACGACGCCTCCAAGAAGCGACTGGCGGAGTTGTCCGATGTGATTGCCGGCGTTGAGCGCGAATACTCGGACCTCGAAGAAGTGTGGAATGCCGAGAAAGCGGCCCTGCACGGCTCCCAGAAGATCAAGAGCGACCTGGAGCAGGCGCGCATTGACCTGGAAACTGCCCGCCGCTCCGGTGACCTGGGGCGGATGTCGGAACTTCAGTACGGCAAGATTCCGGAACTGGAGCGCCAGCTGGAAATGGCCGGCCAGGCCGAGATGCAGAAGATGGAACTGCTGCGTAACCGGGTAACCGATGAGGAAATCGCCGAAATCGTTTCCAAGTGGACCGGTATTCCGGTGTCCAAGATGCTGGAAGGCGAGCGCGACAAGCTGATGCGCATGGAAGAGGCGCTGCACGGCCGGGTGATTGGCCAGGAAGAAGCGGTGGAAGCAGTGTCTAACGCCGTGCGCCGGTCCCGGGCCGGGTTGTCGGACCCGAACCGTCCCAACGGTTCCTTCCTGTTCCTCGGCCCCACGGGTGTGGGCAAAACCGAACTGTGCAAGGCACTGGCTTCGTTCCTGTTCGATACCGAAGAAGCAATGGTGCGAATCGATATGTCCGAGTTTATGGAGAAGCACTCCGTGGCCCGGCTGATTGGTGCGCCTCCCGGATACGTGGGTTACGAAGAGGGTGGTTACCTGACCGAAGCGGTGCGCCGCCGGCCCTATTCCGTGCTGTTGCTGGATGAGGTAGAGAAAGCCCACCCGGATGTCTTTAACATCCTGCTGCAGGTGCTGGACGATGGCCGCCTGACCGATGGCCAGGGCCGCACCGTGGACTTCCGCAACACGGTGATTGTGATGACCTCCAACCTGGGCTCTCACATCATTCAGGAGAAGGCGGGCGAGGAGAACTACGAAGACATGAAGTCTGCGGTGATGGAAGTGGTGGGTACCCACTTCCGCCCCGAGTTCATCAACCGTGTGGATGAAGTGGTGGTGTTCCATCCGCTGGCGGAAAACCAGATCCAGGGCATTGCCCGCATCCAGATCGCGAACCTGGCGCAGCGCCTGAAGGATCAGGACATGAAACTGGAGATCGCCGAAGATGCCATGCAACTGCTGGCCGAGGTGGGCTACGATCCGGTCTACGGTGCCCGTCCGCTGAAGCGGGCGATCCAGCGGCTGATCGAAAACCCGTTGGCGCAGAAGCTGCTGAAAGGGGAGTTTATGCCGGGGGATACCATCGTGGCGACGGTTCAGGACAACGCCGTGGTGTTTGCCAGCAAGTAATTGCTGCGCAGTGCCGGGGCTTCGTGGCCCCGGCTATCAACCGGGAACGAAAAAGCCAGTCGGGTTGCCCGGCTGGCTTTTTTGTTTTACTGCTGCTCGGTTCGTTCTTCCATCGGGCCACAGTTCTCGGCGGCAATCTCTTCAAACTGCTTGCGCTGCTCTTCAATCTCTTCCGGCGTGAGATAGCGCATCTCGCCGTTTTCTTCTACCCGGATCCTGGCGTTGCTGTTTATCACATCCAGGTTGGAGCGGGCGGTGGCGCAGTTGGCTTCACGCTGTTTGCGCAGGGCTTCTTCCTGGGCCGTTTCCTGGCGCTGCTGGGCTTCAGCCTGCTGGCGCTCCTGGATTTCCTGAACCTGCTGTTGCGGGCTCACCCGGGACGCCTGGCCGCCGGAACTCTTGCCGGTGCGCACGTTAACAATCTCTGCAGATGCACCATTAGGCTGGCGATCCCCGAAGTGGGTTACGCCGCTGTCGTCGGTCCATTTATAGACGGAGGCACCGGCGGCGAAGACCGGGGCGGCGGCCATGATCGCGGCCAGCATCAGGATTTTTCGGTTCATAGGTCCACTCGTTATTCGATTACTGCCTGGTGACATGATGCCACCCCGAATGCGGATTTTCTTCTGTCTGGTTCAAATCTCTTGCACCATTATTGGCCAACCGGGGGCCTGTGTCTAAGAAAATGGTGGCAATTAAGCCACAGCGCCTATTGACAGTGAGTTTCGCGCTGTCAGAATTGCAGATTGCCTGAAGACTGGGGTCAATACGGCAGGCAATCCCGAGCGAGTATCCCCCGTTAATCACCACACTGCGTTCGCCACCCGCTGGCGGGCACTGGTTGTTGCTTACGTGCAACCCGTTGATTGGTCGTTCTCCGCAACCCTCAGGAGGGCGGCTGGCCAGGAGACAATCTCTTAAAATGGTGTGGAGGAGTACGCCGGTTCCGCTTTCAAAAGAAGCAGGGAAACCGAGAATCCAGGCAACCGGGGCGTAACCCGGCTCATTCACTCGTAGAAGAGGGTAGAAATCGTGGAGTTATTGTCTGGCGCCGATATGCTGATCCGCTCCCTGCAGGATGAAGGGATCGAATACATATACGGCTATCCGGGTGGTGCAGCCCTTCATATTTATGATGCGCTGTTCAGGCAGGACAAAGTCAAGCATATTCTGGTGCGGCACGAACAGGCGGCGGTCCACATGGCCGACGGCTACGCCCGTGCAACCGGAAAACCAGGTACCGTACTGGTGACCTCGGGTCCTGGAGCCACCAACACTATTACCGGCATTGCCACCGCATTCATGGATTCCATCCCCATGGTGGTTCTGTGCGGCCAGGTTGCATCTACACTGATTGGTGAAGATGCCTTCCAGGAAACCGACATGATCGGTGTTTCCCGCCCGGTGGTTAAGCACAACCTCAGCGTGCGCCATCCGGAAGAAATTCCTGAAGTGATCCGCAAGGCTTACTACATTGCCTCTACCGGCCGCCCCGGCCCGGTTGTGGTGGATATCCCCAAGGATATGACCACCCCGAACGAGCGCTATGAGTATGCCTATCCGAAGAAGGTCAAGCTGCGCTCCTATAACCCGGCAGTCCGTGGCCATGCCGGCCAGATCAAGAAAGCCGTAGACATGCTGATGGCGGCCAAGCGCCCGATCATCTATGCCGGCGGCGGTGTGATCCTGGGCAAGGCCTCCAGCCAGCTGACCGAGCTGACCCAGACCCTGGGCTTCCCCATCACCAACACCCTGATGGGCATCGGCTGCTATCCGGCGACCGACAAGCAGCATTTGGGCTGGCTGGGTATGCACGGCACCTATGAAGCCAACATGGCGATGCACCATTCAGACCTGATTCTCTGTGTGGGCGCGCGCTTTGATGACCGCGTAACCAACGCCACCGAGAAGTTCTGCCCGGGTGCGCGTATTATTCATATCGATATCGACCCGGCGTCTATCTCCAAGACCGTAGATGCAGACGTGCCCATTGTTGGCCCGGTGGATGCGGTACTGAAAGAAATGCTGTCGCTGGTCAAAGAGTCGAAGGACAAGCCGGATGCCGAAGCGCTGGGGTCCTGGTGGAAGCAGATCGAAGAGTGGCGTGCGTTCCACGGTATGCGTTACGAAACCAGCCCGGATGTGATCAAGCCGCAGGAAGTGGTCGAGATGCTCTGGAAGCTCACCAACGGTGATGCCTTTGTAACCACCGATGTGGGCCAGCACCAGATGTTTGCTGCCCAGTACTACAAGTTCGACAAGCCTAACCGCTGGATCAACTCCGGTGGCCTCGGCACCATGGGCTTCGGCCTGCCGGCAGCCATGGGCATCAAGCTGACCCATCCGGAAGATGAAGTGCTGTGCTTCACCGGTGAAGGCAGTATCCAGATGAACATCCAGGAGCTGTCCACCTGCAAGCAGTACAACCTGCCGGTGAAGATCATCAACCTGAACAACCAGGCCCTGGGCATGGTCAAGCAGTGGCAGGACATGAACTACGAGTCCCGTCATTCCCAGTCTTACATGGAGTCTCTGCCGGACTTCATCAAGCTGGCGGAAGCCTACGGCCATGTTGGCGTGCGCATTGATCGCAAGGAAGACCTGGAGCCCAAGCTCAAGGAAGTCCTGGCGATGAAAGACAAGCTGGTATTTGTGGATATTTACGTGGACCGCTTCGAGCATGTGTACCCGATGCAGGTTGCCCGTGGTTCCATGAAAGATATGTGGCTCAGCAAAACGGAGAGGGTGTGATCATGCGTCGAATCATTTCTGTTTTGCTTGAAAACGAGCCGGGTGCACTGTCCCGCGTGGTTGGGCTGTTTTCCCAGCGCAACTACAACATCGAAACGCTGACCGTGGCGCCGACCGAAGACGAGACCCTGTCTCGCCTGACCGTCACCACCAGCGGTTCCGACAAGGTTATCGAGCAGATCACCAAGCAGCTGAACAAGCTGATTGAAGTGGTCAAGCTGGTAGACCTGACCGAAGGTGCCCACATCGAGCGTGAGCTGATGCTGGTCAAGCTTAAGGCAACCGGTTCCCAGCGTGCGGAAATCAAGCGCACCGTGGATATCTTCCGGGGCCAGATTGTCGACGTAACCAGTTCGGTTTATACCGTTCAGCTGGCCGGCGACAGCAGTAAGCTTGATGGCTTTATCCAGGCTGTAGGCACGTCTGGTGTGCTGGAGGTGGTGCGTACCGGTGTATCCGGCATCGCCCGTGGCGAAAAAGTTCTCAGCCTGTAAGGGCTGCCCGAAAAATTTGAACACTATGGCCCCGAAGGGCTGTTACTGATAACAGAGGTTTCTCATGCAGGTTTATTACGATAAGGATTGTGATCTTTCCATCATCCAGGGCAAGAAAGTTGCCATTCTGGGCTTCGGCTCTCAGGGCCACGCGCACGCGTGCAACCTGAAGGACTCTGGTGTAGACGTAGTGGTTGGCCTGCGTGCCGGCTCTTCCTCCATCGCCAAGGCTGAAGCCTACGGCCTGAAGACCAGCGACGTGGCTTCTGCCGTTGCTTCCGCTGACGTTGTTATGGTGCTGACTCCGGACGAGTTCCAGGCCCAGCTGTACCGCGACGAAATCGAGCCGAACCTGAAGCAGGGCGCAACCCTGGCGTTCGCTCACGGTTTTGCTATCCACTACAACCAGATCGTTCCGCGTAAAGACCTGGACGTGATCATGGTTGCTCCGAAGGCACCGGGCCACACGGTACGCACCGAGTTCACCAAGGGCGGCGGTATTCCTGATCTGATCGCGATCTTCCAGGACGCTTCCGGCAACGCCAAGAACGTAGCCCTGTCCTACGCCAGCGGCATCGGCGGCGGCCGTACCGGTATCATCGAAACCACCTTCAAAGACGAAACTGAAACCGACCTGTTCGGTGAGCAGGCGGTTCTGTGTGGTGGCGCGGTTGAGCTGGTTAAAGCCGGTTTCGAAACCCTGACCGAAGCGGGCTACGCTCCGGAAATGGCGTACTTCGAGTGTCTGCACGAGCTGAAGCTGATTGTTGACCTGATGTACGAAGGCGGCATCGCCAACATGAACTACTCCATCTCCAACAACGCTGAGTACGGCGAGTACGTAACCGGCCCGGAGGTGATCAACGAGCAGTCCCGCGAAGCCATGCGTAACGCACTGAAGCGCATCCAGAGTGGCGAATACGCCAAGATGTTCATCTCTGAAGGTGCCCTGAACTATCCGTCCATGACTGCTCGTCGTCGCCAGAACGCGGCTCACGAGATCGAGACTGTGGGCGAGAAGCTGCGTTCCATGATGCCGTGGATTTCCGCGAACAAGATCGTGGATAAAGAAAAGAACTGATCCGGAATTTCCGGTACGGTTTGAAAGCGCGGCCCTAGTGGCCGCGTTTTTCGTATATACTCCGCCCAAATGCTTTCCGGAGTTTATGGAATGACTGAAGAGAATAAATCTGTCGACAAGCCTGAACCGAACAAGGCTGCAGAGCTGGACCTTGAAAGTGGCGAGGTTGTCGAGGAAGAGTTGGTTGAGGGAGCCAAGGTGCGCCGTAAGGGCATCTACCTGCTGCCCAATGCCCTGACCACCGCATCCCTGTTTTCCGGGTTCTATGCCATTGTCTCTGCCGCCAACGGCGTGTTCGATAACGCCGCCATCGCTATTTTCGTGTCGATGGTTCTGGACGGCCTGGACGGCAGGGTGGCCCGGATGACCAACACCCAGAGCAAGTTCGGTGAAGAGTATGACAGCCTGGCCGATATGGTGGCCTTCGGGGTGGCTCCGGGTATGGTGGCCTTCTTCTGGGCCCTGAACGGGCTGGATAAAGTGGGCTGGGCTATTACGTTCATCTACGTGGCCGGCGCGGCATTGCGGCTGGCTCGCTTCAACACCCAGATTGGCTCTGTTGATAAAAAGTTCTTTGTGGGTTTGCCGAGCCCGGCTGCAGCCGCCTGTGTGGCAGGCCTGGTCTGGTGCTTCCATCAGTTTGAACCGTCCGCCTGGCTGACCTTGCTGTCTATTGTGGTCGTCGGCGGTGCCGGCGTGCTGATGGTGAGCAACGTGCTTTACCGCAGCTTCAAAGACCTGGATTTGCGGGGCCGGGTGCCTTTCGCCGCTATCTTGCTGGTGGTTTTGATACTGGTAGTGATCGCTGTAGACCCGGCCACCGTATTGTTCAGTGCGTTCCTGATCTATGCGTTGTCGGGTCCGGTCCGCGCCTTGTTCCGCAAAAAGCCAAAGCGCGCCTGACGACAACTGCCTCCCGCCCGGATCCGCCCGGGCGGGAATTTCTCCGGGAATGTTCGGTCTATCTGTTAACCGCGAACTCTGGAGCCTCCGATGTTTATCAAGCAACGCCCTTCCTGGTCTGTCCCCGAATCTGAAGTAACCCCGGAATCCGTTTACCTGAACCGGCGCAAGTTCATGACCGGTGCTATTGCTTCAGCCGCAGCGCTGTCAATTCCGGGACTGGTTCGGGCGGAAGATACCCGGCCGGGAACGGTTTTGGACTACAAGGCTATGCCGCAATTCTCCACCGACGAGAAACCGGCCCCGTATGATGCCATCACCACGTACAACAATTTCTACGAATTCGGCACCGGTAAGCAGGACCCATCCCGCTACGCTTCGGAAATGTCTGTGGACCCCTGGTCCGTTGAAGTAGAGGGGGAGTGTGCGAATCCCGGCAAGTACGAGCTGGAGGATTTGCTGAAGCCTCACCAGTACCAGGAGCGGATCTACCGGTTGCGGTGTGTTGAGGCCTGGTCAATGGTGATCCCGTGGGTGGGTGTACCGCTGGCGGAGGTAATCAAACGCCTGGAGCCGAACTCGGATGCGAAATTCGTCTACTTCGAAACGCTGAATGCCCCGGAGCAGATGCGCGGACAGCGATCTCTGTTCAGTACCATTGACTGGCCCTATCGGGAAGGCCTGCGTATGGATGAGGCGATGAATGAATTGTCGTTTCTGGCGGTAGGGCTGTATGGAAAGACGCTGCCTAACCAGAACGGCGCGCCGATCCGCCTGGTGGTGCCCTGGAAATACGGTTTCAAGAGTATCAAGTCGATTGTGCGTATCCGCTTTATGAAAGAGCAGCCGAAATCCAGCTGGGAAATGATTGCGCCAAGCGAATACGGCTTCTACGCCAACGTGAACCCGGAAGTGGATCACCCGCGCTGGAGCCAGAAGATGGAGCGCCGTTTGCCTTCGGGCGTGTTCCGGCCGAACTGGATTGAGACTGAAAAGTTTAATGGCTACGGCGAGCAGGTGGCCGGCCTTTACAAGGGCATGGACCTGTCCAGGTATTACTGATGGCGTCTGCTGTGGCAAATAGGTGGCTCGGTATTGCCGGAAAGTGCCTGGTGTTTGGTTTGGCCCTGCTGCCGCTGGGCTTTCTGGCTGCTGATATTGTTAATGCCAATCTGGGGCCGGACCCTGGACAGGTGATTACGGAGGCGCTTGGCATTGCCGCATTCCAGTTGCTTCTGGTTACGCTCGCCATTACCCCGTTAAAGAAAGTAACCGGCTGGTCGGGCTGGTTGCGTTACCGGCGGATGCTGGGGTTGTTTGCCTTTTTCTATGCCGCGTTGCATCTGCTGGCCTTCCTTCAGCTGATTCTGGGCTGGATGGATCTTTGGGCCACCTTTACCAAGCGCCCTTACATTATTGCCGGCGCTGCCGCGTTCCTGGCGATGGTACCCCTGGCGATCACATCTACCCGGGGAATGATGAAGCGTACCGGGCGGTGGTGGAAGCCGTTGCATCGTTTGATTTACCCGGCAGCGATACTCGCGTGGGTGCACTTCCTCTGGCAGGCAAGAAGTGACATTACCGAAATGGTGGTTTACGCGGTAATTCTGGCGGGATTGTTGGTGGTGCGAGCCAGGTGGTTTGGTGTTTCGTCTCTGGTGCCACTAAAAAGAACTTGAAATGCGTCACAAAATGGACAATAAATAGTCATTGTGGTGAGCGATTGATCAGGCATGTAGGTGGAAACCGAAGCCTTCAAGGTTTTTTCGGAAAAGGGCGTTGACAGTTTTTCTTACGCCTGTAGAATGCGCACCACTTCTGAGGGACAAGCCGCTTACGGCAACTTTCGGAAGGAATCCAACCGATTGAAAGTATTCGAAAAATTGCTTCAAAAATTATTCGAAATCAACGGTTGACAAGGCGGCGGAACGATGTAGAATACGCGGCCTTGATTGAGCAACAGCTCAAACGCTCTTTAACAAGTTAACCAAGTAATTCGTGTGGGCGCTGGCCGAGGTATTTCGGATACGAAATATCAGGACAGTGACTCGTCGAAAATTGAGTTTTGTCTTGAGCAAGAATTAAGAACTTTCGGGTTCTTGTATGATTTAAACTGAAGAGTTTGATCATGGCTCAGATTGAACGCTGGCGGCAGGCTTAACACATGCAAGTCGAGCGGTAACAGGGGGTGCTTGCACCCCGCTGACGAGCGGCGGACGGGTGAGTAATGCTTAGGAATCTGCCCAGTAGTGGGGGACAACAGTCGGAAACGGCTGCTAATACCGCATACGCCCTACG